>JAPLKU010000015.1 GCA_026387935.1 Gemmatimonadota bacterium | reverse complement strand
GAAGTAATTGCGCAGTCCATCTATCCGTCGCGGATTCGTCAGGTCGGTCGATGTCCCAACATCATGATTACCGACGGAGAGGAAGTACGGAACGCCGCCCTCCTGAGTGAGCCGGTTGATGAGCGGGATGTAGCTCACGTTGAGTTGCCCACCGAATGCACCGTTGACCACGGCATCGCCGCTCTGGAGCACGAGCTTGATCGGATCGGGGCCGGCGGCAGCCACCTTCATTGTGGCGAGCATCGACTCGACGACCAACTGATGCTCCGCCTGAAGCGCGGTACCATCGTGCCGTCCTCGGGTATCGCCGTAGACGATAAAACTGAACTTCGTGACGGCGGCGCTGGCCGCTTCATTCGCCAGCGGTGTGCGCGGCGCAAGCGTCGGCGTCACCGTGACGGTATCGCGAGTCGCCGGTTGCGGCGGCACGGCAGCAGCTGTTGGCTGTTGCGCCCACACCAATGCCGGAAGCACAACACCGAAGGCACACCACGCAATCACACCACACACAGCACACACACCACCCAACGACCTGTTCCGGGACATCGTGCTCCTGCGAGGGGGGTTGCTGGGCAGCTGCCGGTCAGCGCCCGCCGTATTCCTTTGGCGCCACCGTCTTCAGGAATGCGTAGACTGCCTTGAGCTGTTCGTCGGTCAGGTTCTTGGTGAAGCGCACCGGCATGTACATCGTGTCGATCATCGTGCCGCCTGGACGTTTCCCTTCGCGCAGCGCGGTGAAGAGAAGTCGGCTTCGGTGTAGCGACCGATACCCGTCGGAGTAATATTGGCCGGTGGCCTGAACTCCGGCGGTGTCCCTGGGATCTTTCCGCCCGAGAACGTCTTCCCATGGCAGCCGGCGCAGGCATTCGCGATATACCTGCCGTATTCGGCGGTCGGCGCGGACGTAATCTCGGCCGGATGCGCCGCCGTGTGGTTCATCAGCTCGGCAGGCAACAGCGGCAGATCCCCCTTCAGGTAGAGCAACCGCCCGATCGGCCCGACATGGTTGGCCCGCATCGCGCGTGCGACCTTGGGAATCTGCTTCAGGTAGGCAATCAACCCGATAACGTCGGCGTCGTTCAGGTTCGTGAACTCGTGCGACGGCATGAACAGGAGCTTGCCGCCATCCGGCTTTACGCCGTGCCGGATCGCCCGCTCCCAATCGAGGTCCGACAGCGTGCCCCGAGTCCGCCCTCGCCTGACGTCAGGTTGGCCGCGTACAGCTGCGCAACGATCGGCACGTCGATGAACACCTTGCCACCAAAATCCGGACCGTGGCAGTCGGCGCACATTCCGTATGAACTGATCACGCGGCGGCCGTGCTCGATTGTCGCCGAATCGTTCAGCACGGTGAGCGGGTGTCCGGCGATCGTGAGCTTCTCGTCGATGGGGCGCTGCGTCGCGAAATAGAGCGCGGTGAGCGCGACGAGCACGAGGGCAGCCAGTCCGCCTAGTGCGATGGCAGCCCGGCGCAGAATGGTTCGGATCATGACGGGCTCGGGAAGGAGGGTCCGCCTGCTCTACGAAATCGCCAATGTGCTACACGCGGCACTGCGTGGGGTTCTGCGTGCCGCCCAGAGCCACAGGTCGGGATTGAACCGACGACCGCTCGATTACGAATCGAGTGCTCTACCACTGAGCTACTGTGGCGACGAAGCGAGCGAAGAATGCCCTGGCTCGGATTCGAACCGAGACGCCTTACGGCACCACCCCCTCAAGATGGCGTGTCTACCAGTTTCACCACCAGGGCGCATTCTTCGCTTACGTCTTGCTTGCTGCAACCTGCTACTAAGGGAGCGACGGGTCTCGAACCCGCGACCTCTGGAGTGACAGTCCAGTGCTCTAACCAAGCTGAGCTACGCCCCCTTACTCATCCCTCTATCTCCCATAGCCCCAACGGGAGTCGAACCCGTCTCTGGACCTTGAAAGGGTCCCGTCCTAACCGATAGACGATGAGGCTGTCACCATCTCGAGCATTCCCTTCGTCACCAGTAGCGGTAACGGGATTCGAACCCGTGTTACAGCCTTGAGAGGGCCGCGTCCTAGTCCCCTAGACGATACCGCCGTCGTCCAACCCTTCCCAAAACAGGCCCGGCAGGAATCGAACCTGCAACCCCCGGTTTTGGAGACCGGTGCTCTGCCAATTGAGCTACGGACCTATCCAGACCTAGGACATTCCCATTTCTCTGACAGGGTGACTGAGGGGACTTGAACCCCCAACCCCCGGTGCCACAGACCGGTGCTCTAACCAGTTGAGCTACAGCCACCATGAACTACCCTGTCCTTGCAACAACACATCCAACAGAACGGGAAAACTAACCCCGCTCACGCCCTCCTTCAATCAGTCTTTCGCCCGATCCATGTACTCGGCCGTCGTCGGATTCACGCGCACGCGCTCACCATTGGCGATGAACTCGGGCACGTTGATCGTGACGCCATTTTCCAGCACCGCCGGCTTCGTGGACGCCGTCTTCGTCGCCGTCTTCATGACCGGAGCCGTATCCACAATCGCCAGGTTCAGCGTCTGCGGGAGTTGGATGCCGATCGGACGCCCGTCATAGTACTCGGCCAGGATGTGCATCCCCGCCTGCATCCACTGGGCGTTGTCACCCAGCATTTCGGCGTCCATCTCGAGCTGGTCGAAGTTCTCGGTGTTCATGAAGTGGTAGGTCTCCCCACCCTGATACATGAACTCGAGGTTCTGCGTTTCCATGTCCGCCTTTTCAATCGTGTCGGCGGCGCGAAAGCGATGCTCGAAACTCGAACCGTTCCGGATGTTCTTGAGCTTCGTCTGGATCATGGCGCGGAGATTGCCCGGCGTGTGATGCCGGAACTCGAGGACGCGGCAAGGCGCGCCCTCGAAAACGATGACCATGCCGCGGCGAATTTGTGTGGCGGGAAAAGCCATTGACGCTACTTCCTGTTGATTGACCTGAGGCAATTCACAAATAGCCCTTAAGTCTAGCCACAGAAACGAGTTGGGTCAACGGCCGCTGCCATCGGCTAACTGCCCATGGACTGGGTGCTTACGGCGCGCTTAGCGCACCTCAGCCCCGCCCTTCCGATCATCCCGAACGAACCGGTCGCGGGCCGGCATCCGCACCGCCTTCAGCGACTCCGCGTCGAGCGTCGCGTCGTTCTTGATGATCTCGTTTTGGGCCAGCAACCAGGCCGTGACCGCGTACACCTCGTCGTTCGTCAGCGACCCCGGCTGCAGGAACGGCATTGCCCGGCGCACATAGTCAAAAATCGTCGTCGCATAGGGCCAGTAATTGCCAACGGTCCTCACAAGGGCCGGGTCTCGCCCGAACGGAAACCCATCGCGCGGCTCGCGCCCCACGAGTTTCGGATACGCGGGCGGAATCCCCTCACCGCGCATGCCATGGCATGAGGCGCACTTCGCTCCGTACACCATCGCGCCCTGCGACACACTTCCCTTGCCCGCAGGAAGTTCTGCGCCATCGGGGCCGATGTCGATATCGATGGCGGCGACCTCACCTGCCGTGGCAGCGCGACCAAGGTCGTAGCGGCCTGAGGGAGGCGTTTCGCCGGTTTCTGCTGTGCTCCGTCCGCAGGCAGCAATCGCGAACAGTGCGGCAAGCGCCGAGACCGTGGCCGTGCGGCTCATGTGTCACCATGGAAAAAGACACGCCCGTCGGCCGCAATCCGCCAGCCGACGATGTGATTGGTGTGATAGTCGGTGCCCGCGCCGCGCACCGTCACCAGGCGTTCGCGCGTTGGCTGCACATAGCCCGTCTCGTCCGTCGCGCGCGAGAGCAACACCGTCGGCTTGCCATCCCACGAGAACGGAATCGAGAATCGCGTGTACGCCTTCGACAGCACCGGCGGATGCAGCAGCGCGTCAATCCAGCTCTTGCCCGTATCACTGCTCACTTCCACCCGACGAATCTTGCCGCGACCCGTCCACGCAAGGCCGGAAATGTTGCACCACCCCTTCTCCACCGAGCGCGGATGTGCCGGCGACGTGATGATGGACCGCGCATCGAGTTCAAAGCTGAACTGGCGCGCCGTGCCATTCGCGAGCGGGTCGGTGTACTTCGACGTTTCCCAGCGCGTCTGCCAGGGCTGTGTGCCAAGTTCGAGACGGCGGAGCCATTTCACATTCGTGTTCCCTTCCCAGCCGGGAAGGAGCAGCCGCATCGGGAAACCCTGCGCCGGGCGGAGCGGCTCGCCATTCTGCGCGTACACCACCATCGCATCGTCGAACGCCTTCGACATGGGCACGCTCCGCGTCATCACCGACGCATCGCCACCCTCGGCGAGGAACCAGGCCGCTTCGCGCTTGGCGCCGACTTCGTCGAAGAGCACCCGCAGCGGTACACCGATCCACTCGGTATTGGACGACATCCCCGCCGCGCGCTGCGGCGTGATGTTCTCGTTCTTCGCGTCGCGGAACACCTGGCGCGCGTTACCGGCGCATTCAATGAAGTGCACGCGCGAGACAAAGGGAAAACGCTTGAGGTCTTCGACAGTAAACACCGACGGCCGTTCCACGAGCCCATGAATCGTGAGCGTGTGCTTGGCCGGATCAATCAGCGGGACTCCCGCGTGGTGGCGCTCGAAGTGCAGGTCTGACGGCGTGATGGTGCCGGTGAGATCCTGCAGCGGAGAGTATGACGTGCCGGCGAGATCACCGACCGGTGTGCGCGACGGATTGACGAATGGCGAACGCCCACCCTGCGCACTCGTCGGCGTACCCGGCACCTTCGTCGGATCGTCGGGCGCGACAGGCAGCGGCGGTGGTGGCGCAACGGCAGCGGGTTTCGCTGCGGCCGGTACCGGAGCGGCAGCAGGCTTTTTGGGTGTTCCCTGTGCATCGAGCGGCGATACGCGGGAGAGCAATGCGCCACCGAGCGCACCAGCGGCTCCCGTAAGCAGGTCGCGACGAGTTAACGCCGTGTCGGGCGCTTCGTCGTCGGCCGGCGGACCGGCTGGAGTCTTATCACGCATCTGGCGTATTCCTCAGGGGGGTCACTGTGCGCCGCGGCGCACAGAGGGAGGAGCTGGCACGGTGGCGCCCTTGGGATTGGCGCGCGGAACAAGCGTCGGCGTTGGCACTGCCGGCGTATGGCCTTTCACCGCGTACGGAACGTCCTTGGGCACCCCGCCGGCGGGATAGTCGTTTTCCTTTCCGGGCGAGTCGGGCCGCCCATGCGAATTCACAAATGCGGCAAGGTCAAACGCTTCCTGCGGCGTCAGCGTGCCAGGCATATCCTGCGGCATGTTGTGCGAAATGAAGCTCGCCGCGCGCTCGACTCGCGCCATCGATGCACCAATCGCATATGACTTCGGGCCCCAGAGCGCGGGGATCCCGCCCGGCTGTCCTGCTCCCTCGGCACCATGGCAGAGGGCACAACGCTTCGCGGTGAACAACGCGTTGCCGCGCGTCGCATCGCCGGTGAGCGTGTCCTTCAGTCCAACAAGGCCGTCGGAACCCGGCGTCTTCAATCCCACCGCGAGACCCTTCGAGATGTAGGCGAGATAGGCGAGGATGTCGGCCATCTCACGGCTCTCATATGGAAGTGCGTTGCCGGCAAGCGACCGGGTAAAGCAATAGTTCACACGATCGGCGATGGTCACCACCGCGCCGGTTCGCGAGAGGTATCTCGGGAAGCGCACATACGATCCGTACAGTGGTGCGGCCGTGGCCTTGAGCCCGTCGGACTGGTGACAGCTCGTGCACCGCAGGTTGGACGTCGCGAATTGCGGCAACGACTCCGGCGTCATCCGGAGGAGTGCGAGCCCGCGGCGGATGGACGCGCCCAGCGAGTCGTTGGGAATCGAGTCTTCGGCAGGCGGCGCCCACTCCGCTTTCGCGGTGGCCGGCGGCTTGGCGTTGCAGGCTCCGGCTCCGGCGATCAGGAGCGTGACCGCCGCGAGTCCGGCAATGTTGCGAATGGTGGTTGGCACGGGGGTAGAGGTTACTGCAACCCGGCCTCGGGCGACACCCTCCCCGCCTGAAAGCCCCCGCCCCAACGCGGCCTACCGCCGCCGAAGGGCGAACCGGATACCCGGCCAGACGTTATGTCCCACGATCCGTGCGCCCTCGGCCGTCGGATGAATTCCATCGCCCTGGTTCAGCTTCGCCACACCGCCGACGCCTTCCAGCAAGAATGGGAGCAGGGTGACCCCGGTTTCGTACGCGACTTTGGGAAAGAGGGCGTGAAACGCCTTCGTGTAGCGCGGCCCCATGTTCGTTGGCGCCTCCATCTGCACGAGAAAAATCGATGCATTCGGGTTGGCCGCGCGGGCCTTGGCAATCACGCCGCGCACATTCGACGCAGTCGAATCCGGATCAAGGCCGCGGAGCCCATCATTCGCGCCGGTCTCGATCACAATCACGTCGTACTTCTCCTGCATCACCCAATCCGCGCGCCGCAGCGCGCCCGCCGACGTCTCACCGGAGAGTCCAGCGTTCACCACGTAAAACGGGATCGCAGCCGAATCGGCCAGCTCCTGAACCACCGCCGGCCAGCTCTCCGTTGCCGGATCGGCCAACCCGAGCCCGGCGGTAAGACTCGTCCCGAGAAACAGTGCCTTGGGTGCGCCCGTACGGTCGGGTGGAGGCGTCGCGACGACGTTGCCCGTTGCCCTGCCTGTTACCGGCGATGATGATTCCACAGGGCGCTCAGCGCGTCCACGTAAGGCTTTCGAACCGCTGCCTGCCTTGTTGTCCGCACCACCGCACGCCGTAAGAACCATGGCGAGCACGAACAACGCGGCTGTACCTCCACCAACTGGCTTCATGCTCGTCGCATCCAATCTTCAGAAGGAATATCCGAGTGGCGCCGGCGCGCTCGCCGTGCTCAAACAGGTGTCATTCACAATACCACAAGGGTCGCTCGTTGCCATCGTCGGGCCGTCCGGGAGCGGCAAGACCACGCTGCTTGGCCTCCTGGCCGGGCTTGACGTCCCCTCGGGCGGCACCGTGTCGCTCGACGGGGTGGAACTCAACGGACTGACGGAAGATGACCGCGCGCGGCTGCGCGGCGAAAAGGTTGGATTCATTTTCCAGACCTTTCAATTGATTCCGACACTCACCGCGCTCGAAAACGTGCAGGTACCGCTCGAGTTGCGTGGCGAAGCGGGCGGCGCCGAGCGGGCGAAAATGCTACTTGACCGTGTGGGCCTCGCCGACCGCATGGACCACTTCCCCACCCAGCTCTCCGGTGGCGAACAGCAGCGCGTGGCCATCGCGCGCGCCTTTGCCAACTCACCAAAGATTCTTTTTGCCGATGAGCCGACGGGCAACCTCGACGGCGTGACCGGGGCGAAAATCGTCGAACTGCTGGAGCAGCTGAACAAATCGTCCGGCTCGACCGTCGTGATCGTGACACACGACATGACGCTGGCCGAACGCGCCGGGCGCATCATCCGCCTGCGTGACGGCGCCGTCGTTGAAGATCGCCTCACCGCGACCGGCGCTCCGGCGGCATGACGACCAGCCGCTGGCGTTTCATCCCCGGCCTGGCGTGGCGCGAGAGTCGCACCGCGCGCCGGCGGCTGTTGCTCTACATGTCGTCGATCTCACTGGGGGTCGGCGCGCTGGTTGCCATCGATTCAGTCGCCGATAACGTGCAGACCGCCGTCCGCTCGCAGAGCCGCAGCGTCATGGGCGGCGACATCTCGTTTTCCTCCGACAAGCGTTTTCCCGATTCGCTCCGCGCGGTGCTCGACTCCATCAGCACGAGTGGACTCAAGGTCGGCACGGTGGTGACGTTCACCTCCATGGCCTATGCGCCGCGAACGCAGATCACGCGGTTGGCGCAGGTGCGCGCCGTGGGACCGACGTACCCACCGTACGGCGAAGTGACATCCGAGCCCGCCGATCAATGGAAGGCGCTGCAGGCGCAGCCTTCAGCGCTGGTCAGTCCCTCCACGCTCATCTCGCTCGACGCCAAGCTTGGCGACACGCTGTCCATTGGCTACGCGCAGTTCGTCATCATTGGCACAACGAACTCCGTCCCGGGCGATCCCGGGCTCGCGTCCGCGGTTGGCCCGCGCGTGTACATCGGCGAGAAGTACGTCGCGAACACCCAGCTGCTCGGCTTCGGCAGCCGCGCCTCGTTCGAAACACTGATTCGCCTGCCGGATGGCGTGCAGAGCCCCAAGTGGGTGGCGCCATTCCGTCCGACATTCCAGAAACAGAACATCCGCGTTCGCACCGTCGTGCAGCAGGAACAGAACATGACTGAAGCGGTCAGCCGCCTCGCCGACTTCCTCGGCATTGTCGGGATGATCGCGCTGCTCCTCGGCGGCATCGGTGTGGCGAGCGGCGTGAATGCGTTTGTGAACCGGAAGGTCGATACCGTCGCCGTGCTGCGCTGCATCGGCGCGACCGGATCGCAGGTGCTCGCCATCTATGTCACGCAAGCCGCACTCATGGGGCTCGCAGGCGCGGCCATCGGCGCGGCCATCGGTGTCGCCATCCAGTTTGTACTTCCGACGGCACTCAAGGGCACGCTGCCGCTCGACGTGCAGGTGCAGATTGTGCCGCGCGTGATTGCGCTCGGCCTTGGGATCGGGATCTGGGTCGCGCTGGTCTTCTCGCTGCGTCCGCTGCTCGCGCTCCGGCGCGTGTCGCCGCTGCAAGCGCTCCGGCGCGACGCCGATGCGCTCGAGAAGCAGCGCCTCAAGGATCTGCCGTCGCACCTGGTAAACATTGCGCTTGTCGGCAGCGTGGTACTCCTGGCGGTGTCGCGCTCCGACAGCTGGAGGCGCGGCTTCATCGTTGCCGGGGGCATTGGCGCCGCGCTCATCCTCCTCTGGCTGAGCGCGGCACTCCTTTCGCAGCTGGCTCGCAAGCTCGTTGCGCAGCGTCTGCCCTATCTCCTCCGTCAAGGGGTGGCCAACCTCTACCGGCCAGCGAATCAGACGCGGTCCGTGGTGCTCGCGCTCGGCTTCGGATCGTTCCTGGTCAGCACGCTCTACCTGGTGCAGGCCAACCTGCTCAAGCAATTCGATGTTGCGGCGAGTGCTGCGCGCGGCAACCTCGTGTTTTTCGACATTCAGGACGACCAGCGCGTTGCCATTGATTCCATGGTGCGCGCGGCCGGGCAGCAGGCGGCTGCCGCCACACCGATCGTCACCATGAGGATCAAGGAGATCAACGGACAGTCGCTCGATGCGTGGGCCGCGTCGCACGCTGTGCAGCGACGCCACTGGGCCATGACACGCGAATACCGCTCCACGTATCGCGACACAATGGTCGTGACGGAGAAGCTGGTCAGCGGCAAATGGTTCAACGACGTACCGAGCACCGCCGCGGACACCATTCCGCAGATGTCCATCGAAAAAGACGTCGCGTCAGAGATTGGCCTGTCACTCGGTGATACGATCACCTGGGATGTGCAAGGGGTGCCGGTTCGCGCGCGCGTCACGAGCACGCGCGAGGTGAACTGGGGCCGCTTCGATCCGAACTTCTTCGCGGTGTTTCAGACGAAGGCGCTCGTGACGGCACCCAAGATGTTCGTCCTCGTCGCGGCCGTCTCGAGCGACACGGCCATCGCGCGCATCCAGCGCAACGTGGTGCTGCGGTACCCCAACGTGTCGAGCGTGGACCTGTCGTTGCTCCGCAGTACGATCATGCAGATCATCGGACGCATCACCCTCGCGGTTCGATTCCTCGCGTTGTTCAGTCTCGCGATGGCGATCCCGGTGCTCTTCAGTGCCGTGGCGGCCACGCGCCGCGACCGGTTGCGCGAAGGCGTGCTGCTCAAGACGCTCGGCGCCACTCGCTCGCAGATTGGCCGCATCCTCCTGGCGGAGTATTCGCTACTCGGCATGCTCGGCGCACTCACCGGCATGTTGCTCTCGTTCGTCGGCGCGTGGGCGCTCATCAAGTTCCTCTTTGACGGCACCTTTGCGCCGGCGCTGCTACCGGCCTTCATGATTGCGCTCGTGATGATGACGCTGGCGGTGCTGATCGGGCTCTCCACCGGGCGCGAAGTGTTCCGCGAAACACCGATGGCCGCGCTCCGGGAGAACTAGAGCACGCCTGGCCGTACAGTCCCGATTCAACTTGGGTCTCGGCGCTATCGCGGGGTGCGGAACAAGCCCGGAAGGATCGGACGCTTCGTGCGCACGACACCTCCGCCTCATCCGGCGGTGTTCCGCTTCACGCGATAGCGCCGAGACCCTTCACCCGCGATTGAGAAACGGCCGCCGGCCGTCTTCAGCGCACGCGTGTGATGGCCAACCGCAGCGAGGATGGCGGATCGGCCGTGCCGACGAGCGATTTGAGCTCAATCACCTGCGACGCCACACCCGGACCCGCGAGATCGAGAATCGTGAATCCCCCACCAGCCATCGTGCCGACGCCGAGCAGGAAGTTGCCGAAAGAGCGGGCCTTGGGAATGAACGGCACGGGCCGCCCGTACACTTGCACCGGATTCGACGGATTCACGCAGGGCCCAAGATCGGCGCACAGGCCGGCCCACATGTTGGCAAGGTTCCAGGAAAGGACTTTCATGCGCGCCAGCTGTGGCGTGTAGTTGGCCGCGTCGTCGAGGTACATCGCCAGCGACCACTCGCCGAGCGACTCTTCCCAGGGCCGGCCGGTGCGCCCTTCGATGTTCGACGCGCCGATCACGTTGCTCGTGGTGAAGTCCTTGAAGAACTGCGACTCACTTTGTGCGAAATGGTCACTCGCCCAGCGGAGCATGGACCAGGCGCCCGCGTAGAACGCCACCTCGCCGCTGAAGGTGCGGCCCAGTGGCGAGTAGATCTCCGGACTCGACATGTAGGCGTAGAGTCCATCGAAGTGTCGCAGCATGAGGATCGGGCGGTCCGCGCAACCGACGGTGGCGGTCAGATACTTGATATCGCACGCGATGGATTGCGCCCAGGTCGCGTTACCGCGCACTTGAGTCCCATAGATCGTCCGCGCGTACATCTCTTCGGCAATTCGCGCTGTGCCTTCCTCCCACGACGCGTCCTCGAGCGCAAACCCCCGCGCGGTGCGCTCGGCGAAGCCGATCACATGCTTCACCTCGTGGATCACGGTGGCGCGAATGAGGCGCAACCACTGATCACGCGTTTCCGAATTCGTGTAGCCCGCTTCTGTACTCGTCGGGACAAGAGCGTAGAAGTACGCGCCGAGGTTACTCGACGGCTTCTGCGCCACCGGGAAGAGATCGCAGTTCGCGACAAACCCGACCACGCTCCCGCGCTGCATGATGTTCACGCGCGGCGAGAACACCATCACCACCTTTCCGGATCCGCCGAGCTGCGCATCCATCGCGAGCGGATTGCCGAACGATGCGGTGAGAATCGGCCACATCACGGCCTCAAACTCATTTCCCAGTCGCGCGTAGTAGTCGTCCATCTGGCCCCGCAACGTGGCCCGGCCGCCGAAGGTACCGATCGTGTCCTCGACGATCACCGAGTGCGCTCCCACGAACACCGTGCGCGCGCCAATCGGGATGTTGGACACACAAAAGTCCGACGCATCGAGATTCGGGAGCTTGACATTGGTAATCGCGCCCGGCGCTGTCACCTGCCGGTTGGGCTTATCAAGTACCGGTCCCGGCGCAGCGGTGCGAAGCGTCGCACCTCGCATCGCCGCGAGGTTGCGTTCGAGCACGGTGGCGTGTGCTTCGGCGCGTACCTGTGCATCCGTGAACAGCGTCGGCCCCTGCCGCAGCGCCGTCGACGGCACGACCATCTCCAACTTCGGTTCGTCTGCGGAGGATCGCTGGTGCGAGAGCGCCGCTGCCGTGATCAGTCCGCGAATGGCGAACTGCACGCCAGCGGGTGCGCTGGGTGAGATGGTGGCCCGCGTCGCATTGTAGACACTCACCACCCAGCGCCCGTCTGCAGGAAGCAGTTCATTGCATCGCACTTCGGCGCCATCGGTGACGATCGCCGTTTGGCCAATAGCCAGTGCGCGACGCGTGCCCACCTGCAACGGGGCGGCGCCGCCGCCGACGGCGCCATTGACGCTGATCTGGAGAAAACCGGTGCGCGCCGGTTCGCAGGTGAAGCCAACCGTCGGTAACACGATGGAGAGTTGCGTCGCACTCGCGGTCTGCACCGACGCGGTCATGCCATCAATCAGAACCTGGTTTGCCCCCGGCGTGGTTCCGAATTTCGTTCCAGTGACGATGTAGGCACCGCCGGGACGGAGCGTCGCCGGATTGATGGTCGTGATCGTCGGTGCGGCGGCGTTTAGCGTGGGACGCACCGTGACCGTCATCGCCGCGAAGAGGTTCTCGATCGAGCCGTTGATGATCGTCGATCCCGACGCGACAGCGGTAATCAGGCCGGCAACGTTCACCGTAGCCACGAGCGGCTGAGATGAAGTCCAGACGATGTTCGGGTTGGTAATCGCTTTGCCGAAGTCGTCGGTCACCGCCGGGATAGCCTGCACCGAGCCATTGGGAAGACTGAGCGTCGCGGTGTCGCGCGCGAGACGGATGGTGGCCGCGAGCGGATTTATCACGATGATCGTGATGGTCGATCCCGCGCTGCCGCTCGACGCACGCACCTGCCCCGTACCGGCTTGCATTCCCGTGATGTCGCCGGTCGTCGTCACCGAGAGAATCGCCGGGGTCAGGCTCGTCCAGGTTGCGTCGCGGTCGGTAACCGGGTTGCCGCTGGCATCCAGCAATACAGCGGTTGCCTTGGCTTTTCCGCCGACGGTGATCTGCGTGAAGTCGACGGCGATCGTAACGCTTTTTACCGGCGACGACTCCGTCGGACTATCCGGGCTGGTGCATGCGGCCATCCACAGGGCCACCAGCAGGGCAGCTGCGCTCGCAGCTGCGTTCGCGACTGCGCTCGCGACTGCGCTCGCGACCACTCGCCGCGTTCGCACGATGGCTAAAGCCCTACCGCGCGCGCCATGCGATCCCAACGCGGCCAGTGGTTGCATCGTCCGGCACCGAATAGATCTGGGCAGACAGCGCCAGCGATGGATGCATGGTCCACACCGCGCCGCCGAGCAGCGCGACGCGCTTCAGGTTGATCTCAACCGTGTTGTTGTCGCGAAAGCCGCGCGCGTCGGTGAAGTCCACTGTGAAATAGGATTGCACCATGTTCATCCCCGCGCCGGCATACCATCGCACGGCGCCGATTGGTCGTGACAGCACCGCTTCGATGCCTCGCACATTGGGATGGTAGGTGTCTATCGACGGAATAGTTCCGTAACAGGACCCGGCCGCATTGGAGGTCTGCAGCGCGGCGCGCGAGCAGGTGATGGGCCCTTTCACGCCACCAAACGTCCCGTGCGCGCGTAGATGCAACTGCGATCCTCCCGGGAGCGACAGCCCCGATGGCGACCACGAGAGCGCCGCCGCAAACATGTTGGGGGTGGCATCGGCAACCGTGACGGGAGGCAGATACGACAGCTCCGCCACAAGGTTGTATCCGAGACCGACCGCGACCCGTGGTCTCGGGAAGACCGGCGCCAGATCCGAGTTTTCCGATTTGGCGAAGCCGCACACGCCCGACGACCTACTGATGGCCGAGGGCGCCGTGGGCACCAACGTCAAGTCGCCGGCGATGGAAACTTGACCGTGCGCCAGTCCCATGACCTCAGGGGCCGCAGAGAACGAGAGCGGACTCGCGAAGTAGGCGAGGATGCGCGCCTCAGGCTTGGACGCATCTGGCGTGCAATGCGACTGCGCGAAAACAAGCGCGGGGGCTGCGCATACCGCGACCAACGACCGAACCAGTGCGGGCGAGTTCATACACGCAATTTATTCGCGGAGTTTACCCGGCCGCCAGCCAAGGAACGGCAACGACATGATTGGCACTATCTGCTCGCCCACGCCGGATGGCTCACCCATGACCTCGGCGTTGCGCGCGGCGCGAAGTTTTTTGCGGTCTGCATCCTCGGCATCACCATCATCGCCGCCCTCGCACTGTTCCGGCGGATGGCGCAACGCCCCGCCGCGACTGCTACGCCCTAAGCAGGTCCCGCAGTGCGGATTCGAGCGCGTCGAGGTCGGTTGAGTCGTTGTAATAGTGCGGCGACACACGGAGCAGTGACCGCGCGCCCATGCGCGCCAGCGGAATCGCGTTTTCATCGCGCGACTGCGACGACACGTTGATGCCAAACTCCCGCAGCGCGGGCACCAGCGCAGCGGCCTCATGGCCCGCGCACTCGAACGCCGCGATCGCCGATAACCGTTCACCGCGATCCAGCGCGCGAATTCCCGGGATCGCCGCGAGCCGCACGCGTGTCTCTGCCGCCAAGGCGTGTGCCCGAACGCTCGTCCGCGCGATGCCCGCGTCAAGCGCGTAGCGCGCAGCGGCGCCCATGCCAAGGACCTGCGCGAGCGGCAACTCCCACTGCTCAAACCGACGCGCGCCATCGTACGGCTCATAGGCGCCGGCTTCACTCCACGCCGCGCCGCGCATGTCCACCAGCAGTGGATGCATGCCCTTCCCCAGTACCGCTTCCGAGACGTACAGAAAACCAATCCCGCGCGGACCGCGCAGCCACTTTCGCGCCGTCGCCGCAAGAAAATCACACCGAAGTGCACTCACGTCGACGTCGATCTGCCCGACCGCCTGGCATCCGTCTATCAGGTATGGTACACCTTCCTCGGCGCACACCGTGCCGATGTCTTCGACGCGCTGTACGAGCCCGCCAAAAGTCGGAATCCAGGTTACCGCCACCAACCGCGGTCGCTGCGATCTTACCAGTGAGCCCACGGACGCCGGATCCACGCCGCCACCGGGAAGATCCGCCGCCTCCACAATCCGCACGCCACGCCGCCTCGCGAGCGCTTCGAACATGATGCGGTTCGAGAGATAGTCCGCTGAGGTGGTGACGATCACGTCGCCGGGCGCGAAGTCGAATGCGAGCAGGGCCTGCGCGTACGCGGCAGTGGCGCTCGAGGTCACCGCGATATGCCGTGGCGATGCACCGACGAGCGCCGCGAGCACGTGATAGCACTGGTCCAGCGCCCCGCGCGCGGCCGCGGCGGCCTCGTACCCGCCGATGGATGCCTCGAGATCCAGGTGCGCGCGCACCGCGTCCACCACCTGTCGTGGTTGGAGCGCCGCGCCTGCGTTGTTGAGATGGCGCCGGCGTTGTACGCCGGGGGTGTCGTCGCGCCAACGCGCGACGTCGGCTTCGCTGATCGCGGCCGCCGTGTCGCCCGAAGCGGTCACGCGATCGCTCTCACAAACGCCCTGGCGAGCGCCGTCAGCTTGACGTCCCCTGCCACTCGTCGGCCGTCAGCGTGAATCGAGGAATCACGGCTTCAAACTTCGTCGTGTCGGCGCGAACGAAACGGTATTCCCCTTCCATGTAGCCGTTCGCTGACTTGAGCACGCAGAAGCTCTGGTACTCATGCACCGCGCCGGGCACGAGCAGCGGCTGTTCTCCCACCACGCCTTCGCCGGCCACGACCGTGTCTTCACCGATGGAGTCGTGAATTCGCCAGCGGCGGGAGAGGAGCTGCGCGGACTGCTGCGCAGTGTTCTCAATGCGCACGTTGTAGGCAAACACGTACTGCCGCTGCTCCGGAATCGACTGGTCCGGGAGAAAGGTCGGCCGGACCGAAATCCGGATTCCGTCGGTGATGCGATAGAAGAACGCGGCAGGAGCAGACATGAAGGTCGAGACAAGATATCGGATTCCAACAATCCGTCCAACGGAAACAAGACGGGCCGGCCATCGGCCGCTAAGGATCTCATGAATATTTCGTAAACACAGCCCCCCTGACCAAGTTCGGGTCGGCGGGGACCAGTGCCTGCGAGCGGTACCTACGCGCCGAGCGAGCCGGGATTGATCCGGGCGCTGCCGGGGAGCGAGTCGAGCAGCGGCTTGAGATCGGCCGCGCGGTCAAGGGTCGTCACAAACGTCAGGCCGGGCCGCGTGACCACGAGCAGCTGCGACACGCCAAACATCACCACCGTCCCGGATTCTGCGTGCACCACGTTGCCTGTCGAATCGGCAAAGTGCGCGGCGCCAAGTGCGCCATTTCCTTGATCGTCGAGCTCGCGGACGCGGCGCAGGCCCGCCCAGGTACCCACGTCGTCCCACCCAAACTCCGGAGCAGACACGAGCAAGCGGCCCATGCGTTCGAGGAGACCGCGCTCGATGCTCACCGGTCGCACATGGCGGGCGAACTCGTCCGGATCGCCGCCGGCCAGCGCCGCGAGTCCGTGCGAAACCTCGGGGACATAGAGTTGCAGCGCATCAAGAAAGTCCTGCGCGCCACCGAGCACAATTCCGGAATGCCAGAGCGCGCCGGAGGCCGACAGGCGCTCCGCCGCTGAGCGCAGTGATCGCACAGCGGCGCACGGCGTCGCGAAGGAGCGACGGAAATGCCGCCGCGAGATCGGAATGAATCGCGCAGACCGGGGTGTGCGGATCGGCACGGCGCTTCACTTCGCTCACCCCCCACGCGAGGGCGGCTGCCGTGCCCATCGGCCTCGGCTCGACAAGAAAATTTCGTGCCGGAACCGATGGCAGCACTGCACGAATCGCAGGCGCGATGTCGGCGCTCGTGACCACAAGCACACGGTCAGCGGGAATGAGGGGATCCAGCCGGCCCACGGTCTCCGCGACGAGCGGGCGCCCGCCGACCAGGGCGAGCACGGGCTTTGGCGCCGACGGCGTGGCCAACGGCCAGAATCGCGAACCGATGCCGCCGGCAAATACCACGGCCCAGAGGGGCGGCGCGGACTGATCGCCCGGCGCGCGCGCTTCTCTAGGCTGTGGCATCACGCCCGACGTGGGGCCGGATGCGCCGAAGTGTTCCGACGGTAGTGCCATCGTGCGGATTAACATACGTCCATGCCGCGGCTTCGCGACCTCAACCTGCACGAACACCTCGGCGACCCCGCGCGGAAGGCCGCGTTCGTCACGCCGATGTTCGACCTCATCGCGCCGCGGTACGATGACTTCACCCGCCTCTTTTCCTTCGGCATGGATCGGGTCTGGAAGCACGCGCTGGTTGAGCAGGCGCTCGACGCCGCCACTGAGCTTCGCGATGCGCTCGATCTCGCCTGCGGCACGGGAGACTTGGCGTTCGCGGTGGCGTCGGCGCGCGCAGGCACGCGTGTCACGGGCATTGACGCATCAACGGAAATGCTGGTCCTCGCTCGCGCACGTGCCGCCGAGGCGACGCTCGACAACCGCGTCGAGTTCCGGGAAGGCGATCTTGCGGCACTGCCCGCCGCTGACGCCGGCACCGAGCTCGTCACCTGCGGGTACGGCTTTCGGAACGCGAACCTCGCGCCCGCGCTCGCCGAGTGTGCGCGTGTACTGCGGCCAGGCGGCACCCTCGCCGTACTCGATTTCTATCGCCCCGAACCGGCCATCTGGCGTGCGCTCTTTCTCGGATATCTGCGCGCGGCCGGTAACCTCGTGGGCTGGTGGTGGCATCGCGAGCCGGTGGCGTATGGATACATCGCGCACTCGATTGCCGCGTATGTCACCATTGCCGAGTTCACGACGGCGGCGCAAAACGCCGGATTCGAGATTGTCGTAGTGAAGTCGTACCTGGGCGGCGGAGTTGCAACGCACATCCTGCGCCGGCAATAGCGCTCGCGGCAATAGCGCTCGCGTCAATCGCTGCCGCAGGGGCAACGCCAGCGATGTGGATTTCGTATTCTTGGGTATGAATCCCACACGAATCTTTGCCGCCCTCACGCTCTGCGCGTTTACCGCGTCGCCCGCGTTCGCTCAGGCGAACTACGAAATCCAGGTCTATCCGTCCAAGACCGCCGATCCGAAGTCCACGTTGTTCGAACTGCACTCGAACTTCACGGGAACGGGCACGAAGTCCAGGTTCGGCTCGCTGCTGCCGACCAACAGCGCGCTGCACGAAACGCTCGAGATCACGCACGGCTTTAACGACGTGTTCGAACTCGGCTTCTATCTCTTCGCCAGCGAGAACCCCGGGAGCGGATTGCAGTTTGTCGGCACGCACATTCGCCCGCGAATTCGCGCGCCCGAGTCGTGGAAGTTGCCGGTAGGCCTTTCGCTGTCGACAGAGTTCGGCCCGACAAACAAGAAGTTTGACGAGAGTGAATGGGGCGTCGAACTCCGTCCCATCATCGATCAGGAAATCGGCCGTTTCTACTGGGCGTTCAATCCGACCATCGGCTGGTCGCTGAAGGGCCCCGACGCCGGCAAGGGAATCCATGGCATGGAATTCGAACCAAACCTGAAGCTCGCGTGGAAAGTTTCGCCGCTGTACGCCGCCGGTATTGAGTACTACGCCACGACCGGCACGCTGACGCGCATGGCGGCGGCGAAAGAACAGGATCACATGCTCTATCCGTCGCTGGACTTCTACTTCTCCGAAGACTGGGAATTCAACGTGGGGTACGGATTCCGCGTGGCCGGCACCGGGGACCATAACATTCTGAAGTTCATCGTCGGCAGGCGATTCGGCTTCTAGCATGATCTGATGGGTCGGCGGCTTGCTTGCCGCCGAGTGGGGGGAGGATGCATGTTCTTCGCGTCTCCCACCCCACCGCATCATGACCCGATTCCGATTTCGAACACTCGCGGCCGTGCTGGTCGCCGCGGCATGTTCTACGCCTGCCCCGGCCCCAGCGCCGGCGCCCACTCCTGCCCCGACCATCGGGCCGCAGCGCGGCGGCGGTGCCGCAGTCGCCGGCGGCCGAGCTGGGGCCCCGGGCGCGCCGGGCGCACCCGCACCTGACACGACGGCGCCCGCTCCTGCTGGCGGTGGCCGCGGTGGGCGTGGTGCCCAAGGTGGCGGCGCAGCACCCGGCGGAGGCGGCGGAGCAGCCGGCGCACTCGCCGACGCCAATCCGCAGCCATACAACACGGTCGTCACCGGCGGCGCGCGCACGCGAGACGGCTTTATCAAGGTGCACCGCATCGGCGCGCGCCTTCTCTTCGAGATTCCGCGCGGGCAACTCAACAAGGATCTTCTGCTCGTTACCGAGATCAAGCGCACCGTCCTCGGCACCGGCTACGGCGGCCAGGCCGTCGGTAACCGCGTGCTCAAGTGGGAGCGTCGTGAAAACCGCGTCTACCTCCGCGGCGTGTCGTACGACGCCATCGGGACACCGGGAGCCCCGGAGTACCGCGCGGTTCAAGACGCGAACGTGAATCCGATTGTCGCCGTGTTCAATGTCGAGGCATACGGTCCGGACAGCGCCGTCGTCCTCGACGTGGGCCGGATGTTCACCGCACCGCCCGCCGAAATCAGCGTTGGCGGCCGCGTGCCGGGCGCGATTGATGCGACGCGCTCGTGGATCGACAACGCGGTGCCCTTCCCGGACAACGTGAACGTTGAGGCGACGCTGACGTTTGCGCAGCAGGTTGCTGGCGGTGGACGCGGCGCGGCGGCTCCGGCCGGCCGTGGCGGCGCTCCGACGAACAACAATCCATCGAACACGATTGTGATGAGCTGGAGCTTCCATCGGCTTCCCGACGTGCCGATGAAGGGACGCCTGTGTGACGATCGCGTGGGCTATTTCTCGCGCCGCGCCACGGACTACACCGAAAACGGGCTCCAGCAGGTGAAGGAACGCTGCTTCATCACGCGCTACCGTCTCGAGAAGAAGGATCCGAACGCGGCGATGTCGGAGCCGGTCAAGCCAATCGTGTACTACGTCGATCCCGCGACGCCAACGAAGTGGGTGCCGTACATCAAGAAGGCGATTGAAGATTGGCAGCCCGCGTTCGAGGCGGCCGGTTTCAAGAATGCGATCATCGCCAAGGAAGCGCCGGCGAATGATCCTGATTGGTCGCCCGAAGATGCGCGCTATTCCGTGATCCGGTGGCTGCCGTCCACGACGGAGAACGCGTCAGGCCCGAACGTGCACGACCCGCGCTCAGGTGAAATCCTGAATGCGCATGTGCAGTTCTACCAGAACGCGCAGCGCCTCGTGATGCACTGGTACTTCACGCAGGCCGCCGCGGTGGATCCGCGCGCGCGCAAGATTCCGTTCCCGGACGATCTCATGGGCGAACTGCTCCGCTATGTCGCGGCGCACGAAGTCGGTCATACGCTCGGTTTCCAGCACAATCAGAAATCGAGCGGCACGTACCCCGTGGATTCACTCCGCAGCGTGTCGTTCCTCCGTCAGTGGGGCCACACGGGCACGCTGATGGACTACTCGCGCTGGAATTATCTCGTGCAGCCCGAGGACAACGTTCCGCCCGCCCTGCTCTTCCCGGTCATCGGACCGTACGACAAGTGGGCGACGCACTGGGGTTACGCACCTATCCCGAATGCCCGTACGTCGGAAGCCGAGCGCACCACGCTCGACGCATGGGCGCGCGAGCAGGACGCGAAGCCGTACCTGCGCTTCTCGACGTCAGGTCAGGGCGGCAGCGATCCGGAAGATGAGTCCGAGGCGGTGGGCGACCAGGATGCCGTGAAGGCAACGGGTCTCGGAATCAAGAACCTCAAGCGCATCATGCCGATGGTGATGCCGGCCACGATCAAGCCGGGCGAAGACAACGACGACCTCGACTTCCTGTACGGCCATGTGATCGGCCAGTGGCGCACCGAACTGACGCACGTGACGAACGTGGTCGGTGGCTCGACGTCGCAGGAAAAGTGGGGCGGCCAGCTCGGACCCCGGTTTACTGCGGTCCCGAAGGCGCGACAGGCGGCAGCCGTGAAGTTCCTGAATGAAAACGCGTTCACGACGCCGACGTTCCTCCTCGACAAGGACATTCTGCGGCGGCTCACGCCGACCGGAGACGTCGCCCGCGTGCATGCGGCGCAATCGGGAATTCTCAATTCGCTCCTGCAGAATGCTCGACTATTGCGCGTGGCGGATCAGGCCGCGGGCGCGAAGGCCGCCGATGCCTACCAACTCGTGGACGTCTTCGCTGACGTGCGCAGCGGACTGTTCAGCGAACTCTCGAGCGGGGCGCCTATCGACAGCTATCGGCGCGCGCTGCAGCGGGCGTACGTCGAGAATCTCCGCGACAAGATCAATCCGCCGCCGGCAGCCGCCGGTGCGGGTGGCCGTGGGGGCGGTGCCGCCGGTGGTCCCGCGACGCCGACGCTCGATGCGAAGGTGTCGGATCTCTATCCGGCCGTGCGCGCTGAACTGCGAGGACTCGACGCACAGCTCAAGGGCACGAAGGGCGGCGACCGTACCACGGCCGCACACATCGAGGATCTCCGGCACCGTATTGCTGAAGCCCTGAAGGGCAAGGCGGCATCGGCGGGCGAAGAGCCGTAGTCTCGAAGCCCTGAAAGTGAATCGGCCGGTCGCGAATGGGTATCGCGGCCGGCCGATTCGTTTTCAGTCCTGCGCGCTCGCGGCCGCGGCGGCCGCGAGGACAGTGTGTGTCATCACGACGCAACGTTCTCGCGATAGAGCTCCGTGAACTCGGCCTTCAACGCCTCAACCTTTGGAATGTCGTTGTAGCGGATGTACGGTTCGTTGGGATGCAGCGCGAGGTAGTTCTGATGGTACGCTTCAGCCGGATAAAACTTGTCGAGCGGCACGACGGCCGTGACAATCTTCCGGTTGAAGAGCTTCATCTTCTCGAGGTTCGCGACCGCCGTTTCGGCTGCCACTTTTTGCGCCGCATCGACGACGAAGATCGACGACCGATACTGCGGACCGGTGTCAGGCCCCTGGCGATTGAGTTGCGTCGGATCGTGCGCGACGAGGAAGAACACCTTCAGTAGCGTTTCATACGCTATGAGTGATGGATCGTATATCACGCGCACGGACTCGGCGTGGCCACTCGCTCCATCGCTCACGGTTTCGTAGTTCGCAGTGGAGGCCGCACCTCCGGCGTAGCCCGACGTCACGCTCAGCACACCGCGGGTGTGCTTGTACACGGCGTCCACACCCCAGAAGCAGCCACCGGCAAACACCGCCGTCGCAGAGCGCGGTGTATTCGCGGGCACAAAGCGCAGCGATACTGAATTGATGCAGTGCCGGAGCCCCGTCGGCTGCGGGCCATCATCGAACAGGTCGCCGAGGAATGACTCACACCGCGCGCACACGATGGCCTGCGGCAACATGCCGTGCTGCACAATCGCGATGTTGGCGGCGGCAAGCGGCTTGGTGAAGCTCGGCCAGCCCGTATTCGTGTCGAACTTGTCGGCGGAGCCGAATACCGGCGTGTCGCACGCCGCGCAGCGGTAGATGCCCGCTTCGTGATTCTTGTGGAACGCGCCGCTGAAGGGAGTCTCGTCGTCGAACTTGCGCAGCACCACATAGCCGAGCGGAGAGAGCTGACGCCGCCACTGCGCGTCGGTCTTGATCACTTTCGGAAGCGTGACCGCGCCGGCGGATACGCCTCCCGGTGAGAACTCCGTGATCGTGACTTCGCCAACCGGGCCAGAGTAAGGCGGGCTGTCATCGAACGCTGCGCCCCGGTCAGGCCAGAGAAACCAGGCCGATCCGCCCGCGACAGCGGTCGCGATCAGGAACTGGCGTCGGGTCGATCCACTCGGTTCATGCATCGGTCGTCACTCCTCGTTCTACGTCAACCCCTCGCCCGCCGTTACAGCCAATCGTACCTTCACATTCGACTCCTACCTTATCTATCCGCAATGCCCAGCCTTCGTTCCTTTGTTGTTCTCGCCGTTTCGATCGTGGCCGCCGCGACAACGTCCACTCGGGTGTCGGCCCAGGCGTCTCCCCAGGCGCCCCTCGTCGTCACCGGCCGCTCGATGATCGCCACGAAGCTCGGCATCGTCGCCACTACGCAGCCCCTCGCCTCGCAGGCTGGCGCCCAGATTCTCGCCGCCGGCGGTAACGCGATCGACGCTGCCATCGCGGCGAACGCGGTCATGGGCGTCACCGAGCCGATGATGAACGGCATCGGCGGTGATTTATTTGCGATCATATATGAAGCAAAGACGGGCAAGGTGACCGGCCTGAACGCGAGCGGCTGGGCCGCGAGCGGAGTGACCGACGATCTCGTGCGCGCGAAGAGCGCCAATGGCCGCATGCCGCAGAACGGCGTCTGGAGTGTCACGGTGCCCGGGATGATCGCGGGCTGGGACGCGATGCGGGAAAAGTTGGGCACGAAGAGCTTCGACGAACTGCTCGCGCCGGCCATTTACTACGCCGAGAACGGCTTCCCTGTCGGTGAAGTGACGGCACGCAACTGGACCGGTGCGGAGCGTAAGGCGGGGAGCAACGCCGAGTTCACGGCGACCTTTGCGCCCGGAGGCCATGCGCCCAAGGGCGGCGAAGAGTTCAGGAATCCCGGGCTCGCCGCATCACTCAAGCGTATCGCCGCAGCCAACGGCAAGAAGGGCTTCTACACCGGCCCGACTGCCGACGCGATGCTCGCCACGATCAACGGCGAAGGCGGCACGATGACCGCCGCTGACCTCACTGAGTTCGCGCCTGAGTGGGTGAACACGATGACGACCACGTATCGCGGCTGGACGGTGCACGAACTCCCGCCCAACAGCCAGGGCATGGCTGCGCTGATGATGCTCAACATCATGCAGCGCTATCCCATCGCGGAGTACGGATTCCTGAGCACCAGGGCGATGCACGTCGAGATCGAGGCCAAGAAGCTCGCCTACGCCGACCTGCTCCGGTACATCGGCGACCCGAAGTTCTCGAAGCTGCCGGTGGACCAGCTGATGAGCAGCGCCAACGCCGACGCGCGCGCGAAGCTCATCGATCCGGCCAAGGCCGCGTGCAAGGTGGAACCGGTTGCACTCGCCGGCGGTTTCGAGAAGAGCGGCAGCGAAACGATCTACCTGACCACGATCGACAAGGACGGCAACATCGTCTCGCTCATCCAGAGCAACTACTCGTTGTTCGGCTCGGGACTCGTCGCACCGGGCACCGGATTCGTGCTGCACAACCGCGGCGGGCTCTTCACGCTCGAGAAAAACCAGCCGAACACGATTGCGCCTCGGAAGCGCCCGCTGCACACGATCATCCCCGCCTTCATGGAGCGCGGCAACGTGAAGATCGGCTTCGGCATCATGGGCGGGTGGAACCAGTCGCAGGCGCACGCGCAGTTCGTGAGCAACATTGCGGACTTCGGAATGAACATTCAGCAGGCGCTCGAGGCACCGCGGTTCAGCAAGCGAAACTTTGACGGTTGCGATGTGGACGTCGAATCGACGACCCCCGCCGCGACGCGCGCGGCGCTCAAAGCGATGGGGCACGAGGTGCGGGAATCGAACGGCCGCTTCACCGACACCTACGGCTACGGCCAGGCGGTGATGTCCGACAGCAAGGGGATCCACTTCGGGGCCAGTGAGCCGCGGCACGACGGCGCGGCGATTCCTGAAGGGGCGCCCGTAGCGCCGATGGCGCCTGCGAAGAAACGACCGTAGCCACCGCGCCATCAACACAATCCGACTCTCATCGCGACCAATGTCCAGCAACAACACGCACTCCGACGTCGTCATTATCGGCGGCGGCGTCATGGGGATGAGCGCGGCGTATCATCTCGCGCGCCGCGGCGCGAAGGTCACGCTGCTCGAGGCCGAGCAGTTCTTCGGCACCGGCTCCACCGCCCTCAACGCCGGCGGGTTCCGCCACCAGTTCTCCACTGGCGTGAACATCGAGCTCTCGAAGCTGAGCCTCTCGATGCTCCAGCGCTTCGAGGAGGAGTTTGAGCAGCCGGTGGCGTACAACCCCTGCGGCTACCTCTTCCTGCTCAGCTCCGACAAGGACGTCGCCGCATTCCAGCGCAACGTGGCCGTGCAGCACGCGCACGGCGTGATGACGAAGTGGCTCTCACCGAGTGAGATCGCGGAGATGGCGCCACAGGTGAATCTCGATGGCATCATCGGCGCGACGTTCTACGAGCGCGACGGGCTCGTGGACCCGAACGCGGTCCTTCAGGGCTACGTGCGCGGCGCATCACGCGCGGGCGCCACGTTGCGATCGGGCGTGCGCGTCACGGGCGCGAACGTGAAGAGCGGCGTGATCGAGGCGCTCCACACCACGGCCGGCGACATCAGCGGCGGTACGTTCCTCCTCGCGGCTGGCCCCTGGTCTGGCGCGGTGGGCAAATCACTCGGCGTGGACATCCCTGTCGTGCCCATCAAGCGCCAGATCGCCGTCACGGCGCCCATCACAGGGCTCACGCGCGCGTTTCCATTCGTGATTGATTTCGCACAATCGCTCTACTTCCACTACGAAGGCGGCGCGATCCTGACCGGCATGTCGAATCACGCCGAGCAACCGGGGTTCGACACCACCGTGGACGAAGCGTGGCGCGAGGTGCACGTCGCCGCGGCGATGGAGCGCCTTCCGATGCTCGCCGAGTCAGCGATCGCCCACGAATGGGCGGGGCTGTACGAAGTGACGCCCGACGACCAGCCGATCATCGGCAAGCTGCCGCAGGTGGAGAACCTGTACTCATGCACCGGGTTCAGCGGCCACGGCCTGATGCATGGGCCGGCCGCGGGGCTGGCCGTGTCGGAAGAGATGCTCGACGGCGCCGCGCACACCGTGGACATCGCGCCGCTCCGGTGGCGGAAGTTTGGCGCGGGGGAATACAACGTGGTGTGAGGGAGCGCGCGCGGCGCTACCGCTCCGGCACGCCGCCCCCCCCCTTCGCGGCCTTCAGCTGCGGCCAGTTGAGGACCACGTACGCGCCGTCAGTCGAACTCTGTGGTGACCGCACCATGACGAACTGCTTGCCGTTGGGAAACACGTCCCACTGGCGGGTTCCGCCAGCGGGCTCGCGAACCCACTCGTCCACAAAGAGCGAATCCCGACGGCCAACACTCAGTGGGGGCCCCGCAATCTCGGCCGACATGATCCGGGATGGCCCGCGATAGTAGAGTGTGGCGCCGGTCCGTGACCAGACCGGCTCCGTACCACCGGCTATCGATACCTGAACGCGCGCACCGGGGCCCGGAATAGGCTGCGCATACACCTGCTGCGTACCCGATTCGTCCGACACCCACGCCAGCACACGACCGTCCGCGGAAATCGTCGGACCGATGTTATTCGACGACCCGGCCACGAACGGCCGAAACGTCGCCATGGAATCCATCGGCGAGAGCGATATGCGCCATCGCCCGGTCGTTGCATCCCGAAACTCCATCGCCGCCAGCGCGTGTGCGGAACCCGGAACAGGAGTGCCGATTCCGCGCGCATCCGCCAACGCATCGTTGACCAGCACAGTGTCGGGGCGGCTCCGGTCTGGCGCACGTTGAATGACTTGGCCCCGGTTCTTGAACAGCACGCGGGTGCCGTCACGCGTCCATTCGGGCACCCGACCGGAATCGTCAGCGGCCAATCGCTCGCGCGCTCCGGTGGCCACGTCGACCACTGAGATGCCGTATGGACCGGCAGACGAGCGCACTTCCGCTGCGATCCTTCGGCCATCCGGCGAAACGCGGGGGTACCCGAACGCCACCACCTCGGTAGGGATCCGTTGCCCGGTGCCGGAACGATCGACTATGACAAGATCCCGCCCCAGGCTCTGCCGTCCCTCATGGTAGGCAAGCGCTCCGTTGCTCGACACCGTGAAGGCGGTCGCCCCGCCGGAACCCTGCCAGATTTTCTGCAGCAACAATGACGCCGGACCCGTGATCGCGCGCTTTCGGAGCGAGAAGGGCGCGACGAACACCATGTTCGGCACGCGACCAAAAACGATGTGCCCGGTGCCGGAGTAGTGCGGATTCGTCCCGTACTGCCCCAAGTCTTCGACAACGCCGGTCGTCAGTGAAACAACGCCCAGCCGCAGGGAGTCTGGAAACTGAGCGCGGCTGCTTTTTTGCAGCGCCACGAGCGCGAATTCGCCACCAGGCAGGACCTCCGGCCACTGAATGCTGTACACACCCGCGGCCGTATCGGGCCGCGCGAGCAGTTTGCCGTCGCGCCCGTCCGGCGTGCCCAGCCACAGGGCGCCGCTATGGGAATATGCAAGCGTGTTGCGGTCGCCCCAGCTGCTGGCGCCCCCCGAGTCGGACAGCACCTGCGCCGTGCCGCCGGCGGTCGGGATCTTCTTCATAACGCGGCCCACCTCGTACACGATCCAGTCGCCGTTCGGTGAGAAGGTCGGCGAAACATTGCCCGAGCCGCCGGCTCCGGCGTCACCCCCGGGCACCGGCTGGGCGACCGGATCCTCGATCCGGCGGACATACAACGCGCGCTTGCCGTTCTTGATGCCGACGATGACGAGCTTCGTGCCGTCGCGCGAAAACGCGAGATGCGTTCCGCCGCCGTCATAGAGCCCGACGCTGTCGGGCAGGCCGAGGGCAAAGCGCGCGGCGGGCTGCGGCGGCACCGGCCGAGTCGCGAGCCAGAGCGCGGCGCCCGCAAACGCCAGCGCGGCCACAGCGAGCGATCCGGTCAGCGCCTTGAGTCGTGCCGTTGCCCGTTGCGTCGGCGCCGAATGGGACCCAACGGCCGCCGTCGTCGCTCCCGCCATCACGAACGGCCGCGCCCCCGTGAGTGCGGCGGCAAAGTCGCCGGCCTTTTCAAACCTGTCCGCCGCGAGTTTCTCCAGCCCATGTCGCACCGCCGCGTCCACGTGCGGCGGCACAGCACGCCTGAGCACGGTCAGCGGCCGCACATCCTCGATCATCAGTTTCGCGATGATCGCCTGTGCGCTCGTGCCGGTGTGCGGCGGCTCGCCCGTGAGCATCTCGTACGTCATCGCGGCGAGCGAATAGATGTCCGTGCGCGCGTCGATCACACGGTCGCCCGTCGCCTGCTCGGGGCTCATGTACTGCGGGGTACCGAGGCTGAGGCCCGTCTGCGTCACCCGCGCGCCACCCGCGTTGCTCACCGCGAGCGCGATGCCGAAGTCCGCGATGACTGGCTGCCCCGCCTGCAGCAGCACATTCTCCGGCTTCATGTCGCGGTGGATCACGCCGTTGCCGTGCGCATAGTCCAGCGCGCCAGCCATCGCGACCGCGAGGCGCACGGCTTCATCTACCGGCAACTGTTTCTCACGGTCCAGCCGCGCGCGCAGCGTCTCGCCCTCCACGAAGGGCATCACATAGAACAGCAGCCCGTTCGCGTCGCCGCTGTCGAACAGCGGCAGCAGGTTGGGGTGCTGCAGGTTGGCCGTGACCTAGATCTCGGAGAGGAACCGCTCCACGCCGAGCACCGCGCCGAGTTCAGGCTTCAGCACCTTGAGCGCCACGCGGCGGTTGTGCTTGAGGTCGCGCGCGAGGTAGACCGTCGCCATGCCGCCGGCGCCGATCTCGTGCTCTACTTCGTAACGGTCGGCGAGCGCCGCGGTGAGTTGATCGAGGGGGTTCATATCGGGCGGGGAGTGTCGGGAAGAGCGGACAGTGCGCCTAAAGTACGGGCGAAACGAAGGGTCGGCCAGCAAATCGTCATCTCCGGCTGTGCAAATGTCCTTCACGGCGCGAATGGAGCCTTCGCGACGGTGAATGGAGCCTTCGCGACGCCGAATGGAGCCTTCGCGCCGCCAAATGGACTCTTCGCGACGGCCAGTGAGCCTTCGCGCCGCCGAACGGAGCCTTCGCGCCGCCGAATGGAGCCTTCGCGACGCCGAATGAAACATTCGCGCCGGCCAATGAGTCTTCGCGACGGCCAATGGAGTCTTCTCGACGGCCAATGCGTCTTCGCGACGGCAATTGGAGTATTCACGACGCCGATGGAGCCTTCGCGACAGTGAATGGAGGCTTCGCGACGGCCAATGACCTTCCCCCCCCCCGCAGCGGAGCGGCGCAGTTCGCCTTACTATATAGGACTCCTCCTTCCCACCCGCCTGACCGAGGCATACTGATGCGCATTCCTTCCCTTCTCGCCCTCCCCGCTGCGCTGCTCGTCGCGGCGTCGTGCTCGTCGTCCACAAGCTCCGCACCCAAGCCCGCAGCGGCTCCCGCTCCGGCCGCCGCAGCGCCTGCTGGCCGTGGCGCAGCACCGGCGGCAGCACCGGCGGCAGCTCAGGCTGGTCGTGGCGGCGCAGGTCGTGGCGGCGCAGGTCGTGGTGCCGCTGCAGCGGCTGGCGCCCCGCCGCAGCTCACGCTCGAACAGCGTCAGGCACGCATCGATTCGATCGCCGCGCAGCGCACGGTCTGGACGAAGGAAGTGATGGCCTCCATCGCGGGCAAGGAAAACGAGCCGGCCGAAAAGGTGTTCAAGAACATCCAGCTGATGAAGTCGATCCCTGCCGGTCAGTTCGTGACCGCAATGGATCAGGGCATTGGCAAAGGCACTGGAAAGGGGTGCAATGACTGCCACGTCACCACCGACTGGGCGTCGGACACGCTCGCCCGCAAGAAGACGGCGCGCATCATGATGGGTGTCGTCAACGACATCAACACGACGCTGCTTCCGAAGATGGGCCCGGGCCGTGGCGGAGTTCCGCGTGCCATTTCCTGCATCACCTGCCACCGCGGTGGTCAGGCCGGACGTCAGGTCATCATCCCGTAGTGTGACGTAGGCGTCGGCGCACGATTATTTGTCAGTAGGCAGCAGCTAGATAGGAGAAGCCCCGCCGAGCACATCGCTCGGCGGGGCTTCTGATTGCTGCCAACTGCCGCTGTGCTTAGAACACCACCGGCGGCAGCTTCAACTCAATCGGCTTCAGCCCGCGCTCCTTGAGCTTCGCATTCAGCGCCGCGAGATCTCGCTGGATCAACAGATCCATAGCCGTCTTCGTCGCCTTCGACTGTCGATCGAGCACGGTGTACACATCGCGCTGTTGCGCGGTTGGCGCGGCATCCGCCGAACCGGCAAGGTTCCCCGCGAGGTAGCCCAACTGGCCGGCGATCTGCGTTGGCCAGCGCACGCCGTCCTGACCCTGCCCCGTTTGGCGCAGATCAATGATGGACCGTTCCAGGTCCATGAACTTTCGGCCAACCGAGTCGACCTGCGGCTTCATGTCGGCATTCTTTGCATCCGAGGCGAGCGAGACGGTGAGCTGCTGCACCTGCACGCGCACCGCTTCCATGGACGCGACCCAGTCGCCGGCAGCGGCCATTTGCGCCTGGATTTGGAGCTGGGCATCAACTGACGCCTTCAACTCCAGATCACTCACCGTGACATTCGGATCTTTCCGCACCGTAAGTGGCTGCGTAAACGATTGTCCATCCACGGTGAGCTTAACCGAGTACCGCCCCGGTGGCATGAGTACGGAAATCGCGCCGAACCCTGGCGCCGCTCGGGTGCCGTCGGCGTCCATCGTGAACGGGTCATTGAACATCGGCTTGGTGCGGAGTCGCGGCGGAACGGTCGGCTGATTCGCCAGATCCCAGTAGATGCGGTTCAATCCCGCGGCTCGCGTGCCGTTCATCGTGCGCACGATCTTGCCGGCGGCATCGCTGATCGTGATCTGCGGCGCGTTCGCCGGCGCGGCCTTGAGCCAGTAATTGATGGCCGCACCGTACGTCGGATTCTGTCCGGCGGTGAGATCGTCCTGCATGTTCACGTTGGTTTCCACATCCTGGAACCGGTACGCCGCGCGTGGCGCAAAGAGATGCGCCGGTGCGGCCGCGACCTCGGCCGTGAGCTTCTGCAGTGGCGAGAGGTCGTCGAGAATCCAGAACCCGCGGCCGTAGGTGCCAATCACGAGATCGTTGAAGTGCTCCTGGATCGTGATCCCGTACACCGGCGAGGCCGGCATGTTGAGATTGAGCGGCTGCCACTGCTCGCCATCGTCGAACGAGACATAGATCGCGTTTTCGGTGCCGAGGTAGAGCAGGCCTTTGCGGACCGGATCTTCCTTGATGATGTGGGCATAGCCCATCGGCACTTTCGGCAGACCATTGACGATCAGCTTCCACGTCTTGCCAAAGTCGTGTGTTTTGTAGACCCAGGGATCGCGATTGTTTTCCTGATGCGCGTCATTGATGATGTACGCCGTTCCCGCCGCGAAACGGCCGGGCTCCACATGGCGCACGGAACCCCACATCGGCATGCCCGGAACATTCGCCGTCACATTCGTCCAGGTCTTGCCTGCGTCACGCGTGAACTGCACGAGGCCATCGTTCGAGCCGGTCCAGATGAGCCCCTTCTGGACGTGCGATTCCGCGATGGCATGAATCACGTCGGCGTATTCGACGCCGATATTGTCTGGAGAGAGGCCGCCGGAGAGCTGCTGCTTCGCCTTGTCGTTGCGGGTGAGGTCGGGGCTGATCTCTTTCCAGCTCCGCCCGCCGTCATTCGACATGTGCACGTACTGACTGCCGGTGTAGATGACTTTCGGATCGTGCGGCGAAATCTCGAACGGCGCATCCCAGATGAACCGGTACTTCACGTCGGCCGCCGCATAGCCGCCGGTGGATTGCGGCCACACTTCGACGTTGGCACCGGTCTTGGAGCGAAGATCGAATCGCACCACAATACCGCCACGGCTTCCGGAGCCCGACGCGGTGGACCACACCATGTTGGAGTCGGATGGATCGGGCGTGGCAAAACCGCTCTCGCCGCCCTGCACGCTGTGCCAGAGACTGCGCGGAATCTGTCCGCCACTCCGGCTGTTGCTCGGCCCACGATACGACGGACCGTCCTGCCGGTTGCCCAGTACCCAATACGGAATGCGATTGTCGGTGGTGACATGGTACATCTGCGCGATGGGCAGTTGCACACGCAACCACTGCGCCGCGCGCGACGTCGAAATGGAAACGCCTTGATCGTGAGCCACGATCATGCGATTCGCATTCGTGGGATCGATCCACATGTCGTGGTGATCGCCGCCGGGCGCCGTCATCGGCGGTTCATTCGCCGGAGGTGCCCCACCGCGAGCCGGTAACGCCGCATCTGCAGCCCCGCCGCGACCCCGACCGCCGCCGCCACGCCCGCCTGTTCCGGCTGTGATGCCGCCATCCATCGTGCGATTGAACGACGCGCACATGAAGTAGGCCTCGTCCGGATTGTCAGTCGAGACCTGGACGCGCGTGTAGTACGCCTGTCTGCAGGCGAGGTCGCGGTTGTAGCTCACGACCTTCCAATTGGTGCCGCCATCGTCGGAACGCCAGAGCTCGCCATTGTCCACGGCTTCATCCTTCACCGGCACGCCGTCGGCCGTTTCGATGAGCGCGTACACGCGGTTCGGATTCGACTGCGAGATGGAGAGCCCGATCTTTCCAACCGGATGCAGCGGTAGTCCGTGGCCCTGCAACCGCGTCCATGTCGTGCCACCGTCTGTCGACTGAAAGATTCCGCTGCCCGCGCCGCCCGACTGGCGACCCCAGGTGCGAATCTCGAGTGTCCACATCGCAGCAAAGAGCTTGCTTGGATTCTGCGGGTCCATCACGACGTCAATGGCACCGGTGTTCACATCAACGAACAGCACCTTGCTCCAGGTGCGACCACCGTCGGTGGTGCGATAAACGCCCCGCTCCTGCTGCGGTCCGTAACTGAAGCCCTGCACGGCGACGTACACGATATCGGGGTTCGTCGGATGAATCACGACACGCCCGATGCGCCCGGACAGTGGCAGCCCCATGTTCGTCCAGGTTCGCCCCGCGTCGGTGGACTTGTACACACCGTCGCCAACGGAAATGTGACTGCGAATCCAGGGCTCGCCCGTGCCAGCCCAGACGATATTCGGGTTGCTCCGCGCCACGGCAAGTGCGCCGACCGAATGCACCTTCTGGTCGTCGAAGATTGGATCCCAGTGCACGCCCCCGTCGGTCGTCTTCCAGAGACCGCCCGAGGCGGCGCCGGCGTAATAGGTATTCGGGTCGCCAACGACTCCTGCAACCGAGGAGACGCGATTGCCCACAGGACCGATGTACCGCCACCGCATGGCCGCAGCGGCGGCCGGTGTGTAGGGCGATGACTGCGCCGCGGTACGGTCAGCACCGGCGGCGAGGGCGCCAAGGGCGGCGGCAAGGATAAAAGCCGTGCGCTGAACTATTCGTGCGAACATGGTGGGGACTCCGTGATTCCGAGTGCAATGGCTTGCCTGCTGCGTAACTATACATTCACCCGCACACGAACAGGCGTGAGAGAACGTTCGCTGACGTTCACGCAATATTCAGAATCGGGATGCGAGACGCCCCGAGTTGAAGTCGGCCCAGAGTACCGCTCGCTCCCACAGCGGCGGCGTCTACAACTGGAGACGGTGCGATGAATCAGTTCTTTGCTGGCGCGGCACTCATCGCGGCGATTGCGACGTCTGGCTGCGCACACGCCGTCGATCCCGAACTCGCGCGCGCCATCAGCGCGATCAAGGCGATCGACAATCACGCGCACCCCGTGCGCCCCACTGCACCGGGTGACAAAGTCGACGATGAGTTCGACGCGCTTCCGGTGGACAGCCTCGAAGCGCAGTCCGATCCGATCCGCCAGCGCGGGAAATCTCCAATCGTCACAGCGGCGCACACGCAGCTCTACGGCTCTGGCACGAAGGCAGACGTCATGAAGGCGCACCCTTCCGACTACGCCACGTGGGTGCTCGACCGGGCCGGCATTGAAACAATGGTCGCGAACCGCGTGGCGATGGGTCCCGGTCTGCCCGCTCCGCGTTTTCTGTTCGTTCCGTTCGCCGACGCGCTGATGTTTCCGCTCGGCACGGCGCAGCTCATCAAGAATCCTGATCAGCGCGCGTTCTATCCCCTCGAAGACAAGCTCCTCCAGCGGTACTACACTGAGAGCGGCGTGCCCGGAAAGCCCGCGACACTCGGCGAGTACCTCGCCAAGGTCGTGACGGCAACACTCGAGCGGCACAAGAAGAGCGGCGCGCTCGCCGAAAAATACGAACTGGCCTATCTGCGCACGCTTGCAATCGGGAATCCCACCCGCGCCGAAGCTGAACGTGCATACAGCGGGTCCACCGGCGGCGGCGACTACACGGCACTACAGGATTACATCTTCCGCTACATCGCACTGGAGTGTGGCCGGCTCGGCATGGGCGTACACATCCATGTGGCACATGGCGGAGGTGGGTACTTCAACACCTCGTGGGCGAACCCGATGCTGTTGGAGCCGCTACTCAACGATCCCGCCCTGCGAAAAACGAACTTCGTGATGATCCACGGCGGCTGGCCCTGGACGCGCGAGATCACTCCATTACTCACGAAGCCGAACGCTTATCTCGATTACTCCGAGCAACTCTCGTTCGACACACCACACAATGTGGCCGAGGCCCTGCGCGGCTGGCTCGCGTATGTGCCGGAGAAAGTGCTATTTGCGACGGATGCCTACCCCTTCTCCGCCGACCTCGGCTGGGAGGAAGCGGCGGTCGTGGCATCGAACGCCTCGCGCGAAGCGCTTGGCCGTGCGCTGACCGCGATGATGCGTGACGGCGAAATTACGCGCGAACGCGCAGTGGAACTTGCGACCATGGTCATGCGCGACAACGCAAGGAAGCTGTACGGCCTCAAGTAGGTTCGCCGGCTGTCATCTTGCGGACAGGTACGGCAGGACAGTTTTCAGATTGGTCGCTCGTTCACCTTTGGAGGTTCGGCATGCAACGAAATCGTGCAGTATTTGCGTTCATAGGCGCGTTGATCGCCGCGCCCATCGCCGCGCCCATCGTCGCACCCGCCGGCGCGCAGCAGGTTGTCCCGACGGACGGCCCATATAAGGTCCTCAAGTCTGCCAAGGTCGGCGGCGAAGGCGGCACGGACTACATCTATGCCGACGTCGCCGGACGCAAGCTGTATATCCCCCGCGGTGCCGTTCGCGCCGACACGGTGCGGGGCACGCCCGCCACACCGGCGCGCATCACCGTGTTCAACCTCGACGACCTCTCGCCGCTCGGCGAAATCCTCACTGCGCCCAACTCGCAGGGCAACGGGGCGGTGGTCGATTCGAAGTCTGGCCATGGCTTCGCCAGCAGCCGCCCGGCACTCACGATGTTCGACACGAAAACGATGCAGGTGCTCAAGTCCATCCCGATCGATTCAGGATTCGGACCGGACGGCATCTTCATGGATGATTTCAGTGGGCGCGTGTACGTCGGCAGCCACCCCACCAAGGACGTGATGGTGATCAACGCTGCCGATGGCTCGGTGGCGGGAAGAATTGACCTCGGTGGCGTGCCGGAACAGAACGTGTCCGACGACAAAGGCACACTCTACTTCATTCTGCAGGACCAGCCCGGCAGCATTGCCGTCGTTGACACGAAGTCAATGAAGACCACGAAGCACTACGCCATCGGCGACCACGGCCGTTGCAACGGACTTGCTATCGACGTGAAGAACAAGGTGCTCTTCGCCGCTTGCGCCGCGGGCGGTGCTCCGCCGGCCGCTGGCCAGCCAGCAGTAGCGCCTACCCCGGCGCTGATCATGGTGAGTGCGACCGATGGCAAGATCCTCGGCGAACTGCCACTCCCCGCCGGCAACGATGGCGCGGCGTTCAACCAGTCGACGATGGAAGCGTTCATCACGATGGGCAACGGCATCATGACCGTCGTGAAGGAAAAGAGCCCAACGTCGTTCGAAGTCGAGCAGCAGGTTGGCACCATCAATGGCGCGCGCACGATCGCCTTCGACAGCAAGACTGGCCACATCTTCGTCATGAGCGTCGAGCGCGGCGCGGCCCCGCCGCCGACTCCTGGCGGCCGTGGCGGCGCCGGGCCGGTTGTCCCCGGGTCGTTCACCATCCAGATGATCGGAAAGCCGTAGATACTCAGGCCGGCAAGCAAAACGCCCCGCCGAACGATTGGCGGGGCGTTGTTGTATCCAGCCACGACTGCCGCTTGCGCGGCTATTCCGCCGGTGGAGTCCCGATCAGGTCCGTCGTCTTTTCTTTGGCCGGCTTCCCGAACGTCCAGTTCAGGCTGAGCCCAATGCCGCGAATCACGCGCACCCGGTCAGTCACCTGATAGATGCGCGGATCGATCGTCGTCGAGCGTTCAAGTGATGTGGCAAATGGATCCATGATTTTGAGCGTCACGCCAAGCTGATCGTCCATGAACTTCTTGCGTGCCGCGAAGTTCACGCGCGTGCGCGCCGCGTTGTGCCCCTGCTCGATGTCCATGGGCGCCTGATAGCTCACGAGCGCCTGCGCGTCGACCGTGCCTGACAGGCGGAACGTGATGTTCGAGCGCGCCGTCCAACCGAACGTATTGATCGACAGTCCGTTGGCGACGTTAGAAGCGTTGCTCACCTGCTTGTAGGCACTCGCGCCGGCAAATCCGCTGATGCGGCCACCGCCGAGAGCGACGGTGAAATCGAGCCCTGACGCGTCGCTCGTCGCGATGTTGGCGTAAGTCTGGGTGGAGACACCGCTGGCGTCCACCGTGCGAATCGTGCGAATTGCATCGAACGTTCGCCGGAAGTATGGCGTGATCTGGACGGTGACCTTCCCCGCCGTCTGCTGCAGCCCGAGCTCGAACGCGCGAATGATCTCGGGCTTCAGGTACGGATTGCCGCGCCGGATATTGAGCGGATCCAGAATGTGCGGCGTTGGGTCGAGTACATCGGTGTCGTCGGGTCGCCGAATCCGCGTCGAGAAGCTGAGCTTTGCTTCTCGCGCGTCGTCGAAGTGGTAAACAACGAGCCCGCTTGGATACGCCTCGTCGTAGGAGTTGTTGTAGGCCACTCCGTTCTTTCGCGGCAGAAAGGTCGTGGCTGCATGCTCAGCCCGCACGCCACCCTGAAGCGTGAAGTTGCCAAGCTGCGCGCTCAGAATGCTGTACGCGGCGTGCACCCACTGGTCGAAGTGCACGTCGGCAATGCGCGACGGGTCCGGTACAAACGCGACACTGGTCAGATCGAGGACGTGGGTATCAAGAGTCGAGTGAAACTGCACGAGCGAACCCTTGTAGCCGGCCTCGAACCGCCAGGTCTTCGAAATGGGGCGTGCATAGTCCAGTGTGAGGTACGCGTCGCTCGTCGGCGCCTCCGGCGTGCTCTTTTCCTGCACCTGAATCGCTCCAGCTGTGCCGTCGGCATTCAGTGCGCGTTGCACAATCCCGGTCGGCCCGCCTTCCACGCCCTGGTTGTAACGTACGCCCGCCTTGAGCCGGTGTCCCTTCTCGGCGAACGCGTGCTTGTACTCGAGCGACGACTCGAGGCTGTTCTCGTGGTTCAGTCCATCGGTGTACCTCGTGTAGCGGCTCGACACCTTCCGCTGCGGATCAAGGTTCGTGTAGCGCACGTCGTACGTCTCGGGCTCCGTACGCGTGCTGAAGAGCAGATCCGCCGACACTTCGTCCTTCTTCGTCAGCGCGTACGACGCGGTGCCGGTGAAGGTGTGCATCAGTGGCTTCTGGAACCGCAGACCTGTTTCGTCGAGATAGGTCGTCGGCGACGTGAACAGGTTGTCGCGCGCCACGCCGTCAGTGCGAGTGCGTCGGTCGTTGATCAATCCGTAGCTCCCGAACAGCGCGAGCGGGCCACGATCGTATCCGTAGTTGCCGCCGATGTTCTGCGTGCCCGTTGTCGATGCACCGATCGTCAGGCCGCCGCTCGTTCCGGCATCTGATTCCTGCTTGAGGATGATGTTGATAATCCCGGCGACGCCGGTCGCATCTTCGCGCGCAGACGGATTCGAGACGACCTCGACGGTGGTCACAACATCCGCAGGGAGTTGCGCAAGGTAGTTGCCGAGTTGTCCACCCTTGAGCGGACTCGGTCGGCCGTTGATCTGGACGATGACGCCGGAGTGGCCGCGAAAACTCACGATGTTGTCGATGTCGACATCTACCGACGGCACGTTGCGCAGTACGTCCAGCGCGGTGCCGCCCTTCACGGTCGGCATGTCGTGCACAACGTAGGCGTTTCGGTCCGGCGCGAGTTCCACGTCCGCCTTTCGATCCCGGATGGCAACAGCACCCAGCTCGACTGCCGCGGGAGTCAACGCGACCGTCCCTGCGTCAACGGTGGGCGCCGCAGAGCCGACGGTGACCTGCGCGACATCACGAAGCGCGAATCCAATCGCAGAAACGCGAACACGATACGTGCCCGGCCGAAGCGGCTGCACGCGAAAACGACCGTCGGCTCCGGCTACTGCGCGGCGCACCGAGTCAGCGAGCGCCGCGCCAGTGACCTCAACACGAGCGCCGCTGACCGGCGCCTTGGTCTCGGCATTCACGACGAGGCCGCGTACTTCACCGCGAGGGCGCGTGGCGGGTGTTCCCTGCGCGCCAGCGACCGAGGCCACCAGAAGTGCGCCCAACAATACGAACGTTGATTTCGACATATACGTCAAACGTACCGGCCGTACCTGACCGCTCGATGACAGCTGCCGTCACGCGTCGCCAGCAAGTCTCACTTACGCTTCACGGCACGCAACCGACGCAGGTCGTCCAGGTCCTTCGCACGGCCTGACGCCCACTTGATGATCTGCAACTCCCGCAATCCGATCACCAGCAGGCGAAAACCCGCAAGCTCGGCGTTGCCGTGCGCCACCGCCAGCTATTTCTTCGTCCGCGCCGCGTGGACCGTCGCGGCGCGCGCTCGTACCATGCGGCTGCCGGCGACCGCAAACGCTTGCGTCGACACGAGAGCAACGGCCGCGAGCCGCTCGACGCCGCATGGCGCGGCCGGGTCTTCCAAGCCTTCCTGGGCGAGTCGTAGCTGTCGGCCACCCCAGGTGGCGCGCCGTTCGGCGACGCGCATGGCGCGTGTAGACTTGCGCTCGCCGGAGCCTCGCCGCGATGCGCCGCTGTACGCCGAATCGCTCAGCGATACCGACAGGCCGGCTTCTCCGAGGAGGCGGAGCATCGTCGCCATACTCACGTTGTCCCGTTCACCGCGCTCGACTTCGGCGACGAGGCGGGTACTCACGGCCGCACGGCCGGCAAGCTCCGCTTGCGTCAGTCCGAGCGTCTTGCGGGCGTGCCGAAGGCGGTCGGCAATCTGGCTGCTGAGCATGGCGATCCCTCGCGGATCCGGGCGATTGTCCCTGAAATCTACCCGTGACGAGCGAACTTCGCAACCCCTTTATGTGGCATTACCAGTTGGCGCCGACGGAGCGGTTTCACCACCGGACTACGGACGCCGCGCCGGCTTGCGCGTGAAGATCACGAAGTCGGCCAGGCCGCTGTGTGTGACGATTGGAGCCACGGCTGGGTCGGCGACCGGCACCGCACTCACAATTGCGAGCGTCCAGCCCGGCTGACGGCGCTTGACGCGAGCCACCGTGCCCTGCGAGTAGTCACTGTGAAACGCGCCGTCGTAGTGGACGACGATGGCATCACGCGGTGCGGCGAGCCGCGCATTCACGATGGACTCGGCCATCGTCTCGTCCTTCACACACTGCGCGAGGTAGAATCGCTCGGCAACCACCGTCGGCAAGGAGTCGACAGTCGGAGCGACCGCTGCAGCCGTACCTGCCGGCGCCGCGCCCGCCGAATGTGATTGCATCGACTCGAGGAAGCGCGCGTGGTAGTCGTCGCGTGGACACTGGTTGTCCTGCGCGGCGTTGTGCCGGTCTTTCGACGTGAGCGTATCCAGCGCAGCGAGTCCCTTTCGACCCACGGCAGACGCGAGCGACCGCGGCACGTTCGCTGCGACCACGGGCCAGTGCTTCTCCTTCGCGAGTTCGATCAACCGGCGGTAATCCGTGGCGTACCGATCCCACGGGCGTGAACGGGCGAGAAAATCGCGTTCACTCAGCCGGCCGGCGAGATACTCGTCGACAACACCTTGCACGTCGCGCTCGAACATCTCCAGCGAGAGCACCACGGGCCGGCCGGTCCGTCCAATGGCGTCGAGCAGCTCAAACTCAGCGCGATGGGTTTCCGGGTCATCGTGCTGCTCGCCGAAGAAAGCGACGTCGGCGCGTGCGAGTCGTTCGACCATCTGCACTCGAGTCGCGTCGGTGACGGTTGCTGGCGCGACGATCCGATACCCGACGGCCGGGGTCGCCGACGAGGCTGCCATCGAGGTGATGGCCTGGCCGAGCGATGCGCAGCCAGTGAGGGCGAGCGTCGCGAACAGCGTGGAGCCAGTGCGAATGCCCATGGTATGATTCGAGGGTGACAGCGCGGGGTGCAAACAACCTAAGCGAAAGCCCGGCGTCAATCGGGCCCCGTGGACCAGCGGGGGAACGCCCGCGGGGCACCGGTACACCACCTAGTGCGCCGCCCCGCCGCGCGGTATCGTTTCGAGGCGTACTTCTTCCCCCGGCTCGCTCGTAGGGCCGCCCTACTGACGGAGCACACCCGCCATGAAAGCCAATCGCGCTGTCGTTGCATGCGCCCTGTTCGCCCTCGTCGTGGGCGGATCGTCACCCGCCGCCGCGCAGGGCGGCAGCATGAGCGGAATGAGCGGCATGGACATGCCCGGCCATATCATGATCCCGAAAGGCGCCGGCTACACCAAGGCCGACGTCGAGTTCATGCAGGGGATGATCGCCCATCACGCGCAAGCCGTGTATATGTCTCGACTTGCCGCCGGCCACGGCGCGAACCCCAAAGTGCTCGCCCTGGCCACGATGATTGACCAGTCGCAGATCCCGGAGATTCGGATCATGCAGGATTGGCTCCGCCGGTATAACCAGTTCGCGCCGGACACGAGTTCATGGCACACCATGACGATGGCGGGCATGCTCACGGACGAGCAGATCAAGGCGCTCAATGCCGCGCAGGGCGTCGAGTTCGATCGCAAGTTTCTCGAATACATGATTCAGCATCACAGCGGCGCGCTGAAAATGGTGGAGGATCTCTTCGCCACTCCTGGCGCCGGCCAGGAGGTTGACACGAACGTTTTTGCGAATGACGTCGTAACGGTGCAGACCGGAGAGATCGGCATCATGCTGAAGTTGCGTAAAGACCAGAAGCCGTAAGAACACACGGAGAAGCTGAGTAACACGACCCCACCATACCGGAGCCTTTCCACATGCATAGTGCCCGCAGGCTGATCGCGCTCGCCGCGACCATCGTACTTCCCGCGCTGCTGAGTGCGCAGACCTACCCCAGCAAGACCGATCCCCGGAGCACGCTCAAGCCGGGCCGATTCGACGCGGCCACGGCAGCGAAGGCCATGAGGCTCGTCTCGTTGTCGCCCACGCCGGCGCAGTTCGACTCGACGCGCGGCCTGACGTTCGTCAACTCCGATCTCTCGTTCGGCACGCACTACGTCTATCAGGGAAACTTTGCCGGATTCACGATTTGGGACGTGATTGATCCGGCCAAGCCCGTGCTGACGGCTGTGTACGAGTGCATCACCTCCCAGGGTGACCCGACCAACATCGGCAACCTGCTGTTCATCTCCGCCGAGGGCGCGGGCAACCGCAACGATTGCGGGAAGAGCGGCGTCCAGGACCCGAAGGACCACATGGCGGGCGTTCGCATCTTCGACGTCACGAACCCGAAGGCGCCTAAGCTGATTAAGAACGTGCAGACCTGCAAAGGCTCACACACGTTCACGCCCGTCCCGAGCAAGACGGACAACAATATCGTGTACCTCTACGTCTCGGGCGGACAGGGTGCCCGGCCGGAGACTGAGCTCGCAGGGTGCAAGAACGGCACTGATCCCGCCGATGTAACGAACTCGATGTACATGCTCGACATCATCAAGGTGCCGCTCGATCACCCGGAGAACGCCAAGGTGATTCCGGGCGCACGAATCTTCACCGGCCTCACCCCGAGTCCGGATTGCCTCACGTTCTGTGCTCCGGCAACGGGCGGCGGCGGACGTGGTGGACGTGCCGGTGCGGCCCCCGATGCGCCCGCTCCGCTCCCCACCGGGCCGCGCAACTGCCACGACGTCACGGCGTATCCTGAGAAAAACCTCCTCCTCGCCGCGTGCAACGCGTACGGAATCCTGGTGGATATTTCGAACCCGGAGAAGCCGTTCCGGATCGCCGCGCTGTCTGACACCAACAACTTCCAGGGCCGGCACACCGCCGGGTTCAGCAACGACGGCAAGAAGCTCATCGTCACCAACGAATGGGGCGGTGGCACCTCGCCGATGTGCCAGTCCAACTCGATGCTCGAGATGGGCGGCAACACGATCCTCACGCTCAGCGCCGACAACAAGAAGGTCACGCAGCGCGCGTACTTCAAGCTTCCCGCGGCCCAGTCGGCCGAGGAAAACTGCGTGGCCCACAACGGCGGCCTGATTCCGGTGCCGGGTCGCGACCTGTACGTGCAGGGCTGGTACCAGGGCGGCGTGAACGTGATGGACTTCACGGACGCCGACCATCCGACGGAAATCGCCTACTTCGATCGCGGCTCGATCGATCCACCGCCGGGAGCTGACATTCCGGTGGCGGCAGCGGCAGGCGCGGCGGGCGGGCGCAGCCGCGGCACGACCGGCGGCTCGTGGGGCGCGTACTACTGGAACGGCATGGTCTACTCGTCGGAACTCAACCGCGGCCTGGACATCTACGAACTCCAGCCGAGTGCCGACATCTCGGCGAACGAACTCGCGGCGGCGAAGCTGGTGACGTTTGAACAGTACAAGCCCACAAGCCAGCCAAAGCTGTCGTGGCCGGCGGCGTTTGTGGTTGTGCGGTCGTACCTCGACCAGCTGGTGCGTGGAAGCGGCCTCGCGGCCAATCGCACCGCGGCGATTTCCGCGGCGCTCGACGCAGCAGAACAGAAGCGCGGCGGCGCGCGCGGCGCGGCACTGACCGCGCTGGCGACACAGGTGGACGGTGATGCGAAGGGGGCGAAGGATGCCGCCCGCGTGACCGCGATGGCGGGCGAAATCAGGCGGTTGGCCGCAGTCTCGAAGTAACAAGAAGTAGCTGGCCAACGCTCCGAGTGAACAAAGGGCGCCCCGCGAGGGGCGCCCTTTGTTATTTGATCACCCCGTCAGGCGTTTGCGGACGACTGGGGTCTCGGCGCTAGCGCGGGTGGCGGACAACAGCCGGACGAATCGGAAGTCTCGTGCGCGCGACTATTGCAAATACTGGGGGAACTGCAACGACTGCGTGAACTCGCGCTGTGGTAGTTCCCGCAAGTCCTCGAAACCAGTTCTGGCTGTCCGGCGTCACCGGCTCCAGAGCAGCAGAGCACCGCATGTCGCGGCCTCGCGCAGTTCGGCCGGCGCGAGCGCGGCGCGCGAATAGATCTCGATGCCCGCGAGGTCATCGGTGAAAATCTTGTCGAGGTCCGGCGGACTGGCGCCCTCAAACGGGTACAGGCGAAGCCCGTCGCGCACCACGGCGGCAAAGCAGGGTGCGGCCGGGCGAGGCTGCGCACGCGACGCGAGCAGAGACTCTCCCTTCGGTCCCGAGGCAATGATCATCCCGGTTTCGCCCTTGAGGAGATTGGAGAGCGGACGTCCGTCGGCCGCCTTGAGCTGCGCGAGCGTGAAGAACTTTGCCTGCCCCGCGGCGCGGCGCTTGTCGAACTCCGCAACGCGAAGCTCCGTCGGCTGGCCTCTCACTTTTGCCGCCACCACCACCGCGTCCACGTCCAGCTGGATCGGCTGCGGAATGTTCGGCCCGCTGACGAACTTGTCGAAGAATGCCTGGTAGCCCTTGGCGACCGCCTCGACGATGTGCCCGCCATCCTCGAGGTCCGCGATTCGGACGATCCCGAGGGAATCGGTGAGGCCTGCCTCGATACTATGATCGACGGTAATCAGCGCGTTTCGAACTGCCACCGTCGTGTCGCCCGCCTTGCGGAAGCGGAGCACGACTGGGCGAGAGCCCTGTGCGCTCGCCTCCTGCCCGAAACCCAACAGCAGTCCGGCGGCGGCCGAAATCAGATACAAAGTCTTTGCGATTCTCATAGGGAATAACGAAAGCGGGGAACGCTGCGCCAGGGCCGTGTAAAGGCGGTCGGCCTGCCGGGTCACGCCACCTGAACGCGACAAATGGTGTTGATCTGCGTCTCAGTCAACTCCGTTCCATGGAGGCGCCGCAGGAGCGCTGCACGTACCTCCGATTCGGGCAGATTTCCAAGCTGCTCCCTGATGCCGGCGCGAGCGAGCATGATGGCCGCATCGTACATCGATGCAGCCAGGCGCACACGCTGGGCAGGTGTCAGCTCGCCGTATCTTTCCACGATCAGGCGCGCTACGGTTTCCGAGGTGTCGCTCACGTTGCCTTGAGTTGGTGGACGTCGTTCGCGAGGCCGAGCCGCTCGGCCCAGCTGGAAAGATATGTCCAGTCCAACGCAGGCACGGCCGCCACGACTGATCGAACATCCCGGAGTTGCTGCTCGGAACCGCTCGCGCGGCGCCAGAGGAGCTTTGCGAGCACCAGGTCTTCCGGCGAGATGAACTGCGCGTTGAAACCATCCAGCTCCACGCGGCGCCGGCGGGCGCAAACGAGCCCGTGATGAGATACTCGATTCCAGCCGTCGATCTTCTCGGTCACGCCGGTCTCGGGAAGGAGAGACTACGGCCTGCGGGGACGGCGAAGAGTACGCCGAAACCGGCGTAGCGGGCACTCTATCGGGCCCTAAACAAACGCCCCGCCGGGACTTCCCGGCGGGGCGTTTTGCCATCTACCGTCGACCTTCTTGAGTGGGCCATCGAGGAGTTGAACCTCGGACCTCACGCTTATCAGGCGTGCGCTCTAACCACCTGAGCTAATGGCCCGCGCTACTAGTTTTGCGAGCCCGGAAAGTAAGCAAAAGCCAACCTCGGGGCCAACGTACTTCCCTGCCAAAAGGGCCGAACCAGGACCCGAAAAACACCCTATTCGTAGAACTTGTGCGGATTGTCGTGCTTGTCCTCTTCGTCCGCATCGTCCCATTGGTCGTCGAGGTCGATCAGGTCGTCGAACTCGTCGCCCTGATCATCCTCGTCGTCGCCTTCGAGTTCTTCACCTTCGAGTTCTTCGCCTTCAAGCGCTTCGCCCGCAACCTCCTGGCCATCAACCGGATCAACCGGATCAACCGGATCAACCGCAGGATCCTTGTCTTTTCCAGGCTCGTCCCCGCCCAACATTTTCTCTTTCTCCGCCAGGGTGATTCGTGAGGAAGATTCGGACTCGCCGACTCAGGACTCCCGTTCCTTCTTCTGCACTCTCGAGACCTTCTTGCGATCGCTGCCCCCGAGCATGCGCTTGCGAAGACGGATCGACTGTGGCGTCACCTCAATCAACTCATCGCTTTCGATATACTCCAGCGCACCTTCGAGCGTCAACACCCGCGGCGGCTCGAGCATGATGTGCTCGTCCGCGCTTTTGGAGCGCATATTCGACAGCTTCTTTTCCCTGCACGGGTTGACATCCATATCGCCGACCCGTGAATTCTGCCCGACGATCATCCCTTCATAGACGGCGTCGCCCGGCGATACAAACAGTACGGAACGATCCTGCAGGTTGTTGAGGGCAAATCCGACGATCGTCCCGCCTTCCATCGACACCAACACGCCGCGCCCACGCCCCTCGAGGTGGCCCGCCCACGGCCCGTATTCGAGAAAGCGGTGATGGATGATGCCGGTCCCGCGGGTATCGGTCATGAACTCCGACCGATAGCCGAACAGCCCACGCGCGGGAATCTTGTACGTCAGACGAACCAGTCCCTGGCCGGGGTGCTTCATTTCGAGCATCTGACCTTTACGCGGGCCAAGCTGCTCGATAACCACGCCCATGAACTCGTCGGGCACGTCAATTGACAGCTCTTCGTACGGCTCAAGCTTCTCGCCGTTTGGGCCCTCGTGCGTAATCACGCGAGGGCGCGATACCTGGAACTCGAAGCCTTCGCGCCGCATGGTTTCCATGAGGATCGTCAGGTGGAGTTCGCCGCGGCCGCTCACCGTGAACGTGTCCATCGTGTCCGTGTCGTCCACGCGGAGCGCGACATTCTTCTGCAACTCGAGCATCAGCCGTTCGCGAATCTGCCGCGACGTGACGTACTTCCCTTCCTTTCCGGCGAAGGGCGAGTTGTTCACCAGGAAGTCCACCGAGATCGTCGGCGACTCCACGGCGATGCCTTCGAGCCGCTCCGGGAAATCCGGCTCCGTCATCGTCAGACCGATTTCGACGCCCTCAAGACCGGCCATGGCGACGATTTCGCCGGCGGCGGCCGATTCGATTTCAATGCGCTCGAGCGCTTCGAACCCGAAGAGCTTCGTGACCTTCGAGAGCGCCGGCTTCTCCGACTCGTTCAGCGGAAGCAACACCACCTGATCGCCGACGTGCACCGTGCCACGCTCAACACGCCCAATGGCGAGGCGGCCGAGGTACGGCGAATAATCGATCGTGGAAATGAGCATCTGAAACGGGCCGTTCGCGTCCGACGGCGGCTTCGGCACCGACTTCAGCACGGTCTCAAAGAGCGGCGTGAGATCAACGGCCGGCACATCCATGTCGAGCGTGGCCGTGCCGTCGCGCCCTGAGGCGTACACGAACGGGCAGTTGAGCTGCGCCTCGGTCGCTTCGAGCTCGATGAGCAGATTGAGCACTTCGTCATGCGCCTTGAGGGGGTCGGCGCCGGGACGATCGATCTTGTTGATGACCACGATCGGCGTCCGGCCGAGCGCGAGCGCCTTCCGGAGCACGAACCGCGTCTGCGGCATCGGACCGTCAAACGCATCGACAATGAGGAGCACGCCGTCCACCATGCGAAGGATGCGTTCCACTTCGCCGCCGAAATCGGCGTGGCCCGGCGTATCGATGATATTGAGTTTCGTGCCGTGCCAGCGCACGGACGTGTTTTTCGCGAGGATCGTGATCCCCCGCTCGCGCTCAAGCGGATTGGAGTCCATGACGCGCTCGGCGACGACCTGATTTTCGCGGAATGCGCCGGCCTGCCGGAGCATCTTGTCCACGAGGGTGGTCTTCCCGTGGTCGACGTGCGCGATGATGGCGATGTTGCGAATGTCCATAGCCTGAGAAAACTAATCGCTCAGGGGCCCAATTTCTGGCCCCTGACCGAAGATTTTTACACCCCTGAGACAGGCCTCCAGTCAGGGCAGCCGGTCGAAAACCGCCTAACGGCTACCCACCGAACGGCTGCCGGCCCGCTTGGCGCCCGTGATTCCGGGCTTAGCCGGGGCATCCTCGGCCGGACGATCCACCGGCTTGAACCGGCCAGTGCGCCGTGCGAAGTCGCCCTTTTCGTCGACAACAACGGACACGTTCCAACGGTTCAGGGCGTACACTCAGTGCGGGAGCGGCTCCGCCACCGGCGCACAGTCGGCAAGCGCACGGTTCTCAAGCTGTATGGTGGTGTGGTGGATTCCCATCCGCCCGGCCTCAGCGGTCATGGCCTCGAGCACCCGCTGGTGGTGGCTCGCTTCGCGCACCATTGCATGCGCGCTCATGGCGACGACACCCGAGGTGAGGGTCCATACATGAAGGTCGTGCACGGATTCGACGTCGGCCACCGCCTCGAGCGCCTTTCGCACTTCGAGCACGTCAATATGCGCTGGCGTCGACTCGAGCAGAATATCGACGCTTTCGCGCACCAGCGACCAGCTTCCGCGCACGATGAGCACGGTCATCAGGATCGACGCAATCGGGTCGGCCACTGCCCAGCCGAAGTAGCGGAGACAGAGAGCGGCAATGAGCGCCGCGACCGACCCCAGCAGGTCGCTGAGCACGTGAAGATACGCGCCTCGCATGTTCAGCGAGTGGCCGGACCCGCCGTGCAGCAGCTTGGCGGCCACGCCATTCACGATGAGACCAAGGACCGCCACGCCGAGCATGATGCCGGTCTGCACCGGCTCGGGATGCCGGAATCGTGCGATCGCCTCCCAGATGATCGCGGCCGACACCGCCAGGAGCGCCGCGCCATTCAGAAACGCCGCGAGAATCTCCCAGCGCAGATAGCCATAGGTGGCCCTCGGTGTCGCCGGCTGCCGCGACAGCCACGCGACAAAGAGCGAAAAAGCCAGCGCGCCCACGTCGGTGAGCATATGCCCGGCGTCGGCGAGCAGCGTCAGCGAGTTCGAGGCGATGCCACCGACTACCTCAGCCACGAGGAAGATCGACGTGATTACCAGCGCGAGCTTGAGCGCACGCGACACATCGTGGCCGTCATCGCCGCGCTGGTGCACCTGTGCGCCATGATCAAAGGCCGAACCGCGCGGGGCGCCGCCGTGGGCATGCGGGTGGGCATGCGGGTGGGCATGCCCGTCGTGGTGCCCATGGCCATGGCCGCCAGCATGGTCGCGGGCCGTCGCCTGCTGGCGATTAGCCTTCACGCAATCGTAACTTTGGTTTGTGCTGGCTCGGCTATCGGTCATCGTCGTATTGCTTGTCCTCAACGGCTATTTCGTGGCGGTGGAGTTCGCGCTCGTGCGCGCCCGCCGCAGTCGGCTGCAAGCGATGGTCCGGGCCGGAGATCCAATCGCCCGATTTGCGCTTGCCGCCACTGGAAATCTCGCCCGTGTACTCTCTGCCAGCCAGATAGGGATCACCCTCGCCTCGCTCGCACTTGGCTGGGTGGCTGAGAGCACATTCGGCCATCTCTTCGCCGATCTGATGAGCACGCTGCCCTTCGCCATTGAAACTTCGCTCCGCGTCAGCATTGGCGCTGGCATCGCTCTGCTCGGGGTCACCTATCTGCACGTGGTGTTCGGCGAGCTGGCCCCACGCTCGGCGGCCTTGAGCCATCCGGAGCAGGTCGCCAAGTGGCTGGCGCCGCCGCTGATGGCCTTCGCCTGGCTCATGACACCGTTCACGATGGTCCTCAACCGCTCCGCCGCATTCGTGCTTTCGGTGTTCGGTCAGAAGCTCGGCGAGACCCATGACGCGGTGCATTCGCCTGACGAGCTGCGCATTCTCGTTGAGCAGAGCGAACAACGCGGCGTCATCGAATCCAAGGACGCCGAGCTGATTGACGCGGTGTTCGAGTTTTCGGAAAAGAACGCGCGCGAGGTGATGACGCCGAGGACGAAGGTCGTCTCCATTCCGGTCCATGCGTCACTCGACGCGGCGCTGGCCATCGTGCGCGAAGGCGGGTTCTCGCGCTATCCGGTGTACGAAGAGACCATCGACAACGTCATCGGCATGGTGCACGCGAAGGATCTGCTGTGGGCGGTGGTGGACCGAAAGGATGGCTTCGCGCTTCGAGAGACCATGCGTCGCATTCACGTCGTCCCGGGCTCGCGCGAAGTGGAAGACGTGCTCTCCGACTTCAAACGGATGAAAGAGCACATGGCCATCGTGCTCGACGAGTTTGGTGGCACAGCGGGACTGGTGACGATGGAAGACCTGCTCGAAGAAATCGTTGGCGAAATTCGCGATGAGTTCGACGAAACGACGGAAATCGCGACGCCGCGCTCAGCCGCAGGTGAATCCATCGTGGCCGGCACCACGCCGATTGGCGATGTGAACGACCGCTTTGGCACGACCGTGCCCGACGACGACTACACGACGATTGCCGGCTATGTGTTTGGAGCGATTGGGCGGCTTCCCGTGCCCGGCGACCGCGCGCAGGGCTGCGGCGCGACGTGGATCGTGCGGAGCATGGATGGGAGGAGGCTGGCGACGATCGCGGTGGAGAAGGATCGTAGCGAGTAGACGGGAGTAGGTAACGACCACTTCTGTAGACGGTACACGGTCTACGTCCGTTGTCGTTACCCCCTACGCTCTACGATCTTTGCGCAGACGAGCAGAGCCTCGATCATCGACTCCGCGCGCGCGACGTCCTGCCCCGCGATGTCGATGGCCGTTCCATGATCCGGACTCGTCCGCGGAAACGGCAGTCCGAGTGTCACATTCACGGCGGTCCCAAAACTCGCGACCTTGATCGCCGTCATGCCGACGTCGTGGTACGGTGCGATGACGGCGTCGAACTCTCCAGCCATCGCGCGAACGAAGACCGTATCGGCTGCAAACGGGCCGCTGATCCCGGCGTTCCTCGCCGCCGGAGTGAGCACCGCCTCGTCTTCGCTGCCGAACAGCCCGCCGTCGCCGAGGTGGGGGTTCATGCCACAGAGTGCAATTCGTGGTTCGGCGATGCCGAACCACTGCTGCAGTCCGGTGCGCGTAATCGCCGCGGCTTCGGCGATCGCGACGTCGGTCACAGCCGCCGGTACGTCGCGGAGCGCGATGTGCGTGGTGGCGAGCACGACGCGCAAACGGTCTGACGCCAGCATCATCGCGGTGCGACTGCCGGTGAGCGATGCCAGCAGTTCGGTGTGGCCGGGGAAGTGGTAGCCACCCAGGTGCAACGCATGCTTGTCGAGTGGTGCGGTCACGATGCCCGAAACAGCTCCCGAGCGCGCGAGACGCACCGCGCGCTCGATGGCCAACCCAGCCAGCTTGCCGGCCTCAGCGGGCGATCCGCCCGGAGCCCAGCTGCCGACCACGAGGTCCGCGGCGACTTCAGTGCCAGAGGGACCGACAATCGTCGCCTCGACGGCGTCACGGACGCGCAGATCGCTCAGTGCCTTGGCGACAATCTCCGGGCCGATTCCGCGCGGATCACCGAGCGTAATGGCAAGGCGCGCGCGCGCGGCCACAGTGTGTTCGCCTGCCTACTGCTTGGGCTTGGCGACCACCGCAGCGGGTTCGTCGAACATCAGTCGCACATAATGTTCGCGACGCAGCTGATCGAGCATGCGGCGGATCTGCTTCTCCTGCGTGAGCTGCTGGCGGATCTTCGTCCGCACGTCGGCGACCGTATACTCGCCGCCGGCGTTGCGATCGGTCACCTGTAGAATGCCGATCTTCGGCTGACCGGCGCGCGGATCGGGAATTTCGAAGAGCTTCGTAAATTCCCTCGTCCCAACGCCCTCGACGGCCGCCTTGTACACCTCGGGCATCGAGTCCACGGCAATACCGTCCGGGATGCTCCGCTCTTCGGCGGGATCATGGTACCTGACAACGAGCGAGTCGTACGACGAACCGGCCTTCCACTTGGTGAGCACCGAATCCGCGAGCAACCTCGCACGTGTGACATCGGCAGAATCAATCTTTGGTGCGATCAAAATGTGTCGCGACTTCACTTCTGCCGGTTGAATGCGATCAACCCGGATGATGTGATAGCCAAAGCTCGTCTCGATCACCGGGCTCAACTGGCCGGGCGGCATGCTGAAAATGACCCGCTCAAACTCTGCCACGAATCCACTGCCACGGCGCGCCCAACCCAGGTCGCCACCGAGTTCCTTCGAGCCGGGATCCATGGATTCCCGGCGCGCCACCGAGGCGAAGTCCGCCCCCTTGGTCAGCTCGACCAGCAACGAATCGGCCTTGGCCTGCGCCACTGCCTTCGCCGCCGGTGACGGCTTTGGGGCAATGACGATTTGCCGGAAGGAGAGCGTGGCGGGGCGCGTTGGGAGTTTGCCCTTCGACGTTTCAAATGCCGTCGTGACGTCTGACTCGGTCACCTGCACCGGCGCCGAGAGACGCCCATGCGCGCGAAGCGAGTCGTATCCAAGCTGCTGGAGCTTGTATCGCTTGGCCTGCTCGCGTAGCGTGCGCCGGTAGTCTTCCGACGTGCCGAATCCGTTCGATTTGATGGCGTCGCGGAACTCCGGCTCAGACTTGAAGCGTTTGCGAATGTCATTGAACCGATCATCGACATTCTTGGCCACGTCTTCATCCGTGACATCGGCCTTGTACTGCTTCGCCACCTGCACGACCACTTCGTTGTCGATGAGGTCGTTGACGACGCGCTTCATCAGTGCGGCCTGGCCAATCGAGTCCTGGGGAACCACTTCACCCTGAGAGCGAAGCGTGTTCACCTCTTCGAGCACTTCGCTCAAGAGGATCGGCCTGGAACCGACAACCGCCACGATTCGATCGAGCGTGGCGCCCTTCTCCGCCACCGGGGCGGGGGCGGTTACCGGGGTTGGAGCCGGCTTTGCCGCCGCCGCTTGGGCCTGGAGCGTGCCGACCGCCGCGCACGAGAGTGCCGCCGCGAACGCGGCAGTGGTCAAGCGCGGGATCCGGCTCCAGGGTGGCATCACTACGGCTTCTTAGCGCTCTTCGCCTTTGCCGCCTGCTGCTTCTTCATTTCACGGTCGACAGAGTCGATCAGGGCCTGCGGCGGCATGTCGCCACCCGGTGCTGGCGCGGCCTTTTGCGTTGCCGGCGCCGTGACACCCGGCGGCATCGGCACATCGGAGGCCGGCATGGACGCGTTCGTCGCCGAGTCGGCCTTGGCCTTCTGCTCCGTCACCTGCGCTATGGCACGCTCAACGCCGGCCAATGTCACCTTGGCGTCGTACTTCCGGCGCAAGGCGAGCGCGACCGGCTCCGAAACATCGACGAACTGTGCTTCGTTCTTGAGCAACTTGGCCATGTAGGCGTCCACGCGCGCTGACGCCAGCTTTGCGCGGTCGCCTTCCGACTTCGCGCTGTCGGCGAGCTGCGACGGCAGCAGATTGAGTCCGCCCATCGAGGTCTGCACCGAACTGCGGAACGCCTTGCGAATCTGTTCCATCTCGGCCGGCTCAACGATGATCTTCGCGCTATCGGCCGCCTTGAGCAGCAACTCGTTGCGCATGAGGTTCTTGAGGAAGTCCGGCATCGCGCTGTCGGGCGCCTGCATCAGCTGGCGACGAATCTGCATGTTCGCCGGAAACGCGGCGATCCAGAGGGCGACACGCGCCGCGCGAAGATCGTAGCTCTTCGACGAGGCGAGGACGGTTTTGTCGTTGCGATAGCTGTCCACGTCCTCGGCAATCGACTTCACGAGCTTGGCTGCGCCGTCGCTCACCTTGATGTTCGCTGCTTTGTCGAGTCCGGAAACGAACAGGCTTTCGGCCTTTTGCTTCACCACACCCTGATAGGCCGAGTCGAACTTGACCTTTGCTTCTTCGTACGTCTCGCGGCGGATGATGTGGAATCCGTACGCCGTCTGCACGAGGCCCGACACTTCACCGGCCTTCAGCGCCTTGGTCGCTTGCTCGAACTCCGGCACCATCTGGCCGGCCGGGAAGACATACTCGCCGGCCTTGTCCTTCGAGCCCGGATCGCCGCTGTACTTCTTGGCCATGGCCGACATCATGGCGTAGTTCGCACTCGCGACCTGCTTGCGAATGCCATCCGCCGTCTTGCGAGCCGCTTCGATCTGCTCAGGCTTGAGCGTATTCTTGTCGGCCATGATCAGGATGTGCTGCGCGGCAAACATGCCGTCGCCGGCTTCATAGGCCTTCTGCAGGCCGGCGGCATCGAGCGACTTGGCGCTCTTGACCATCTCAACCTGGAACTTCTTCAGGCGCGACTGGGAGATCTGTGCCCACATCGCATCGTCGGTGGCCTTGTTATCGGCCATGGTGTCGGCGCGCGAGGCGGCTTCACCCAGCAGATGGTAGTTCACCCAGAGATTGGTGACCGCAAGCGCGAGATCCTTGCGTGCGGGCATCTGCGCAGCCGCCATCATCTCCGCGAGCTTCTTGGACGAGAGTTCCTGCCCGCCGGCCTTGGCGGCGACGTCGACATGGCTGGTCAGGGCATCCTTGAGCGCTCCACAACCGACGATGGACAGGGCAAGGAACGCGAGCGCGGCGCGACGACGAAGCATAGGGCGGTGGGTTTGATTGGACGTGGAGACTCGGACAATAGTGGCCAAACCACGACCGGCTCCCGAGTTAAGTACCTCAGCCGGTCGCGATAGTTCGCAGCGCGTGCAAAAGTCCGTCCAGAATCGGGGATCCACCGAGCCGGGTCAGCTTCAGCGACAACGGCTGCACGCGCCGCACATCGACCTGGAACTGGACCTCCCGAAAGGCCGCCGATAATGGCTTCAACCGCGGCAGCGCATCGGATCGGAAGTTAACACGGGCCTCGTCTCCGCGCACCAGCATGCCCTCTATGCCCAAGGGGGCCCCCAAGTGACGGAGCGCGGCCAGCGCGAAGTACCGCTCCGCCTCCGGCGGGAGGGGTCCAAAGCGGTCGCGCACCTCGGCCTTCACCTCCTGAATGGCCACCGGGTCGGAGAGCGTCGTCAAACGCCGATAGACATCAAGCTTGGCCGGGCCGCTTTCGATGTAGGTGTCCGGCAGGAACGCGCTCTGGTCCAGCGACACCTCGGCGGGCTGCGGCGGGGGCGCGTCATCGCCGCGCATGATCCGCTTGACCGTTTCCTCCAGCATCCGGAGATAGAGGTCGAAGCCGACGGCATGCACGAACCCCGACTGCTCGGGGCCAAGCAGGTTCCCGGCCCCGCGCATTTCGAGATCCTTGAGGGCCACGCGGTACCCGGCGCCGAGCTCGGTATGATGCTCCAGCACCTTGAGCCGCCGCTCCGCCTGCTCATCCACGTTGTCCGGCACCATCAGGTAACAGTACGCCCGACGGTGCGAACGGCCCACCCGTCCGCGCAGCTGGTAGAGCTGCGCGAGCCCGAGATGGTCGGCGCGATTCACGAACATGGTATTCGCGTTGGGCACGTCGAGTCCGCTCTCGACGATCAGCGTTGAGACCAGGACATCCACTTCGCCATTCACAAACCGCGTCATCACCTTTTCGAGTTCGCGCTCGGGCTGCTGCCCATGCCCAACCTCGATTTTCGCGCGCGGAATTAACCGGCGCAGGTGCTCGGCGATGGCTTCAATGGTCTCGATGCGATTGTGGACGACAAAGACCTGTCCGCCGCGGTCGAGCTCGCGGTTGATGCCCTCTTCGAGGAGGCCATCGTCCCAGGGTTCGACGAAGGTGAGCACCGGCGAGCGATCGCGCGGCGGCGTCTGCATCAGCGTCATGTCGCGCAGACCCGCAAGCGCGAGGTGCATCGTGCGCGGAATCGGCGTCGCCGTCAACGTCAGCACATCCGTCTCGAGGCGCAGCTGCTTGAGCCGCTCCTTGTGCTTCACACCAAAGCGGTGTTCCTCGTCAACGACAATCAGGCCGAGCTTGTTGAACTCCACATCCTTCGACAACAACCGGTGCGTGCCGATCACTACATCGAGCGTACCGGCCTTCACTTCGGCGAGCACGCGCGCCGTTTCCTTCGGGCCCGCGAACCGACTCAGCACGCCAATGCGCACCGGGAAATCGGCAAACCGTTCTCCGAACGTCCGGCGATGTTGTTCGGCCAGAATCGTCGTCGGCACGAGCACCGCCACCTGGCGTTCGCTCTGCAGCGCTTTGAACGCCGCGCGCACGGCAATCTCGGTCTTCCCGTAGCCGACATCTCCCACAAGCAGCCGGTCCATCGGCCGCGACCCTTCCATGTCGCGTTTGACATCCTCGGTCGCCTTCAGCTGGTCGGGCGTATCCTCAAAGAGGAAACTCGACTCGAGCTGTCGCTGCCACGCGCCATCCGGCATGTGCGACGGCCGGCTGGCAATCTTGCGGCGCGCATACAGGTCGAGCAGCTCCACCGTCATCTCCTGGATGGCACTGCGCGTATGCTCGCGCTGCGCCTTCCACTTCTTGCCGCCGAGTTTGTGCAGCCGCGGCGGTGGCGTGTCCGAAGTAATGTCCGTCGCGCTGCGATACCGCTCAATCTGGTCGAGCCGGTAGAGCGGGACGTTCAGCTTATCGCCGCCTTCATACTCGATGACGATCGCTTCGAGCGTGGACTCCCCCTGAAAAATCGTCGCCAGCCCGCGATAGATGCCGACGCCATGCTCGAGGTGGACGACATGGTCGCCTTCCTTGAGTGCGGTGACCGTCTCGAGCGCACTGCCCGCTGAATACTTCCGGGCGCGCCGCATCCGGCGTTCACGCCGGAAGATTTCGTGGTCGGTGAGCACCCGCAGCCCCGTGGCGCGATCGCTGCCGGTCGGCGGGACGACGAATCCGCCGCCAAGCACGCCAACCACGATGCCCGCAGGCGACGGCGATGTTGAACCACCTGCTCCACTGGAACCACCGGCGAGCAGTTCGTCGAGCCGCTCCGCCTGACCCGGATTGTCGCAGAGGATGATCGTGCTCATTCCGTCACGCACGAGGGCGCCAAGCCGCGGCATATCGCGATCAATCGCCTCCGGTGGCCGGAGCGGAAAGAGCACGGTGTCCATCGGCTTCGCGCCGTCGTCACTCTCGTCCGCCGCATCCTCGGCAACCAACTGCACCGTGGGGAAGGCGCGAAGGCGCGACAACGTGCGCTCAGGACTCTCGAACAGCGTGTCGCGCGTGACGACATCCTCGCCACGCCGACGCGCGAGATCGGCATGGTGGAGCGCCTCGCTCCAGGTGCGGGCCAGTTCGGGCTTCACGTGCGTGCCGGCGGCCTGCACGACGAGCGTCTCTGGCGGCCAGAGCGCCGGCAGCGACGTGCGGTCGTCCGAGGCGTCGTCGGCTTCGCCGACCGATTCTACCGGCAGTACCACCACGCGATCGACCAATCCGCTCGAGCGCTGTGTGAGCAGGTCGAAGGGTCGAATCTCACTGACCTCGTCGCCAAAAAACTCGAGGCGCATCGGCTGCGACATTCCGAATCCGTACACATCGACGATTCCGCCGCGCACTGCGTACTGCGCAACATCCTCGACGAGCGGCACGCGCTCAAATCCCACTTTGTCGAGATGGGCGGTGAGATCTTCGATGCGCCGTGTGTCGCCGCGCAGAATTTCGAGACGGGCCGTGGCCAGCGCGCGCGGAAGCCGCGTTCGCTCCAGCGTCGCGCGGGACGTGGTGATCAGAATTCGAATCGCGCCGCCTGCCAGACGAGACAACGTTTCCACTCGCTCGCCAGCCACTTCGGCGTGTGGCTCGAGCTCGCCGAACCCTTCACGCGGCGGATAGAGCGCGACGCCTGCTTCGCCGAGCACCGAGTGCAAGTCGGCGAGCCAGCGTTCGGCTTCGGCGACGTGGTCGGTCAGCACGACGATCAGCCGTGTTGCCTGCCGCTCGCTGAGGGCACCAACGAGCACCGCATCGGCAGAGCCGAACAAGCCGGTTGCGCGCACTGCCCCCGAACGAAGGGGCAGCGTGGACGTGAGTCGCGTGAATGCCGGGAGGGCCGCGATCCGCTCGAGGAGCGCGGGGAGCGCCATGCTAGAGCGCCATGCTAGAGCGCCATACTAGTCGGCGTCCTTATTCTCAGGCACGGCGCGGGTCACCGCGGCCTCGGCGCCAAGCAGGAGGAGCGCCACGATGAGGAAACTTCCTTCGAGCGCGCGCCGGCCAGTCACCGCAAACACCGTTGCAATGAACGGCGTGGCGTCGCCGAGCACGCTTACGGGAGCGCCCGAGAAACGCGAGGCGAACACTGCTGGCGTCAGGCGGGTGAGGTCGCTTTCGACGATTTCGGGATTGACGACGAGCGCGCCGCCACGTGCCGCCCCGCGACGCCAGAAGTAGACGCCGGCACGACTCGGTGCTCGGAGCCGCGCTTCCGGTACCGCATGCACGCTGCCATCGGGCCATTCGAGTTCGCGCGACCAGGACGGGCGCGCCACGACCGCGGCCGGTGCGACTTCCGTTACCGCGCCGGCTTCACCACCGAGGCGGTCTGAAATCGCCGCCCCAATCCAGGGCACCCATACCGCGCGCAGTGGAAGGTCCGTGGCTTCGGCCGTGAGCGGCGAAGCGATCAGTACATAGCCGTCGCCTGCAACGGCCCAAGCATCGCCACCGGCGCGTGCCAGTGTATCCGACACCGTCTCCGCGCTCGCCGCCACCTGCTCCAGCGCATACCACTTCGTTGCCGTCACCCCATCGAGCCCAGTACCGCGCACTGGAGCTGGGCCCGAGCGCACGGGGCCAAACCGCCAGGGAATTCCGGCGCGTTGCAGCGCGCGATTGGCCGCGCCGAGTTGCACGGGATCGCTGGGCGCGAACAGCACGGCAGGTTTCCGGGCCGCCTCAGCGCCAGCAATCACCACGTCGGAGCCGCGCGTGACGCGCCCTTCCTGCACGAGCGCTTCGACGGCCGTGCGCGCAAAAGCGCCGGCGCCTGGATCGGCCACGACCGCCGGAGCCGCACCGATGTGGGCGGCAAACCAGCGCACGTCGTCGCCGCGGAGCTCGTCGGGCTCGAGCTCAACCGAGCCCGCCACCCAGCCACGCTCGGAGGGCTGCAATCGCACGGACACTTCCGCGCCTGGTGCTGCTGTTCCGCGAGCAATCGCCTTGCCGCCAAGCATCACGCGGAACGTGGCCGAGTCGCTCGCGGTCGTCGTCGCACGAATCGTTCCGCGCGGCGTCCAGTGCGGCGGCTCAGGAATCGCGCGCACCACCGCGCGGTTCCGCGGTGGAGTAATGGCCGGAGCAAAAATCGTCGCACTCACGCCGGCGAGTGCCGTTGACGCGGTCCAGGTCGAAGCCTGCGCGTCGGTGAAGATCGCCACCTGATGCGCCGGAATTCCGGACGCTTCAACAAGCTGCAGTGCGCGCTTCACCGCGCCGACCAGATCACCGGCGCCGGCAAATCCTTCGGTACGATCTACCGCATCACGCACGGCGTTCATGTCGCCGCCAACAACCTTGCCGTCAGCGGTCACCAGCCAGGCACGGTCGCCGCTCGCGGCCCGCGCGAGCGCAGACTTGGCGGCGTCCTTGAGGCGCGCCAGGATCGGCTGGCCATTCACGACCACCGAGGTCGAAAGCGAGTTGTCGAGGACGATCGCCAGTCCGGTTGGGGCGTGACCGCCGCCGATCATCCGCCCAATCGGGCGCGCGGCAGCAAGCGCCAGCACGAGGCAGATGGCAATGCGAATCAGCATCAACAACAGGTTCCGCAGCTTCAGCGTGCGCGAGAACTCGCGTTGCGCGCGAAGCAGATAGCGAAGCGCGGGAAACTCCACCGGTTCGCCCGTCTTTCGGCGCAGCAGGTGGAGCACGAGCGGCACGGCAATCGCGCCCATGAGCAGGAGCGCGAGCGGGGAGAGGAAACTCATGGCAAGATCTGCCGGTTCATGAACGCACGCCGCAGCGGCATGCCAAAAGGCTGGTCGGTGAGCACAATCTCATGACTCGCGGCGGCGCCGCTCAGGTGCTCGCGCCACTCGTCGATCGTTTCGACAACGGCGGTCTTGTACGCCTCGCGCACTTCAGCAACCGTCGCGGCCAGCGTCTGCCCGGATTCCGGATCCTTGAACTCGGCTTCGATGGCCGTCACGCCAAGGTCGCGTTCGGCGGGATCCATGATGTGCAGCACCGTGAGGTGATGTCCCGCACCGGCGAGAATCTTCAGGGCATCGGCAACTTCGAGTGGCTCCATCAGGAGATCCGAAATCAGGATCACCATGCCGGCGCGTTTCACCAGCGAGGCCGCAGCGATGAGTCCACCCGGCGCGTCGCTGGCCAGTCCCGATCCCGGCTCCCCCAGCGCGCCAACGATGCGATGCCAGTGGATGCTTCGCGAGCGCGACGGAACCACGCTGCGCACTTCGCTGTCGAAGCGGATCAATCCGACGGAGTCGCGCTGCCGAAGCAGGAGCAACGCCACGGTGGCGGCCAGCCGCTCCGCGTAGGCCGATTTCGTGAGGCGGCCAGGCGACCCGGTCCAGTCCATCGATTTACTGACGTCGAGCACGATCGTCGCACGGAGGTTGGTGTCCTCCTCGTTCATTTTCATCATCCACCGATCGGTGCGCGCGAGCACCTTCCAGTCAATGAAGCGCAGGTCTTCGCCAGGCTGATAGGCGCGATGGTCGCCAAACTCCACCGAAAAGCCTTTTCGGGGGGAGCGATGAAGCCCCTGCATGAATCCGTCCACAATGCGACGGGCAACAAGCTCTACTGAACCGAGCCCTGCAACGAGGGCTGGGTCCATCAGGTCCGGTCGGCTTACGTTCGGATCGGCCATTGGGATGTCAAAAGTACTCGCGGGAATGCCACACGGCACGGAGCAGTCTCTCTAGTACGCGCGACTATTATTAAACGATTGCCCGCGGCACCCCCGTCCAGCGCGTTAGCGCTTGCCCTTCCAATCCCGTGTTTCGTGCAGCTCGACCATATCCGTAATTTCTGCATCGTTGCCCATATCGACCATGGCAAGTCCACGCTTGCGGACCGCCTGATCGAAGCAACGGGCATGCTTCAGAAGCGGGAAATGAAGGCGCAGGTGCTCGATACGCTCGACTTGGAGCGCGAACGGGGCATCACGATCAAGCTCAATGCCGTGCGCATGAGCTATACGGCCAAGAACGGGCAGCTCTATGAGCTGAACCTGATCGACACGCCCGGGCACGTGGACTTCACGTACGAAGTGTCACGCTCGCTGGCCGCATGCGAAGGCGCCATCCTCGTGGTGGACGCGTCGCAGGGCATTCAGGCGCAGACCCTGTCGAACCTCTTCCTGGCCATGGAAGCAGGGCTCGAAATCATCCCGATTTTGAACAAGATTGACCTGCCGGGCGCCGAACCCGAAAAACGGCGCGCCGAGGTCGTCGGCCTCCTGGGCTGTAAACCTGAAGACATCCTCCTCGTCAGTGCGAAGGAAGGACTCGGCGTCCCCGAGCTGCTCGAAAAGGTCGTGGCCCTGGTTCCGCCGCCGACCGGCGACCCCACGGCTCCGCTCCGCGCGCTCATCTACGACTCATATTACGACAAGTACCGCGGCGCCATTCCGAGCCTGCGCGTGGTGGACGGCTCGCTCCGAAAGGGCACGAAGATCACCTTCGGCACCGGCGAAAGCGTCTATGAGGTGGCCGAAGTCGGCTACAATCAGCTTCGCCAGGTCCCCACAGACGAGCTCACGGCCGGTGAAGTCGGCTACGTCGTCGCCAGCGTGAAGTCCGTGCGCGAAACGCGTGCCGGCGACACCGTGTTTGACGCTGACAATAACGCCAAGATCCCACTGCCGGGCTATCAGGCGGTGAAGTCGTTTGTCTTTGCCGGACTGTATCCCACGGACACACAGCAGTACGAAGACCTGCGCGATGCGCTCGAAAAACTCCAGCTCAACGACGCCTCGCTGAACTACCAGCCCGAAACGTCGACGGCGCTCGGCTTTGGATTCCGCTGCGGATTCCTCGGCCTGCTCCACATGGAAATCGTGCGCGAGCGGCTTGAACGGGAGTTCGATCTCTCGCTCATCACCACGGTGCCGACCGTCGAGTACCGCGTGCACAAGACCGACGGCGAGCTGCTGCTCGTCGAGAATCCCGCGCTCATGCCGCCGCAGTCCGTCATCGACTACGTCGAGGAGCCATATGTGAAGGCGCGCATCATGGCGCCCACGGAATACATCGGACCGATCATGACGCTCGGAACCGACCGCCGTGGCGAGTACAAGGGGATGCACTACATCGACACGGCCCGCGTCGAGTTCGAGTGGGAGTTCCCGCTCGGCGAGATCATCCTCGACTTCTTTGACAAGCTGAAGTCCATTTCGCGCGGCTACGCCTCGCTCGACTACGAGATCCTCGGCGACCGCCGCAGCGACCTCGTGCGACTCGACATGCTGATCAACGGCGACCCGATCGACGCCTTCAGCGTGATTATTCATCAGGACAAGGCGTACGATTGGGGCCGCAAGATCGCGGACAAGCTGAAGGAACTCATCCCGCGGCAGATGTTTGAGGTGGCCATTCAGGCAACCGTCGGCATGAAGGTCATCGCCCGCACGACGGTGAAGCCGCTCCGCAAAGACGTGCTCGCCAAGTGCTACGGCGGTGACATCACGCGCAAGCGAAAGCTCCTTGAGAAGCAGAAGGAAGGAAAGAAGAGGATGAAGCAGGTGGGAAGCGTGGAAATTCCGCAGGAAGCATTCCTGGCGGTGCTGCAGGTTGAGTAGGTACGAAGGACTCGCTAGCCGGTAACGACAACTCACCACGACCCTGCCTTCCCTCGTCATCCAGACCTCGTTCCTCGGCGACGTCATCCTCACGACGCCGCTGCTTGCTGAATTGGCGACGCGCGGACCGGTGGACGTGGTGACCACGCCGGCGGCGGCCGCGCTGCTCGCGAATCATCCCGCGGTCCGCACCCGCATTCCGTATGACAAGCACGGAGCGGAATCGGGGATCGCGGGCATGGTCAGCCTGATCGGACGCCTGCGGAACGCGAACTACGATGCCGCATATTTCGCCCAAGGATCCATACGCAGCGCCGCGATCGGATTCGCCGCGCGCATTGGCCGGCGCGTGGGATTCGACACGAGCGCCGGCAGACTGCTTTACACCGAACGCATCGCGCACAGAAAAGACGAGCACCACGCGGTGCGACTCTGGCGGTTGGCCGCCGGCAATAGCGCCGCGCTCACGGCCGATGCGATGCGGCCGCAGCTCTTTCCCGGCGCCAGCGAGCGTGAGAAGGTTGATCGCCTGCTCCGCGACGTACCGCGTGACGGCGCCAAGCTGCTTGCGCTCGCGCCAGGAAGCATCTGGGGCACCAAACGATGGCCGCACTTCCCCGCCCTCGCCTCGCGGCTCGCGCCACTCTATCGACTGATAACGGTCGGCGGCGCCGGCGACGCTCCACTCGCACAGGAGATCGCGAGCGCGGCCGGCGTGGAGCGCATTGTTGACGCCACGGGAAAGTTGTCATTGCTCGAATCGGCCGAACTCCTCCGGCGTTGCGCTGCGCTCGTAACGAATGACTCCGCGCCGCTCCACCTCGCGAGTGCGATGGGCACACCGACCGTCGCCATTTTTGGGCCAACGGTCCCGGCGTTCGGCTTTGGCCCGCTGGCGCCGCGCCGGGCGATTGCCGAAGTCATGACGCTCAACTGCCGCCCGTGCAGCAGCCACGGCCCGCAGACCTGTCCCCTCGGCCACTTCAAGTGCATGAAGGATCTCGACGCGCAGCAGGTGCTCGATCAGGTCCTCGCGCTGACCGCATGAAATACGTCGTTGGGGTCGACCTCGGCGGAACCAAATTCGCGGTCGGCGCGATGGACGCCGAAGGAACGCATGAGTTCGCGTTCCAATCACAGCTGACACGCGCCGAGCTCAGTGCTGATCATATCGTCGAGCGCATCGCCAAGCTCGTCGAAACGGTTATCGCACAGACGTGCGCAGAAACCGGTGCCACCCGCGCGGATTTCCTCGGCATCGGCATCGGTGCGCCCGGGCCGCTACGGCGCGCAGACGGCGTCGTGGTGGTGGCGCCGAACCTCGGCTGGCATGACTACCCGCTCGCAGAGCAGCTCAGCGCCGCCACAAGACTCAACGTGATTCTCGATAACGACGCCAACTGTGCAACGCTCGGCGAGTGGTGGATCGGCGCGGCGCGCGGCGCAAACAACGTCGTCGGACTCACGATCGGTACCGGCATCGGTGGCGGGCTGATCTTTGGCGGCCGCCTCTACCACGGGTCAAGTGATGTGGCCGGTGAAATCGGGCATACCACGATTGAAACCGCTGGCCGCCGCTGCAAGTGCGGGAACTATGGATGTCTCGAGGCGTACGCCTCTGGTCCGGCAATCGCCGAGCGTGCGCGCGAGGCGCTGGAGGCGGACGGCGAGTCGCTGCTGCATACCATCACCGGCGGCGATCTCGCGGCGATCACGGCCCAGCATGTCTACGAGGCCGCGCAACGGGGCGATGATGTCGCGAAGGAAGTGGTCCGCGACACGGCACGCTATCTCGGCGCCGGCGTCGCCAACATGCTCAACCTGTTCAATCCAGACGTCGTCGTGCTGGCCGGGAGCGTGACCAACGCCGGGGAACTGCTCCTCGCGCCGCTGCGCGCCGAAGTGAAAAAACGCGCGTTTCGGCCGGCGGTAGACGCGGCGCGCATCGTACCGGGCGATCTCGGCGCTCGGGCGGGAGTCGTCGGCGCGGTCGCCATGTTCCTCGCGGAGCAACGGGCCGGCGCATGAGTGCCCTGGACGTGGTTTCGAGGCCGCCCAGACCCTTCGTGAGCTGGGTGGCTGGCGCGATCGATCGAGGTCTCGGCGCTATCGCGGGTGCGGACCACTGCCGGATGGAACGGACGCTTCGAGTGCGCGACCACTACAAATACTTGGGGGAACCGCCACGACCGTTCGGCCCCACGCTGTCGTGGTAGTTCCCCAAGCGCTGTCGTTTCCCTGCTCTGTCGCGAAAACATCCGGCAGTACTTCCGGCCTTTGTCCGCACCACGCGTTAGCGCCGAGACCTCTCAAATGGGTTTTGCAACTGCGGCCAGGCGCGCGATGACAAACCTATGACGCGCCGCCGCCGCGTCGGTGTGATCGGCACGTTCGTCTGGGACAGGATTCACGGGCGCGACTCGCAGGTGCCGGGCCGCGCGCCGATTGAGGAGTGGGGCGGCATCACCTATGCGCTCTCCGCATTTGACGCGGCGCTTCCGAACGACTGGGAACTCGTTCCCTTGGTGAAGGTCGGCGAGGACCTTGCCGCGCGCGCCAACGATTTTCTCCGTCAGCTGCGGCGTATGGCGCCAGATGCCGCGCCGATCGCGGTGCCATACCCCAACAATCGCGTCGAGCTGGTGTACAAGGACGCCGAACGGCGCACCGAAGTGCTGACTGGTGGCGTGCCAGGCTGGACCTGGGCCGGGTTGTCGCCATTACTGAAGGACCTGGACGCCCTGTACGTGAATCTCATCAGCGGATGGGAACTGGACCTCGAGACGATGCAGTTGATTCGTCGCCAGTTCCGCGGTCCTATCTATTGTGATCTCCATTCGCTCTCGCTCGCGCTGCAGGAAGACGGCATGCGCACGCTCCGGCCCGTTCCGGACGCGGCCGCGTGGTGCCGGTGCGTCGATTTTCTTCAGGTGAATGAAGACGAGATGTCGATGATGGCGGCCGACCCGCTCGCCCTCTCTGCGACAGCGCTGGCCTCCGGCGTGAGCGCGCTCGTCGTCACGCTGGGGCCGCGCGGCGCCGTGTATTTCGCGCAGCCGTCCTTCTCGCGGCTCCAGCACCTGGACTCCGGACGTCTCCATGCGCTGAGCGCAAGTCCCGGACCGGTTCGTACGGCGTTGGTTCCTGCAGCAACCACGCGCGATGCGCAAGGGGGCGACCCAACCGGATGCGGTGATGTTTGGGGCGCGACGTTCTTCTCGCGACTGCTTGCTGATGATATCATTACTGACGCGTTACAGACGGCGATGCAGGCCGCGGCGCGAAATGTTGAGCATCGCGGAGCCACGGGCCTCGCACACTATCTCCGGGGAGAGCTGAGTTCCACGTGACTGCCGTCATCACTGTGCCGTCGTCGCTGGACGACCTGTCGTTCGAGCTCGTGCTCGACCAACTCGCGGCACATCCGGCAGACGCCAAGGTGATTGTCGACGCGCGCCACTGCACGTTCGCGTCGCCCTACGGACTTACCGCCCTCCTCACGCTCGCGCAGACGCGTTCGGAGCGCCCGGCGTTTCTCCCGCCCGAAGACGCCGACAAACTCACCTACTGGGCGCGCGCGGGGTTCTTCCGCTACGCCGAAGAAGTCTATGATGTGCAGGGCTCGGTCCCGCGCCCGCGATCCACCAGCGAGAGCGATGTGCTCCTTGAGATCACACCGGTCGTGAAGAGCGATGACGTGCACACCGTGGTTGAGCGGATCAAGGACAAGGCGACACAGATCCTCACCAACCGGCTGCACCTCATCTCCCGCGCGACGATGGGCTTTACCATGGCCCTCTCAGAAGCCTGCCAGAACATTGTCGAGCATGCCGGTCGCGGCGGCTGGGTGATGGTCCAGGTCTATCAGTATCGGAAGCGGCTCGGCGGTCGTCATGCAGTTGTCATTGCAGTGTGCGACGCCGGGCTTGGATTCCGCCGTTCGCTGGAGTCGAGCCCCCGCCGCCCATTGACCGACCGATGGGACGACGGCTTTGCGCTCGAAACCGCCGTCGTCAATGGCGTCAGCCGCTATGGAGACCCGGGCCGCGGTCAGGGCCTGAAGGGAATCCGGGGGTATGTGCATCGATGGGACGGCAAGCTCTCCGTGCGAAGCGGAACGGCAAGAATCGCCCTCGTACCGCCGTGGGACGACGACGTCCCGCGCCGCGACAACCTGGCACCCTTCGCGGGCGCCCAGCTGCAAATCACGATTCCGGAGAAATCGGCCGCGTGATGCGCATCGACGTGGGTTCCGTACTCCGCCATTCAGCCAATCTGCCGTATGCCGACCTCGTGACGCGCTCCACCGGCGCCGCGGTCCGCCGCTGCATTGAAGCCGAGCTGTCGTCGCTCGCTCATGATGACGTGGCCACGCTCGACTTCACGCATATCGGCATGATGGACTATTCCTGTGCCGATGAAGTCGTCGCGAAGCTGCTGCTCGACCTCGCGCGCCGCGGTGGACGTCCGTCATCGCTCGTCTTCCATGGCATCACCGATGCACACCTCGAGGCCATCGAGGACGTGCTCCTCCACCATGGCCTCGCGCTGGTCGTGCACTTCGCCGATGGTGCCGCGCGCCTTGTTGGCGCTGTAAGCGAAGACGAACGCGTCCTCTGGCAGCTCGTGCACGCCCGCGGCACCTATCTCGTAGACGATCTCGCGCGCGACAGCGCCCGCAACTCTGCTGACGTGCTGCCGGTGCTCGAAGCGCTGCTCGACCGCCGCCTGCTCCGGCGCGATGGGTTCACCTTCGCGCCGATCGGTGTGGCGTCGTAATGGTACGGCTGTACAATCCGCCGTTACAGGTCATCGGATTCATTGCCACACGGGTGTCCGACGCCGATCGCGGACCGGAAATCCGGATGCAGGCGTACGAAGCGCACGTCCGCACGATCCATGAAGGAGAGCTGGTGTGGATCTACGGCCCGCGCAGCCATAACCTCGCCACGGTGCGCATCGACGACTCTTTGCCGCGTGGCGGCGTGGTCGTGCGCGATATTGTCGGCCTGGCGGTGACGGAGATCATCACGCTCGTGCGAATCGACGACGCCGAGCGGCCGCTCATCACTCCCTCCCATGCCTGAAGGGCGTACCTTTCCGTCCATGAGCCGAAAGAAGCACTCCCTTGCGACGAACGCCATCCACGGCGGCTCTGGCGCGCGTCATCCCGGCGATCCCATCGCACCGCCGCTCGTGCAGTCGGTGAACTTCATTCAGGAAGTGGGCACCGAAGACGGCCTGCTGTACACCCGCTACGGGAATACGCCGAATCTGGTGCAGGTCCAGAAGCGGCTGGCGCTCATCGAAGGCGCCGAAGCGTCGCTGGTGCTGGCGAGCGGCATGGGCGCGACGGCCTGCGCCATGCTCGCCCTGCTCCGCCCCGGCGACCACCTGCTCGCCAGCTCGCACATCTATGGCGGCACCTATCGCCTGCTGACCGAGGAGTTCACCCGGAACGGCATCGAAGTGACCCTCGTGGACCCGTTCGAACCGCGTGCCTGGCGCAAGCACCTCCGAAAAGAAACGCGCGCCGTGTTCGTGGAGTCGCCGGTGAATCCCACCTGCCGCGTGCTCGACATGCGGCCAATTTCGTACCTGACCAAGGAAGTCGGCCTCGCCCTCGTCGTAGACTCGACCTTTGCGAGCCCGGTGAACTTCCGGCCCCTGGAGCATGGCGCCGATGTCGTCATCCATTCCGGCACCAAGTACCTGAACGGCCACCACGACGCGATGTGCGGCGTGGTCTGCGGCACCGAGCCGTACATCGCCGAAGTGCTGGCCAAGATGATGGTCTGGGGACAGGCGCCTGATCCATTTGCCGCCTGGCTCCTCGATCGTGGCCTCAAAACCCTTGATGTGCGGGTTAAGCGCCAGAATGAAAACGCGATGCGCATCGCGCTCTGGTGCGCCGACCGGAAAGAGATCAAGAAGGTGCACTACCCTGGCCTGCGGACTCACCCGGACCACGACGTGGCCAAGGCGATGCTGGATGGATGGGGCGGCATGCTCGCCATTGAGCTCACCGGGGGCGGCAAGGCGGCCGACCGGTTCCTGCGCCGCCTCAAGATCATCCAGCACGCGACGAGCCTCGGCGGCGTCGATTCGCTCGTGAGCGAGCCGCGGTATTCGTCCCATGCCCGCATGTCGAGCGAGGAGCGGTCGCGCATCGGGATCCCCGACGGCTTCACGCGCATCTCGGTGGGCATCGAGGATGCGGACGACCTGATCGCCGATATCGAGCAGGCGCTGAAGTAACACGGCACGCCCGCGCGCTCGAAGTGGTTTCATAACCGGCTCGACGCTTCATGCATCGAGTCACGGCGCGAGCGACAGGGGTCTCGGCGCTATCGCGTGGGCGGAACACCGCCGGATGGTTCGGATGGTTCGCGTGCAAGACGACTGCAACGACCGCTTGAAATCACCACGGATCGCACCGTGGCACCGTCGGTGGAGTGCCCCCAGTCAGTTGCCGTATCCGGCGGGTCTCCGATTCATCCGGGGCTTGTCCGATGTCGCGCTAGCGCTGAGACCCCACGATGGGCTTTGAAACCACTTCTAGCCGCGGCCCTCGTATGGCACGGGGGGTAACATAGATTGAAGCAATGATCCGCTTCACCCGCGTCCGCAAGGAATATCCGCGCACGGGCGTCGCCCTCAATGACGTCTCGTTTCAGGTCAACAAGGGCGAGTTCGTGTTCCTCACCGGCCCCAGCGGCGCCTGCAAGAGCACGATCCTCAAAATGATCTTCGCTGACGAGCTTCCGACCAGCGGCGAAGTGAAGGTCGCCAACGTCAGCTCTGCGACCCTCAAACATCGAGACGTGGCGCGCCTCCGCCGCAAACTCGGCATCGTCTTCCAGGACTTCCGCCTGCTTGAAGACCGGACGGTGGAAGCCAATGTCAGCTTCGCACTTGAAGTCACCGGCGCACCGCGATCCGTGATCGGCTCGCGCGTCGCCCGAGTGTTGACGCAGGTGGGACTCTCGTCCAAGGCGCGTGCGCTCCCCACGGAACTCTCCGGCGGCGAACAGCAGCGCGTCGCCATCGCCCGCGCTCTCGTGAACGACCCGGTGGTGATCCTCGCCGACGAACCGACCGGCAATCTCGATGAGCGCGCCACGCGTGGTGTCTTTGAACTGCTCCGCGACATCAATGCCACGGGGACGGCCGTGATGATGGCCACACACAACCTTGAACTCGTGAAGCGCTCCGACTGCCGAACGCTGGAAATCAACCGCGGCCAGCTCGTCTTTGATTCGCACGAACCCATGACCGGCCAGGGCGAACGATGAGGCTCGCGTGGCGTGAAGCAGTGATGGCCTTTCGGCGCGCGCCCATGTTGAACGCGCTCTCCATCACGACCATCGCCTTCTCGCTCTTTGCGTTCGGGCTGTTCGGGCTCGTCGCCCTCAACATGAGCCAGGCGCTCACTCGCCTCGAAGACCGCGTGGAGATTCGCGCTTTCCTCGGCGACGGCACGGCGTCAGAAGCGGCGGCCACTGCGCTCGGCGATATCACCGCCTTCCCCGAAGTCGCATCGGCCGCTCTCGTGACGCCACAACAGGCGCTCGACCGCGCCCGCAAGGAACTCGGCGAGTTCAACGATGTCTTCGACGCCGGACTCCTGCCGTCGTCGATCGACATCCAGCTAAAGCCGGGCTTTCGCGATCCAGAACATGTGCGGGCCGTCGCCGCCCGCATCAAGACGTACGACTTCATTGAAGACGTGCGCTTCGGTGAAGAATGGGTGGAGAAACTCCACCAGATTCGCAACATCGCCACGCTTGCCGGCACCGCCTTGGGGCTCACCTTCGCGATTGTCGCCGTGATTATCATCGGCTCGACGATTCGCATGGCGATCCTCGCGCGCGCGCGTGAAATCGCCATCATGCGACTCGTGGGCGCGACCGACAGCTTTATACGCGCGCCATTCCTGATTGAGGGTTCGCTGAAGGGCACGCTCGGCGGAGTGCTGGCGCTGCTGCTCACCTGGGCGACGAATGAAATCATCGGACGCGTGGCGTTCAGTGCCGCGTTCTTCGACCTGCGCCTTTCGATCCTCGGAATTTTCGCCGGGGCGCTGATTGGCCTCGGCGGGAGCGCGTTCAGCGTCGGCCGTCACCTCCGGGACGTGTAACGGGAGTGCACGCGCCGTGACTGCGCGACTCGGGCGCACGGCAGCCAGCATGGCGCGCCTCGCGTGTATCCTGTTCGCCTTCGCCGCGACACCGGCGGGTGCGCAACAACCCCCCGTCTCGCAACAGGAGCGCCCCAAACCCCGCGAGGAACTCGACCGCATCCGCCGTGAACGCGCCGAGCTGGAGCGAAAAGCGCGTGAGCTGAAGTCGACGGTGCACAACCTGTCGGAGGAGCGCACCAATCTCGACCGCCAGGCCGATGCGACGGCCCGGGTGGTCGTCACGCTCGATCGGCAGATCCTCTCCATCTCCGACGAAGCAGCCGACGCGACCACGAATCTCGTACAGGCGCAGGATGAACTCGCCGTGAAGCGCGCCATTCTTCGCTATCGCGTGCGCGAGATCTACAAACGCGGCGGCATGTTCACGCTTGAAGCGATGCTCTCCGCGAACTCCTTCGGCGAACTGCTGGCGCGGTACAAGTATTTGCACCTTGTGGCGGTGCGCGACCGCACGCTGGTGACTCGCGTGACCGCGCTTGGTGAGCAGATCGGCACGCAACGACAGACGCTTGTGAAGTTGCGGAACGACGCGGAACAGTCGCGGCAGGAGAAGGCCGACGAGGAGCGTCGGCTGCGCGCCCTGGAGCAGCAGCGCGGGCGCAGCATGGTGCAGGCCGAATCGCAACAACAGCAGGTCGAAGCGCGCTTGGCACAGATTGCCAAGGACGAGGCGAGGCTCACGAGCGTACTCGCCGCGCTCGAGGACGCACGGCGCCGCGCGGAAGCCCGTCCGGGGGCGACGCCACCGGCGGCCAGTTCACTCAGGACCAGCGACCTCGGCAAACTCGACTGGCCGGTGGACGGCACCGTGCTTTATCGGTTCGGTCGGGTTGTGAATCCCAACAACGCGACGCTGCGCTGGAATGGCATCGGCATCGGCGCTGCGGCAGGCACGCCGGTGAAGGCCGTCAGCGCGGGCACTGTCGAATATGCCGAACGGTTCGGCACGTACGGCTTGATGGTGATTGTTGATCACGGCTCCGGCGACTACTCCTTGTACGGCTCGCTCGGCAAGGCGAACGTCGCCAAGAATGCCAAGGTCACGAAGGGCCAGATCATCGGAACGGTGGGTACGTCGGATCCGGATCTTGCCGCACACCTGCACTTCGAAATCCGTCCCAACGGTCGCGCGGTGGACCCCCTCGGCTGGCTTCGCGCGAACCGATGACCGTCAAGCGGTGCGCCACCTGCCGCCGATTCCGCGATTACGAGGCCGACGACACGTTTTGCATCGGCTGCGGCCACGACGGGCTTGAGGATGCGTGCAGCTGCGGCCGCGCATACGACTACGCGCTCACCGAGATGGGCGACGACCTCCACTGTCCGCGCTGTGGCCTGCGCCTGCGCGGACGCACAACAGGGATCGAGTAATGGCGAAGAAGAAAGTCGTGAAGCAGGGCGCCGCGAAGAAGAAAGCGCTGAAAAGGTCGCCTAAGAAGTCCCCTGCGCGGGCCCCGTCGAAGCGCGCCCCCAAAAAGAAATCCGCCAGTTTCCGCGTAAATCGTCGTTCAAAGTCGGTGAAGCCTGACGCAAGCAGGCCAATCTCAAAGGCCAAGCCATACGACGTCGCGCCCCTCGGCGCGATGCCGCCGTACGCCGGCCCGCCACTCGGCGCACACATCTCGACTGCAGGTGGAGCGGCCGCAGCACCGCCTCGCGCCGATCTGATTGGCGCCACCGCGATGCAGATCTTCACGAAGACGCCAAACCAGTGGAAGGAGCCGTCGATCACTGCGGACGAGGCGGTGGTGTTTCGCACAGCGCTCGCCGCGAGTGGCGTGAAGTTCACCACCTCGCACGACAGCTACCTGATCAACCTCGCGTCGCCTGATCCGGCAATTCGCGACCGGTCCATCGACAGCTTTTCGCGCGAAATCGAGCGCTGCAACATCCTCCACCTCGACGCGCTCGTCTCGCATCCGGGCAACTTTATTGATGACCGAGCGAGCGGCATCGCGCGGAACGCTGACGGCATCACACAGGCGCTCGAAACGCACCCCGGCCCCACGCGCCTCCTCATGGAAGGCACCGCTGGGCAGGGCACGGTGATTGGATCCAGCTTCGAAGAGCTTGCCGACCTGCTCAATCAGGTCCCCGCCGCCCTTCGCGCGCGCATCGGCATCTGCCTCGACACCTGCCATCTCTACTCGGCCGGCTACGACCTCGTGAACGATTTCGCTGGCGTCTGGACCAGGTTCGACGACATCCTCGGGCTCGACCGCCTTGGCTGCCTGCACCTCAACGATTCCAAGACGCCCTTCGGCTCGCATAAGGACCGCCATGAGCTCATCGGAGACGGCTCCATCGGCACAGGCCCGTTCGCGAAGATCATCAACGAGCCGCGCCTGGGGCATGTCGCCAAGGTCCTCGAAACGCCAAAGGGCGATGACATGGTGACCAACGACCGCAGGATGCTCCGGATGCTCCGGGGGTTTGCGGACGCCAACGCCTAACGGACATCGGGGTAATTACGTAGAGTACATGACCATGATTTCCGCCCGTCGCCTTCGCCGCTTGGCCCGTCCAGGGGCGCGCCGTATTCTCGGCGCGCTCGTGTTCGCGCTGCAGGCGGCATTGGCAGGGTCAGCCCTCTGGGAACCGCGCGTTGAGCTGAAGCTCGGGCTCCATACAGAGCAGGACGGCACGCGGCACGTCGACTCGCACAACGAAGCGACGTGCATCATTTGCTCGGCGCGCGCACAGAGCTCGTTGCCGACACTCCCCGAGCCGACGTTAGACGCGCCGCGCCTGGCGATTGCCATCGCGCCGAAGACGTACACCGCCGCAGCATTCGCGGAAGCGTCTCCCCTTCACGCCAGAGCTCCGCCCTCCGTTCAGTCCTGATTCGCCGAGGCGGCACCGTGCCGCCCGGAAAACCAGATTGAAGCCAGGAGCGTATGAGACCGAATCATCTGGTCGCGACTATCGTCGCGGCCGCCGTGCTCACGAGCACGTCAGTTGGCGCACAGCAGGCATCCGATACGACCGCCAGGCGCCAGCAGCGCGCCCTCGACTCCCTGGCCACCGCCCTGCGCACGCTGCAGGCCCGGATGGACAGCCTCGAGCACGCCCGTGCGTCGGCGTCAACGGCCGCGGCGCCCGTCCGTACCTCGGGCGCCTACATGAACGTCAGCTTCGTTGGGCTGACCGACTTCGGCTGGTCGTCGACACCCGATGTCGAATCGCTGCAGAAGGGCGATCACGATCCAAAGGTTCGCGGGTTTTCTCACCGCAACGCGGAACTCTCACTTGACGGTGCGGTCGACCCCTACTTCAAGGGCGTCACGAACATCGTGTACAAACTCGACAACAATGGCGAGACGAGTGTTGAGCTCGAAGAGATGTTCGTGCTCACAACCGCGCTGCCGGCAAACCTGCAGCTGAAGGTCGGGCAGTTTTTCGCGGAGTTCGGCCGCCAGAATCCGCAGCACCCGCACTCGTGGGGCTTCGCCGATCAGCCACTCGTGCTCAACCGGATGTTCGGGCCAGACGGACTCCGAAGCCAGGGTGTGCGACTCTCCTGGCTCTTGCCGACCGATTTCTACACGGAAGCCAGCCTTGCCGTGTTGAACAGTTCGGGCGGTGCGGCGTCGAGCTTTCGGTCGGAGGAGTCTGGATTGATCCACGGCGGCGCTGCGCTTGACCGGCAGGTGAAGGATCTCGGCGACATGCTCTACGTCCCGCGTGTCGCCACGTCGTTCGAGCTCAATGACACGCAGACGCTGGTGCTCGGGGCCTCAGGCGCGTTTGGCCCGAATAACTCCGGCGTGAACACCAGCACGAAGATCTACGGCGGCGATCTCTACTGGAAATGGAAATCCACGCACGCTGACCAGGGCTTTCCGTTCGTATCCGTGCAGAGCGAATACATTTTCCGTCACTACGATGCGGCGAAGCGCCCTGCTGTCGAAGACCTCGAGGCGCCACGGCCCCCCGGCACCGCTGTTCCGCAGCTCGCGGCGCAAACCCTCAAGGACGACGGCGCATACGCGCAGATCCTGTGGGGCATCCAGCCACGCATCGTCGCCGGATTCCGCGGCGAATTTGCCCACGCCGACAAATCGACGTTCGTCTCCGCCGACCGCGCCGATCGTACGCGCTGGTCACCGAACCTCACGTGGTATCCCACCGAGTTTTCGAAGTTTCGCGTGCAGTACAACTTCGACCATCGCACGGGTATCGGCGAGGATCACTCGCTCTGGTTCCAGTTCGAGTTCCTGCTCGGCGCACACGCTGCTCACAAATTCTAGATATCCAACAGCCTTCATATGAAGATCCTTCCGTTGTTCCAAATCCTGGTTGCCGCAGCAATTGCGGCTCCAGTGCCGATCACCGCTCCTCCGGCGTCTCCAGCACCTCCGGCGCGCGCGAAACTCAGCGTCGTCGCCACCACGCCAGACCTGGCCTCGCTCGCCCGCGAGATCGGCGGGGATGCCGTGGATGTGAAGGCGCTCGCGAAGCCCACTGAAGATCCGCATTTCGTGGACGCGAAGCCGAGCCATATCGTGACGCTGAACCGCGCTGACGTTCTTATCGACGGCGGCGCTGAGCTCGAACTCGGGTGGTTGCCGGCCCTGCTCGAGAGCGCGCGCAACGACAAGATCGCCGCCGGTTCTCCCGGCCGAATCAGCGCATCAGCGGGCGTGCAGATGATGGAAGTTCCGTCCACGTTCGATCGTGCCAAAGGCGACGTCCACTCGCTCGGCAATCCACACTTCCTTGTCGATCCGGTGCGCGTCAAGCTCGTGATCGCGCAGATCACGGAGCACCTCTCGCTGGTGGATCCACAATCGGCCCCGATGTTCGCCGCCAACCGCAAGAAGTTCGAGGCGGCGCTCGATCTGAAGCTGGCCGAGTGGCAGAAATTGCTCGCGCCGTACAAGGGCGCGAAGATTGCCACCTATCACAAGGATTTCGTGTACCTCGCCGAACGGTTCGGCCTGAACATCGTCGAGGAGCTGGAGCCGAAACCGGGCATCGCACCGTCGCCGGCGCACCTTGCCAAGGTCATCGGCACGATGAAGTCGAACAACGTGAAGGTGATCCTCGTGCAGCCTTTTCAGAACCGGAAAACCGCGGAGACCGTTGCCCGCCAGACGGACGCCACGGTACTCGACATGCCGGAGCAACCCGGCGCTACCAAGAACACCGACAGCTACATCGCGATGATGGACAACCTCGTTGGCACGCTCGCCAAGGCACTCGGAGGAGCGAAGTGAACCCGACTGATTGGGGTGTCGTCTGGGAGGTCATGAAGTGGCCGCTCGCGGCCTGCCTACTGCTTCCGCCGCTGCTCGTCTATCTCGGGCTGCACGTCATTGAACGCGAAGTCATCTTCGTCGACTTGGCGCTCGCACAGATGGCGGCGCTCGGCACCTGCGTGTCGCTCATCATGGGCTACCACTTTGACGACCCGATCACTTTCTGGTTGTCGCTGGCGGTCACCTTCGTTGGCGCCGCGCTCTTCAGCTGGTCACGCGGCAGTCGTCAGCACTCGGTGCCACAGGAAGCCATCATCGGCATCACCTTTGTGGTGGCTGCCGCCGGCGTGATCCTGCTGCTCAGCCGTGTATCCGGCGGCAAGGAAGAGCTGGAACACCTCCTTACCGGCGATATCCTGAATGTGACCGGCGGCGATGTCGGCAAACGCGCCCTCCTGTTTGCCGTACTTGCCGGGTTCTACGGCGCATTTCACCGCCGGTTCGCCCTTATTTCCGAAGGTGGCGAAGCCCTCGAAAAACAGGGGATGCGCGTGCACCTCTGGGACTTTCTCTTCTACGCCGCGTTCGCGCTCGTCGTGGTGAGTTTTGTTCGCGTCGCCGGCGTCCTGCTCACCTTCGCCTATCTGATCGTTCCCGCTGTCTGTGCGGTGATGCTGGGCAAGTCGTGGACGTCGAGACTGGTGATCGGTTGGCTCGTGGCCACGCTGGCAAGTCTCGGCGGCCTCCTGGCTTCGTATCGCCTCGACCTGCCGACCGGCGCGGCCATCGTCGCGGCCTGCGGCGTGGCCCTGGCACTGGTGAACGTGTTTGTGGCGGTGAGAAAACGGGCATAGCCGACTGGACTCCTCTGCCAGCGCTTGGCCAGGGTCTCGGCTTTATGAATTATCGGATGAACGCGAATGGAGCGAATGAGGCGGATACGACAACAGCAAAATGATTGGAACTGCAACAGCATGATTGCGAGGGTCGGACCGGTACGATGTATCGTGCCGGATGGGCAACGACGAACTCCTTGAGCGGGAACTGACGCATTCCGTCATCGGCGCGTTCTACGACGCGTATAACAAGATCGGCCTATCAGTAGTTCGGGCCCGAACCCCGATTCTACAGGCTGGTCCATACTGCCCGCAGGACCCATTCGCCCGATTCGCCCCATTCGCGTTCATCCGATCACCCATGAAGCCGAGACCCCGGCCGAGCGCTCGCAACGGCAGCGAGTGGAAGCGGCACCATTGAGCGAACAGCCGGAAAGCGGTATCCGAAAGAAACCCGAATCTCGAGCGACCAAAACACCGTCAAGGCGCTAAATTTCCCCGCCTATGAAACGTGAAGACGCGCTGGACTATCATGCGCGCGGCCGCCCCGGCAAAATCGCCGTCGTCCCCACCAAACCGCTGGGAAACCAGCGTGATTTGGCGTTGGCGTACACCCCGGGCGTGGCAGAGCCGTGCCTGGAGATCAAGAACAACCCCGATGACGTCTACAAGTACACGGCCAAGGGGAATCTCGTCGCCGTTGTAAGCAACGGCACCGCCGTCCTCGGCCTTGGCAACATCGGCGCGGCCGCCGGCAAGCCGGTGATGGAAGGCAAGGCCAACCTCTTCAAGCAGTTCGCTGACATCGACGTCTTTGACCTCGAAGTCGGGTCCGAGTCGCCTGACGACGTGATCAAGTTCTGCCAGCTCCTCGAGCCCACGGTGGGCGGCATCAACCTCGAGGACATCAGGGCCCCAGACTGCTTCTACATCGAAGAAACGTTGCGCAAGACCATGAAGATTCCGGTCTTCCACGACGACCAGCACGGTACCGCCATTATTTCCGGCGCCGCGCTCTTGAACGCGCTCGAAGTCGTCGGCAAGGACATCGACCAGGTGAAGGTCGTGTTTTCGGGCGCTGGCGCCGCGGCGATTTCCACCGCGGAGCACTATGTGCGCCTCGGCGTGCGGCGCGAGCATCTCGCGATGTGCGATCGCTCGGGCGTGATCTACGAGGGTCGCACTGAGGGAATGGACCCGTACAAGGCCCGGTTCGCGCTCAAGACGAACGACCGGACGCTTGAGGAAGCGCTGAAGGACGCCGACGTCTTTGTCGGCCTCTCCGCCGCCGGCGCCATGTCGCAGGCCATGGTCAAGACGATGGGCCCCAAGCCGATCATCTTTGCCCTCGCCAATCCGGTCCCTGAAATCCTGCCGTCCGAAGTCCGCGCGGTGCGCAGCGATGCGATCGTCGCCACTGGGCGCAGTGATTTTCCGAACCAGGTGAACAACGTCCTCGGCTTCCCGTTCATCTTCCGCGGCGCACTCGACGTTCGCGCCAGCGAGATCAACGAGGAAATGAAGATGGCCGCCACGCGTGCACTCGCGGCGCTGGCCAAGGAGGACGTGCCGGAGAATGTCGCCCAACTCTACGGACTTTCGTCAGTCAAGTTCGGACCGGAATACCTGATCCCGTTTGCGTTCGATCCACGCGCGCTGCTCTGGGTGGCACCGGCCGTCGCCTGGGCTGCCGTCGCCAGCGGCGTCGCGCGCGAGATGATCGACCTCGAGCACTATCGCGACACTCTTGAACTCCGGCTCGGCCCCGCGCGCGGCCTCATGCGCGGCATCGTCAACCGTGCCCGGCAGGACCCCAAGCGCATCGTCTTCCCGGAAGGCGAAGAACTCAAGGTCCTGCGCGCAGCGCAGATCATCGTCGACGAGGGCATCGCGCATCCCATTCTGCTCGGCCGCACCAACAAGATTCGCAATACCGCTGAAGAGTGGGGCATCTCGCTCGAAGGCATTCGCATCGAGGATCCGGGCACGTCGCCCAACCGTGAGCGGTACGCGAAACACCTGTTCGACCTGCGCCAGCGAAAGGGACTTTCGCTCTCTGAGGCGGAGCAGCGCCTCTACAAGGGTATCTACTTCGGCTGCGTCATGGTGTCGGTCGGCGACGCGGACGGCATCGTGGGCGGACTCGGCAAGTACTACCCCGAAACGGTGCGGCCCGCGCTCGAAGTGATCGGCGCGCACCATGTCACCAAACTCGCCAGCGGCCTCTATATGCTGGTGTTCGACAAGCGCGTCGTCTTCTGCGGCGACACAACGGTCAACATCGATCCCACTGCCGAACAGATCGCGCAGATTGCGATTTCTGCCGCAGGACTGGTTGCGAACTTCGGCCACGTGCCAAAGATCGCGATGCTGTCCTTCTCGACCTTCGGCTCGGTCAAGCATCCGCACGCGGAAAAGATGGCCGAAGCGGTCCGCATTGTTCGCGAGCAACGCCCTGCCCTCGCCGTGGACGGCGAAATGCAGGCCGATCTCGCGTTTGACGAAGCGCAACTCGCAGCGCGTTATCCGTTCAGCAAGCTCACGGAAGCCGCGAACGTCCTGATCTTCCCAAACCTTTCGGCCGGCAACATTGCCTACAAGCTGCTGACCACACTTGGCGGCGCGACGGCGATCGGCCCGATTCTGGTCGGCATGGCACACCCCGTGCACGTGCTCGAGCAGAACGCCGACGTGCAGGATCTCGTCAACATGGCCGCCGTGTGCGTGATTGACGCGCAGTGGCGGGTGCGCACGACCAGCGGGTCGTACGTGCCTGTTGGCACCACCGGAGAGCTGAGCGTCATGAACGGCGCCGCAATTTCCGCTCCCATCCCCCCCGCAACGTCCCGCAAGGAACGCGCCCGGCCGGCGCCAACCTCGGATCGCTGACTCTTCTGAACCGATAGGATTTTTCCGATCATGCCAAGCGCATCTCCCGCCGTGTCTGGATCGCGTGAAAGCGAGCACGGCCTTTCCGCCCAGGGACTCGCACCCAAGGGACAGCTGCAGTGGAACCTCGTCGCGCCTGAGCTCGTTCAGGCCGCCATCCGCAAGGGTGAAGGCGAACTCGCCGATATGGGACCGTTTGTCGCGGTGACCACGCCGCACACTGGGCGTTCGCCCAAGGACAAGTTCGTTGTCGTCGAGCCGTCGTCGGAGAAGGACGTTGACTGGGGCAACGTCAACCAGAAAATCACCGAGGCGCACTTTGAGGTACTCCTCGCCGATGTGCGCGCGTACCTGAACGGATTGGACGAGTTGTTCATCCAGGACCTGTATTGCGGCGCCGATCCGCAGTACCGCCTTTCGTGCCGCTACGTGACACCCAATGCGTGGCACGCCTCGTTCGTGCGCAACATGTTCATCCGCCCCGAGGTCGCTGCACTGGCGGCGTTCGCGCCGAACTTCAGCATTCTGCACGCGCCCGAGTTCCAGGCCGACACCGCGAAGCATGGCACGCGCACGACGACGGGCATCGTGCTCAACATCGCGAAGCGCATGATCATCATTGTGGGCACGCGCTACGCCGGCGAACTCAAGAAGTCGATGTTCACCGTGATGAACTACCTGCTTCCCAAGCAGGGCGTGCTCTCGATGCACTGCTCGGCAAACGTCGGACCCACGGGTGATTCTGCGCTCTTCTTCGGGCTCTCCGGCACCGGCAAGACGACGCTGTCAGCAGACCCTGAGCGCGGGCTCATCGGCGACGACGAACATGGCTGGTCGAGCGACGGGATATTCAACTTTGAAGGCGGCTGCTACGCGAAGGTGATCAACCTCTCCAAGGAGAGCGAGCCGGACATCTACGCCACCACACAGATGTTCGGGACGGTGCTTGAGAACTGTGAGCTCGATCCGCTTACCAAGAAGGTCAAGTTCGAGAGCCAGAAGATCACGGAGAACACGCGCGCGAGTTATCCGCTCCACTACATCCGCAATCACGTCGCCAGCGGACGCGCGGGTCATCCACAGAACGTCGTCTTCCTCACGGCCGACGCCTTCGGCGTGCTGCCGCCCATCGCGCATCTCACGCGCGACCAGGCGATGTACTACTTCCTCTCGGGGTACACGGCGAAGGTGGCCGGCACCGAGCGCGGCGTGACGGAACCGCAGGCCACGTTCAGCGCCTGCTTCGGCGCCGTGTTCCTCGTCTGGCACCCAACCAAGTACGCCGAAATGCTCGGCCAGCTGCTCGACACGCACAAGGACGCGAACGTGTGGCTGGTGAACACTGGCTGGAGCGGCGGCCCCTACGGCGTCGGCGCGCGCATGAAGATTGGGTACACGCGCGCCATGATCCGCGCGGCGCTCAGCGGCGCGCTCGCATCGGCGCCGACAAAAGTTGATCCCGTGTTCGGACTCCCGGTGCCACAGGGCATCGCGGGCGTTCCGGCCGAGGTACTCGACGCGCGCGGCACCTGGAAGGACCCCGCCGCATACGACGCGCAGGCCACGAAGCTCGCGGCCATGTTTCGTGAGAACATGAAGAAGTTCGGGGCCGCCGTGAGCGACAAGATTCTGGCGGCGGGCCCGAAGGGGTAACGACTGCTCCACATCCGTGATCCACTTTGGGGCTCGATCGCCGTTGATCCGGTAGCCGCACGGCTGCTCGATACACCGGCGCTCCAGCGCCTGCGCTACGTCCGCCAACTTGGGCTCGCCCATCTCGTCTACCCCGGCGCATCGCATTCGCGCTTTGAGCACGCGCTGGGCGCCTATCATCTCGCCAGGCGCGCGCTGGCCAACCTGCGCGAAGCAGGGGGGCTGAAGGCACTCCCCGCGGACGAGCCAGCGGTCGTCTCTGCCGCCGCGCTGCTGCACGACGTCGGGCACTATCCGTTCTCGCACGCGCTGGAGGAAATCGGCGCGCCACACCATGAGGCGCTCGCCGAGGCGCTGGTCACCATCGGACCGGTCGCGGAAATCCTGCGCAGCGAAGTGGGCACGGATGCGCCCGAGCGCGTCTTCGCCCTGATCAGCAGCAAGAGCGAATCGCCGCTTCAGGGGCTCATCTCGGGCTCGTTCGACCTCGACAAGACCGACTATCTGAAGCGCGACGCGCGGATGTGCGGCGTGCCCTACGGCGAAATCGACGAGGACCGACTGCTGCAGTCGATGCTCGTACTCACGGACCCGGCATCGGGCCGCGCGTATGTCGGCATTCGCGAGAAGGGGCTTTCGGCCGTCGAGACCCTGCTGTTCGCGAAGTACCAGATGTACCGGAACGTGTATTGGCACCACGCCTGCCGCAGCGCGACCGCGATGTACAAGCGGATTGTCGAGCGCGCCGTAGAACGCGGTGCGCTCGCCACCGGCGGACTCGGCAGCTTTACCGACGAAGGTCTGCTGCATGCCGTCGAGGCGGGTGGTGGAAACGATCCCATGCTCGCCGCGCTTCGCGCGCGTCGACTCTTCAAACGGGCCTACGAAGTGCCAGCCGCTGCGCTCAACATGGAAGCGCTCGAGTGGATCGCTGACGACCGCGTACGCACGCGTGATGCCGAGGCACGGATTGCTCGCCGCCTGAAGCTCGATCCGCAGGATGTGCTGCTCGACTTTCCCGCCAAGACGCAGATGCTCGGGCTCGATGTGCTGGTGTCGCAGCGTGACGGCACAGTGCGCCGGCTCACGCAGGCCGGGCTCGCGGGAGCAATCGACCTGCCGCGCCTGGCGGGAGAGCTCTACGCGAGTGCGCGCTGCCTGCGGGTGTTCACGGCGTCGCGGGTAGATGCGACGGCGGCGGTGAACGCGGAGCTGCTGACTGCGTAGCGAGTAGCCGGTAGAGACACCGGCAATTGTCGGCTACAGCCGTTCCCGTCCGCGCGCCTCCGCCAGCACTCGCCCAATCCCGCGGTAGAACGCGGCGTCTTCACCCTTCCCTTCGCTCGCAAGCGAAATCGCGCACCGCTCGAGTGCGTACAGAATGTTGCCGAGGTACAGGGCCGAGAGCGACTCGACCGTCGCGTCCTGCCTGGTGTCGCTCGACGGGGTCTCGCTCATTCCGATGGAGGTGCCTCTGCTGCGGTCACCGCACCGATCTGCACGATGATCGCCGTGATGTTGTCGAGGCCACCGCGCCCATTCGCTTCCGCTATCAGCGCATCCACAATCCGGCCCGGGCTCGAGCGCGCCAGCAGGATCTGCTGCAGCCGACGGTCGTCCACCATCCCGGTCAGACCGTCGCTCGCCACAAGGAACACGTCCCCGGGCAGGACTTCGCCGCGATACAAATCCACATCCACCGATTCGTTCGCGCCTACGCACCGCGTGATCACATTGCTGTACGGGTGGTAGCGCGCCTGCTCGGGCGTCAGCAGGCCCGCGTCCACCTGCTCCTGCACATAGGAGTGGTCCTTCGTGATCTGCCGAAGCGCGCCGTCCCGCAGCAGGTAGATCCGCGAATCGCCAACCTGACCAATCAGATATTGGTTTTCCGAGAGCACCAGACACGACGCGGTCGTGCCCATGCCCTGTTTGTCCACTTCGGCGAGCATGCGCTCGTAGATCGCGCGATTGGCGTCGCGCAGCGCCTGTGCCATCCGCTCGCCGGACTCGTTGTCGCGAATATGCTCGAGCGGAAGCAGGTGGCGCGAGACGATCTGCACCGCCATCTCGCTCGCCACTTCACCGGCCGCGTGACCACCCATACCGTCGGCCACGACGAAGACGCCGCGTTTATCGTCGGCTTCGGTGAAGAAGTTGTCCTCGTTTCCGGAGCGGACCATGCCCACATCCGAGCGGGCGCCAACGGCTAGCTGCAAGAGGTCAGCCCCCAACCTTGAGGAGAATCGCGAGCATCCCGGCGCCGGCGGCGCCCCGTGCAATGATCCCCGTGCCGTCGGCTGCGATCCGGACGACCGCCCGCGCCGTCGGCTCATCTCCGGGGAGGCGCAGGATCGCGCCATCGAACGCCCCAATCGCCGGATCTGCCGGCGTGAGCGTTACTCGTTGGTCCCGGAATTGGAGATACGGCATCCGGCAGGGAAACTACCCCCTGAACCACAGGGGTGGCAAGGCGATTTCTGACATGGATCTGGCCATGTTTTCCGCTCTCACGGCTAGCTTTCAGGGGTGAAGGATCGCATACGCATTCGGGGCGCCCGACAGCACAATCTGAAGGCCATAAACCTCGATGTGCCACGGCGTGCAATCACGGTCATCACGGGACCGTCTGGGTCCGGCAAGTCCTCGCTCGCGTTCGACACGATTTACGCCGAGGGCCAGCGCCGATACGTCGAGTCACTCTCGGCATATGCCCGCCAGTTTCTCGAGCGGATGCACAAGCCGGACGTCGATTTCATCGACGGGCTCTCGCCTGCCGTAGCGATCGAGCAGAAGAACGCGACCAGAACTTCGCGTTCGACGGTCGGCACGGCCACGGAAATTTACGACTACGTGCGCCTGCTCTGGGCTCGCGTTGGCCGGACCGTTTGTCCGGTGTGCGGCCGCGAACTGAAGCCCGATTCCGCCGAATCGGCAACGAACGAGGTGCTCGCCCAGGCGCCCGGCCTGCGGGCCCATATCACCTTCCCGCTCCGCCGCTCGGCGAAGCTGACCCACGCCGAACTGGTGAACGGGCTTCGCGCTCAAGCCTTCGTTCGCGTCGTGGCCGATGGCGTCGGTCTGCACTTCGACGAACTACCGCCGAAAACGAATCTCGCCAAGGCCAAAGAGCTCTTAGTGGTTACCGATCGCCTCGTGGTAGCTGAGTCCGATCGCGCGCGCCTGACGGATGCGTTCGAAACGGCGTTCCGCGAAGGGGATGGTGACGCCGTGGCATTGATTGCCGACGGGGATCGGCTCTCGTTTACGCAGTCCTTCCGCTGCCCCAACGACGGCCACGTTGCCCCCGCCCCGTCTCCCCAGCTCTTCTCCTTCAACAATCCGCGCGGTGCCTGCCCCACCTGCAACGGCTTTGGCGCCACGCTCGAGTACGACGAGTCGCTGATCATCCCGTACCCCGATCGCGTCCTCAACGACGGCGCGATTGAACCGTGGACCATGCCGCGCTACGACAACAAACGGCGGGCTTTGGCGGAGTTTTGCAAGCGTGCAGGCATCCCCATGGACCGCCCGTGGAGCAAGCTCACTGCCGCACAGCGCGATTCACTCTTTCGCGGCAAGGCCAAGGGCTTTCTCGGCGTTGTAAGCCACCTCGAGTCACTCGAACCCAAGAAGTACAAGCAGTACATCAGGGTGTTTCTGCGACGCTACCAGATCGCGCAGGAATGCCGCACCTGTCATGGCACGAAACTCCGGCCCGACGCGCTGAATGTGAAAGTCGGCGGGAAGTCAGTCGCCGAGGTGTCCGCCATGCCGGTGGACCTACTGCGCGCCTGGCTCGATACGCTGACGCTCACCGGAAACGAGCAGGAAATCGCCGCGCACATTCTCCGTGAAGCGCGCGACCGCCTCCGGTTTCTCTGCGATGTCGGCCTGACATACCTGACGCTCGATCGCGCCGCCCGCACGCTCTCCGGCGGCGAGGCGCAGCGCATTACGCTCGCCAACTCGCTCGGTTCGCATCTCGTCGACACGACCTATGTCCTCGACGAACCGAGCATCGGGTTGCATGCGCGCGACCTCGATCGGCTGCTCGCGATTCTCGCGCGGCTGCGCGATGCCGGCAACACCGTCATCGTCGTGGAGCACGACCTCGAAGCCATTCGCGCGGCCGACTGGATGGTGGAAATGGGCCCCGGCAGCGGCGAGCATGGCGGCACGATCGTCTTTGAAGGCACGATTGCCGACGCCGCGACAACGAGTCCGCTCACCGGGAAATACCTCTCCGGCGAGCGCACGCTTCCGATTCCCGAGAAGCGACGAGCACTCGGCCGTCGCTGGCTCACCCTCACCGGCGCGCGTGAACACAACCTGCGCGGCGTGGACATCAAGATTCCACTGGCGGCGTTCACCGCCGTGACCGGCGTCTCGGGGAGCGGCAAAAGCACGCTCATTCACGACATTCTCTTTCGCGCGCTTGAGCAAAAGCTGACTGGCGAGCACAGCGCCAAAATCCATCTCGGCGAACGTGTCGGGTCATTCGACAAGCTCGAAGGCGCCGAAGCGCTCGATGAAGTCGTGCTGGTAGATCAGGAACCCATCGGCCGCACCCCGCGCTCAAACCCGGTCACCTACATCAAGGCATTCGACGAGATTCGCCGGCTGTTCTCCGAGGTCCCGCTCGCGGGTGAACGGAAGTACACGGCCAGCACGTTCAGTTTCAACGTCGCAGGCGGCCGCTGCGACAAGTGTGAGGGTGCGGGCTATCAAGAAGTCGAAATGCTCTTCATGGCTGATCTGTACCTTCCCTGCGAGGAGTGCGAAGGCCGTCGCTTCAAGCCAGCCGTGCTCGACGTGAAGGTCAATGGAAAGAGCATCGTCGAAGTGCTCAACCTCACGGTTGACGAGGCGATTCGCTTCTTTCCCCGCGAAGAGAAACTCGGCCAGGCACTCTGGCATGTGCAGCAGGTCGGACTGGGCTACCTGCGCCTCGGACAGGCCGCCACGACGCTTTCAGGCGGCGAGGCCCAGCGGCTCAAGATCGCGCGCGAGTTGATTTCGAGCGCGAAAGGAAAAGGACGGAAGCTCTATGTCATGGACGAGCCAACCACCGGTCTTCACCTCGACGACATCCGCAAGCTGATGCAGGTGCTCGACCGCCTGGTGGACGCCGGACACACGGTCGTGCTCATCGAGCATAACCTCGATGTCATTTCGCTGGCCGATTGGGTGATTGATCTCGGGCCGGATGGCGGCGAGGGCGGCGGTCGCCTCGTTGCGATGGGCACGCCGGAGCAGATCGTCAAGGTGAAAGCGTCGCACACCGGCAAGTGGCTCAAGCCGCTACTGGTGCGGAGCCGAGCATGAGCATCGGACAGCAACTGCGGGCCGATTTTATCTGTATGGTCGGTGCCTCGGACGGCTACGAAACGGCTGGTCTGCTTCGGCGGCTACCGGCCGATGCGTTCCCGTCCCTGCGACATTTCGTTCCTGGGGCACTGGCGCGAGCGCTCGACGAACGGCGCCCGGGACCGCAGCAGTGGATTCTGGCCACGCCGCGCCTCTCGGCCTGAACGCACGGTCAAGGGTCTCGGCGCTATCGCGGGTGCGGAAAAAAAACCGGAGGTACTCCCGGATTTCTTAGCGGTCTGGACAGGAACGACAACAACTACAACAACTAGGGGTACTGCCACCCCAGCGCGATTCGTCGTTTCAGCTCGTCCAAGTATTTGCAGCAGTCGCGCACACGAGATTTCCGAGCCATCCGGCGGTGTTCCGCCCACGCGATAGCGCCGAGCCGCTGGCGGCCACAACGCCGCTACTCGTGTCGAATCGCGTCAATCGGCGAGAGTCGCGACGCGCGTAGCGCGGGGTACAGCCCGAACGTAAGTCCGACGATCACCGACGCGATTGCCGCCACAAAGACCGTCGTGAAGGTGACGGCCGCATGCACCGGCGCCTGCGTCTGCATGCGCATGATCGCCGCAGCGAGAAACGCGATGCCCAGCCCAAGCAGTACACCGAGCGCCGCACCCGTGCTCGTGATCGTCACCGACTCGGCAAGGAACTGCACCAGAATGTCGCGATTCCGCGCGCCCATCGCCTTTCGCACACCGATCTCGCGCGTCCGCTCGATCACGGCTGCGAGCATCACGTTCATGATGCCGACGCCGCCCACGAGCAGTGACACGCCGGTAATCGCCCCCATCAGGATCTTGAACACGAGCAGCGCCTGTGTGAGCTGCTCCACCCGCGTGCTGTTGGCCACGATGTTCACGCGCTCCTTCCACTTCATACCATAGCGGCGCGCGAAGAATCGTTCAGCGTGGGCTTTTGCCGTTTCCACATCTTCGACGCGCTTGGCCACGAGCGAGAGTTGCGGCGGAATTGTGGCCCCGCCGAAGCCAAAAATCACACCTTCCGTGGTGCCGAACGGAACGAACGCTTCCATCCGCTCGTTTTCCTCAGGCTTCAGTACGCCAACCACCACGAACGGGTGCCGCTGCAGCAGGATCGTCTGTCCCACCAGCGCCGCGCCGCCACCAATCGAGTCGGCCGCTGTCGCACGGAGCACGACGACGGCCTTCGCCGCGCGCGCCTCGGCATCGGTGAAGAGGCGTCCGTCGCGAATCTCGAGTTTGCGCGATGCCATTTGCGCCGCGATTGGTTCAGTCGATGCGCCGGCATGCACATTGATTCCGCGCCCTTTCGACGCAGAATCGCGCTGGGCAATCGTGCCGCCGCTCACGCTGACCTGCACCGACATCGCTTCGAGGACGGCCGCTTTCACCGAGTCGAGGTCCGCCGCCGTGAACTGCACGACATCCGCGCGCCGCACGAAAATTCCATCCACGCGCTGGACGAAATTCGGTGAGATGGCGATGGCCTGCAGATCGGTCGTCTTGGCCACCTGCTCACGCGCGTACTTCTCGACACCGTCGCCCATGGCGAGGACCGACACCATTGACCCGACGCCCATGATCACGCCGAGGGTCGAGAGGATCGTGCGCAGCGGGTTGGCGCGCAGGGTGAGCATCCCCACGCGGAGCGATTCGGAGTGGATCAACGGATGGGCCTCGACATGACTATCCTACTGTGTCGGCGCGCGCGCGGTTTCGCTACTGGTCGCCCCTCTAGCCTCCTCTGCATGAAGACGCTCCCTCGCGCACTTGGCATCGTCCTCGTCGCCCTGGCGGGCACCGCCGAGCTGGCGGCGCAGGGATCAGGCGCCGCCCGGGCCCCAGTCGGCAGCATCGCCCATACGTGGAAGCCGATACGTGATGGCGGGCCCGAGATTGTGGCCATCGACGTGCGCACCGAAGTCACGGAACTGCCGGCGTCCGCGGGCGATGGATTCAGTCTCAAGGTGCCGATCGTCTACGCGAACGTGACCGGAATCGCCGAGCGCACACTGAACCTCTCGGTTCGCGACGCAGCCGGCGAAGTCCCGCTCACCGTTGAAGACGATCCGCCCGCACCAGGCGGCTTTCCCTACTACCGCCACCTGCGCGCCAGCCGGCGCGTGACATTTCCACTCGCATACACGTACCGCTCGCTCTCCCAGACGGGCCAATTCCGCGGACCCCCATTCGGCCTTTTCTCGGCCGCTGGCGGCATCAGTGGCGCCGGCTCGGGCTTTCTCGTGCTCCCCGAGGGCGATCTCGTCGTTACTACGCGGGTGCACTGGGACCTCAGCGGCCTCGCCGCCGGTGCGACGGCGCTCACCTCGTTTGGCGATGGCGACTTCACGCTTCGCGGCGAGCCGTCGGCGCCCACGCAAGGCTGGATCATGGCGGGAGTACTCGGCGGGTACAGTTCGCCGAACGGTGGCGCCTTCAGCGCCGCGTGGACCGGGACACCGGCATGGGACCCCGCCGCCGAGATGCGCTGGGCGTCTGAGATGTTCACCTGGCTCGGCAAGTCGTACGGCTACCTGAACCCGCTGCCGCGCTATCGCGTCTTCATCCGTACCGGCGGGACGCGCGGCGTGGGCACTGCGCTCGACAACTCGTTCATGATGTCCGCACCACCGCGCGACGCCGGTGCGCCCGCGCAGGGCGAAGCGCCACGTGAGACCATCACGCACGAGATGGGCCACCTCTTTGTCGGGCAGGTGGATGCCCCACAGGGCGTGTCGAGCTGGTTCAGCGAAGGCCTCAACACGTACTACACACGAGTGCTCCCGATGCGCGGCGGCTTCACGTCCGTCGAGGAGTACGGCCGGCAGGTCAACACCGCGTTTCAGGAGTATTGGTTCGGCGTGGCCCGCAATTTCTCTGCTGATTCGATCACGAAGATCGGCTTCGCCGACGAGAAGGTGCGGCACATGCCCTATGTTCGGAGCAGCCTCTACTTCGCTGACCTCGACGCGAAGATCCGCGCGCATTCCGGAGGGCGGCGCACGCTCGACGAAGTGTTGCGCGAACTGTTCGAGCGCCGGGCCCGCGGAGAACGGTTCAATCACGATATGTGGGTCGCCACGGTGACGCGCGAAGCCGGGCCCAGCGCCGGCGCCGACTTCGAGGAGCTGATCCTCAAGGGCTCTGCAACACTCGTGCCCGCGCCCGGCGCCTTCGGCCCATGCTTCGCGCGCCACGAGACGCCAGCGACCATCGTGAGCGGAGCGCCGCGCGCGGCCGGCTTCGAATGGGTCCGCGTTCCAGGCGTGGCCGACTCCACCTGCCGCGCGTGGGGACCCGCGCTCGTTCCGCGCTCGTTATCCAGCCGACGTCCGACGGTCGCGAATACGAAGCAGGTCGGAACCTTCGGCGGCGCGCGCATCCCGTATACGGCCATTGTGGAGGAGCACCTGCTCGCAGGTCCCGGCGGCGTGCCCGACGCATCGCTGGTGACCATCGCCTACGTGCGCGACGATGTGAAGGATCGCAGGCGCCGGCCCGTGACGTTCGTCTTCAACGGCGGACCGGGCTCCTCGTCGTCGCCACTCCACATGGCCGGCCTCGGCCCGCGGCTCACGGCGGGCGACAGCACGATCCCGAACCCCAGCAGCATCCTCGACGCGACGGATCTCGTCTTCATGGATCCTATTGGCACGGGATTCAGCCGCCCGTTCACCACCGAAGCCGGCCGCCGGTCGTACTGGACTCGCAGCGGCGACGCCGCTTCCGTCGCGCAGGCCATCCGACGTTGGCTGCGCATCCACGGACGCGAACGATCCCCGCGGTATCTCGCCGGCGAGAGCTATGGCACCGTGCGCGCGAACGTCATGCTCCACGAGCAGAAGGAACTCCGCTTCGACGGCCTGATTCTCGTCGCGGTCGTCGCCGGAGCGCTCAGCGATTCCCCAAGCGTGGACGCCGACCTTGGCTACGAACGCGCACTCCCGACCATGGCCACGTCGGCGTGGTTCCACGGCAAGGGAATCCGCGATGCCCGCACGGTCGAGGAGGTCTTTGCGCAGGCGGCGGAGTTTTCCGTGACCGACTACCACGCGGCACTCACGAAGGGCGCACGGCTCGACCCTGCCGAGCGTGATCGCGTCGCCGCGCGGATGTCGGCGCTGATTGGCGTGCCAACGGAATACATCATCGCCCGAACTCTTCGGCTGTCGAAAGACGACTGGATGCTGCACGTCCTCACGGAGCGCGGGCTCCGCACCGGGATGCTCGACACGCGGGTGACGTCGGTCCGCGACACCACGAAGACGGGTGGCCTCAACGATCCGTCGTTCAATGGCGGCGCCATGCGGTTCGGCACGTCGATGCTCGCGCCCGCGCTGCTTCCGGGAGAGCCCACGGTTCCACCGACGCCCGCCGCGCCGGCACTCGAGGCGTACCTCAAGAAGGATCTCCGGTTCCGCACGCTGGAGTCGTACCGCAGCCTCAATCTCGACATCAACGTCGTCTGGGATCAGGAAGGCGGCGGCGAAACCACCTCCGCCCTCGCCACAGCCATGCGAGAGCGCCCCGCCTTGCGTCTCTTCTGGACCGGGGGCTATTTCGATCTCACCACCCCGGCCCACGCCGCGGTGCGCGCATTTGAACAGGCCGGCATTCCCGCTGTCCGCACCACCGCCGCGCTCCTCCCGGCGGCCCACAGTGTCTTTGCCGACGATGCAACCCGGCGGATTCTCGCCGCGCAGCTCCGTACCTGGATTCACTGAACCGCTTCTTCCCCATCGCACGGACGACCACCCATGTCCATCAATCGACGCGACCTCCTCACCGGACTCGGCGGCTTCGCTGCGACGACGGCGCTGGGCCCGTTCGGGCGTCCTGACGCCGCGCGCACTGTTCTGCCCTTTGCGATACCTCCCGAGGGTGCCGCACCCGCCGAGCTTCCCGGCCCGCAGGCGACGTTTCCGCGCAAGGCGGATTTCAACATCGAGGACGGCTACACCTACATCAATGCCGCGTACACACACCCCATTCCGCGCGTGTCGGTCGAGGCCGCGCGGCGCGCCTCCGAAGCGCGCGGAACACTCCGCCCCACTCCACCGCCGTCGGGTCGGATCGGCGGGAGCGCCAGCGCACCGAATCCGCGCGCGTTGTTCGCCGAGCTGATCAATGCGAAACCGTCCGAGATCGCGTATGTGTCCAGCACGAGCGCGGGTGAGAACCTTGTGGTGCGCGCGCTCGGGCTCGACCATCGGTTCGACGGCAACGTCGTCACCGACGGCCTGCATTTCGAGGGCGCGATCATGCATCTCCTCGAACTGCAGAAGCGCGGACTCGACGTCCGGGTCGTGAAGCCCACGAAGGATTTTCGCGTCGACCTGAAGGACCTCGAGCGCGCGATGAACCGCAAGACGAAGCTCGTCGAGGTGTCGTCGGCCGCGATGTACAACGGCTTCCAGCACGACCTGAAGGCCGTCGCCGATCTCGCGCACGCACATGGCGCATATGTCTATGCCGACATCGCCCACACCGCGGGCGCCGAGCCGTTTGATGTAAAGGCCAGCGGCGTCGACTTCGCGTCGTGCTCGAGCTTCAAGTGGCTGATGGGCGATTTCGGCCTTGGCTTTCTCTATGCGCGCGAGGAGGTGCTCCCGAAAATCCAGCGCCCCGTCGTGGGCTACTACCAGGCGCCAAACCTGGATGCGAATTATCCGCCATACTTGCCGGCAGGCGAATACCGCCCGGTGGATTATTCGTACGGTCCGCCGACGGCCGCGAGCATGTTCGAGATGGGCACGCTCACCGGAAGCACGATGACCAACCTCGCGCTTCTCGCGTCATCGCTCGCCTACGTAAAGGCGCTCGGTGTGGCCAACATTCAGGCGCATCGCCTGCCGATGATCCGGCGGCTGCAGCAGGAGGTTCCGCGGCTCGGATACACGGCTGTCACGCCACCGAACGCCACGGGCGGGAATGTCTCATTCGCGAAAGCCGGGCTGGGCGACGGCGACCTCCCGAAGCGCTTCGCCGCTGCCAAAGTGAACGTGCGGCTGGGCCGCGATTGGATGCGGCTCTCGCCCTCGGTCTACAACGACATGGGCGACGTGGAGCGGTTCCTCGCAGCGCTCGCGTGAACAGGGAGGTCCGGAGGGTCGGCAGGGTGCCGGCTGCGACACGCCACGCATTCGGGGCAAAACATTGCCCGCCCCGTCCGCGCCGGGTATTTTTCACAGATTCCCGAGTAGCTCAGGGGTAGAGCAGGCGACTGTTAATCGCCGGGTCGGGGGTTCAAATCCCTCCTCGGGAGCTGGCTGGACAAATCACAGGATCGCTCTCAACGGGTCAGCCGACAGGCTGGCCCGTTGGCATACCCCCGCCCCTGAGGTGCTCTCCTATGGTCCGCTTCGATGTCCGTTGCGCATTCGCGATCGCCGGAACACTCGGCTCGCTTCTCGTCGCCGGTCCGGCAAGCGCTCAGCGATTCGACATCCGGCTCGATCCTTCCGTGGCGAGCGCTCCGGTCACCGGTCGCGTGTTTGTCTTCCTCGCGCGCACGAACGACCGCGAACCGCGGCTGCAGAGCGGCTCCTACGGCGGAAGCGCTCCCTTTTTCGGCGCGGACTTCGACGCGCTCAAGCCCGGCGCGACGACCGTCATTGATGCCAAGGCGCTTGGCTATCCGTACAAGAGCCTCGCCGATGTGCCCGCCGGTGACTACTGGGCGCAGGCGATGGTGAATGTGTACACGCAGTTCCGCCGCGCGGACGGACACGCCATCTGGGTGCACAACGACCAGTGGGAAGGCCAGCATTTCAACTCGTCGCCGGGCAACCTGGTGAGCGAGCCGGTGCGCGTGCACTTCGACCCGAAGGCCGGCAAGCCGCTGACCCTTGCGCTGGTGCGAGCGCTACCGCCGGTCGTCGTGCCGCCCGACACCAAGTGGGTGAAACGGATCAAGATCAAGAGTGCACTGCTCTCGAAGTTCTGGGGCGCGCCGATGTACATCGGTGCCACCGTGCTGCTGCCGAAGGGTTTCGACGAAGAACCGACCCGGAAATATCCCGCCGTCTACATCCAGGGCCACTTCGGCCTCGGCGCGCCATTCGGATTCACCGAAGGCGCCTCGGCGACCGGCGGTGGGCGCGCAGGAGGTGGTGCCGCGTCCGGCGGCGTGCGCATGCAGCTCGGTGCCCCACTGCCCTACGACGCCGTGCCCACGACCGCGCGCGAGTCTGGTGGCGAATTCACGCAGAGCTGGATGAACGATGCGTTTCCCCGTTTCGTCGCGATCACGTGGCAGCACCCGACACCGTACTACGACGACTCGTACGCAGTGAACTCCGTCAACAACGGCCCGTATCAGGACGCGCTCCTCACCGAGCTGGTGCCGCTGCTGGAGAAGCAGTTCCGGCTTGCTCCCGAAGCCAATGCCCGTTTCCTCACCGGCGGGTCCACCGGCGGATGGGAATGCGCAGCACTGCAAATCCAGAAACCGAACTTCTTCGGTGGCGCGTGGTGCCTCTACCCAGACCCCGTCGATTTCCGCCGGAACCAGCTGGTCGACAACTACGCGGACACGAACGCATTTGTCCCCAACGTGAGCGAGCCGCCGATTCCGGAGCGCTACATGATGCGCACGGCGGACGGCCAGCCGCAGGTGACGCAGCGCCAGATGAGCCAGCTCGAAGCCGTGCTGGGCAGCAAAGCCAGGAGCGGCCAACAGTTCGACGCATGGGATGCTGCCTATGGGCCTATCGGCGCAGACGGCTACCCGCGCCGCCTCTGGGACCGGCTCACCGGCCACATCGACAAGGAAGTCGCCGCATACTGGCGCGACAAGGGGTACGACCTCACCTGGCTCACCACCAAAGATTGGCCCGTGAACGGGCGGGCGCTCGCTGGCAAGATGCACGTCTATGTCGGCGACATGGATAACCACTACCTGAACCTCGGGGTCTACCTGATGGAACAGGAGGCGGCCAAACTCGACAATCCCAAGGCCAACTTCACGTTCGACTATGGTCGTCCGATGAAGCCGCACGGATGGCAGCCGTTCACGAATGCGGAGCTGATCGTGCTCATGGACAAGTTCCGACGGGAGCGCGCCACCACGCCGTGAGCACGAACGACTCGGCGGACATGAAGTCGTAGTAACGGGTGACTGCCTCCCGCCCCCGCTCCTCCGCCATATTTCTTGGCATGACCACACCGGAAGTTGGGATTCTCATGGGCTCGAAGAATGACTTCGAGACCCTCAAGGGCTGCTGCGACGTCCTCACGGAGTTTGGAATCGTCTGGGAGGCCAAGGTGCTTTCCGCCCACCGCACGCCCGATGCCGCGCTCGAGTACGCGGCCACCGCAGAGAAACGCGGCCTTCAGGTGGTCATCTGCGCGGCCGGCGGTGCGGCACACCTCGGCGGATTCATCGCCGCCAAGACGGTGCTGCCCGTGCTCGCCGTACCCATCGCGTCAACGCCGCTCGGCGGCCTCGACGCACTGTTGGCGATGGTGCAGATGCCCGCTGGTATTCCGGTTGGTACGCTCGCGATCGGCAAGTGGGGCGCAACGAACGCCGGCGTGCTCGCGGTTCAGATCATTGCCACCAAGCGGCCCGAGCTGCGCGACAAGATGCGGGCGTGGCGTGAGGCCAAGGCAAAGGACATTCTGGCGACGACGCTGCCGTAGGCTGCTCGCTTACTTCGGCCGGTACCTGGCCAGAATCTCCTTCACCTTCTCAATCGGCAGCGCCTCCACCGTCCGTCCATTCGCACTGACACTCGTGGCTTTCAGCATCGAGTTGTAGATCGCTTCTTCCGTCGCCTCGATTACCGCCTCGAACAGCGCCGAGGACTCTTCGTTCGACAACTCGGTCGTCGTGTAGCGCTTCGCATCCCAGACGCGGCGCACCTCTTTCGCCGTCGAAAACGCGATCACGAACTCGCCTGACCCGTTCGAGCCGCTGCCACCTGTCCGCCCAAGGCCAAGCATCGCCCGCGCCGCCAGCCGTTGGAGGTTTCGGTCGGACAACGGCGCATCGGTCGCAATGACGATCATGCACGAGCCATCACCCCGCTCGGTGCCGGTCTCGTTTTTGTAGGCGTACTGGCCAAGTTCTTTTCCAATTGGCGCGCCACCCATCTGGAGCACGCCGCCGTAGTTCGTCTGCACGAGCACGCCCACCGTGTGCCCGCCAAGCGACGCCGGAAGTCTGCGCGACGAACTCCCAATACCGCCCTTCCAACCGAAGGCACTCGTGCCGCGACCGGCGCCAACACTGCCCTCCTCCACCGGCCCGTCGCTCGCCGCGTCGAGGGCCTTCTTCACCTGCTCTGCCGTGATTGGCCGCGAGCGGATGTCGTTCAAGCCGCCGTCATTCGTCTCGCCGACCACCGGATTGAGCGATCGCACGCGCTCCATTCCCGGCTGTGCGATCATCCATTCCGTCATCGCGTCAGCGGCTTTCCAGACACAGAGCGTGCAGGTGAGCAGAATCGGCGTCTCCAGCTCCCCGAGTTCACGCACCTGCGTGGAGCCCACGAGTTTTCCGAACGCATTGCCCACATGAATGGCGGCCGGAACCCGCGACAGATAGGCGTTTCCTTCGTGCGGCACAATCGCCGTGATGCCGGTATGGATCTTCGCGCCGTCATCGATCGTGAGTGACGCCACACGAACGCCCGTGACGTCAGTAATCGCGTTCTTCGGACCCGGCGCGAAAACGCCTGGGGCCACACCGAGTTCTCGGGCCCGGGGCCGCGACTCGGCGCGGGTCTGGGCTCTCGCGGGCGACGGTGCGGCGGAGAGAAGCATGGCAGCGGCCGAAATGGCAGCGGCCGAAATAGCGACGGCCGAAATAGCGAGCCTCGCCATAGCCGACGCCGCCAGCGATGGAGCTGATGAGTGTGCGGGACGAATCGGAGTCATGAACACTATCTTACGACTGTGCCGCTTCCGCCGCTTATCGGCCATCAGGCCCTCAAATCACGCCTTGACGAACAGGTCCGCCGCGGCACGCTCGCGTCGAGCCTGCTGCTCACCGGCCCAGCTGGGATCGGCAAACAGCGGCTCGCCATCTGGCTCGCACAGCGCCTGCTCTGCACCGAAACAGGCTCGCCCTGCGGCGCCTGTCAACATTGCCGTTTCATCGAAGCGGGAGGTCATCCCGACCTGCTCTGGATTTTCCCGCACGCGCGTCTGAAAGAGTCGGACCCGTCCATCGAACAGGCTGCGCAAGACAACGCCGATGCCGTCGCCGAACGGCTGGACGCAAATGGGCTGTACCCGCGTCCCGATGGCTCGTCGGGAATCTTTCTCTATGGCGCTCGCCTGCTGGTCCAGCGCGCCGTGATGACGCCGGCCCTCGCAAAACGCAAAGTCTTTATCGTGGGAGAAGCCGACCGCATGGTCTCGCAGTCGTCGAGTGATCAGGCGGCCAACGCGTTTCTCAAACTTCTCGAGGAACCGCCGGCCGACACGACCTTGATCCTCACCTCGAGCGAGCCCGGCGCACTGCTGCCGACGATCCGCTCGCGAGTGATCTCCGTACGAGTGAATCCACTCAGCGATGCCGAGATGCGCGAGTTCCTCGCGCTGCCCGCTGCCGAGCCGCTGTTAAAAAAGAAAGATGTTGCTGATCTTGTAAAGCTCGCCCACGGCGCTCCCGGCACCCTGCTCGACGCCGATACAAAAGCCGCGGCGATGACCCGCGCACGCGCGATGCTCGACGTGACCAATGGCGGTGGCGACCGCATCTTCCGCGTCGCCTATGCGCATGGCAGCACCAAAGCCCGCGGTGCGTTTACCGACACGCTCGATGCGCTCACCGAACTGCTCCACGATCTCTCGCGCAGCGCCGCCAAGTCGGGCGACGAGCGGCTCGCCACCGCCGGCGCGCGCGCCGTGGTCATGGTCAAGAAACCCGCCACCAAGCCGGCCACCAAGCCGGCCACCAAGCCGGCCACCAAGCCGGCCACCAAGCCGGCCACCAAGCCGGCCACCAAGCCGGCCACCAAGGCGGCGAAGACATCCACAAACCAACCACCGCGAGCGACGCTCTCCCACGTCAACGCGCGCGGGAGCGCGCACATGGTCGACGTCGGCGCCAAGATCCCGACGGCCCGTCGCGCCCGCGCGGGCGGCGAAATTCGGATGACGCGCGCCGCGTGGACGGCCATTCGGAACAACTCGACCAAGAAGGGTGACGTGCTTGCGGTTGCACGCCTTGCCGGAATCCAGGCCGCGAAACGCACGGCTGACCTGATCCCGCTCTGCCATCCGCTCGCCCTTTCGCACGTCGATATCGCGCTCACGCTCATCGCCAAGCCGGCCATGGTGCGCGTGGAGGCGACCGTCGCCACCGTCGGGCCCACCGGCGTGGAGATGGAAGCGCTGACGGCCGTGTCCGTTGCGCTGCTCACCGTGTACGACATGGTCAAGAGTGCGGACAAGCGAATGAAGATCGGCGCCGTGAGGCTGCTCGAGAAATCCGGCGGTCGCAGCGGCCACTTCACGGCGCGCTAGAAATGGTTTCAAAACCGGCCGCGACCATTGGAGGGTCGAGCGACCGTCGCGGTCGACCAGCGCCTCGGCGCTAACGCGAGTTCGGAACACGGCCGGAGAGATCGGACCAGGCCCGGATACGACCGCTGCAGCGAGATGGGGGAACGGCCAACGCCTGTCGTAGCCGCGCCACAGCCGCGCTGACCCGAAGGCGTTTCCGCGGTGAAGCCATCCGATTCGTCCGGCATTTGTCCGCCACCCGCGATAGCGCCGAGACCCTTCAATCGGTGAAGCTCGCCTCGGAGGCGCATATCTTCCAAGCTATTCCAATCGGTTGGAACGCAACCGTTTGCCGGCTGTCTGGATCATCCACAGACCTTATGTCACGCGCATTCCTCAGAGACGATGCCGAAGGCGAAATGCCTCGGCGCAACTACGCGCTTCCGCCGCGCGACGACCCCGGGTTCGATCGCGCCGCGACGCGCGCGTTGCTCGAAGCGGCGTGTGTCAACGAAACGCAACTCGCCGAGCGCGCGACCGGGCTGTATTGGGGCGATCCCAAGCTGCGGGACTTTGCACTCGAGGTGCTCGCTGAGGCAGAGCGCGACGGCAACGAACGTTTGGAACAGGTCGCGCGGCGATTCGTGCGTTGACCGCGGCCACGGTCCGGCTGGCGCGTGCAGGCACGCCAGCCGGACCGCGAACTCACCCGGCTAGTACGTATAGCGCCAGATGGCCGTAATGGTCCGGCCGTACAACTCGCGCTGCTTGATCGCGGTGTGGTCGCCACCGAAGAAATAGCCGAACGGGGCGTTGTTCATGTTGAGCGCCTGAATCACAAACTGGGCGTTCGAGAACACCTGGAAGTTGACCGACGCGTCGATCTGCTTGTGCTCCATCATGTAGGTGTCACCGGTCTGCACGCTCGTGGAACCGTCGCCGAGTGTGTAGAGGTACGGGCCATTGTACTGCAACGTCACGCGCGAACTGACGATGCCCTTGGCGTAAGTGAGCGCGGCGTTGCCATTCCAGTTGGCCTGGCGCGGGAATGGCTTCCCCAGGCGTCCGGGGATGTCGCTTGTGGATTGCGTATACGTCGCGTTGGCATCCAGGCCGAGTCCGTTGAGCGCCCACGGGAGGAACGACATCCGCTGGACGAAGCTGCCTTCGAATCCGTACACGGTGCCACTCGGACCGTTGCGCGGCTGCACGGCGTTGAATCCGTCATACGGAGCGCCGACGTAACTGAAGGTCTTCGCGTAGATGAGGTTCTTTACCTGCTTGTAAAACGCGCCGATCGACGCGACGCCGACGTCGGAACTGAAGTGCTCGAGCATCAGGTCGTAGTTCACCGACGTCATCGGCTTCAACTCGGTATTGCCGAGCGTAACGGCCTGCGGATCGTTAGCCGTCGCACCGGGCGTCACGGACGCGTGTGGCGCGAGGTCGTAATAGAGCGGCCGCGCGATGCCCGTGCTCACGGCGACTCGGACGTTCGTGTTGTCGTTCAACTCATACCGGAGCTGGGCGCTCGGGAACGCATTCGTGTAGTTCCCGCTGCCCGCCACGGGGGCCACCGACGTTTGCTTCGTCACCGGATCCGTGACGGCCTTGTTCGCGGTGTAGGTGGTGCCCGTGTTCTCCACTCGAAGCCCGGCCAGCCAATGCCAGCGGCCCGCGTCAACGAGGTATGACGCGTACCCGGAGCCGATCCGTTCGGTCCCGCTATACACGTTCAGCAGCGACGTGAGCTTCGAGTCCGGCGTCACCGTAAACATCTCCGGATGCGCCTTGATGAAGCTCTCATTCAGCCGGTCGCTCGGCGCGATGCCCAGGGGATAGTGACCCCAGAAGTGGTCCGCGTTTGTGAACCCACCGAGCACGTCCGCGAGCGTGAATGTCTTGCCGGCCTTCAGCGCGTACGTCGTCGAAGCGTCATCGAACGTACGGCGCTCCTGGCGCAGCTTCACGCCAAACTGCAGCGCCGACGGCGTCTGCGTACCCAGATCAATCCGGCCATTCACGATGCCAGCGTAGTCGCGGCCGCGGGCGATCTGGTTGGCGACGGCGTTCGTTGTGAACGCAAACTTCGTCGGGTCACTCGGATACGCGCCCTGCGGCACGATCATGGGGATGATCGGGTCGGACCGATCGACATTCATGGTCAGGCCCTTCTGCGTAAACGTCACGTCGCCTGCATTCAGGCGCACGAACTCGTTTTGCGTGACGTTCAGCGCGTAGTCGAGCTTCACACGCCCTGGCTCGCCGGTGCCCGTAATGGCCAGGACATAGTTCTGGTCGATCGGCGTCCGCTGCTGCACGTTGCTCGTTACGCTGCCGCCCGTGGCCGTACCCGTCGTCGCACTAGTGGGCGTGTAGGCGGTCGTCGTCTTGCCGATGGTCTGATCCTGACGGTACCGGATGGCCGCGTCGTTAAACCGCGTGTACATGCCGCGCACGTTCAACGACGTCGCATTGTCCCAGTGATAGTCGGTCGAGATCGCCGCGCCGCGACGATCACGCTGCGTGAAATACTCGCGCCGGCTCGTGTTGAGTGGAACGATGTTGCTCACGCCGTTGAACGACTTGTAGCCGTAGTTCGGCTCGACATCGTCGTAGA
>JAPLKU010000016.1 GCA_026387935.1 Gemmatimonadota bacterium | reverse complement strand
CGGCCGCGGAGAGCGAATCGCCGGCGGATTGGGCGGAAACAGTTGACACGGCGCATGGGGCCGCGGCGAAGAAAATCGCGATCGCGGCGTAGCGGAACGCGGCGGTTGGGTTCAGGGGCATGGCCGTAATATGGCCGAGGCGTGCCCCGGCGTGTCAGGCCAAAACTTTAATGAAGTGCTCCTTGCCGCAAGCAAAGCCGTCGGCGATCATTGTCAACAACGCGGATGTGTAACGCGTATGTGACGTAGACAGCCCCTGCCTAAGTATTGTCTGGAAAGGAACAGCGCCTCTCGTGCGCGTTGTTCCTAAAAGTGACTTGTATCCCCACCCCTTCATCTGTTGAGGGAAGACGATGTCGATTTGGACCCGGTTGCGGTGGCTTACGACGGCGAAGCTGCTCGTCGTAGGCGTGCCCTCAGTGATGTTCGCGCAGGTTGCCACGTTCACTGGTAAAGTCTCCGCCGAGAATGGCACGCCGATGTTTGGCGCCGCCATTGCTCTCGAAGGCGTCAATATTCAGGTCGGTACCGCCCAGACGGGTGTGTACACGCTGACCGTCCCCGCCGCCCGAGTGACTGGGCAGACGGTGATCCTGCGTGCGCGCGCCATCGGGTACACGCCGCAGACGGTCTCGGTGACCATTCGCGCCGGCTCGCAGACCTTCAACTTCGTCCTGAAAGAGGACGTCAACCGCCTGAACCAGGTGGTCGTCACGGGTGTGACCGCCGGAACAGAGCAGAAGAAGCTGCCGTTCACGGTTGCGCAGGTGACGGAGGCCGATATGCCGGTCCCGGGCGCCAACGTGCTCAACAACCTCCAGGGCAAGATTCCTGGCGCCACGATCATGTCGGCGAGCGGCCGTCCTGGTTCGGCGCCGGCCATCATGCTTCGCGCTCCGCAGTCGCTGAACGCAGCGGCCGGTGGCCGCAGCCAGGAGCCGCTGCTGATCGTTGACGGCGTCGTACAGCAGGGCAGCATGCGCGACATCGACCCGACCGACATCGAGAATGTCGAAGTCGTGAAGGGCGCTGCCGCCTCGACGCTGTACGGTTCGCGCGCCGCGCAGGGCGTCATCCAGATCACGACGAAGAGCGGCAAGAACCAGGGCGAAGGCGTCCGGTTTGCCACGCGCGTCGAGTCGGGTGTCAGCGACATCGAAGGCGCGTATCGCCTCGCCAAGGGCAACTTCCTGATCATGGATCCGACGCGCACGCGCTATTGCGTGGCGAAGGCCTCGGTGTACCTCCCGAGCCGTGAAACGCAGGACTGCCTCCAGACGATGGACATCTATAGCGAGGCGCTCCGCGTCAACGAGACCTCGCCGGAAATCATCATCACGCCGCAGAACTTCCTCGGCGACGGCGGCATCGCGCTGGCCCCGCCGGCCATCAACCTCCGCGGCTTCTTCCAGGCCAACCGCTGGCCCACCGAGTTCAACCCGGTGAACCAGGTCGTCACCAACGGCCCGTGGACGAAGGCGTCGGTGGACATGACGGGTAAGTTCGGCCGCTCGAACTTTTTCAGCTCGATTGGCGATGAACGCCAGAAGGGCGCCGTCATCTATCTGGACGGTTTCCATCGCAACAACGTGCGCCTCAATGTCGACCAGACCATGGGGAGTAACTGGACGGCGGCGGTTCGCACGTACTATGCGCGCAGCAAGCGCGCGACCGGTGGCCAGACCTTCTTCGGCATCACGCGTCAGCCCGCCTTTGCAGATTTGCTCCGTACGGACAAGTACGGCCGCCTCTTCCCGCGTTCGGTCATCACGAACCAGGGCGGGCAGAACACGAACCCGGCGTACAACTATCAGCAGGCGGCGAATGGCGGCGACAACGTTGCCGAGTCGGATCGCTTCCTGGCCTCGTCGCAGATTCGTTGGCAGCCGCTCAGCTGGCTCGACGGCACCTTTGACTTCGGCTACGATCGCAGCAACAACACGGCCCGCGGCGGCACGGCGCGCGGCTATCGCTTCACGACTACGCAGCAGACGACCTCGCTGGGCGATATCAACCGCAGCGACAGCTACGGCCAGTCGTACAACGTGTCGCTGAACTGGACGGCCCGCCACGACCTCCGGTCGGACCTCGCGGCGCGCTTCTCGTTCCGCTCGACGTTTGAACAGCAGGACGGGCAGAACGATGGGCAAAGCGGATCGAACCTTGCAGTCCCCGGCGTGACGAATACGCAGGCCGCAATCGCGAACCAGGCGATCAGCTCGTCGGAGTCGTCGCAACGTGCGCTCGGCTTCTCTGCCTCGATCAACCTGGACTTCAAGGATCGCTACATCGCCGAGATTAGCGCCCGCCGCGACGGTCTCTCGGTGTTCGGCGCCTCGAACCGCTGGCAGACGTACGGCCGCAGTTCATTGGCGTGGCGCTTCTCGGAAGAACCGTTCTATCCGAAGTTCATGAAGTCGATCAATGAGTTCAAGGCGCGTTACGCGGTGGGCCAGGCGGGCAACCGCCCAGGCAACACGACGCAGTACGAAACGTTTACGATCGGTACGGGTGGCACGCTCACTCCGGCCACGCTCGGCAACAAGAACCTCCGCCCCGAAGTGGCGACAGAGACCGAGATGGGCATCGACTTGGAAATCCTCAATCGGTATGGCGTGCAGTTTACGTACGCCAAGTCGATCACGAAGGACCAAGTGCTCCTCGTGGTGCCACCAGCCGCTTCTGGTTTCAGCAACCAGTGGCGCAACGCCGGTACGCTCGAAGGCACGACGTTTGAAACCAGCATCAATATTCCGATTCTGGAGCGGAAGGACTTCACGTGGTCGTCACGCGTGAATGCAGACCGCATCCGCTCCAAGATCACGGCGCTCGACATTCCGCCGACGTACTACTCCTGCGGTGGCGCCACCTGTAAGTACGAAGTCGGCATTCCGTTCCCGCAGCTCTGGGGACGTCGCATGGTACAGCGTTGCGACCAGATGCCGGCGGCGTTCGTTGGCCGTTGCGGCGAAGGCAAGGAATGGCAGCGCAACGACGAAGGCATGATCGTCTGGACGGGTGCGGGCAACTCGTACAAGGACGGCGTGACGAAGAACCTCTGGCAGGCGGTGCTGCCGGCTTCGCAGGCGCCGTGGGGCATCGCTGAGAACTGGGGCATGCCGCAGGCCGTTCGCGATGACTCGGTTGCGGGTACGCCGAAGCCAGTCAAAAATCTGGTGCTCGGTCACGCGCTGCCGGATCTGCGTTACTCGGTGGGCAACAACGTCACGTGGCGCAAGTTCTCGGCCTATGTCCTCCTCGATGCCGTGAAGGGCAAGGATGTGTATAACGAAGAGCGTCACTGGTCGTTTGGTGACTTCGCCTCGGCGGACAACGATCAGACGGGCAAGTCGGTGGAAGCGGCGAAGCCGCTCGGCTACTACTGGCGCGTGGGTGCGCCAGACGCCTCGGGCGTCGGTGGCTACTACGACGTGAAGTCGTCGGCCATGATCCCGACCGAAGACGCTTCGTACCTGAAGCTTCGCGAAATCAGCATTGGCTACAAGATTGGCAAGATCGCCGGTGTTGGTGACTGGACGGTTTCGCTGATCGGTCGCAACCTGAAGACCTGGTCGAGCTATCGCGGTTATGACCCGGAAGTCGGCGCCTCGGGCGGCAACAATGATTCGGCGATTCTCAACTCGTCGGACTCGTTCGCCTTCCCGAATCTCCGCACGTTCTCCTTCACGTTCACGACGGCTTTCTAAGTAACGCGACAGTGGGCCGCTGGACAGCAAGTCCGGCGGCCCACTGCAGCAACCCCCACAAGGATCCCAGCAGATGCGAATCATGATTCGTCGCGTGGCATCGGCCGCCGGACTAATGGTCCTGGCCGCGTGCGCCAACAAGGAAATCCTCAGCGTTCCGAACCTGAACAACCCCGACGTGGCGCGCACCTACTCCACGCCGGCCGGCGTCGAGAGCGTGATCTCTTCGGTGTTCCGTCAGGCCTGGGGCGCGGAAGTGGTGTGCACGGGTTGCCTTCAGACTCAGGCACACAACTTTGCGCTCGAGAACTATTCGGAGCTCAACAACTTCTCGATGAACATCCGCTCGATCATTCCGCGCGGACCCATCGGCAACGAGCGCAACGGCGCGGCAACGGGCGACAACTATGCCGCGTTCCGCGACCTCGAAAAAGCCGCGCGCAGCGCGGCCAACGGCATTCAGGCACTCAATCGCCTCATCGAGGCGAGTAATTCCGTTCCGAAGAACGGGCTTGGTACGGCAGGGCAGGACGCCCGTGCGAAGGCCTTCGGCTACTTCTCGCTCGGCTGGGCGATTAGCGGTTTGGCCATCGCATACGACTCAGCCGCGATCGTGACGCCCGATGTCGGATCCGACGTGGTTCCCGGCCTCTCCGGTTACAAGGAAGTGACCGCGGCCGCGATGAAAATGCTGGACTCGGCGCTCGCATACACGACGAGTGCAGCCGCTACGACGGCTGGCGGCTTCCCGCTTCCGTCAACCTGGATCAATGGCAATCCGATGACGGCGCCGCAGTTTGCCGCGCTGATTCGCTCGCAGAAGGCGCGCCTTCGTGCGGCCGTTGCCCGCACCCCTGCTGATCGCGCTGCGGTTGACTGGAATGCAGTCATCGCGGATGCGCAGGCCGGCATCACGGCGGACTTTATCATCACGATGAGTGTGTCGGCCGGCTGGTCGGGCTCAACGCCGTATGACACGAACCAGATGAACATCCAGGGCTGGCACAGCCTGACGAGTCTGATGATGGGGATGGCCGACACGTCTGGTGCCTATGCCAACTTCATTGCCACACCGTTTGGCTCGCGTGACGGCACGTTCCTGATTCGCACGCCGGACACGCGCTTCCCGCAGGGCGCCACGCGCGCGGCGCAGCAGGCCGACACGCCAACGCCGTTGACGGCCCCGCGCTACATCAAGAATCGCCCGTCGGGCGACGACGTTCCGGGCGCCGGCTACGGCTCCTCGAACTATGATTACCGCCGTTGGGCGCCGATCAATGCGGCCACGGGAAATGGGCCGTGGGTGCAGCTCCCGAAGGCTGAGCTCGACATGCTCGTTGCTGAAGGCATGATTCGGGCAGGCAACTTCGCCGGCGCATCGGCCATCATCGACGCGCAGCGTGCGAAGCATGGTCTCGGTTCCATTGGCACGATCACCTCGGCGACGCAGGCGATTGCCGGCGGCAGCGCGTGCGTTCCGCGTGTGCCGCAGGCGCCGAGCTTTACGACGGTGGCGTGTGGCAACATTCTGGAAGCGATGAAGTGGGAGAAGCGCCTCGAGACCATGTACTCGTGCGCCTATCTCTGCTGGTTTACGGATAGCCGCGGCTGGGGCGACCTGCCGGAAGGCACAGCGAACCAATGGCCAGTGCCGTACCAGGAAATGGACGCCCGTATTCAGCCGTACTATGGCGTCGCCGGTTCGACGACAAAGGGCAACTACGGTTGGTAGATATGAAGCGTGCACGCGCGGCAACGATGTTCGTAGTTGCCGCGTGGGCCGTTTCCCTTCAGGGGTGCTTCGAATCCTTGCCATTGAGCCAGGGCGTTGCGCCAAGTGCCGGACGGGTAGAGTTGGTGCTGAACGATCAGGGGCGTGCGGCGCTTTCGGAGCGTTTGGGACCGCAGGTGGAGAAGCTTGAAGGGGCGATGCTTTCGCAGGCGCCGGACAGTTACACGATGTCAGTCGCCCGCATTTCGCAGTTGAACGGCAACACGGCGATGTGGAATGGAGAGCAGGTCACCGTGCGAAAGGATCACACGGTTGGGTATCAAGTTCGGCAGCTGAACAAAGTCCGCACGATTGGCTTGGCTGTGGCGTTGACGGCGGTAGTGGTGTTCTTGTTCAACAAGTCACTGTTTACCGCGCAGGGAACTGATGACAAGCCGGCCGGACCGGCGGGCGGTGAACCAACCCGCGTGGTCCGCTAAATGTTTGAACTGACGGAGAAACAGATCATGAAGCAACCCCACCTCTTTACAGGGTCTGGAGCAAGCCAGATGCGCATTCAACGACTCGTGGTCGCGACACTCGCACTTTTGGGCGTAGCGGCTTGCACCAAAGACACGGCCGGACACGCGACCGGTGCGCTGACGCCGCCGTTGGCCTACGTCCGGTACTTCAACGCCGTCGGCGACACGCTGGCGCTCGACTTCCATCCGATTGACCAGATCGAGTTCTCGCAGCCCTTCCTCGCGGTGCCGTTCCGCGGTGTTGGCCTTGGGAACTATCAGGGCTATCAGGCTGGAAGCCGCAAGATTCGAGTGTTCCCGAACTCGACCGACCTCAAGACGACGTCGGCGTTCCTGGTCGACACGACGCTTACGCTGACGGCTGGCACCTACTACACGGTGCTGCACACCGGCTTCGCCCGCGCGGGACAGGCGCCGAAGCAGGGCCTTCGTGTGATTGAAGACGCGATTGGGACGCAGCCGACGACTGGTACGGTCTCGATTCGCGTGATTCACGCCGGCCCGACCGCCGGCGCGATCGACCTCTATTTCACCGCGACCGCGACGGATCCGCTGCCGGCCATGCCGACGTTTGCAAACGTCACGTACGGCACGGTGCAGACGTACTCAACGCGGACACCAGGCGCGTTTGTGATCCGCGGCTACGCGGCCGGCACGACGACGCCCGCGTTGTTCACGAACTCACCGCCGATTGCCCCCGCGACGACAATCAGCGGTAATACCTATGTTGGCGGCGCTGATGCCGCCGGCACGGTGTTCACTGCCATGATCTACGGCGCCGCCACGACGGGCAGCTCGGCCGCAGTGACGGCTGGCAACGGCGTCAACACGACGCCAAAGGTTGTCTTCTGGATTGACCGCGGCCCGCCGGGCATCGCGCCGTAAGGTGCAGCCGTCAGGGTGCGTAAGGTCGCTGTACGCTGAGTAACAATCAGAACGTGACGAGGCCGCTGGGGCAGAAAATGCCCGGCGGCCTTGTCCGTTCCCTGGCTTTCGCCGCGGCAGTGTGTGGCGTCGGTGCCGTCGCGGCGGCACCTGCAGCGGCTCAGGTCATCCGCGGAACCATCAAGGCCCAGACGAGCGAGGCGCCCGTACCCGGCGCCCGCGTGACCGTCACGGACACGACCAACACCGTGCTGGCCGAAGTGGTCAGCGGGCCCGACGGCAAGTTCTATTTGAGTTTTGCGACTCGCAGCCGATTTGTCGTCGGCGTACGAAAGGTTGGGTGGACGCCGTCATTTACTGAGCTGATGTCTGCCACGGCGGCGGACACGATGTTGGTGGACTTTCTCGTTCCAGCCGAGCCGACCGAGATTGCGACGGCGGAGATCAACGGGAAGGTCGAGCCCAATTCATTCAACGGGCGCGCGATTGCCGAGGCGCAGCGGAAGGGATGGAAGATCTACTCGCCGCAGTCGGTCGAGCGATTCCGCAATGTGGCGGGATCGTTCATAGACATGATGCGTGAAGTGGGCGCGACGGGACTGAACTTCAGCAAGGGTGACTGCGTCCGGTCACTGCGGTACAATCGTTGCCTCGTCTACGTCGTCGACGGCCAGCCGGCGGGACCAAACGTCATCATCGCGCCCGGAGACGTCTATTTCTTCGCGGTGCTTTCCGCCTCTGAGTCCGCCTCGCAGTGGGGTGACAAGGCAGCATGGGGCGCGATTGTGGTGTACACCCGGATGAACGGGGACAAGCGGAAGCCGTAGGGGCGCACCACCGCAGGGGGGACGGACCTTGCAAATGGGCCGTGGGCCTGCTCTTGCGGGATTTGTCGGGTTTCCGCACTTTATGGGGCGTTGCCGGCGTTTTGTTCCATGGCGGTGACGCCAAACCGATTGCATGGGTAGTGTGATTTGAGCCGCCTCCACCCGTCTGCGACTGGCCGAAGGTGGGGCGTGCGCTGTTCATATCAAGTTCGTGTCTGGATTTCCTCCACTTCTTTACACGAGGGTTCGCGATGAATCGACTGTCCCGATGGGTCACCGCTGTGCTTTGCGCCATTGTGGCGCTGCCGGCGATGGCGATCGCGCAGGGCGCGGTGATCACCGGAAAGGTGAC
>JAPLKU010000018.1 GCA_026387935.1 Gemmatimonadota bacterium | reverse complement strand
GGGCACGGCGCTCTATACGGACCGAGTCGGAGTTACGCCGACTGACACAACGCGCGCGCTCCTCGAGGTTCCGCTCGCTCGCGTCGGGATTCGCGCCGACACACAACTGTTTGTGCGTCGTGGCCCGACGGCGAAAGCCGGGGGCAATGCCGTTCCACCCGGGGCGGCCGTGCTCGCCGCATACGGTGCGCGTACGGCCGCGTTCGCGACGGTCGCGGAAGGCGACACTGTGCGACTCGTCCTACGCGCACGGGCAGCCGATGACGGCTCGCCCTCGCGTTCACCGGTGCTGCTCGTCGGTGGATGGCCGCGAATTGTTCGCGACGGTGTCGCCGTCGCCGATCGTTCCGCGTGGGTGGAAGGCACCATCTCGCGAAACGCCGAGGTTCGGAACCCACGCACCGCCGTCGGGTTCAGCCGCGACAGCAGCACGCTTTTCCTCGTCACCGTTGACGGGCGGCAGGCCGCGAGTGCCGGAATGACCCTGCCTGAACTCGCTGACTTCATGCGCGAACTCGGTGCCTGGCAGGCACTCAACTTCGATGGCGGTGGCTCCACCTCCATGGTCCTTGCTGGCAAGCTTGTCAACTCGGTGTCCGATCCAACCGGAGAGCGCGAAGTCGCGAGTGGACTGCTCCTGGTAAAGCGCACCCCCTGACGACACGAAGCCGCGCCCGAAGTGTCGGGCGCGGCTTCGTGAACGGCAGCGACGAGCGCTTACATCGCGATCTTCGGTTTTGGTTTTGGCACGATCACGCCTTCGACCTTTGCGTCCAGCAACAGCTTATTGAACGCGGTGACTTCATCACGCTCGATTCGGTCGGCGTCAGCCTTCAACGTGGCCCACATCTTTTCGAGTTCTGCGAACCGCTCGCGCGACGGCTGCGTGACCACTTCATTGCTCTCGATGTGGCCGAGCAGAAACACAAACTGTCCGTTGATGCCGTTGCGGAAATTGATGATGTCCTGACCGTTCGCGGCCTTTGTGGTCAGCTTCGGGTCGAGGATGTCGAGTTGGCCCGTGATGGACTTTCCCTTGGTCGCGATTTCCTTGGACGCCGCCGCATCCTTGGTGCGGTCAACGAACTTGCCCACCTGTTCCTTGATGTCGCGGAGCCGCAGGATCGATTCGTGGATTTCGCTCACCCGGGCGACAATCGCGCGCGAGAGGGAATCGCGCGCCGCCAGATCCGCGGCGCTTACCTGAATGCGGGGGTCGCTCCGCACGTCAAACGATTGCGTTTGTGTGGTAGTCCCGATCGTCAACCGAACCTGATATCGCCCGGGCGCCGCACGGTAGCCCGCGTTCGGCCCGCCGAAGAGGTTGATGTTTCCTGGCAGCGACGTTGGCGGTTCGCTCCGAAGGTCCCACTGGAACGCGTTGAGCCCCTGCTTAGCCGCCAGTGGGGCGCCGCCGCGCCCGCCGCGTCCACCGCCACCTGCCGGAGGCGTTGCGCGATCGTAGGTGCGAATGACCGCGCCACGCGGGTCCACGATTTCCAGCTTCAGCGCTGCGGTGGAGTCCGGTGCCTTCGAAGCCGAGTAATAGACATTGGCGCCGGACGGAGGATTCTTTCCGGTGGGCCCGCTCGATGGACCGCCACCAGCGCCAGATGCAATCAGCAGCGCCGGCCGCGGTGCGAAGAGGTGCAACTCCTGCTTCACGACGTCATCAGACATCTCGCGGATCGCTGACAGGTCGTCGAGCGCCCAGAATGCACGACCTTCTGTTGCCGCATACAGGTCATCATGGCGTACCTCGAGGTCCGTCACCGGTGTGACCGGCAGGTTCTGCGAGAACGGCTGCCACGCCGCGCCTCCGTTGAACGAGACGTACACGCCCGTCTCGGTGCCGGCGTACAGCAGTCCTCGTTTGACAGGATCCTCACGAATCACGCGGACCGGCTCGCCGTCGCGGAGGCCAGCGCCGATCCGCGTCCAGGTCTTGCCGTAGTCGGTCGACTTGAAGGGATACGGTGTGTACTCGCCATGGCGGTCGCGGCGGAACGCGAGATAGACAGTTCCCGCGTCGTGGGGCGACACCTCGAGTTCATTCGCCAGGCCGAGTGCCAGACCCGTGGGTGTGACATTGGTCCACGTCTTGCCGCCGTCGCGCGTGACTTGCACCAGACCGTCATCGGTGCCCACGTAGATCGTATTCGCATCGTGTGGCGATTCGGCAATCGTGACGATGGCACCATAAATCTCCCCGCCCGCGCCCTCGTTCGTGATTGGCGTACCGCCCAACCCCTGCGTGGACTTGTCATTGCGCGTGAGGTCGGGAGAGATCGGCGCCCAGTTGTGCCCGCGGTCCGATGTCTTGAACAGCACATTCCCGCTGTGGTACAGCACGTTCGGATTGTGCTGCGACACCAGCGCCGGTGCGGTCCAGTTGAACCGGTACTTCGTCTGGTCTGACGGCTCGGTGAGGTTGAGCGCCGGATACGGCATCATCTGCCGCGAAAGCCCGGTGGGAACTTCCAGTTCGTCGAGCAGGCCCTGGTAGCATCCACCGTACACATAGCGCGGATTCTTGCGGTCCACACCGATGTTGGCGCTCTCGCAACCCGGTCCATTGAACCAGTCGCCGGCGCCTATCCCGCCCGCATCGGTGCGCGACTTAATGATCACGGACGAGTTGTCCTGCTGGCCGCTGTACAGGCGATATGGATACACGTCATCCACCAGCACGTGGTAGAACTGCGCGGTCGGCTGATTGTCCTGCGTGCTCCAGCTCTTCGCGCCGTCAAAGGTGATCGCGGCGCCGCCGTCGTTGGCGTTAATCATGTTCCGCGGATCCTTCGGATTGATCCACAAGAAGTGGTTGTCGCCGTGCAGCGCGTTGACCGTTGTAAATGTCCGGCCCCCATCAATCGACTTGGTGACCGGGGCGTTCATGACGTACACCACTTCTTCGTTCTGCGGATCAGCCGTGATGTTCATGTAGTACCACGACCGCGTTTGGATCGTGCGGTCTTCCGACAGCAAGCGCCAGGTCTTGCCGGCATCATCTGACCGGAACAGCCCACCCTTGTCAGCCTCGACGATCGCAAACACACGCTCGGGATTTGCCGGCGAAACGGCGACGCCGATCTTGCCCATCAGTTTGGGCAGGCCATCGCTGAGGCGCGTCCAGGTGTCGCCACCGTCGGTACTCTTCCAAAGGCCGCTGCCGGGTCCGCCGCTCCGTACCTGCCAAGGCAGGCGCTGGTGATCCCAGAATGCGGCGTAGAGAATCCGCGGATTGGTTGGATCCATCGAAAGGTCACTCGCGCCGCTCGTGGCGTTTTCGCCTTTCAGTACCAGCGCCCAGTTCCGCCCGCCGTCGGAAGAGCGGTAGATCCCGCGTTCCGGTGTGCCCTTCCAGCGATCTCCCTGCGCCGCGACGTACACGAGTTCAGGGTTCGACGGGTGAACGCGCACCTGAGAGATCTGCCGCGTGGCATCGAGCCCGACATGCTTCCATGTCTTGCCCGCATCGGTGCTCTTGTAGACGCCATCGCCAAACGTGGACGACTGTCCACGAACGGAATGCTCGCCCGTGCCGACATACAGCACGTTCGGATCGGATTCCGCGACCGCGATCGCGCCGACGCTGCTCGTGCGGAAGAATCCGTCAGAAATGTTCTTCCAGCTGTTACCGGCGTCGTCGGTCTTCCAGAGACCGCCCCCGGTGTAGCCGGCGTAGTAGACTCGCGGTTGGGTGGTTACTCCGGAGACTGCTACCGAACGGCCGCCGCGAAACGGTCCGATGAGTCGCCATTGCATCGCGCGAAAGAACGACGAGTCCAGTGGCGCCGGGGCGGCGGCCGCAGCGCTCGCAGCACGGGCTGGCGTACGGGGCTGCGCGCCGAGCAGTGGTGCGAGCAGGGCGAGGACGGCGACAATGGATCGATTCACGGCACAATTCCAGCAGGAGGGATACGCATTGTAGCTCCGAAACACGTTCCGCTCCAAGGTCTCCACGCGTAGCTTTTCGTTCATGATGAGTTCACGATTCCGCGTTCTCGCTGCCGCGCTCTGCCTGCTCGCCTCGCGAGTTGATGCACAATCTGGCCGTGCGGCCCAGCCGCAGATCGACTCCGCGCCGCTCCTGCGCGACCTCTTCGCGCTTGCCGCTGATTCAATGGAAGGGCGGCGCATCGGCACACCGGGCGGCGCCCGAGCACGCATGTATCTCACCGCGCGACTGAAGCAAATCGGCGTCCCTCCGCTGCGGGACAGTCTCGCCGTGCCATTCAAGACGGCCGGCCGTGGCGGCGCTGACATCGCCGGCACGAATCTCATCGGCGTGGTGCGCGGCACACGCGAACCCGAGCGATACATCGTCCTCAGTGCGCACTACGATCATGTCGGCGTGCGCACGAATCAGATCTATCCCGGCGCGGATGACAATGCGTCGGGCACGTCGGCCGTGCTCGCGATTGCCGCGTGGCTCAAGGCGCACCCGCCGGCCCACTCGGTGATCATCGCCCTCTTCGATGGCGAAGAGTCTGGCTTGCTTGGCGCCAAGGCTTTCGTCGCCGCGCCGCCAATCCCAGCGGAGCGCATCATCGCCAACGTGAACCTCGACATGGTTGGCAGAAACGAAAAAGGCGAACTCTGGGCCGCCGGTGGCATGCCGAATCCGTCGCTGCGTTCGTTGATCGCCGCGACGATGACGACCGCAGCGGTGAAGCTCCGCCCGGGGCACGATTCCGGCGGTGGCCACGAAGACTGGACGAACCAGTCGGACCAGGGCGCGTTCAACGCGAAAGGCATTCCCTGGGTGTACTTCGGCGTGGAAGATCATCCCGACTACCACAAGCCGACGGACTTTCCGAATCGCATAGATCCATCGTTCTTCTTCCGTAGTGCCTCGACCGTCGCCGACTTCGTGCGACGACTCGACGCGGCGCCCCCCGCACGGAGTGCCCCATGATAAATCGATCGATCCGAACCCTGGCCCGCATCGCGCTGGTCGCGACCGCCGTCACCACAACCGGCGCGCAGCCCGCGCCGGACAAGCGGATCGCCGCCGTGATGGATCGCCCGGAATTCGTCCACGCCAGCTGGGGCATGGAGTTCTACGATCTCGGTACGAAGAAAACGCTGTTTGCCGTCAATCGTGATCGCCTCTTCGTTCCCGGCTCGACAACGAAGCTCCTGACAATGGGTACGGCGTTCGAAACACTTGGCCCCGATCACCGGTTTCGCACGCGCGTCTATCGCACCGGCCCCGTGCGCAACGGCGTGCTCGAAGGCGATCTCGTATTTGTCGGCAGCGGCGACCCGAATCTTTCTGGGCGCGAACGCCCCGACGGCTCGTATGCCTTCATTGACGTGGACCATTCGTACAGCGGCCAGCCCCTGCCCAGCGATCCGCTCACCGTGATACGCGACATGGCACGACAGGTCGCCGCACGCGGCATCCGCGTCGTCACCGGCCAGGTGATCGTGGACGCGTCGCTCTTCCGCGAAGGCGATCGTGAGGGCGGAACGCGCGTGACCATGTCGCCGGTGGTGATCAACGACAACGTGATCGACATTGTCGTGACGCCGGGCGTACGTGCTGGTGAGCCGGCCGCGGTGAACGTTTCGCCGAAGACGTCGTATCTCACGGTGTTTGCCAACCTTGTCACGATCGATTCTGGTCGCCCGGCAACGTTGCGCGCAGTAGAGGATAGCACCGACCGCGACCACCGCACGCTCGTGATGACCGGCGGAGTTCCGCGCGGTGCGGCAACGAATCCGCGCTGGGTGGTGCCAGTGCCGAGCCGCTACGGTGAGATCGTATTCACGGAAGCGCTCAACGAGGCTGGCGTGCGCGCCATCCCTCGGCTGGCTTCGCGCTCGCTTGACCGAAGCAGGCTTGCTGCGAGCTACACCGATTCGCTCGTCGTGGCCGAGCGGGTGTCGCTGCCGCTCAGCGCCGAAGCCCGTGTGCTGCTCAAGACGAGCCAGAACCTGCATGCGAGCAACTTCCCGTTACTGCTCGGCTCGCTCCCAGTGGCGCGCGATTCGAACAAGACCGGATTCGACCTCGCCAACGCATGGCTCACGCGCGCGGGACTCGACCTGAACGGGGCGGTGCAGGGCGACGGTGCCGGCGCCGACGCGTATTTCTCGCCGGCGTTCATGACGCGGTATCTGGAAGTCATCGCCGGCAAACCGTGGGCTGCAGCGTTCAAGGCCGCGCTGCCGATCCTCGGAAAAGACGGGACGCTCGCCGCCATCCAGGTGAACGCGCCAGCGGCCGGACAAGTTCATGCGAAGACCGGGACGTTCAGCTCGTTCGATCCCCTCAACCGGCGCAGCATCGTGCACGGCAAGGGACTCGCCGGCTACTTCACGACGAAGAGTGGCCGCGAGATTGCGTTTGCGATCTACGTGAACAACGTCGCCGCGAATGTGCCCGATCCAGCCCTCCTGGCTGGTCAGGCGCTCGGCGAAATCGCGTCAATCGCGTGGGAAGTCATCCGGTAGCTCAGACGGATTGAGTACTGGTAGCCGATGAAGATCAATGTGAGTCCGATGAATTAGTTGCGGGTGGTGAGGGACCTTGAATACCGCCACGCCGACACCGCCGCGCCGCCCATCAGCGCGAGGATCGTCGTCGCAATCGGAATGAATTGGAAGGCGGAGCGCGTCAGAATGCCGTGGAAAATGACAGCACGACATGCCGGCCCGGCTCGGGCCGGAAGAACGACGCGTTTGCGGCTTCGGAATAGAGCACGTTGCCGATGTTGTTCACGCCGATCGTCACGTCTTGGCGGAACCCGCCGAGCATCCAGCCGCGCATCCCGACGCGGATCGACTGCGTCGTGAAGGACGGGAGCACGGGGCCAACCGGGCTCGCGGTTGCGGCGATGTCCTTCTGTTCACCGTTGCGGCGGACGCCATACTCGCTCCAGAACCGGCCGGAGTGGTCCGTCCAGCCAAGCGACGCGTTGAGCTTGCTCGAATACGTGTCACCGACCGGTGAGTCGGGCGCCGAGACGTTCGTGGACTTCACGGTCGAGTAGTTCGCCCCGAGCGTGAACCCGGCGCCGACCAGTGCCGTTGCTGAAACCTCGGCGCCTTTGATGCGGAGCTTGCCCACGTTGACGTTCGTGTACACCGGCAGCGTGCCCTGCTTCGCGCCGGTCTTGGCGATCACGATTCCGTCGTGGATGTCGTTCTGGAAGAGCGAGCCTTCGCTTGTCAGCCAGCTGTTTCGATACTTGATGCCGCCGTCGATGTTGAGGCTCGTCTCGGCAAGCAGGTCCGGCGTTCCCTTCTGGTACGCCGACCCTTCAGGTGTCGGGCCTTCGAAATAGCGTTCGACCAGGTTCGGCGAACGGAATCCGCGGCCGACGGTCGCGACAATCGACGTGTTGTCCGTCATTCGGTAGACGCCGTTCGCGGCGTATACCACGGTGCCGTCGGAATAGCTGGCGATCGCGTCGGTCCGGCCGGCCGTCGCCTTGGGCGAGCTCTGTACCTGCTGGCTGCGGCCGCCGACGATCAGCGAGAACCGTTCGTGCAGTCGGAAATCCGATTGGACAAACGCGCCGTAGCTGGTCAGCGTCGCGTTTGGCACCTGCGCCCGGCCGCTGTACTGGTTCATCGGCGGGCCGAACCCGACGATCGTCGTCTTGCTCGTGTCGCGGTTGATCGAGTTGTCGCTGAACAGGTCCACGCCGTAGGTGACGATTGCCTTGCCCGCCACCTTCGACGCTTCGGCCCGGAAGCCCGTCGACGTGATGTCGGTGAAGTTCGCGGTAGTGATGTCGACGCCGGCGCCCGGCGGTGTGCCGGGACCGAAGAGCGCGAAGATGTGCTGCGCGAGGTCACGCGTGTTCTTCTGCCGGTATGCCGTCACGTCGAACTTATCGGCCATCGGCGAGCCGAGCGCGGTGAGATGCGCGCCGGTACTGAACTTGCCGAACTCCTGGCGCGGGTAGCGAATATCGATGAGCGTCTGGTCGCCGCCGATGAGCGCCGCGGGCACATAGCCGAATCCGGCATTGTCCGCCGCGTACCGTTCGTATTTCGCAAAGACGTTGGCGTTGTCGCTCGCGCGCCAGGCCACGGTGCCCGCCACGTTCTGGTCGCGCACCCCGCTGTTCACAAGCGCCGTGTTGTTTGCGAGCTTCACCTTGCCGTAGCTGCCGGCCGGCGCCTCGTAGTCACCCGCGACCCGCGCCGATCCGGAAAGGTCGAACGCCCAGTTGCCGCTTTGCAGGCCAAGATTCGCCGACGTCTTGCCGAGCGTGCCGGCGCCGCCGTACTGGTAAGTCACGCGGCCGGCGACCTTCTCGGCCCGGCCGAACGCCGGTGCACGCGTGATGAGATTCACCACTCCGCCGATGGCGTCGGTACCGTACAGGACAGAAGAGGGGCCGCGTACCACTTCGATTCGTGAGAGCTGGTCGGCATCCACGAGCGATGGGATTTCGCCGAAATCCTGCTGGCGCCGACTGTTGTTCAATCGCATCCCGTCTTCCAGCAACAGGATGCGCTGGCCACGCTGTCCGCGGATCGTTGGGCGCGCTTGGTTCACGCCGGTACCGACAACGTCAACGCCGGCTTCTGTGCGCAGCAGGTCCGCCGCACCGTTCGAGAGCTGAGAACGGATCTTGAGCGAGTCGATCACGAGTACCGGTGCCGCCACTTCGCGCACGTCAGTCGCGGTGCGGGTGGCCGTCACGGTGGCCGCTTTCAGGGAGGTGGCACGGCGCGATGCGGCGTTCGACGAGTCGGATTGTGCCGGAGGCGACTGCTGGCCGATCAGGGCAACGGGAAGGAACAAAGCCGCGATCAGCGTGCGGCGGGGAGTCGGCAAAGAGGTCAAAAGAACAATCCTGTTTGAGGGACGCCAGCAGGATACGGCGTCCGGCAAACCCTCACCATTCGGGATACTACGCACGGCAAACCGACATCACCCGGCTCTCGGTACCGTAGTACTACCTATACCGCCTACTCCGCTGAAATCAGCGTCCGGGGCGCACGATTCCCTGCTCGATCGCGAGCCGCGTAAGCCCGGCGACGGTGCGAATTCCGAGCTTTCGCATCAGCGAGTCGCGATGCGCTTCCACCGTGCGGGTGCTAATGCCCAACGCGCCGCCGATTTCACGGTTCGTCGAGCCTTCGGCAATGTGGGCGAGAATTTCGCGCTCGCGGGCCGTGAGCAATTCGGCAGCGCTCGGCGGGGCCGCTGGCGCACCCTTGGCCTGGCGGCCACGCAATGCGTCGGCGAGGACTCCCGTCAGCTGCGCGGAGTAGTAGGCGTCGCCCTGGTGAACGGCCATGATCGCTGCGCGCAGCTCCGCCGGCGTCGAATCCTTTCTCAGATAGCCATGCGCGCCAGCCCGCACGCTCTCGAGGACGTATTCCGGGTCGTCGTGCACCGAGAGCATCAGGACGTGCGCGGCTGGAGCCCGCTCGAGCAATTCGGCCACGGCGTGGAGTCCAGACCCGCCGGGCATCGACACATCGAGTACGATCACGTCTGGCGCCCACGCCTTCACGTTCGCGATTGCGTCTGCGGCGCTCGGGGCCTCGCCTACGACGGTGAACTGCGCCGGATCGCTGAGCACGCTGCGGATGCCTTCCCGCAACACGCTGTGATCGTCCACGACCATCACTCGGATCGGCTTGCTCATGCCGCCGTGTCCTCGCCGATGGCCAGATCGATATCAATGCAAACGCCGGCGCCTGCGGCCGATCGCACGTCCACTCGCCCGCCGAGCGCAGTGATCCGTTCGCGCATGCCGGCAATTCCGAGGTGGCCGTCCGAGGCGGCGTTGGCGAGCAGCAGTTCGCCGTCGAATCCCGGCCCTTCGTCGGCCACGGTCAGGTGAAGGCGGCCCGGCGGTGCCGTGAGCGCGACATGCACCGTGGCACGTTCGGCGTGCCGCGCGATATTGGACAACGCCTCCTACACAGCCCGGAATACTGCGACTTCGGCCTCGTCGCTGACGACGGGCAATGTGTCCGGCGCACTGAACGTGACGGGTGCGCCATGGCGTTCGCCGAACTCCGCGACCAGCGACCGCAACGCAGGCAACAGTCCGAGATCGTCGAGCAGAGCGGGGCGCAGGTCGTTCGTGACGTTGCGCACGCCGCGCAGCCCTTCGTCCACGAGTGCGAGCGCACGGTCCACGTGTGTCGTGAGGGTGGCATCTACACGCTCACGCACGAGGCCGAGCTGCATCTTTACCGCGGCGAATACTTGCGCCGTCTCGTCGTGCAGCTCGAGCGAGAGGCGGCGTCGCTCTTCCTCGTGCTGGCGGACCATCCGCCGCGAGAGTCGCTCGAGGTCGGTCGTGCGCAACTGCAGGCGGCTGGCGAGGTCGGAGTTCACGAGCAGGAGGATCCCGGTCCCGACGGCGAGCACGAACAGGATGTCGAGGTAGTAGCCCCACGGGAGCCAGGCGCCGCGGGCGCGGAGCACCGGATAGTCGAGATGGTGTACCCCCCACACCAGAAACGTCCATCCGAGCAGGGCACTCGTCGACGAGGTCTCCGGGCGACGGTACCGCAACAGAACGAAACCGGTCCACAGCGTCGCACCGGAGATGAACAGCACGGCCGGGATGGCGGCAAGCGTGAAGTTGTCGAGTCTGATGACCGCGACGTAACTCCAGAGCGGCGGGAACGCGAAGAGCGCCCAATACCAACGTTTCCAGGCGGCGTCGTATGCAAATACCGCTGCGGCCCATAAAAGACCGAGCGCGGTCCATCCTGTGATGACTTGATGCCAGAAGAGCCAAGCGCGGTCGAGTGTGCTGAGAAACGCGATGATAGCGCCGATGCGAAATACGTAAGCGCTGAACGCCACGCTCCACCAGCCGAAGTGCGCCTCGCGCGAGCGGCGCCATACACCGAAACAGAGGATCGCCAGCAGGGCCGTGATCGTCGCCTGCAGTACGGCCGCGGCCAGTTCTCCAGTTGGCGCGACCGGCGCCAAAGCGGCTTGAAGGGCCGTCACGTCAACGTCAACGGGCGCAGCCGCACCGTCGCCGCATGAACCGCAGCGCTCATCCTCGCTTCGCCATCGCCGCGAATGACGACCACGTTTGCGGAAAACTCCTTAAGCACGCCGGCAAACTCCGCGAAGAGTTCGTCCCGCTGCTCCGGCCGGTCGCGAATGCCGTCAGCAGTCCACGGAAGGTCGGGCGCGCACAGCAGGTAGAGACGCGCGCGCCGCGCGCGCGCCTCGCCATCGAGCCACGCGCTGGAAGCGCCGTAGTAGTGCCGACCGTACGTCACGGTGCTCAGTAAATCGGTATCGGACACCAGCAGGCGCGGCGCAGATGCCAGTGCTGCGTCATCGGCGGCGATCGCACGCGCGGCGATCAGGTCGACGTCCCCGGCCAGCAGCCCGCGCCCTTCACGCGCGCGCTCGGCCGCATACTGCCGCGCCACCTCAGGGAGCCACGGCGCGCCGAAGTGGGCGCCGAGTTGCTCGGCCAGCGTCGTCTTGCCGGTGCATTCCGGGCCCGTGACGACGATGCGAATCGTCACGCCGACGTGCTCGCGGCTGTCGCCGGTGGGTCAGTCGCCACGCCGTGCGCGAACTGATCCGCTGCCCACGAGCGTTTCCATTCAGCGTATCCCATCAAGGCGAGCAGCAAGAACACCGCGTACTGCACCGCGGTGATCGGAAGTCCGCGCGAAATGAACGTCGGCACGTACACCAGGTTGGCAACAATCCAGATGATCCAGTTCTCGAGGATCTTCCGCGTCATCATCCACTGCGCCAGCAGGCTCGCCGAGGTCAGCATCGCGTCGAGGTAGGGCGCCGGCGAGTCGGTGTTCCGCGCGAGAATAGTGCCGAGCCCGAGCCCGAACAGCACCATCGCGGGCAGTCCAATCATCCACAGGCGCGGCGTGGCGCGCGACACGCGCAGCGGCGAGTGGCGCGCGCCACCCCGCAGCCAAGCCCACCAGCCGTACACGGAAAGCGAGAGATAGACGAGCTGCAGCACTGAGTCGGCGTAGAGCTTGGCCTGCCAGAAGAGCACGAAAAAAATCGCGACGTTCACAATCGCGGTTGGCCAGCTGGCGATCTGTTCACGCGTGGAAAGCCAGACGCTCACCAGCCCGAACGCCACCGCGACGATCTCGACCCAGTTGGCGGCCGCAGCCGCCAGCAGCTGGTTCACTTCGCGGCCTTCAGGGCCATGTAGTCCGTCACGAGCGCCACGTAGGCCCTCACGCCAGTGGGCAGCGCGTCTTCGTTCACGAAAAACTTCGGCGAATGGTTTGGCGCCGCGTCATCCGGCTTCACTCCGGCCTTGTTCACGCCGAGAAAAACGTACAGCCCCGGAATGTCCTTCGTGAACGCGGGGAAGTCTTCCGAGGGCATCCAGAGTCCACTCGTGTTCACGTGGCCATTCGCCACGCGGTCGATCGTCGGCGCCATGCGCGTGGTGAGCGCCGGGTCATTGAAGACGACGTCGTTGGGCGCACTGTAGGTGACCACGGCCGTCGCGCCCGACGCTTCGGCAATGCGTTCCGCCGTGCGCTTCACGCGCATCAGCACGTCCTTGCGCATCTCATTGTCGAACGTGCGAATCGTGCCCTGCATGACCACGCTGTCGGGAATGATGTTCCGGCGGATGCCGCCGCTCACCATGCCAATGGTGACCACGGCCGGCGCAACGGTAATGTCTGTTTGGCGCGACGTGATGGTTTGTAGCGCGCCGATAATCTGCGCCGAGACGACGATCGGATCCACACCGCGCCAGGCTTGGGCACCATGCGTCTGCTTTCCGCGCACAACGATATCGAGCTGGTCGCTCGCCGACATCGCGCCCTTGGGCCGATAGGTGATGCGGCCGGCGCTGTCGGGCCAGACGTGCATGCCGAAAATCACTTCGGGCGCAGGATTCTTCAGCGCACCGTCCTTGACCATGAGCGGCGCGCCGCCTTCTTCGCCTGCTGGTGGGCCCTCTTCGGCGGGTTGGAAGATGAACACCACTGTGCCGGCGAGGTCGGCTTTCATTTTGGACAGCACGTCGGCGGCGCCGAGGAGCATGGCGGTGTGGGCGTCGTGGCCGCAGGCGTGCATGACGCCCACGCTCTGTCCGTTGTAGGTGGTTTTGACCACCGACTTGAAGGGAAGATCGACGTCTTCCGTGACGGGCAGCGCGTCCATGTCGGCGCGGAGTGCAATCACGGGGCCGGGTTTGGCGCCCTTGAGCACACCGACCACGCCGGTCTTCCCGACGCCGGTTCGCACCGCAATGCCCATGGCCTGCAGCTGATCGGCAACAACCTTGGCCGTACGTTTCTCGTTGTTCCCAAGCTCGGGGTTCTGGTGAAAGTCACGTCTCCAGGCCAGCACCTTTGGTGTGATGGCGGCCACACGCGATTCCAGATCCGCTGGCCGGGCGGCGCCCTGGGCGGCGCCCTGGGCGGCAACGGCGGCCGGAAGCGAGGCAAACACGAGTGCAATCAGGGTGCGATTCATTGGCGTTCCGCTGGTTCGGTGACGGGGGAGGCGCTACAATTAAAGCCTACACCAGCGCTGCGCTCTCCGCGCCCTCCGCGCCTGGCCCGAAGTGACCCCATACCCCGGTTTCATGGCGAAGGAAGAAGCGATTGAACTCGAAGGCACCGTGAGCGAAGTGCTGCCCAGCGCGACGTTTCGCGTGCAACTCGCCAATGGGCACGATGTGCTGGCGACGATGGCCGGCAAGATGCGGCGGTTCCGCATCCGCGTGCTCGAGGGCGATCGGGTGACGGTCGAAGTGTCGCCGTACGACCTGAGCAGGGGACGGATCACGTTCAGGCACAAGACGTGAAGTAGGCAGTCGGCAGCAGGCGGTAGAAGGCGGAGTGGGTACGAATGCCAAACGGGGAGCGCAACTCTGCGCCCCCCGTGTTTTTTTCTACCTTCGCGCGCCTATTTACCGCCGTGCGTCGCTCCGGTCTTGGCATCGGGCTTGAGGTACGTGGCCTGATGAATTGAATACGCCGTCACGTTGGCGATGATTGCGAGGGCGATGATGAAGGCGGCGACGCCCCAGCCGTGCGCAGAAGGATTGACTCGGTCGGATGACATTGATGCTCGTGTGTTGGGTAGCCGTATGGGAACGACGAATTATACTCAATCATGGCCACCAGTACCCACTCCGCGCCAGCCACCGCACGCCACCAAATCGGCGACTTTGCCGTCGGGCCGCAATACGTCATCGACGTGCGCGACCAGCCTCCCGACATGTTCGAGGATCACTCGACCAAGAACTGGTCGAAGCTCACCTGGCGCGACGTGGGTCGGCCGTACCGCGTCGAAAAGTGGGCGTCGGAGAAGAAGGACTACGAGCGCACTCACGGTGAGCCCCTCCCGATTCTCGACGGCTGGAAGAAGTTCAACGCGAACTTCCACAAGTATTTCAACACCAATGTGCCAGAGGCCGCCAAGAGCGCCCGCGCCGAACTCACGCAAGCCATCGCGAAGTTCGACATGCACGGCGCCTCCGAAGCCGTCGAGGAGATGTTCCACCTCCTCATCTGGAACCGCATTCATCGTGCCGAAGACGCCATCTGGGATCCGCGCGGCAAGCGCGCCCTCTTCGAAGGGCTCAACGTCAAGAAGCCGCGCATCCTTTTCCTCGGCGCCGCGGACGGCTATGAGGCCATGGCCCTCGCCGCGATGTATCCCGGCGGACACACGGTGCTCGTGGATTACGACGATTTCTGCAAAACGGAACGTTTCGGCAAGTTCCCCGAGGCCTATCCGTTCCTCGGGGTGGATCCGGCCACCGGCCACAAGCGGGTCTGGTATCGCGAGGAGATGAACATCGACTTCGAAGTCGAGGACATCCGAAACCTGAAGTACGGGCGCGAGTTCGACATTGTCGTTTCGATCGGCCTCGTCGAGCACTTCCCCGACGAACACAAAGCACTGGCGTACGAATTCCATCGCCGGTTCGTGAAGCCAGGCGGGTACGTGATCGTCACCACACCGCGCGACCAGACTCGCACGCGCGCCTGGTACTACGTGATGTCCGACCTGCTCAACTATGGATACCGCGAGCTGATGGACGTGAACCAGCTCGGGCTCTACTCACACGAAAATGGCTTCGATGTCCTCCGCGCCGGCGTCATCAAGGCGCACAACGGACTGATCCTCAAGGTCCGGGATTCGCGGTGATCCGTTCATGACCGTACCGCCGGCGATCCGTACCGAAAACATTGAGGTCCGTCGCACCGCACTGTTTGCATCGCTCGGTCCCGAGCCTGGCGCCAGCGTCAACGAGCTCTGGTATGTGCTCCACGGGCAAGGAATGCGCGCGGTGTCATTTCTCGAGACGGCGCGCGCAACTGCGTCACCGTCGCGTCTGATCGTCGCGCCAGAGGCACTCTCGCGCTACTACGAAGGCCCAATATCGTCGTCGAGAAACACGGTGGTCGGCGCCAGCTGGATGACGCGCGACCACCGCGAAACCGAAATCCGCGACTACGTGCACTATCTCGACGATTTGCACGCTGAGATGCAGGAGCGTTTTGGCGGCCAAACCCCGCCGGTCACGGTGCTCGGTTTTTCTCAGGGCGGCGCAACGTCCGTGCGTTGGGTGGCCGAAGGCAAGGTGAAGCCCGCACACCTCGTGGTCTGGGCGTCGTCACTCCCACCCGACGTCGACTTCGCCGCGAACCAGAACATTCGGGCCCCGAAATTCACGTACGTCTGCGGCACGACCGACATTTATATCACACCGAAAGTGCTCGACGGCCAACTGGCGATGCTCAGGACAGCGAATCTGCCGCACGCCACCGAATCGTTCGTGGGCGGTCACCGACTCGACGACGCCACACTGCAGCGGATCGCGGGCGCGTAATCGCTACCGGTCCCGCATTCGATCCAGATCGCGCCGGTCCTTCTTGGTGGGCCGCCCCTCACCCGGGTCAATCACTGGCGCGGCGTTGCGCAGTGTCCACGCGTGCTTCTCGCGCGCGACCTTCGATTCCGGCGTTTCTTCGTAGAGCAGCACCGCCACGGAGGCCGGCCCGCGCGTACCACTCAAGCCCAGCACGCGAACGACGTGGACGTACGGCCCGAGCCGAATCTGAATAAGTTCGCCGACACGAACTGCGCGCGCGGGCTTGACGCGCTCCTCGTTCACTTCAACCTTGCCTCCAGCCACTGCATCGGCGGCGATGGCGCGCGTCTTGAAGAAACGCGCGGCCCACAGCCACTTATCAATGCGCACGCTGGTGGCGGGCGCAGCTTCTTCCTCGGGACGCATGCGGCTCATGATGCGAAATATGATTGGCCTCACCGCTGCCGCGCTCCTGCTGACGGCCTGCGAGAGCAAGGAAGCCAGATTTGCGCGCATCCAGGCGGAGACCCACGTGCGGATCTCGGCCGAGTCGGCACGGGTGTCGGCCACGGTCTCCGTCCCATCCACTGGCCTCTGGACCGATGCGGAACTGGCGAAGCGCCTCGTGGACGCTGGGCTGGCGCCGCAGCGCCGCGATTCCGTGAAGGCGAAGCCCTGGATGGGCGTCCCCGTCCATGCCTTCACGCTTGGTGCAGCGACAGTCGACGCCTACGTCTATCGTGATTCCACGGCGCGTCGCGACGCGGTGTCGAAGCTCGACTCCGTCACGTTCGCGCCGCCGGGACAACCCTCGCCTTGGGGGGTGCCACACGAGATCGTGCAAAACCTCAACCTCGTCGCGGTGGTGGTCGGCGGAACTGATCGCCAGCGCGATCGCATCGCCACCGCGCTCGCCGCTGGAGTCGGCGCGCCCTAGATTTCCCCCATCCTCAACCTGACAACCCCGTGAGTTTCTCCTCCCGAACGGCCCGCGCCCTTGTTGGTCTGGCGCTGATTGCTCCGATGGCTCTGCCCGCCCAGACGGCGCTGCCCGATGCCAAGTCGTTGATGGAAAAGCACAACGCGGCCATCGGCGGGCGGGCGGCGATCGACAAGTACTCGACGATGCACATGACTGCGACGGCCACCATCGCCGCGATGGGCATGGACGCCTCGATGGAAATCTTCCGCGCCAAGCCGAACAAACTGGTTCAAAAGGTCGTCCTTGGAGCCGTGGGCGAGATTCTCACCGGCTTCGATGGAAAGGTGGGCTGGAGTACCAACCCAATGCAGGGCGCACAACTGCTTGACGGCGAAGCGCTGGCCGCACTCAAGAACCAGTCTGATTTCTTTGCGAATCTTCAGGATCCGGCTGTGTACGGCAAAGCGCAAACCGTCGCACTCACCGATTTCGAAGGGGTGAAGTGCTACCAGGTGAAGGTCGTGCGCGAAGGCCGTGATGGCATGGAGTACTTCGACGCGGCGACCGGTCTGCTCAAAGGATTCGCGGGCACGCAGGTCACCGCGCAGGGCCCGATCGAAACCACGACAATTTTTCATGAATACGCCGACTGGAGCGGTGTCAAACTCCCCAAGAAAATCGAGCAGCGCGGTGGGCCGGCTGGCACCGTGATCACTTTCAGCGCGATCGAATTCGACAAGGTCGCCGCCGCGGTCTTTGAACTCCCGGCCGCGGTGAAGGCGCTGGTCAAACCCTAGCGACCGTTGGCCAGTCCGTCGGAAACAATGTGGCGGGTTCCAGAGTAACAGTGCTCATGGTTCACTCATTGCGGACTCAGGGAGCCGCGCCTCGCGCGCGGAAACTCGCGCTCACGCTCGCGGCGCTTGCGATCGTCACGGTGGCCGTGCTGGCGCTGGCGTTGCCGGCTGGCGCACAGGTCCTTGAACGGCGTTCAACGCCCATCGGCGACGGGCCGCCATCAACGTCCGTCGGCGACGACCGCCGATAGCAGAGCCTCGAGGCCGCCAAGCATCGCGATGGCGAACGCCGGTGCCGCCAGGCCGCGTACAAGCTCAAGCGAAATCGTGGGAACTTGGAAGGAGCGCGCGTTAGTCCTGGTCCTTTGTCCGCCGGTCGCGCTTGACTGCCGCCCGGCGGTGTTTCGAGTCGAGTCGACGCTCGACCGATCCTTTCGTCGGCTTTGTCTTCCGGCGTGCCTTGGGGATCGCCAGCGCCCGCCGAACGAGAATCGTGAGCCGCTCTTCGGCCAGCGCGCGATTCTGTCGCTGGCTTCGCGTGTCACTCGCCACGACGCGCACGTTGCCCTCGGCGTCGAGTCGCGCGCCGAGCTTTTCGTGGATTCGGGCCCGCTGCGCCTCATTCACGGCGCGCGATACGGTCAACCGCCACACAAGTTCGACACGTGTGGACGAGGTGTTGACGTGCTGGCCGCCTGGCCCGCCAGACTTCGTCGCCTTCGCGTCGAGCTCCGAAATCGGGATCGTTACACCGGGCGTGACTTCAAGCCCGCACCGTTCCGTGTCACGGGTCATCTTGTTCTCACGCTAGCAGATAGCTGCGAATTCGCCATCAGATGAACTCGGCTATTGCAAATAGCCATAGCCCAAACCAATATCATCCGAGCGCGAAATGCAATACTTGAACGCCGCCGCGATATGACGATCTTCGGGCCGATCGACACGCGCATTGTCGCCGCGACCAACCGTGATCTCGAAGAAGAGATCAAGCGCGGCAACTTTCGGCACGACCTGTTCTATCGCCTGAACGTCATCGCCATTCACCTGCCCACGCTGCGCCAGCGCGCCGACGACATTCCGATGCTCGCGGACACCTTCCTGGTCCGTGCCTGCGAGCGGCACAACACCGCGCCTAAGCGGTGCACCGAAGGTGCGATGGAAGCGATGGTCGAGTACAACTGGCCGGGCAACGTGCGCGAATTGGAAAACGTCGTCGAACGCGCCGCCGAAGTTTTGGGTATCGATCCCTCCACCTTGCACCGCAAGCTCGCGCGATTCGGAGTTGAGGCGTGAAGTTGTTCGGCAGCGCGCCGTGGTCGTCCGCCGACACGTGGGCTCCGCTGGTTACCGCAATCACCGTATTCACGGTCGTCATCGCAGTGTTCACGCCGCAGCCTGCGGGCGTGTTCTGGGACGATGGTGTGTACCTGGTGAGCGCGCGATCCCTCGCGCTTGGCGAGGGCTATCGATTTGCCAACCTGCCGGGCTCGCCTGCGGCCGTGCACTTCCCGCCGCTTTGGCCGGCACTGTTGGCGCTGGTCTGGGCCGTCGCGCCGGATTTTCCGGCGAATATGAGTTGGTTTCGCGTCCTCAATCCGGTGCTCGCCGCGACTGGTTCGGCGCTCGCCTGCGCCTACGCGATCCGCACGCTTCGCCTGCATCCGGTGGTCGCCGCCATCGCGACGACGAGCTTCTCGCTCCTCCTGCCGGTGCTCGTGCTCGCCAGCGTGCTCTTCGCCGAGCCGATGTTCTTCTGTGTCCTCATCTGCGCGTTCTTCGCGACCGACCGCGCCGCGCGATCCGGAGGATGGCGTTCGGCCGTGATGGGTGGAGTTATTGTCGGGATTGGCGCGCTGGTGCGCAGTACGGGGCTCGTGCTCATCCCCGCGACCGTCGTCGCGCTGCTGCTCGCGCGCCGGCCACGTGAGGCTGCGCTCGCCACCGCTGCCGCTGTGCTCGTACTGTTGCCCTGGCAACTCTGGTCGGGCCTTCACGCTTCGGAACTCGCCGAGCCGCTGCGCGGCAACTACGGACCCTACCTGCCCTGGTTTGCCGATGCCGTGCGCCAACGTGGGGCGTCGTTTGTTGCGGCCATCGCGCGGCAGAACATCACGTCGCTCGAAAACACCGTGGCGATTGTGTTCTTTCCCATTGGGGTTCGCGAACTCCGTCCATTGCTCGTCGCGTTAATTGCCGTGGTCGGAGCGCTCGGCCTCATCGCCGCGTGGCGGCGGGCGACCACGCTCGTACTCTTCATGATTGCCTACGCCGCGTTGATCGTGGTGTGGCCTTACGCGCCCGACCGCTTTGCATGGGCGGTTTGGCCGCTGGTGGGAATCGTGCTCGCGGTGGGTGCGACTGAAGCGTGGCGTCTGGCGCGCCGCCCCGGTGCGCCCCGCGGTGAAGCCGTCGCGGCATATGTCTTGGTCGGCGTGGCCCTGCTCGCCTGCACTGGTGGCGCGTTCTACACGGGGCGCGGCATTTCGCGAGGATGGGCCGATCTTGCCCAGCGACGAAACGCCGAGCGTCTCGCCCCGGTCGTCGACTGGGTGCGGGCGCGTACGCCGATGGAGGCCGTCATCGCCTGCGATGGAGAACCGCTCATCCATCTCTACACTGGGCGGCGCGTCGTGCCGGTGCACATTCTCTCGCCTGACGAATACCTCGCCGGTACCCCTGTCCAGCAGGGTGCGGATGATCTCCGGCGCCTGATCTTGGCCGGCGGCGCAGACTTTGCGGTGTTGTCCGCTGCAGCGGCTGCGCAGGACGCCGCGGCGCTGCTGCAAGACGGACCCGATTTCCCACGACTGATTCCGATCGATACCCTCCCCGGTGGCGGGGTGGCGTACCGCGTTGATCGCGGTCGCTGAATCGTCAATACCGGCAGACGCAACGAACCCATGACTATTTCTCGCCGATGACTGCACCGACGCCAGACCGTCCAAGGCCGAGCGGGCCCGTGCCTGCCATGCGCACACCGCCCGCCGGTATTGAGGCACCGCCCAAGCTGCGCGGCCGCACGCCGATCGCGCCGGGCGAGCTCGTGCTCTCCGTGCTGATCCCGGTGTACAACGAACGCGCGACGATCGACACGATCGTCACGCAGGTGCGCACCGTGCCCGTGCACAAGCAGATCATTTGCGTGGACGATTGCTCGAGCGACGGCACGGCCGACATCCTCCGCGCCATGAAGGCCGCCGGGACCATCGACGTGCTCATCTTCCATGAAGTGAATCGCGGAAAGGGCGCGGCGATTCGCACCGCGCTCGCCGTGAGCACGGGCAACGTCATCATCGTGCAGGACGCCGATCTGGAGTACGACCCGTCCGACTGGCCGACGCTGCTCGATCCCATCGTTGACGGCCGCGCCGACGCCGTCTTCGGCTCACGGTTCCTCGGCGGACCGCACCGCGTGCTCTATTTCTGGCACTCCGTCGGCAATACCGTACTCACGTTGTTCAGCAACATGCTGACCAATCTGAACCTCACGGATATGGAGACATGCTATAAGGCCATCCGCGGCGAAGTCGCGAGGTCGCTGGTGCTCACCTCGGATCGGTTCGGGTTTGAACCCGAAGTCACCGCACGTCTCGCCAGGAGCAAGGTGCGCATTTTCGAGGTGCCGATCTCGTACTCAGGCCGTACCTACGCCGAGGGCAAGAAAATCGGCTGGAAGGATGGTGTCGCGGCCATCTGGCATATCATCAAGTTCAATCTCTTTGCCTGAGCCCGGCGCAGTCCGGTTCACCCGCGACGCGTCGGACCCGCGCTCGCACGACGGCCCCGTCCTCGCCATCATCGCGCTGGCGCTGCTCGCGTCGGTCACGAGTCTCGCGAACGGGTTCGCGTACGACGACCGCTGGATCATTGTTGACAACGCAAACGTGCACGATCTCGCGCGCTGGTGGGAGGTGTTCAACGACACCTACTGGCCCGCAATCCGTGGCGCGGCGCTCTACCGCCCATTCACGATTCTGGCGTACCAGCTCGAATGGTTTGCCGGCAGCCAGTCGCCGCTGCTCTTCCATGCGATGAACGTCATGTTGTACGCGGCGGTGAGCGCGCTCGTCTACGCGCTCGCCATCGAAGTCCTGCCGCGGTCCGCCGCCTGGGTCGCGGCCGCACTCTTTGCGGTGCATCCCGCACATGTCGAGGCGGTGGGCAACGTCGTCGGCCAGGCGGAGCTGTGGAGCAGCGGACTGCTGATTGCCGCGCTCACGGTTTTCCTCCGCGCCCGCCGCGGCGGCGCACCGCTCGATCGGCGGAGCGGCATCATCATGGCCGGGCTCTATTTCGCCGGGATGATGTTCAAGGAAAACGCCATCGTGTTGCCGGCGCTCCTCGTTATCGCCGAAGCGTGCATCGTATCCGACTCCCGTCCATGGCGAGCGCGGCTCGACGAGCTGGTCACGCTCTGCCTCTGGATCGGCCTGCTGGCGACCGTTTTCCTCGCGATTCGCGTGCTGGTCACCGGCGAGATTGGTGGTGACGTCGAGCATCCCGCACTGCGTAACCTCACGATACGGCAGCGCTCCTGGGTCATGCTCGCCCTCGCTCCGGAATTCGCGCGCATTCTCGTCTGGCCCGCGAATCTCTATGCGGACTACTCGCCGCGCCATGTGCCGGTGCTGCCATCGCCGGCGCCGGAGCATACGAGTGGTGCACTCCTCCTCCTGTGCCTGGTGATTCTCGCGCTCATTTCGGCACGGCGCTTTCCGCTCGTCACTTTCGGACTTGCCTGGGTCGCGATCACGGTGGCGCCGGTTGCAAACATCCTGCTGCCCACCGGCATTCTGATTGCCGAACGCACGTTGTTCCTCCCGAGTGTCGGTGTCGTCCTTGCTGGCGCCAGTCTCGTGCCCTGGTTCGTGGGGCGGCTCGCGGAGAGCCAGCGCAGCGTACGCATCTCCGCGGTGGGCGTACTCGCCGTTCTGCTGACCGCCGGCGCGTCGTGGAGCGCCGAACGACAGCGGGTCTGGATGGATTCGAACACGGTGTTCCGCGCGCTGGTGGCCGACGCGCCGATGAGCTTCAAGGCGCACTACGCCAACGGTGGAATGCTGTGGGAAGAGCATCGTGCCGGCCAGGCGGAACTCGAATGGCGGTACGCCATCGCGCTCTTTCCCGGTTACTTCGGCGTGTATCAGGATCTCGCACACAAATATCGGGAAGCACACATCTGTCCGGCCGCGATTCCGTTATATAAGCAGGCGCTGGCGATCGAACCGGCGCTCCCCTTTTCGCGGGTTGGGCTGAGCGCCTGCTATCTGGAAATCGCCCACTTCAAGCAGGCACGCACCGAAGCCCGCATCGCGATCGCCGACAGCGCCTACCGGACGGCGTTTGAGTACATGATCGAAAAGGCGGACAGCGCCCTTGTGGCGACCGACAGCCTCGATGGCGCAAACCGTTGGGGAAAGAAGCCCCGCGTCCTCCGGCGCGACCGCCAAATCATCTTTACCGAAGCGAGTCCCGTCCTTCCGGGGAATCACAAAATGCAATCGAGCGCTGCAAGGCCCCACTGAGCGGCCTGTGATTCCCTTACTAAGTCGTTATATCGCAACGTGTAACGCGCGATCCTGCGGCTTGGCAAGAGAAGTGGCTCCGCTAATCTGATCAGGTTTTCGGTCTGAGATAAGTGGATCGGCGGCACGGCCACCTTCTGAGATAAGTGGATCGGCGGCACGGCCACCTGAACGAAGGCGTTCCCACCTGCTAGCAGGTTTCCGCTTGAAGTTCAGTTCGTGAGCCACGCGGGCCGGACGACCAGATTGTCCGGCCCGCTCTTCTCATCCCAATATCTCAACGCCCCCACCACACCCCCGACAACCTCCCCGACGCCGTTGTAGAGCTGGAACGGCTTCGAACAGAGGTCGCCGAACAGCACGTCCAGTCGGAACGGCTGGCCAGCGCCGGGCGACTGGTCGCCATGCTGTTGCACGAACTGGGCAATACGGTGTCGGCGATCGTAAACTAGGCCCACACCCTCGAAGGAAAGGTCTCCGCGGACCTCAAGCGCACCGTGGCATCACTGCAGCGCGAAGCTTTCGGCATCGTAAAACTGCGCGACGGCTTTATGGATTTCGTTCGCCCCAAGGAGCCGTCGGAAAGTGGGGCCGACCTGAATGCCGCCGTTCAGGAAACGCTGTGGTTTTCTCAGCGACCAGGGCGCACTCAAGCGCATGGTGGTGGACCTGCAGGTCTCGGCCGCGCCAAAGCCGACCCGCGGCACGGCGCTCGAACTTGAGCAGGCCATCGCGAACCTCGTGCTGAATGCCGCAGCGGCGATGCCCGAAGGCAGACGCCTCGTCATCTGGGCCGAACCGTTCAATCGCGAAGCGCTCATCGCCGATGCCAAGCGCCGCACGGACGAGAATGAGGGTCGCATAGTCCACCCGCGGCGCTCCGACGACAAGCTCAGCAGTGGCTGGGTTCACTCGACGTGGAAGAAGTCGTGAAGATCGTCGTGGCCGATTCGGGCCATGGATTCCACCACGGGAATCTCGAGAAGATCTTCGAGCCCTTCTTCGCCTCGCGTGCCGCTGACGACGGCGTGGGGCTCGGCCTCACAGTCGTGCGTCGCGTGGTCGACTCGATGCACGGAATCGTCTGGGCGCAGAAGTCGCGCGAAGGCGGTGCCGCGTTTCATATCGTCCTTCCCGTCCACCCGGATGCGGTGAACCGGTAGACACTGCGGGAAATCGGTGATGGCCGCCGCGCTACAGCGCGGCATACTAGCCACCCGATGCCACACACGCTCCGCTCCGCATTCACGATCGTCGAGGCCCTCGTCGCCGCGACGATTGTTGGCCTCGCTAGTGCTGCGCTCGCGCTATCCCTGGCGGCCAGCGGCACACTTCGGCAGCGCGCTGCGGCGCGGACGGGGGCGGCTGAACTCACCGTCGGCCGGGTTGCAACGCTCGGCGCTCGTGGCTGCTCCGCCGCGGATACGTCCGGCGCGACGGCGAGTCACACACTCACGGAACACTGGGGCGCGCAACGCGCTGGCGCCGCATGGATCTATGCCGATACCATCGCCGGTCCGCCGATCGCAACGGTCCACCTGTTTGGCGCGGTGGCCTGCCGGCGATGACCACTCGTCGCACGGGAGCCGTGCTCGCCGAACTGGTGGTCGCACTGATGATCGCCGGTGCCGCTGCCGTTATCGGAATCTCGCTTCTGGTGACGGCCGAGCGGCGCACACGCGCCGATGCGACGGCGGATCGGACAACGCAGGCCGCGCGGGACGTGGCGCGCATACTCACCGCTGAAATCGAAGCAGCGCTCCCCGAATCGGTCGCCGTCCGCGGCGATACGGCGCTCGATCTCCAGTCGCATATTGCGGCGTCGGTTGCGTGCGTGGTATCGGGAAGCGTCGTCGTGCTTCCGGGAGCGGCAACATCCGCCGGTCTGCCGTTCACCTATGTGCGCCAGCTTCCTGAAACCGGCGACCTGTTGCTCGCTTGGGACAGCACGAACGCCGGGTACTGGTTTGCTGCCGCGGTGGATTCCGTTTCGCCGCGGCCAAACGGCGGCGGTTGCGCGACGACGAGTGGCTATCGAACCCTCGCAGACAGTTTGGCGCCAATCGCCACTACGCGGCTTCGGCTCAACCGCACGTTGCCCGCAACGGTCTCCGCGGGTGCGCCGGTGCGCCTCTACCGTGGTGCCCGATGGTTCCTCCACCGCAGCAGTGACAAGACCTGGGCCCTCGGCTACCGGCGCTGCGCGAACGCGAGCTGTTCCAGCGCGCAACCAGTCGCAGGTCCCCTCGCGTCTTTTGCCGACACCGGATTGTCGTTCGCTGTGCTGTCGCCAGGAGTAATTACGATCTCCGTAAAGCCGGTGTCGGCGCCAGTCCGTTCCAAGTTCAGTGTGGCTATCCGTAGCGCGCCCGATGGGCCACCCAACGCGCCCCCCTGAGCGCTTTCGCCCCATGCAGAGGGCACACAGCGGTTTTGCCCTGCCACTCGCGATAGTGGTGCTGGTGGCGTTTTCACTCGCCATCGGGCTCATCGTGGACGGGGCGGTCTCCACCTTTCGCGCGGCGTCGGCCGATTTTGAGTTGGCTCGAGCCGGCGCAGCAGCAGAGTCGGCGCTCGCCGAGGCGCTCGACTCGCGGCTGGACACAGCTGTCTTCCACCTCGCGCCCGGCACGGTGCTCTCGCACGACGGGTCTGCGGCACCGGATTCCGTCGAAACGACTGTTCAGCTGCTTTTGCCACCGATGGTCCGCATTCTGGTGGTGCTGCATTCCAGGCACGGCGGGCTTCGGGTTTCTGCCGGGAGGCTAGCGACGGGAAGGTTATCACCCGATCAGGTCTCCGCGGGCGACCTGCGTATCATTCCCACTCGATCTGCGTGGTGGGTGCCGATCCCCTGAGGGGACCGGTCGGCGGCTCCCTCGCGCTGTTACTTCGCCGCTGCGCCACTCGTGGCACGCAGGTAATAGTGCTTCGTATAAGTGGTTCGGCAGTTGCGATCTATTAACCTGATGACGGCGGGACGCAGAGTTTTTCGATCCGCCAATTATAAGATGGGAATCTGGGTGGTTGAGCGTGGAGCGGTGGCCGTTCGGGCCTTCGTCAGACCACGCGGGTGGCAGTGGTTTCAAGCGGGTTCACTGGGACCGTCTCGCCATGGCGCTTTTCGGACGAAGCAAGACCACAGTTGGTCTCGATATCGGTTCCGGCCTCATAAAGGTGGCCGTGATCGATCACGCCAAAGCTGAACCTGAACTCGTGCGGGTGGTCATCACGCCGCTCCTGGCTGACGCCATCGTCGAAGGCGAAATTATGGATCCGGGCATTGTCTCGGAAGCCATTGTCGCAACGCTTGCCGCAGCCGGCGTTACCACGAAGGATGTCGTCACCGCCGTTGGTGGTCGCGATGTGATCATCAAGAAAATCCAGATCGAGCGAGTGAAAGAACAGCAGGCGCGCGAGCTCATGCGGTGGGAAGCGGAGCAGCACGTCCCCTTCGATATGGAGTCAATTGAACTCGACTTCCAGATTCTCGATCCGGACGGCGACTCTCCCGAAATGCACGTGATCCTGGTCGCGGCCAAGCGTGAGCTGGTCGAGGCGAAGCTCCGCGTACTCACCGAGGCCGGCCTCACGCCAGTCGTCGTGGATGTGGACGCGTTCGCATTGCACAACGCCTTTAAGCGCAGCTATCCCGCCGCCATGCAGGGGGTGGTGGCGCTGGTGAATATCGGACACGAAGTCACGAACGTGAACATTCTCGATGACGGCGTCCCGATTCTGACACGAGACATTACGGTCGGCACACGCCGGTTCCGTGAAGATTTGCAGCGCGACCGTGGACTTGGAGCGGACCATGCGGCCGCCCTGCTCCAGAGCTACGACCGCTCGGCCGATCTCGATGCCGTCATCGAAGGTCGCGGCGAAGAAATCTCCGTCGGTGTGGAACGTGCGGTGGCCTTCCTCGCCTCGTCCTCTCGGTCGGCGAGTAATCTCCGCGCCGTGTATGTCTGCGGCGGTGGCGCACGGATTCCGGGTCTTGCCGACGCACTCGGTGCGCGTCTGCGCCTCTCGGTGGAACAGGCCAATCCCTTGGCCTCACTTCAGATTCGTGACGGCGCTCTGGAATCGCTAGTCGCAGACGAAGTGGCACCGCTCCTCATGCTCCCAATCGGTCTGGCGCTCCGCCAGCCCGCCTGAGCGCGCGCGTCAAGCGAACGCCTAGCGAACGCCTAGCGAACCATGATTGAAATCAATCTTCTCCCAGGCGCACGCAAGCAGAGGCGCTCACCTACCGCGACGGTGGATTTCCGCGCGATACTGGGCGACATCGGCTCGCGTATTCGTGATCCGTGGTTGATCTCGGCTACGGTGGGCGTTGTGCTCGGCCTGGGCAGTGTGGGGTTCATGTACTGGCGCACGAGCGCCAAGGAATCGGCACTCATCGTCGAACAGCAGAAGGCGGTGCAGGATTCCACGCGCTACGCATCGGTCATCAAAGACCGCAGCGTCGCCGAGGCGCAGCGTGACTCCGTCACGCGGCAGATTGCGATCATCAGATCAATTGATGGTGCGCGCTTCGTCTGGCCTCACGTTCTGGATGAAGTGAACAAGGCCCTGACGCCGTACACCTGGATCAGGTCCATGGTGCAGACGAGTGCGGTGCCTGCCGTTTCGCCTGAGGTCGAGGCCGGCGTCGGCGGCGTCAAGTCCAAGGCCGCCGCCCAGGCCGAGGCCGAGGAAGCGGCGGCAAGTGTGATCACGATCCGCATGATCGGGCAGACAGTCGATATCCAATCGCTCACGCGATTCATCCGTCAGCTTGAGGATTCGCCCTGGCTTGAGAACGTGAACCTGACGGGCACGGCGGACGTGATCGTCCAGCCCGCGAACAAGGAAGTGAAAGAGTTCACGCTCGACATGAAGATTCACCGGCCGGACTCGACGTTCCTTCGTCGCGTTCCGCTGACCGTCGGGGTGCGGTAATCATGGCGGGACTTCCCACGACCCAACGCGACCAGATCATGCTGGCCGTCGGCATCCTGATGCTGCTCGGCGGCGGTGCGTATTGGTACTTCGTGGACGAGCCGCAGAACGTTGCGCTCGTGACGAAGATCGCCCAACTCGACACGCTCAACGCGTCCAACCAGCGCGCCAAGGCGCAGCTCGCGCGTGGAACGGCCGCGCAGATCCGCAAGGAATCCGATTCCCTTCGCGCCAACCTCGACCTGCTGCGCACGCTCGTGCCGGCCGGGAACGAAGTGGCCGGGCTTATCGAGCAGGTGTCGAACGCGGCACGTCGCGTCAAGCTCGAACTCGGCGGTATTGATCCGCAGCCGCCCATCGAAGGCGAGATGTTCGACACATACCGGTACAAGATCAAGCTGGCGGGCAGCTACCACGAAGTGGCCGAGGTGCTCGCGAATATCGCGACCCTCAGCCGCGTGGTCGCGCCGATCAATCTTGCGCTCGTGCCGAATGCGGCCGGGAACCAGAAGCCCGGGCGCCAGTTGCTCGCGGCGACGTTTGACATTCAGACCTACGTCGTGCGCACGTCGCCGCCTAAGGCAAAGCCGGCGGCGAAAGTCGCGGCCAAGCCTGAGGGCGAGAAGTAAATGACGCGCCTCATGCAGCGCATCATCAGCGTGGCGTTGATCCTCGCGCTCGTCGGCGCTCGCGCCCTCGTCGCGCAGGTCTCGATTCCGAAGATTCAGAATCCGATCAACAAAGCCAAGGCGGCCGCCGGAAAGACGAGCGACCAGATCAACGCGACCAACAGCGTTGGCGATGAAAAGGGAGCACCGGTCCCACAGAAGGGTGTGCCCGCGACAAGCCAGGCGGGCGCGAAGTCTGACACTGCCGCCTCGGTACAGCTGGGCGGTTCGCGCCGATCGCAGGTCACGATCTACCGCGAAACGTTCGCGTACTCGTCGGGCGGGCACCGCGATCCATTCGTCTCCCTCATGGCGTCCGGTGAGTTGCGGCCGCTCATTACCGATCTGGTGCTGACCGGCGTGATCTACGACTCGGAAGGTCGCCGCTCGGTGGCGCTCCTGGTTGATGCGAGCACGGGCGAGAGCTATCGCGTGCGCAACGGCCAGACCCTGGCCCGCATGAAAGTCACGAAGATTGGGAAGGAAGACATCACGTTCAGTATCGACGAGTTCGGTCTCAGCCGATCCGAGACGTTGATCATCGATAAGACACGAAAAGGCCCGATCGCGGGTCCACGGAGGCCATAGTCATGAGGCATTCTTCATTCTATCCGGCAATCGTCTCCGCGGCGTTGCTCGCCAGCGTGGCAGGCGCAACGGCCGCTCCACACCCTTCCGAATTCGTCGCCGCTGCCGCTGCCGCGACGACGAATGCCGGTGTGGTGACCGCCCTGAGCATCGTGCCGGGATCGGGTCACGCCGAAGTGGTTATCGGTGTTCGCGGTGACGTGGACGTGATGGATTTTGCGCTCGACGGTGGCAAGCGCGTCGTTGTGGACATCAAGGGTGCTACGCTCGGTATGGCGCCGCGCCTGTATGATGGCGTGCAGCGCGCGGGTATCTCGAATATCCGCTTTGCCCAGTTCAAGTCAGACGTCGTGCGCATTGTGATAGAGCTCAATGCGGTGCGCGAGTACCGCTTGGTGCGCGCCGAAGGTGAGGTGCGCGTCTTGGTGGTGGGACCGTCTGAGTTTGCCGCCTGGCAGGTGCAGGGTCAGGGCAAGCCGCCAGTGAGCGGTGTGGCCACCGCGTCGGCGCCAAAGCCGACCGCAGCCGCACCGGGACTCACCGCCGCGCCGCCCGCCCGCGATCCGATCTCGGTGCCGGTGGTCACGACGCAAGTGCCGTCGAACAGCGCACCGACGTTTGCTCGCCAGACTGGCGCGCGTGCATCAGAACCGCCGCCCGCGTCGGCCGCTCGCAACCCGGAGCCGCAGGGTCGCTCCGCGCAGCCGCGCATCAGCGTGGCGTTCCAGGACGCCGACATTCGCGACGTCGTCATGCAGTTCGCGGATTTCAGCGGCAAGACCATTGTCGTTGGTCCGACGGTCGCCGGCACGGTTCGCGCTACGATCGTTGATCAGCCGTGGGAAATCGCACTCAAGAAAATCCTTGACGGCCACGGTCTCGCCGCGATCGAAGATTCGACGGGCATCATCATGGTCGATAGCTACAAGAACCTGAACGCCCTCGCTGCCGTAGCGCCGTTGTTCACCCGCGTCATTCCGGTGAACTACACCCAGGCGAAGGTGATGATGGAAACCGTGAAGTCGCTCCTTGGTGCTGGCTGCGGTGGAGGCGGTGCGAGCGCCGCTTCGGCGGCGCCGGCGGCCGGTGGCGCAGCAGGTGGGGCGGCAGCAGCGGCGTCGGCAGCGAACGCCGGCGGTAGCGGGGCCATTTGCAGCTCGCGCGGCAGCGTGGGCTTCGACGAAAAAACGAACTCCGTGATCGTCACCGAGACGGTCACCCGGCTCAACGACATCGAAGCGTACATGAGGGATCTCGATGTTCGCACGCCGCAGATCACCATCAAGGCCAAGATCATCACGGTCGATCGTACGGGCACGGAAAATCTCGGCTTCGCCTACGACCTCGGGAGCGCCACGAACTTCTCGAACGCGCTGCTGCCGCGTACCGGCTCGGCGGGCGACCAGCGCATCAATCTCGCCGGCGACGCCTTCATTGGCGTGGCCAACTCGCAGCGTCAGTACAAGGGCGATGCGGCGCTCTCCCTGATCCACAACATGGTGCTCGGTGGGTTCAACCTCACCACCTTCATCGACGCACTGAGTTCGGTGCAACTCACTGACGTGCAGGCCGAGCCGAGCGCGACGACGGTGGACAATAAGGAGGCCAATCTCTTCTCAGGTCTCAGTCAGGCGTTCCTGCTCACTCCGCCGGTTATTCCCGGGCAGCTGGCGTCGGTGGCGCCGCAGATTCAGCGCCAGGACATCGGCATCCGGCTCAGGGTGACACCGCACGTCACGGCCAATCGTCAGGTCCTGCTCGACGTGTACACGGAGCAGCAGGTGCTGATCAGTGTGACCATCGCCGGACCGACGACGAGCAAGCGTGAGAGTACGAATCAGGTGCTGGTCGCCGACGGCGAGACCGCCGTCATCGCCGGCCTCACGCAAACGCAGGTTGCTCGCAACAAGTCCGGTATCCCGCTGCTCATGGACCTGCCGATGATCGGGCGGCTCTTCTCGCAGACGTCGATCGTGGAGCGCAAGCAGGATCTCCTCATCCTGATCACGCCGCATATCGTGGACGACGGCGAAGTGGTGCGCCCGGCGAGGAAGCCATAACGCGCTCGCGCGTTGGATTAACTTGACGCTAGGCCCGCTCTTCCTTGCTGCTTTTCGCGCACGGTAACACAACCCCCCTCGCATGACCCGTATCCGCTTTACCACCGCCGGCGAATCGCACGGTCCGGCCCTCGTGTCCGTCATTGAGGGCGTGCCGGCCGGCCTCGCGTTGCTCGCTGCCGACGTGAATCGCGAGCTGGCGCGCCGCCAACAGGGCTACGGCCGCGGCCGCCGGATGCAGATCGAGCAGGACGCGATCGAGTTCCTCAGTGGGGTGCGCGCCGGCGAGACGCTGGGCTCGCCCATTGCGATGCTGATTCGCAACAAGGACTGGAAGAACTGGTCCGAGATCATGGATCCGGCGCCCCGCGAGGAAGACGCCACTGAAGGGCGAAAGCGCCAGCTGACACGCGTCCGGCCCGGCCACGCCGACCTGAGCGGCGTCTTCAAGTACGACCGCGCGGATGCGCGCGATATTCTCGAACGCGCGTCAGCTCGCGAGACCACCGCGCGCGTGGCGGCGGGGGCGGTCGCTCGCCGCCTGCTCGCCGAGTTCGGCATCACGATCGGTTCGCACGTCGTGCACTTGGGCGGCATTGACGCCGCCGCGCCGGAGGTCCTCCCGGCGGATATCAACGCCGCCGCTGATCCATCGCCGCTGCGCACGCTCGACAAGAACGCCGAAGCACAGATGATCGAGCTCATCGACAAGCTCAAGAAGGACGGCAACACCGCCGGCGGCATCTGCGAAGTGGTTGTGCGCGGGTTGCCGGTGGGGTTGGGCAGCCACGTGAGCTGGGACCGAAAACTCGATGGCCGTCTCGCGCGCGCGATTGTATCGATTCCCGCCGTGAAAGCGATGGAGATCGGCGCGGGGTTCAGCGCCGCGCGAAAGAGCGGCGCCGAAGTGCACGACGAAATCGAGCCGGCGCCGGGCGGTGAGTTTGCGCGCACCGGCCATGTTCGCCGGCGCACCAACATGGCAGGCGGGCTCGAGGGGGGTATCACCACGGGCGAGCCGCTGGTGTTGCACGTCGCCATGAAGCCGATCTCCACGTTGATGCGCCCCTTGGCGACCATCGATGCCAAGACCGGTGAGGCGGCCGCTGCCGCCGCGGAACGCTCAGACGTGACCGCTGTTCCCGCCATGGGTGTGATTGCCGAAGCCATGACGGCGCTGGTCCTTGCCGACGCGTTCACGGAGAAGTTCGGCGGCGACTCACTTGACGAACTGCGCCGAAATTTCGATGCCTACATTTCGCACATCTCGACCCGTTTTAGCAGCTGACCTCACGACTCCAAACCTCGTCCTCGTGGGGATTCCGGGATCGGGCAAGTCGACCGTGGGGAAGGCCGTGGCCGAAGCGCTCGGTCGCAATTTCCTCGATTTTGACGTCGAGATTGAGCGCCGCGAAGGTGCCTCGGTCGCGCAGATCTTTGTTGAGCGCGGCGAGGAGAGCTTTCGCACAATGGAACGCACGATCACCGACGAACTCCGCAGCGCCGGAAACTTCGTCGTGGCCCCCGGTGGGGGTTGGATCGCCAATCCGGGCTGCCTTGAGGCGCTGAGGCCCCCTGGCACCGTCATTTATCTGCAGGTTGAGCCCGCCCGGGCGATGAAACGGATGGCCGATCAGGCTACGGCGCGCCCGCTCCTTCGGCGCCAAAACCCCCTCGCAGAACTCGAAAAGCTTCTGGCCGACCGCAAGGATCTGTATCTCCTTGCAGATTATACGGTTAAGGTCGACTTCTTGCGCGAAAAAGAGGTCATTGCAATTATAGTTGCGCTTGCGAGGGGGAAGAGCGCGGGCTAGGATAGGCCTTCTATAAGGCACGCTATCTATAGAGTGACCAGCCCGCTGGTGGTGGCGTCAGTTAAGGCGCGCATCCCCGTATTGTGCTTTTCAGCTAGGAACAGCTAGGAACATGGCAACTAAGAAAAAGAGCCCCGCAAAGAAGACCGCAAAGCCGAAGGCTGCGGCAGAGCCGAAAAAGGCCGCTGCGAAGCCAGCGGCTAAGGCTGCAGCCAAGCCCGCCGCGAAAGCCGTCGCGAAAGCCGTCGCGAAAGCCGTCGCCAAGTCCGCCGCGAAAGCCGCGCCCAAGGCCGCGCCCAAGGCCGCGCCGAAAGCCGCCGCGAAAGCACCGGCGACCGTTGCCGATGTTGCGGCCGTTGTGTCTGCCGCGCCCGTCAAGAAGAAGTCGCGCAAGAAAGTCGTGATCATTCCCAGCACGGCCGAATGGGCGGTGCCCGTGAACCTCCACGGCCGATCGCTCGTCATCGTCGAGTCGCCCGCGAAAGCCAAGACTATCGGGAAGTACCTCGGGTCCGGCTACGCGGTGAAGGCGACGGTTGGCCACATCCGTGATCTGCCGACGAAAACGCTCGGCATCGATCTCGAAGATGAGTTCAATCCCCAGTACGTCACGATTCCCGGAAAGGAAAAAACGGTTGCCGAGCTGAAGCAGGCGGCGCGCGGCGCGAAGGCCGTCTTCATCGCGACCGACCCTGATCGCGAAGGTGAGGCCATTGCCTGGCACGTGCAGTCACAGATCATGGGCAAGGGTTCGCCCGTGATCAAGCGTGTGCTCTTCCACGAAATCACGAAGGAAGCCGTCATCCGCGCGATTGAAAACGCGGGCGACATTGATACGCGCAAGGTTGATGCGCAGCAGGCGCGCCGCGTGCTTGATCGGCTCGTGGGGTACAAGGCGAGCCCGGTGCTCTGGAAGACCGTCAAGAAGGGGCTCTCGGCCGGCCGCGTGCAGACCGTGGCGCTCCGGCTCCTCGTGGAGCGAGAGCGCGACATCCGCGCGTTCAAGCCCGTGGAATACTGGTCGGTGATCGCGACGTTGACGCACGACGCCCTGGAGTTCAGCGCCAAGCTGCATCACATCGACGGCCTCAAGCCCGAGATCTCAAACGCCACGCAGGCCGACAGCATCATCCAGGACCTCAAGGCGAAGAAGACCTTCGACGTCACGGACATTAAGCGTCGCGAACGACGAAAGAATCCCGCCGAGCCGTTCAAGACGAGTACGCTCCAACAGGAAGCGGCCAAGAAGCTTGGGTTTGGCTCCAAGCGCACGATGCGCCTCGCGCAGAACCTCTACGAAGGCATCGAGCTCGGCAAAGCCGAGGGCGCGGTGGGTCTGATCACCTACATGCGTACCGATTCGACGCGCGTGTCGGCGTCGGCGGTGACGCCCGCTCGTGAATGGCTCACCAAGCAGTACTCGGCGGATTTCCTCGCCAAGGTGCCGATGTTCTATGGCGCCACGGAAGACGCCAACGCGCAGGACGCGCACGAAGGGATCCGTCCAACGGAGCCGACGCGCACGCCCGAATCCGTGCAGAAGTTTTTGTCGCCTGAGCAGCTCAAGCTCTACACCCTCATCTGGCAGCGGTTCATGGCAAGCCAGATGGCACCGGCCGTGTTCGATACGACCACGGTGGACTTCGACATGCAGGAGAACCGTCGCTACCTGTTCCGCGCGACGGGCTCGGTTATCAAATTCGCGGGCTTCCTCTCGCTGTACAAAGAGGCGCGCGAAGAAGGCGACAGCAAGGCGCTTGAAGACGAACAGGCGCTTCCAGCCATCGAGCCGGGCGAGCATGCCCCGGTCAAGGCCATCACGCCCAACCAGCATTTCACGGAGCCGCCCCCGCGCTTTTCGGAAGCGAGTCTGGTGAAGGAACTGGAACGGCTTGGCATCGGCCGGCCTTCCACATACGCATCCATTATTTCGACGCTTACCGACCGGCACTACGCCGAGCTCGAGCAGCGCCGCTTTTTCCCCACGCCACTCGGCGAGTCGGTGGAGAAGGTGATGATCAAGCAGTTCCCGAACGAGTTCAATGTCGGCTTCACGGCCGGCATGGAGCGCGAACTCGACAAGGTCGAAGACGGGAAGATGAGTTGGCAGCGCGTACTCAAGGACTTCTACGGTCCGTTCGACAAGGCGCTCAGTGCGGTGGACTACGAGGCGCTCATTCAGGAAGCGCACGACCTCTCGGCGCTCGTGAATCAGAAGTGCCCGCTCGACGGCGGAACGCTCGTGGCCAAGGGCGGTTTCTTTGGGCCGTTTGTAGCCTGCGAGCATCACCCCAAGACCTGCAAGTACACGCGTCCGCTCAAGGGAGAGCGCGTGCCACCTGTCCTCACCGAGCATATCTGCCCGGTGTGCACCAAGCAGATGGTCATTCGTCGCGGGCGTTCGGGAGAGTTCCTGGGCTGCTCCACCTTCCCGAAGTGCCGCGGCACGCGCTCCATGCCGACGGGTGTGATGTGCCCGAAAGATGGTGGTGATATTGCGGCGCGCCGGTCCAAGAAGCGCGGCAAGGCGTTCTATGGCTGCGAGAACTACCCGAAGTGCGATTTCGTCTGCTGGGACAAGCCGGTATCGGAGAAGTGCCCGGAGTGCGGGAACATCGGTGCCGAGGCGAAGTCGAATCGCACGCGCGGCAGCTATCATCGCTGCCTCAAGTGCGCGGATGAGTGGGCCGTTGCCGAGCCGGCTGAAGGCGCAGTTGAAGGCGCCGCCGAAGTCGCAACGACCTGACCTCAACCGGCGTAAATACGGAAATGAGAAACCCCCCGCGAGTCCTCCACCTCGCGCTGGCCGCGGCCTGCGCTGTCGTTTTTGCCGCGCCGCCGCTCCTTGCGCAGGCCCGCACGCCGGCGCCGACGAAGGACAGCGCCCAGGTCGTGTATGATGACGACGGCCTGCGGATCCATTCGGCAGACGGCACCAAGCAGATCAAGATCAGGGGCTATCTGACGGCCGACGTCCGGACGGTGCTGAACGACACCAATGACGCATCGAGCAACGGGATTGCGATGCGCCGGGCCCGCGTCATCTTCGACGCCAACCTGAATTCGCGCGTCGCCATGCGGGTGATGTACGACGTCGCCGCCGCGTCGGGGCCGTCGCCAATCCAGGATGCGTACGTGGACATTGGGCTCGGCGGCACCTGGTGGTTGCGCGGCGGCAAGCAGAAGACGCCCGTTGGGCTTGAGCGCTACATGTCGATTTCGTCGCAGATCCTGCCCGAGCGCTCGCTCGCATCGAACATGGAAGGCGGCCGCGATCTCGGGTTCCTGCTCACCGGCTCCGTGGCAGAGGAGCACCTCGAACTGTCGCTCGGCGTGTTCAACGGCGCGGCGGACGGCGGCGCGACGCAAGACACCGACGCGAACGACGACAAAGACATCACCTACCGCGTCTGGTGGAAGCCGGTCAGGAAGAAGGTGAATGGTGCGGAGCAGGGGTTCGGGCTCGCGTACGACGGATCGACCGGCATTGAGCGGAGTTCGGGCGCAACCGGCGCGAAGTTGCCGACCTACAAGACTCCGGCGCAAATCAGTTTCTTCAGCTACGCGGAAGGGTCCGGCGTGAAGGCGACAGGGCGTCACTCCCAGAACAACGTGTTCGCGCATTTCCACGACGGCGCGTTTGGCACGATGGCCGAGTGGTTCGGCAATACGCAGGTCGTGTCGAAGGGTGTGAATACTACGACGGTGAACACCGGCGCGTGGGTGGGCACGTTGCAGTACACCCTCACTGGCGAGCCGTCGCAGCAGGAGGGAATCGTTCCCAAGACCGTGTTTGATTACGAAAAAGGCAACTGGGGCGCATGGCAGGTCGGTGTGCGCGCAGCACAAGTTCATGTCGGCGACGAAGCGTTCCCCCTCTACGCTGATTCCACTGTTGCGCCGCGCCGGGCGCTCGAGCTCGGCGCGTCGATCAACTGGTTTATGACGCGGCAAACGAAGGTGCAGCTCGCCTACGAGCATACCACGTTCGAGGGTGGCGCAAAGGTCGGAAACCGGCGCACCGAGCGATACGTGCAGCTGCGGTGGCAGGCGTATTTCTGACCTGATCCACATCATCGGCGGCGGGCTCGCGGGGTCCGAAGCGGCCTGGCAGCTCGCGGAGCGCGGCCACGATGTGGTGCTGCACGAGATGCGCGGTGTAATGGGCACTGCCGCGCATAAGACAGATAAGCTCGCGGAGCTGGTTTGCTCCAACACTTTCAAGAGCACGGAAGTCACCAACGCGCACGGCCTGCTGAAGGCCGAAATGCGGTTGCTCGGGTCCATCGTGCTTGAGGCGGCAGACGCAGCGCGGATTCCCGCGGGTACTGCTCTTGCCGTGGACAGGGATCTGTTCTCAATGGGCGTGCACGATCGCGTCATGGCCCACCCGCGCATTCGCGTGGAGCGTGGCGAAGTCACGGAGCTCCCGTCGCCGGGGATCATCGCGACTGGCCCGCTCACCAGCGATGCACTGGCTGCGTGCATTGGGGCGCGGCTCGGCGTGGAGTCGCTCGCCTTCTACGACGCGATCGCACCAATCGTCGCGGCCGAGTCACTCGATGAGTCGGTCGTGTTTCGTGCCTCGCGGTACGGAAAGGAGACAATGGAAGGGGAGTCGGACGCGTACATCAACTGCCCAATGGATCGCGCGCAGTACGACGCGTTCATTGCCGCGCTCGCCGAGGCCGACCAGTTCACGGCGCATGAGTTCGACAAGGTGCCGTACTTCGACGGATGCATGCCCGTGGAAGAGATCGCACGACGTGGCGCCGAATCGCTGCGGTTCGGGCCGATGAAGCCGGTGGGCCTCCAAGACCCGCATACTGGGTGGCGTCCGTGGGCGGTGGTGCAGCTCCGCGCTGAGGACCGCGCGGGCCGCATGCGAAATCTGGTTGGGTTTCAAACGCGACTCCGGATTCCTGAGCAGCAGCGGGTGTTCCGGATGATTCCCGGACTCGAGAACGCGGAGTTCCTGCGCTTTGGGTCCATTCATCGCAACGCCTATGTTAACTCGCCGGCGTCGCTGACGCCGCATCTCTCGCTGCGCGACGATCCGCAGGTGTTATTCGCGGGGCAGGTGACGGGCGTCGAGGGCTACACCGAGAGCACGGCGACCGGTTTGCTCGCCGCGATCAATCTCGACCGGCTGCTCCGCGGCGAAGCGCCCGTGATTCCTCCGCCAACCACGATGCTCGGCGCGCTCTACCGATATTTGCGCGAGGCTGATCCGAAACACTTCCAGCCGATGAATGCGAATTTTGGGCTGGTTGAAGAAATCCCCGATCCGCCGCGCGACAAGGCGAAGAAGAAGGCGCTCTACGCGGAGCGTGCGTTGCGCGACCTGCGCGGCTGGGCCGAGTCGAGCGGCGTGCCGCTCGCGGCCGGTGGGGCGGGCCAGAGCTCGGTCTGAGGCAGCTCGCCCTCGAGTTGCCGGCGCACCTCCGCCACGATGCGGTCCGCGGCATTGGGATCGCTGACCACATCGTATTCGCGTACGTTGAGGCGTAGCACAGGACAGCGCGTGAAGGTGCTGATCCACTTCGAGTACCGGTCGTGCAGCGCCGTGAAGTACTCGGGATCGGCGTCGCGTTCACCCGGGCGCCCGCGCGTGGCAATGCGGCCCAGGATCGTATCGAGCGGGCCTTCGAGGTACAGCAACAGCCGGGGCGGGCGCGCCGCTGGAGCATGGAGCAACTCGGCGTAGAGCTGCTCGTAGAGCGTCCAGTCCGCCTCGCCCATCAGTCCCTCTTCAAACAAGCCGCGCGCAAAAATCTCGGCGTCTTCGTACCAGGTGCGGTCGAGCACCCAGCTGCCACCCATCGCGCGCATACGGCGCATGGCTTTGAAGCGAGTGGCCAGAAAGTGGAGCTGCAGGTGCAGGCCGTAGCTCCGCATGCCCTCGGTGCCTGAGTAGAACTGGCCGAGCCACGGGTTGTCGTCGTCCACGCTCTCAAGCGCGAGTTGCAGCCCGAAGCGCTGGGCAAGGGCGCGCGAAAGGGTGGTCTTGCCACACCCGATCATTCCCGCAACGCCGAGGATCATGACCCAATTCTATGCGCCCAGTCCAGCAGGCGCACCCCGTTTGGCGTTAATGTTTGCATCATGGACCTAGACATGCGTTTCTACCGCAAGTGGCACCGTTGGATCGGCACGATCGCGGCGCTCTTCCTCGCTTGGGTATCGATCACGGGCTTCCTCGTGGCGTTCACCGAGTTTTTCGGCGCAGAAGAGTCCGAGCGTGAACGGCTTCGCGACGTGACCAGTGCGGTCACGCTGGTTCCGAGTGATCCGGCGATTGCGACGGCCGTTGGAGTCGCCATCGCGGGTGCGATTGCCAAGGCTCCGGGCGCCCCGGTGGACAAGGTCGAGCTCAAGCTCAAGGGCGACAAGCCGGTCGTGAACATCTTCCTCGGCAAGCCCGGCGGTGGTGAAGACCGTCAGCTGCAGTTCGATGCGAAAACCGGCGCACTGCTCTCCGAGGAATCATACGCCGACAAGCCGTTGCTCTACCGGTTGCACAGCGGCGAGTGGTTCGGCGATGGTGGACTGGTGTTCGCGATGGGGTGGGGGCTCGCGCTCGCGATCATGTCGATCAGTGGATTTCTCATGTACCTGCACATGATGCGGCGCCATCAGGCGACGGGGTGGCGGCGCTACTTCTGGTGATCGGGTGGTAGACGCAGCGCCAGACCTGGTCGCGCAGTTCCTCGAGCATCTCGCCAAGGAGCGCGATGTTTCGCCGAATACGGTCAAGGCATACGCACGCGACTTGTCCGAGTTCGCGGGGTTTGTGGGCCCGTACTTTGGCGAGGGTGAGTGGGGATGGGAAAAGGTGGATCGCCTCGCGATGCGTGCGTTTCTTGCACACCTTCTTCAAGGCGCTGCAGACGCGGGCGAGTGAAGGGAAGTTTCAGGACGTGCGAAACCTCGCGATCCTTGAACTGTTCTATTCCGCAGGCCTGCGCCTTTCAGAACTCCGCGGCGTGAACCGGCAGGACCTCGATCTGCTCGCCGGGCTCGTGAAAGTTCGCGGCAAGGCCAGGAAAGAACGCATTGTTCCTGTTGGTGACCATGCGCAGCTGGCGCTGCGCGAGTACGAGCGCGTGCGCGACATGCTCTGCGCCAAGCTCGGCCCCAAGGCCGATCGCACCGCGGTGTTCCTGAACCTCCGCGGCAAGCGAATCAGTGTGCGCGGAATTCAGCAGGAAGTGTCGAAGTGGCTGCATCAGGTGGACGAAGGGGCAGGGCTCTCGACGCACTCGTTGCGGCACTCGTTCGCCACGCACCTGCTGGACGCTGGGGCCGATTTGCGTGCCGTGCAGGAGCTGCTCGGCCATGCGTCAATATCAACGACGCAGATCTACACGCACACGAGCGTGGAGCGGCTCAAGCAGGTCTACAAGAAGGCGCATCCGCGGGCGTGAGTTCCAACCGCCAGGTCTCCGCCACGCCGACAGGCCCGAACATCGAGTGGGCTTCGGAGCCGACGAGCTGGTAGCCCTCGCGCGTGTAGATCACGCGCGCCGCGTACAGATCACTCTGCGTCCACAACTCGATCGCCTCGTAGCCACGTGAGCGGGCGAACGTCGTGCAGGTGCGCACGAGTTTCTTCCCGATTCCGTAGCCGCGCGCGGATGGTTCGATGAGCAAGAGGCGCAGCTTCGCGACGGCTTCTGACTTCTTCACGAGAAACACTGAACCCACCGGCGTGCCGTCGAGCTCGGCAATCCAGCACCGCTCGCGCGTGTGGTCGAAGTTCGCGACGAACTCGCCAATCACGCTGGCGACGAGGCCTTCGAAGCGGTGGTCGTAACCGTATTCCTTGGCATAGAGCGCGCCATGGCGGCTCGCGACCCAGCCGAGGTCTCCGGGGCGGTGGCGGCGGAGGGTGATGGACGCGCGGAGGCGCGGCGTGGCGACTTCGCTGGCGCGTCGGCGGGCAGCGGCAGGGCCCCCGGCACCGGCCCGAGGGTTGGCAATCGTATCGCCCGCCACCGGCTGCGTGAGCGCCGCTTCGATCGTCTGCATCGCCGTGATCACTTCCTGCTGCGCCGATGGTGCGAGCACGCCGAGCATTTTCTTCATCCGGGCGGCAGCGCCGGCCTCGAGCGGGGCAAAGGCCGCACGCCCTTTGGCCGTGAGCGAGAGCAGGCTTTCGCGCTTGTCGGTCGGCGATGTCGTGCGCGACACCAGCCCTCGCCGCCGGAAGTCCCGCAGCACGCGGCTTACGTAGCCGGCGTCGAGCCGCAGGACGGAACAGAGTTGCGTTGCCGTGGGCGCGTCACCGTGCGCGAGCTCGAACAACAGTCGCCCTTCGCCGAGCGAGAACGCGCTGCCCTGATGGCGATCACCGAGCAGGTCGGCGCGGGCGATATAGAAGTGATTGAACCGGCGCACGGCCGCCACGCGGGCGACCGGGACGAAATTCAGCATTGATTTTCCCTCCGTCGCAGGGAAAATCAATCAGTTCGTTGCTTTTGTCAAGTAAAAGAAATCCCCTGTCGGCGGGGCCTATGCACCCTGCAACGCTACCTTCAGCGACGCCATCGAGAGGTTGCCGCCGCACAGAATGATGGCCACCCGCTTCCCGGCGAGCTGCGGCGCGAGCACGCGCAGCCCGGTGAGCCCGGCCGCACCGGCCCCTTCGGGCACGTTGTGCGTGATACGGATCAGGTCGCGGAGTGAATCGTAGATCGCATCTTCGCTGACCGTGATGAAGTCGGCGAGGCCGGCCTTGAGCGCATCGAACGTCAGCTCATAGGCCGAGCCGGTGGCGATGCCTTCGGCAAACGTTCCGATCTTCTGACCGGTGAGTCGCTTGCCCTGGCGCCATGACTCGTACTGGGCCGGTGCGCCTTCCGCGCCTACGGCGTACACCTTTACGTGCGGCGCGCGTTCGGCGACCACGGTCAACGCGCCAACCGCCTGCGATCCGCCGCCGAGCGCGATGATGATTGCGTCGACGGACGGTTCCTGTTCGAGAATCTCCAGCGTCATCGTGCCAGCGCCGGCGATCACATTCCGGTTATTCGTCGAATGCACCAGCGTCATGCCACGTTCGGCCTGGATGCGGGCGCAGACCACCATCGTTTCGTCGTAGTTCGCACCCGCTTCAATGAGTTCGGCGCCGTAGGCGCGAATCGCCGCGTTCTTTTCCGGGTTATTCCGCTCTGGCACGCAGATAGCCACCGGCACGCCGAGCAGCTTGCCGGCGTAGGCAACGCCCTGGCCATGGTTGCCTGTGCTGGCCCCAATTGCGCCACGGGCGCGTTCTTCCGCCGTGAGGGCGGTAACGACGGAGAGGCCGTTCCGGATCTTGAAGCTCTGGGTCGGGTGGTGATTCTCGTGCTTGACCCAGACCCGGATGTCGTGTCCCACTAACGCATTGAGCTGCGGGTATTCACGCAGCGGCGTGGGGGGCAGGTAGGGGCGAATGCGCTCGCTGGCGGCGAGCACGTCGGCGTAACTGATTGGGGATGGCATAGAGGCATGTTCGCGCGGCGGCGCTCGACCGTCAACCCACGCCGCCGGGTCATGGACTGCGGACGGCCAGCTGCCAGCTGCCAACTCCCGTTAGCTTTCCCTCATGGAACAGTTTCACGCCACCACCATTCTCTGTGTTCGCCGCGACGGCCTCGTTGCCATCGGCGGCGACGGTCAGGTCACGCTCGGTGACACAGTCGTAAAGTCCAACGCTGTGAAGGTGCGCGTGCTCAAGGGCGGCAAGGTGATCGCGGGTTTTGCCGGTGCCGTCGCCGACGCGTTCACGCTCTTCGACAAGTTCGAGGAAAAGATCGACCGCTTTCCCGACAACCTGCCGCGCGCGGCCGTCGAACTCGCCAAGGAATGGCGCTCGGATCGCGTGCTGCGGCGCCTGGAAGCGCAGCTGATCGCGGCGGACACGAAGCACGGCTTCGTGCTCTCCGGCAGCGGCGAAGTGATCGAGCCCGAAGATGGCGTGATCGCAATTGGCTCAGGCGGCCCGTATGCGCAGTCAGCCGCGCGCGCGTTGCTCCGTGAGACGAAGCTCTCGCCGAAGGAAATCGTGCAGAAGGCGCTCACGATTGCCGGCGAGATCTGCATCTTCTCGAACACCAACATCACCGTCCTCGAGCCGGAGCAGTAGGCAGGATGGCGACGAACCGCACTGAACAGGCGCTCGCGCGCCTCGCCGACCTCACGCCGAAGAAGATCGTGGCGGAGCTCGACCGCTACATCATTGGTCAGGCCGACGCCAAGAAGGCCGTGGCCATCGCGCTGCGCAATCGGTGGCGCCGCCAGCGCGCGCCCGAGGGCATCCGGGAAGAGATTGCGCCGAACAACATCATCCTCATCGGGCCCACCGGTGTGGGCAAGACAGAAATCGCGCGCCGTCTCGCGAAGCTCACCGGCGCGCCGTTCATCAAGGTTGAAGCGTCGAAGTTCACCGAGGTTGGCTACGTGGGCCGCGACGTCGAAGGCATGGTGCGCGACCTGGTTGAGAGCGCGATTGATCTCATCCGCACTGAGCGCGAGCAAGAAGTCGAAGATCTCGCGCACGACAAGGTGGACGACCGCTTGCTGGATTTACTGCTGCCCGCGCCCGCTGAGGTTCCCGCGAAGTCCGATACCGGTGGCACCGAACGCGTGTTCGTTGCGTCGAGTGAGGGGAACGTCACCGCCGAGCAGGACGCCGCAAAGGAGCGCCACAAGCGTACGCGCGACAAGCTGAAGCAGTTGCTCCTCGACGGGCAGCTCGAGCAGCGCGAAGTGGAAATCGAAGTCACGCAGCATGGCCCGCCCATGATGGACATGGGCACCCAGCCCGGCGCGCCAGACGCCATGAGCAACCTCGGCGAGATGCTCTCCGAGCTGATGCCCAAGCGCAAGAAGAAGCGGACGACGACAGTGGCCGAAGCGCGGCGCGTGCTGCTCGACGAGGAATACGACAAGCTGATCAATCACGACGACGTGATTGCCGACGCCATGGAACGCGTCGAAAAACTTGGGATCATCTTCCTCGACGAAATCGACAAGATCGCCGGTGCCAAGGGCGAGATGGGCGGCCCCGATGTCTCACGCGAAGGCGTGCAGCGCGACCTGCTCCCGATTGTCGAAGGCTCAAACGTGCCGACGAAGTACGGCATGGTGAAAACAGACCATGTGCTCTTCGTGGCGGCCGGCGCATTTCATGTGTCGAAGCCCAGCGACCTGATTCCTGAGTTGCAAGGCCGGTTTCCGATTCGTGTCGAGCTCAAGCCGCTCACCGAAGCGGACTTCGTGCGCATCATGACGGAGCCGGAGAACGCGCTCACCAAGCAGTACGCGGCGCTGGTGGCGGCCGAGGGTGCGTCGCTGGAGTTTACGGACGACGCGATCACGGAGATCGCGCGCATGGCAGCGCACGTGAATTCGAAAATGGAAAATATCGGTGCGCGCCGGTTGCACACCGTGATGACGACGCTGCTCGAAGATGTGATGTACGAGCTGCCCGACCGGGGCACGGCGCCAATCAAGGTGGACGGGAAGGTGGTGCGCGAGCGCCTCAAGGCCATCGCGGAAGACGAGGATCTTCGGAGGTACATCCTGTGAGTGAACGGCTGTCAGCGTTGGCGCGGAGCATGCAGGGGTCGCAGATCCTGCGGATCGCCGCGGAAGTAGGCGAGCTCATCGCATCGGGGAAACCCGTGTGCAATCTCACCGTCGGTGATTTTGCGCCGCCGCAGTTTCCGGTGCCCGCCAAGCTCTCGGCTGGCATCACGAAGCAGCTGCAGGCCGGCCAGACCAACTATCCGCCGTCCACCGGCTTGCCCGAGCTCCGCAACGCCGTCGTCGCCTTCTACAAGGAATGGCTCGGCTTCGACGTCCCGCTCGACGGTGTGCTCATCTGCGCCGGCGGCCGTCCAGTCATCTACGGCGCGTATCACGCCTTGGTGAATGCCGGCGACCGCGTGGTGTATCCCACGCCGAGCTGGAGCAACGAGTATTACACGCCGATGTTGCTCGCGACGCCCGTCGAAGTGCCGTGTGGGCGAGAGTCGGGATTTCTGCCAACTGCGGCGTCGCTCGGCGATTCGCTGCGTGGTGCGCGGCTCCTCATTGTGAACTCCCCGATGAATCCCGCCGGCACGATGTTCACCGAGGAGCAGCTCGGCGGCATCTGCGACGCAGTCCTCGCAGAGAATGCGCGGCGAGAGGCAGGTGGTTCGCGGGAACGTCCGCTCTTTGTGCTCTTCGACCAGATGTACTGGATGCTCACGTTCGGCGGCGCGAAGCACTTCACGCCCACGGGACTGCGGCCGGAGATGGCGAAGTACACCGTGTATGTGGACGGCATTTCCAAGTCGTTCGCGGCCACCGGCGTTCGGGTGGGTTGGGCAGTCGGCCCCGCCGACGTGATCAAGGCCATGGGCGACCTGCTCGCGCACATTGGCGCATGGGCTCCGCGCGCGGAACAGCTCGCAACCGCGGAGATGCTGGCCGATTCAGCTGCGATTCGCGAGTTCCACAAGACGATGCTGCCGGCGCTCGAGGAGCGACTCAATCTGCTCGCCGACGGAATCGCCGCGCTCAAGCGGGAAGGGTTCCCAGTGGACTCGACGCCACCGCAGGGGGCGATCTACCTGAGCGCGCAGTTCGCACTGAACGGCAAGCGCGCGCCGGATGGCACAGTGCTCCAGACCAACGAGGACATTCGCCGCTACCTGCTGCACTCGGCGGGGCTCGCGGCGGTGCAGTTCCAGGCGTTCGGCGCTCGTGAGGAGACGGGGTGGTTCCGGCTCTCGGCGGGCGCGGTGTCGCCGGCGGACATCAAGGCGTTGATGCCCCGGCTGCGGGAGGCGCTGGCGGGGGTGAAGTAGGCGCGGGCTAGCGGGCGCGGAGGACTGCGAAAATCAGACCGATCAGCGTCAGCGTGTTGGCGGCACAGAAGCCCAGTACCCACCGCATGATTCGCGTTTCGCGCTCGGCGAGATTGGCCTCGAGCCGCGCGAACCGTCGCTCCCACTTCGTGTCCATCTCGGCAAAGCGCCTCTCCCATTTTGCATCCTGCTCCGCAAACCGCTGCTCCAGCTTCGCGTCGAACAACGCGAATTTCTGGGCATACACGTCCTTCAACTCGGTGCGGTACGCGAGGTCCACGGTATTCAGCGCGGTGACGAGTTCGCCGGCGGCCTCATCGCCAAACCGGTCATAGAAGTTCTTGGACAGACGAATGGCAACGGGCATCAACCGTCCTCAGTTTGGGACCTGAGGCTACCCTAACCGTACGCTCGGCGGGCCGAGGTATCAATCCCCCGCCACACAGTCCAAATACCCGCAATTCGCGGTAGATTTGGTCTCCGATGCGCCCGCACCGCGACTTTCTCACGATCCACGACTTTAACAAGCCCGAGCTTGACGCGCTCTTTGCGCTCGCGGCGAGGATGAAGGCGGGCAAATACAAAAAGAAGCCCCTCGCCGGCAAGGCGCTGGCGATGATCTTCACGAAATCGTCCACGCGCACCCGCGTGTCGTTTGAGGTTGGCGCCTGGCAGCTCGGCGCGCACTCACTGTTCCTCTCCCCGCGCGACGTGCAGCTTGGCCGCGGCGAGCCCATCGCCGACACCGCGCGCGTGCTCTCGCGCATGTGCGACGGGATCATGATCCGCACCTTCGATCACGCCGACGTCGAGGAGTTCGCACGCGCCGCCGACATCCCGGTGATCAACGGGCTCACCGACGTGCAGCACCCCTGCCAGATCATGGCTGACCTGCTCACAGTCAACGAGTCCCTCGGCACATACGAAGGCAAGCGCATCGCCTGGATTGGCGACGGCAACAACATGGCCAACTCCTGGCTCGACGCTGCCGCGCGGCTCGGGTTCGAGTTGCGCATCGCGTGCCCTGAGGGATTCGACCCCGATCCGCTGCTGCTCAAGCGCGCGCAGAAGCACACCACCGTGATACTCACGCGCGACCCGCGCGAAGCCGCCGAGGGTGCGCACGTGGTGAATACGGATGTGTGGGCCTCGATGGGGCACGAAGAAGAACAGAAAATGCGCGAGATCGCGTTCGCAGGGTACATCGTTGACGACCGGCTGATGGCGCGCACGGCCAAAGGCTCGATCTTTCTGCACTGCCTTCCGGCGCATCGTGGTCAGGAAGTCGCGGCGTCGGTGATCGATGGCCGGCATAGCCGCGTCTGGGACGAAGCCGAGAACCGGTTGCACGTCCAGAAGGCGCTCATGGCCGCGCTCATGGGTGGTGAGCCGCTGGTGGCGTCGCCGCAGCGCAGCGGATCCAAGCCGAAGGCCAAGTCGGCGCCCGTCCGCAAGCGTTCGCCCCGCAGCCGCTAGCGCAAATCGCCATGGACTCCAGTCTTCAGTCCGCGCTCTTCTATACCATGAGCACCATCGCCCAGACGCTCTCTGCGGCGATGGGATTGCTCGGCGCCATCGTCCTGTTTGCGCTGCAGGAAACGGCGCGGAGCACCGAGCGCGCGGCAAAGAAGCTCACGGAAGTGCCGCACGAGACGATGAGCCCGCTCTACATCAACCATCTCTACGCGCGCCGAAGCTTTCGCGACCTGGCCAAACACTATGGCGATCTGCTTCAGCCGGGTGCGAGCAGCGCAACGAGCTCCGAAGGGCTCGTGCACTTCTCGACGCTGATGTGGGAGCTGGACCACGACCGGGCGCTGCGCAAATCGTTCTGGACCGCACTCCTCGCCAGCGGCGTCGTGATCTCGTTCGCCCTGATCTGCTGCGCCTTGGCGCCGCAGCTATCGGCGGACCAGGCCGTTGGACGCGCCGTGTTGGGCGGTGCGACGTTGGGCACGGTGGGTTGCATGGTCTTGTACGGATTCCTCCTTCGCGTGATGTTCCGCTCCACTCCGCAGGAGCCGATTCCTCCGGCCGTGAGCTCCGGCTCGCCCCGCTAGCAGCTGGCCGACTGATGCCGCGCACGATTCGCGTCGGGAGCAAGCTCCCGGCCTTTACGCTGTTTGACGATCGCGGCGAACACGTGTCGCTCGAGAGCTATCTGGGTGAGACGGTGGTGCTCTTCTTCTACCCCAAGGACAGCTCCACCGGCTGCACGCAGCAAGCGTGCGAGTTCCGCGACCGCCTGCCGCGCTTCAAGAAGATGAATGCCGTGGTGCTGGGGATCTCACCCGACACGGCACGCAAGCACGTCAACTTCAAGAAGAAGAACGACCTGCCGTTCACGCTGCTCGTCGACGCCGAGCACAAGGTCGCCGAGCGGTATGGCATCTGGGTGCAGAAGATGTTGTATGGCCACAAGTACATGGCCGTCGAGCGCACTACGTACATCGTCGGCCCTGATGGTGTGGTGCGGATGATCTTCTCGAAGGTGAAGATCGATGGGCACGCCGAAGATGTTGCGGCGGCGGTGAAGGAGCTCGGACTTTCATGACCAATCGGGCCAAATGAACATGGCCACGCTGTTTCCTGATGGATGGACGCAGTTCCTTGCCGGTGGCCTGATCATGGGAACGGGAGTTTCGCTCCTGTTCGTGATGGCGGGGATCATCGGTGGCATGAGTTCGGTGTTTACGACGACCCTGTCGTACGTCACGCGCGCGCCGCATTTCCAGCAGCAGAAGTTCGTCAACGCCCGAAGTTGGCGGCTGGTCCTCGCGGCGGGATTGATTGCCGGCGCATTCGCGTGGCGAATCTGGGCGGCACCTGCTGACGGGATCGTCACGACAGTGCCATGGTGGCGGCTCCTGGCCGGTGGCGTCTGCATCGGGTATGGCGCGCGCCGCGCGGGCGGCTGTACCTCGGGCCACGGTATTTGCGGTCTCGCATCGCTGCAGCTGCCGTCGCTCATCGCCGTGCTCACCTTTCTCGCAACGGCGATGTTGATCGCGCAGGTCGCGGCCAGGATGCTGGCCCGATGAACGCCATCAGGCTGGCCTCCGTGTTCGTAGGCGGAGCGCTATTCGGATTCGGACTCGCGCTCTCGACGATGGTGCAGCCGGAGGTGATCCTGGCCTTCCTGCAGTGGAACAACTTTGGCCTGTTGCTCGTCCTCGGTGGCGCGGCGGGCGTGACGTTGCTCACCTACCGATTCGCCCCGCGTTTGCTCGCGCGCCCGCTGGCGGGCGGTCAGTTCAACACGCACGTCTCAGTCATGAGCCGCGATACCGTGATTGGTGCGGCGATCTTCGGTATCGGCTGGGGGCTGAGCGGTGTGTGCCCAGGTCCTGCAGTGGCCAGCATCGGTGTAGGCAACTGGCCCGTGCTTTGGGCGATGGCCGGCATGTTCGCTGGTGCGTGGATCCACGGCAGCCTCGCAAAAGCCGAGTGACGCGGCCAGCGATGCTGCCTACATCGCTCCCATCAGCATCAAGTGTGCCTTGGCAGTGCCGGGGAACATCATCCATGGCCCGCTCTTCTGCGGCGCGGATGAAAGCCCCGTCTCTTCCGTCGTTGCGAAGGGCATGTAGACCACGGCGAGCGGGGCGATGCCAGTCGCGGTGCCTGCCTTCGGATCCCACTGCTCCTTTTTGCCGGTGAGCGAATAGAGCGCGCCCTGCTTCGGCATCTTCAGCTTGCCGTCGGCGATTTCCTTGAAGCGGATGGAATCTACGTTCGCCTTGGCACCCATCGTCGCACGGATGTCACGGCCACGCGCCATGAACGGCTCGAGCCCCTTGTGGTAGCAGGCGACGTGAAAGTCAGGGCGCGACACATAGAGCGCGAGGCAGATCATCCCGTTCGTGCCAGGGCGCAGTGTTTCGAGCTTGTCCTTCGTTTTGTAGCCCATGATCATCGCGCCGGCGCGCATTTCTGCCGGAAGCGGCAGCACGGCCGCGGCTATCTGCTCGGCGACTGGCGGGATCGCGCCAGTCTGTGCAAACGACGGTGTGGCGGCGATCAATGAGGCGACAATCAGGCGAGCAGCACGAACACGCATTGAATAGCTCCGAACGGTAGGGGAGTGTTTCGACTAGTTGCGACGGCCCTTCACGCGATCCTTCATCCAGCGCGCCGCTCGCCCAAGCGCGTAGCCCGCAACGGTGGCGACTTCCTGGAGGTTGGGTTGCACGTTTTCGCCGAGTGAGCGGAGAATCTTCGTGCGCATGCGAAGCACCACCGGGCTCGCGATGGGCACGACCTGAAAGTACGGATCATAGCGCGTACCGATCCCTTCGATCAGCGCCGCGGTGCGGGCGAAGTACACCGCCTCTTCGGTCAGCGTGATAGGCGAATCGAAGAGCGTCTTGAGGACACGATCGGCGAGCAGGGTGTCAATGCGCTCGCGCGCAGTGGTCTTGGCGTAGGCGTTCGTGATCAGCAGGTCGGCAATCCACTTGATGTCGCGCGGGTCGGTGTCCGGCGCGAGCAGGCCCATGTCGGCAAAGCCGCGAGCTACGCCTTCGGCATCGCGCCGAATGGCCGCGATGGACGTATGCACTAGCGCCCGCCGCTGCGAGAGCGGCACGCGCACCACGGCGCCGAAGTCAAGCAGCACAATCCGCCCCTCGGCGTCGAGCATCAGGTTGCCCGGATGCGGATCGGCATGGAACAGCCCGTCAATCAACTCCATCTGGATGTAGAGCTCCACCAGCGTCTGCACGACGCGCTTCACATCCACGACCGCAGGGTCGAGCTTGTCGATGCGGGTGCCGAGCATGAACTCCATGACGAGCACGCGCTGTCGCGTCATGTCTTCGTACACGCGCGGAATCACTACCCGGTCGCTCTCGGCGAAGTTCTCGCGAATGGCCATCGCGTAGCCAGCCTCGAGGCGGAAGTCGACCTCTTCGCGCACGCGGGTCTCGAACGCAGCAAGGGCGATGAGTTCGCTCTTGATGTGCGGGTGGCCCCACCAGCGGTCGAGGAAATGGAGGATCTGCCGTGCCGCGTGGATGTCGGCGGCCACCTGCGCCTCAACGCCGGGGCGGAGCACCTTTACCGCGACGGTCTCGCCGCGCAGCCGCGCGCGGTGCACCTGCGCGAGCGACGCGGCGGCGACTGGCTCACGTTCGAATGAATCAAAAAGCTCGTCTGCGCCCCGGCCGTACGATTCCACGATCGCGCGCTCGATGGTCTCGAAGGGGAGGAACGGCACCTGATCGACGAGTGTGCACAGCCGCCCGAGGTAGGGCTCGGGAATGAGATCGGACCGGGACGCGAACACCTGCGCGATTTTCACGAAGCTCGGGCCAAGTCCGCTGATTGCGTCCACGAGCCGCTTCGCGCGCCGCGCGTGGAACTCGGGCGATCGCCCCACACCGGTGCCCCAAAACAACCACCGGCGGTGGTCGCGGAGGAGCGAAAGGGCCAGCGGGCCCAGCGCGAAAACGACGCGGAGTGTGTGCACGGTTCCCATAAAATTAGCCCTGTCAGCCGCACGGAGGGTCAATGTCGACGGGTTTCCCTTCTATTTGGTTGCGGTGGCTTCCACCGGGGGGCAGCTTAAAGACGCTGTACGTGCGCCGTAAAAAAGAATACCAGACCGCTCCCTGACCTTCGAAATCGTGAAATCCCTGCGCACCGCACCAGCGCTATTCGCGTCGCTGCTTTTCGTCATTCCGTTTGGCGGGTTCACTTCGCCCGCGACACAGGCCAAGCCCTCGCCCGAGTTCGCGGCCTTCGTGGACAAGTACCTCGACGGCTTTGCGCGGCACCATCCGTCCATCGCCGGCGGCAATGGCATTCACTCGCACGACGACCTGCTGGAAGACTTTTCCACGGCCGGCATCAAGAAGGAGATCGACAATCTCAAGCGCGCCCGTTCGGAGCTGCGCGCCTTCGACGCCGGCAAGCTCACGCCCGACGAGCGCGTGGACCAACGGATCCTGGACGGCATCATTGACGGCTGGCTGCTCGAGCAGGAAACGCTGGAAAACTGGAAGCGGAACCCGATGCTGTACGCGTCGTCGCTCGCTGACGGCGTACATAACCTGATGGTGATGGAGAGTTCGCCGGCGCCGGTTCGCATGCGTCGCGTGATCGCGAAGCTACGCGATTTGCCCAAGCTGCTCGCAGCGGCGAAAACGAACATTGCGAACCCGCCGAAGCTCTTTGCGCAGCGCGGAATCACGATGTTCCGCGGCGCGTCAGGCGTGCTCGGTGGCGACCTGCGCCTCGCCTTTGCCGATGGAGGTACTCCGGCGCTGCGCGATTCGCTCTTCAAGGCCGCCGATGCGGCCCGACCATTGATAGACGCGTACGCCACCTACCTCGAGAAGGAAGTCCTTCCCAAGGCAAATGGCGATTTCACCGTCGGCGCGATGGCCCTCTCGCGGCGCTTCCTGGCCGAGGAGCTGATTGATACGCCGCTTGATGAGATGGTGCGTATAGGAGAACGGGAGCTGAAGGCGAGTCAGGCCGCGTTCCGCGCCGCCGCAGCGAAAGTCGATCCGAAGCGCGATGCCGTCGAAGTATTTCGCGATCGCAGCGGCGACCCTCATCCGCCACTTGGCGGCGTGATCGCGTTCACGCAGCGCATCGTTGATTCACTCACGGCGTTCGTGCGCGCGAAGAATCTGGCCACGGTGCCAACCGACGAGCACGTGATTGTCGCGCAGTCGCAGCCCTTCGACATCGGCGCGGCATCCATGCACGCATCACCGCCGCTCGAAGCGGTGCCCGTGAAGAGCTACTACTACGTGAACGAGCCGAAGACGACGGGCACGCCCGAAGGCGACGAGGCGATGCTCTCGCGCGTGAGCAAGTACGGCGTTGCGATCACGTCGTCGCACGAGGCGATGCCGGGGCACTGGCTGCACTCCATCTACATGCGCAAGACGCCGGGAAAGGTGCGCCGCATCTGGATCGGGCTGAATCCCTTTCCGCAGCCGTCGTCGGGCCAGGACGGTTGGGCACACTATGCCGAGCAACTGGTCGCCGACCGGGGCTACGGCGGCGCGGAGAATCCCCGTTACGTGATGGCGCAGCAGAGCGACGCGCTGATGCGCATCTGCCGGCTCCTCTCCGGCATCAAGGTGCACACCAAACAGTGGACGCTCGAGCAGGCGCAGGAATGCTTTGAGAAGGAAGCCTTTCTCAATGCGACCAGCGCCAAACGCGAGGCCGATCGCAGCGCCTACGATCCCACCTACGGCGGTTATTTCCTCGGCAAGCGCGGCTTTCTCAAGTTGCGCAAGGACGTCATGGCCAAGCAGGGGAGTGCGTTCGACCTCAAGGCCTTTCACGAACGCGTGATGTTCAACGGCATTGCCCCCATCTGGGCGCATCGCGCACTTCTCCTTCCGGGCGACAAGTCCGCGATCATCGACTGACCTAACTGATGCCAACCGTTCCGTTCAAAACCGTGCGCGGGCGCAAGGTGCGCGTCGGAGTCCTCGGCGCCGGTGCGTGGGCCAAGTTCGCGCACATCCCCGGCTTCAAGCGCGATGATCGCTGCGAGCTCGTGGCAATTGCCGATCCGCTGATCGAAAAGGCGCAGGAGTTCGCGGCCGAGTTCAACATCCCGAATGTGTACGGTTCGCATGAGGAACTGATTGCGCGAGCCGATATCGATCTCATAGACGTGTGCACGCCGAGCGCGACGCACACGGAACTGAGCTGGGCGGCGCTGAAGGCGGGGAAGCATGTGCTCTGCGAAAAGCCCGTCGCCTACGACTACAAGGAAACGCTCCGCGCGGCGGCGTTCGCGCGCGCGCAGGGGCTCAAGACAAAGCTCGGCTTCACCTTTCGATACAGCCCGGCCATGCAGTACATGAAGGCGCTCATTGATCAGGGCTATGTGGGCAAGCCGTTCATCTTCAATGGCTACGAGCAGAACTCACAGTGGCTCGACCCGCAGAACCCGCTGCGCCAGGTGGATCACACCGCCGACCAGTCAGTGATCCAGGTGTCGTCGCTCGAAGGGTATGGCGCGCCGATCATGGACCTCGGCCACCTCTTCATGGGCAGCCGGTTCGAACAGGTGGTGGGGACGATGAAGAACTTCATTCCCGATCGCGTGGTGCGCGCGACCGGGAAAATGATGCGCATGAACATTGATGACGGCGACATCTTCATTGGCGAGTTCGCCAGCGGCGCGATTGGGTCGATCCAGACCAGCTTCGTGACCGTGGGGAACTATCCCGGCCTCGAAGCGCGTGTGTATGGCAGCGAGGGCGCGCTCATCTGCCGCCTCGTGGAAGAGAATGGCGTCGCCGAAACGCTGAAGGGTGCCAAGGCCGACCAGGTGGAGTTCCGTGACATTGCGATTCCGCAGGAGTTCTATCCGCCCGGTGGGAGCGCGCGCGAATCGTGGCGCTCGCTCTTCTATGCGAACCTCGTGAGCTCGTTCATCACGGAGATCTTGAGTGACGGCCCGGAAAACGAAGGGAATTTCGAAGATGGCGCGCATGTGCAGGAGCTGATCAACGCCGTGGAGCAATCGTTCCGCGAGCGTCGCTGGATCTCGATTCCGCTCGAAGCGTGAGCAACGCGTGACCAACGCGTGAGTGAGCCACTGAGCGAGCCTCTGCTGGGGCTCGACGCCTTCTTCGCGCACTTCTGGCGGCGCAATCCGGTCAGCGCGACCTTCGCCGGGTTGCACAGCTATGACAGCGTCCTGCCCGACTGGTCGGCGAGCAATCTCAAGACCAATGCTCGCGAAATGCTAACGCTCCACGAGGAACTCGGCGCCTTCGCGACCACCGATCCGTGGGAGGCGATGGACATCGATCTGGCGCGTGCCACCCTCGAGATTCGTATCGCAGAGGACGCGGGTTCGCATGGGGTGCGCGGCAATCCCGCGCTCTGGAGCGGCGAGGCCGTGTTCGGCATGGTATCGCTGATGCTGCGCCGCTTTGCGGCCGCTGACACGAGGGCCGAGCATCTCATGCGGCGGATCGGGGCGATTCCGGGTTTCCTGGCCACGGCTGAGTCCACGCTTGGCAATACGACGCCCGCGAGCTGGTCGGCGCGTGCGATTCGCGAGTGCGAAGGGGCGAAGCTGTTGCTCGAGGACATGCCGCTCTGGCTGAAATCCGAGAAGGTGAGCGACGAAGTCGCCGAGCGTGTGATGGCAGCGATTCCGGCCGCTACGGATGCGTTCGCCGAGTTCGCCTCGTGGCTCAAGAGGCGCTCGCCGGCGAGCGAGAGTTCGGTGGCGAGCGGTCCGGAGTTCTTCGACCTGCTGCTCGCGCGCGGTCATCAGAGCACACGGGCGCGCGCCGATCTTCTGGCAGATGCCCAGGCGCGCTTCGTCGATGCGAAGGCGACACTGGAACGGACGGCGACCGAGGAGTATGGGAGTTGGGCGGCCGTTGAGGAGCGGCTCGCGGCCGCGCATCCGGCGGCGGACAGCTACCTCGCGTCATTCGACAAGACGTGGCTGCAGTGCTTCCAGAAGGCCCAGCGCGCGGACGTCGTGGACTGGCCGCATTGGCCCGTGCACTATGTGCACCAGCCCGTGTGGGCGCAGCGGGCGGCGCCTTTTCTCTATTTCCTGCACTATCGTTCGCCGGCGCCATATGACCTGGCGATTGCGCACCAGTACTTCGTGCCGCCGGTGGATGCTGCCGACCCGGAGAAGTACTTCAAGACGTGGAACCACGCCGTCATCAAGTTGAATCATGTCGTGCACCATGGCGCCATTGGGCACCATGTGCAGAACTGGCATGCCTACAACCGGGCGATGTCGCGCATCGGCAACTTCGCGGCGGTGGACTGCGCGAGCCGTATCGCGATGTTCTGCGGCGGGTCAATGGCCGAAGGCTGGGCCTGCTATGCCACGGAGCTCATGGAAGAGCTTGGCTTCCTCACTCCGCTGGAGAAGCTCTCGGAGCAGCATTCGCGGGTGCGCTTTCTCGCGCGCGCGATCGTGGACATCTCGCTGCACCAGCGGACGATGACGCTCGATGAAGCGGCGCGCTTCTACCAGGAGCAGGTGGGAATGCCTGAGGCCGCTGCGAAAAACGAAGCCACCAAGAACTCGATGTTCCCCGGAACAGGGCTCATGTACTGGCTCGGAATGCAGGGCATTATCGACTTGCGCGAAGAGTTGAAGCGGCGCCAGGGCGAGACGTTCTCTCTGCGGCAGTTCCACGATGAGTTCCTTGAGCATGGATCGATTCCCGTGCCGCTCGTCGCGCGGCGGATGCTGGAGCTGGCGTCGTGACCCGGTTGGCGGAGGTCTCGGCGCTAGCGCGGATGGCGGACAACCGCCGGATGAACCGGAAGTTCTCGGCGGCCAGGGCACTTCTTGTGCTCGGCTTTCTTGCTGCGTGCTCTGATTGTTCAGGCGGCGCTCGCGGGCCGTCGAATGAACTGTTGATCATCGGCTACGACCGTGAGCCCGACACGCTCAACCGGTTCGCGTCGCACATTCTCGAGGACATTCACTCCTGCGTGATCGAGGGGCTCGTCACGACCGACGAGAAGATGAACCTCATTCCGCTGCTCGCGTCCGAGATCCCGACGCTGGCGAATGGTGGCGTCAAGGTCACGAAGGCGGGCATGGATGTCATCTGGAAGCTCCGCCCGAACGTGAAGTGGCACGACGGCGTGGCGCACACCTCGGCGGATGTGAAGTTCACCGTCGACGCCATCAACAAGGGCGACTGGAAGCCGGAGAGCACCGACGGCTTTGACCGCATCAGCGGCGTTGACACGCCGGATTCGCTCACGGCCGTGATTCACTACAAGGAAGTGTACGCGCCCTACGCGCTGCAGTTTTTTCGGGGCACGATCCCCAAGCACCTGCTCGAAGGGCGCGACATCGACAAGGCCGTGGACTACAACCGATCGCCGCTCGGCACGGGGCCGTACAAGGTCGCCGAGTGGAAGACGGGGGAATACATCGCGCTGGAGGCCGTGCCCAATTACTGGCGTGGCGCGGAGTATCCGAAGATCAAGAAGCTGTTGTTCCGGTTTCTCACGAACACGACCACGCGCATCAATCAGCTCGCGGCCGGCGAGGTGCATCTCGTGGCGCTCGTACCTTGGGACAAGGTGCGCGAGCTGCGCACGGTGCCATCGCTGCGGCTCAACAAGGTGGTGGGCAACGGCTATGAGCACATCACGCTGAATGAGAAGCGGTACACGCCGTTCTCTGACGTGAAGGTGCGCAAGGCCCTCGCGCATGCGATTGACCGCGAGCTCATCGTCAATACGATTCTCGACTCGCTGGTGACCGTGGTGAACGGGCCCATTCAGCCGCTGTCGTGGGCCTACGAGCCGAACGTGACGAAATACGAGTTCAGCCTCGCGAAGTCGCGCGCGTTGCTCGATGAAGCCGGCTGGAAGCCAGGAGCCGACGGCATCCGGGTGAAAGACGGCAAGCGCCTCACCTTCACGCTCATCACGCAGGCGGGGTTCGCCATTCGCGAGAACATCGCGCAGGCGGTGCAGAAGCACTACAAGGACATCGGCGTCGAGATGGCCATCAAGCTCATGGATGGCACGTCGATCAGCACCACCTGGTTCACCGGCGACTTCGACGCCATGCTGCATTGGTGGCAGCAACCGGCCGATCCGGAAATCACGCTGTTCTTCGCCGCTGATCGCACGCCCCCTGCGGGGCGCAATATCAATTATTTCAGCGACGCCGAACTCACAAAGATGCTGTACGAGTCCGACCGCACGGTGGATCAGACGAAGCGCGCAGAAATCCTCAAGCGCGCGCAGAAGCGGATCGCCGATCTCGTCCCCGAAATCGTGCTCTACAACACCGAGAAGGTGGACGCGGTGCCCGCGACGTTGCAGGGCTTCACCGGCAATCCGACGAACACGGGCCCGTTCTGGAACGTGTACCAGTGGGAGATCGTGAAGAAGTGATGCGATTTGTCGTGCGCCGCGTGGCCCAGGGCGTGCCGCTCGTCCTCGTCATTTCGCTGATCGTGTTCCTGTTGATCCACGCAGCGCCCGGCGGTCCGCTCGCGCTCTATCTCGACAATCCAAATGTCCGGCCGGCAGACATCGAGCGGTTGCGCAAGTCGCTCGGGCTCGACCGTTCGCTCACGGAGCAGTACCTGAGCTGGCTCTGGGCCTTTGTGCGAGGTGACTGGGGCTACAGCTACGCGGACGGCCGTCCCGTGGCGACGCGCCTGCTGGAGCGGATCCCGGCCACGCTCGAACTCGTCGGCGCGTCGTCGGTCATCGCGTTCATCGTCGCCCTGCCGCTCGGCGTGCTCGCGGCCACCCGGCGCGGATTCGACCGGCTCACGACGATTGGTGCCGTAGGTGCGATCTCGCTGCCCGTTTTCTGGTTCGGTCTGTTGCTGCAACTCGTGTTTGCAAACTGGCTTGGCTGGCTGCCGTCGTCGGGGCGTGCATCGTTCGGTGTGGGGGGCTTCGGTGACCGTCTCGCGCATCTAATGCTGCCCGCGTTCGTGCTCTCGGCGGTGCATGCAGCTGTGTGGAGCCGCTATCTGCGCAGCAGTATGCGGGAGACGCTTGCATTGCCGTTCGTGCGCGCGGCGCGGGCCCGTGGGGTGCGCGAGGCTGGCGTGGTTATCAAGCATGCGCTGCGGAACGCGGCGGTGCCTTTCATTACGGTGGTGCTCCTCGACGCGTCGATCATGGCGTCGGGCGCGGTGGTCACCGAGAGCGTGTTCGCCTGGCCGGGCATCGGCTCGCTCTTTACGGAGTCGCTCGCCAAGCGCGACTACACCGTGCTGATGGCGTTTCTCATGTGCGCGTCGGTGGCCGTCGTGGTGCTCAACCTGATTGCGGACATCGCCGTGCACGCGATCGACCCGCGGGCGAAGGCCTCGGCATGAACATCGGTATGAGCCGGGGCGCCAAGATCGCTGCAGGCGCACTGATAGCACTCGCCGTTGGCGCGGTGCTCGCGAGTCTCATCGCGCCGTATGCCTTCGACGCAGTGGACCTCGCCAACCGCCGCGCAGCGCCGTCGCTCGCGCATTGGTGTGGCACCGACGAGCTTGGGCGCGATCTGTTCACGCGAGTCCTGTTCGGCGCGCGAGTGTCGCTCTCTGTCGGCTTCATCTCTGGCGCGCTGAGTGTGGCCATCGGCGTGCTACTCGGCGGCTGTGCAGGCTACGCCGGCCGCTGGATCGATGACCTGCTCATGAGAGTCACCGATGCGATGCTCTCCATTCCGCGACTCCCGCTGCTCATGATTGCGGCGGTGGTGCTCAACCCCAGTGTGCCATTTCTGGTGCTGCTCGTGGGCGCGGCGGGCTGGATGGAAACGGCCCGGGTTGTTCGGGCCGAGGTGCTGTCGCTCAAAGCGCGCGACTTTGTGTCGGCGGCGCACGCCGTTGGCGCATCACCCTGGCGCGTCGCTCTCCGCCATGTGATTCCTGCTGCAATCCCTGTCGCCGGCGTGGCGACCACGCTCGCCGTCGCGCGCGGCATTCTCCTCGAAAGCGCGCTGAGCTTCTTCGGTGTTGGCGTTCAGCCGCCTACGCCGAGCTGGGGCAACATGCTCTATCAGGGGCAGACGACGATGAGTACTGAGCCCTGGCTCGCGATCTTTCCGGGCGCATTCATTTTCGTGACGGTGCTCTGCCTGAATGTCGTCGGCGACGCGCTGTCGTCGTCGCGGGCATCGCGTGAGACACAAGCCGCCACGCCCTGAACTCCTCGGGCACGAGCAGCGTCTCGGTCCCCTCGTACACGGCAATCAGGTACGGCACATTCGACACGAAGTCGATCTGCGACACGTCGATCTCCAGCACGGGGCCGCCGCCCGCCGCAGGCCCCACCGCGCTCACTCCCGCGTTACGACGCCACTTTCTTCACCGGCGGCGGCACGTGTACGCCGGGCAACTTGAGCTCTTCCAACAACTTATTGAAGGCGTTCAGGTCGATGTCCTCGACCTTCTGCAACGTCTGGAGTTGCAGCTCGGTCTTGTTGCTGAGGTCCGTGTAGACCTCACCGTGCTGCTTCGTTGGCGCATAGTCGCCTACCTGAACCTGATCGTTCAACGAGATGAGCATGTTGTAGAGTTTCACCGGCTGATCGAGTGTGCACTGGTCGACATGACAGCCCACCTCGTACAACTCGGCGCGAATCGCCTCAAGCTTGGCGCGCAGCGCCTTGCCCATGTCGCCCACCCGCTTCTTCGACGCGGAGTCGGAGGCCATCCTCACACGCGCGTCCACCTGCGCCTGGATGTCCTCGATGCGTTGCGCGCTCTCCACCACGTCGTTGATGCGTTCACGCACGCGCAGCGCCGCCTGAAACTGTGCCACGAGATCAGCCGTCGGCGTCGTGACGCGAGGATCCGCGACGACATCGAACGGACGCGAAAGCGTGTCCTTGCCCGCGATCAGCCGCACCGCGTACCGCCCCGGCGGCGCGGTCGGGCCATCCAGGTTGCCTTCGTCGAGCACGGTGTTCTTGAGCCCCTTCGCACCGGGGTATTGCAGGTTCCAGATGAACCGATTGGAACCCGCGCGTGCACTCACGATCGAGTCGGCCGGTTCGAACGCCGATGTGTCGCGCTGCGCGAGGTCAGCCTTCCTTGCCAGTGAATCATTGGCGTAGGCGGCCGAGTCTTTCTTCTCCTGCTTCGATTCGTACGAACGAATCACCCGCCCACCGGCATCGAGGAAAGCGATCGTCACCTTGCCGGCCGGTGCGTCCTTGAAGAAGTAATCCACGTACGCGCCGCTGGCCGGATTCTCGCCGGCCTGCGCACCGCGCGCGCGCCCGGCCGCCCAGCGGATGGCTTTCGTCGGCGCAAAGAGATGCGCGGGTTTCGATGCAATCGAATCGGCCATCGCGCGCAGCAGCGACACATCGTCCAGAACCCAGAACGCGCGACCATGCGTGGCCGCGACCAGATCGTTGTCGTGCACGCGCAGATCACGGACACTCGTGCGCGGCAGGTTCAGCTGGAGCGGTTCCCAGTTCGCGCCGTCGTTGAACGACACATACACGCCGGCTTCAGTTCCGGCATAGAGCAGGCCACGGCGCACCGGGTCTTCGCGAATCGTGCGCGTGTATGCGCCGACGGGAATGCCATTCGTGATCGCCGTCCACGTTTTGCCGAAATCGTTGGTCTTCCAGAGATACGGCTTGAAGTCATCCTGTTGATAGCGATTGGCCGCCACGTACGCGGTGCCCGCGTCAAAGTGCGAGGGATCGATACCGGCCGTGCGCGTGAATGTGCCGTACGCCACGGGAGTGACGTTGGTCCACGCGCCACCACCGTCGCGGGTGACATGAATCAGTCCATCGTCCGATCCAGCCCAGAGCACGCCCTTGGTGACGGGCGATTCGTTGAAGGCGTAGATCGTCGCGTACCACTCCGTGCCTGTCATGTCGCCATGAATCGGGCCGCCGGAGCGCACCAGCGTGGCCGGATCGTGCACGGTGAGATCGGGCGAAATCTTCTCCCAGCTCGCGCCTTCGGTCTTCGAGCGCCACACCTGCTGCGACGCGGCGTACAGCACGGTCGGATCGTGCGGTGAGATGAGCACCGGAAAGGTCCACTGAAAGCGATCCGGCACATCGGCTGCGGCCATGCCGTCATAGTTCTTGAGCCGCACCGAGATGTCGCGGCTCTGGCGGTTGCCGCGGTCGCTGCGCGTGAACTCGCCCATATAACAGCCGCCGTACGTGATGTTCGGATTGCGCGGGTCCACGGCGATCGTCGCGTTCTCGCAGCCGGCGATGTTGTAGTAGTCGCGCTCGCCGATGGCGCCGTCGTCGGAGCGGCTGGCCACGCTGATCGCGGAGTTGTCCTGCTGCGCGCCGTACAGGCGGTACGGCCACGCATTGTCGGTCATCACGTGATAGAACTGCGCCGTGGGCTGGTTGAGGATGCTGCTCCACGTCGCGCCATTGTCGTACGAAATCGTGGCGCCGCCATCGTTGCCATTGATCAGGTGCTTCGAATCTTTCGGATCGACCCACATGATATGCGTGTCGCCGTGCGGCACGCGCACGCGCGTGAAGTTCCTTCCGGCGTCCACCGAGCGCCACACCTGGAGGTTCATCAGGTAGACGACGTTCTCGTTGTTGGGATCCGCCGTGACCGACGAGTAGTAGTACGGCCGCACGGACCACTGCTGGTCGAGGCTCGTGGCGGTCCATGAATCGCCGCCGTTATCGGAACGGTACATGCCGCCGAGTGAGTCCGTGGCCTCGATGCTGGCGTAGAGGCGCTGCGGATTCGCAGGCGAAACCGAGACGCCGATCTTGCCGAGCAGCTTGCGGGGGATGCCGGGATTGAACGTGAGCTCCGTCCAGGTATCGCCGCCATCGAGCGTTTTCCAGAGACCCGAGCGTCCGCCGCCGGAGTTCATGCCCCAGGGCGTGCGCTGGAACTTCCACATGGCCGCGTAGAGAATACGCGGGTTCGACGGATCCATCGTGAGATCGATCGCGCCGGTGCTGTCGTTCAGGAACAGCACCTTCTTCCAGTTCTTGCCGCCGTCCGTCGTGCGAAACACGCCGCGTTCGGCGTTGGGCCCAAAGGCATGGCCCATCGCGGCAACGAAGACGCGGTCCGGATCCTTGGGATCGACACGAACGGTTGCGATCTGGTGCGTGTCGCCGAGTCCGATGGACTGCCACGATTTGCCGGCATCGGTGGAGCGGTACATCCCGGTGCCATAGGTGAGATCTTCGCGGAGCTGGGCCTCACCGGTGCCGACGTAGATCACGTTCGGGTCCGATGGGGCGACGGCAATCGCGCCGACGGACGAAATGTCGGTCTTGCCGTCGGTGAGGTTGGTCCAGGTCTGTCCGCCGTTGGCGGTGCGCCAGACGCCGCCGTTCACTGCGCCGAAGTAGGCGGTGAACTGCTTGACGGGATCGCCGGCAACGGCGACGACGCGTCCGCCGCGGAAGGGTCCGACGTTGCGCCACTTGAGCGCCTTCAGGCGGCTCGAGGTGGCGTTGGGATCGGAGAAGAGTTTCGGGTCGTACGCCGGGTTTGTGGCGACGGCCGCGGCCGGCGCGGGGCGGGCAGGGCGTTGGGCGCTTGCGATCGTGGCGAAGGGGAGCAGCAGGGCCAGCGCAGCGCTTCTAAAGATGCAGGTGGTCATGCGTCAAAACTACTTCAAAACGGTACCGAACCAGAGCTGGGTTCCGTGGCGTCCCGATGCCCGGCGGTTCGCGGAGCACACCCGTGCGTCCCCTACCCCCTACCACTGCCACTTCGGCATATTCCGCTCTCGGCCAAGCACCTCCACAGGCCGTTCTCGAGCCGTCCAAAATGACAGACCAGACCAACCTCTTGCGCACCCCCCTCTACGACGTCCACGTCGCACTCGGCGGTAAGATCGTTCCCTTCGCCGGCTACGAAATGCCGGTGCAGTACCCCGCCGGTATTACCGCCGAGCACAATGCGGTGCGCAAGGCGTGCGGTCTGTTCGATGTGAGCCACATGGGTGAGTTCATCATCACGGGCCCGCAGGCCGTGGACTTCGTGAACCACGTCACGACCAACAACGTGGCGGCCCTCGAAATCGGCCAGGTGCACTACTCCGGCATCCTGAACGATCGCGGCACCTTTGAAGACGACTGTCTTGTCTATCGCTCGGCCGACCATGTGATGATGGTGGTGAACGCGTCGAACAAGGACAAGGATTTCGCGCACATCTCGAAAGAAGTGGCAAAGTTCGACTGCAAGCTCGAAGACATCAGCGACAATGTCGCGCTGCTCGCGCTGCAGGGCCCCAAGGCGCAGGAGATTCTCAAGCGCCACACCGACGTGGACCTCGACGCGATTAAGTACTACTGGTTCACGCGCGGTACGGTGGGTGGATTCAAAAACATCATCGTCGCGCGCACGGGCTACACGGGTGAAGACGGTTTCGAATTGTATTTCGATCCCGCTCACGCCGTGGCCATGTGGAACCTGCTCACGGCCCATGGTGACGTGACTCCCTCCGGGCTTGGCTGCCGCGATTCACTGCGCCTCGAGATGGGCATGGCGCTCTATGGCAACGACATTGACGACACCACGACCCCGCTCGAAGCGAACCTGCAGTGGCTCGTGAAAATGAAGAAGGGCGAGTTCGTCGGGCGCCCTGCGCTCGACGCGCAGAAGACGGCGGGTATTCCCAGAAAACTTGTCGGATTCACCACGCCCGAGCGCACCTTTCCGCGCGCACACTATCCCGTGTTCGTGAATGGTGTGCCGAGCGGTGAAGTACGCAGCGGCACGATGAGCCCGAGCTGCGGCACTGGTATCGGAACGGCCTACGTACCCACCGCGCACGCGAAACCCGGCAACACGATTGAGATCGATATTCGCGGCAAGCGCGTCGTCGGTACGATTGTTGAGACGCCGTTTTACAAGAATGCCACGCACAAGTAGTTCGGCTCACGCTCGCGCTCACGCGGGAGGCGGTACGGGGTACTCGGTACTCGCCGTTGTCGTTACCCACTGCCCGCTACGCGGTTAGCTCGCCGTGAAAGTTCTTATTACCCTCACCGACGTCGAGCCCGCCGTTCGGCTCAACGCCGCCCTCGAGGGGGCCGGCATCAAAACGGCCATGGCGTCGCCGCTCGACGACCTGCCGAGTGCGGTGAAGCGCGAGAAGCCCGACGTGATCGTGGTGACGGGAAATTTGCTCGATCCGCCGACGCAATCGCTCGTGCGGCAGCAGTTGTGGGATGGCGCGGCGGTTGTTGGTCTTGCCGACGTTGGTGATCGCGACGTGGAGCACCGGCTGCGCGCGAGCGGCTTCAGCGAAGTGCTCACCAAGCCGGTCACCACTGAGGAAGTGTTCACTCGCGTGATGGCGCTGCTCGACCGCCGCACGATGGCGGAGCGCACCGGCCTGTACGGCGAGAGCGAGCCCGTGCGCGAAGTGCTCGTGAAAATCGAGCAGATCGCGCCGGTCACGAGCACGGTGCTCATCGAGGGCGAGAGCGGCACGGGCAAGGAACTTGTCGCGCGCGCGATTCATCAACTGAGCCCTCGCAGGGCCAAGCCGTTCATTGCCGTGAACGTGGGCGCGCTGCCGGAAACTCTGTTGGAGAGCGAACTCTTCGGTCATGAGAAGGGATCGTTCACCGGCGCTGCGGAGCGGCGCATCGGGCGCTTCGAGCTCGCACATGGTGGCACGATTTTTCTCGATGAGATTGGCGATGTGCCGCAGAGCACGCAGGTGAAGCTGCTCCGCGTGCTCGAAGAGCGCGAAGTGACGCGCGTGGGTGGGTCGCAGGCGATTCCCGTGGATGTGCGCGTGATTGCGGCGACGAACCGTCCGCTGAAAGAAGGCGTCGAGCGCGGGCACTTCCGCAGCGATTTGTACTACCGGCTTAACGTGCTGGCCATGTACCTGCCGCCGCTCCGCGAGCGGCGCGAAGACATCGTGCTGCTCGTGCGGCGCTTCGTGCAGGAGTTCAGCCAGCAGCACGGGCGCGAGTTCCGCGGCATTACGCCAGATGCGATGCAGGCGCTGGTGGAATACTCCTGGCCGGGCAATGTGCGCGAGCTGCGCAATCTTGTGGAGAGCATGGTGGTGCTCAGCCACGGGCGCGCGATTGGACTCGACGACATTCCTCAGGCCATTCGCGACCAGGGGCCGCAGCGCATGCTGCCCGTGCATATCGGGCCCGTGTTGCGCGAAGGGGAACGGGCTGGCGGCCGCGAGTTGGAGTTCATTGTGCGGTCGCTCGTGGAACTCAAGCTTCAGGTGGAAGAGCTGCGCCGCAAAGTGGACGACGACCGTGACCTTTTGAGTCAGGTTAGTCTGGGTGTGAATGCAGGCGGCTCGGCCGGCTCCCTCGGCGTTGGCCGGCTCGTGGGTGGTCTCGAACCCCCCGGTCCGGCGGTCTCCGGCAACGTGGTAACGGTGACCCCGGGAATGACGATGGCCCAGATTGAGCGCGCATCTATTGAAGCGGCGTTGCGTGAAACGCGGAATAATCGTCGTAAAGCCGCAGATCTCTTGGACATCGGCGAACGCACCTTGTACCGGAAGCTGAAGGAGTACGGAATTCCGATCGGCGCCGAAGAGTAAGTCCTACCAGACAATGTTTCTGAACGCTTAGTCGTTATGCGGTTTGGAGCTGCAGAATATGTGGTGTCACAACCAAGCTACGACTGTAGAGTTATTCGACACTTCAATTTTAGCGTTTGCCCATACAGGAACCGAGAGGAGCCTCTCGTCGTGACTTCCCACCAAAATAATCCGGGGCTGATTGCAGGTCAGCTGCTCCCGTTGGTGAAGGCCGAAGAGCTGTTGGGGACGTTGGCGAGCGTAGTCAGCGCGAAGATCGTGGCGGACGAGAGTGGCGGCGTTGATGCCATTCATGTGCTGGTGACGGGCGAGTTGACGCCCAAGCAGGTGGTGCGGAATGTGGAGAGCGCGCTGATGGCGCATCTCAGCATGCGGGTGGACCACCGGAAGATTTCAGTGGCGGCTACGGTAAGAAAGCCGGCACCGGCCGAAGCGCCTATAGAAGAGAAGTCCATCGCGCGGGCAGCAAAGCTCGGCCGTTCGTTGTACTTCGAAGATGTGGAAGTTCGCGGAAGCCGCACGAAGGGCATGCTCTGCCGGGTGACGTTGCGCCGGGGTGAGGAGCAGTTCGTGGGCGAAGCGGAGGGAATGGAAGGCGATCGTGGCCGTGTGGAGTTGGCGGCGAAGGCCGCACTGAGCGCTGTGGCGCTGAGCGACAAGACGGGCCGTCAGTTTTTGCTCGAGGGCGTGAAGGTCGTGCAGGCGTTTGATTGTGAGGTGGTTTTGGCAGGCGTGACGGTGCGCCAGGGCCGGCAGGGTGCGCTGCTTACGGGCAGCTGCTCGGTGCGAGACAGTCTAGAAACAGCTGGTGTGCTCGCGGTACTGGATGCCACCAACCGATGGATAGAAGCTGGGCGCGGCGCGGTGATGCCGAACGGGTAGTCAGGGGGGGGCGCGCGAAACGCAGGATTGATTGGAGGAGATAAGACCCCCGACTCCGGCAGAGAAGAGCCGAGCGGGCAAGACCAAGGCACCAGAGCTGAGCCGAACTTTGTAGCGCACGTGGCGGATGATGCGTGCGACTTTTTGTCAAAGGGAGGTGACGCATTATGGCATTTATTGAAGCCATCCTTTCGGCGCTGAGGGATACGCTGATTTGGTAAGCCGAAGTCGGGGGCTCTTCAACTCTTGATTGACTCAGGTATGAAGGCTGGCCGGACGAAGATTTTCGTCACTGCGATTGCCACTGTCGCGCTCGCGATCATCGGCATCTCTGCTTCCGTGGCGAAGGGCGCGGGAAAGAGTTCAGTGGCTGTTGAGGAATTGAGGCTGCCGAGCAAGGAAGCGGCTGCGCAGGTGAAAGACGCCTGGGCTGCTCGGTTCGATGCGCTCAAGGTGATCCTCGCAGCTACGTAGCCGCGGTGAAGGGTCTCGGCGCTAGCGCGGAGCCCATCGTCGACCGGGCTTACCGCGCCGTCACGATTTCGACGCCGCGCGCGAGCGCGAGGACTTCCTCCTCACCGAACTGACGGCCGACGATTTGCAGTCCAACGGGCATCCCGTGGGCGTCGAGCCCGCACGGCACCGAGCCCGCCGGCAGCCCAGTGACGCTGAGCACGTACGTCGGCGCGAACCAGTCGAAGTAGGTCTCCATCTTTTTCCCGGCAACAGTCTCTGGATAATTCTGCTCCACCGGGAACGGCGATACGGCCACGCATGGCGTGACGAGATGGTCGTACTTCTCGAAGAACTGCCTGAACTTGTGCCAGATCTGTCCGCGTGCCACTTCGGCGCCCGCCAGCGTATGCATGTTCATCGCGAGCCCCGATTTCACATTGCCCGCGACGTTGGCGCCGAACTTGTCCGCGCGGTCCATGCGCGTGTACGTCCAGTTCACATACCACTCGCTGCGAATCGCCATAAATGACGCGCGCGCGAACGAGAGGTCGAAGTCGATTTCATCCACGCGTGCGCCGGCTTTGCGGAGCGCGAACGCCGCGGTGCGGCACGCCTTTTCTATGGAGGGATCGACGCCGATTCCGGCGATGTCGGCGCAATAGGCGACACGCACGCCCTTTTGGGGACCCTTTCGCACGGCCGCGATAAAATCGCGCCCGTCCATGGGCTGCGTGAGCGGCGAGAACGTGCTCGGCCCCGCGATGGACTGGAGCATGAGCGCCACATCCGCGGCGGTGCGCGCCATGGGGCCCGACACGTTGAGCGTGTCCCACGCGAACTCGCTCGGCGAAGTGGGCACGAGGCCCACGGAAGGCCGGAGGCCCACTACACCGCAGAACGACGCGGGAATGCGCAGCGAGCCGCCGAGGTCGGTGCCTTCGGCGAGGGCGAACATGCCAGTGGCGAGACCGGCCGCGCCGCCGCCGGTGGAGCCGCCGGACGTCTTGGTGAGATCATGCGGGTTCCGCGTGCGGCCGAACACTTCATTGTAGGTGTTGGCGCCCGCGCCGAACTCGGGCGTGTTGGTCTTGCCGAGTATGATGGCCCCGGCTTTGCGGAGGCGCTGCACGACGAGGGCGTCTTCCGTGGGGATGTTGTCGGCGTAGAGCAGGGAGCCGTAGGTGGTGCGGACGCCCTTCACGGGCGTGAGGTCTTTGATGCCGACGACGACGCCCGCGAGGGGCCCCTGCTTGGTGCCGCGTTTAATCGAGCGTTCGAGTGCTTTTGCCTCGTCCATCGCACGCGGATTCAGCGTGACAACGGCGTTGATCTCTTTGTTGCGCGCCTCGACGCGCGCGAGGCAGGCCTCGAGCACCGCGACGGGAGAGAGCTTTTGATTGCGCACCAGGCGCGCGACCTCCGTGGCGGAGAGGTCGGCGGGGTCGGCGGGGCTCGATCGCGGATTGCGCGGCGGGAGCGGCTGTTTGTCTTTTGCGATGCGTTTCATTGTGTTGGCAGCCTCGAAGCCGCTTGTTGTAGCCGCCGCACACCTTCCAGGAGCGTCGGCGTGTCGTAGTGGGCAAAACTCAGGCGTGCGAAATGCCCGAACCCATCACGGGTGACAAATGGCTCGCCCGAATGGAAGGTGACGCGTTCCTCGGCGGCGATCGTCTGCAAGCGCGCGGCCTCGATCCCGCGCGGCCACTGCAGCCAGACGAAATAGCCGCCTAGCGGTTCGTCAATCACCACTTCGGGGAACGCCTCGCGCAGCGCGCGGCACAGGGACGATGACCGTTCAGCGTACGCGCGTCGAAGATGGTCCAGGCATTCATCCGCGAGCCCCAGGTCGATCATGCTCCGCATGACGCCGGACACGAACGGATTGAGTCCCCCGCCGCTTTGCACCAGCCCGGACTTCATCAACGTGTCGAGCAGCGGTGCGGCACCGTGGATCCATCCCAGTCGCAGTCCCGGGGCGCAGATCTTGGAAAACGAGCCGAGCGACAGGATGCGCGCTGATTGCACGTGCGCGGCCAGCGGAAGTGGCGGAGCGGTGCCGAAGTCGAGCAACTGATAGACCTCATCGGCGACCACGAGCAGGCCCGACTCCCGGCTGATTGATACGAGCTGCTGGCGGCGTGCGGGCGACATCGTCGTGCCCGATGGATTCTGGAATGACGGAATCGTGTACAGGAGCGCGGGGCGATGATGCGTGAGCGCTGCGCGCAGGGCATCGAGGCGAATCCCTTTATTATCAACGGGAATGCCAACCACGTGCAGGCCATGATCGCGGAAAATCTGGAGCGCCAGAAAATAGGTGGGCTCTTCGACGAAGATCGTGTCGCCGCGCTTGGTGAACAGCGTGCAGACGAGGTCAAGCGCCTGCGATGCGCTTGCCGAAACCATGAGTTGACGGGCATCGACCGGTGTCGCGTAGCGGCGGGTCAGGAATTGCGCGAGGGATTCGCGGAACCCGGGGTCTCCCTGATCTGGGCCGTACTGCAGCGACGCGGAATCGGCGCGGCGCATGGCGTGTTCAGACGCGACTCGCAGTGCCGCCAACGGCAACAGCGAGAGGGACGGCTGCCCGTTCCCGAAGTCGATGGGTCCCGTCTCAATCTGTTCAGTCATGCCGGGATAGCGGTGAAGCCTGCCGTGGTGAAGTGCACGTTGAGCGTGAGGACATTGCTAATGCGGCGCGTGCGCATGACTTCGAAGCTCACGGCGTCGGTGAGGCTGATGTCGTGCTCGGCGAATTTGCGAAGCCACCGGTCGATGGCGGCGCGTTCGATGTCGCGATCGACGAACACGACTTCATGATTGGGGTCGGCGTACACCTGGTCGAGGAATTGCAGTGCAGTAACGCTGCCGCGCCTTCGCATGAGCATGGTCTGCATCTCGGCCATGACGAGGTTGGTTGTGACCATCGGGACGCCGCCGGAGATCCAGTTCTGGTACGCAGCCTGCGACTCGCGATGGTACGCCTGATCGGGCTTGATCGCCGCAATCCAGCCAGCGGTATCGAGGAAAGCGGCGTTCACTTGCGGCGGGCTGGCTTCTGGTGCGTGTCCATGTACGCCTCGGCCAGCTCAGCATCGATATCGGTGATCGGCGGGCCGGACCACTTCGCCGTAAGGGATTCCTTCATGAACTGCATCATGGGGCTTTCACGCTGATGGGTGCGTCCGTAGCTGCGCACGCTGCGCCGGATGATCTCGGCTTTGGCGAGGCCAGATTCCAGGGCCAGGCGCGCGAGCAGCGCGCTGTCTTCCGGGGCGAGGTACACCTGCACCGGCTCGCGGACGGCGCTGGGACGCGAGGGTTTAGGTGGGCGCTTCGACATACATGTAGTATGGAGAAAAACTACATGTAACGCAATGCAGGTCTCCATCACGGTGCCCAGTAGTGCCGCAGCCCGCGTGCCGAACGAAAAAAAGAAGGCCCCGGCTCACTCTGAGCCGGGGCCTTCTTCGTGCCTGCTTCTGATTTCTTACAGCTGAATCAGCTTGTCCACCGTCACGCCTTCGGCTTCGGCCTGGAAGTTCATGACCACGCGGTGCTTGAGCACCTGCTTCACGACGGCCTTCACATCGTCAAGATCCGGCACACTGCGGCCGTCCATCGCCGCGCGCGCCTTGGCGCCGAGCACGAGGTTCTGGCCGGCGCGAGGACCGGCGCCGTAGCTGACGTACTTCTTTATTTCCGGCGACGCACCCGGTTCACTCGGTCGCGTGCTGCGCGCGAGCTTCACCGAATACTCCACCACACTCGGCGGCGCGGGCATGCGGCGCACGAGCTGCTGCAGTTCGCTGATTTCCGCCGCGTTGAGCACCGGCTTGACGACGGCCTTGTACGCGCTCGTCGTCTGCGAGACGATGAGTTCTTCTTCCACCTTGCTCGGATAACCCACCGTGAGCTCGAACATGAAACGGTCGAGCTGCGCTTCAGGCAGGTGATACGTGCCTTCGTGTTCGATGGGGTTCTGCGTGGCGAGCACGAAGAACGGCTCGGGCAGCGTGTACGTCTTGCCGCCCGTGGTCACCTTGTGTTCCTGCATGGCCTCGAGGAGCGCGGCCTGTGTTTTTGGTGGGGCTCGATTGATTTCGTCGGCGAGAATGATGTTCGCGAACACCGGTCCCTTGGTGAAGCGAAAACTCTTCTTGCCGCTGCCGTCATCCTCGAGGAACTCCGTGCCCGTGATATCACTCGGCATGAGGTCGGGGGTGAACTGCACGCGGGAGTAGCTCATATCCAGCGCCTGGGCGAGCGTCTGGATCATGAGGGTCTTGGCGAGGCCCGGCACGCCGATAAGCAGCACGTGGCCGCCTGCGAGAATGGCCGCGACGAGACTTTCGACGACGTCCGTCTGGCCAACGATGCGCTGCGCGATCTGGTGTCTGAGGTCCTTGCGCGCCTGCGCGAGCTTGTCGAGCAGCTCGAGATCGTGGGCGTCTGTTGCAGGATTGGTCCCCTGACTGGCTGTAGCTGTTGCCACTCGCTGTCCTCGTCCTATTTGGATGCTGGGGGGGTAAAGCGACGGGAGAAGATAACAAAAGGGCGCCACCTCGACACTCCAGGAACGGCGCCCTGTCGCATTTAAGATACGGCGCGGATCACATACCCGTTGGCCAGGGGTCTTCTTCAGTGGTCCCCGGTGGCTAGAGGGCCAGTTCGGGTGTATCCTATTGGACAACTCAACGACCCCGTGGGGGGGGAACACATGCGTCGAATTCTCAGTCTTGCAGGGTTTGTTCTCGTCGCAGCACCAGCGCTGGCAAGTGTTGCCATTGCGCAGGGTGGCGCGGCGGTGAATCAGGAAACGTCGAACAAGGTTTCGGGCGGCGGCATCACGCTCGCCGGCTGGATGGGTGTGGTGGACGCGTCGGAGGCCGGAAAGGGCCTCAAGATCACGGATGCGAAGCTCGTGGGCATGGGTCCGGGCATGCACGTGACGACCGGCCCGGCCTCGACCTACTGGAACCCGAAGAACATGGGCTCTGGCGACTACAAGGTAAGCGCCACGTTCAATGAAGCGGAGTACATGGGGCTGAACGACCATCCCCATCCGTACGGCGTCATGATCGCGGGCAAGAACATGGACAGCGCCAAGCCGGAGTTCCTGTACTGCACCGCCTACGGCGATGGCCACTTCATTTTCCGTGGCTTCTCGTCGAGCGCGCCGCGCGGCACGTTCCAGATGGACGGACGGGCAGGCACGGTGAACGCCGCGGTGAACAAGGCCGAGGCGAAGGGCAAGCCGGTGAAGCAGGAGATCGCCATGTGGGTGAAGGGCGACAAGGTGGGCTGCACGATCAACGGCACGGAAGTGGCGAGCTACCCAAAGGCCGACGTGATCGGCGACGGCAAGCTGACGTCGCTGGACGGCGTGGCTGGCGTGCGGTTCGCGCACAACACCGATGCACACGTAGGCGGATTTGCCGTGGGCAAGCCGTAACTGAGTTCGGCTGAATGAAAAAAGGGCCGGCGAGAAATCGCTGGCCCTTTTTGCATCGTGACGACAACTACCGAACGACGAAGTTCGTGCGCTGTTCGATGGGGTAGTTGGTGCTCGCGAGGCGCGCGACAGCGACGTACTGGCCGCGCGGCGCATTGCTCCAACGCTCGCCGAACTCGAGGGCGTCGTGAGTGCGGAGGATCTTGTTCTGCAGGAGCTTGGTGAACATCCGGCCCTTGCTCCAGCGCCACACTTCGCGGCCGAGTGTGTCGAGCACGACGACTTCGTGCGTCTGGCCGGAGGGGAAGTTCATTTCGACTTTCGCGCCGCCGGCATTGGTGACGCGGAAATCAAAACGCACCGCGCCGGCGTTGTTCGCCACGGCGAGTGCGCTTTCGATTCGAGGGGTGGTGTCTTTCGCAGCGGCCGCTGGTTCACGCGGGGTGCGCGTTCCACTCTTCGCTGCCGCTTGATCAGGCCCACGAGGCCGTGGCGCGCATGCGAATGCGAGAACGCCAAGGGAGACGAGGCCGAAAGCGACTGGAGCTTTCACGAAGTGTGTGGTAGAAAAAGCTGGGGCGAAGTTGACGAGCGACAAGAGAACCGATCGTGCCTGACGTGCGGGCGAAAAATGCGATATCACAAATCTCGCGAGCGACAATCAGGACCCGTACAACTTATTGACATCTGGACGATTCGTCAAACGGAATGTCACAGCTAAGTCAAGCAGGGTGGCCCGGTTGTGGGTCGGCGCGGCCGTCCATGTGTCGAATCGCCCCGGTGGGTGGCCGAATGTGGGAAATCGAGCGCCTCGCGGTGGTTCGGTACACTGCGCTGGGGGCCCGAATTCAGAGTGGGATTTTTGCTTGCGAAATATTTCACAAGCTCCTAATTTCACTCTGTAATCAGGGGTCAACGGCGATCCCCGTTGCCCTACCCGCGGTCCGGAGGGCAGATGGCCGACGACAGCTCGAAACCGGACCCGGCAGAGGTCGAACGGCGCAAGGAAGAGCTCTTGGCAGAGGCCCGCGGGGAGCGGAAGGACGAGGGCGGCAGTGCGATGGCTGGGTTGGGCGTCCAGTTCGTGGTCACCATCCTGATTTTCCTGTTCATCGGGCAGTGGCTGGACCGAAAGCTGGGAACAACCCCTTGGATGCTGCTGACTGGGGTGCTGTTGGGCGCTGCGCTGGGGTTCTGGATGATGCTCCGGGTGGCGAAAGAGGCTGAAAAAAAGGATAGCAAAAGGAATCGCAAGTGAACCGGCGCGGATGGGCAGGATTTTTGGCCACGCTGCTGGTGGCAAATGGCGGGGGCGCTTTTCTGGTGGCCCTCGTCGCGAAGGACCCGCTGATTTCGCGCGCCATCTGGACGAGCGCTGCGGTCGCGGCTGGAGTGCAGCTGGTTGGGTTTGGATTCGCCAAACTTCTGATGGCGAAAGAAAAGGGAATCTTTTTGGCCTGGGCGGCGGCGCTCAGTGTTCGATTCGTGTCGCTCGCGGTATACGCCCTGCTGGTGTTCAAGGTGTTCGGTGATTCGCTCGTGCCGGCGCCAACGCTCATTTCGTTCGCGACATTCCTGCTCCTGACTTCGGTCGCGGAACCGCTCTTTCTCAACGCATGAAGAAGATTCGCATTCATACGCTGCTCGCCGGTCTCGTTTTCGCCATCGCGTTCACCGCGGGCGGATCACTTGGCGCGCAGGATCAAAAGGCCGAAGCCAAGCAGGAAGCAGCCAAGCCGGCCGAGGCGGAAGCCAAGAAGGACTACATCATGCCCCACGTGCTCAATGGGCGTGAGCTGCTGCTGCCGAGTTTTGGGCATGGACTTGAGCGGGAAATCGAGCTGCCGCAGTGGGCGCCGATTCACATCGGCAAATACACAATCGACCTCTCGCCCACGAAGCATGTGGTGATGCTCTGGATCGCCGGCGGGCTCTGCCTGCTCGTGATGCTCATCGCCGGTCGCGGTGCGAAGGCGGCGCACGACGCCGGCCGCCCCACAACGGGCCTGGCCGCCGCGATCGAAGCGACGGTGCTCTACCTCCGCAACGACGTCATCCTGCCGAACGTCGGGCACCACGGCGAGCGGTACGTGCCGTACTGCCTCTCCGCGTTCTTCATGATTCTCTTCTGCAATCTGCTCGGTCTCTTCCCGTATATGGCGACGGCCACGGGCAACATCTCCGTAACGGCCACGCTCGCGATTCTTTCGTTCCTGATGATTGAAATCGCCGGCATGCGAGCACTTGGCGCGGGCTACATCAACACGATCGTGTGGTGGCCGCACGACCTGCCGCTCGCGGTAAAGCTGCCCGTCACGTTGATCATGACGCCGGTGGAACTGCTCGGGAAGTTCACCAAGCCGTTCGCGCTCGCGATGCGACTCTTCGCGAACATGACGGCGGGACACATTGCCGTGCTCGCCCTGATCGGCATGGTGTTCACGTTCGCGCAGCTGCTGAGCTACTCGCCGGCGTCGTACATCGCCGCGCTGATTCCGGTGGCAATGAGCACGGCGATCATGGCGCTGGAAGTGTTCGTGGCGTTCCTCCAATCATTCATTTTCATGCTCCTGACTGCCGTGTTCATTGGGCAGATTCGGGAGTCGCACCACTAGGACTACGCATGCAGGACGGGAGCTGGGCTGGTGCCTCGGCCAACTCCCGGTAACCAGGTGAGTGCCTGGTGAAACCCGTTGGGCCCCGGGGTCCGAGGACGGGAAGGGTTGATCGGCTGCAGTGATCAGCTCGAGGAAAACAGCAGGTCAACTGAACCAATCGGAGTGATTCACATGATGATCCCCATGCTTCTCCAGGCCGCGGCGTACACGAAGGACTACACGGGCGCCTGGGCCATGATGGGCGCCGCGATTGGCGCCGGACTCGCCGTTGTTGGCGCCGGCATCGGCATCGCAGGCGTTGGTGGCAAGGCCGTCGAAGCGATGGCGCGTCAGCCGGAAATGGCGGGCCGCGTTGGCACGCAGGGCCTGATCTTCGCCGCGCTCGTTGAAGGCGCTGCGCTGATCGCCATTGTCGTCGCGTTCCTCGTCGTCGGTAAATTCTAATTTCACGGATTCTCCCGCTGCAGTTTGCTCCCGGGGAGCGAACTGCAGCGGGACGGATCACACGGATTCAATCAATGCGCTTGCTGAAGCTCGCAGTTCCTGCTCTCGGTTCTCTCGCTCTTGCCGCGTCGCCGCTCCTCGCACAGGAGCACGCCGCTGTTTCAGAAACAGCGAAGCCGGGGCTATTGACGGTGGATGGCGGCCTGATGTTCTGGACGCTGATCGTCTTCGCTCTGATCTTCGGTGTTCTCGCGAAGTTCGTCTTTCCGCAGATTCTCGGTGCGGTGCAGGCCCGTGAAGCGGCGCTGCTGAAGGCCATCGAAGAAGCCAAGGCCGATCGCGACGCGGCGGCCAAGCTCCTCGCTGAGCATCAGGCCAAGATTGAAGCAGCCCGTGGCGAAGCGCAGAAGTTCATCGCTGAAGGCCGTGCGACGGCCGAGTCGATGAAGGCCGACATGCTGGAAGAGACGCGCAAACAGCAGCAGGAGCTGCTCGAACGCGCCCGCCGCGATATCGAGAGCGAGAAGGTCGCTGCGATTGCAGAACTCCGTCGCGAAGCGGTTGGGCTCGCGATTGCCGCAGCCGGAAAAGTCATCGAGAAGAACCTCGATGACGCGCAGAACAAGAAGCTGGTCGAGGGTTACCTCGCCGGCATGCAGTAAGCCGAGTACCAGACACCGTAACGACAGATGCGCAACGAATCGATCGCGAAGAACTACGCTGAAGCACTGCTGGCGCTGGCGGGCAAGGCCAATGAGACAGAAGCGTGGGGCGGCCTCATGCACGCCGTTGCCGGCGCGTTCGAAAGCGACATCACGCTGCAGCGCTTTCTCGCCGCACCGCAGGTGAGCGCCGGCCAGAAGCGCGCGATCCTCGGCAAGGGACTCGAGGGCAAGGCGCCCGAGATGTTCATCAAGTTCCTGCAGAAGCTCGTCACGAATCGCCGCCAGCTGCTCATTCCTGATATCGCCACGGCGTACACCGACCTCCTCGACGCGGCCGCCGGCCGCGTGCATGCGCGCGTGACCGTTTCGCGCGCCATGAGTGAAGCCGATACGGCCGCGATCGCCGAGCAGATTGGCCGCGTACTGAAGAAGACCGTCGTGCCGCACGTGACCGTGAATCCGCAGATCCTCGGCGGCGTCATCGTTCGGGTTGGCGACACCGTGATGGATGGCAGTGTCCGTCGCCGGCTTGGCGCGGTGAAGGCGAAGATGCTGGGTGGGGTGTAGCGAGGCCCAGCAGGCTCAGCCGCTCACGGCGGCCCAGCACTGAGCAGGGTAGCTTCCCGAATGACCGTGCCGTCCACCGCTGCCGCACCGCAGGGAACTTTCGAGCGGGAAATGGCGCGCGAAATTGCGCGCCGGCGATCGTTCGCGATCATCAGCCATCCCGACGCCGGCAAAACCACGCTCACCGAAAAGCTCCTGCTGTACGGCGGCGCGATTCACCTCGCCGGTTCGGTCAAGGCGCGGCGCGCGCAGCGGCATGCCACGTCCGACTGGATGGCGCTCGAGCAGGAACGCGGGATTTCGGTCACCTCGAGCGTGATGCAGTTCGAATACGACGGCTACGTGGTGAATCTGCTCGACACGCCAGGTCACGAGGATTTTTCGGAAGACACGTACCGCACGCTGGTTGCCGCCGACAGCGCGGTCATGTTGCTCGACAACCGCAAGGGCGTCGAAGAGCGCACGCGGCAGCTCTTCGCGGTGTGCAAGCGGCGCCGCACCCCGATTTTCACCTTCGTCAATAAATGCGATCGCTGGGGCGAGGATTCGTTGAAGGTGATCAGCGACGTCGAGGCCGAGCTGGAAATCGAGTGCTGCCCGGTGACCTGGCCGATTTTTCGGGAGCACGGGTTTGCCGGGGTGTACGACCGGCGTGAGCAGCTGGTCCATCTCTTTGGCACGGATTCGGACCATGGCTCACGGCAGGCTGGCGTCAGCATCGGCGCGCTCCACGACGATTCGATTCGGCGCGCGCTTGGCAACGCAACGCATGACCGGCTGGTGCACGACATCGCGCTGCTCGACGAGGCGGGCCATCCGTTCGACCACGCCGCCGTGCTCGCGGGAACACAAACTCCGGTGTTTTTCGGCAGTGCACTGACCAACTTTGGCGTCGCGCCGTTCCTGCGCGAGTTTCTGGAACTCGCGCCGCCCCCAACGCCACGCGAGACGACCACCCGTCGGATTGCGCCGGACGATGCGGACTTCAGCGGATTCGTGTTCAAGATTCAGGCGAACATGGATGCGCGGCACCGCGACCGCGTCGCCTTCGTCCGCGTCGTGTCGGGGCGGTTTGAAGCCGGGATGTCGGCCACGCACACACGGACCGGCAAGTCCATTCGGCTTGCCTCGCCGCAGACTTTCATGGCTCGCGAACGCACGGCGGTCATGGAAGCGTGGCCGGGTGACGTGATTGGCCTGCTCGATCGCGGCACGCTGCGCATCGGCGATACGATTGCCACGAATCCCGACATCGTCTTCGCTGACATTCCGCGCTTTGCGCCGGAGCACTTCGCACGTGTTGTGCTGGCCGACCCCATGCGCCGCAAACAAATGGACGCCGGACTCCGGCAGCTCACCGAAGAAGGTGCCGCTCAGGTATTCTTCACGTCGGCAACCGACGTTGCCGGACCTGTGCCGATTGTCGGCGCGGTGGGAATGCTGCAGTTCGACGTGATGTTGCACCGCCTCGAACACGAGTATGGTGCACCCTGCCGGCTCGAGCGGTTCTCCGGTGGGAACCCGCGTTGGGTGGTCGGTCCAGCGGCGGAAATTGAACGTATCAGTCGGCAGCGCGGCACCACGTTGCTGTTTGACGCCAAGGGGCATCCGCTGCTGCTGTTCGACGATGCGTGGTCGCTACGGTACGCCGTGGAACGGGAAACGAGTCTCACCTACCACGAGTCGGCTCCCTGATTTCCGCCAACCATAAGGTCAACCGCAACGTCATCTCCGGGGTTCTGGGGATGGTCTGGCGCCCGACGGCTACTGGATTGCGTGCCGCTCCACGGCGCCGCTCACGCTTGTGCCGGCGATATCAATGAAGAGGATGCGGTCGGTGACGCTCAAGGTCATGGTCACGCGGCGGTCGAGATGCCCGACTAACTCAGCGAGCAGTGCGCGGTCGACAGCGTAGAACTCGACGCGTTCGGCGCGGTGGATTTTCTGGCCTTCGTAGGCGCGCAGCACGAGGCGAGGTTCCTTGTGCGTGTAGATGGCCACGCGAGGGCAGGCCTTGCTGGCGATGTGCAGGCGCGCGGCGTCGGGGCTGCCGATCTCGATCCAGTGCGTGATCGTGCCAGTGAGGTCGCGGATCGTGATTGGTGGTTCATCGGCTTCGCTGAGCCCCTTGGAAAAAGCGATGCCTTCGCGGTACTCGAGGCAGTAGGCGAGTACGCGCGTGAGGAAGTACTCGGGTGTTTCCGACGGATGGCAGGCGGCCTTGAGGTTCAGCTGTTCATAAACGCCGCGGTCGACGTCGCTGAGCGCAATGTCGAACGTGTAGACGGTGGAGGTCAGTGCCATGGGGGGAATGGTAGTGTGCGGCAGGATTCGTGTTGCAGCTGAGTGTTGGCACGATGACGCACGATCAGGTGATGCACGTTCGGGACCAAGGTGGCGCCGATCGTGCGCGCAGCGGTGAGTGGTGGTACGATCATTGATGCCGTCGCGAAGTCCGGCGTGGCCGAAGGCAATTGCATTTGTCAGGGGCAAGCTTGGGAAGTAACGGGAGTAACTCACCTGGGGGCGGTCGAGAAGGGGGAGGGAGGATGTCACACCGTTTTCCACTAGCGACGACGGGGCAGACTGAGCGATTCTACTGCGTATATGACCCCACGCCTCCGATGGTTCGTCACTTGGTTTGCGAGTCTCGCCGTACTCGGCGCCTGCCGCGGGGCTGAGCCCGCACCACAGCAGCCGGATCAGCCGGCCGTCTTCCGCATCACGCCAGTTCGTGCCGTCGACGCACTGCGGCTCGAGGCGCTCGCACTCAAGCCGCCGGTGGAGACCACGACGTTCCTCCCAGCCGATCTCGTGGAGATCGCGCCGCTCGATTCGGCCGTGCATCTCGACATTCGGTATGCAACGACGAACAATTTTCTGAGCACGAAAGTGTACGACGCGCCGCGAGCCTTCCTGCAGCGGCCGGCCGCAGAGGCGCTCATTCGTGCACACCACATGCTCATGAAGCAGGGATATGGCGTGCTGCTGCACGACGGCTACCGCCCTTGGTACGTGACGAAGATTTTCTGGGACGCGACGCCGCCCGACAAGCACGAGTTCGTGGCGAATCCGGCCGAGGGATCGAAGCACAACCGCGGTTGCGCGATGGACATGTCGATCTACGACTTGCGCACCGGGAAACCCGTGGAAATGCCGAGTGTGTATGACGAGATGACGAGCCGAGCGTACTCGAACTACGCCGCCGGCACGGCAGAGCAGAACCGACTCCGCGGGCTACTGCGCTCGGCGATGGAAGCCGAAGGGTTTGTGGTGAATCCCACGGAGTGGTGGCACTTCGACTACAAGGATTGGAAGCGCTACGCCATCGGAAACGTCACGTTCGACAAGATTCGTCAGTAGCTTACGCCCTCACTTTCGTCCCTGACCTCATTTCATCGCACATGCACCTGCGCCGACTCGTCCTTGCCTTCGCATTCGTTCCGGCACTCGCCGCTGCGCAGTCTGCCGCCGGTGAATGGCCGTCGTACCACAACGATCTCGCGGCTACCCGATTCTCGCCGCTTGGCCAGATCACGAAGGAGAACGTTTCGAAGCTGAGTATCGCGTGGAGCTGGAAGTCGGATCCGACCGATACACCGGCTGAAGTCAAAAACGAGAATACGCCGCTGATGATTGGCGGGGTGCTCTATTTCACTACGGGAACGCACCGGGCGGTCGTGGCAGCCGACGCTGCGACGGGGGCCGAGAAGTGGCGTTGGCGCTGGGACGACACCCCGGTGCGATTCGGCTTTGCGCCGCGCCCCGGCGCTGGCCGCGGCGTGGCGTACTGGACTGACGGTCGCAATCCGCGAATCTTCGTGACGCTGCCGGGATTCCATCTCGTCGCGCTCGACGCAAAGACCGGGAAGCCTGTCGAATCGTTCGGCAAAAACGGATTCATCGACCTCAAGGCGCAACTCGGTGTTACCATCAATCTCGACAGCGCCGAAATAGGCGCGAGTTCACCGCCGCTGGTCTTTGACAACGTCGTCGTGATAGGTCCCGCGCTTCGTGAAGGCTCGCGCCCGGTATCCAGGAAGAACGTGCCTGGCCGAGTGCTCGCATTCGACGCGAAGACCGGCGCGCTCAAGTGGCGCTTCAATACGATTCCGGTGAAGGGCGAGTTCGGCTACGACACCTGGCTCGACGGCTCGGCCGACTTCACCGGCAACACTGGCGTGTGGGCGCCGATGAGTCTCGACACGAAGCGTGGCTACCTCTATCTGCCCGTCGAAGGCGCGACGGGCGACTATTACGGCGGCCACCGTCCGGGCGACGATCTGTTTTCGTCGACGCTTGTGTGTCTCGATATCCGCACTGGTAAGCGCATCTGGCACTACCAGATTGTGCATCATGACGTGTGGGACCGCGACAACCCGACGGCACCGATTCTTGCTGACCTGAACGTCGGAGGTCGCAAAATCGAAGCGGTCATGCAGATCACGAAGCAGGCGTTTGTGTACACCTTCGATCGCGTCACAGGGAAGCCGGTCTGGCCGATTGAAGAACGCGCGGTTCCGCAGACCGATGTGCCGGGCGAACGCACCTCGCCAACGCAGCCCTATCCCACCAAGCCGCCACCGTTCGATTTGCAGGGCGTGACCGTGAACGACCTGATCGACTTCACGCCTGAGCTTCGTGCAAAGGCGATTGAAGCGGTGAAGCCCTTCCGGCTTGGCCAGCTCTGGACGCCGCCGTCAACGCTTCGCGCGGCCGATGGCACGAACGGCACCATTTCCGTTCCGGGTTCGGTGGGTGGAGCCAATTGGGAGCATGGCTCGTACGATCCCGAAGCCGGCGTGCTGTATGTGGGCTCGTTCACGAACCCGGCGAACTTTGCGCTGGAGCATGACACGGTGCGCTCCGACATGCGCTGGTCGGGCGGCGCTGGCCGTCTGCCGAACGTGGATGGACTTCCGTTGCTCAAGCCGCCGTACAATCGCATCACGGCGATTGATATGAATCGTGGCGAGCTGCTTTGGACTGTTCCGGGTGGCGACACGCCGGACCAGATCAAGAACAATCCGGCGCTGAAGGGACTGACGATTCCGAACACCGGCGCGCGCACGCGGCCGGCCGTCATGGCGACGAAGACGCTTGTCTTTGCGACGGAAGGGTTCGGCAGTCGCCCGGTGCTGCATGTGTTCGACAAGAAGACCGGCGAGCGTGTGGCGGACATTCCGCTGCCGGGCTCGGTTGGCGGTTCTCCCATGAGCTACATGGTAGATGGCACGCAGTACATCGCGTTCTGGGTGGGCAAGCAGGGGATGCCGGCGGAGTTGGTGGCGCTGCGGGTGCCCTAAACCAAGCTTCTGCGTCCTTTCCGGGGAGGCGCAGAATACGCCCCCGGGCGATCTTTCAGGGGTGACCCAACTCTCCCTCTCCGGCATCGGCATCGAATTCGGTGCCACCATACTCCTCGAAGGCGTGACATTCACTGTCGCGGCCGGGGAGCGGTGGGGCATCGTGGGCCGGAATGGCTCGGGGAAGACGTCCCTGTTCAAGGTGATGACGGGCCAGATCAAGCCGACCGCTGGCGCTGTGGCCCGCGACCCCGGACTGCGCGTCTCCCTGCTCGACCAGCACCGCGATTTCGGCGCCGCCAAGACCGTGTGGGAAGCCGCTGCACAGCCGTGGGCCGGATTGATGGAACTCGAGCGTTCGCTCGCGGAGCAGGCGCATGCGCTCGCGTCGTACGGCGATCACGTGCCCATGGCCGTGCTCGACAAATACGGGCACGACATGGAGCAGTTCGCGCACGGGGGTGGGTACACCTTTCATGCGCGCGTTGATTCCGTCTTGCAAGGACTCGGATTCGACGCGGAGAAGGCGAAATCGCAGCAGCTCTCGACACTCAGCGGCGGAGAGCGCGGGCGCGTCGGGCTCGCCGGCCAGATTGCCGCTCCCGCAGACGTGCTGCTCCTCGACGAACCGACGAATCACCTCGATCTCGAGACTACGGAGTGGTTGCAGAATTACCTCCGCGAACTCGACGAAACGGTGATTGTGATCAGTCACGATCGTTCGTTTCTCGACGAAATCGCGGATCATGTGCTGCACCTCGAGGCTGGCACCGGCACGGCGTACCGCGGCGGCTATTCGAGTTTCGTGCAGCAGCGCACGGAAGCGCGCCTGACGCTCGAACGGCAGCACGCCAAACAGCAAACGATGATTGCGAAGGAAGAGGACTACATCCGCCGCAACCTCGCGGGGCAGAACTCGGCGCAGGCCAAGGGGCGCCGCAAACGTCTCGAACGGCTCCCGCGCCTTACTCCGCCCCCGGGGTCCGAAGGCGCGATGGAGCTGCGCCTCGAAATCGCCGAGCGGGGCGGCGACCGCGTGATCACCGCCGACCGACTCGACGTAGGCGTGGCGGGGCGTACGCTGGTGCGCGATTTCAGCGCGACGGTCAATCGCGGCGACACGGTCGCGCTCGTTGGCCCCAATGGCGCCGGTAAAACGACGCTCATCACGACGCTGATAGGCGAACGCGAACCGCAAGCCGGAGAACTTCGGCTCGGCGGCTCCGTCACGCCGGCATATTTCCGGCAAAACCTCGACCAACTCCCGCTCGACAAGTCGATTTACGATGTCATCAATGACCAGCGCCCGCTTTGGACCCGCGGCGCTGTGCAGAATCACCTCGGCGCGTTTGGTTTCACAGGCGACGAAGTGTTTCGCAGCACCCGCACGCTTTCGGGCGGCGAGCGCGCACGGCTCGCCATGGCGCTCATCGTATTGAAGCGGGCCAACCTGCTCATCCTCGACGAGCCGACGAATCACCTCGACGTTGAATCGATCGAGGCGCTCGAAGACGGAATCGAGGAATACGAAGGCACGGTGCTGCTGGTGAGCCACGATCGCGCGCTGCTGCGTGAGTTGGCGACGCGTGTGTGGTCGATTGAAGGCGACAAGATTGTGGACTTCGGTGGCACCTTCGTCGAGTGGGAGCAGGCCAAGAAGGATGCGCTGCTCGCGCAGCGCGCGGCCAATGCGCTTGCATCTGACGAGCGTCGTGGGCGCGACAAAGCCAAGTCGAAGGCCAACTCCGCTGCCGAAGCCGATGGTCAGGCTGCGCGGAAGGCAAAGAGGAAAGAAGCCGAAGCGGCCGAGCGCGCGGTGCAGCAGGGTGAGCGTGCGGTGGCTGATCTCAAGGCGCAGATCGCGGATCCCGCGCTGTATGACGGCTCGGGGAAGAACGCGAAACGCGCGGCCGATCTGAGCAAGCAGCTCGCGGCGGCGGAACGAACGCTCGACGCGGCCATGTTGAAATGGGAGCAGATGCAGTGACGTCGCGGCGCGACGATATCGCCGACCAGATTCGCGCGGCCACCGAACTGCTCGAACGGCTCGCCGCTGAGCGCCACCATTTACTCACGGTCAACGACGACGAGCGGATGCGCTTTCTTACGGCTGCCGGCCAGGTGTCGCGTCCCGATGCGATCAGCCGCCGGCAGGTGATCAAGGCCGTCAAGCGCAAGAAATCGGCAGAGCGAAAGGAAGTTGTCCGGAAGTCGGAGTCCCAGCTGCATAGCACGGGTATCCGCGCGTTGCGCCGACAGACGGTGTTTACGACGCCGAACATCAAGCGGATTGGGAGTGGGGAGCAGGAGACGGTGGACGATCCTGATTTCCGCGAGGCGCTCGAAGAGCACAACTGCTATGTGTGCAAGCTGAACTTCAACGTGCTGCACCATTTCTACGACCAGCTCTGCCCCGCGTGCGCGGAGTTCAACTACGCGAAGCGCTCCGAGCTGGCGGACCTGAGTGGTCGAGTTGCGCTGCTGACGGGCGGGCGCGTGAAGATTGGCTACCAGGCCGGCATCAAGCTGCTGCGCGCGGGCGCGCACCTGATAGTGACCACTCGATTCCCACGCGATTCAGCGGCGCGCTATGCCGCGGAGCCGGACTTCGCCGAATGGGGCCAACGGCTGGAGATCTTCGGACTCGACCTCCGGCACACGCCGAGTGTCGAGGCGTTTTGCCACCAGCTGAATGCAACGCATAGCCGGCTCGACTTCATCATCAACAACGCCTGCCAGACCGTGCGGCGGCCGCCGGAGTTCTACCGGCACATGATGGAGCGCGAGACGGCGGCTTTTGGCCATATGCCCGAGCATGTGCAGAAACTGCTCGGTGCGTACGAAGGGGTTCGCGCGTACAACATGCTGCCCGGCAGCACGGCATCGGGTTCCGATGGAGTCAGTGTCGAGGCCAAACGCTTCAGCGAACTCGCTGGCCTCACGCACGCCGCTGAGTTATCGCAGGTGGTGAGCCTCCCCGACGATGCTGGCCCGCAGGCCCATCTCTTTCCGGAAGGCAAGCTCGACCAGGACATGCAGCAGGTGGACCTGCGCGACCGCAACTCGTGGCGCATGCTGATGGCCGATGTGCCGAGTGTCGAGTTGCTCGAAGTGCACCTGGTGAATGCCGTGGCGCCATTTCTGCTCAATGCGCGACTCAAGCCGCTCATGCTGCGGTCGCCGAATCGCGACAAGCACATCGTCAACGTGTCAGCGGTGGAAGGCCAGTTCTACCGAAAGCAGAAGACGACGCGCCATCCGCACACGAACATGGCGAAGGCCGCGCTCAACATGATGACGCGCACCTCGGCTACGGACTACTTCGGCGACGGCATTCACATGAACGCCGTCGACACCGGCTGGGTCACCGACGAGGACCCCGCCGAAATCGCGGCGAAGAAGGTGGCCGATCATCGGTTCCATCCGCCGCTCGACATTGTTGACGGCGCTGCCCGCATCGTGGATCCCATCATTGATGGCCTCAACACGGGCAAGCACGTTTGGGGGCAGTTTCTCAAGGACTATCGGTCGATCGACTGGTAGGCGTGGTGTAGTCGCGCGTTACCGCCGGTTGGTCCCGTTCACCGGCCCGCCGTTGAAGAACGCTCCCGGCGTCATGATGCCGCCCTGCTTGAACACCATCCCGTTCTTGAGGACGAACTGCACGTCCCGAAGCACGTCGATGTTGTCGAGCGGATTGCCACGCACGGCAATCAGGTCGGCCGCCATCCCGACCTTGATCGGCCCGCGCGTACGCTCCGTCTCGCTGACCTCGTAGCCGGTGACGGTCATGGCGCGCAGGATATCGGGTGCGGGGATGCCGGCGGCCTTCCACGTTTCAATGAACGAGATGGCCACTTCGCCGCGGGTTTTGCCCGGCACGTAGTAGTCGGCATCGGTGGAGAAGGTGAGCGGCACCTTGTTCTGCCAGGCGTTGCGCAGCATCTCGACGGTGAACTTGTACCCTTCCGGCGTGGTGTGGCCGACGAGCGAGATCGGCGTCTCGGTGCCGGCGCGGAAGATGTGCTTTTGCGCCATCACCTTGTGAATCGAATCGGTCATTCCGCGGTCGTGCGCGATGGACCAGATGCCGGCGTCCACGGCGCGGCGCGCGCCCTCGACCGTCTGGACGTGGCCCTCGACCTTGAGTCCGGCCTTCGCCGCCTCGCTGATGAACAGGCGAATTTCGTCAGTCGTGTACCCCCAGGGCTTGCAGTCCACACAGATCTTGATGACGCGAGCGCCAACGAGTGCGTTCTGCCGCACGGCCTTGATCATCTCGTCGCGCGTATCGGCTTCGAGGTATTCGGGGTAGACGATCTTTTTGTCAAACGCCATCTCGGGCGTGGGTGAGAACTGCCCGCCGAGTCCGCCAATGATGAGGCCTGAGGGAATGATGGTGGGGCCGGGAAGCCAGCCCTGCTCGATGGCCTTCCGGAGCGCGATGTCGGCGTAGTTGCCGTTGTTGCCCATGTCGCGCACAATGGTGAATCCCGACGCGAGCATCTGAATGCCGTTGGATGCCGCTTGAATGGCGCGGAACGGCGTGTCCTCGAGGATCTGCGTGAGGTAGTAGCTGTTGCGTTCGGGGACTTCCTTGTACGTGAGCGCGAGGTGGTTGTGCGCCTCGACCAGCCCCGGGACCACGGTGAGTTGCGAGAGATCGATGACGCTTGCCCCGGCCGGAATCGCGACGTTCGCGCCGATAGCCGTGAAGCGACCATTCTGGATGAGAATCACCTGGTTCGCGGCGCTCGTGCCGGTTTCCGGGTCAATGAGCCGGCCGGCGCGGATCGCAGTGATCGGGGCCGGCGGCGCGGCCGATTGTTGAGCGGAGGCTTGGGCGGCGAGGAACGCCGGAGCGCATATGACACAGAGCAGTGCCGCTACGAATGCGGCGCGACGATTCGGATTCATCGGGCAGTCCTTGGTGTGGTGGGAGTTGGGGCGACTGAACTGTATTCCAACGCGGGCGCGGGAGGTTAATTCAGAACTGTGTCGAGACCGATGGTCCCGGTCAACGAAGCCAGCATCACGGTCATTAACGTCAGGCCGAAGTAGAGCTTGTCGAGTGCGCGATACTTCTGCGCGTTGTCGGCGGAGTCGGATTCCTGGTCGGGCTTGGGCAGCGTGGGTTCGGTCACGCGCCAAAGGTACGAGACGCAGGGGGTCTGAGTCGAGTGGAAGGCACAGGCCGGCAGCGGGATATGCCGGACCACCGCATCAGGAGCAGGGGAAGCATCTGGCGGCCCGCCACCTACCCCTTCTTAGATTAGACCGATGGTCCGAGCTCTGCCTGGGGTAGCAGCACCGTCCGCGATGATCGTCGCGGGCCTGTTTTTCTGCGTGTCAACGGCGCTTGCGCAGTTCCCTCTGCGGGTTCGCGTCGTGGACGCCGAGTCGGATCGCCCGCTCAGTGGTGCGCTGATGTCTGCGGTTGATGGGCCAACGTCGACTGCTGGAACAGCGGCCACGCTCGTCGGCGGCGACGGGACAGCAACGCTGCGAGTTCCGGCAACGGGCGTCTACCGGATTCTCATTCGGCGGATTGGCTATGCGCCGTTTACATCGGACACGGTGCGGGTAAGTGGCACGTCCAGTGTGGCGATCACGATCAAGGTGCCGGCCACGCGCATCGCATTGGCAACGGTTCGCGTGACGGCGAGCCGTGCCTGCGACGGCGACTCAATGAACGTTTCGTCGGAAGCGGCGCCGCTCTGGGAGGAAGTGCGGAAGGCGCTCGAGGCGAGTGTGCTCTCGCGAGGCACCTCGTTCATCGTGACGACGGGTATGAGCTACCGCCGCATGCTCGCTACCGATGGCAAGTTGATCAACGAAGACACGACGGCGAAGGGAACGGCGGGTGCGCGCCCCTTTTCGGCGGTGGATCCTGCGCTGCTCGCACGCGGCGGTTACGTGCAGGGGAGCTATCAGTCGTCACTGACCTTCAATGCGCCGGACGAGCAAGTCCTGCTCTCCGACGGTTTCAGCCGTCGGCATTGCCTCTCGATGGTGTCGGCAACGCGGCGCAGCGGTGACACGACGCTCATCGGTCTCGCCTTTGAGCCGCGCACCGACAACCAGCTCTCGGAAATTCGCGGTACGGTCTGGGTGGATAGTGCCACGAGCGAGCTGCGCCGCCTGGAATACACCTACGTGCGCGCACCACTTCCATTCCCGGTGAACGGGCTTGGCGGCGTCGTCGATTTTCAGCGGCACCGGAGTGGCGCGTGGTACGTGTCGGGCTGGACCATTCGCATGCCGCGCTGGCGTCCGTCGACGGTAGGTGGGGGTGGAGTGGCGCTCGCGGGGTACGCCGAAGTCGGCGGCGTGGCATCGGCGTTGCGCGAGGTGGCGGCGTTGCCGACGTCACAGATCCGCTCGGTGACCGGCAATGTGTTTGACTCGCTTTCGACCCGCGATATGCCAGGTGCTGTGGTGAAGATTCCTGCGCTCGGGCGTGAGACGACGACGGACTTCCTGGGGCGCTATCGGTTCGACAGCGTGGCCGTCGGCATCTGGGATGTCGTGGCTAACTATCCGCCGCTGGCGGGTACCGGGATGGTACAGATGCACGGCGTTGCGGACATCGTCGAAACGCAGCGGGCGGACATTCCGCTGGCGGTTCCATCGTTCGCGACGCTCTGGAAACGAGAGTGCGCCGGCCAGCCGCTACCGAGCGGGAGCGGCGGATTTGTCATGGGTCAGGCGCGTGCGCCGGATGGCACGCCGGTTTCGAGCGCCGCCGTGGAGTTTAGCTGGAAAGAGCCGCCGCGCGATTCGACGCGTCGGCTGCAGTTGGTGGCCGATAGCGCCGGGAAATACATGATGTGCGTGGGGAATGGGTCGGGCGTCACGGTGCGGGCGATGGTGGACTCGCTCTCGTCCGTGCCCGTGACGTTCTCGTTCGTGCCGGCGCGCGTGGCGAAGCGCGATCTGGTGATCGCCACCGATGAGCAGGCCGCCGCGGTACGCGTGGACTCGACACAGATCGTTGAGGCTGTTCCGGTCGATGTCGGCGGTGTGGTGGACGGCTCGGTGAAGGACCCTAGCGGGCGCCGAATCAGCGCCGCGCGCGTGCGGTTGCTCGATCTGGTTGGCGAGGCGCGCGTCACCGGAACGAATGGCGAGTTTGCCTACCGCGGGGTGCCGCCGGGGCAACACGTCGTGTCGATTGAAGCGATTGGATTTGAGCGCGTGCGGCGGGTGGTGAATGTCGGCGCCGGTGACTCCGCGCATGTCGAGGTTCGGCTCGGGCGGTTGGCGGCGCTTGGGGCCGTCAACATCAGTGAGCGTGCGCGTGTGACGGCGATTCGGAAAGACATTGACGAACGCGTGCTCGCTGGCAACGGCTATCTGACGGACTCGCTGAAGATTGAGAAGCTGCCGTTCATCTCGCGCGCATTCGAGGCGCCGGGCGTACGCGTTCGCACCGTGGGTACGTCGTGGACCGTTGAAGTGCCGCGCGCAACATTCAGCAAGGGATTTCAGGGCGTCCGATGGTGCACGGCGCAGGTGTTCATTGATGATGCGCCGAGCGATTTCGACAAGCTCAACGGCATGAACAAGCAGAATCTCGCGCTCGTCGAGCTCTACTCGCGTGCCGCGAATGCTCCACTCAAGTACACGGGCTCTGGAACGATGAGCAATGGTGGCTCGAACGACGGGACCTGCGGCGTAGTGCTGGTGTGGACGAAGCAGTTTCTGCGGGCGGCCGACATCATGGGAAAGCCGCTCAAAAAGCCGTAGTCCAGCGGGAGTCTGCTGGCGCGCCGGGCGTCAGTACCCGCGTTCCCGATCCACGACCCACTTCGGCGTGCGTCCTGCCTCGAGCTCGGCGAGGCACTCCAGGAATCCCTCTCCAGCTCCGGCAATTGTTGTTGGCCCCGAGATGTGCGGTGAGACCATCACGCGCGGGTCGCTCCAGAGCGGCGACGATTCCGGCAGCGGCTCGACATCGAACACGTCGAGTGCCGCGCCACGGAGCCAACCCTTGTCGAGTGCCTCGGGGAGTGCGGCCTCCTCTATCACCTGCCCGCGCCCCGCATTGAGCAGCACCGCGCCCTTGCAGCGCGAGAGAATCGCGCGGTTGATCAGTCCTGTGGTCGCCGCGGTGATCGGGAGGGTGACGACCATCCAATCGGCGTCACCCACGAGGTCGGCCAGCTTGTCCACCGTATGCACGGCGCGAAAGGCGGGCGACGAGGATTTGCCGCTGCGCGACACGCCGGTGACGACCACGCCGAGGGCCGTGAGCTGCGTGGCCACGGCCGTACCAACGTCGCCGGTGCCAACAAGGAGCGCACGCGTGCCGGCAACCGGCTTCACCTCACGATGGGCCCAGCGCTTCTCGGATTGCGCGCGAGCGACCTCGAGCAGCCCCTGCTGAAACGCCAGCATCCGCGACACGGTCCACTCGGCGATCATCGGGCCGAATGACTCGGGCGTGCGCGTGAGCAGCACCGACCGGTCGAGCTCGGGTGCCGCCACCCAGGAATCGACGCCGGCGCCGGTGCAGTGCACCCAGCGTACCGCGCCCATCTTGCCAGCCGACGCGGATGACGGGGGCCGCTTGAATCCCATGTATGAGTCGGCCCATTCGAGGTCGGCGGCGGGCACTTCGGCAAACTTTGCGCCACGGATTTCAACCTCCGGCCGGCGCCCGGAGATGAACGCCTTGAGCTCGGCGTGGGCGTTGGCGCCAATGACGAGGCGGCGGGGTGCGAAGGGCAGGGCGAAGGGCAGGGCGAGGGGCAGGGCGAGGGGCGGTGTGAGAGGCGGCATGGGAGCATGGAACTTATCCCGGCGAACGGGCTCGGCGCGTCCCATACCCATATGCCGCGCGACGGGACACACTTAACAGATGTCCGACGCCCCCGTAGACCGCCGCGCCTTTTTCCAGCAGGGTCTCAAGCGCTTTTTTGGAAAGGCGGTCGAGGTCATTGAGCACAAGGTGGGGCCCAGCCGGCACATCCGGCCGCCGGGCGCGCTCCCAGAGGCGGCCTTTCTGGGCGCCTGCACGCGCTGCGGCTCGTGCATGACCGCTTGTCCGGTGTACGCGCTCAAGCCGCTTGGTCCTGAGACCGGTTTGGCATCGGGCACACCGGCACTTTACCCCGACTCGAATGCCTGTGTAATGTGCCTCGAGATGCCCTGCGCCGCGGCCTGTCCGACGGACGCGCTCGCCGTGCCGGAGACCAAGTGGCGCGGCGTGCGCATGGCGACAATCGAGATTGATGAAAATCGCTGCCTCGCCTTCAACGACACCGAGTGCGGTGTCTGCGCGCAGGTCTGTCCGGCGGGCTATGAGGCGCTTCACCTTGATGAGTTGGGTCGTCCCGTGCTCGGCGACGCCTGCACTGGGTGCGGCACCTGCCTCATTGCGTGTGTGACCACGCCGAAGAGTATTTCGGTATCGGCGGTTGGCTCCTACTAAAGGGAAACGATTGTGAGCGGACGACTCGAAGTACGCATCGTGCAGAAGCCCTGGGGCCACGAAGTCATCTGGGCCGACACTGTGCTGTATGTCGGCAAGGTGCTGCACATCAAGGCGGGCCACGCGCTCTCGCTGCAGTACCACAACAAGAAGGACGAAACGATTCATCTCCTCTCGGGGCAGATGATCTATCGCGTGAAGAACGCGGAAGGCGAGCTGAAGGATGTGGTGCTCAAGGTGGGCGACAGCTATCGCAATGAACCGGGCACGGTGCACCAGATGGAAGCTGTGACCGACTGCGCCGTGCTCGAGGCCAGTACTCCGCACCTGGATGACGTGGTGCGGCTCAACGATCGCTACGGCCGCGAAGGCACCAGCGCGCCATGAAAGTGATCATCCCCCTCGCCGGCAAAGGCACGCGCCTTCGCCCGCACACGCACACCGTGCCCAAGCCGATGCTGAAGGTGGCCGGTAAGCCGGTGATGGATTACGTGCTCGACGACGTGCGCAAGCTCGGGAATGTCGACGAAGTTGTGTACATCACCGGGCACCTGAAGGGCACGGTGGAGCAGCATGTGCGCGAGAAGTACGCGGACATGAAGGCGACATTTATCGAGCAAGTCGTGCAGGATGGCACGGCCGGCGCAGTCGCCCTCGCGAAATCGCGAGTGGACGCGCCGGTGCTGATTATTTTCGTGGACACGATCTTCGACACCGATCTCTCGGTGATCAAGACGAGCACTGACGACGGCATCATCTGGACGAAGGACGTCGAGGACTACCAGCGCTTCGGCGTGGTGGTGACCGACGCCAACGGCCACATGACGAAAATCGTCGAAAAGCCGACGACGCCCATTTCCAAGCGCGCGAACATCGGGCTCTACTACATCCGCAATTGGAAGCTGCTCTACGAGGGCATCGAGTACGTGCTCACGCAGCCAAAGAACAAGGGTGAGTACTATCTCACCGACGCGTTCCAGTACATGATTGACCACGGCGCCAAGCTGAAAGTGATTGACGTGGCAGGGTGGTACGATGCCGGCAAACTCGACACGCTCCTCGACACGAATCGCGTGGTGCTTGAGCGCGGCCGGGCGCGGAAGCCGGCCGGCCTGACCGGTGCGACGATCATCGAGCCGGTGTACATCGAGGATGGCGTGTCGTGCGACGGCGCGACGATCGGGCCGAATGTGTCCATTGGCACCGGTTCGGTCATCCGGAACTCGAGCCTTCGCGATACGGTGGTCGGTGCCGGCACCACGATCACCGGTTGCGCATTGGCGAACTCCATGCTGGGCGACCACGTTGTGGTCGAGGGCCTGCAGGGCGAAGTTTCCGTAGGCGACCATAGTGAGGTTCGCGGGACGGCGTAGTCAGGAAAGCAGGGTGACACCGTTGTGTTCTGGAGAACTGACAATGCAAAAGATGATTCGCGCCGCATCGGGACTCCTGGCGCTCACTCTGCTGGCTTCGTCCACGACGGCTGCGGCACCGGCGCATGACATGTCGACGATGGCTGTCCCGCTGTCCGCACCGGCGAAGTCAGGCGATCCGAATACGTGGGCCGAGCTGAATGCCTTTCACGATGTGCTGCAGGCCGCGTGGCACCCGGTGGCCAACGGCGACCTGACGCCCGCTCGCGCGAGTGCCGCGCAGCTGCTCGCGGCCGCGCTGGTCTGGCGGAAGTCGCGCGGACCGGCCAAGTGCGACAATGCCGCGCTTCGTGCGGGGATGGCGGAGTTCATCGCCGATGCGCGGTCGTATGCCGACGCGGTGAAGCGTGATGCCTCTGACGATGCCGTGACGGAAACGCTGCGGCGCACGCACGCGGACTTCGAGGCAATCGCGGAACCGTGCATGGCCGGCGCGATGGGCGAGATGAAGGGAATGAAGAAGCCGTAGCACTCACGACTTTGGCGAGGGATTGATGGTGCGAGAACAAGACGACTCTGGCTCCGCACTGACGCGGCGCGATCTCCTCAAGGGTGCTGCGCTGACCGGTGCCGCGCTTGCGGCGGGGGGTGCATTCACACCGGCGATCGCCGAGAACGTAACGGCTGCCGCGAACCCGGACCTCGCGCCGCCGGCGCCGGCTCGGCGCGAAACGATGAAAGGCGTGCGGTTCAATCGTCATGAGCAGGTGCGCTTTGGCATCGTTGGCACGGGGCTGCGCGGGCGGGGCGAGGTGCTCGGGGATTTGCTGGCGATTGAAGGCGTGAAGATCGTCGCGGTGTGCGACGTGGTGCCCGAGAAGGCGGCGCGCGCGGTGAAGATGTGCACGGATCGCGGGCAACCGGCACCAGCCGTATACACCGACGGCGACCACGCCTTCGAGAAACTCGTGGCGCGCGACGACATCGACTTTGTGTACACGGCGACGCCCTGGGAATGGCATGTGCCGGTCATGCTTGCGGCATTGAAGAACGGCAAGCACTGCGGCAGCGAGTGCCCGATTGGCACGACGCTCAAGGACCTGTGGGCGCTTGTGGACGCGAGTGAGAAGGCCCGCCGCCACTGCCTGCAGCTCGAAAACTGCAATTACGGCGAGACGGAGATGTTGGTGAACCGCCTCGTGCACGAGGGAATCTTCGGCGAAGTGATTCACGCAGAGGCGGCGTACCTGCATGACCTGCGGAAGATTCTCTTCGAAGATCGCGACGAGGGCCTCTGGCGCCGCGCCTGGCACACCCGCTCGAACTCGAATCTCTACCCGACGCACGGGCTCGGTCCGGTGTCGTGGTACCTCGACATCAATGCGGGTGACCGCTACGACTACATGGTCTCGGCTGGCGGCCAGCATCGCGGGCTGGAACTGCACCGCGAGGCCACGGTGCCGGACAAGTCGAACCCGAAGTGGCAGGAGCAGTACGTCACGGGCGACCACAACACCTCCATCCTCCGTACGATCAAGGGGAAGACGGTGATGCTGCAGCACGACGTGTCGAATCCGCGGCCGTACACGCGGCACAACCGCGTGCAGGGCACGAAGGGCGCGTTTGAGGATTATCCGCCGCGCATCTACGTCGAAGGGCAGGCGGGCGGCGAACGGTGGGGTGCCATAGACGAGTGGAAGGCGAAGTTCACGCATCCGCTCTGGGCACAAAATGGCGACCTGGCTCGCAAGAACGGCGGCCATGGCGGAATGGACTTCATCATGACGTACCGTCTGGTGCAGACGATGCGTGAGGGCCTCGCGCCGGACTACGATGTGTATGACGCGGCCACATGGAGTGCACCGATGCCGCTGTCAGAGATGTCCGTGGCGAAGGGTTCGGCTCCGATGAAATTCCCGGACTTTACGCGCGGGGCATTTGGATCGGCGCGTTGAAACCGCCAACGGCGGAACCGCCAACGGCGGAACCGCGGAGATCCGCTGAGGACGGGGCTGAGTGTCACGGAGACGACAACTGCTTTTCTTTGGAACTGCACACCAGGCGTTTGAATGTTGCGCGGGGGCCGAAATTCAGCAGAAGGCCGAGTTCGAGACCTGACGCCCGGAGGTAGTTCAAGAGTTGGGCCTCATGGACTGCGGTGAGGAACTCCGCGACCTTGCACTCAACGATTACCGTGCGGGCGACGACGAGGTCGGCGCGGTACTCACCTACCACGCCGCCCTTGTACCTGATCGTGAAGGGTACCTCGGTTGCAACGGCTAGCCGGCGCGCTTTGAGCTCAGATACCATCGCGTGCTGGTAGGCTGCCTCGAGAAATCCGTGTCCAAGTGCCGTGTGCACATGAAAGAATGCACCGAGGATTTCATGGCTCAGCTCGCCATGCATGAGCCTGAGGTGGTGCGCCGTCGTTCCCATTGTTGTGCAGTTCTCCGCGAAACTCGGTTTGTTCTC
>JAPLKU010000028.1 GCA_026387935.1 Gemmatimonadota bacterium | reverse complement strand
ACCTCCGGTCGGATCAACCCAAGGTCACGGTGCTGACCACACAAGCCCTGCACGCGTGGTCGCTGCCGGGGGGGATCGTTGCGTTTGTGCGGCAAGACGGTGGCGTCTTCGCGGCGCCCGTCGATATCAAGACGCTCACGTTCACGCAGCCTCCGACGCCGATGATGAGCTGGGTGCGGACCAGTGTGAACGCGGTGGATATGGTGGTGTCGGCTAATGGCACGGCCATCTACGTAGCCGGCACCAGCAGCTCGGGTAGCACTCTGGTTGAACCGGTCTGGGTGACTCGGGCGGGGGCGGTGACACCGATGGATTCGGCGTGGACGGTGAACATCTCCCAAGCGCCGAATGGAAACCCTGTTGCCCTCTCCCCTGACGGACAGCGCCTCGCCCTGACCGTCACACAGACAGGCTCGGGCGCAAATGACATCTGGATCAAGCAACTCGACCACAAACTCGGCACGCTCACCAAGCTCACGTTTGAGGGGAATATCGTCAACCCGGCCTGGACACCGAATGGACAGCGGGTGCTATACGCCGGTACAAGTACTGCCCTCCGCAGCCGGCGAGCCGATGGGACCGGTGCCGTGGACACGCTGTTCATGGCCAAGCGTATTTTTCCAGCGGTGACGCTGACACCAGACAGCAACACGTTCATCCTGAGCCTGCGGAACCCCACGGACATTGCCCTAGGGCACCGCGGCGATACCGCGACCGTACCATTGGTTGCGTCACCGGTTTTTTCCGAGACCTCGCCAGCGCTCTCCCCCGATGGGCGGTGGTTGGCGTATAGCTCCAACGAATCGGGGGGTTACGAGGTGTATGTACGTCCCTACCCCAACGTGGACGCTGGTCGGTGGCAAGTCTCCCAGGCCGGCGGCAGCTCACCACACTGGTCGCATACTGGCCGAGAACTGTTCTATGAGAATGGGGCGAAGGCGCTCGTGGCCGTGGCCGTGGTGCCGGGCGTGACATTCACCCTGGGTGCACAAGTCACGCTGTTCAATACGAGCGGGTTTACTGGCACTGCAGGAAGTGTCAAAGAGCTCTATTACGATGTCGCACCGGGTGACCAGCGGTTTGTGCTCTTCCGGAGGGCGACCGAGAACGGCGACGTCAAAGTGGACCCCCTCGTGCAGGTGGTGAACTGGGGGGTGGAGGTCCGCGCCAAGCTCAAGGGGAAAACGCCGCAGTAGTCACGAGGGAATCGCGGGGCGGTTCAGACCGCCCTCCCGGCCCAACACACAAAAGTGTTCTTTGGTGTCCCCCTAGTGTCCCCGCCGCTAATTGGCGAAGCACCAAACAAGATGCCCTGCAACATAACTCGTTGCAGGGCATCTGTTTACATCAGAGCGGGCGACCGGACTCGAACCGGCGACGTCCAGCTTGGGAAGCTGGCATTCTACCAACTGAATTACGCCCGCAACTACCCCCAAGTTACCGGCGGTCGCAGGAGCGGCACAAGCGAGCGGCCGTCAACTGACACGCAGATAACGAACGCGGCGGGCACCGAGCAGGCGCCCGCCACGTCATTAGTTCTGACGAATCACGCGCTACGGCACAATCCGCGCCGGTGGCGTAATCAGGTGCGGCGAACCGGAAAGCAGTTGGTTGATCTTGGCCACCCGCGTCTGGACAATCACATCCATTCGTGTCTGCGCCCCGTCGTTCTCCGCCTTGAGCTCGCTCGTGCGCAACAGTTCTCCCGCTGTGGGCTGCATCATCGGCCTGGCAATCATGCCCTGCACCGACTGCGCTTCCTCGCGAAGCCGTGGGTACTGCCGGTAGCCAAGGCCTGGGAGCGGTCGCACCAGTACCGAGTCGCGGAACTGCTTCAAGTCGGCAAGCGCGGCGGCGACTTCGGTGAGCACCGAGCGACGGTTGGCCGGCGCGCTGGCCGAGTCCACCACACGAAGGTTTGCTTGCAGCGCCGTCATCTGCCGCGCGAGGTCGTCCACCGACGCGATCACACGATTCACACGGTCCACTTCGGCCTGCGCTGCCACCGATGCGGTGTACTGCGCCTGCAGCTGCACCGGCGTCATGTCAGAACGCGGATCGAGCGACACCTGCACCGGCTTGCTGTAGCGCTGGCCTTCCACGATCAGCGTGACGTTGTAACTGCCCGGCAACACCGCCGTTCCGCCGGGACCGAAAAAGTTCTCTTCGCCGCCACCCTGGTCGGCCTCGGCCGCTGCACGGCGCCGCGCGCGCGCGCCGGCCAGCGAGGTGTCGGCATTCGCGGCTGGAGCAGCACCACCCCGACCACCACCGCCAGTCGCTGCCATTCGAAGATCCCAGTTGACGCGATTCACGCCCGCTTCGTCAGCCACGCGCGAGTAGCGCCGAACGACGCGGCCGGCTGCGTCGGCGATCTCGACGTCCACCTGATGCACGGGCTGTTGCTTGAGGTAGTAGGTGATCAACGCGCCCTCGGGCGGATTCTGACCACGCCAGGTTTTCTGACCGAGGTTGCCGTCCTTGTTCCAGAAATTCCAGCGAATGGCCGGGCGCACGTCAAACAATGTCGCCGGCGCAGCCGCCGTCATGGCCGGCTGCAGACTCTGCAGGGCGCTGACGTCATCCATGATGTACATGCCGCGACCATGCGTCGCGATGATCAGATCGTTGTCGCGCGGATGCACGCGCAGATCGCGCACCGGCACGGCCGCGAGGTCGCCGCGCAACGACACCCAATGCGTGCCGCGATCCCAGCTGGCCCACACGCCCATCTCGGTGCCGGCATAGAGCAGGTTGCGGTTCTTCGGATCCTCCCGGATCACGTGCGGCCACCCCGCCTTGGCGGGCATGTCGCCGGTAATCGGCTTCCACGTCTTCCCGTAATCGGACGTCATCCAGAAGTACGGGTTGTAGTCGTCGTTCTGCCACTGCGCGGCAGCAGCGTATGCCGTGCCTGCGTCGAAGTTCGACGCTTCCACCGTGCCAAACCAGGAGAACGCCTTCGCGCCGACGGCATTCTTGAAGACGTTGTCCCACGTCTTTCCGCCGTTCCGCGTGACCTGCACGTTGCCGTCGTCGGTGCCCACCCAAATCACGTTGGAGTCGAGCGGCGACGGCGCAATGGCAATGATCGTCGTGTGAAACTCGGCGGCCGTGTTGTCCGTGACGATGTCGCCACCGGATGATTGTTGCTTCGTCGGATCGTTCGTGGTGAGGTCGGGCGAAATCGCCGACCACGACGTGCCATGATCCGTGCTCTTGAACAGCACGTTCCCGCCGAAGTACACCACGCCCGGGTTCTGCACCGAGAGCGCAATCGGCGCGTTCCAATTAAAGCGATACTTGTGCGACAACATCGCGTCGCCCACCGAGCCCACGCGGTTCGGGTACGGGTAGATGGTCTTTTGTGCGCCAGTGCGGATGTCGGTGACATTGATCATGCCGCCCTGCGCGTCCGAGTACACCAACCACGGCTTCGCGATGTCGGGCACCGTCGAGAACCCGTCGCCGCCGGACACCGTGTACCAGTCCGCCTTGGTCACCGCGCCGGAGAGCCCGATACTCGGACCGCACCAGTTGCCATTGTCCTGAAGGCCGCCGCACACCATGTACGGGCGCTGCATGTCGTAGTTGATATGGTAGAACTGCGTGAACGCCACGGTGTTCACGACTTCCCACGTCTTCGAACGATCGAAGCTCACCTGCCAGCCGCCGTCCGATCCCTCGAGAATCCGCTTGGGATTGAGCGGATCGATCCACATGGCCTGATGGTCGCCATGCACGTTGTTTGCAATCGTGCGGAAGGTGCGACCACCGTCCTCCGAGAGGTTCAGCGAACCCGACAGCGTGTACACACGGTTCGGGTCCTGCGGATCCACCCGAAGGTCTGAGTAATAGAAGGGGCGGAAATTGATATTCGGGTCACTGTTCACCGTGCGCCACGTTTTGCCCGCGTCGTCGGAGCGCCAGAGTTCGCCTTCGCTCTTGGTTTCGGAGAGCACATACACGATGTCCGGATCGCTTGGCGCCACCGCGAGCCCAATGCGATCGATATCACCCTTGGGCAGGCCCCGTTCGCGGTCCTTCCCGGAGAGACGATCCCACGTCTCACCGCCATCCACACTCTTGTAGACGGCCGTGTTGCCGCCACCGGACGTGAAGTACCAAGCCCAGCGGCGATACGTGTACATCCCCGCGTAGAGGATGTTCGAGTTGTTCGGGTCGGAACTGATATCCGAGCAGGCCGTCTGGGGATCGACGTAGAGCACCTTTCGCCAGTTCTTGCCGCCGTCGGTGGTCTTGAACACACCGCGCTCTTCGTTGGGCCCCCACTCGCGGCCAATGCCACAGGCCCAGACCAAGTCAGGATTTTTTGCATCGATGATGAGCCGCGCAATCTTGTCGGTCTTGTCGAGGCCGATCTTCGTCCAGTGATCGCCGCCATCCACCGACTTGTACATGCCGTCGCCCACCGACGCGCTGTTGCGCGGGTTCCCCTCGCCGCTCCCCACATACACGATGTTCGGATCACTCGGCGCTACGGCAATCGCGCCGATTGACGCCACGTCCTGCTTGTCGAAGATCTGACGGAACGTCACGCCGCCGTTGGTCGTCTTGATGATGCCTCCCGACGCGCCGGCCACGTAGTACGTACTGGCGTCCCCCGGGATGCCGGTGACCACCGAAATGCGTCCGGCGTTGTTGGCCGGACCGATCGACCGCCACTTGAGACCGTCAATCGCATCGGCGATGGGGTCACGCAGCGTGACCGTGACTTGCGGACGCGCGGCTGGGTCGGCCGGGCGCGTGGGTTCCGGACGACGTGCACCGGGCAGCGGGCGAACCTGGGCGCCGAGTGATGGCACGCATACCAGCGCGGCAGCCAGCGTGATGGCAACGGCGCGAATTGGCCGCGGGAGCGTTGAACGCATTATGAAGTTCCTTGTGATGGAACGGAGTGAATCCGATTGCGCGACGTTCGTCGGCGCGCCAACGATAAAACCTACGGCCGCTTATCGCCCAGCGGCACCGCACTCGCTTGGTACGGCTTGAACCCTCGGCCCCAGTCGACGCCGATGACATCGAGGGTGATGTTCTTTCCGTCCACGTGAATCACCACGTAGTGAAACGGATTGGCCCCGGGGTCACGCGAGGGCCGCGCGAGGTGTTCGAGCGTCACCTTTTCCTCGCTCCACACCTTGAGGTAGTCCGTGAGGTCGGGCTCGCCCGTGTAGGCGTACAGCGGAGCCCCGCCGCCGCCAGTCACGATCTGGTCCATGCGTTGTGGACCACTCGCGTCGGTGTACCGCTCCACCCAGTGCTCGTACAAATGTTCGTGGCCCGTCAGCACCAGGCTCACATGATGCTTCCGGAAGAGCGGCATCCACTTCGAGCGGATGGACGCGGCCTGTCGTTCGATTATCGCACCGCCATGCGGGCCGGACGAGAACGGCGGATGGTGAAAGAACACCGCGATGTTGACGAATCGCTTCCGGTCGAGCCCTTCGAGTTGTGACTTGACCCACGCCAACTGCACGGCGTCATCGGGAATATTCGAATCGAACGCCAGGAAGAAAGTATTGCCGTACCCAAACGCGTACGTCGCATAGCCTTTGAGCCGGCGAGCGGAGCCTTCGGACGGAATCAGGTTGGCGTTCGCCGCGAAGTAATTGCGCAGGCCAGCCAGCCGCTGCGGATTCGTCAGGTCGGTCGATGTCCCCACATCATGATTGCCGACGGCGAGGAAGTACGGAACTCCGCCTTCCTGAGTGAGACGGTTGATGAGCGGGATGTAGCTCACGTTGAGCTGCCCGCCGAATGCACCATTCACCACGGCATCGCCGCTCTGCAGCACAAACTTGACCGGATCGGGGCCTGCGGCAGCCACCTTCATGGTGGCGAGCATCGACTCGACGACCAACTGATGCTCCGCCTGAAGCGCGGTACCATCGTGCCGGCCGCGGGTATCGCCGTAGACGATAAAACTGAACTTCGTGACGGCGGCGCTGGCCGCTTCATTCGCCAGCGGTGTGCGCGGCGCAAGCGTCGGCGTCACCGTGACGGTATCGCGAGTCGCCGGT
>JAPLKU010000027.1 GCA_026387935.1 Gemmatimonadota bacterium | reverse complement strand
CCGGTGGATGGGGTAAAGGAAGGTGTAGCGTCCGTGAGTGCCAGCGCAAACTCGCGCGGGGTGAGATCTCGCAGCTTGCTGTGCGGCCATTCGCACTCGTAGTCGATGCGCCGCGCCTCGATCGTGCGCTGCGCGTCGTAGAGGCCGACCAACCAGTTCTCGTTCAGGCATTCGTCGCGGAATGTGCCTATGAATTCTTTCTGTCGAGTTTACAAGGCAGCTGTTCGGCTACGCGATCGGCCGGGCATTTGCGCTGCGCTACGGCGCGGAACTCGTGCTCGAAACGGTATCGGATTTCGAGGTCGACTGGCGGTACGCGCGGACCTACGCCTTGGATCCGCTGCGCGTGGTAGCGCGCGAAGCGACCGCATCAGAACGCATGGAGCCGTTCGGGCGATCGCGTCGGCTTTGGGCGCGCCGGTGGGCACGCGTCAAGCCTTGGGGGGCACGTGACTATGTCGTCGAGGCGCAGCGCGGATGGGATCCGCGCATTGCAGCGCTCCCAGTGCACGGACGCCTCACACTTGACGGTTATTGGCAGAGCTACCGCTACTTCGAGGCAATCGCTGACGCGATTCGTGCGGAAATCGATTGGCAGGCGGCGGCGCACCGCGGTATCTGGGGCGATCCTCGCGTGGCGCCCGTCGCGCCCAACGTACTTGAGGCCTCGGTCGCCGTGCACGTCAGGTGGTTCGACCGAGTCAACGTCACGTCGCCGGAAAATCTCTCGCCCGACTATTACGATCACGCCATCGCGCTCATGGAGGAACGCGCGCCAGGGTCCCGCTACGTTGTCTTCTCCGACGACATCGAGACGACGCGGCGCGTGCTCACTGCACTCCCGGCGGATCGGACGGTTTTCACGCGTGGCGAGACGGCCGATCCGACCGGACTTGCCGACCTCATGGCGATGCGCAGGTGCCGCCACGCGGCCGCCACGCGATTATCGCGAACAGCACCTTCAGTTGGTGGGGGGCCTGGCTCGGCGGGCGGCAGGGGCAGATCGTCACAGCACCGGCGCCGAAACGGTTCGCGCCAGACAGTTTCTGGGCTGTCCCTTCGTTGCTGCCGCCAGAGTGGATTCTACTTTGAGGACGATAAGGTCCAAGCACATGTCTGCCGCCATGTAGGTGCAATCGGCTGAATCAATCGGGGCTCACCGTAGCGCGAAGGGTCTCCGTTCGGGACCAACGTCAGAGTGCCCTGGCTGATGGGGCCGCCGTCAGTAATCAGCCAGGCCTCTCTGATCGAAGCGCCCGGTGTTAAACTACCGGTGTCCGACCCGGTAGCTCAATCGGTAGAGCAACGGCCTTTTAAGCCGTAGGTCGTGGGTTCGATTCCCACCCGGGTCATTCGCCAGCCATCAACACCAACTGACGAGCGCCTTCCCACCGTCCCCAGCGAACACAGCGAACACCGCTTACTAGGAGATGGTTTCCTGGCTGCCGGGCTTGGCGCGGCGCGCGAGGAGCGTACGGCCCTGCATCGCGCGGCAGATGCGGCTCCAACGGTCCCAGGCGAGAACGAGGTCCTCGGGGCCACGCATCAAGTTGTAGCGGTTGCCCTGCGCCTTCTTTTCGCGCGCGTCGAGCAGGTCGAACTTGGCGCGCAGCCGCGCTTCGACATCAATCAGGTCGGCGTCGGCCAGCGTTTCGATCCACGCCTTGTCGATGCGTTCGGGGACAAGCCTCATGCGATGCTCCAGACGGGGCGAATCCGGAGCCGCTCTGCCGACAGGGCCGGAAACGACGCGCCGGGGATTTCCCCGGGCGCCGCCGTACCCGTTGAATCTAACCGGTCGGGACGTTCAAAACGGTCAAAAGGGATTTTCTCCTCTGACAATCACATCTGGCGATAGGCGCCCCAGAGTGGGAAGAGGCTGCCCACCACCCAGAGCGTGATGCCCGCCGCGATGGTTTTTTCCTTCGTGAGCTTCCCGGCGGAGTACAGGCCTATCGCCAGCAGCAGGGTCACCCAGAGCGTGACAACATCGAGCCGGAGCAACAGCGCGAGCGTCAACGGGCTCGTGGTAGCCGGGTCGAAAAACCGGGCGGGCCCGAGGCTCAACTGTGCCGCGTCGGTGAGACGACTCGTGTCGTTCATCAATAAGCCCTGCACGTCGGTGATGACCGCCGCGACAATCCGCGGCACGTACCCGTACGCCGCAATCATCATGCTCGAGCCGAACGTGATGGCCGCGCCGAAGGGTTTGCCCACCATCCAGGTGAGCACGCCAACAAAAACGAGCGCGATCGGCGCGCCGATCACCATGAAGACGGGCATGAGCTTCCGCTGAAAGCCCTTCGCGGCCTCCATTTGTTCGTTGGTCATGTTCGGGTTGGCCTTTTGCGCGGCCGCCATCCCCTTCGACATCTGCGCCTCCATGATCGGCTCCATCACGCTCTTGCCGGTATAGAGCATTCCGGAGAGCGCTATGGCGACGATGAAGAACGCTGCGGTGCCGCCTTCCTTCGCGCGGCGCGCAAAGACCTTTGCCGGCGACACAAAAATGTCGATGAAATCTTCCAATACGCCCGGAGCGTCAGCGGGTGCAACGGTGTTGGTGTCGGTCGGTTCAGTGGATCCACTCGGTGCGGTCACGGTGTGCTCGTTGGGAAGAGTGATGTGAACGCTGAGGTCATCACGGCCGTTTCGCAAGCGGGGAGCCGCCGGCGCGCGTCTGCGCAGGGGCGGTAGGCGGCTGTGACGGACGTTCGCGCGACTGATACGCGGACGTGTGCTCCCCTGTTCTCACCGGGTCTCACAGGGTCTTACCGGTCTACAGCTTTTTCAGATTCAGTCGCAACGGGAGTTCACGCACCTGCTGCGCGTTCGCGCAAATCGCCCGGTAGCTCCGGTCGAGCCGCTCAACTTCGGCGTCCCAGCCAAGTGCCCGCGCTGTTGTGAGCGCGCCGGCGCCGAGCGCTTCGCTCAGGTGCGACCCGGCGACCAGTTGATGCATGCGATCCGCGAGTCCGTCGGCATCGTTCGCCGCGAACGCGAGCCCGTTGACGCCATCGCGGAGGAACTCGGCCACACCACCCGCCGGTGTGGCGAGCACTGGCAAGCCGCTGGCCATCGCTTCGAGGACCACGAGCCCGAGCGTTTCCGTTGTGGATGCAAATACGAATGCATCTGCAGTGGCGTAGAGTGCGGGCAAGTCGCGTGTGCGGTCGAGGTTGCCGAGGAATACGGTCCCTGGCGGCGCCGATTCACGAAGCGCGGCTTCGTCCGGTCCGCTGCCGGCGATGACAAGCCGAATGGCATCGGGCCGTACGCGCTCGAGCAGTTTCGCGAACGCGCGAATCACGACCGCCACGTTTTTTTCAGGCGCGAGGCGGCCGACATATAGAAAGGTGAACGCCTGCCGGACGCCGAGCGTGATGCGGAGCTGCGCCGAACGTTGATCCGGACGAAACTGGGCGAGGTCGACGCCCCGTCCCCACACTTCAACCTCCTCGACCCCCAGGCGGAGGAGCTCGGCGCGCGACGATTCCGAGGGCGTATACGTGCGCCATGCCGCCCGGTGGAAGCGGGCAAGGTATCGCTCGAGCATACCGCCGAGCCCCCCGAGTCCGTACACCTCGGCGTACTGCCGAAAGTTCGTGTGGTACGAGGTGACGACCGGAATGCCGAGCCGGTTGGCCGCCCAAAGGCCGAGTCGCCCGATCATGAATTCCGTGGCGCAATGCACCAGGTCGGGCGCCGCGCGTTGGATAGTGCGGTACACCGTCCAGGCATCAGGTAGCGCCATGCGCAGTTCGGGATACCGCGGCGCCGGCACGGATCGAATGGAGTGCACGACGGCCGTTCTCGGCACCCCGAACACATCGGGCCGTGCGCCGATCGTTTGGCGCGGGTAGCGAGGCGCGATGACTTCGACCTCCCACCCGCGGGCCATTAAGCCACGTACGGAAATGTCGGTCACGACGGAGACGCCGTTGACCTGAGGGAGATAGGTGTCGGTGCAGTAGACGACTCGCATGGTGAGAACAAACCAACGCCGCGCGATTCACAGCACGATGACAAACGTGTCACGACCTGCGCTGCATTCTCGGCTCCGATGCGCCTGAATTCGTTACGTGCGTGCCACCGAACCGTGGCCGCTCCGTCGCGCATGGGGGCGTCTTTACAGCGAACGGATGGGCGATGGTCGGACGTCACCGAACTCACTCGGAGCAGCAATGCAACAGCTCATGATCAATGGCACCGTTCGTCGGGTGGTCCTCGTCGTCCTCGACGGTCTGCGCCCGGATGCGATCACGCAGTTTGGCCTGCAAAACGTGCTTCGTCTCGCACGGAATGGCGCCTCGACCTTTGACGCGCGCACCGTCTCGCCCTCGGTCACCGCAGCGGCGATGGGGAGCTTGTTGACCGGGGCCGACCCGGCGCGGCACGGCGTCCAGAGCGACCGGTTCCATATTCCGCGCACCGCAGGTCCGATTCATCCGGTGGCGCATGAACTGGCGCGTGCGGGCATGCCGTCTTCGGGCTACATGGCCCACGTTCCGTGGTTGATGCGCGGCCTGGCGCACCGGATGGTGGCGAAGCTCGGATTCGGCACGGTACGGTTTCGTGGCGTCGGGGCGCTCGAGATTCTCGCATCAGCGCGCGCCAGTCTGCGTGACCAGCGGACCGGACTCTTGCTCATGCACTGGCCGGATGCTGACGATGCCGGCCACAAGTTTGGCTGGATGTCGCCCCAGTATGCGGAAGCCGCGCGCACGATGGACGCCGCGCTTGGATTGTTCATGAAGATTGCCAGCCTCGACGATCCGTCCACGCTGGTGGTGGTGCTCGCTGATCATGGCGGCGGCGGCCGCACGCTCCGCGGCCATAACAGCGACCACGAACTGGACCGGACGATTCCACTGATTTTTGCGGGTGCCGGGGTCAGGCCGGCGACGCTCGGCGCAGGGCTCAGTCTCGTAGACGTGCCGGCGACAATCCTCACTGCCCTCGGCTTGCCCGTGCCGGCCAGTTACGCGGGCCGGAGTCTCTTGGCGCCGCGGCGGCTGCCAGCGACTGCGGCAGTTCTGCCGCGCCCGGCCGGCACGCTCGCCGTGGCCTGAATCGCGCCACCCAGCGCCGTCATGAAACCCACGTTCCCGTGCTCACGTATAACTCCTTACAGCTACATGAGTTGTGCGCGGGTGCAATTGCGTCACGGACCCTGCACAATCTGAATTGGAGCCGATAAGTTGCAAACCATGCGGAGCGTGTTGTTCCATCGTCTTGAGAATGAGGACCGCGAGCTCTTTTTGCGGTGGGTGCTGAACGAGTCCGCGCCGGCAACATCGCGGCTGTTCTGGACGGTGCTGACGCACATTGGCGGAGTCGCAGCTTGCGTGGCCCTCGCTCTCATTCCTCTCGCGCTCGCCGAAGGACAGCTCAAGATCGCGGCGGTGCAGGCCGCATGGGCGCTGACCATTTCGCACCTGATTGTGCAGGTGATCAAGCGAAACGTGGAACGCGAGCGCCCGAACGAAGCCGTGGACATCGCCGCCCATGTGGGAATCCCCGATCGCTTTTCGTTCCCGTCGGGCCATGCGACTTCCGTCATGAGTGTCGCGTTCATTCACGCCGCCACGTTCCACTCGCTCGCCGTTCCGATGCTCGTGCTTGCGGCACTCGTCGGATTGTCGCGCGTGCGGCTCGGCGTGCACTACCCGGGCGATGTGCTGGTTGGCCAGCTGATCGCGATTGCAACTGGCGTTGCGGTGCGGGCGCTCTGGTAGCCGGCATTCAGAGCAAAAGCGGCCGCGGATCTCGCGGATAAAAGCTGAGCGTCGCGGGTAGGGCAACGGCAATTGCAGGGGACGACCGCGAATAGATTTGTCCACGATGCCAGTTGAGACAGTCGAGCGTGCGGACGGGCTTCGGCTCGCGATCTTCACCGACACCTATCCGCCGCAGGTCAACGGGGTCACCCGTACGCTAGCGCGGCTTGCCGAGGCGATCGAGGCGCGCGGTGGCGCGGTGCGTATCGTCACCGTGGCGGATCCTGAAGCCTCGGAGCACGCGACGGTCGACCGCTGGCCGAGCATCCCGTTCTGGGCATACCCGCAACTGCGGATCGCGGCGCCGTCGCGGCAGCGCGCGATGGATGTCATGGAACAGTGGAAGCCGACGCTAGTGCATGTCACCACGGAGATCGGCGTTGGGCTCGCCGGGTTGTTTGCCGCGCGCGAAGCGGGTGTTCCGGTGGTGAGCAGTTACCACACGCACTTCAAGGCGTACCTCGAGTTCTACAGACTCTCGATGCTCGAGCCGATGGCGTGGCCCTACTTCCGCTGGTTCCACAATCGGGGTGTGCGTACGTTTTGCCCGTCGGGCATTGTCGCGCGGGATTTTGTGGCGAATGGACTCGAGAATGTTCGCGTGTGGTCGCGCGGGGTGGACGCATCACGATTCAGCCCGTCGTTCCGATCAGCCGCGATGCGCGGCCGACTGGGCGTTGTGCGGCCAGATCA
>JAPLKU010000011.1 GCA_026387935.1 Gemmatimonadota bacterium | reverse complement strand
GTCGCCTCTTCCAAGGGGAAGGTCGCTTTCACACCCGAAGAGGCCGAACAAGTCGCCATAGCGACAGGAACCTCCCAGATTGTTGTGAAAGCACAAATCCACGCCGGAGGCCGAGGCAAAGGCACCTTTACAAACGGCTTTAAAGGTGGAGTCCACCTTGTTCACACGCCCGCTGAAGCGCGCGAGATCGCCAGCAAAATGCTGGGGCAGACACTTGTCACAAACCAGACGGGGCCTGAAGGGCGTCTTGTAAACAAAGTGCTGATTGCAGAAGCCGTTGATATTTCCCGCGAACTCTACTTCGCAATCGTTCTCGATCGTGCCACATGCGCCCCGATGATCATTGCCAGCACCGAAGGCGGAATGGACATTGAAACGGTCGCGGAACACACACCGGAAAAAATGATCCGGATCGTCGTCGATCCCCTACTCGGTTTGCAACCGTATCAAACTCGGAAAATCGCCGCGGCCTTAAACCTTCGGGGCCCGCTGATGACCCAAGCGACCAAACTTTTCACAGCAATGTATCGGACCTTTGTGGAATCCGACTGCTCTTTGGTAGAAATCAATCCTTTGGTCGTCACTCCGGACGGCCGTCTCCTGGCCCTCGACGCCAAGTTCAATTTCGACGACAACGCCCTTTACCGTCAGTCCGCTATTGTTGCAATGCGCGACAAAGCAGAGGAAGACCCACGCGAAGTTGCCGCCAGTGAGTTTAACCTCAATTACATCGGCCTCGATGGAAACATCGCCTGCCTGGTCAACGGCGCCGGCCTCGCAATGGCCACGATGGACTTGGTCAAATACTATGGCGGTGATCCGGCCAACTTCCTGGACATTGGCGGATCGTCGAATCCCGAGAAGGTCGTGAATGCCATTCGCATCATCACGGCCGACCCGAACGTGAAGTCGATCCTATTCAACATTTTCGGCGGCATCACACGCACCGACGATGTGGCCAATGGAATCGTGACCGCATTGAAGGCCAATCCGCTCAAGGTGCCGCTCGTGATTCGTCTGACCGGTACGAATGAGGAGATCGCGTTGAAGATCCTCAAGGAGAATGGACTCTCGGCATCGTCCGACATGGACGAAGCCGTTCAGCAAGCCGTGAAGCTTGCGGCCGGAGGGCAGGCCGCATGAGCGTCTTCATCAACAAGAACACCAAGCTCGTCGTCCAGGGCATTACGGGCCGTGACGGGTCGTTCCATACCAAGCAGATGATGGAGTACGGCACGCAGGTCGTCGCCGGCGTGACGCCCGGAAAGGGCGGTCAGAAGTTTGAGAATGCCATCCCGATCTTCAACACCGTCGCTGACGCCGTGAAGGAATCCGGCGCCAACACCGCGGTGATCTATGTACCGCCGCCGTACGCGGCCGACGCGATCATGGAAGCGGCCTCATCCGGCGTTTCCCTCGTGGTTTGCATTACTGAGGGCGTGCCCGTGCTCGACATGACGAAGGTGTACGCCTTCGTGAAGGAGCGCGGCGTGCGGCTCCTTGGCCCGAACTGTCCAGGACTCATCTCGCCCGGCGAATCCAAGGTTGGCATCATTCCCGGTCGCATCTGCACGCCCGGCCCCGTCGGCGTCGTCAGCCGCTCCGGTACCCTGACGTATGAAGTGGTGTACCAACTGACGCGCGCCGGCATTGGCCAAACCACGTGCGTCGGCATCGGCGGCGATCCGATCAACGGCACGAACTTTATCGATTGCCTCGAGGCCTTCGAGAACGATCCCGCCACAAAAGCCATCGCCATGATGGGCGAGATTGGCGGTACGGACGAGCAGGAAGCCGCCGAGTACATCAAGACCAGGATGAAGAAACCGGTGGTCGGCTTCATTGCCGGCCAGACCGCGCCGCCAGGGCGCCGCATGGGTCACGCCGGCGCGATTATTTCCGGATCCGCCGGCACGGCGGCGGAAAAGATTGAAGCATTTGAAAAGTGCGGCATCGGCGTTGCAAAGCGCCCGATGGATTTCGTCGAGCTCATCAAGGCTCGCCTTCCCAAGAACTGAGAACCATTGACCATGGCTGGATCGATTACGCTCACCATCATCAAGCCCGACGCCTTCGGCGCAGGAAAAGCCGGCAAGATCATCGCGCATCTGGAAGAGGGCGGATTCAAGCTTGTCGCCGCTCGCGTCATGCGCCTGACCTTGGCCCAGGCCGGCGAGTTTTACGCCGTGCACAAGGGGCGTCCGTTCTACACCGAACTGGTGGAGTTCATGACCAGTGGCGAATGCATGCCGATGATTCTGGAGAAGGCCGCGGCGGTCAGCGCACTTCGTGAAGCGATTGGTGCGACCGATCCCGCCGAAGCTGCCGCTGGAACAGTGCGAAAACTTTTCGCCGAATCGAAGGGCCGGAACGCAATTCACGCGTCCGATTCTGATGAGAACGCCGCGCGTGAGTCGAGGTTCTTCTTCTCCGAGACCGAAACGATTCGCAGCTAACGCTTACTGCGTGGCCGCGAATCTCCGTGGCCACGCAGCCTTGGCAAGAAAAGGGCACGTAAGTATCAGTGGATACACGACTTGACCTAGGTCACACACGGCAGCATATTACTGTGCTATGCTGTCCTTTCCGACGCAGACCATTAGCGCCGGGGCGGTGCAAGTCGACGGAACGCTTGACCCTGAAGACAAGGTCTGGCTCGAAAGCGACGTGCGACCGGCTGGAACGGGCATAAAGGTATCCGGCCGGCTGTCCGAGGCCGGCCCGGGGCGCTTCTATTTCAGTGGAACCTTCGCCGGTTCGCTGCCTCAGGAGTGCCGACGATGTCTCGGCGATGTGTTGACGGCTGTCACGGCCGACACGCACGTGCTGTTTGCAGATGGTGAGCACGTGGATGACGACGACCCGGACGTTTTGCCGCTCTCGAGAGGGCGGACCGGATCTGAGATCGACCTGCGACCGATGGTGCGACAAGAATGGCTGTTGGAAGTTCCCGCGTTGGCGCTTTGTCGCCCCGAGTGCAAGGGGCTGTGCCTGACATGCGGTGCCAATTTGAACCAGGGCCCATGCACGTGTGCCCGGAAGTCCGACGAGTGAGGATCCATGGCCGTACCGAAGAGAAGGACATCGAAACGCAAGAAGCGCGCGCGTAACACGCACAAGAAGGCAGCGCCAATCATGATCCAGGCCTGCTCGAAGTGCGGTGCTATGCGTCGGTCGCACAGGGCGTGCGGCGAATGCGGGTATTACGGCGGCAGGCAGGCAATCGCGGCGCGAGAAGGCTGACGCGCCCATGCCGCGCATCGCTCTCGACGCGATGGGCGGTGATCACGCGCCCGCGGCGACGATCGCGGGCGCGTTGCTTGCTCTTGGCGACCTGACCACGGGTTCTGTGGTTCAGTTGGTCGGCCAGGAAGACGTCATCAAATACGAAATAGAGAAACAGGGCGGCGTCCCAGCTGCCCTGCGCGATCGCGTTGAGATTGTGCACGCGAGCGAAGTCATCGAAATGAATGACAAGCCGTCCGCTGCCGTCCGCGGCAAGCGTGACAGCTCCATGGTTGTCGGCCTCCGGCTTCAGGCCGATGGCAAGTCAGATGCCTTCGTGTCTGCCGGCAACACGGGCGCGCAGATGGCCGCTTCGACGGTCGTGCTACGGCTCCACGAGGGACTCACCCGTCCGGCGCTCGGCACGTTGCTGCCAACCGGCCGTGGACTCCCGCTGGTCATGCTCGACTCTGGTGCCAATGTCGATTGTTCACCGCAAGAGCTGCTGCAGTTCGGTCGGATCGGTGCGGTGTACGCCGAAGACATTCTCGGCCGCGCGAATCCAACCGTTGGGCTTCTCTCGGTCGGAGAGGAGCCGGAGAAGGGCAGCCTCGCCGTGAAGGCCGCGCATCTCCTGCTCGCGGCCAGTGGACTGAATTTCATTGGCAACGTGGAGGGAGGCGATCTCCCGCACGGAAAGTGCGCACATGGATTGCTCGACGTTGTCGTCTGCGACGGGTTCGTCGGGAATGCCATGCTCAAGTTTTACGAGAGCGCAGCGCCCATGATCCTCGGCCTGTTCGAGCACGTTGGCGTCACGACGGAGAGCCTCGACCGTGTGCTCGCGCTGTTCGATTATGCCCAGTATGGCGGTGCACCACTGCTCGGCGTGCGTGGCGTGTCGATCATCTGCCACGGCAGATCGTCGCCCCTGGCGATCAAGAACGCGATTCACCTGGCATCGGTGGCCGTTGAGCACGAGATGAGCGACCATATCGGCCGCGCGCTGCGCTCGACTCCAGCGGAGAACGGTCTGTGAAGCGCCCCCATGTGATGTTCACCGGCACGGGACGGGCCGTCCCCAAGCGAATCATGACGAACCATGATTTCGCCGCGATCGGCATCGAGACCGACGACGCGTGGATCGTCGACCGCACCGGTATCCGCCAGCGGCACGTCGCGGGTCCGGGCGAGTCACTGACGAGCCTTGCCGCTGAAGCATCGAAGACGGCCATGGCCGCCGCGGGAGTCAATGCCGCTGAGATCGACGCCATCGTCATGGCGACGGTGTCACCGGATCATTTGCTCCCGGCGGCAGCCGTTGAGGTGCAGGCGGCGATTGGTGCATCGCGGGCCGCGGCCTTTGACGTGGACGCCGCTTGCACGGGATGGATTTATGCGGTGGTCGTGGCCGAAGGGTTGATTGCCACGGGGAACGCCGAGACGGTGCTCGTCATTGGCGGTGAAGTGCTGACCCGCATTGTGAACTGGAAAGACCGCAACACCTGCGTGCTTTTCGGCGACGGCGTCGGCGCGACAATTGTCAAGCGCGCCACGAAGGGCAAAGGACTCCTCTCCTCATACCTGCGCACCGACGGTACCCTCGCAAAACTGCTGTGGCGGCCGGCGGGCGGCGGCGAGATGGCCGCGAGCGATGCGACGATCGCCGACGGGTCATTTTGGGTGCACATGCAGGGCCGCGAGGTATTCAAGCATGCGGTCCGCTCGATGGCGGACGCCTGCGAGCGCGCCCTCGACGGGGCGAAGCTCTCGGCGGACAGCGTCGACCTTGTCATTCCGCACCAGGCCAACGTGCGAATCATTGAAGCCACCGCGAAGCATGCGAACATTTCGATGGACAAGGTCTACGTCAACGTCGATCGCTACGGCAACACGTCGGCGGGATCCATCCCGATTGCGCTCGACGAATGCATTCGCAGCGGCCGGATCACCGATGGATCGACCGTGATGTTCGTCGGATTCGGCGCCGGATTCACATGGGGCTCCCTCATCGTGCGCTTCTAGCACGGTAGTCGCGACATGACGGACTTTCTCCTCCTCTTTCCCGGTCAGGGATCGCAGAAGCCGGGGATGGCGAAGGATCTGATTGATGCGTTTCCAGTTGCCCGCGACACCTGGGCGGCGGCGGATGCCGCGCTCGGGATACCACTCTCGACGATCGCGTTCGAAGGTCCCGCCGAAACGCTCACGCTCACGCACAACGCCCAACCGGCGCTGCTCACGCATGGCGCCGCCGTCTGGGCGGTGGTGAAGGACGCGGTCGGATCAGGTGCGCGCGCGGCCGCCGGGCACTCGCTCGGCGAGTTCACGGCGTTTCACGCCGCCGGCGCGCTACCGCTTGCAGACGCCGTCAAGCTGGTCCGTCGTCGTGGTGAACTGATGCTGGAATGCAGCGCGGCTCGCCCCGGCGCCATGGCGGCGATCCTCGGTGAACTCATGCGTCCGATTGAAGAGATCTGCATCGAAGCTGGCGCGGCAGGCGTTGTCGTTCCGGCGAACTACAACGCGGTTGAGCAAACGGTGATCTCGGGCGAAGTGGCGAGTGTCGAACTGGCGATGGAACTGGCAAAGGCGGCGGGTGCGAAGCGCGCGATCCGCCTCAATGTCAGCGGGGCATTTCATAGTCCCTTGATGGACGCGGCCTCCGCCGGGCTGCACGCGGCGCTCGAGGCGGCGGCATGGCACGAACCGGTCTGGTCAGTCTTCAGCAACGTGACCGCCAACCCGGTGCGTTCATCGACCGAAGCGCGCGCGTTGTTGCTGCAGCAACTGACGAGTCCAGTGCGGTGGGTGGAAGTGATTCGGGCCATGGCGGCGGCGTATCCCTCCGCCACCTTTCTCGAGATGGGGCCCGGCAATGTGTTGACCGGGATGCTGAAGCGCCTCGCGCCCAATCACCCGGCAAAGTCCTGCGGCACCGCGGCGGAAGTGCAGTCGTTGCTGGGTTCGCTCTGACGCTCATCATTTCACCCTGAAGAGTCCATGCACATCGACCTGACCGGAAAACGGGCACTCGTCACGGGCTCGACGCGCGGCATTGGGCGCGCGATTGCCGACCAGCTCGCGGCCTGCGGCGCCGACGTCGCGATTGTCGGGCGCGACAAGACGAAGGCGGAAGCGGTCGCCGCCGAAATCCCGCGGGCGAAGGGATTCGGTTGCGACGTCACGGTACCGGCCGAGATCGAAACGCTGATTGCGGATGTCGAAGCGGGGCTTGGTGGCATCGATATCCTGGTCAACAACGCCGGTATTACGCGCGACAACCTGATGCTGCGCATGAAAAACGACGATTGGGATGCCGTGATCGATGCAAACCTGCGATCGGCATTCATTGCGATTCGCGCAGCAAGCCGCGGCATGATGAAGAAGCGGTTTGGCCGGATCATCAACATCACGAGCGTTGTTGGCCTGATGGGGAACAAGGGGCAGGCCAATTACGCGGCGAGCAAAGCCGGGTTGGTCGGGCTCACGAAGTCCGTCGCGAAAGAGCTGGGCTCCCGCAACATCCTGTGCAATGCGGTGGCCCCGGGCTTTATCGAAACGGACATGACCGCCGCGATGACGCCGGAAGCCCGGGAGGCGCTGATCCGCAACATTCCGCTGGAGCGTCTTGGCCAGACGCGAGATGTGGCTGGCGCCGTGGCCTGGCTGGCCAGCGACTTGGCCGCCTACGTGACAGGGCAGGTGATCGTAATTGACGGGGGGCTTGCGGCATGACCAAATCGACCCCTTTCGCTATATTCCACACTCTACTTCCTACCCTCTTTTAAGGACCGAGGTCTACCCCCGTGGCCGATCACTCCGCGAAGGTCAAGGACATCATCGAGAAGGAACTCGGCGTTGAACGTGAGAAGCTCACGAACGAAGCCAGCTTCATCGAGGACCTTGGCGCCGACAGCCTCGACATCGTCGAGCTTGTGATGGAATTCGAGAAGGAATTCAATATTGACATCCCCGATGAGGATGCGGAAAAGCTCCGTACTGTCGGCGATGCGATGACCTACATGAATCAGAAGATCGGGGCGTAATGCGTCGCCGCGTCGTCGTCACCGGCCTCGGCTGCGTGACGCCCGTCGGCAACGACGTGGCGACGACGTGGCAGGCGTTGCTGGAAGGAAAGTCAGGTGGAGCACCGATCACGCGCTTCGACTCGTCCAACCACAAAGTCCATTTCGCGTGCGAGGCCAAGGGGTTTGACTCCGGCCTCTACATGGATCGTAAGGAAGCCAAACGGTCCGACCTGTACACCCAGTTCGCGTTAGCCGGCGCCGTGCAGGCTATGGCCGACGCCGGCTTTGCGGACGGCGGGTTTGATCCGCTCATGACTGGCGTGATCGTTGGAAGCGGCATTGGCGGCATCACCACCTTTGAAGCGCAGCACGAGGTGTTGCGGGGCTCGGGCGCCAAGCGGGTCTCCGCGTTCTTCGTGCCGATGTTTATCGGCGACATCGCGGCCGGCGTCGTGTCCATGCGCTTCGGCGCCAAGGGTCCGAACTTCGCCACGCAATCGGCCTGTGCCACGAGCGCCCACGCCATCGGAACGGCCTTCCGGCACATCCAGTATGGTGATGCCGACGTCATGATCGCTGGCGGCGCCGAAGCCGCGGTCAGCGAGATGGCTATGGCCGGTTTCGCGAATATGCAGGCGCTGTCGGAGCGCAACGACTCGCCGCAGACTGCCAGTCGGCCCTTTGACGTCACGCGCGATGGATTTGTGCTGGGCGAAGGCTCGGGAATTCTGATCCTCGAAGAACTCGGCCACGCGAACCGTCGTGGTGCGCGGATTTACGGTGAGCTCGTCGGCTACGGTGCGACAGGCGATGCGTACCATCTCACGGGCCAGCCGGAGAACCACGAAGGCTTGCAGCGCTCCATGCGCCGCGCGATCGAGGATGCAGGCCTGGCGCCTGCGGACATTCAGTACGTGAATGCGCACGGCACCAGTACGCCGATGAATGATTCCAACGAGATTCGTGCAATCCGGACGGTGTTCGGCACGAGTGCGGACACAATCAACGTGAGCTCGACCAAGTCAGCCACTGGTCACATGCTCGGCGCTGCGGGAGCCGTGGAGGCGATTTTTGGCCTCCTCGCGATCATGAACGGCATGATTCCGCCGACGATCAACCTCACGAAGCAAGATCCCGAGTGCAATCTGAACTGCACACCGAACCGACCGGTAAAGCGTGACGTGTCGGCCGTGCTGTCCAACTCCAGCGGGTTTGGTGGGCATAACGCCACGCTCGTGCTGCGCCGCCTGGCAGGCTGATGAATCTCGAGCGCGTGTCCGATACCGCGCTCCGCCGTATTGGCGAGAAGTTGGCGAACGGCCATCGCCTAACCACGGACGACGCGCTCGACCTGTACCGCACGCCGGACCTCGCCGGACTCGGCTATCTCGCCGACATGGCAAATCGCGCAAAGAACGGCGATGTGGTCACCTTCGCGGCGAACCAACACATCAATCCAACCAACGTGTGCGTGTTGCGCACGACGTGCACCTTTTGCGGATACGCACGCCTGCCCAAGGAAGCAGGCGCGTATCGCTACACGCTCGACCAGGTACTGGCTGAAGCCGCGCATGCCGCGGACGGACTGACGCGCGAGTTCCACATTGTCGGCGGCCTCGACATGAAAGCGGGGCTCGAGTACTACACGACCATGTTCCGCGCGCTGAAGTCACACTACCCGCACGTGCACATCAAGGCACTCACCGCAGTCGAAATCGCGCACATCGCGCGTATTGAGAAACTGCCGTGGAAAGACGTATTGATCGCGTTGCGCGAAGCGGGGCTCGACACGCTACCGGGCGGGGGCGCGGAGACATTCAGCGCGGCGGTCCGCGAACAGATCGCGGGCAAGAAGCTCGCCGGGGCAGACTACATCGGCGTGCACCGCACGGCGCATGAGCTCGGGATTCGCTCGAACTGCACGATGCTCTACGGGCACGTCGAAACACTGGAAGACCGCGTGGCGCACTTGGCGATGCTGCGCGACCTCCAGGATGAGACTGGCGGCTTTCTCGCCTACATCCCGCTCGCGTACCATCCCGATGACAACGAACTCGGCAGGCAACTGGGCCGCCAGGGCACATCAACGCAGGGCGTGGATGACCTCAAGATGCTGGCCGTTGGCCGGCTCTTCCTCGACAACTTCAAGCACATCAAGTCGCACTGGATCATGGTGACTCAGTTCCTCTCGCAGGTGGCGTTGCATTACGGCGTCAACGATCTCGAAGGAACCGTCGTCCGTGAGAAGATCTACCACGCCGTGGGGGCGCACACGCCGCAAGGGATGACGCTCGACGCGGTACTCCAACTGATTCGGGGCGCAGGGAAGGTACCCGCCGAGCGCGATTCGTTCTACAACACGCTCCGGACGTTTGATCGCGAGCCGCATCCTGTGGTAGCCTCCGTATGACACGTGCCGAGACGCCGCTACGCGTGGGCCGGATTCCTTACGTGAACTGTTATCCCGTATACGGCGCCGTCGATCGCGGCATCGTGCCACTTGATGCGACGCTGGTGGACGGCGTACCGACCGCGCTCAACAGCATGATGGCCGACGGCTCGCTCGATGTGAGCGTCGTATCTGCCGTGGAGTATGCTCGCGATTGGGAGCGCTACTTGCTCCTTCCTGATCTGGCGATCAGCTGCGACGGGCCCGTGCGCAGTGTGGTGCTCTTCAGCGACCGGCCCGCGCCGGAACTGGCAGCCCATGAGGTGGTCGTCAGCAGCAGCTCCATGACCAGCGTGTATCTCCTCGAGTTGCTCTTTGAGCATGTGTGGCATGCAAAGCCGAACTTCGTTCGCGGCGACGCCGAGGCGGCTGACCTGACGACCGGCGCCCAAGCACCCGCCGCGCGCCTGGTCATCGGAGATGCAGCACTGATGCTCTCCGCTGGAGCGATTCCGAGTCGCTATGCGTATCGCTACGATCTTGGCACGGTCTGGAAGGAATGGACGGGACTGCCGTTCGTGTTCGCCGTCTGGGTGTCCAACCGCACATCGCCTACTGCGCAGGTGCTCGGAGTCCACGCCTCGCTCATCGAGAGCCGGAACTGGGGCCTGCGCAACCTCGACGTGCTGGCGCGCGAAGCGGCAGAGAAGACGGGCGTCGCATCAGCGGCCTGCGCGGAGTATCTCGCCGGCCTCGACTACGGGCTGAGCTATCCGCACCTCGGCGGACTCACGGAGTTCTATCGCCGACTCACCCTCGCCGGACGTGTGGCGCCCGGGCGGCTGTCTTTTCTCCCGGCGGCATAAGACCAAAATGGACAAGGGACTGCTCGACTACTATCTCAACGCGCCACTGCTGGAACTTGGCGCGGACGCGGATCGCGTACGCAAAGCGCTGCACCCCGAAGGCATCGTCACGTACATCGTTGACCGCAACATCAACTATACGAACGTCTGTGTGGCCGATTGTGGGTTTTGCGCATTCTATCGCCGCCCGCAGGACAATACGGGCTGGACGCTCTCGTACGAGCAGATTGGCGCGAAGATCGACGAGGTCAAGGCGCTCGGCGGCGTGCAGATTCTGATTCAGGGCGGACACAATCCCTACATCCCGTTCGAGTGGTATCTGGATCTGCTGCGGTACATCAAGCAGCACCACTCGATTCATGTGCACGGATTCAGCCCCAGTGAAGTCGACTTCTGGAGCACGCTGTACAAGATGGAAGCCGTTGAGGTCATCCGGGAACTGATGAAGGCTGGCTTGGACTCGATTCCCGGTGGCGGCGGTGAGATCCTTGTGCAGCGCGTCCGTGACGAGGTCGCGAAGAAGAAGGCGGGTGCCGATCGCTGGCTCGAGATTATGGAAATCGCGCATGGCGAGGGGCTCAAGACGAGCTGTACGATGATGTACGGCATCGGCGAAACGCCGGCCGAACGACTCGAGCACCTGACGCGGCTTCGCGACCTGCAGGCCCGCACCGGTGGATTCACGGCGTTTATCTGCTGGCCATTGCAGCCGGAAAACACGCCGACGATGAGTCACATGCCGAAAACCGACGCGGTGGAATACCTCCGCACGACGGCCTTCGCGCGCACCGTGCTGGACAACATCCCGAATATCCAGGCGAGTTGGGTGACGATGGGGCTGAAGGTCGGCCAGGTCGCGCTCCACTACGGGTGCAACGACTTCGGCTCGCTGATGCTCGAGGAGAACGTCGTCTCGGCGGCCAACACGACGCACCGCACTTCGATCGCAGAAATGGAAGCACTCATTCGTGGGGCGGGGTTTGAGCCTCGCAAACGCCTGCAGAACTATCGAATCATCGAGGCCACGGCGGCGGTCTGACGCCGAGAGCTATGGGAAACACCTCGCGGGTTGATTCACGAGTTGGCATCGGATACGACTCCCATCGTTTCGGACCGGGCGACGCCCTCATCCTTGGCGGCGTGCGAATCCCGGCCGTGCAGGCGCTCGTAGGGCATTCTGATGCCGATGCCATTTGCCATGCGGTGACCGATGCCCTGCTGGGAGCCGCCGCCCTCGGCGATATCGGTGCGCTCTTTCCCGACACGGATCCAGCTAACAAGGGCCGTGATTCGATCGCGATGCTAGGCGCGGCGGTGCAACGTGCGCGCGACGCCGGCTGGATCCCGGGAAATGTGGACATCACCGTGATCTGCGAAGAGCCAAAGATCGGTCCTCACCGAAACGCCATTCGCGCGCGCCTCGCCGCTGCGATTGGCCTTGACGTCGATGCGGTGTCGGTGAAGGGCAAGACGAATGAAGGGATGGGATGGATCGGCCGAAACGAAGGAATCGCCGTCATCGCTGTCGCATCAGTCACGCGCAGATAGGCAGCGATGGATCGCATCTTCGATTTTCTCGACGGCGTTTCGCCGACGACCCTCTATGCACTGCTGGCGCTCGTGTCGTTCATCGAGGCGCTTTTCCCGCCGATGCCCGCAGACGTCATCGTTGCGCTCGGAGCGTTTCTCGCCGCGCGGCAGGAAGCGAACCTCTACCTGACGATCGCCGTGATCGTCGGTGGTATGTCGGTGGGGTCGACGATCATCTACTGGATTTCGAGGCGGTATGGTGCGGCTTGGATGCATGCCAAGCTGCGGAAGCTCGGGGTAGACACGGCGGAGCGCCGCCTGGAGGCCCTCTACGGGCGCTATGGGCTTGGCGCGCTGTTCATTGGACGTTTCGTGCCCGGGCTTCGGATGTTTGTCCCGCCGGCGGCAGGGATGCTCCGCGTGCCGTTCTGGCGAGCAATTTCGCTCATCACTCTGGCATCGGTCATCTGGTACGGGCTCATCGCAGCCCTCGCGTTCCGCGTCGGAAGCGACTGGGAAGTCTTCCGCTACTCCATTGAGCGCCTCTTGGCGCGCGTCGGGTACACGGCCGGAGCGGCCTTGCTGCTGGCCGGCCTCGTGGGCTGGGGTGTCTGGCGCCAGCGCAAGTTCAAGAGGGAAGCGCTCGCAGCGGCACAACCCTTGGACGGTTCACCCAAGGAACCACCAGGGCTGTGAACGACCGCGCCTTCCTGATCGAGCGCTTCGGCGAGTTTCTGTCACTCGAACAGGGATCGAGCGCACGCACGACGGAGGCATACGGGCGCGATCTGGGCCGGCTAGTTGAGTGGTGCAAGGCAAAGGCTATTGGCGATCCTTCCAAACTCACCCCGGCAGACCTGCGAGCCTTCGTGTACTACTTGAAGGACCTTGGACTCGCTCCGTCAAGCATACGGCGTTCCATGAGCGCGATCCGGACATATTTCAAATTTATGATTGGCGAACGGGCGGTCGAACGGGACCCATCATTGAAGCTCGAAACGCCAAAAAAGTGGCGCACTCTTCCGGAAGTGCTCTCGGCGGACGATGTGCGGCGGCTGATTGAGGCCATTTCGCTCGACGAGGCCATGTGCTTCCGCGATCGCGCCATGCTCGAACTCGGCTACGGCGGCGGCCTACGTGTAAGCGAATGGATCGGCATCGGCGTGCAGGATCTGATGCTCGACGACGGGGTGATTCGCGTCTTCGGAAAGGGCGCGAAAGAGCGCCTTGTACCGGTCGGGCGCGCCGCTATTGGCGCCGTCGGGATGTACCTGCGCGAGCTCCGGCCGCGGCTCGAGCGCGGAGAGGGAAAGGGTCGCCTCTTTCTCAACACGCGGGGCAAACCGCTGTCACGAATGGGCGCCTGGCAAATTCTCCGCAAATACGTCACCAGGGCCGGCATCAGCACTCGCGTGACGCCGCACACGTTGCGCCACTCGTTCGCGACGCACTTGTTGGAAGGGGGCGCCGACCTTCGTGCCGTGCAGGAAATGCTGGGTCATGTCGACATTTCGACGACGCAGATCTACACACATGTCGATCGCGAGTACCTGCGATCGGTGCACAAGCAGTATCACCCGAGAGGCTGAACTCAACGGGCCCGTCCTTCGCGACCAGGACCTGGGCAGCACCGGATTCCGGTAGCGCCTGCTAAATTCCGCGGGTGATCCTCGTCGTCGACAACTACGATTCCTTCACCTACAACCTCGTCCAGTATTTGGGTGAGCTGGGGGAAGATCTGCACGTCGTGCGCAATGACGCGCTTTCGGTCGCTGACGTTGCGGCGCTAAACCCCGAGGCCATTGTGCTGTCGCCTGGCCCGTGCACGCCGGCCGAGGCAGGGATCTGCATTCCGCTCATCCAGGCGCTCGGACCGACCATCCCCTTCCTCGGTGTATGCCTTGGGCACCAGGCCATCGGGGCCGCCTACGGCGGCAACGTCATCAAGGCCCCGCGCGGTGTGATGCATGGCAAGACATCGCTGGTGCAACACGACGGCGAAGGGCTTTTTGCCGGGCTACCTAACCCGCTGCGCGTGATGCGCTACCACTCACTGGTGGTCGAGCGCAGCTCCATTCCCAGTACGCTTGTCGTCACGGCCACTGCGACGGACGACACCACTGAGGTGCATGGGCTACGCCACCGCGAACACCGGGTGTGGGGGGTCCAGTTCCACCCGGAATCGATCCTGACAGAGCGAGGAAAAGAGATTCTCAGCAACTTCCTCGGGATGGCTCGGAAGCCCTTACAGGACAACGGTTTGACTTCCACGGTGCGCTGACACATGTTTCGTGGCGTGGATTTTGCATCCGCGTCCTTCGTGAAAGCGGTGCTCCGATGAGCACGCTGATCGTAATCCCGGCTCGTCTGGGCGCGTCGAGGCTCCCCCAAAAACCCATGCGTGACCTTGCCGGCAAACCGCTGGTTGTGCGGGTTTTCAATCGGGTGCAATCCTTTGCCACCGGTGCCGAAATCGTGGTAGCCACAGACTCGGCAGATGTCGTGGCGGCGGTTCGCGCGGCGGGGGGAAAGGCCGAACTCACGCGCTCTGACCATCTCAGCGGTACCGACCGCGTCGCCGAAGTGGCCGCAATGGCGGCCTTCCGGCACCACGAGGTCATCGTGAACGTCCAGGGCGACGAACCCTTCCTGGCCGCCGAGGCACTGTCGGCGGCAGCGGGACTCGTCGAATGCGGTGACTTCCCGATAGGCACCGCCGCATGTCCGGACGACGCCGGCATCCTCGACCAACCCTCAGTGGTAAAAGTGATAGCGGACCGAACTGGGAGGGCACTCTACTTCTCGCGCGCGCCCATCCCTTTTCTCCGTGACCCCGCCGACCCCGCCGACGCCGCCGCCCGCGACCGGCTCGTCCTGCGCCATATCGGGATCTACGCCTACACCAGGGTCGCGCTCGAACGGTGGGTATCGCTTCCCCCGAGCCCGCTCGAGCTGACCGAACGCCTTGAGCAACTCCGCCCGCTCGCCGATGGTCTGGCGATCGGGGTAGGAGTGACGTCGTCGATTTCCGGCGGCGGAATTGATACCGAAGACGATTTGCGACGCGCGAATGCGTCTTGGCCAAACCCAGTGCAGTCCCATTCCTCACCTGTCGCCGCAGGGATCCGATGACGCCGAATACACCCGCTCCGACGCCACAGACCACGAAGTTCATATTCGTCACCGGCGGCGTGGTGTCGTCGCTCGGCAAAGGCATCGCGGCGGCGTCGATAGGACGCCTCCTCGTCGAACGCGGCCTTCGGGTGACGATGCTGAAATTCGACCCGTACATCAACGTCGACCCGGGCACGATGTCGCCGTTCCAGCATGGCGAAGTGTTCGTGACGGACGACGGCGCCGAAACCGATCTTGATCTCGGTCACTACGAACGATTCATCGACCGACCGCTTTCGCAGCAGAACAATGTCACCACCGGGCGTATCTACTCGAACGTGATCACGAAGGAACGCCGTGGTGATTTCCTCGGCGCCACGGTGCAGGTGATTCCGCACATCACCGATGAGATCAAAGCGGCCATCCGGCGGCTCGGATCAGAAAACGACGTCGTCCTGGTAGAAATTGGCGGCACCGTTGGCGACATCGAATCACTGCCATTCCTGGAGGCGATTCGTCAGTTTCGCCATGACATCGGCCGCGACAATGCGGTGTTCATCCATTTGACGCTCGTGCCGTACATCGCCGCGGCTGGCGAAGTAAAGACGAAGCCAACGCAGCACTCGGTGCGCGACCTGATGGAAATCGGCATTCAGCCCGACGTCCTCATCTGTCGTACGGACCGACCGCTCTCAGAAGATGTGAAGCGCAAGATCGCGCTGTTCTGCAACGTCGAGTTCGGCGCGGTGATTGAGAGCCCTGATGTCAGCACGATCTATCAGATTCCGCTGACCTTGCAACAGCAGGGGCTGGATTCGCTTCTCTGTCGCAAACTCGGTTTGGAAGAAAAGGAGCCCGATCTCACCGACTGGCGCGAACTCGTGCAGCGCGTTGTCGATCCGACCGCGAAAGTCAGAATCGGCGTGGTTGGCAAATACACGGACTACGCCGACAGCTACAAGAGCGTGCAGGAAGCGCTGATTCATGGCGGCATCGCCAACGATGTCGGCGTCGAAGTCGTGTGGACCTCGAGCGACCTGTTCACGGACGGTGCCACGGCGAGGCAGATCATGTCGAAGTTCGACGGTCTGCTGGTGCCGGGTGGTTTTGGCGTTCGTGGCGTCGAAGGAATGGTCGAGGCGATTCGCGCTGCGCGGGAAGGCGAGACCCCGTTCTTCGGCATCTGCCTCGGCATGCAGGTGGCAATCATTGAGTTCGCCCGGCATGTCTGCGGCCTCGACGACTCCAACTCGAGCGAGTTCGTGCCGGAGTGTTCGAACCCGGTGATTTCGCTGATGGAATCGCAGCAGCATGTAACCGAAATGGGTGGCACCATGCGACTCGGCGCGTACCCGTGCCGGATTCGTCCCGGCTCCAAGGCGGCAGAGATCTACGGCGCGCCAGAGATCAGCGAACGCCACCGTCATCGCTACGAAGTGAGCAATCAGTACCGTGAACTCTTCCAAGAAAAGGGGATGCGACTCTCGGGCCTCTCGCCTGATGGGTCGCTCGTGGAAATGATTGAACTGGTCGATCATCCGTACTTCCTGGCCTGTCAGTTCCATCCTGAGCTGAAGAGTCGGCCGACCCGCCCGCATCCGTTGTTCGCCGCGTTTATCTCGGCGTCTGTGGCTGCCCGCCGCCGCAAGGCCAACGCGGCAGCGCCGTCGACGGGATCTGCCATCGCTGCGAGTTGACGCATGAGCGCTCTGCTCTTTCCGCGCGACAAGTTCTTCGTGATCGCGGGTCCGTGCGTTCTCGAAGATGATCGCCTGAATCTCAAGGTGGCCGATGCACTCGTGCGGCTCGCGGAGCGCGTCCCGGGCGGGATCATCTTCAAGGCGAGCTTTGACAAGGCCAACCGATCGAACGCCGGCGCACATCGTGGCCCGGGCATGGTAGAAGGGCTGACGACACTGTCGCGTGTCCGTGAGAAGACGGGGCTCTGCGTCCTCACGGACGTGCACGATGCCGGGCAATGTGGCGTCGTCGCTGAGGTCGCCGACGTACTGCAGATCCCAGCATTCCTTTGCCGGCAGACCGACCTGCTCGTCGCCGCCGGCAAAACGGGGAAGGCGGTGAACGTAAAAAAGGGGCAGTGGCTTCACCCCGAGGGAATGAAGGGCGCCGCCGAAAAGGTGCGTCGCGCGCAGCGGAAGCCTGCTGAAGTCGCGGTCACCGAACGCGGAAGCTTTTTCGGCTACGGCGACCTGGTCGTGGACATGCGGGCGCTGTCTCGCATGGGCGCGGCGACGGGATGTCCGGTGATCTTCGACGCGACGCATTCCGTGCAGCAACCCGGTAAGGGTGACGGCGGATCGAGCGGCGGTGTCCGTGAAATGATCAAGCCGCTTACACTGGCCGCCATCGCCGCCGGCGCGAACGGCTTGTTCCTTGAAACCCATCCAGATCCGGACAACGCACCAAGCGACGGTCCGAACATGATTCCGCTCAAGCAGCTGGGCGCGCTACTCGACCGGGCCGTTGATGTCTGGTACGCCGCGAACGACAAACGGCGGAAGCGCTGATGTCTGCCGACGAAATCATTGCACGCGGACGGCGCGTACTCCGCATCGAGCGCGAGGCGCTCGCCGAGGCCGAGCAACGGCTCGGAGCTTCGTTTGCAACCGCGGTTGAACTCATCGCCAAAGCACGTGGACGCGTCATTGTGGCCGGAGTCGGCAAGTCAGGGCTCATCGGCCGCAAGATCGCCGCGACGCTGACCTCGACTGGAACACCGGCGATGTTCCTCCATCCCGTCGAGAGCGTACACGGCGATTTGGGGATCGTGTCGGCCGACGATGTGGCGATTCTGCTTTCAAAGAGCGGCGAAACAGACGAACTCCTGCCCATGCTGGAACAGCTCAAGCGACTGGGTGTACGGACGGTGGCGATCACGGCAGAGCAGGGTTCCACCCTCGCTCGTCAGTGTGACGTCGCGCTCGACGGGTCGGTGCAGGAAGAGGCATGCCCGCACGATCTGGCCCCAACGACCAGCACCACCGTCGCGCTAGCGCTAGGCGACGCGCTCGCCGTCGCGCTCCTGCAAGAGAAGGGGTTCAAGCGCGAAGACTTCGCCCGCCTGCACCCTGGAGGTTCGCTCGGCAAGCAATTGCTGACGCGCGTATCTGACGTGATGCTCACTGAAGACCTTCCGCTGCTCAACGCTCGCGCCACCATGCGCGAGGCGGTGGTGCACATGGCAGAGCGGCGCGGCATTGCCGTGGTTGTCGACGCGGCCGGCGCGCTGAGCGGCGTCGTGACCACGGGCGACCTCACTCGGCTGATGGAGAAGACGACGGACGTCTGGGCCGTACCCGTTGCGGACGTCATGACCAAGGCACCGAAGCACGCGCACACTGATGAGTTCGGTAGCGCGGTGGTGTTTCGCATGCAGCAGCATGGCATCATGTCGATGCCGGTGGTCAATGACGCTAACACAGTCGTTGGCGTCATTCACTTGCATGACCTGATGCGTTCGGGGGCGGCGTGAGGTTGCTCGTCGCGGCGGCGATCGTTGTTCTGGTCGCGGCCTGCAAGCGACCGGAGAGCCCACCCGTCGGCGCAGCGAAGAACACGCTGGCTGATTCTGCAGACCAGATTCTGTTCAATGCGCGCTTCGTTATTACCGACAAGGGCCTTCGCCGCGCCGACATTGACGGGGATACGGCCTACTTCTTTCATGACAACACGCTCCTCGTCATGACGCCGCTGCGGATGAAGGCGTACAGTTCCAATGGTGCGCTGGACGGTATCGTGACCGCTCGGATGGGAGTATACGACACGCGCCTCGCGAAACTCGAAGCCAGCGGCGACGTGGTCATGAACTCGTTGGACGGCAAGCGGCTCGAGACGCCATTTGCGCGGTACGACCAGCGCCTCGATCTCATTTCGAGCGACTCGGCGTTCTACATGTCCGAGCCCGGACGCGACATCCGTGGAAGAGGGTTTCGTACAGACGCGGGCATGAATTCTTTCTCAGTGACCACTCTGCTCAGCAGCAAGCCGGGCAGGGTCACGATTCCGTAATCATGCGGTACCTCACTTTGCAGCGGGCTTTGGGAGTGGCGTTGTTGGCCGCTGGGTCTCTGCACGCGCAGGCGGCGGGAAATGCGGCGACACAGCTGCGAAGCCGCGACTGTAACTTGGAGTTCAAGGGTGTCACGGTGAACGGCGTCGTCACAACTCACATTCAGTCAAGCAAGACCAGCGCCGGATCGTCAAACGACTTTGCCGGGGGCGGAGTGGACGGCGCTTGCACCAACTCGGATCAGCGGGTCAAAGCCGACAGCGCCGAGCACTTTGGCGACCAGCGGCTCGTCTACCTGATTGGGCGCGTGCATTACACCGAAGCCCGCGTGCAACTCGACGCCGATCGGCTCACCTACTATATGGCTGAAGAGCGACTTGTGGCAGAGGGACACGTCGTCGGCCGCACCAGTACCGGGACCCGATTCGCCGGACCTCGCGCTACCTATTTGCGTGCAAAGCCAGGCCTGCGCGCCGGCTCGCGGCTCGACGCTGGCGGTCGCCCCGACACGTGGATCAGTGCAGCTGACGCCGCGAAGGACACCAAGTCTGCGGATTCCGTGCACGTTGTCGCCGACTCGGTGATCAGCATGAATGACTCCCTCGTGTACGCACGCGGGACAGTGATCATCGACCGGCCGGACCTCGTATCCACTGCCGATTCGGCAATGATGGATCAGGGCCGCGAACTCGTGGAGCTCAGAATCTCCCCCAAGGTGGTCGGGCGCGGCGAGCAGAAGTTCACGCTTGAAGGCGCGCAGATCGACATCCAGTCGCGCAATCGTCTGGCGGAGCGGGTCAGGAGCTTCGGCAGCGCCAAGGCGACCAACGATGACATGCGACTCGAGTCAGAAACGATCGACCTGCGAATGGCCGAGCAAAAACTTTCCCGCGCCGTGGCGTGGGGTCCATCCGGCGCCCGCGCCCTGCAGTCAGGCCGCGACATCACTGCGGATTCAATTGACGTCATCATGCCTGGTCAGGTGCTGCAGTCGATGCACGCGGTTCGACGCGCGCGCGTGGAGTCACTTCCGGATTCCACCAAGGTCAAGTCCAAGGTGCGCGACTGGTTTTCTGGGGACACGATCGTGGCAGTATTTGATTCGCTCGCCGTGGGCGACACCTCAGGGCAAGCGGCATTGAAGCGGTTAACGTCGACTGGAGACGCAAAATCCTGGCAACAGGGGTCACGCTCCGGTGTGCCGCTGCCCGATACAGTCCCAGCCATCAACTACATGGCTGGTCGCGTCATTATTGTGGACTTTGCTAAGGATCGATCCCTCGACAAGCTGAGAGTGTTGGATCAGGTCACCGGCATTCTGATTCAGCCAGCCTCCGATACAACGAAAGCAAAGCCGGTACCGCCCAAGAAGCCAGGCATGTTTCACGAGCAGCGGGAAGGCCGATGAGCGACGTACCCGAACAGGCGCGGAACCCGCTCGCGGCGATTGTGAATCGCTACACCGAGGGAGATCGGTCTACCGCAATCGTGCTGGTAGCTATGGTGCAGGCGGCGAACGCTGACGGTCAGGCGCAGCTGCACGATATCGCAGTAGCACACCGCGCAGCCTACGTCGCCGCACTCCCGGTTGACAGCCGGGAAGCCGACTCCGAAGCGAGCCGAGTCTCCCTCGACGAGATCCGACAGCACCTGGCGCATGTCGCGTTGCCACGGCTTGCAAGCGCCGGTGCGGTTGAGTCAGTGGTCGCGGCTGACGGCGCAATATCGGAATCGTGGAGGATCACACCCGGCTTGTGGGCCGACATCATGCCGCGTCGCGATGACTTCGTCGCCACGCTGCGCACGACGAACGAACATGCGGTACCGAAGAAGCCAGCACAGGAACGAGTCGCGGGCACGAGCGTGCTGCGCGCCGAGGGGTTGGTGAAATCATTTCGTCGGCGAATGGTCGTCAACAACGTCGGCGTCGAAGTGAAGCAGGGTGAAATCGTTGGCTTGCTCGGGCCGAACGGTGCAGGAAAGACGACGACGTTTTATATGATTGTCGGGCTGATCCCCCCGAACGAGGGTCGTATTCTCTTCGACGGCGATGACATCACACACACACCGATGTACAAGCGCGCGCGGCGTGGCATCGGCTACCTGTCGCAGGAACCGTCCATCTTTCGCAAGCTGACCGTCGAGGAGAACATCCTCGCAATCCTGGAAACGATGCCGTACTCGACTGCGGAACGTGCGGCGCGGCTCGAAACACTCCTGGACGAACTCTCCATCAAGCACCTGCGGAAGAGCAAAGCATACGCACTGTCTGGCGGAGAACGGCGTCGCCTCGAGATCACGAGGGCGCTCGTCACGCAACCGAAATTCATGCTCCTCGATGAACCGTTTGCCGGCGTCGACCCCATTGCGGTCCATGATATCCAGCAGATCGTTGCGAGCTTGAAGGATCGTGGAATAGGCGTCCTCATCACCGACCACAATGTCGAACAGACGCTCGACATCGTCGACCGCGCATACATCATGTTCGATGGTCAGGTGAAGGTGTCCGGCACCGTGCGCGAACTCGTCTTCAACGATCAGGTTGCTGACATTTACCTCGGGCCGACGCTCACGGCCCGCCTGCGCGCGAGATTCCTGACCGAGCACGGATCAGCGGGATGAAGGCGGGGCTGAGCCAGTCTTTCCGCTTTGGGCAGGAGCTCAAGATCAATCCTCGCTTGTACCAGGCGATGGGCATGCTGTACATGCCCATGCTCGACCTGCAACAACATCTCAAACAGGAACTGCTGGTCAATCCATTCCTCGAGTTGTCAGACGAGGAAGACGACGCGGTGGATTCCGACGCCGACGAGGCGGACGGCACCACGGAGGATTCTGGCGAGGACGCCGAATCCGTCGCCGAGCAGGAGTCGGATGACGCTGACGAATCCGACGCGTCGACAGCAGAGAACGAAAACGTCGATGACGAAATGGCCGAGCCCGACCTTGCCGAGGCCATGGCGTCATCTGAAGAGGCACCGGCATCAGATACCGACGACGGCGACAAGTGGGATGAGATTCTACTTGATGGATTTGAACCGGAAGGTGGCGCCCGCGTCGAACGTGAGGAGCGCGAGCACTTCGATCCGGTGCCGGTCGCGACGCAAGATCTTTCGGACTTCCTGCGCGATCAGGTGCAGTTGCTCGAACTGACTTCCCGGCAGGGACTGATCGCTGACGAGTTCATCGGCAACATCGCCGACGACGGCTATCTGTCCGCATCGCTCGACGACATTCGTAACGGCATCAATGAGGTGATCGCTCAAGCCGCCGAAGCCGAAGGGCGTGACGATGAGTCACTGCCGTTGTACACTGGTGAGGAAGTCGAGCATATGCTTGGCATCGTGCAAGGGCTTGAGCCGCCTGGGGTAGGCGCACGTGATCTTCGCGAGTGTCTCTTGCTGCAGCTGCGCGCCGCGAGCCAGTCCGAGTCGCTGTCGGCCGCGCTGGTGCGCGATCACTTTGATGGCCTGATCGGACATCGGTGGAATGAGATTTCCCGTAAGATCGGATGTCCCGCCGAGGCGGTGCAGGCCGCTGCTGACGAAGTGGCAAAGCTCAACCCTAAGCCCGGGCTCTCCAAATCTGCGACGCCGGACAATTACGTCATCCCCGACCTGATTGTCGACAAAGTGGCCGGCGAATACCTCGTCTTCATCAATGACGGCAATTTGCCGCGGCTTCGGCTGAGCAAGTCATATCAGGACCTCGCGCGCGACCGCAAGAAGCTCGGCGCCGAGCACAAGGAGTTCATCAACAACAAACTGAATGCCGCCCAGTGGCTGATTCAGGCGATTGAACAGCGGCGGCAAACCATGCTGAAGGTGATGCACTTTATTGTGAACCGGCAGCGGGATTTTTTCGACAAGGGCATCCAGTTCCTCAAGCCGCTGACGCTGCGTGAGGTGGCCGACGCCATCGACATGCATGAGAGCACCGTCAGTCGCGTGACGAACGACAAGTACGCGCAAACGCCGCGTGGCGTTGTGCCACTCAAGTTCTTTTTCTCAAGTGGACTGGCTACCGCTGGTGGTGAAGATGTATCCGCCCGCGGCATCAAGGCGACGATTGACAAGCTCGTAAAGGACGAGGATCCGAAGGACCCGCTCACCGACCAGGCGATCGTTGAAATCCTGGAACAGCAGGGCGTGCAAATCGCGCGCCGCACCGTCGCGAAGTACCGCGAACAACTTGGCGTCCTTTCGGCGCGCATGCGCCGCCGCATGTGAGCCATCCGATGACCACGCCCACTCCAGTTGGAGCTGCCACCGTGCAACGCCCTTCGGCCGCCGCAGATGTATCCGTGCTCGTTCCCGCGCGAGACGAGGCGGAGAACCTGCCGTTATTCATGGAACAGTGCGAGGCGGCATTCCGCGGCAGGCCCGAGAAGTACGAAGTGATCGTCATCGACGATGGTTCACGCGACAGCACGCAAGCGGTGCTCGCTGGCCTTGCGACTACATATCCGTTCCTGCGCACCGTGCGGCACCGGAGCGGCCGTGGCATCGCTGATGCACTTCGGTCTGGGTATCTCGCGTCCACGGCTGGCATTCTGGTCTTCTTTCCAGCCGACCTGCAGTTCAAGCCAGCAGACATTCCCCGACTCGCCGCGCCGATCCTCTCCGGCGATTGGGACATGGTCACAGGCTTCAAGGAAGGGAAGTACGAGAAAGCCTTCGTGTCGGGCATCTACAACGGCCTGTCGCGAATGCTCTTCCACATCCCCGTGCGCGACCTGAACAACGTCAAGGCATATCGGCGCGAGGTGATGGACAACCAGCCGGTTCGCCCCGACTGGCATCGGTACATCATCGTGCTTGCCGCAGCGCAGGGATTTTCCGTGACGGAGATTCCCGTGCCGCTCTATCCACGGAACGCCGGCAAGTCGAAGTTCGGATTCTCACGCATTCCGATTGGCGTGCTGGATATGATCGCCGTCTGGTTCGAGCTGAAGTTCAGCCGGAAGCCACTCCTCGCGTTCGGCATGCTCGGGGCGGGGATGTTCACCGTTGCGGCAGTGGTCGGATTGCTGCTGCTCACCACACGCGCCGGCACGAGGCCATACTGGGCCGTGATTCAGACGGCGCTGACACTCGGCTCCGTATTTTTCTCAACCGGGCTGCTCGGTGAGCAGGTCGCCGCGCTCAGGGCCGAGCAGCGGGAGATTCGTCGCCGTCTTGACGAGCAATCTGGCCACTCGGCGTCAGACGGCTGAGCAGCGGATCGGGCATGCGCGTTCTTTTCGTCACACACTCGTTTCCACGATACGAGGGTGATGGGGCAGGGGAGTTCATCCTTCGTCTCGCCACGGCACTGGTCGCGGCCGGTTGCGTGGTGAAGGTACTTGCGCCCTCGGCACCTGGCCTTGCTCACACTGACATTATTCAGGGTGTGACCGTGGAACGTTTCCGGTATGCGCCGCGGGCTTGGGAGACACTCGCCTACACCGGCACCATGGCAGAGCAGGTCAGCCAGACGCTCACCGGGAAGGCGGCATTGCTCGGATTGATCATCTGCGGTAGCAGGGCGATCGGCCGCGCAGTGCATGAATTCCGACCCGACATCGTGCACGCGCACTGGTGGTTTCCACTCGGTATCTCTGCCGCCTTCGGCGCCGGCATCACGCCGCTCGTCGTCACGTCGCATGGCAGTGATCTGCGCCTTGCGACCAAGTCGCACGTTGCACCGGCGATCTTCCGATTTGTATCCGGGCGCGCGCGCGCGTTCACCGCCGTCAGCTCATGGCTGGCCCGTATCGCCGAATCGCTCGCCCCGGGACTCAAGGCGCGAGTGGCACCGATGCCCGTGGACGTTGCACTCTTTACGCCCGGCGCAGATCAGAGAGAACCCACGCTCCTCTTTGTCGGCCGACTCAATTCGCAGAAAGGAGTTGCCGATGTACTGCAGGCGCTGAAGACCGTCCCGGCCAACGTCACGCTTGATATTGTTGGTGACGGTCCGGACCGGGTCGCACTCGAATCCTTGGCGCGCGAGCTGCAAGTAAACGGCCGAGTACGTTGGCATGGGCATCTGGCGCAGGCTGCCGTTGCGCCGATGTACCGCGCGGCATTTGCCGTCGTCATCCCGTCGCGCGAAGAGGGGCTTGGACTCGTCGCCGTTGAGTCGCTGCTCTCAGAAACACCTGTCGTCGCGTATCGATCGGGCGGTCTCACGGATCTCATCACGGACGGCAACACTGGTCGCCTCGTGGATGAGGGATCCGTCGAGCAGCTCTCGACCGCCTGTAATGCGCTGCTCAGCGCACCGAGCGCTGCTCGAGCATTGGGCGCAGAAGGTCGTCGCCAAATGCTGGTCCGCTTTGCTCCAGCCACGGCGGCGACCGCGTACCTGCGGGTCTATCGCGAGGCGATGGCACAGTGAAGCGTCCGCTTTGGCGCGCCATCCAGGTACTCGCGGTTATCGCCGTGTTGGTGTTTGTTGGCCTGAGAATCGCCGACCAGTGGACCGAGCTCCGCAGCCTGCCGCAGCAGCTGCACCTGAACTACGCGCTTCTGGCCGCATCCGCGGGCACGGTGTTGCTGAGCTACCTCGTACTCATCTGGACTTGGCAGCGCATGGTGCGCGCCTGGGGTGAGCAACTGCGATTCGCGGATGCCGCACGCATTTGGTTCGTCTCCAATCTTGGGCGGTACGTACCGGGAAAGGTCTGGCAGATCGGGGCAATGGGAGTGATGGCACAACGCGTCGGCGTGTCGCCAGTTGCGGCGGTGGGCTCGTCGCTGGTGATCTCCATCGTAAATATCCTCGCCGGTGCCGCCGTGGCGGTCGCCCTCGGCGCACAAGAAATCGGTGCCCCTTGGTGGGCCGTGTGGGCGACTTCCGCCGCGGTGCTCGGCCTCGTTGCGGCGCCATGGATCCTGCCGCGGGCTGGCGCGGTAGCGTCAGCGTTACTTCGCAAGGAGCTTCGTGTTCCACCGCTCCCGCATAGCGCCGTCTGGATTGCAGCGGCCGGATGCGCGGTGGCCTGGCTGCTCTATGGATTGGCGTTCCGCTGGCTTCACATTGCGTTGCTCGGCCATGCAACTGGCAACCTTGTCGGCTCGACAGCAGCTTTCACGGTGTCGTATCTCGCAGGGTTCCTGTTTCTGCCTGCACCGGGCGGCCTTGGAGTCAGAGAGGAGGTCCTGCAGCGACTCCTGGCGCAGTCCGGAATTGCATTCGGCGCCGAGGCGTGGCTGGTGGTGATCGGCTCGCGGCTCTGGCTCACGGTCCTTGAAGTGCTTCCCGGCGTGCTGTTCCTGATTATTCGATCGCGAACTAAAGCCGCACCATCCTCTGCTCCGAAGGCATGACGCGAGAATCCAGCACCAACGCGACGCACTTCACGCCCCGCTTTGCCTCAGCGTGGGCGGCGTTGGCTTATGCACTGTGCGCGCTCTCGCTGGCGTGGCCGGCGCTCACCGGCCAGTTCCTCGTCAACGCGAACAGCGATCAGTTCAGGGCAGGGTACTCATTCCGCGAATTCGCCGCGACGTATTTCCGCGAGCATGGCTCTATTCCGCTCTGGAATCCCTACCTGCAGGGTGGCCTGCCGTATGTCGCGGCCATGCACGGCGACATGTTTTATCCGACGTTCCTGCTCCGCCTGATTCTGCCGGTGGATGTCGCGATGTCGTGGGGGATGATCGGACATTTCTTCCTGTGTGGACTCGCGACCTATGCGTTTCTCCGCATCGGTGCGCGTCTGTCGTTTTTCGGGGCGCTGGTTGGAGGCGTTGCGTACATGATGACGGGGTTTGTCTCGTCCCTCCTCTCGGCAGGGCACGACGGCAAGTTGTTTGTGAATGCACTGTTCCCGGTTGCACTCATCGTCCTCACCTGGGGTATTCGCGACGGGAAGCGCTGGGCATGGGGCGCGTTTGCGCTGCTCACCGGCCTTGCCGCGCTCACCCCGCACCCGCAGCTCTTTCAATATCTGCTGCTTGGTTCGGCGGCGTGGGGACTCTTTCTCGCGTTTGGCGGAACAGGAGATGACCGGCTGCCGCGTAACGCAGCCATCTCTCGCCTTGGGCTCGCCTTCGGCGCTGTTGTCGTCGGCATGGCCATCAGCGCGATTCAGTACGTGCCCGTCATGGAATACACGCCATGGTCGCCGCGTGCAGGAGGGAAGGATTACGCCTTCGCCACATCGTTCTCGTTCCCTATTGAAGAACTGTTCAATCTGTACCTGCCGCAGTTCTCCGGCATTCTTGACCAGTACTGGGGCCGCAACCTGATTCACTTCCACAGTGAGTATGTCGGCGTTGCGGTGCTCATGCTGGCCGGGGCAGCCTTCGGCTCAGCGACAACGGATGCACGGCGCCGCCTGATTCGGTTCTGGCTTGCCGTGACCATCGGTTCGCTGCTCTGGGCGTTCGGCGGGTCAACACCTCTGTATCAACTCATCTACGCCATCGTGCCGGGCGCGAAGTTCTTCCGCGCCCCGAGCACGATCTTCTTCATGACGGCGTTTGCGATTGCCGTACTGGCGGCAATCGGCACGGAGCGCGCACTCGAGAAACTGATTTCACGCAGGTACGTCACGGGTTGGCTCATCGCAGCAGGCGTGATCACGGTGCTCGCATTCGCTGGCGCATTCTCGACAATCGCGCACTCATTATTGCAGGACGTACGGCTCGTGGATCGTATTGACGCCGGGGCAGGGGCGCTCCAGCTCGGCGCAGTTCGCTCCCTGTTGTTTGTGGCGGCTGCGGCGGGCGTCTTGATGGCTATCGCTCACGGCAAGCTCAAAGGGTGGCAGGCCGGCGCTGCGCTCGCGTTGCTCTGCGCGGCCGACCTCTGGACGATCGAGCGCCGGTACTGGGGCTCAGTTCCGCCTGCCGCCAAGCTGTTCGCGACCGATCCGGCCATCGAGTACCTCAAGAAGCAGAAGGGGCCGTTCCGGGTGATTGCCGAGGCCGACGGCAGCCGTCCCTCGAGTCCACAGGACCCGATGCTGCACTGGGACGGGTTGATGGCGCATGGCATTCGCGTCACCTATGGCTACCACGGCAACGAGATTGGTCGCTACCAGGTGTTCCAGGCCGATGAAATGATGTTCAATCCAACGACCTGGGCGCTCACGAACACCAAGTATCTACTGGTCAACAACGATTCGCTCCCAATCCCTGGCGCAAAGAAGGTCGTCGGACCTGTCGCAAATGCCGCAGGAACACTCGTGACACTGTATGAGTTGCCGGGCGACAATCGCTTCGCCTGGGTCGCGCCAGCGATCGCGAAATACGCGGACCAGTCAATCGCAGAAGCGGTGCGAGCGCCGAACTTCCCGGCCCGCAGTTTTGCGCTCGTCGATCCGTCGTCCAAGTTGACCGGCGTCACATTGACCACGATTCCAACGCCACTGAACCTGTCGGTCGAAACCACGAAGTACGAGCCCGGCCGCATTTCACTCACGCTTAGCGAGCCAGCGCCCGCAGGATCGGCGCTTGTCGTCTCCGAGAACTACTACCCAGGCTGGAGCGCGACAGTGGACGGCAAGCCCGTTGAGATCGAACGCACCGATCTCGTTTTGATCGGCGTGCCGCTCCCCGCCGGCGCGAAGTCCATCGAACTCTCATTCACGAGCCCTATGTATGAGCGCGGCAGGCTGATCACGATCATCGCGGTACTGATTGCGCTCGTTGCAACGGCCGCTGGACTCATTCCGTTTGACAGTCCGCCGGGCGGGAAGCGCAACGCTGCAGAGGACGCGCTGGCACTGGGCAGGGCCGCCTGATGTCGGAAAGAACAATCGTCATAGTCCCGACGTACAACGAAAAAGAGAATATCCGCGCGATCATCGATGCCGTGATGGTCGCCGATGCCCGCGCGGACATTCTCGTGGTCGACGACAACTCCCCAGATGGAACGGGGGACATCGTTGCAGACCTTGCCACGCAAAACCGCCGCGTTCATCTGCTCCGACGCGCCGGCAAGATGGGGCTCGGCACCGCCTACCGGGATGGATTCCGCTGGGCGCTGACGCGAGACTACGAATACATCATGGAGATGGACGCTGATTTTTCGCACGATCCGGCGCACATCCCGAAGTTCATCGAAGCTGCCCAGGACGTCGATTTCGTCCTCGGATCGCGCTATCTGGACGGCAACGTGACCGTCGTGGATTGGCCGATGTCGCGGCTGATGCTGAGCTATTTCGCGAACGTCTACGCGCGCTGGGTGACCGGCCTCACCCTTTGGGACGCGACGGGCGGCTTCAAGTGCTTTCACCGGCGCGTACTGCTCGCTATCGATCTCGATGATGTACGATCGAATGGCTACGCCTTTCAGATCGAAATGAGCTTCCGCGCGTTCCGGAAAGGCTTCACGGGGAAGGAGATTCCGATCGTCTTCTCCGATCGCACGCACGGCACGAGCAAGATGAACAAGGGCATTGTACGCGAGGCGATCTGGATGGTCTGGCGTTTGCGCCTCTGGGCACTGACCGGAAGGCTCTAGGTCAACCATGCGTTCGGCTGACCTGGCAAAGGGCCGCAAGTTCTGGAAAATGTCTGGCTCCGGCAATGACTTCGTGTTTCTCGACGGCAGGACACCCGGAGTGGCCGCGCTCGAGACTCCCGAGGCGATCGGCCGCCTGTGCTCCAGGACAGAGGGAATTGGAGCAGACGGGGTCGTAGTGATCGAACCCGCTGTGGCACAAGAGTTTAGCATCCGTTACTTCAACCGAGATGGGAGCCGTGGCGAGCTTTGCGGGAACGCGTCGCTCTGCAGCTCCCGGCTGGCCGTCCAGCTCGGCCTTGCCAAGGCGGATGGATTCCGCTTCGCGACTGATGCGGGCCTGATTTCGGGCCGGCTTGTTGCGGATGAAGCCGAGATCGATCTTCAGCCAGCCCACGGCTTGAAACCTGACGCCGGAATCGCGCGCGAACCCGGTGAGGCCAAGATCGGATTCATCAATACGGGCGTCCCGCACCTGGTCGTCCTCGTCGAAAATGCCGATTCGGTCGACCTCATGCGACGTGGCGCCGAACTCCGCGGCCATCCCAGCCTGGCAGCCGGAGCCAACGTGAACTTCCTCTCACCGGTCGGCGTCCGCTGGCGCATGCGGACATTCGAGCGAGGAGTCGAGGGCGAAACCTTGGCCTGCGGGACCGGGTCAGTGGCCTCAGCAGCGGTACTCGAGGCCTGGGGGCTAGCCAAGCCGCCAGTCGAGCTACTCACCACGTCAGGCCGCATACTGACGGCCTCCATCCGGCATGCGGGATCCGAACTGCACCCGTCGCTGAAAGGCGAGGGTCGATTGGTTTATTCAGGGGAGATCGCTGAGCTCTGACGTTCTCCACACCATTGCCTCAATCTACTTTACATAATACATATTATACGTAGTATAAAGAACGGGATAGATGCGAAAGAACTCGCATCTATCCCGTTCTCCATCAACTACTTACCGCGTTGTTCAGACTACTTCGATGCGACCTTCGCGTCGAGCTCGCCGAGGCGGACCTTTGCTTCGTTCAGAACCGGCGACTCCATGTTCGCGGCCAGTTCGGCCCAGATTTTTCGGGCCTCTGCGGACTTACCGCCCATTGAGTACGAGCGGGCGGCCTCGGCCTTGTAAATGTCCTTGTCGGCCGGAAATGGCGTACGGTCGGCGGCTTTCAGGTAGTGCGTCGCAGCGTCGCCATACCGTTTGGCGTCGGCGTGACCAGCCGCAATGAGCTCTTCAAGGCCGGGCGCGAAGTGGGAGGACGCGCTGCCCAGGGCCGCAGCCAGTGACTTGATGCCGTCGTCATACTTGCCATCGCCATAGCTGATCGTGGCCAGCAGCATGGTTGCCTGGGTGGCGCCGTCAGTGCCCGGATAACGAGTCACGACCTTTTCGAGGTCGGACTTCGCCAACGCCGTATTGCCTTGATAGAAGGCCGTCTGGGCGCCGAGCAGCGCGGTTTCGGCACGCTCATTCTTGATTCGGTTGGACTGCTGCCAGAACAGGAACGCGGCAACCGCGACAACCGCCACGCCTCCGGCAGCTGAAAGCGGCTTGGCGCGCTGGACAATCCAATCCTTCATGGCTTCCGCGTCGAACTGGTTTTCCGGCGACGGAGCCGAAGCTGACGTACCCATATATGATTTTTCTCCTGAGAGTACTGAAAATAACCGCCGGAGCCCCTCATGGGGAGCGTCGGGACGGCCGTCAAACGAACTGGAAGTGCCCCCGGCATGACTCGAACATGCGACCTAGCGTTTAGGAAACGCTTGCTCTATCCAGCTGAGCTACGGGGGCGTGCGTTGAACGGTATTCATCCCGCCGCCAACTGGGTAGTCGCCTAGTATACGATCAGCGACCACACAGGGCGTTCGCCGAGCCTGGCCCTTCCGCCGAGCGCGGCGAGTTCGATCACAAAGACGCATGCAACGATTCGCCCGCCTGCCCGTTCCACCAATTTGCACGTCGCGGCCGCCGTGCCGCCGGTGGCGAGGACATCGTCCACGATGAGCACATTGGCACCAGGCCGAATCGCATCGGCGTGGACTTCGAGCGCGTCAGTGCCGTATTCCAGGGTGTACTCCTCTCGAATCGTGGCGGGAGGAAGCTTCCCCGGCTTTCGCACCGGTACAAAACCGGCGCGCAGCGCCTGAGCGACCGGCGCCCCGAAAAGGAAGCCGCGACTCTCGACGCCGACTACGAGCGAAATGCGATCGGCCGCGAATGGAGCGCCGAGGGCCCCGGTCACGGATCGAAAAAGTGCCTCGTTCGCCAGTAGCGGAGTGATGTCCTTGAAGAGGACTCCCGGCTTGGGAAAATCCGGGACGTCGCGAACTGCTGCCCGCGCAGCAGCCGCCACGGCAGCGGTATTCGCAGCGGGATCAATCATTCGCGAATGGTAAATCCGGTCAGTCCAACACGTGCCGCATTGATCGGTGTCGCGCGCAGGTCGCCGACGACCGATCCTGGTGGACCGGCGCGCAGTGCCGCGATGAACTCTACGACGGCAATCGCCGGACCGACCACCTCAACGGCGAGCGATCCGTCACGCAGGTTCGCGACCCAACCGGTGACCTTGAGCCGAGTCGCCGCCTCTTGGGCAAACGTGCGAAAGCCAACGCCCTGCACCTTGCCAACGACGGTCACGGCGAATGCGGGATTCTCTGTCATGCGTCCCATCCATGTTCTCCGACGAGGGGCACAAACCGAACGGGATCAAAGGTCTGCCGATCAAAACGTGCGCCGTGTCGGGTCACCAGCACGAGGCGCTGCATCTCTCGGTCGCCGACTGGGGTGATCAAGCGCCCACCTTCAGAAAGCTGGTCGAGCAACGGCTGCGGAATCTCCGGTGCCCCTGCACTGACAAGAATCGCGTCGTACGGTGCGTGCTCTGGCCAACCGGCGGTCCCGTCCGAACAGGTCAGATCCACGTTCGATGCGCCGGCCGCCTTCACCGCCTCGGCTGCGCGTTCGTGCAGCGCGGCGATCCGCTCGACGCTGTACACCCGCTGCACGAGATGCGAGAGCAGCACGGTCTGGTAACCGGAGCCGGTACCGATCTCGAGCACACGCTCCGCGCCCGTCAGCTTGAGCAACTCGAGCGATCGCGCATGGACGAAAGGCTGGCTGATGGTCTGCCCGCTTCCGATCAACAGCGCGGCATCCTCATACGCCCGATGCCGCACACCACTCGGAACGAACGCATGCCGTGCCGTGAGTTCAAACGCCTTCAGCACCGAAGCGTCGGCGATACCCTTCAGGCGGAGTTCCTCGACGAGCCGCCGTCGTGCCCCGGTGAATTGTGGCGTCGCCACGGCTACGGGGCTATCCACCAGCTCTCCGAATCCGTGAGTCTGGCTTCGTTCGTGATGTCGAGGTGCAAGGGAGTAATGGAGACGTAGCCCTCACGCACGGCATCGACGTCGGTCCCTTCTCCGGCGCTCCACGTCACCGATCCGCCCCCGATCCAATAGATCGGACGACCCCACGGGTCCTTCATCTTCGCGATGGAATCCGAAAACACGCGCCGCCCGAGTCGCGTGAGTCGGACGCCCTTAATCTCAGCAGCGGGGATCGGCGGGATATTCACATTCAGGAGCGTGTGTTGCGGAAACGCAGGCAATGCGGTGATGTGCCGAAACAGTTTCGCCAACGGTTCGACGTATTGGTCGAGCGATACACCAACCGTGTGAAAGTCTCGGCCCGCATAGCTCACCGCGATAGCGGGAATGCCGAGCGCGAGGCCTTCCATGGCAGCAGCCACGGTGCCGGAATAGAGGACGTCCTCGCCCATGTTCGGGCCATGGTTCACGCCGCTCAGGACAAAGTCCGGACGCGTGGGCATCAACGCTTCAATTGCGAGCATCACGCAGTCGGTCGGTGTGCCGTCCACTTGCCACCGGTGTTCACTCAGCTGCACCGGCCGAAGTGGATGATGGAGCGTCAACGAATGACTCGTCGCGCTTTGTTCACGATCCGGTGCCACCACGAACACATCACCGAGCGCACGGGCGGCCTGCTCGAGGCAGACCAGGCCAGGCGCGAGGATGCCATCGTCATTGCTGCACAGCAGCAGCATCAGCGCTTCTCTCCAGCGAGCAGCGCGGCCACTTCCTTGAGTTCGCGCTCAATGAGTCGAATGGACTCGATGTCGAGCCCGGTGCGCGCCGCCGGCTTGAGTCCGCCATTCCGGCGCTCCTCATCCAGCTTCTGACGCGCGCCGTCAATCGTGTACTTCTCGTCATACAGGAGGTGCTTGACCAGCAGCACCAGTTCAATCTCGCGGCGCGAGTACACGCGATTTCCCGAGCGGTTCTTCGCGGGGCTCAGAAACCGGAATTGCGACTCCCAATACCGAAGCACATGTGGCTTCAGCTCGGTGAGTTCGCAGACTTCGCCAATGGAGAAGAACTCCTGCACCGGTTCGGGTCGTTCGTGTGCTCTCGTCGCCATCAGTCCTCCTCACCACGCAATCCGCGTGTCATGAGCTCGACGAGCGCCCATCTCGCTGGCTGTCGTTCAAACAGGATGCGATGCACCGCCGTGACGATCGGCATGTCCACGCCCTCCCGCTCGGCGAGCGCGTTCGCGCTCTCCGTGGTCATCACGCCTTCCGCGACGGTCTCCCGTCCAGCGAGAATGTCCGGCAGCGTGCGCCCGCGACCGATTTCAAGCCCCACGGCTCGGTTGCGCGACAGCGCACCCGTACACGTCAGCACGAGGTCACCGACGCCGGCCAGTCCCGCAAACGTCGCCGGGCGCGCACCCAGCTTCGCTCCAAGCCGCATCATCTCCGCCATACCGCGCGTAATGAGCGCCGCGCGGGCGTTGAATCCAAGTGCAAGCCCGTCAGAAATACCAGTCGCCACGGCCATGACATTCTTGAGCGCACCACCGAGTTCGACACCGGTGACGTCGTCGTGCGTGTAGAGGCGAAAACTCGGCGAACTGAACGCGGCTTGGACAAAGGTGGCGTCGGCAACGTCGCGTGAGGCCGCCACGATCGCGGTCGGTTGCCGCGCGGCAACTTCTACTGCGAAGCTCGGGCCTGACAGCGCGACCACCGGTCGCCCCGGCAAGGCGGCGTTCGCCACGTCGGTCATCAGCGAGAGTGTCACCCGTTCGATGCCCTTCGTGACCACGACGAGCCGAGCGCCCGGCAGCGTCCAGTCATGGCAATCTTCGGCGACCGTGCGCAGCACATGGCTCGGTGATGCGAGCACAACGAGTTCGGCGCCCTCGAGGGCCATGGGCTTTTCTGTGGTCCCGCGAACGCCCCCGTGCAACACGATTCCCGGCAAAAAGCGCGGATTTTCATGTGCCGTGTTGATCGCCTCAGCCACATCGGGCTCGAGCGCCCAGACGGTCGCATCATGCCCATTTTCGGCGAGCACATTGGCGAGCGCCGTTCCCCATGCGCCGGCACCGATAATGGCGCACTTCACGGAGTTCCTCCTGCCGGGCGACCGAGCCGGGGCTCTGTGCCTGAACGAAGTCGGACAAGATTCGTCCGGTGCGCCCACACGACAAACAATGCGACGGCAATGCTCGCCAGAAACACCGGTGAGGCGCCGCCGTCGAACCATTCGAGCGCGGGAAGTGTCAGGACCGCGATCATCGACGCAAGCGATACAAATCTGGTGAACGCCACGATGGCGACGAACGCCGCGAGCGCCGCGAGCGCCGGCAGCGGTGTGAGGGCGAGAAATACACCGGCCGCCGTCGCCACACCCTTTCCTCCTCCGTTCCAGAGAAGAAAAATCGGTTTCGCATGACCGGCAATGGCGGCAACGCCGAAGGCAATGGCCCACCATGCGGAGCTGTTCGTGCCCGTGAATCCAACACCGAGTAGCGCCGGTAACACGACGACCGGCAGCGCCCCTTTTGCCGCATCGACCAGCAGCACGACGATGGCGGGGCCAAGGCCGATTTCGCGATAGACGTTCGTTGTGCCGAGATTGCCGGAGCCAAGCGTCCGCAAGTCGATCCCTTTGAGCATCCGCCCGGCGATGTACGCGCTCGGAAATGATCCGACAACGTATGCCATCGCGAGACCGACGACGCCGATCATGTCGGGTTACGCCCGGACTTGAGGCGCATCACAATACGAAGCGGATTACCCTTGAATCCCCAGAACCCACGGAATCCGTTGTGCAGGTAGCGGATATAGTGCTCGGCGACAAACTCGGGATGATTCCCGAAGATCGCAATCGTCGGTGGCACCGCGTCGACCTGCGTGGCGTAGTTGAGGCGAACCTCAGCCCCGGCCTGCTGCGGCGGCTGCAACCGCGCCACCAACTCGCGCAGCCCGTCGTTGACCTGTGACGTCGAGATGCGCTTGTGGCGCTCGGCATTCACCTCGATGATGACGTCAAGCGTCTTGGTCACCCGCTGGCCCGTCAGCGCGCTGGTGAAGAGAAACGGAACGAAGTTGAGGAACGGCGCCTTTTCGCCACACTCTTTCTGGAAGTGCGCCGAGGTTTTATCACCCTTCTCCTTCAGGTCCCACTTGTTGACGATCATGATCAGTCCGCGACCGGCTTCCCAGGCGAGCGCGGCAATCTTGAGGTCCTGATTGTGCAAACCTTCAACAGCGTCAATGAGCAGGAGACAGATGTCCGCTCGGTCGATCGCGCGGCGCGTGCGGAGTGAGGAGTAGAACTCCACTCCGTCATCAACCCTCGCCTGTCGACGGAGTCCGGCCGTGTCAACAAAGATCAATTCTTTCCCGTGAAACGTGAACGGCGAATCGATCGCATCGCGCGTCGTACCGGACTCTTCCGACACCACGTGGCGGGCTTCGCCGAGCAGTTTGTTGATCAGGGAGGACTTGCCGACGTTCGGTCGACCGATCACCGCCACCCGCAGCGCCTCGTCGGCAGGCGACGCGTCGCGCGCCGGTAACCGCTTGACGAGTTCGTCGAGCAAGTCACCCGAGTTCTTCCCGTTCAATGCCGACACCGGGATCGGATCTCCGGCGCCGAGATTGTACAGTTCGAAGAAATCAATATTGCGTGGGTCGTCAACTTTGTTGGCCACGACGAGCCACGGCTTACCGGACGCACGCAGCATCGCGACGATCTTCCCATCACTCGGGTGCAGACCGGCGGTGGCATCCAGCACAAGCATCATGAGGTCGGCTTCGTCGATCGCGACTTCCACCTGTCGGCGAATCTCGCGGTCCATTGGCACGGCAGGATCATCGCGCAACCCACCTGTGTCCACGAGCCAGAACTGGCGCCCACCCCACTCTGCTGCGGCGAAGTGACGATCACGCGTGGTGCCCGCCTCGTCGTCAACGATGGCCGAGTCCGTTCCGATGATTCGATTGAAGAGCGACGACTTACCGACGTTTGGCCTACCAATAATTGCAACAACCGGGCGACTCATCTTGCCTCCAGCACTGCCGGAAGCATGTCGGCGGCGCCAATCACATCAATGAAATCATACGAGGGCTCGACTGGCACTGACAGCGTTGCACGCACCGCGTCGAGCGATACGTCGTCGAGGAAAAGTCCGCTGTCGTTTATTGTTTCTGCAGGAATGAGTGCAAGGTCGAGATCCGAGCGCCCCTGCAGCGCGCGGGTGATATCTGCGCTGACGAGCAAACCGGCAGCGGTCGTCGTCGGTCCGAACAGAGAATTGGTGGTTTCGATGATTTCGAAATGCGCTCCGGTTGCGGCCGCCAGGCGATCGAGGAGCGGCGGCATCAGCGGCGACATCGAGACGCCGGTCACGACACCAATCTTTTTGCCATCGAGGCGCGGGAGGCGACTGATTCCCTCCGCCACGCGTTGGCGGAGCGTTGCGACGGCACCGATGCCGTTCTCCACTTGGTCGAAGTCGCCGTAGAACTCCGCATCCGGCAACGGGCGACCAGCGAGCAGATACAGCTCGTCAGAGCCAAACACCCACGTCTTGCTCCGTTCGCTGCGCCCGCGTTCGCCCCACGACTCGGCGACATCCAGCAATCGCGTTGCATGTTCACGGTTCATCGACTCTCCCGTGTAGAGGTGCGAGAACTGGGTGAGTCCGACGGGCACGAGGGCGACGGTGATGACCGAATCGCCCAGTGCCCAGAGATCACGCAGCGACTCCTGCAACACGTCACCGTCGTTGAGCCCAGGCACAATGACCATCTGACCGTGGAACTGGATGCCGCCGGCGGCGAGCACACGCAGCTGCTCGATGATGTTCGGCACGCGCGGATTGTTGAGCAGCACCTTTCGCGCTTCCCATGGTGTCGCATGCACCGACACATAGAGCGGCGACAATCGGTACTCGAGAATTCGCTCCATGTCGCGCGGTTTCAGATTCGAGAGCGTCGCAAAGTTTCCGTAGGCAAACGAGAGCCGATAGTCGTCGTCGCGGATGTACAACGGCTTGCGCAGTCCCTTCGGCAGTCCTTCGACGAAACAGAATTCGCAGCGGTTTGCACACCGACGCACGGTCGGCGGCTCAAGCTCAACGCCAAGCGGATCGCCATCGGCGCGTTCAATGTCGTAGAGGACCGACTCACCCGAGGGAAGCGTGGCTTCAACCTCAAAGGCTTCTTCAGCCGTCAGGAACTCCCAATCGAGGAAATCATCGACCGCCCGCCCTGAAACCGACTGAAGTTCGGTGCCCGGGACAATCCCCAACTCATCAGCGATGCTCCCCGGAAGGACGCGGGCGACACGAACCATTCATGTAAAATATCAGACGAGCAGGCCAAAATCAAGCTACTGGAACAACTTGCGCCTACTTCAGCTCGCCTGCAGAGACTGCCGCCGCACGCACATCCCCGTGCGACTTTCCGGTCGCGGTGGCGATGCGGTCGACATCGTCAAACTCGGGTTTCGCGCGGTGAGATCCGTCCGGGAGCGACACGACCTTCAGCGCGATCTCGTGACCAAACACCGAGACCATTCGCACCAGACGTGGAAGCACGGTTCTGGTCGCGGCCGTCCGGCGTACCCCGATCGTCGTGGTGTGCGTCAGCAGCGCGGCTTCGAGGCGACTCGCATCGTCTGGGTCGCACAGCACCTCGACCCGGGTACCCGCACGCCCTTTCTTCATGAGGATTGGCACGAGCACGACGTCGAGCGCACCAAGCGCCCGCAGACGGTCTGCCGCCGCCGCCAGGTACTCCGCTGCCATGTCGTCGATATCGCATGCGAGGAGGGCGACAGGCTGTCCTGCGGCCAGATCATCCACATCGGCGAGCACGACCCGAAGCGCGTTCGCGCGACCCTTGAAGTCCTTGGTACCGGCACCGTAACCCGCTTTGACGGGGCGGTAGTTCGTCGGCACTCCGCGCGTCGCGAGGGCGCGAAGGAGTACCGCACCGGTCGGCGTGGTCAGTTCCCCGCTCTCCGGCGGCCCCGGACGAACGTCGTAGCCTTCGAGCAAGCGGATCACGGCGGGAGCGGGCACCGCCATGCGCCCATGCGCCGCGTCAACGAAGCCATCACCGAGCGCGACAACTCCGCAGTGCATAGCCGCGACGCCGAGCACGTCGAGCCCCCAGATAGATCCCACCACGTCGAGGATCGCATCGACGGCGCCGACTTCATGCAGGTGAACCTTCTCGACCGTCGTGCCATGAACGGCCGCTTCGGCAACCGTGAGCATTTCAAACGCGGCGTTCGCCTTGACCTTTACGCGATCCGGAGCGGCCGAGGCATCAACGATCGCCCGGATATGTTTGAGATGGCGGCCGTGGGGCTGCGGTGGAATCTCGAAGTCCACTTTGCCGCACGCAATGTCGCCGCGCATGACGCGCGCAACGTTCACGGTCACGCCATCGAGTGACAGCGCCCGCGGCAGGTCGCGAAGCCAGGCCTCGTCAAGTCCGAGGTCCAGCAGGGCACCGAGCATCATGTCGCCGGCAATGCCGGACGACGGTTCGACAATCGCGACTCGCGTCATACGCGCAATCTAGCGCGCACCGGAGCGCGCTCGCCTACCACCGGTACGACGCGCCGGATCCAGTGTTGAAGACCACGATGTGCGCAGTCGCCTTGACCACACCGGCCTTCACGAGTATGCCAGCCACAGCAAGTCCGCAACCACCCTCAGGCGCAGCATCGATCCCGCTCGATGACGCAAGCGTGAATGTCGACGCGCGCATCGTGTCTTCGTCCACCGAGAACGCGGCTCCGTTGCTCTCCCGGAGCGTACGCAGCGTCCAGCGATCGCCGAACGGCCCGGGCACGCGCAACCCACTCGCATGCGTAGCCGGATTTTCCCACGGTGTCGCCTTCTCTTCACTGGCCGCAAATGCGCGCACCAACGGCGCGCACCCCGCCGCCTGCGCGACTACCATCTTCGGCAGGGCGATGTCCTTCGGGAGCCAGCCCCATTCGACCATCTCCTTGAACGCCTTCCAAATGCCAATGGTCCCTTCTCCGCCGCCCGTGGGGTAGACGATTGCATCCGGCAGCGTCTTCCATGCGAACGCTTCGGCGATCTCGTAGCCCATCGTTTTCATTCCTTCGACGCGGTACGGCTCACGAACCGTTGCCACGTTGAAGTAGCCGCTCTCTTTGGCGAATTGCATCGTCGCCTTGCCCGCGTCGCCGATGTGCCCGTCCACGAGCTCGAGTTCGGCCCCGTAGGCGCGAATGCTGCCGAGGATCGGTGGAGGCGTGGTCTTTGGGGCGTAGATGCGCGCAGGCATCCCCGCCGCGGCGGCGTACGCCGAGAGCGCGATGCCGGCATTGCCCGCGGTCGGCACACAGACGCCCGGCAACCCGAGAGCTTTCGCTCGCGTGATGGCCATGCAGAGCCCACGCGCCTTAAAACTGGCCGTCGGATTAAGTCCTTCGTCTTTGATCCAGAGGCGCGCGACGCCCGCGGCTTTGGCCAACTCGGGCAGCTCGGTCAGCGGCGTCATGCCCTCACCGATCGACACGCGGTGCTCATTCGCCAGAATCGGCATGGCCGCGGCGTAACGCCACATCGTAGCTTCGGCGGTCACCTGATCGCGTGAAGCCGCCGCCAGCTTCACCGAGAGTGGTTGCCCGCAATCAGGGCACACGGAGGCGAGTCGGTCACCCGCGACCGTGTAGACACAGGCCGAACATTGGAGCGACCATGCGGCTGACGTCATGACGTTTCAGTTTCCGTGGAAGGTGGTGGAACAATGTCGCCATCTGCGCCGGCTTTCGCATCGGCAACGGGGTCGGATTTCCGAAGCGCGAGGAGAATCCGTTCTGCTGATTTCACCGAGAATCCGGGAACTGCGGCGACCTGCTCCGCCGACGCCTCACGAACACCCTGCAGCGACCCGAAAGCCGTCAGCAGCGCGCGCCGCTTGTTCGGCCCGACACCGTCAATCCGCAGCAATTCCGACGTGACGGTGCGTATCGTGCGGCGCTTTCGGTTGTAGCCAACAGCCGTACGATGCGCCTCGTCGCGAATGCGTTGCAGCAACCGCAATGCAGCCGACCGTCGCGCGAGCCGAAGCGGCTCCGCTTTGCCGCGCATGAAGACTTCCTCTTCGCGCTTTGCGAGGGCAACGACCGGCAACGACGTGAGTTCCAATTCGGTGAGCGCCTCCGTCGCCGCGCTCAGCTGGCCCTTTCCCCCGTCGATCACAACCAAGTCGGGGAGCGCCTTTTTCTCGTCAAGCCTGCGCCTGAAGTAACGAAACACCACCTCGCGCATCGACGCGAAATCGTCGGGCCCGGTTGACTCGGACGCCAGCGCCTTCACGCGCATCGTGCGGTACTCCGCGCGCCGCGGTCGTCCATTCTCGAACCAGACGACAGCGCCGACGTTGTCCTTCCCTTGCGACGTCGAGTTGTCGAAGCACACCACGGAGCGCGGAATCCGCTGCAACCCAAGTTCGCGCCCAAGATCATAGACCGGATCAGCCGCTCGCTCATCGGCCTCGAGCCCCTCGAGCTTGAACTCTTCGAGCAGGTGACGCGCATTCTGTTCGGCAACATCGAGCAGTTCGCGACGGGCCCCGCGCTGCGGCACCCGTACACTGGTTCCGGGTGCCACGAGCGGCAGCAACTCCTGGTCGGCAAAATCGAATGGCACGAACACTTCCGATGCCCGCGACTCACGTGGCAGGTATCCTGACGCCATGTACGCGCCGAGCACTTCCGCGTCCGTCGCATCCTCAACGTGCTCGAGCAGCCGATGCTCGCGCGCCATGAGCCTTCCCTCGCGGACAATGAGAATGGCCACGCACGCGTCATCTCCGTCGCGCGCATACCCGAGGACATCGCGGTCGCCACCACCCACGTCGACCATCACGGACGGTTCCTCGATCTGCTCGAGGTGCAGCATCGCGTCGCGCATCTCAGCGGCGCGCTCGTAGTCCATGCGGTCCGACGCCACCACCATCTTCTCTCGCATGTGGCGCACGACGTCGTCCGTGCGCCCGGCGAGATACGCAACCACTTCATCCATCATGGCGCGGTAGTCCGTCTGCGACTGTGCCGCGACGCACGGCCCCTTGCACCGCTTGATGTAGAAGTCGAGGCAGGCGCGCTCCGGCATCTCTCGCGGCATGTCGTATCGGCACGATCGCACTGTAAAGATGCGCTTTACTACGTTCAGCGCGCGGCGCATCGCGCCGACGTCCGTGTACGGTCCGAAATACCGCGCGCCGTCATCGAGCAAACATCGCGTCACGAAGACGCGAGGATACGGCTCCTGAACGGTGACCTTTACAAACGGATACGACTTGTCGTCACGCAGCAGCACGTTGAAGCGCGGCCGGTGCTCCTTGATGAGATTCGACTCGAGCATCAACGCGCTCGCCTCATCGGGCACGACAATCGTCTCAAGTGCGGTGGCCTGCTCCATCAGCACTCGCGTCTTCGGCGTTTGGAGCTCATCACCGAGCACGTAGCTTCGCACCCGCGCCTTCAGCCGCTTGGCCTTGCCCACATACAACACGGTTCCATCCGGGCCTTTCCACAGGTACACGCCAGGCGTGTCCGGAAGCCGGAGCGTTGCATTGGCAACCTGTGCCGGAATCACGGGCCGGTCCTCCGCCCAGCCCCCAGGCCGAGGCGTGACCGTACACGCGCAACAACTGCCGCCGATTCGTCGATGCCCAGCGCAGTAGTGAGTCCGAAGTAACCGAATCCGTATACCCCGAAGACTGCCAGAGCGAGCGCGATCGGATGCGTCGTGGCCAAAAGGAGTTTCACGCCAAACCCGGCAGCACCGGCCAGCAGCGCCGCACCCCACAGCCTTAGCAGCAGTCCCTCCGGCAGCCCCGTCGGTCCAAGGCGCGCATTCAAGGCGCGGCGGAGCAGCGTGTACTCAAGCCACGCCGCGATGCCTGCGCTGACCGTCAGACCGGCGACGCCCCACTTGCGATCAATCCCCAGCCAGCCGGGCAGCAGGAGGGCGGCAATTGATCCGAGCGTTGCCGCAACAGCGATACGGATGAGTGCGATCTTTACCGGCGTACGCGTGTCGTGCAGCGCATACCAGGCCGAGTTATAGAGCCGGCCAAGCGTACCGGCCAGCAAGCCAACCGACGAGCCCGCGAGTACACCCCAGACCCAGACGGTGTCGCTGCGCACAAAACGGCCGGTTTGCAGAACAGCCGCGGCCAGTACGTCGCCAAGCAGCAGCAGCGCCGCAGCGGACGGGACAACGAAAAATGCGATTGCACGCAATCCGCCCTGCAACCGATCGCGAATCCCCGACTCGGCATCGGCCGCTGAGCGTGATGCCATCTCCGTCAACTCACTCGCGCTCACTGCCATTCCGAACACCGACACCGGTAGCAACGCGATGTTCTGTGCATAGAACAGCACCGCCGCCGCACCGCCAGTGATGAACGAGGCGATGAGCTGGTCGAGCCAACCGCTGATCTGTACCACGCCGCGACCAATCACCACTGGCGCGAAGTTGGCGAGCACCCGACGGAGTTCGGGTGTACGCAACCGCCCGCGAACCGCCGCTGGGAGGTGCCGAATCAACCACGGAATCTGTACGGCGAACTGCAGCACGCTGCCGATCACTGCCCCGATGGCTACCAGACGGGCCGCCGCGTTGGCGTCGTCCGGCGTGGCGCGCAGCAACAGCGTCGCAATGATCGCCAGATTCCACGCAACTGGTGCGGTATAGCTGACGAAAAACTGCCGATGCGCGTTAAGCACGCCGAGGCACCACGCCGACATCACGAGCGCCGCCATTCCCGGAAAGAGCAGGCGCACGAGTTGCACCGTGAACGCCTGCTTTTCCGCGCCGAATCCGCCCGCGATGAGCGAGACCAGTGCCGGCGCAAACGCCATCCCGATGAGCACCACGGCCGACGATGCGGCCGCGAGCAGTGCCCCCACCGAGCGGGCCAGCCGAGTGGCGTCTTCGTGGCGTCCCTCAGCGCGGAGCCGCGCGTACACCGGAACGAACGACGCCGACAGCACGCCTTCACCGAGCAGATTCTGGATCACATTCGGGATGCGCAGCGCCGCGCTCAGCACATCCGCCGCATCGCCAATACCGAGGAAATGGCTGATGACGCGCTGGCGAACCAGCCCAAAGAGCCGGCTGATAAGAATCCCCGCGCCGACGGCAAATGCACCGCCGCCACGCCGGCCAGCCGGGGCCGGCGAACTCACCGTGATCCGATCAGCGCCGCCGCGTGAAGCGCCGCGCCGTCCTTGAGACGCCCGATGAACGGATCGCCGTAGCGCGCGAAAAACGGCAGGTAGTTGAGACGCCGTTCTTGGCGCTCTCCTGCGGGTAGCAATGTGGCGCGAATCGCCGCCAAATCCCGCACCGCCTCCGCTTCGCCCTTGGTCGCCGCAGCGCGGAGCCGCCGCTCGAGCCGCTCCACGCGATGCGTCAGTTGCCGGCGAGCACCCTCGATCACCTCGGGGGCCGAGTGCCCGGCCGCCCGCGCCGCACTCGCCAGGCCGCTCATCTTTTCTTCCACTGAGCTCTGCACTGCAGTCAGCGCGTCTCGAATAGCGGGCGCCATCGCACGCTCTCCGATCTTTCGTTCTGCCAAATGCGGCACCCGCACGTCATCGAGCATCATGCCGAGCCGGCCGAGCATTCGATCAACAGACGGCTCAACGACGGTCGCGGCCCACCGCGGCACGACTAGCGGCATCGGCTCGCCCATGGCTTCCGCCACGGCGCCCACCTGTGCGAAATACGCGACCTCACCTGGACCGCCAACATAGGCGATCGTCGGGAGAATTCGGCGTTCGACAATCGGCCGGAGCAAGACGTTCGCCGAGAGCACGAGATCATCGCGGCGCGCCGCGTCGCCGGCCTGCGAGAGCGGCACGCGTTCCTTCACCCCGTTCGTACTTCGGAACACCAGCGAGAGTCGCGGCACGCGCGCCACCTGCGCGCGGTACCCCGCTCGCTCGATGGTCACGCTCCGCATGCTGACCGCTTCGTCGATCATCGCGGCGCGCCCTAGCGCTTCGACGAGCACCGGTCGCGCTGCGCCGCGAACGGCCGGATGCCATGCATCGATCACCGGCATCCCCAGTGGTTCAAGAACGTGTCGCAATAACTGCACGTATGCGCCACCTACCGTCGCGCCGCTGTGGTAGGCCCGCGTCGCTGCGTCCACCACGGCGCGATGCGGTGCCGACCGTGTCGCCTCGAGGAACGATTCGATCACCCCACTCACGTCGCCGAGCGGCATCTGCGACATGACGAGCCCTTCGGATCCACCTCGCCCAATCGCAATCCGTCGACACTCCGCACCGATGGCCACGGTGGTCCAACTGGCCTCGGCGAAATCCGCGTCATCGGTTGCCGCCCAGAAGAGGGGAACCGCAGGGATTCCCGTGTCATGTTCAAACCGATCGGCCAGCGCGATTGCCGTCATCGCCTTCAGCCAGGTATAGCCCGGCCCGCCGAACAGTCCGGGTTGTTGTCCGGTCGTGATCACGACGCCATGCCCCGCCGCAACGCGTTCGAGGCGCTCGGCCGCCGCACCGGTCGCCGCAATCGCTGGGCGGAGCGTCTCGAGCCACCGTGCCTGGGGGAAACTTGAACGAACTGCTTCGGCGTGGCCGCGCCATTCTTCCGCACCGCGCGGACGGGCCAGGAACCAGTCCTTTGGCGCTGAACCATCCATGGCCGCGCGCGTCAGTACGCCGCCGCCGAATGGTTCGGCCATGACACGGGCCATCGGAGCATCAGTCACCGACCACTCACTTGTGGTATGGCTCGCGGCGCACAATGGTGCCCGCCCGATAGAACTGCTCGGCCAGCACGAGTCGAGCCAGTTCGTGTGGCAATGTCCATGGGGCCAACGAGAGGCGCGTACGCGCGGCCTTGCGCGCGCCATCCGACAGCCCGTGGGCTCCGCCAATCAGGAAGCAGACGTCGACACCGCGCTCGCGCTCCCGTTGGAGCCACGCACTGAACACCGCTGACGTCATTTCCTTGCCGCCAGGATCGCAGGCGACGATGTGCGCCCGCTCCGGCGCAGCATCGAGGAGCCGTTCGCCTTCCCGGTCGCGCACCTGTTCCGGCGAAAGCGACTTTGACGACTCTTCCCGAACTTCGCGGACCTCGATCGGCCAGTAATGCGCCGCGCGTTCCTCGTAGTCCTTCGCCGCCGGTCCCAGCGACGGATGGCGGGCACGTCCCACCACGGCGACGATGATCTTCACTTCGCGTCACCCAGTAGCTCCGTCTGTACCGTGCGTCAGGCGTAGATGCCGCGCAGCCGGTGCACCGTGGCAACACGGCTGATCGAAAGCATGTACGCCGCGGTGCGCATGTTCACTTTGTGCTGCTTGGAAAGTTCGAGCACGGCCTTGAAACTGTTGTCCATGATTTCGGTCAGGGACTCATTGACCCGCTTCTCCGTCCAGAAATATCCGCCGCGATCCTGAACCCACTCGAAGTACGAGACGGTCACGCCGCCGGCGTTGGCGAGGATGTCCGGAATAACAAAAATGCCCTTCTCGTCGAGAATCGAATCCGCCGCCGCTGTCGTCGGCCCGTTCGCGCCTTCGCAGATGATCTTGGCCTGGATCTGTTTGGCATTTTTTGTCGTGATGACGTTTTCCAGCGCCGCCGGCAGGAGCACGTCCACTTCGGTGGTCAGCAGCTGTTCGTTCGTGACCGCATCGCCCTTCTGATAGCCGTCGAGTGTTCGGTGCTTTTGCACATAGGCGATGGCATCGTCCACATCAATGCCCTTTGTGTTCACGAAGCCGCCGGTGCGATCGCTAATTGCGATGACCTTGCAGCCTTCGCGCTGGAGCAGCTGCGCCGCCACGGAGCCGACATTGCCGAACCCCTGAATCGCGACCGTTGTGCCCTTCACGGGCATGCCCAGATGCTCGAGGGCACGTTTGGTGACGATCATGCAACCGCGACCAGTGGCTTCACGCCTGCCGTGCGATCCACCCATTTCAACCGGCTTTCCGGTGACGACCGCCGTGACCGTGTGGCCCATGCGCATGGAGTAGGTATCCATGATCCACGCCATCACCCGTTCATTCGTGTTGACGTCAGGCGCGGGCACGTCCGAGTCCGGCCCCAAGGTCTGGATGATCGACGACGTGTAGCGCCGTGTGAGTCGTTCCAGTTCACCGACGCTCATTTTCAGCGGATCGCAAATCACACCGCCCTTGGCGCCGCCAAACGGGATGTTCACGACCGCGCACTTCCAGGTCATCCACGCCGCCAGTGCGGTCACTTCGTCGAGCGAAACGTTCAGGTCAAACCGAATGCCGCCCTTCGCCGGCCCGCGCGAAGTGTTGTACAGCACCCGAATTCCCGTGAAGACCTCGACCTCACCGCTGTCCATCATGACGGGGATCGAGGTAATAATCTGCTTTTCGGCGTGCCGGAGCACCTTGTAGATGCCGGGCTCGAGATCGAGCAGCTCGGCCGCGCGATCGAAGCGCGACATCATCGCTTCGAACGGATTTTCTTCCTGAAGGAAGCGGTCTTTGTCGGGCCGGACGATCGGGGTCGTTGGGAGCAGCAAGTCGGGCGTCATGCGGTGCGATTCCTCCGCCGGTCATGGCCGGCGCGCTAAGTCGTCAGTCGTGGGCGAGTGCGGCGAGGCTGCGGGCGAGCCCATCGAGGGCTTCCGCGCCCAACTCGATACTCACGATCTGCGAAAGGTACCATAAGGGTGGCGCGGAAGGAGGCCAAACGGGCCCCAGTTTTACCGCGTCCTTCAGAGTGCAAACGGTAAAATCGGCGCCGGTTGCTTCATGCGCCAACCGTTGTACTTCCTTGCGAGAAAACGCATGGTGATCGGGAAATGTCCGCGGCGCGGTTCGGGCCCCCGTTTCGCGTAATTGACCCTCAAATGCCCTAGGATCTCCGATGGCAGAGATCGCCAGCACGACCTTTGATGCCAACACGGTCAACGGACGCCGTTCGGCGCCGCCCCACCGCACGAGGGCATCGGCGCCGAGATGCACGATCGACATCTTTGCGGCCGGCGCGACGCACGCCGCGTACTCGGCGACTTCACGAGCGCGCAGCGGCGACGAGCGCTTCCTGACGACGATGATGTGCGTCGCGCGACGCAACGACTGTTCGGGCTCTCGCCAAGGACCGGCCGGAAGCATCCGGATCGTCCGGTGCCGGTCGGCAGAAAGGATAACGACGTCCGCATCGCGCCGCGCCCGGCGGTGCTGAAAGGCATCATCGAGCACCAGCACCGTGGCGCCAAGTCGCCTCGCTTCTGCAGCCGAGGCGACCCTGTCGGCGCCGCTAAACACCATGGCGTTCGGGACCAGGAGCTTGTGGACCAGCGGCTCATCCGCGCCGTATCCCCTCAGCAGAATCGCGGGATGCGCACCCAGTGCCACCAGGCGAGCCGCGAGCCACGCGGCAATCGGCGTCTTACCCGTTCCACCGACCGTCAGATTGCCGATCGAAACCGTCGGAAGCGGCAACTTGTGAGAACGGATCCAGCCGCGGTTGTACCCGACGTTTCGGAGTAGCACACCCGTCAAGTACAACCAACTGAGCGGCATCAGCATGATGCGCAGCAGCCTGGAGAGCGCCGACGTGGACTCCCAGCGTCGTTCCACGAAGTGCTCAGCCACGGGACGCCGGCTCCGCCGTGGTCAGCATCGCCTCAAACCGCGGCGCATCTTCGGCGGCATCCGTCGGCGTGCCTTCGCGAACCATGGTCGGCGCACCAAAGTGGAGGACAACGCGCGCGAACGGTTTCGGGATCATGAACCGGTCCCAACTCTTCAGTGTCCACGCCCGTTCTACCGTGACATACATGGTCGTGATCGGGACGCCCGCGCGCTGTGCGGCGACCGCGGCGCCAGGTGCAAATGTCCGCGCCGGCCCCTTCGGGCCGTCCGGCGTAATGCAGACGGCGATGCCGCCGCGCAACACCTTGATCATCTCCACGAGCGCGCGTGCGCCCCCGCGAGTGGATGAGCCGCGAATCATGGTGTACCCCATCCGCTCGAGGATTTGCGCGATGATTTCGCCGTCTCTGTGCTCACTCACGAGCACGGACATTCCAAGGTTTCGGAGATAGAACGCCAGGGGGAGCAGCTGCCCGTGCCAGAGGGCCATCACCATGCCCTGCCCTGCGGCATGCCGCGCACGCCACGCCGCGTCGCCACGTGCCTCAACGCGCCAGGTCAGGGCGAGCAGCCGCAGCACGAAGAGCCCGAGCGGAACACCAAGGCGCACCCGCCAGTCAGCGCGACGGTTCGGCAGGGTCGTCACTTCGCGATCGCAAGCGCCATGTCGGCAACGCGGCCAGCCGCTCCGGGCTCACCGAGGTGCGCGCGCACGCTGGCGAGTGCTTCGACCATCGCCGCGCGCTGCGGACTCGTCGCGGCAAAGAGCGGATCGAGCGCGTCGGCCACGCGCACGGGAACGAAATCATGTTGCAGGAACTCGGGCGCGACTTCGCCACCGGCAACGATGTTCACGAGCCCAATGTGGGTCAGGTTCACGATGCGCTTGAGGATCGCATAGGTAATGGCGCTGGTGCGATAGACGACGGCGCAGGGACAGCCGGCGATGGCAGCCTCGAGCGTCGTCGTGCCGCTCTTGCAGAGCGCCACGTTCGCGGCGCGCAGCACATCAAACGACGAGGCACGTACCATTGGATACGGCATCGCGGCACTATCGAGTTGAATCGAGGGCGCGACCGCGACGATTACCTGCAGTCCCGGACGGCGACGTTCCAACTCACGCGCCACGGCAATAAAGTCGGCGCTATGCTGGCGGATCTCCTGCGACCGACTCCCCGGAAAGAGCGCGAGCACCTCCCCGTCCTGGCGCAGCCCCAAGCGCCTTCGCGCTTCACTCCGCGATGGCAAGTCCTTTGCACGATCAAGCAACGGATGGCCGACGAAGGTCGCGTCGATGCCGTGGCGATTGAGGAGACCCGCTTCGAATGGAAGAATGACGGCGGCTTTCGTGATCACACGCGCCATCACCTTGAGGCGGCCCGGTCGCGAGGCCCAGACCTGCGGCGTGATGAAGTAGAGCACGGGCACGCCCGCAGCCTTGGCCGCTGCCGCCACACGCAGGTTGAATCCGCCATAGTCGATCAGCACCGCGAGACCGACCCGTCCGGTCGCCATGCGCGCGCGCAACTGGCGCAGCAACCTCCAATGCGCCGGCAGATGGCGCAGTACTTCGACAAAACCGGCAACCCCGGTGCTTTCGGCGAGGATCGACACGCCGGCCTCCCGCATCCGCGGTCCCCCGATGCCGGCGACGGCGATGTCCGGCTGCCGGGCCTTGAGCTGTTCCACAAGCGCGGCGCCGTGCATGTCGCCAGACGCTTCGCCTGCGCTGATCAGTACTTCACGCACCTGGGGTCGCATCGGACCGCAGCGAGGCAATGCCCGGCAACCCGCGCTCGATATCGTGGACAATCCGAAGGGCGACGTCGAGCGCATCACGCCCGGCCTCGCCGGAAACGGCGACTTCCCCTTCACCACGCAGCGCGCCGACAAAGTTTTCCAGCTCGAGCTTCAGCGGCTCGCCTTCGGGCGCTTCGAGAGGGATGCGTTCGACGAACGCTTCGAGTGGCTGTGCCTGCCGGATCAACGTTGGCAGATCCACGTCGCCGCGCAGGCGATACAGCTCGCCGGAGCCAGCAGCCAGGTCGAGCGACAAATACCCGTTCCGCTGAAAGATCCGCAGCTTGCGCATCCGTTCGCGAGAGACGCGGCTGGCGGTGATCGTCGCGACGGCGCCGTTCTCGAACGTGATGCGGGCGTTGGCGATATCCACCGTCGGCGTCAGTACCGGAATACCGGCTGCCGAAAGGTCCTTCACCTTCGACCCGACGAGCGACAGGAGCAGATCAATGTCGTGAATCATCAGATCGAGCACGACGGCCACGTCAGCGCCACGGGGGTTGAACGGCGCCAGCCGGTCGCTGTCGAGGAAGAGCGGTTGATCGATATACGGCGCCGCGGCGCGAATGGCGCGATTGAAGCGTTCGATGTGCCCAATTTGTACCAGCACTCCATTGGCCTTGGCGAGGGCCAGGAGTTCGTCCGCCTCTTCGATCGTCGCGGTGATCGGCTTCTCGATCAGAACGTGTTTCCCCGCCCGCAAAGCCTGCTTGGCTACTTCGTAATGCCCCTTCGTCGGCACGACGATGGAGACAGCGTCCACATCGTGCAACAACTCCTCGATGGATCCATAGGCGCGAATGCCGAGCTCGCGCGAGACCGTCCCGGCGCGCTCAGCGCTCGCTTCATAGAAGCCTTTGAACGCGGCGGTCTTGATATCGCGAAGCAATCGCGCATGGTGATACCCGAGACTGCCGGTGCCAATCACGCCAAGGCGTGGCGGAGATCCGCCCGCCGCGCTCACAGCGTGGCCCCCCGCTCGCTTTCGGCCAGGAACTTCATCAACGCCTGCACTTCCTTGAGCGGCTTCAATTCCTTGTTCGCGCGTTCCATCGCCTGCGATACGTTCAGCGCACTGCGGAAAAACAGCCGATAAGCTTTTTTGAGTTCCCCCAGCACCTCGGCGGAGAACCCACGCCGCTGCAGGCCAACGCTGTTGAGTCCGTAGAGTCCAATCGGATTGCCCGCCGCGCGCACGAACGGCGGCACGTCCTTCGGAATACGTGAGCACCCGCCGATGTAGCAATGCTGGCCGATGCGCGTGAACTGGTGCACGGCACACAAGCCAGAAATCCCGGCGAAGTCCTCAACGGTTACATGTCCGGCGAGCTGTGTACCGTTCGAGATGATGACGTTGTTCCCGACCTGACAATCATGGGCGAGGTGCACGTACGACATCAGGAACGAGTGCTTGCCGACGGTGGTCTTCAGCGACTCGGACGTGCCGCGATTGACGGTAACGTATTCGCGAATCGTCGAGTGGTCGCCGATCTCAACCCAGGTTTCCTCCCCCTTGAACTTGAGGTCCTGCGGCAGCCCGCCAAGCACGCTGCCGACCCCGACCTTCACGTTCAGGCCAAGCGTCACGTGCGATTCGAGCATGGCGCGCGCGGCAATCATTGACCCCGCGCCGACCTTGCACTGCGGCCCGACAAATGCCCACGGGCCAATCTCCACACCATCGCCAAGCTCTGCCTTCTTGTCGACAATGGCGGTGGGATGAATCTTCGCGGCGCTCATCGGTCGCGCACCATCGCCGCCATCTCGGCTTCGCAAACCACGGCGCCATCCACCTTCGCGACGCCTTTGATCCGGCACACCTTTCCGCGCAGCTGCACCATCTCCACTTCAAAGCGGAGCTGGTCGCCCGGGCGAACCGGCTTGCGAAACTTGATATTGTCGAGCGACATGAAGTACACCACTTTGCTGTCCGGCTCATCTACCGTTCCGAGGAGCAGCACCCCGCCTACCTGCGCCATCGCCTCGACGATGAGGACCCCCGGCATGATCGGGTGGCCCGGGAAGTGTCCCTGAAAGAACGGCTCGTTGATCGTGACGTTCTTGATGCCCACCACGCGCTTCTGTTCTTCCAGCTCGATGATGCGATCCACGAGCAGAAAGGGATAGCGATGCGGCAGGATCTTCATGATCTCTTCGATCTCGATCACGCGGGCCTCCTTCGGCTTCTGACGGGCATTGGCGATCAGCTCTTTGACGAGCGTCACCGTGCCACGGTGGCTGGGTTTGTGTGCGCTAATGTGCGCCCGAACGCGACGCCCGGCGAGCGCCAGGTCGCCCACGCAGTCGAGCGCCTTGTGTCGAAGGAACTCATCGGGCCAGCGCAGCGCATTATCGATGATACCGTGCTCGTCCAGTACGATGGCATTCTGCGCTGAGGCGCCCTGAATGAGCCCCTTCGCGCGCAGCATCTCCACTTCATGCATGAATCCAAACGTTCGCGCGCCCGCCAGTTCCACGGCAAACGATTGCGGCGTGACTCGCCATTTCCCCGATTGGGCACCGATCAGCGGGTGCGGATAGTCGATCGACACTTCCAGATCGAGGTGGTCGGACGGCCGCGCGACGTAGACCGACTCGCCGTCCACCACGCGCACACATTCGACGAGCCGAAGGTCTTCGGCCTCTCCAGCCTGTTCAGCCGTCCCAGCACAGAGGAGCGCATCGAGGAATGGCCTGGCGCTGCCGTCGAGGATCGGCGGCTCCGCCGCGTCCATCTCGATGATCAGGTCATCGATGCCAAGTCCGGCGACGGCGGCCAAGACGTGCTCGACCGTGTGCAATCCTCCTTCGCCACTGCCAATCTGCGTGCGGCGTTCGCTCAGTACGGCGTGCTCCACCCGAGCAGCCGTTTCCGGCTTGCCATCGAGGTCGACGCGGCGAAAGGCGATGCCCCTGCCCGATGGCGCCGGCACGAAGGCCAACGTACAGGTACGACCGTAGTGCAGCCCCACGCCACGCAGCTCCACGCGCTCCTTCACTGTGCGCCGGCTCACTTCGTGTCTCCGCGCATGAACCGCTCGACGCGCTTCATAAAGTCCGCAAGCTTCAGCGTTGCGGCCTGCGCGCGCAGCGTCTCGCGATGCGGCCGCGCGGGGAAGCCCGACCAAGTCTCGCCGGCGGGAACATTCCCGTACACAGCCGCGCCGTTGGCGACGATGGCTCCCTTGCCAACCGCGACGTGTCCGGTGACACCCGCCTGACCAGCCAGAATCGCGCCATCCTCAATCCGAACGCTGCCGGCAATGCCAACCTGCGCCATAATCAAGCACAGACGCCCCATGCGCACGTTGTGCGCCACATGGACCATGTTATCAAGTTTGGTACCGTCACCGATCACGGTATCGTCGATACTCCCGCGGTCAATCGCGCAGTTAGCTCCGATCTCCACATCGTTGCCGATGAGGCAGCGCCCGACATGCGGAATTTTCTGATGCGCGCCGTCCCGGTATGCGTAGCCGAAGCCATCGCTGCCCAGCCGCACGCCAGCGTGAATAAACGACCGTTCACCGACGCGAACACCAGGGTATGCCGTGACATGCGGATAGAGGCGCGAATCCACCCCGATTGATACGCCGTCGCCTACCACGCAATGCGACCCGATCCATGCGCGATCGCCAATGACGGCGCCCGCACCGATGACGGCGTAGGCCTCAACGCGCGCATTCGCGCCGATAGATGCTCCCGCTGCGATAACCGCGGTGGGATGAATGCCTGGCTCGAACGCCGGCACGGCATAGAATCTGGGCAACAGGGCCACAAGCGCATCGTACGGTTTTTCGACGATGATGCGGGTACCGCATTGGCCCGCGCTGCTGGCCAGTGCGGTCGTGACCAGCACGACTCCGGCCGCCGAGACCTCGAACGCCGCGGCGTATTTCGCGTGGGCGAAGAAACTCAGATCGCTTGCGCCGGCGCGGTCCAACGGCGCCACAGCCCCCACACGCAAGCCTCCATCGCCAGATAACGTGCCTCCGACGGCGGCCGCGATTTCAGCGGCCGTCATCGGCTTCGTCGCGGGCGCGGCCATGTGGGGTTGGCGCGGCCGGAGCGAGACGGCGGAGTGCTACCGAAGCGGCGGCTTCTTGGTGGCCGTTGAATCGGGCTTTTTCGGAGGAACCGAGTCAGGCTTCGGCGGAACCTTTCCGCCAACCGGCGCCTTCCCACCGATCCCGGCGGGTCCCTGTACCGGACCACCAGACGGCGACGCGCCGCCCTTGCCCGGCGCTGCCTTCGAGCCCGCCGCGCTCTTCTCGGCGAACACCGGCATCGGCATCGTACGCAGCTTCGTGAGTATGCGATCCGACACGTTCAAGTTTTTGTCGGCTGCGACGAGGACGCCGTTCTGGGAGATGTCGAGGATCATGCTCAGTCCCATTTCAACGCGCACGTCCTCGAGCGCGATCTTCACCTGATCGAGAATCGGCTGCATCACTTCAGCTTCGCGATCCTGTGCCTGTTGCTGAAGCGCCTGATACCGCTGTTGGTACTCGTTCTGGCGATCATTGATCGCCTTGATGCGGACGTCACGCTTGTCACCCGAGAGCGTCGCCTGCTCCTTGGTGAAAGCCGTCGTCAGCACATCGAGCGAGTCGCTCATGCGCTTGACCTGCGCTTCCATGCCGGTCATTTCGCGCTGGAGCATGCCCTGGGCAATGGGAGTGCCCGGGGCACCGTTCACGATGTATCGGCTGTCGACGTACGAGATCTTCTGCGGGGCTGTGGCCTGCGCCTGGAGGAAGGCCACCGGCGCCAGCAACAACAGCGCCACAGGGATTCGAGCGAGCGAGAACATTGATTCTCCCGATTTAGTAGAAGTATTGGCCAAGCCTGAAGTGCACCATCCATTTCGGATCGGGCCGCCCATACGCGTCCACCCGATCGAAGCCGTACGCGTAGTCGAGGCCAAGCGGCCCCAGCGGCGTCACCGCCGAACCCCCAACGCCCATGCCGCGGAACAGACGCGTCGGGCTGAAGTCCCGAGGACGCTGCCAGAGGTTACCGGCCTCGAAGAAGGTGTTCACATAAAACTGCGAATTGATGCGGAAACCGATTTCGGCCGTCGACGTGAAAAAGCTGTTGCCGAATGACTGCCGCACCGCGCTATTCGTGCTCGTCGACGGATTGAATCCGTTCGGCGTGATGGAGAACTCGGGATAGCCCCGCAGGGCTTCGCCATACTGCACGCCGCCGAGCGCAAAGGCCTGCGAACTGAAGAACGGTCCGGGATTGCCGAAGACGAAACCCGTCTTCTGTGACAAACCGGCCACCAGCTTCATTCGTTCGCCGCTGCGCCCATCGCCGAAGGCCGCAAGCGTCGTGAAGGCCTTGAACTCCGTGGTCACGCGCTGGAACGCCGCCGAACCACCGAGCGGGCCGCCGTTGAACTGCGTGGTCAATGTTTGCAGGACGCCGTCCGTCGGGAACGGCACTTCGATCCGCGTATCGTGCGTGATGTCCACGCCGAGTGTTGAGCGCAGGCAGCCTGCACACTGGTTGTTCGTCACCGTACCGAGCAATCCGTAGTCGCCATAGCGCACCGCCTCTGCGCCATACGATACAAAGACACGCGTCAGGTTTCGCGCGTTGAAAATCGGGAAGCCGACGCGAACCTGCCCGCCGGTGCGCGTCGTCTGGCCCAGATCGGCAATCGTGTAGCGCGACTGTGAGCGGTACGCAATCACCGTGCCTGAATAGCGCGACTGCTTGATTGATGGATCAGTGTAGGAAAGCTGGAAATCGTTGATGTAGCGGCCGAATTGCCAGTTGAGCGAACCCTTCTTGCAGCGGCCGAACAGGTTGGGCTGATCGAGTCCGATGAACCCACCGAGACCCGTACCCTGGCCCATCGAGGCGCCGAAGTTCACGTTTCCCGTGCGCTTTTCCTTCACCTTGAACACAATGTCGACGTCGCCCTGATCGTTGGCCTGGCGCGTCTCCGGCGGAGTGATCGGGGTCTCGAAGAATCCGAGATTGCCCAGGCTCTGCCAGCTACGCACGAGCCGGTCCCGACTGAACACGTCGCCGGGGATGATCACGAGCTGGTCGCGAATGCAGCTCTCCTTAGTGTAGTCGTTGCCAAGGATTTCAATGCGGTTGATGATCGCCGGCTGGCCTTCGGTAATATCCCAGCGAAGATTCACGATGGACACGGAGTCGGGCCCCACCTGCCGGTCCACGATAGGGCGCACCTGCGAATAGATGAAGCCGTCGTTCTGGTAGGCGTTGCGCACCTTCTCGGTGCCGTCATCCCACGTTGACTGACTAAATATGCCGGTCCGGATCGTGCGACCTCGTACCGCCGAACTGATGCGCCGCGCGATGGACACCGTACTGTCACTGAACGGATTGAACCGTACGATTTCGGCTGAGGAATACCGCCGGTTGCCGGTCACTTCGAACGTGCCGAGGCGATACTGCTTCCCCTCCAGCACCTTCAGATCGATCAATCCTTTCCCGCGATCACGGTCGACGATGAGCGAGTCATGCACGACTGAAAAATCAATATATCCGCGATCGGCGTAGAGCTTGGGCAACTTTTCGCCCAGGTCCTGCGCGTATTTGTCGGCGTCGAACTCGCCCTTCTGGAACCAGAGGAAGCCTTCAGGCTTCACCTGCAGTTCGCCAACGATTTCCTTCGCGCGGACGGCCGTGTTCCCGGTGACTCGAATGCCCGACACCGCAAGCTTGCGGCCCTCGTCCACCTTGAACGTGATTGCCACATGGTCGGCGCTGGTACTCGTCGTCTCCGGTTTGATCTGTACGCCCCAGTAACCCTGCGCCCGGTAAAGCGAATCAATCCGCGTGATGTTGCTGGCAACTGTTGCCGGGTTGACGGGACGGCCAATGAGGAGATCCACCTTGTCGCGCACGTTGCTGATGGAGATCGCCTTCGGGCCGCTGACATCGACATTGTCGAGGAGCGGACGTTCGCTTACGCGGATGAGATAGACCGTCTTGGGCGCCGGCACGTCGATCGTCTCGCATTCAATCTTGACGTCATCAAACTGCCCGGTCTCGAAAAGCGCCCGAATCGCGCGCTGCATCGTGGTCAGGTTGGAGGTCACCCCGGGTGCGAGCCCCGCGTCGGTGATGACCGAAGCCGATCCGACCCGTGAGTTGCCCAAGACCCGAATTGAATCGGGTGTGACGCAACGCCCGCCGGCATCCTGCGCGGCGAGCGAGCGAGCGGAAAATAGGGTCAGCGTGAGCGCCAGAAAGCGCACGAATTGCTGCATAGCTCTTAAGTATAACGGGTGAAGGGGCCGAAAGGGTCTAACCCCTTCCAGCCCCTTCAGTTCCGGTGGTTTTGCTGTGGTGTTTGCTACCCGTCCGACGGGTTCGGCGTCACGGCTTGGACGTATTGGCCAGAGCCCTGAATTCCAGCTTGTCTGCGGAGGCGGCCACTTCAACCTCGATTTCGTCGCCACGAGCGAATTCCGCGAGCAGGATCTTCTCGGAGAGTGGATCCTCTATGTAGCGCTGGATCGCGCGCTTCAGCGGACGCGCCCCGTAGCTGATATCAAAGCCGTGAGTCACCAGGAACTCCACCGCTGCGTCCGAGAGCTTCAGCGTGAGCTCTTCGTCGGCAAGACGCGTCCCCACGTCGCGCAAGAGAATATTGACGATCTGCGCAATGTGCGGCCGCTCGAGCGGGTGGAAAATGATCACGTCGTCGAGCCGGTTGAGGAACTCCGGATTGAAGACGTGATTCAACTCCTCGCGGATCTTCTCGGACATGCGGGCAAACGACGTTTGCGGGTCGGCGCCGCCAAACCCGAGCGTACGGTTCTTCGTGATGTCCTTCGCACCAACATTCGAGGTCATGATCACGACCGTGTTCTTGAAGTCGATCACGCGGCCGTAGTTGTCGGTCAGGTGCCCTTCGTCGAGCACCTGCAGAAGAATGTTGAACACGTCCGGATGCGCCTTCTCGATTTCATCGAGCAGGACCACGCTGTACGGCTTACGCCGCACGGCCTTGGTGAGTGCGCCGGAGTCCTCGTAGCCCACGTAGCCTGGCGGCGCACCGATGAGCCGCGATACGGAGAACTTCTCCATGTACTCGCTCATATCCACGCGAATCAGCGCCTGCGCGTCAGCGAAGAGGAACCGCGCGAGCGCGCGCGCCAGCTCCGTCTTGCCGACGCCCGTGGGACCGCAGAAAATGAACGAGCCGATGGGGCGCTTCGGGTCCTTCAGTCCAGCGCGGCCGCGGCGGATCGCCTTGGCAATCGCGAGAATCGCTTCGTCCTGCGCCACCACTGACTGGTGCAGTTCGTCTTCCATGCGAAGGAGTCGCGCTGTTTCAGCTTCCTCAAGACGCGTAACGGGAATTCCGGTCCAGCGGCTCACGATGAACGCGATTTCTTCCTCGCCCAGCACCGGGCGATGCGATTGCCGGTGCTTCTCCCACTCTTCCTGGCGCGCGCGGATGTCACCCTGCAGCTCGCGCTCAGTGTCACGCAACGCCGCGGCGCGTTCGAAGTTCTGGTCGCGCACGGCCGTGTCCTTCTCCGTGTTCACTGCGTCGAGCTTCGCCTTGAGCTCGGCGACTTCCGGCGGCGGCGCCTGCGAGGCGAGCCGCGCCCGTGCGCCGGCCTCGTCGATGACGTCAATCGCCTTGTCGGGCAGGAACCGGTCGGTGATGTAGCGCTCTGACAATTTCGCAGCGAGCACGAGCGTCTCATCGGGGATCGTCACGCGATGATGATCTTCGTAGCGCTTCCGGAGACCCCGCAAAATCTCCACCGTCTCGTCTACCGAGGGTGGGTCGACGACGACCGTCTGGAATCGGCGCTCAAGGGCGCCATCCTTTTCGATGTACTTGCGATACTCGTTGAGCGTGGACGCACCGACGCACTGCAGTTCGCCGCGCGCCAACGCCGGCTTTAACATGTTGCTCGCATCAATCGCGCCTTCGGCAGCGCCCGCGCCGACCAGCGTATGCAGCTCGTCGATGAACAGAATCACGTTCTTGTTCTGCGCAATCTCATTCATCACGGCCTTGAGCCGTTCCTCGAACTGTCCGCGGTACTTGGTGCCGGCAATAACGGCCGCCATGTCGAGCGAGAGCACCCGGTTGTCACGCAACGAATCCGGACAGGTGCCATTGGCGATCAACTGCGCCAACCCCTCAACGATCGCGGTCTTGCCCACGCCCGGTTCGCCGATGAGCACCGGATTGTTCTTCTTGCGGCGCGTCAGCACTTCCATGACACGCTCAATTTCCTTGGCGCGCCCGATGGTCGGATCGAGCTGGCCTTCTGCCGCCAGCGTGGTCAGGTCGCGGCAGAAATGGTCGAGCGCCGGAGTTTTCGACTTCTTTTCGCCACTCTTCGTCGCCGCCTGCGGCGCGTTGGTCGGCAGGGAGCCCGCCTGGCCCGTCGCGCTCGATCCACCGCTCTGCGGCATTTCGGTCCCGAGCAGGCGCAGCGTTTCCGCGCGCGCGGCATCGAGGTTCACTCCGGCGTCCGCCAGCACCTGCGCCGCCAGCCCCTTCTCTTCGCGGAGCAAGCCAAGGAGTAGGTGTTCGGTGCCGACGTAGCTGTGGTTGAGTTCGCGTGCCTCGCCCATGGCGAGCTCGAGAACCTTTTTGGCGCGTGAGGTATACGGCAGGTCTGGGCCGGTCGCTTGCGCGGCTTTCCCCTTCTTGACCGTCTCCTCGATTTTTTGCTGGATCTCGTCGAGGTCGACGCTCAGGTTCTGTAGCACGGCCGCCGCGACGCCTTCGCCTTCGCGGATGAGGCCAAGGAGAATGTGCTCGGTCCCCACATATTCGTGGTGGAGGCGCGCCGCTTCTTCGCGCGCCATCGCCAGAACCTTTCGCACGCGCTCGGTGAAGTTGTAGCCGTTCATCAAGTCCTCGAGTCTCGTGAAGGGGCCCGAACTGTTCTACCCGTCCGAGCGCCCCTCGTTCGCCAGCACTTCGCGCACGTACCGTGCTCGGGCCACACTCGCCTCACTCTCCGTGAGCGCACGCCCCGCTGCATGTGCGAGGTGTGCCGTCTGGCCGAACACAAGGAGCTTGTTGAGGGTGTAGATGCTCAGCCCACCAATCAGCTTCAACCCAACTGCGAGACGCACGCCGCTCAGCAGGTTCATCGCCTCGTCGGCACCGAGGCTGCGTGCATGTCGCAGCGTGCCGTACGCGCGCCACAACTTGTCTTCAATAATATAACCAGCGTCTCGCGCCAGAACCTTTCGCGCCGCGTATTCCTGCTCCACCAAACGCTTCACCACCCGCTGCAGGTGGTCGGCGAGTTCCTCTTCCGATCGCCCGAGCGTGGTCTGGTTGGACACCTGAAAGAAGCTTCCGACCACGTCGCTGCCCTCGCCGTACAGGCCGCGGTGCGTGAGGCCCATCTGCTGGAGGCCTTGGAGCACCTTCGAGATCTCCTGCGTCAGAACGAGGCCCGGCAAGTGCACCATAACCGAGGCTCGCAGCCCAGTGCCCGTGTTCGTCGGACACGACGTCAGGAATCCGAAATCCCGGTGGAACGCATAGGGGACGTGCGCGCCGAGCTCGCGGTCGACTCGCGTCGCGGCCTGCAGCGCGCCCGGAATGTCGAATCCCGAACGGAACACTTGCAGCCGGAGGTGGTCCTCTTCGTTCACCATCACGCCGGCGTGCTCCGACACCACCACTGCCGACGCGGGTCGCGCTTCGGCCCCACCCTCGGTTCCAGCCAGTTCGCGGCTCACCAGGAGACGTTCTCGCAACACCTGGCGATCAGTCGACGTCAGGTCGTCCATTCGCAGCACCATCCCGCGGGCCAGGGACGGCACCCGCGGCATGATTTCACGAATCTGCGCGAGAATCCGCAGCCGCTCGCCGTCGCGTTCGCGCGACGAGAAGTTGAAACCCGCGATGTTGCGCGCAAGCCGAATTCGTGAGGACAGGACAATGTCCGCGTGCTCACCACTCGCCGTGAGCCAGGGCACACCACCGTCAGGAAGCAGCGTCAGGTCGAGGGGCATGGGCTGTTATTCGAGCGTCCGGATCTGGTCGCGCAGCGTGGCCGCCAGTTCGAACTCTTGCGTCTTGATAGCGTCGTCGAGGCGCCCACGCAGTTCCGCGAGCGTGGCACCGCGCTCGAGGCCCGGCTCATCCGAGCCTTCGTACCGACGGCCAACGTGCGTGGCGCTGCCATGCACGCGGCGGAGCAGATCCTTCAGACTCTGTTCAAATGCGCCATAGCACCGGGCGCAGCCGAGTCGGCCGCTCGCCCGAAATTCACGCAGAGAGGTGCCGCAATACGAACAACGCGCCGCATCACCGGGAAGCTGCTGGGCCTGCTGTTGGGCCGCCTGCAGAAACTCACCGAGCGGATTGGCCGGCGCGGAAACGCTCGTTTCGATCCCGCGCTCAGCGGCGCACTTCTCGCAGAGGTGCACCTGCGCGACCGCGTTCTCCACGATTTGCGTCAGATGCACCACGGCGTCGCGATCCTGGCATTGGCTACAGATCATCAGACGGCTCCCTCGATACCGGTAGTATCGGCGAGGCGGCCATCGGCCAACAAGAGTACCCGGTTCGCCCGTGCCGCGAGCGAGCGATTGTGGGTGACCACCACGACCCCGAGGCCGAGGTCATGGACGAGACCAGCCAGCAGGTCGTGCAGGGATTCGGCGGTGTGGTGGTCGAGGTTCCCCGACGGCTCATCGGCCAAGATCACTGAAGGCGATGTCGCCAGTGCACGCGCGACGGCGGTGCGCTGCTGCTCGCCACCGGACATTTCCGAGGGCCGGTGCGAAGCCCGCGCCGACAGCCCCACGCGCTCCAGCAGCCAGGTCGCTCGCTCCCGTGCAACACGGAGCTCCGTTCCAGCGATGCGCAGCGGCATCATCACATTCTCGAGCGCGGAGAACTCTTTCAATAAATGGTGAAACTGGAACACGAACCCCACGCGGCGGTTCCGAATGGCCGAAAGCGCTTCGTCGTCCGCTGCGGAGACGTCTTCCCCACCGATGGTCACTCTCCCGGTTGACGGCCGTTCAAGTGCGCCGAGCACATGAAGCAGCGTACTTTTTCCCGACCCGCTAGCCCCGACGACAGCGACCATCTCACCAGGGGCTACGGCGAGATCGACCCCATCGAGAACGCGAATCTCACCGCCATCGCCGCCACGAAAACTCTTCGTGACGCCATGCGCGTCGAGGAGCGCGGCTGCCGGCGTCGCGGCGGTCATTCGCTTCGAATCGCCTCGACGGGGTAGAGCTTTGCAGCCTGCACGGCCGGATACAGCGTTGCGGCGGTGGCTACAAGCAGGCTCAATAGAGCAATCAGGCACACGTCGCCGGGCTCCATGATCACCGGCAGATGGTCGATATAGTAGATCTTCGGATCGAGCGCGATCAAATGGTACTTGTCGAGCAATACGCCAAGAGTGAGCCCCACGGTGAGCCCCAGCGCGGTGCCCACGCCGCCAATCACCGCCCCCTGAATCAGAAACACGCGCCGGACTGAGGCGGAGCCGAGCCCCATCGCTTTGAGAATTCCGATTTCGCGTTGCTTGTCGCGAACGACCATCGTGAGGGTGCTAACGATGTTGAACGCCGCCACGAGCGTGATCAGTCCGAGGATGACGGCCATGCCAAGCTTTTCGAGCTTGAGCGCACGGAAGAGCGCGCTGTTCTGTTCCTGCCAATCAATCGTGCGGTAGGGAAATCCCAGCGAGTCGTAGATCGCGAGGGCGAGCGCCGGCGCGGCCCATCGATCGGTGGTACGCACCTCAATCCCGGTCACCGCACTGTCGAGGCCGGCCGCTTCTTGTGCGGCCGCAAGATCAAGGAACGCGTACTGGTTGTCGTACTCGAACATGCCGCTTTCGAAGATGCCGGTCACTTCAAAATCCGTGTACTTCGGGACGATGGTTCCCGTAATTGCCGAGATGCCGTTCCCTGGCGTCGCGATCCGGAACTGCGTCCCCGGATACGCGGAAAATCGCGCCGCGAGGAGGCTGCCCAGCACGATGCCCCGCCGCTTGCCGTCGCGGGTGGTGAAACTGAAATCGCCCGAGGTCGCCTTCGTACGAATGGAAGTCACCTCGGCGCCCGTGTCACGCGCCGGCGTGATGCCCATGTACGCCACGCCTGCGGCATAGGTGCGCCCCGGGACATTGGCGAGACCTTCGCCAAGCACAAACGGGGCTGCCGCCACGACCCCAGGCTGCCGCGACACCTTCATCAGCATCGCGCGCCAATCGGAAATCCGGAGATCGTCGCCGTAGTTCAGCACGCGAATATCCGGACTCGCCACCAGAATCTTCTCGCGCAGGTCCGTCTGCAATCCGTTCATGACGCCCATGATCACGACGAGCGCACTGACGCCGACAATCACGCCGCCCATCGCGATCACCGTGATGAACGACAACAGCCGTGAGCCGCGCCGACTGCGCAGGTATCGCCACGCGATGGAGAGCTCAAGCCGCGAGATCATTCGGGGCGCATGGTCGGAAAAAGAATCGCGTCACGGATATGCTGCGTGCCGGTGAGGTACATGAACAACCGGTCGAGGCCGATACCCACGCCACCCATCGGCGGCATGCCGTATTCCATCGCGCGCAGGTAGTCCTCGTCCACCGACCCCGCTTCTTCGTCGCCAGCGGCCTTAAGCTTCGCCTGCGCTTCAAACCGGCGCCGCTGGTCGATCGGGTCGTTCAACTCGCTGAACGCGTTGGCGATTTCCTTACCCTTGGCAAACAGTTCGAAGCGTTCGGTGAGCGCGGGATTGCCACGCTTGGGCTTCGCCAGCGGCGAGAGCTCGATCGGATAGTCAATCACAAACGTCGGGCGGTCGATCTTCGACTCGACATGGAACTGAAAGAGTTCGTCGAGGAGTTTCGGACGCAGCAGCTTATCGGTCCCCTGCACACCGACTTTCTTTGCGGCCGCGCGAAGCGCCGCGTCATCGAGCGCGAGCACGTCAGGAACGCCCACCCCTCGTGACAATGCCGGCAGCCATTCGACCCGTGGAAATCCACCAGCCTCGAGCATCGGTTCGAACGCGGCGGCATTGTCAGGTCGGTCCACCGCGGCCAGCGCGGTGCGAACCGCGAGCGCGGCGTTGCCGACCAGCGCCTCGACGACGTCCATCATCTCGACGTAGTCGGCATAGGCCTGGTAGAACTCCAGCATCGTAAACTCGGGATTGTGCGTACGATCGATGCCTTCGTTCCGAAAATCGTGGCCGATCTCATACACCCGCTCAAATCCGCCCACCACGAGCCGTTTCAAGTACAACTCGTCTGCAATGCGCAGAAAGAGCGGCATGTCGAGCGCGTTGTGGTGCGTCACGAAGGGCTTCGCGATAGCGCCGCCATACAACGGCTGCAGCACCGGGGTCTCCACTTCCAGAAACCCGCGTCCGTCCAGGAAAGTGCGAATCGCGCGGGTCATCGCCGAGCGCGACGCAAAATGGGCGCGCACTTCTGGATGCACCGCGAGGTCGGCGTAGCGCTGCCGGGACCGCATCTCACCGTCAGTAAACGCTGAATGCCGCACCGGCTTCCCGTCGACAATCTCTTCCTTCCCGAACGGCAGTGGGCGCAGGGATTTCGCGAGCAACTCCACCTTTGTCACGCGCACAGTGACTTCTCCGCTCCGCGTGCGGAAGAGCGGCCCCTGGACGCCAACGACATCGCCAAGATCAAAGTGCTCGACGACATCGAACACTTCGTTGAGCACGTCCTTACGGAAATAGAGCTGGATGCGCCCCGCCGGATCGCCGAGGTGCGCAAAGATCGTCTTCCCATGCGCGCGCCAGGCGACCAACCGTCCGGCGACACTCACCTCCGGACCCTCCTCGGCTTCGCCGAGCAACTTCAACGCGTCGGCAGAGAGATGGGACCGCTGGTACCCATAGCCGTACGCCGACACACCCTGCGCCGTCAGCGCGTCGAGTTTGTCGCGTCGGGCACGCATGACAAAGTTGAGATCATCGCGTCCATCCGTCACATCCGACGGTTGCGGAGACTTCGGGGTTTCGCTCACGACACTATGCGCCGGCCTTCGCCGCGCCCTGTTGCTTGAGATACTCCTCGATGAACGGGTCGATCGCGCCGTCCATCACCTTCTGTACATCCGTAATCTTGAGTTCGGTCCGGTGGTCGTTGACCATCGTGTATGGCTGGAAGACGTAGCTCCGGATCTGACTGCCAAAACTCACGTCCGACTTGTTCGCGTCGAGCTTTGCCTTCACGGCTGCCTGTTTTTCTACCTCGAGCTGGTACAGCTTGTTCTTCAGCTGCTTCATCGCCGTGGCACGATTCTTTCCCTGCGACCGTTCCTGTTGGCAGGTCACGACGAATCCCGACGGAAGGTGCGTCAACCGAACCGCAGAACTTGTTTTGTTGACATGCTGGCCGCCGGCGCCTGAAGCCCGAAAGACGTCCATCTTCACGTCTTCGTCGCGAATCTCGATGTTGATCTCGTTGTCCACGACCGGATAGACGAAGATCGACGCGAAACTGGTGTGACGCCGAGCCTGCGAGTCGAATGGCGAAATCCGAACGAGGCGGTGCACGCCAGACTCGGTGCTCAGGAATCCAAACGCATTCGTCCCCTTGATCTCCAAGACGGCGCCCTTAATGCCAGCCTCTTCGCCATCGCTCATGTCGAGAATGTCGACGGAGTAGCCGCGCCGTTCTGCCCAGCGCGTGTACATGCGCATCAGCATTTCAGCCCAGTCTTGGGCTTCGGTTCCGCCGGCACCCGCCGCGATCTCAAGCTGTGCGTCGCGAAAATCGTCCGCGCCCTGCATCATCGACTTGAGCTTGAACGCCTCAAGCGCGGCATGGACATCAACCGTTTCGTGCTCCACTTCAGCGATCATGTCGGCATCCGGATCGGTCTCAAGCAGCGAGTCCATTTCAATGGCGCTGCGGATGCGTCCGTCGAGCTTATCGTACGGCTCGACCCACATTTTCAGCAACTTGACCTGCTGCACAACTTCCTTGGCGCGCTCCTGGCTGTTCCAAAAGCCGGGGTCTGCCATTTGAGTTTCGAGCGCGCTTAGCGCTCCCCGCTTGCCGTCGAGGTCAAAGGAACCTCCTGAGCTCGCCGAGGCGATGCTCGTCCAGCTTCAGCGATTTTGCGCACTCGGATTCAGCCATCGTGCCCTCTTATGAGACGAGCCGTTCCCCGCGGTTCGGAGAACGGCTCACGGCGAACCGAAAGATAGCCACCGGCGCTCGCACCTACGAGTGCGCCGGTCGCTATCGGCTAGAACATCTTGCGGCCGTCGGCCAGAATCGCGTTGAGTGCATCCTGGAAATGGGTCGTACTCTCGGCCATCTCCTTGCCTATCTGGTCCACGTATTCTTCGTAACTCTTCTTGATTTCTTCGCGGAAGAGCGCCTTGAGTGTCCCAGCCTTCAGACCCTCTTCGCGCTTTTGCGGCAGGTAGGCGATCATGTCGCTGACGAGCGCGCGTGCGAGGCGCTTGGCCTTGAGCCCCGGATCCGACGAGAGAAAGGGATTGATCGGCCGCTTCGGCGCCGATGGCGTCGGCGTGCCCGCGAAGGGAGCCGGCGCAGCGGCGGGGGGTGCTGGTGCCATCGCCGGCGGCGCAGCAGGCCCCATCGGCCGCATTGGCGGCATTGGCGGCATTGGCGGCATTGCGAACGGTGCCGCTGGCCGCGGGGCCTGAGGCGCTGAGACCGGCGGCATCGCAGGACGCGGTGGCATGCTCAGCCCGATCGACGGGAACGCCCGTGGAGTTGGCGTGCTGGCCGCGGCCGGCATCGGCGGCGGAAGCGGTGGCGTGACCGGCCGCTGCGCTGGCACTGGCACCGGCACCGGCACTGGCACTGGCGGCGTTCCCGCTGCCTTGATCGGTTCCCTGAGTTCGGCGGCAGGAACGGAGATCACGCCGCCGCAGATTGAGCAGCGCGCGCGAACACCCCCCTGCGGAACCTTGGCTGGATCTACCCGGAATACCGAGCGGCAATCAGGACACGAGACGTTCAACGTTCCTCCACCACACGTGGCTCATCCGACGAAGCTGGAGCGGCTGCCCCTTCCGCCAGTGGAAGGTCACCGCGACGGTCGATCGTAAACACTGAACCAGGAAGTGTCTTGGCGTAACTCTTCATTTCGGTCGCCAGTTCACTCACCTGGCCCGAATGTGAGAACTTGCGCCGCTCATTCGTCACGACACCAATCGACACGGACATCAGCGGAACTTTATGCAGTTGCCCGCGACGATCCTTGCCAAAATAGTATTCTGCGCGACGATCCTGCTCGGAATATTGGTACGGAATCAGCGTATCGAAAGCGTGCACGATTTCGCCGCACGCTTCGCTCACCATCGCCACCGGCATGATGAAGATAAAATCGTCGCCGCCGATGTGGCCAACAAAGGCCTCTTCGGCGCACGTCCCCTTCACCACATCGTGAAGAATTTTCGCGAGGATGCGGATGACGCGATCGCCGTCGTAATAACTGTAGCGATCGTTGTATTCCTTGAAATGATCGAGGTCGGCGTAGCACACCGCGAACGGCTCGGGCAGATCAAGCCGCCGCGCAATCTCTGTTTCGATTTCCACGGTGCCGGGGAGGCGCGTGGACGGGTGCACGTAGGTGTCCCGGTCCGAGCGGCGCAGCAGCGCGTCGAGCCGCAGCGGCACTTCAATCGGATTGATATTGTCACGAAGGACCTCATCTGCTTTGGCGTCAAACGCCGCGGCAAACGTGATGTCTTCATCGCGCGCGCAGACGACGACCGGCACGATTCCGGTGAACGAATCGCTTTTGAGCCGTCGGCACGCATGCAGCGCTTCCACCGGTTGCACTCTGGCATCCATCACCACCAACCGCGGACGCACGCGCGCCGCCGCCAACAATGCGTCGGGCTCCGAGAGCACCACGACCGGGAAACGCTTCGCGTCGAGCCAGGCTTGAACTGGTTCGGGGAGCGCTGCGCCGTCAGGTGATAGTACGAATGCCGTAGATGGCTGCACTGGCTCGCAAGCAATGAATCACGGCGAACATACGCTCCTGTGAGGTTGGTGTCAAAGTTCTACACAGCAAGGACTTGCAAGCCCCGTACCGGGTAAAACAACCAGCCCTCAGCGAATCGGCAAGGATCCACTGATTTGGAAGCCACTGCGGCCCGCCCCGACCCCACCTTGCAGCCGGAGCGTGATGAAGGCGTCGACCATGGAGAGAAGGTGATTGACCGCGGCTGCCGCCAGATATTGGCGCGCATCCCGGCTGGCGCCGTTTGCCCGGAGAATTGTTTGCCGGTACAGGTCCTTCTCCAGCTGGGCATTGTGCCAGTTCCAACGATACTCAGGCCGCACAGCGTGGTTTGCGTAATAGGCGATTGCCGCCTGATAGACCACCGAGTTGTGATCCGGGTCAACGTTAACGTTCGGCCAGTTCGAGAGCTGACGGGCCTTGAGCCAGATCTCGCCGTTGAAGCTGTTTTCATTGATTTCCGGCGAGAACACACCGGTACCGATCGTGCGATCGTACACACCACTCTCGAGGTGCTTCTCCATGGCCTCGTAGTAGTCCCAAGAGCCAATCGCGGAGTTTCCGGGCACGAAGGCCCGAGCCACGTCGCGAGCGAGTGCGCGGTAGCGTTGGACTTCCCGGTCGCCCGCCGACTTCGATACCAAGTAGTTGGCTACAGCGAACGATTCCACCGCCAGGTACGCGACGAATCGGCTCTGGCCGAGAAGTTTCTGCCCATACCCAGGAATAGCGGCTGACGCGAGTGGAACCCACCACGCCGAGTCTCGCATGGGAAGTCCGAGAAACGTTCGTCGACTGGTGGCAAGCGGCTGGAAACCGTGACGGGGAACGATCGACTCCGTCGCCACCGCGCCGACTTCAACGCCGACCGCAACGCCGACCGCAACGCCGACCGCCGATTGATTCGGCTGCCCGGCGAGCGTGCTAGCCGAGCACGCGGCTCCAACCGCCATGCACGCCAGCACCCGGAACAACCTCATCGAAACGCCATGCGCAAGGTGACGTAGGTCGGCGGGTTGCCGTTGTCTGAGGAAAGGCCACCAAATGTTCTCGCGAAGTCGAGCGCCAGTGTTCCCTGACGGATAGAGAACCCGATCGCCGCCTTGGAACCGTCGCCGCTTCCCGTGGACGATTCGTTGCTGATCCCCGGCAGGACGCCGGCCCGCAGGAAGAGCCGCTCAGCCACCCCGAGCTCGGCGCCAAACCGCAATGTCGGCTCGGCAAGGCTGAGTCGCGTGACGACCTCACCACTGACGCGCAGCGTCAGGCCGGGCCGCGCTTTTGACACGGCATCCACGCGATACTCGGCACCGAGGTGAAATCGGCTCGGAAGCGGATCGCATTGCTCCGAATCGATGATCTGCGCACAGAATCCGACGTCGCGGACAACGGCGCCGAGGGTGAGCTCGCCGGCCTTTCCCCGGACGGATTGGAACCCGAGGTCAAATGCGTTCGTTCGCACTGAGTACGTGTCAACGTCGGGACATGATCCGCTACAGGTCTGCGTTTGGCGAATCAGCTTGTAGGTTAGCGCGGCAGCAAACTTGTCGCCGAAGGTCGCGGCATACGACGCCGCGGTCACCAGTGCGGAGGTATAGAAGGTGCCTGTCGAATTGCCCAACCGGTCGGTCGCCGTTTGTTCGCCAATGTTGTAGAAGAGCGCCGACGCACTCAGCACACCCGCGCGGCCGGCCGGATAGACGAGATCCAGTGACGTGCCTGTGAGAATGAAGTTGCTTGCATAGTTGAGCCCGACCTCGCGATCCTTCAACCACGCGAGCGACGCCGGGTTCCACCAGATGCCGTCGGCGCCCATCCGGCTCGCCGCGACGGCCTGCCCCTGCGAGACGGCGCGCGCGCCGACCGGCACGCGCAAGAAGGCAGCGCCTTCCTGCGCGAAGGCGCCTGACACAGGCACGCTGACCAGGGCGAGTGCGGTGAGCATCCACCGCGGCGCGCTGAACCCTGCGCTACGCGAGCGGTGTTGCCTCATCAATCAGCATGACGGGAATCCCATCGCGCACGGTGTACCGAAGCTGGCACGCAGCACAATCAAGGGCCTGCTCTGGTTCGCGGTACGTCAGTTTGCCCTTGCACTTCGGGCAGACCAGGATGTCGAGGAGCTGAAGGGCGAGGGTCATACGGACGTCCTGCCGGTGGCGCACTGTTTCATACGACAGAGTCCTCGGTCGGAGAAAATCCGAGGCGGCGGAGCGCCGCTGCGTCGCGTCGCCAATTGGGAAGCACTTTCACCCAAAGATCGAGAAAGACCTTACCACCAACGAGGGGCTCAATCTTGGCACGGGAGCGCTGCCCGATGGTACGGATTCGTTCGCCACCGCTCCCGACAACAATGCGTTTCTGGCTGTCGCGCTCGACGTACATCACGACTCGAATGTACACCGGAGTTCCAGACTCGCGGAACTCCTCGACGACCGCCGCGAGAGCGTGCGGGATTTCATCATTGAGTTCTTCGAGAGCCGTCTCGCGAACCATCTCGGCGACAAAAAAGCGGAGGTTCTGCGTGCTGGCGTCGTCCGCTGGATAAAGGAAAGGTCCTTCCGGCACGAGACTCCGGAGGCGGGTAAGCAGCGCGTCGACCGAGTCGCCGGTGTGGGCCGAGATGCGCAGCGGGTCCGGATGGTCGCTGGCCAACGCGCGGAGGGCCGCGGACGAAAGCAGGTCGGTTTTGTTGAGCACGACGAGCACTGGAGTGGACGGGATCTCCCCTTCCCACCCCGCTTCAAGCCAGAGCAACGGCGGCGGTCCGTCACGTGCGTCGGCCAGATGCACGATGACATCAGCATCTCTGATCGCGCGAAAGGCGGCGCCGCGCATGGTGACATGCAACGCATCTGCGGGCTCGAGCAGCCCTGGCGTATCGAAAAATACGAGCTGAGTGGTGTCGTCGGACCGCAGTCCGACGACGCGCGCGCGCGTGGACTGGGCCTTGGGGCTGGTGAGCGCGAGGCGTTCCCCGACGAGCCGATTCAGGAGCGTCGACTTACCGGCGTTCGGCTTCCCTGCGATGGTGACGATCCCGGCTCTGGTCATCTGATTAAGACGATTTACGATGGCTGATGGCAAAAAGAAGCCCCCTGCACCGCGAACGGTACAGGGGGCTTCAGGGGTGCCGGCGACGGCCTACTCTCCCGCGACCTCTCGGTCGGAGTACCATCGGCGCTGTAGGGCTTAACGATCGTGTTCGGGATGGGAACGAGTGTGGCCCCTACGCTCTGGTCGCCAGCGAAATAGGTGACAATGGACGGGGTATGAACGTGGTAATCGGAATCACCGGTTGATCGAAACCAACCGGAAATCGTGCGATAGCTCTGCGATGTTAATTCTGGTCCCCCTGAAAACAGGGGGAGTAGTCAAGCCTCACGGGCGATTAGTACCGCTGCGCTCGGAGACAATCGCTTGTCTTCCACGTGCGGCCTATTGACGTCATAGTCTCTGACGGCCCTTCAGGGAGCTCGAAGCTCCAGGGAGAATTCATCTTGGGGACAGCTTCCCACTTAGATGCTTTCAGCGGTTATCTGTACCGACCATCGCTACCCGGCGTTGCACTTGGCAGTACAGCCGGGACACGAGCGGGTCGTCCGACTCGGTCCTCTCGTACTAGAGTCCGCGCCCCTCAATTCTCCAACGCCCACAGCGGATACAGACCAAACTGTCTCACGACGTTTTGAACCCAGCTCATGTGCCACTTTAACCGGCGATCAGCCGGACCCTTGGGACCTTCTCCAGCCCCAGGATGTGACAAGCCGACATCGAGGTGCCAAACCGCATCGTCGATGTGACCTCTCGGATGCGATAAGCCTGTTATCCCCAGCGTACCTTTTATCCGTTGCGCGATAGCCGATCCACACCGGGCTACCGGATCACTACGGCCCACTTTCGTGGCGGCTCGACCCGTCGGTCTCACCGTCAGGCTCCCTTATGCCGTTACACTC
>JAPLKU010000010.1 GCA_026387935.1 Gemmatimonadota bacterium | reverse complement strand
AGAACGGCGCCGTCAAAGTGGACCCCCTCGTGCAGGTGGTGAACTGGGGGGTGGAAGTCCGCGCCAAGCTCAAGGGGAAAACTCCGCAGTAGGCACGAGGGAGTCGCGTTAGTAGATGAGTGTCAATTCGAGGGTGACCGCAGTTCATGAGGGGGACATGACGTGACCCCGCGCTCTTGCACCAGCTTGACGGCCTGCACCTTGAACTCCCGACTGTGTTTCCGGCGTGTTCGCATCTGACACCTCCAAGGCCCAACGTACCTAAGGATGGTGTCCACCGAACCTGGGGCAGCTCAGTTGCGCGCGGCAGGTGCGACGGCGCGACCTATCCGCCGCGGGGCTCGCCACCCCATGTTGCAGCACCGCGCTGGCCGTTCGTCCTACTCGCACAAAGGGCTCCCTCTAATGTTGTCCAGATCGTCGCTTCATCGCTCCCGCACCGCGACCCTTCTGGCCCTTCTGGTGCTCGTCGCCGGTCCAGCGGCTGCCCAGGCGCCGAAGTCGCCGATTTACACGCCCGGCAAACTGACCCCGATCCAGCAGCAGGCGCGCGAAGTCTACAAAGAGCTCGTCGAGATCAACACGAGTGTCACCACCGGCAACATCACAAACGGCGCCGTGGCGATGGCCAAGCGCTTCAAGGCGGCCGGGATTCCGGACTCCGACATCTTCATCGGCGGCCCGCGCCCCGACAAGCACAACGTGGTCGCGCGCTTCCGCGGCAAGAATCCCGCCGGTCGCAAGCCGGTGCTCCTCCTCGCGCATATCGACGTCGTCGAAGCGCTCAAGGCCGACTGGTCGCCGGAGTTCGATCCGTTCGTCTTCACCGAGAAGGACGGCTACTACTACGCCCGCGGCATCTCCGACGACAAGGCGATGGCGTCGATCTTCGTCGCCAATCTCCTGCGCATGAAGGCCGACGGCTACGTCCCCGACCGCGACATCATCATCGCCCTCACGGCCGACGAAGAGAGCGGGGCATTCAACGGCGCCGGCTGGCTCGTTGAGAATCATCGCGAACTCGTCGATGCCGGCATCGTCATCAACGAGGGCGGCGGCGGCATGCTGCGCGACGGAAAGCCGCTCATCAATACGATCCAGTTGTCGCAGAAAATCACCACGAACTTCACCCTCCACGTCACGAACCGCGGCGGCCACTCGTCGGTGCCGCGCGACGACAACGCCATCACCTCGCTCGCCGACGCGCTCTCGAAGGTCGGGCGCTACCAGTTCCCGGTGAAGTTGAGCGAGGTCACGACGTCGTTCTTTACTCAGACCGCCCCGCTCGAAACGCCGAAGATGGGCGCGGCAATGAAGGCGCTCGTCGCCAACCCGGCCGACAAAGCCGCCGCCCGAATTGTCGCCGCTGACGAGAAATACAGCTCGATGCTCCGCACCACCTGCGTCGCGACGATGCTCTCCGGAGGCCACGCCTCGAACGCGTTGCCGCAGCTCGCCGAAGCGAATGTCAACTGCCGCATTTACCCAACGGAAACGGCCGACGAAGTCCGCGCGGCGCTCGAGAAGGTCGTCAACGACACCACCGTCAAGGTGCTCGTGAAATCGCAGCGCCCGGCGTCGCCGCCGGCGAAACTGTCGGCCGAGATCATGGAGCCGGTTGCGAAGGTCACGAAGGACCTGTTCGGCAACATCCCGGTGATCCCGACGATGTCGACCGGCGCCAACGACTCGCGCTTCTTCCTCACGATCGGCATTCCGTCGTACGGCGTCTCCGGGCTCTTCATGGATCCGACGACCGACGCGCGGGCCCACGGCCGCGACGAGCGGATGCGCATTCAGTCGTACTTCGAAGGGCAGGAGTTTCTCTATCGACTCACCAAGCTTCTCGCCTCGAATCCGCCCACTGTCCCCTAGCGGGAAGCGCGCAGAACCGGAACGAAAAGGGCCCCAGTACGGACAGACGTTGACAGTCGGAAAAGCGAGGCCGGACATCCTGCGGGGTGCCCGGCCTCGCTCCGTTTCCTACGGTAGCGCCAGCGCGATCAGTTCGCCGGCGACTCCGGCCCAGCCGGTGGCGACCACGATGTACTGCTTGCCGTTGTACGTGTACGTCATCGGCGCGCCAGTAGTGCCGCCGGGCAGCTCCATTTCCCAGAGCACTCGGCCAGTGAGCTTGTCATAGCCGCGGAACATCTTGCCGCCGCCCCCAGGGGGCAGAGCAACCACCGCGCTGTTTCCGCCCTCGCCAAGGAATACCATGGTCTTGGTGACAAGCGGTGACGCACGGCCGGGTTGACCAAGAGGCGGAAGATTCAGGTGCTTGATCGCGGGATGCTCGCGCGGTCCGTTCCCGTTCGCTGCGGTCCAGAGAATGCTGCCCTTGTTGAGGTCGATCGCGACGAGACGTCCATACGGCGGCTTGAACATGGGCAGACCCTGCGGTCCTTCGAGCCATGCACCGATCACGGCGGGGCCGCGGCGCACCGTCCATTCCACGGCTCGGCCCGCCGCTCCGCTCGGGCCATTGGCCGGAGCGGCTTCGGGATCCGAGCCCTTCACCAGCTCCGCGATGTACGGCGAATGCACAGACGTGACATACATGATTCCGGTCTCGGGATCGACGCCCGCACCGGTCCAGTTGGAACCTCCCGCTGCACCCGGCATCTGCACCGCACCTTTCGTACTGTCGCGCGCGTTCGCGATTGACGGGGGAGTGAAGAGAGGACCGTAGCGGTACCGGCGCAGCAACGTGAGGGCTTCCTGCCTGAGCTCGGGCGTGAAGTCGATCAGGTCGTCGATCGTCACGCCCTGCTGGTCGTAGGCGGGAGGCTTGGTCGGGAACGGCTCAGTCGGCGCATACCACTCGCCCGGTGTGTCGCCGCGCGGAACGGGCCGCTCGACGATCGGCCAGACCGGCTTTCCGGTGACGCGGTCGAGTACGTACACGAAGGCCTGCTTGGACACCTCGGCGATTGCCTTGATCCTGCGCCCGTCCACAGTGATGTCCACGAGGTTTGGCGCGGAATTGAAATCGTAGTCCCAGATCCCGTGATGTATGCCCTGGAAGTGCCAGACGCGTTTGCCCGTTTTTACATCGAGGGCAACCAGGCTCTCGGCGAAGAGGTTGCTACCGGGGCGCTTGCCGCCCCAGAAATCGCCTCCCTTCGCGGACGGCGTTTCGGTGGCGATGTAGACGTAGCCGAGTTCGTCATCGGCGCTCATCAGCCCCCAGACGCCGCCATTGCCGGAGTACGATGCCGACTCCTTCTGCCAGGTGTCGCCGCCGAACTCGTTGAACTCCGGAATGACCTTGAACGTCCAGACCTGCTCTCCGGTACGGACGTTGTAGGCGCGGATGTCACCCGGCAGGGACTGTCCGTCAGCGGTGCTACCCGTACCGCCAATAACAATCACGTCCTTCACGATCAGTGGAACGGAGTTCCAGCGCGCCGTGGACGCAGTCCGGCGGAATCCCGTTCGCAGGTCCACAGAGCCGGCGGTGCCGAATCGTGGCACCCGCGCGCCGGATTTCGCGTCAAGGGCGAAAAGTGAGTGGCCACTGATGGCGATGATTCGCGCGTCCCGACCATCGGACCAATAGGCAAGTCCACGATTCACGGAACGGCCCGCGATGACCTCCTTTGCTGGCTCAGTGACAGGGGCTGGCGCGGGAGGAAGCAGGTCGGGCGGCACATAACTCCAGATGACCGCGCCCGTGCCTGGGTTGAGCGCAACGATGGCTCCGTCGCCCGTCGCCGCATACAATTGGCCGCCGATCATGAGCGGCGTGACCTGATAGTTGGTGGCGAGCGCGACGGATGACCGTCCACGGCGAGCCTCCACCGGCACTACGGACTGCCGCCACGCAATTCGCACAGTCGCGACGTTGTCGCGGTTGATCTGGTCGAGGGGGGAATACTTCGCGCTGGCGTTCGACCCGGCATACGCGCGCCACTCGCCCTTGCCATCCTGCAGGGAGCGGAACCCCGTCGCGCCAACGAGCGTGACGACGGCGCCGATTCCAATCAGGCGGCGCGTCCGCATCAGCCCATCCGATGCTTCAACTCGACCGTCGGAGCCGCCGTCGGGTATTTGCCGCTGAAGCAGGCATCACAGAATCCGTCAGGTCCGTCGGGCACTGACTTGAGCATTCCGTCAAGCGAGATGTACCCAAGTGAGTCGACGCCGAGGTGTTTGGCGATTTGGTCGACGGACATGTTCGCCGCGATGAGCTCTTTCTTGTCGGGCGTGTCGATTCCATACCAGCATGGGCCGGTGATTGGCGGCGATGCAATGCGCAGATGCACTTCCTTCGCGCCAGCGCCGCGGACAAGCGCGACGAGGCCACGGGTCGTGGTGCCACGGACGATCGAATCGTCGACCATCACGACACTCTTGCCCTGCAGAATCTCGCGCACCGGGTTGTACTTCACTTTCACCTTGGCGTCGCGGCCTGCTTGCGTTGGCTGGATGAACGTGCGCCCGACATAGTGATTGCGGATGAGCGCCATCTCAATTGCCAGCCGGGATTCGTCAGCGAATCCCAGTGCCGCGGCATTTGACGAATCGGGTACGGCGAACACGAGTTCGGCGCCCGGTGCCGGGTGCTCCTTCGCGAGTTGTCGCCCGAGGCCGCGACGTGCGCGGTCGACGGAGCCGCCAAAGACGCGGCTGTCTGGGCGCGCGAAGTAGACGTATTCGAATACGCAGCGATGCAATGGGGCGGAGCGCTCCATCTTCAATGTGCGCATGCCGGCGGCATCAATCGCAATGATCTCGCCGGGTTCGACATCGCGGATCTGCGTCGCGCCTACGATGTCGAGGGCGCAGGTTTCCGACGCAAACACATAGGCGCCGTCGAGTTTGCCCATGGTCAGCGGACGCCAGCCATGCGGATCCCGAGTAGCCAACAGTGTCTCGTTCACCACGACCAGTAGCGCGTACGCACCCTCCACGCCCTTGAGGGCCTCAGCGAGTTGCTCCTCCGGCTTTGATGCCGCGGCTCTCGCGAGGCGATGCACGATCACCTCCGAATCCATCGTCGAGCTGAAAATCGACCCGCTGGCTTCCAGCGATTCCCGGATCTCCGTGGCGTTTGTGAGATTGCCGTTGTGCGCCAGCGCGATGTGACCACCGCGAAACTGTACGAGCGCCGGCTGCGCATTCTCGATTGTTGAGCTGCCCGCGGTTGAATAGCGGGTGTGGCCCACCGCGGTGCGGCCGGGAAGTTTGTCGAGCACGTCAGGCCCGAACGTGTCGCCCATGAGTCCCATCGCGACTTTCCCTCGCGCGACGCCGTGCTCGACCGCCACAATGCCGGCCGACTCTTGGCCGCGATGCTGCAGTGAATAGAGGCCGAGATGCGTCAGGCGCGCCGCATCGTCATGTCCGCTGATCCCGAAGATTCCACACATCAGGCCGGCACCTCGGCGGTGGGAAGGGCGGAGGAAATCGATTTACTCATGGCGCGCTCGAGTGCCCCGTGATAGGCGTAGGAGAGTTCGGCCAGCGTTGCCGTGAGATTGGTGCCGGAAACGGCGATTGAAAGTCCATCGGTCGCCGGTGTGGTTGAACCGATCACCTGCGCCGGCACGCCGTGCTTCCCGGCGATTTCGAGCAGCGCAGGAAGGTTCGCCGCGGTGAGCACTGCGCGACCCTGCGCCTCGCCGAACAGCGTGGCACGGGCCGGGAGATGGTCCCACTGCGTGAGCGACACTGTCGCGCCGACCTGTGCGTTGGGATTCGCGATGCAGCATTCGGCGAGTGCGACGGCCAGTCCGCCTTCGCTGCAGTCGTGCGCCGATTTGACGTGCCCGGCCTGAATTGATTCGACGAGCGTCTCGATCAACGCTCGTTCGCGCTTGAGGTCGCAGGCCGGGGGGGCGCCGGCCACGACGCCATGGATCCACGAGAGGTACTCGCTCGCGCCCAACTCATTCGTGAGGTCACCGAGAAGGACGATTGGATCGCCGGGGCCCCTGAAGGCTAGGCCCGTGGCGCGCGACACATCGTCGAGCACGCCGACCATGCCAATCGTCGGCGTCGGATACACCGCACCGGAGGGGTTTTCATTGTAGAGCGACACGTTGCCGCCGGTTACCGGAGTGTCGAGAGCCGTGCAGGCCTCACCCATGCCACCGACGGCCTCCTTGAACTGCCAGAACACTTCAGGCTTCTTGGGATTGCCAAAGTTCAGGCAGTTGGTGATCGCGCGGGGCCGTGCGCCGGTGCACGCAACGTTTCGCGCCGCTTCGGCAACGGCGATGCGTCCGCCGACGCGCGGTTCGAGATAGACATAGCGCCCGTTACAGTCTGTTTTCACCGCCAGGCCTTTCTTGCTTCCGCGAATGCGGAGAACGGCCGCGTCTGCGGCACCCGGTCCGAGTACGGTGTTGGTTCGCACCGTGGAGTCGTATTGGCGATACACCCATTGTTTGGACGCAATCGTCGGCGAGGAGAGCAGTTGGGTCAGCGTCCAGGTGGGGTTCTCTTCTTGTGGCTTGCTTGGAATCGCATGCACATCGCGCGCCCGCAGGGCGATGACCGCAGCACCCTCCTTCGCCTCCGGCGTGTACATCGGGCAATCCGTTACGAGTCGCGTGCCGGGAAACTCTGCCACCACGTGCGATCCTTCAACGACGCGATAGACCGGTTCGGCAATCACCTCGCCGATCACTTCGGCGTGCAGGTCCCACTTGGCCAGAATCGCACGCACGGCCTCTTCGCGACCCTTGTGTGCCACGACGAGCATCCGCTCCTGTGACTCGCTGAGCAGGATCTCATACGGCGTCATGCCTTGCTCGCGCACCGGCACCTTCAGCGTGTCAATCACCACGCCAACCTCTCCACGCTCAGCCATCTCAGCGCTGGACGAGGTGAGGCCGGCTGCACCCATATCCTGGATGGCGACCACGTTGCCGCTGGCGATGAGCTCGAGTGTCGCCTCGAGCAACAGCTTCTCCGTGAACGGATCGCCCACCTGAACGCGCGGACGCTTGGCATCGCTGTTGTGTGACAGATCTTCAGAAGCGAACGATGCCCCATGAATGCCGTCGCGGCCCGTGCGCGCACCGACTGAAATAATCGGATTGCCTACACCCTCGGCTTTCGCGCGAATCAACTCCTCCTCGCGGAGAATGCCGACGCACATCGCGTTCACGAGTGGGTTCCCCTCGTATGCAGCGTCAAACATGATGTCGCCGGCGACGGTTGGGATGCCCACGCAGTTGCCGTAGTCGCCAATGCCTTTCACTATGCCGCCGACCAGGTAGCGAACCCGCGGCGTGTCCAGTGAGCCGAATCGCAGGGAGTTGAGCATGGCGATCGGCCGCGCACCCATCGTGAACACGTCGCGCAGGATGCCACCGACACCAGTGGCCGCGCCCTGATAGGGTTCGACGGCCGACGGATGATTGTGTGATTCGATCTTGAACGCGACAGCCAGTCCTTCGCCAATAGAGATCACGCCGGCGTTCTCACCGGGGCCCTGGAGCACCCACGGCGCCTTCGTGGGCAGGGTTCGCAGCACCGGGCGCGAATGCTTGTACGAGCAGTGTTCACTCCAGAGTGCGCTGATTACGCCGAGTTCGGTGAACGTCGGCTGACGTCCCAGCATGTTGACGAGCCGAGTGAACTCGTCGGGGGTCAGGCCGTGCTCCGCGACGAGCGCGGGTGTAATAACCGGATCGCCGGCACGGGGCGTAGCGGTCACGTGCGACCGGGAAGCGCGCTGAGGAGATCGTTGAAGAAGTGTCCGAACCGACTCTCCTTCACCTTGCGCAACTTCACCTTGCGCAACAGGTCGCGCTCGGCGTCTAGTTTGATGAAATATTCGTCTTCGTTGTTGGACATGGCGCGAATGATTTAGGCGTTGACTGTGGCGAGGAGCGATTCAAAAAGCACGCGACCGTCGGACGAGCCCAACAGAGGCTCCATGGCGCGTTCGGGGTGGGGCATGAGGCCGACAACGTTGCGGTTGGCATTGCAGATGCCAGCGATATTGCGCATAGAGCCATTCGGGTTTGACTGCGTCGTCGGTGTTCCGGCTGAATCGACGTACCGAAACAGCACCTGGCCCGCCTGCTCGAGGCGGTCGAGGTCGTCTTCACTTGCGGTGTAGCGCCCTTCGCCGTGCGCGATAGGCATCGTGAGGCATTGTCCAACAGTCGCGGCGGCGGTCAGCGGCGAATCGGTGCGCTCAACCCGAATCGTCACCGGCATCGCGCGATAGCCGACATCGTTCCGGAGCAGGGCTCCGGGCAGCAAATGGGCCTCGCACGCAATCTGGAATCCGTTGCAGATTCCGATCACCACGCCGCCACGCGCGGCATGGGTCGCCACCTGTTGCATGATGGGACTGAAGCGCGCGATGGCACCGGCGCGCAGGTAGTCGCCGTAGCTAAACCCGCCAGGCAGGATCACGACGTCTGAACCCTGCAGGTCGGTGTCTTTGTGCCAGAGCATGACGGCCTGCTCGCGGAGGTCGTTGACGATCGCAAACCAGGCGTCTTCGTCGCAGTTGGATCCGGGAAAGCGGATAATGCCAACCTTCATCGTTTACACCGCCTCCACGCTTGCGATGACAAAATCTTCGGTCACCGGATTTGCGAGCAGCTTGTCACACATGGCTTTGACGGCTGCGCGCGCGGCATCGGCCGAATCCGCCTGCGTCTCGATGGCCAGATGACGGCCCACGTGCACCTCGGCCACCTCGGCGAACCCGAGCGAGTGCAGTGCCTCGGTGACGGCCTTGCCCTGTGGGTCGAGGATTCCGCGGCGCGGAAGAATGTGAACGGCAACACGAAACTTCATTCAGATGGTTCCGGTGAAGAGGTGCGATCGGGCGAGGGAGAACCGCCGCGGGGGCGACGGCGGCGGCGGCGCTTCTTGCGAACGGGAACTGGTTCTGCCGCAGGGGCGTCCTCCGCCTCATCTGCGTCATCGTCAAGGTCTTCGGCGAGGTAGGCGTCGGCGACGGCGTCTTCATCGTAGACGGACGCCCCACGATCGAGCAGGCCGCGGACGACGGCGGACACGACGCCGTAGAGCACATACAACATGGCGACCGGGAAGAAGAACTCACGCGGAAGGAACACCAGCCCGAGCGCCAGCGAAACGAAAAGGATGAGTCCCAGCGCGCCGCGCAGCGTCTTGAGACTGAAGGTTGGCCAGGCGGGGTAGGGCACTTCGCTTACCATCAGGAACGCGAGACCCGCCATCACGAAGCGCAGCACGATGTGCCACGGCCATTCGCCAATCGGCGTCTCGTTATACAACGGGGTTTGACTGAACCAGTAGTAACTCGCGAGCGTGCAGCCGGCCGCCGGACTGGGCAATCCGTGGAAGTGCGTCTTGGCCCGGCCCGCCTGTTCGACGTTGAAGCGCGCGAGGCGGATCACCGCACAGGCACAGAAGCCGAAGACGAAGAGCCAATCCCAGCCCTCTTTGTGTAGCACGGCGAAATACATGATCATCGCCGGCGCGAGGCCGAACGAAATGGCATCAACGAGCGAGTCGAGCTCAGCGCCGAACTGTGAGCCGGTCCGCGTGGCGCGAGCAACCCGCCCGTCGATCCCGTCAAGCACGGCGCCAATCAAGACGAAGAGCACGGCCTTCCCGAAGTCGCCGCGCGCCGCCGCCACAATCGCGAATACGCCGAAGAACAGATTCGCGATGGTGACGCCGCTGGGCAGCATCACCATCGAGGGGCGAGGAAGGCGAGGGCGGCGCATTACTGCTCGGCCAACACGGTGAGCCCAGCGAAGACCTGGTCTCCGACCTTCACCTTTGGCGCGCACGACGTTGGCACGAAGACGTCCACTCGCGACCCGAATCGAATGATGCCGAAGCGAACCCCCTGCGCGGCCCGATCTCCCTCGCGACTGTAGGTCAGGATTCGGCGGGCAACGAGGCCCGCGATCTGCCGGACGACGACGCGCCCGATCGGCGATTCGATGCCGACTGAACTCTGTTCATTCTCCAGGCTCGCCTTTTCGACGGCGGCGTTGAGAAACTTTCCGGGATTGTAGTGGAGGTATTTCACATCGCCCGACACGGGGTATCGATTCACATGAACACTGAAAATGTTCATGAACACAGAGATGCGGATCGCGGGACCGCGAATGAAGGCCGGTTCATGAACCTCGGCAATCATCACGATCTTGCCGTCGGCCGGCGAGATCACGAGACGCTCGCCTCGCGCACCGTCGCGCTCGGGATCACGGAAGAAGTACACGACCCAGACCGCCACAATCGCCAGCACCACCGCCAGAACCCAGATCCATGGCGAGCCGTACCGCGACGCGGCAACGAACGCGCCAACCGCAAGTGCGTCACTGGCGATGATGAACGGGATTCCTTCCTTGGCGACGCCCATCAGGCGCCCGCGACTGGAAGTCGTTCGCCAGTCAACAACGTGAACGCGTCGCGGTAGCGCTTGCTCGTCGCGTCGATGACCGCGTCCGGCAGCGTCGGTGGTGGTGCATTCCCGTCCCAACGGCCGGCCTTCTTCTCGCCTTCGAGGTAATCTCGCAGCGGCTGCTTGTCGAAGCTCGCCTGTGGTCCGCCGGGCGTGTACTTGTCGGCCGGCCACAACCGGGAACTATCCGGCGTGAGGACCTCGTCAATCAGGATGATCTCGCCGTCACGGGTGCGACCGAATTCAAACTTCGTGTCAGCAATGATGATGCCGCGCTCGGCCGCCAGGTCGCGGCCGCGGCCGTACACCAGACGTGAGAACCGCTCGAGTTCGTTGGCGACGGTCTCGCCGAGCAGCGCGCGCACCTGTGGGATGGTGATGTTCTCGTCGTGTCCTTCGTCGGCCTTCGTGGCCGGACTGAAGATCGGGGGATCGAACCGGTCACTTTCCACGAGCCCGGGAGGCAACGCTTCGCCCGCGAGCGTGCCGCTGCCTTTGTATTCCTTCCAGGCAGATCCGGAGAGGTAGCCGCGAATCACACACTCCACCGGAAACACGTCGGTCCGCCGGCAGAGCATCGATCGGCCGATCAGCTCAGCGTGATGTGGTGCCAGCGTTGGAATCGCACGTATGATCTCATCTGCGTCAGACGAGAGCATGTGGTGGGCCACGTCCTTCTCAAAATGACGGAGCCACCAGGCGGTGATCTGCGTAAGGACGGCGCCCTTGAATGGCACCAGCTCATGCATGACAACGTCAAAGGCGCTGACTCGGTCGCTGGCGACCAGGAGAATGCGATCGGTGTCAATTGCGTACACGTCGCGAACCTTGCCGCGACGGATCAGTTCGAAGGGAAGGTTAGTCTGTCCGACAACAGCTGTCATACACGCACATCCTCTCGGGTTGAGGCGGCCTTCGGGGCCGCGGCAAGAATAGGGTCCACCACTTCAGCGAGAAACTCGTCCACCTGCTCCGGAGCGCGGCCTACGAACTGCATGGGGTCGGCCACGGCCGCAAGATCGTCCATGGGGACGCCGAACGCTTTGTCGGCCGCGAGCCGTGTGAAAAGGTCATTCGCCGCACCAGCATCTTTCATTGCACGGGCTGTTGCAACGCTATGAAGGCGAATCACCTCGTGCACCTGCTGCCGGTCCCCGCCGCGTTCTACCGCCCGCACGATGAGTTTCTCGGTTGCCATGAACGGGAGTTCGTCAGCGATTCGGGCCTTGATGCGGGCCGGATGCACCTCAAGGCCTGACACGACGTTCTCCCACAGGATCAAAATGGCATCGGTGGCGAGGAAGGATTCAGGAATGGTGATGCGGCGATTCGCGCTGTCGTCGAGCGTGCGTTCGAAATACTGCGCACTGTGGGTCTGGTTCGCGTTGGATTCAAGCGAGAGCACAAAGCGCGCGAGTGAGTTGATCCGCTCACACCGCATGGGATTGCGCTTGTACGCCATCGCACTCGAACCGATCTGTTCCTTTTCAAACGGCTCCTCGATTTCACCGAACGACTGGAGCATCCGTAGGTCGCCGGCAAACTTCGCGGCGCTGGCGGCGAGTCCGCTGACCGCGGACAGCACGGTCGCGTCGAGTTTGCGCGTGTACGTCTGGCCCGAGACCGGGATGGATGACGTGAAGCCCATCGCCGTGGTGACGAGGCGATCGAGTTCACGCACTTTCTTGTGGTCGCCGCGAAACAGTTCGAGAAAGCTCGCTTGCGTGCCGGTCGTGCCTTTCACGCCGCGCATCGGGAGTGTGGCAATCCGGTGATCCAGTTCAGCGATATCGAGCACGAGGTCCTGCATCCACAGTGTGGCGCGCTTGCCGACCGTGACAAGCTGCGCTGGCTGCAGGTGGGTGTAGCCGAGGGCAGGTTCCGCACGCCACGTGCGCGCGAACGTGGCCAGAGAGCCGAGTACGCTGAGCGCACGCGCGCGCAACATCTCAAGGCCGCGGCGCATCTGGATCAGGTCGCCGTTGTCGGTGACAAACGCACTTGTTGCTCCCAGATGAATCACGCCACGCGCCGCCGGAGCCACGTCGCCAAATGCGTGCACATGGGCCATTACGTCGTGTCTGAAACGTTTTTCGTAAACGGCCACGCCCGGGAAGTCGATATCGTCCAGGTGCGCGCGCATCTCGTCAATCGCCGCTGCCGGGATGTCCACGCCAAGTGTGCGCTCTGACTCGGCCAGTGCCAGCCAGAGCCGACGCCAGAGCCCGTGGCGCGTCTGCGCGGACCACAATTCGAGCATCCCCTTGGAGGCATACCGCTCGGACAGCGGAGAAGAATATCGGTCAGTGCTCATGCGATGGTGATGCGAGGGTCATGGTTGAATCACGAAATCACTCCAGAGGATTCGCCCGTTGCGTTCCACGTACATGCGAATGCGGTTTCTGCCGGAGTACGACTCTAGGACTTGTTTTGCCTGCCGAGCGTCCTTGATCTGCGTGTTCATCACCTGCGTGATGACATCGCCATTCTGAATCCCGAGGCTTTCCGATACGCCCTGCGATACCGACACGATGAGCGCGCCGCCTGCAGTGCGAATGTTTCGTTCTGCGCGAATCGCTGCGGTCACATCCACCAGCTCCAGGTCGCGGAGTACCGACACGCGTTGCGCCGTGACCTCCGGACGGTCTGCTACGGTGACGCGCACCTCCATGTCGCGGCCATTGCGGCGCAGGGTAAGCGGCACCTGGTCCCCGACGCGGAGTTCAAGTTGCTCTGCTTCCCAGTCGTACGCGTTTCGCAGTGCGCGTTCACGCGAGCGAACGAGTACGTCGCCTTTCCGAATCCCGGCGGCATCGGCGGGGGAGTCAGGCGTGACGAGATTGACCACGGCTGCGCGCGTAACGCCGCTGCGGTCGCCTGGATCGGTGCTCGGTTCGGTCAGGCGCACCCCGATCCATGGCTGCCGCGGTTTTCCATGCGCGATGAGGTCATCGGCCACGCGTTTCGCGCGATCAATCGGGATGGAAAAGCCGAGTCCGACGGAACTTCCCGTCGGAGAATAGATCGAGCTGTTGACGCCAATCACTTCGCCCATGGCGTTGACGAGCGGACCGCCGGAGTTGCCCGGGTTGATGGAGGCGTCGGTCTGGATCATGTCCACGTACACCCCGCCGCCTTCACTGCGCGCGGTGAGGTTGCGTCCCGTCGCACTGATGACGCCAAGACTCACGCTTGGTTCGGAGTTGCCGAGCACAAACCCATACGGGTTGCCAATCGCAATCGCCCACTCGCCGATGAGCAATCCGCGCGATGTTCCAAGTGCAGCGACCGGAAGATTCTTCGCGCTGATCTGGAGCACGGCGAGGTCGTTCATCTCGTCGCTGCCAAGCAGTTTGGCATTGTAGGTCTGCCCGTCGCGCATGGCCACGCTGATCTTCGTCGCCCCGGCCACGACATGCGCGTTGGTCAGAATCACACCGTCGGCGCGAATGATGAATCCGGAGCCGATGCCGGCGGAGGTCTGATCGCGGCTTTGCTGGCCGAAGAAGAAATCGTAGTTGGTGACACGCTGCACCGCCTCGGTCTGTACGGTCACAACCGCCGGCGACACTTTGGCCACCGCTTCCGTGATTGCTGAACGCCGCTGTGAGGCGATCGCTTGAGGCCTAACGTCCGCTTTGGCTTGGCGCTGAGCGCGCCCGAGCTGCGGAAATGCGCACGCGATTAACACCGCTCCAGTCGTGAGGAGCCGCACCATCGGTGAGCGGGGGAGCTGGGTCACTTACCGCGCTTGCCCTTCGGGCGTCGGCTGATGGCGCTAAGGAACCGGTCGAGTCCACGATCCGTGAGGGGATGCTGGAGCAGGCCGCGCAGGACTTCGGGCGTGACAATCGCGACGTTGGCGCCCATGCCGGCCGCCCCTGCAAAACTTGCCGCCGTCGCGGGGCCTGCCGCCGCGACATCGCATTCCGCCGCGCTGTGGTCGAAAGCGTCGCGCAAATCGGCAATGACCGCGTTGCCGTCGCCGCCCACCGAGTCGAGCGCGTCAACAGACACCGTGACCATCGAGGCTCCGGCATGGGCGGCGAGAATGCCCTGGGCCGCCGAGTACACCAGCGTGGCCGCGACGGGGATGCCGTCGGCCGAGAGCCGCCGGATGGCCGGGATCGCATCGTCAATGAACGGGATGGCAATGATCATGCGCTCAGAAATCTTTCGAAGGTCCTTCGCGCCTTTGACGATCTCATTCGCGGACACCGCGGCGACGCTGGCGCAAATGGGCAGGCGAGAGGCCTTGGCGATGTCGGCGATCACTTCGCGCGCGTCAGACTGCGGCGATTCGGCCGCGATGATCGTGGGTGTCGCCACGATGCCGTCAATAAGCCCGGCGTCGGTCGCCCAGCGGATGTCGTCCAACGACGTCGTTGCCAGGAAGAGTCGCATGGATCAGGCCTTTATGTAGAGGTCGGTGGGGTAGTTCACGCGTTCGAGACTGAGCCCCGATGCGGGAGCGGGTGCAGACACCTTGTCGTTCTCACTTGCCGTGAGCAGCGCGGCGAACTCGTCACGGACCCGTCGTCCAGCCGCGACGTCGACCATGGTCCCGACAAGGAACCGGACCATGTGATGGAGAAACCGGTTGGCCTCGACCGTGAACACGAGGTCGCCGCCTTCGTCGGTCCATTCGCACGCGCGGACGTCACAGCGATGATCGTCGTCGGCCGGTGCGGTGCCTTTGACGGCGAAGCCGCGAAATGCGTGCATGCCAAGCGTAGCCGTTGCGCACCATTCGAGTGCGCCGAAATCCAGTGTCTTGGACCCCGGCCACGGGAAAACGAAACGACGTCGGAATGGGGACCACGAGTCATCGCGAAGTCCAACCACGTAGCGATAGCGCCGGCTGGTAGCGCTGAAGCGGGCGTGGAACGAAGGAACCATCTCATGCGATTCGGCGATCCACACGTCGCCTGGCAACTGCTGGTTGAGCGCGCGGCGGAGTTTCTCTGGTGTCCAATGCCCGCCGACATCCACGCCCGCCACCTGCCCACGGGCGTGAACTCCCGCGTCGGTTCGTCCGGCTCCGGTGACTCTCACCCCGTTCTCGCCGAGCCGTCCCAAGACGTCTTCCAGCACTCCTTGCACCGTGCGTGTCGCAGGCTGCACCTGCCAACCGGAGAAGTCTGTTCCGTCATACTGCACAACGAGCTGGATCATGCGCTCCGGCATTGGAGGAAAATTATTCGGGTGACACGGTTGGTTCAAGGAAACGCGCGTTTAATCTCGATTGACATTGGCGGGCGCGGCCCGCAAGCTTCGGCTCCACGCGACCGGCAATCGGGGATCTCTTTCCTGGCGCCTGCGCCGCCGCGGGACCGCCCATGACGCTTCGATCCCTCGACTCGCTGGCCCACGCCCTGGGCGCTGCGATCACGCTCGACCCCGCTCTGGTGGCACTCAACGAGAGTGTCGCCGACGCGGATCGCGATGCGTCGGTCGCGTACTTTCGCGTCGAACCCCGGCGGGGAATGATCGTGGAGCGTGTTCGCCTACTCGGCCTCGTGATGTCGCTGGTGGCACACCAGGCGTCTCTTGCTGAACGCCTGATTGAGACGATTCGTGCCGGTTGACGCCATTCGCGACGCCGTGCGCCAGTTGGCTCGGCGCGAGTCACTGACCACCGCGCAGTCGGCGGCGGCATTCCGTGCCGTTATGGAAGGCGATGGCACTCCGGCCCTGATCGGCGCGATGCTGGCGGCGCTCCGGGTGAAGGGCGAAACGTCGGACGAGATCGCCGGCGCGGCGATGGCGCTGCGTGCCGCGATGACGACACTTGAGGCCTCCAACGCCGACGCGCTCGTCGACACATGCGGGACGGGTGGTGGCATCGTCGGCACTTTCAATATTTCCACTGCGGCCGCGCTGGTGGCTGCCGGCGCGGGCGTGCGAATCGCAAAACACGGCAACCGCTCGTTCACCACCAAATGTGGAAGTGCCGACGTCCTCGAAGCGCTCGGCGTGAACATCGACATTCCGGTTGAACGAATGGCCGGTGTGCTCGACGCCGCGGGCATCGTGTTCATGTTTGCACCCACGATGCACCCCGCGATGCGCCATGTGGGACCCGTCCGCCGAGAGCTGGGCATCGAAACGGTGATGAACATGGTCGGACCACTCGCCAATCCCGCGCGGGCAGGCCGTCAGGTGGTCGGCGTCTCCGATCCTGCACGGGCTGATCTCATGGCTGGAGCGTTGGCGACACTCGGCACCGTGCACTCGCTCGTCGTCCACGGTGAGCCGGGCATGGACGAGATTTCACCTCTGGGCCGAACCACGGTGATTGAAATCCGCGGCGCGGAGACGACGCGCTGGGTGATCGATCCGGCGACGTTCGGTTTTGCGGCCGTACAGGCGTCGGAGCTTGCCGGCGGGAGCCCAGCAGAGAATGCCGCCGTGATTGCATCGATCCTGGCCGGGAAGGGAACCGCGGGCGCGCTCGCCGCCGTGTTGCTCAACGCTGCGGCTGCGATTTACGTCGCGGGCAATGCACCGACGCTTGAGACGGCGATCATTGATGCGCGCAAATCGCTGGAAAGCGGACGCGCATTGGCTTCCCTTAACAGCCTCAGAGCCGCCAGCCGCTGAGCCGCTGCGCCGCCCGTGAACGGCTGACTAGTAGCGGCGCAGCACGCCCACGACAATTCCGCGAATCTGCATCTGGTCTTCGCGAACATAGATCGGCGCCATGGCCTCGTTCGACGGCTGGAGACGAATGCGGCCGTCACGTTCGCGGTAATAGCGCTTTACCGTTGCGGATGAGCCTTCGAGCATCGCGATCACCATTTCGCCGTTGTCGGCCGTGCTGCGGTCGTTGACGACGACGAAATCACCATCTCGAATCTGGTCGTCAATCATCGACTGGCCCCGCACACGCAAGGCATAGTGGTTGCCCGAGCGGCGAACGAAGTCTTCCGGGACCGACACGGTTTCGTTGTCGGTGGACACTTCGATGGGGGAGCCGGCGGCGACAGCGCCAAGCAGCGGGAGTTCGACAGCTCTTGAGATGACGTCGGACGGGAGGATCTCGATCGCACGGCTCTCGTTGTACGTGCGCTTGATGTAGCCCTTGCGCTCGATGTTGGTGAGATGCTCGTGGACGGTGGCCAGCGAGTTATAGTTGAAGTGGTCGGCAATCTCTTCAAAGCTCGGGGCGTACCCGTGCTCCGTGCTGTAGCTGTTGAGATAGTCGAGGATCTGGCGTTGGCGTCTGGTGAGTGGCATTGCGTGCTCGTGGAGAGGTGGAATGCGCGGCATTTGGGTGGCCGTCGTGTCCTAGACTCCCGAATAACCCCCGAAGTAACGGTAGCCGAAGATTGGCCGAAACACAAGCAATGGCCCCGAAATGGCAGCCCCCGAAGGGTGTGTTGGCCGACCTGGTCGCGTCAGCCCGGGTTCGGGCCGAAGCCTTGGTCCGCGCGGGAGTCGGTGGCGATGTTCTCCACGCTGGCTTCCCGGCGCCGGGCGCGTTCGTGTCTGCCCTCCGGCGCCCGACTGTCGGAGTCATCGCCGAGATCAAGCGCCGGAGCCCCAGTAAGGGGACGCTCAACGACGAACTGCGTGCCGGACTTCGCTCGTGCGAATACGAACGAGGCGGCGCATCAGCGATCTCGGTGCTCACCGAACCTGACCGATTTGGTGGCTGCCTCGCCGACCTCACCGAAGTCCGGAAGTCGGTCCGTATTCCGCCGTTACGGAAGGACTTCATCGTGCATCCCATCCAATTGTCGGAAGCGCGCTCGGCGGGTGCCTGCGCGGTGCTGCTCATCGCGCGCGCGCTCGATCCGTCGTTGGCTGCGGAGCTTGCTGGGGTCGCCGGATCGCTGGGGCTCGACGTGCTTTATGAAGTGCGTGACGAGGTGGAGCTGGCGCGAGCAATGGACGTCCGCGCCTGCGCCATAGGAATCAACACGCGAAATCTGGAGACGCTGGAGATCGATCCGACGGTCGGTGAGCGCCTGTTGCGACTCGTGCCGCCCGAGCGCGTGGCCGTGTACGAGAGCGGCATCGTCACGCGCGCCGACGTCGAACGCGCGGCAAGTTGGGGCGCAGATGCCGTGCTCGTGGGCTCTTCGCTCTCCAAGGTGGTAGACGGAGCGGCAGCCGTTCGCGCATTGACCGGCGTCCGCGCCGTACGCCGTGGTTGAGGTGAAGTTTTGCGGGCTGACCCGCGAGGAGGACGCCGCCTGTGCAGGTGCACTCCGCGCTGGCTACGCCGGTGTGATCTTTGCCGGCGGTGCACGCGAACTTGCGCCCGATCGCGCGCTCAGCCTGCACGTGGCGGCAGGAGCGAAAGTCAAACGTGTTGGCGTATTTGGCGCGGACTTCCGTACGCGGATCGGCCGGGTCACCGAAGTGGACGCACTGGATGTTGTTCAGCTGCACGCTGACCCGTCGGTCGCCGATGTGCGCGACGCACGCCGGTTGTTCGCCGGCGAGGTATGGGCCGCGGTGCGCATAGAACGCGATGCTATTCCGATCGTTGCCGAAGCGTTGTTCGCCGAGGCCGATGCCGTCCTGCTCGACGCCCGGGTGCCTGGAAAACTTGGTGGTGCAGGCGTTGCCCTGCCGTGGAGGCAGATTGCAATGGAGATAGAACGGATCAGGCGGGGCCATCGTCTGGTATTGGCAGGGGGGCTGCGGCCAGACAACGTGGCAGAGGCCGTGGAGGCGCTCTTACCGCAGATTGTAGATGTGTCGTCCGGTGTGGAGTCGGCGCCGGGAATAAAGGATCAATCGAAAATGCAGGCCTTCAGCCGCGCGGTGCATGGGAGATCGGAATGACAGCAGCGACACACGACACCGGACGATTTGGCCCGTTTGGGGGACAGTACGTTCCGGAAACGCTTATTCCGGCTCTCGACGAGCTCACCGCGGCGTATGACGCGGCGATGCGCGATACCCGTTTTACCAGCGTGCTCGACGAAATGCTGGCGACCTATGTCGGTCGCCCGTCGGCGCTCACCGAGGCGCCCAACTTTTCGGCGCACATCGGTGCACGGGTATTGCTCAAGCGTGAGGACCTGAACCACACTGGCGCGCACAAGATCAACAATGCCCTCGCACAGGCGCTGCTCGCCAAGCGGATGGGCAAGCAACGTATCATCGCCGAAACCGGCGCAGGGCAACATGGCGTGGCCACGGCCACCGCGTGCGCGCGGCTTGGGCTCGACTGCGTCGTGTACATGGGCGAGGAGGACATGCGGCGACAGGCGCTGAATGTGTTTCGGATGAAGTTGATGGGTGCCGAAGTCGTGCCCGTGACGTCTGGCACTCGAACGCTCAAAGACGCAACGAGTGAAGCCATTCGCGATTGGGTCGGCACCTGCGACCACAGCTACTACATCATTGGGTCTGTCGTTGGCCCCGCACCGTACCCGCGGATGGTGCGGGATTTTCAGGCGATCATCGGCCGCGAGGCGCGCGCTCAGGTCCTCGAGCGCGCCGGAAAGTTGCCGACATCAGTCGTGGCGTGCATCGGCGGCGGTTCAAATGCGATGGGGGTGTTCCATGCGTTCGTGCCGGACACCGGCGTGGAACTCGTTGGCGTCGAGGCAGCGGGAAAAGGACTTGAAACGGGTGAGCATTCCGCGTCGCTGGCATGCGGCAAGCCCGGTGTGCTGCACGGCGCGATGAGCTACCTGCTGCAGGACGCCTCGGGGCAGGTTTATCCCGCGCACTCGGTGTCCGCGGGGCTCGACTATCCAGGCGTTGGACCTGAACACTCCTGGTTGAAGGATTCCGGCCGGGCTACTTACGTCTCCTGCACTGATGCTGATGCGCTGAACGGATTTGGATTGTTGGCGAGACTCGAAGGCGTGATTCCCGCACTCGAGACGGCGCATGCCGTTGCGTGGATCGCGGCGCAGCGCGGGCGATGGGCCGCCGACGATGTCGTACTGCTTTGCGTAAGCGGACGGGGCGACAAGGATGTGGCACAAGTCGCCCAGATGGATACGTTTAGCGCCTGACCAATCCCGTCGCGCCCAAGGCCTTCGTGAGCACGCTCGGCATCTATCCGGTGGGCACCTTCGTGGTTCTTGATTCGTTCGAGCTTGCAATCGTTCATGGCGTCAACTCCGACCCCGCGATGCTCAACCGACCCATCGCGCTCATCGTCGGCGATGACTTAGGCAACGTGCGTCACCCGGGCGACCTCGTCAATTTTGCCGACACTGACGAGACGGGCGCCTTCCGGCGCACCATCATCAAGACCGCCGATCCCGAACGCTACGGCATACGAGTCGGCGACTACTTTCTCTGAAATGCTGAACGAAACGATGTCCTCGTTGCGCGCCGCGAAACGCCGCGCGCTGGTTTGCTACGTCACGGCTGGACACCCCGATCCTGCGCGCAGCGTCGCATTGGTGCAGGGGATCGCCGCGGCGGGTGCCGACGTGATCGAACTCGGCGTGCCGTTCAGCGATCCGGTGGCTGATGGCCCCGTCATCCAGGGTTCGAGCCAGATGGCGCTCGAGGCGGGGATGACGCTCCAGAAGACGCTCGAACTGGCCGCGGCGACGCGCGTTCGCGTTCCACTCGTGTTATTCAGCTACCTGAATCCGCTGCTCGCGGCTGGCCCCAACGTCCTGCAGCAAGCGAAGGATTCCGGCATTTCCGGATTGCTCGTCACGGATCTGCCGGTCGGCGCTGATCCTGAGCGCGAGGCGTGGATCGGCAAGGGACCGCTCTCCTTCGTGCGGCTCGTGGCACCAACGACGCCGACCAATCGGATGAAACAGATCGCCAGCCACGGCAGCGGGTTTGTCTACCTCATCAGCCGGCTCGGCGTGACGGGTGAACGCAGTGATGTTTCCGTCGATCTTCCGGGTACGGTTGAGCGACTTCGCAGTGTGTGCGCCCTGCCAATCTGCGTTGGCTTTGGCGTATCATCTGCAGCGCAGGCGCGCGCGGTGGCTAACATGGCTGATGGTGTGGTCGTCGGGAGTGCGCTCGTTCGGATCGCCGAACGTTCGGTAGACGAGGCCGTCGCCTTTGTTCGTAGCCTCCGTTCGGCGATCGACGCGGCGTAAGCGGCGGCGCGAAACCGAATCGACCAACATGGCTGAATCTGGGATGCCCGCATGGGCTGTGGTGACCGACAAGCGCCAAGCGCATATCGGACGAGTCACGGCCTTGCTCGACCGCTGGGCTGCCGACATGGGACTCACCGCAGGCGAAGCCCGCGGGTGGCACGACGCGGGGTTATGGCATGACGCGTTGCGCGATGCGCCGGAAGAAACGCTTCGTGCTATTGTCGGAGACAAGCTGCATCCATTCGGGGTGCTCCACGGCCCCGCCGCCGCGCTCAAGCTTGAGGCCGATGGCGAGCGACGCACGTCGGTGCTGGAGGCCGTGCGCTGGCATACGGTCGGGTTTCCAACCTGGGATCGCACCGGTCGCGCGCTCTTCATGGCGGATTTCCTCGAGCCAGGGCGTAAGTTCATGGTGCAGGACCGCGCCTTTCTGGCGGCGCAGCTGCCCCACGATTTCGACGCGGTCTTTCGCCAAGTTGTTCGGATGCGTCTCGAATGGACGCTTCGCGAAGGCAACGGCATCTTCAGTCAGACTGTCGATCTCTGGAACGCCGTCCGGTGACGCTCGCATCCGAATCGCAACCCAAACCGCGTCGCCGCTGGCTCGTGATCGCATCGGCGCTCGGCGTCATTGCGATCGTGATCGTCGCATCGCTGAAGGGTTGGGTTCCGGGCGTTTCGGCCGGAGCTGACGCCACACACCACACCGAGCGCGTCATTCCCGAGGGCACGCGCGTTAAGGTCGAAGTGTTCAATGCGACGGACACGCGAGGGCTCGCGCGTACGGCGGCGGCGGTGTTGCGCGATGCCGGATTCGACGTCGTCTTTTTCGGAAATACCGGAGAGCGGCACGATTCAACGGTCGTCCGCGATCGCTCAAATCATCCAGAGTGGGCGACGCGTGCTGCGCGAACCATGATGCCTGCCGTCACGGAAGTCCGCGCCGATTCAGGCCGTCTCGTTGACTTGACTGTCATCGTGGGCAAGACCTGGCGTGCGCCGACGGAGCCGCTCCGCCCGTAGCTGGCCGCACGCGGCCGCGATATCGAGGCCGCGACTTCTTCGGACGGCCACTTCAACGTTCGCGGCCTTGAGCCTCGATGCGAATCGATGGATACGCTCTGGCGGCGATGGCACGAAGCCCATCGACCCGCCAGGGTGGAGTGGAATCAAATTCACGAATGCTCCGCAGGTTTTCGCGAGTGCTGCGAGCGCGGTCGCGTGCTCGTCCGCATCGTTCACCCCGCCGAGCATCACGTACTCGAACGTCACGCGGCGTGAGAATCGCGCGGCGCGCTCGATCACGGCCTCAAGCGGAAACTTGGTATTCACGGGCATCAACGTGGCGCGCAGTGCGTCGCTGGGCGCATGAATCGAGATCGCGAGCCGGAACTGCTCCTTGCGCGCCTCGAGGGCTTCGATGCCGGGTAGCCAGCCCACCGTAGAGAGCGTGATGTGGCGCGCGCCAATCCCGAATCCCGCAGGGTTGTTCAGGATAGTCAGCACGGTATCGACGGCCGGCCAATTCATCAGCGGCTCACCCATGCCCATGAACACAATGTTGGTGGGCTTGATGGGCTCGGCGAGGAACGCGAGTTCGCGAACCTGGCCCGCAATCTCGTGGGCCTCAAGGTTACGGACGAACCCCATCGCGCCGGTGGCGCAGAACGCGCATTGCAGCGCGCAGCCCGCCTGAGACGATACGCAGAGGGTGAGTCGCTTTCCGTCGGGAATCGCCACCGTTTCGATCGACTGCCCATCCGCGAGCGAAAACAGGAACTTGCGGGTTCCGTCGGTCGATGCCTGCTCGCTCGTGAGCGCGAGGCGCGGCATCGTGAAGTGTTCAGCGAGTCGCGCGCGAAAGTCCGCGGGCAGCTCCGACATTGCGTCGAATCCTGATGCGGGCGATTCCCAGAGGCGGCGCGCGACTTGCGACCCGCGATACGGAGCCTCACCAACGGAGACAGCAAAGGCCCGCAGCGTTGTCACGGCTTCGGCAGGCGTCAGGTTCAGCAGGTTGGTCGGGTGCACAGTCATCGGATGAGTGAACTCAGGACAAACTGGTAGCTCGGACCCAGTCCGCTCGGCGATCCCTCACGTGCAATGCCGACCGAATAGCCGATATAGTGCACCGCGATCGCCATCCGCGTGCGGAAGTTTTCTGCGCCGAACGCGGAGGTGCGGACTGGCCCTCCGCGAACCTCCCAGACCCCATATCGACCGCTTGCGAATGCGAACTGCTCGGACTCGCCGCCCTGGGTCGTCATCGCGGATACGCCGGCGCGAACGAATCGGTCTGAATCTGCCCGGAAGAGGCGGAGGTCGGCGCCGCCGATAAACGTCGCGTGTTCTCGTCCTCCGCTCCATGGGCTGGCCAAGAGCGTCGAGAGCCCAAAACGGGCATCGAGGCGTGTGAGATGCTCCAGAACGACGCCGCCGTCGAGCGCGACCGACGTGCGGAGGTCCGTGTCGATCTGGCCGCTGCGCACGCGGGCTGCCAACCCCCAGGCCAGATTGCCCCGAACTGAGCGCGCAATTCCCAGCGACGTGACGATGGTCGAGTACTGTACGTCGTTGGCGATGGTCAGCGGGTCACTCTCTGTTCGCACGACGCCCGCGACGGAAGCTCGGAGCACCGAAAGCGACAGGCTCGATCCACGCCACATCGCGGTTACGGCACCTGCGCTCGCGTTGACCGAGACGTCGGACGGTGTGCTCATGGCGCCGGCAGCTACCCGCCAGCGCGTCCCGTCTGGCAATACAGCGGCTGCCGGATTCCAGAATCCGCCGCTGAACATGCCGGGCAGGGCCGCCGGTTCGGCTATGAGCCCAATGGGGAATCGGAGCAGTTCACGCCCCGGAACCTCTCGATTCTGGCAACGTCCCACCGATGTTCCGGCGAACGCGGCTGCTAACACTATAAAAAAACGGGAGATACGCACTCTCTGGTCAAGTCGAATATCAAGTGTTCGCGCTACCATCAACCCCATGCGATTTATATATTTAGCACACTTTCCGTTCGGAGTCTTGCCGTTGTTGGCCCCGCAGCCCGCCATCCGATTCAAAAGCCGTCGATCGCCACGCGTGGCTGCCGCTTACCCGTTGGCAGCCCGTTGACGCGGTCGCGATGGATCGCGCCGGTGCTCTGGGCGATTCTGATCGAAGTGTTGACGAGTTGGCCGAATCCGCCGTCGCCGGGATTTCTGCCGTCGGGGTCGGACAAGATCATTCATTTCAAGCTCTACGCCATTTTCGCATTTCTGGTGGCACGCGCAGTGCAGGCCGGGCGCCCGCCGTGGCGAATGCTGGCGGTCGTCGCGCTGGCGCTTTTCGCTTGGGGCGCAGCCGACGAGTGGCACCAGCTCTTCATTCCGGGTCGCAGTGCAGATGTGGCTGACTGGGCCGTCGATTCCATTGGCGTGCTCGCGGGACTGCTCTTACGCCGTGTGTGGGCATCGCGGCCAATCATGAGAACTGCGTGACACCTCCGAACATGCTCTCGACATCGCTGCGTACTGGCCGGGCTGGCGCGCTGCGCGCGTCCAACGCCGGCGAGCACGTCACACTTGGTGGCTGGGTCCACCGGTCACGAAACCTCGGCGGCATCGTCTTTCTCGACTTGCGCGATCTGGACGGCATCGTCCAGGTGTCGTTCGGTACGGATTGGGCGAGCGCCGAGTGTATCGCGGCGGCGGCAGCTGTTGGCGTTGAAAGCGTGGTAGTGATCACCGGCGCCGTCGTGCCGCGATCTGAAAACACCCGCAACGCGGAGATGGGAACCGGCGACGTTGAGGTGCAAGGCGTCTCATTAACTGTCGTAGGCCCAGCGGTCACACCGGTGATACCGGTCGCGCGAGGCCGCGGTGAGAAGTTGGCTGCGGAGGAACTCCGCCTCCGCCATCGCTATCTCGACCTGCGCCGGGCGGACCTGCAGGCCAACCTCGTGCTGCGGCACAAACTGCTCCAGGAATCCCGCCGCTACCTGAGTGAGCGTGGCTTTCTCGAACTCGAAACGCCGATCCTTACGAAGCCCACTCCGGAAGGCGCGCGCGACTATCTCGTGCCGAGCCGCGTCCATCCCGGCGAGTTCTACGCGCTGCCGCAGTCCCCGCAGATCTATAAGCAGTTGTTCATGATTTGCGGGTTTGACCGCTATTTCCAGATTGCGCGCTGCTTCCGCGATGAGGATTTGCGCGCCGACCGTCAGCCCGAGTTCACGCAAATCGACATCGAAGGCTCGTTTGTGACGCAGGATGATATTCTGGCGCTCGCCGAGGGGTTGATCAGCTCTATCTGGCGCGTGGCTGGCGTGGAGATTCCCGCCTCGTTCCCGCGGATGACGTACGCCGACGCGATGGAGCGCTTCGGCTGCGACCGCCCGGACCTTCGGTATGGCCTGGAGATCGTCGACTACACGCCGGCGTTCCGGGATGTGGCGTTCAACATCACCACGTCGGTGATCGAGTCCGGTGGTCGGGTGCGTGGAATCATCGTCCCCGGAGGCGCGGCGTGGAGTCGCAAGCAGGTGGATGAAGTCGAATCGCTCGCGAAGGCCGCCGGCGCCGGCGGCCTGATGCGCCTGCGACGGCTTGACGGAAAGCTCGACGGCCCGATGGCTAAGTTCCTCGAAGGGAATCCCGCGTTTGCCGATCTGGTTGAGGGGTCCCTGATGCTGTTCGTTGCCGGTGCGGATCGAATTTCCCACCCGGCGCTGGACCGTGTTCGCCAGGAATGCGCGAAGCGGCTTGAGCTCGTGCGCGACGGCGACCGCCAGTTCGTCATCGTGACGGACTTTCCGATGTTCGATCGCGATCCGTCGACCGGCACGCTTGCGGCCGTACACCACCCGTTCACCGCGCCACACGCAGCCGACGTCGCCGCTTTTCCGGACAAGCCAGAGGCGTGGCGCGCGCTTGCCTATGACGTGGTCCTGAACGGCACGGAGCTTGGCGGCGGAAGCATTCGCACGAGTGACCCGGCCCTGCAGTCGCGGATGTTCGAACTCCTTGGCATCGGCGATCAGGAGGAACAGGAGCGGCGGTTTGGTTTCCTGCTCGAGGCGCTGCGTGCTGGCGCACCGCCGCACGGCGGCATTGCGTTCGGGTTCGACCGAATCGTGATGCTGCTCGCCGGCGCTCCGTCGCTGCGCGATGTGATCGCGTTCCCGAAGACGACGGCTGCTCGCGCGATGTTTGAGAACGCCCCGACGCATGTGCCCGCCGCCGACATCGCCGATCTGCATATCCGACTCAAAGAGCAGCCGTGAGCGACGGCGGAGTCGGCACGGTTGAAGGCGTGACCGCGCGGATCGCGACGGATGGTGCCGATCTGCTCACGCTCGCCGGTGTGGGCGACGCCAACCTGCTCGAGCTCCAGCGCGTGTGCGCCGTGCGCGCCACGTTGCGCGGCGATGCGCTGGTGTTGGCCGGCACAGCCGCGGCGGTGGAGAAGGCCACACCGGTGGCGCAGCGGATGATCGATACCGCGCGCCGCCGTGAGTCGTTCGACGCCGATGATGTGATGCGATTCTCGCTCGACACCAACGGCGATCCCGCTGCGGGGCCGCGCCTCGTATTGCCGGGCGTCCGAAAGGTCGTGCAGGGGAAAACCGGGGGTCAGTCGATGTACCTGCAGGCGATGCTCGACAACGACGTCGTCGTTGGCATTGGCCCCGCTGGAACTGGCAAAACCTATCTTGCTGTCGCCGCGGCCGTTGACGCGCTGGTGCGAAAGCGCGTCAAGCGCATTGTGCTCGCGCGCCCGGCGGTCGAGGCCGGGGAATCACTGGGATTCCTTCCCGGCGACATGCAGGCCAAGGTCGACCCGTACTTGCGCCCGCTCTACGATGCGCTCGAAGACATGATGCCGGCGGAACGCGTGTCAAAGGCCCTTGAGACGCGAGTGATCGAAATCGCACCGCTGGCATACATGCGCGGGCGCACGCTGGCCGATGCCTTCGTGATTCTCGACGAGGCGCAGAACGCCACGTGCGCGCAAATGAAAATGTTTCTGACCCGACTTGGCGTGAATTCGCGCGCCGTCATTACCGGCGACAAAACGCAGGTGGACCTGCCGCGGAAAATCGACAGCGGGCTCTTCCAGATCGAGCGAATCCTCCCGGGCATCGAGGGCATCGCGTTCCATTACCTCACTGAGAGTGACGTCGTCCGGCACCGCATTGTGCGCGATATCGTGCGCGCCTACGCGGTCGACTCCGACTCGCCGAAATGACGCCGTCTGCGCGCCGTCTGCGCGCCGCCGTCCGGCGCAGCGCGCTGGGCCGCAGACTCGGATCCGCGCCGTGTTGAAAGTCTTGGTCTCGCGCGAACCGCGCCTCGCGGCGCCGCCAAGTGCGACCATTTCCAGCGTGGTACAGCTTGTCCTGCGGGCCGAGGGAGTGCGCGCCGCCACGATTTCCATTGCGCTCGTGAGTAACCCGACCATCCGTCGCCTGAACACGCGCTACCTGAGCCATCGCCGCGCCACCGATGTGATTGCATTTGCGCTCACGGGGACAGCCTCGGCAGTGGTGGGTGATGTGTATCTCGCACCGTCGGTCGCACGTGCTTCCGCTGCCGAGATCGGGATTTCCGCCCGCGAAGAAATCCTCCGCCTCGTCGTACACGGAGTGCTGCATGTGTTGGGCTATGACCATCCGGCCGGGGCAGGGCGGACGCGGTGCGTCATGTGGCGCCGGCAGGAATTGCTGCTTGCGCGAGCCCTTCGACGTACGCTGCAATGACGCTCGTTCTAGCCCTTTGCGCGTTGGTTGCGACCTGCGCGGCCGCCTACTGTGCCTTCGTCGACGGTGCCCTGCTGGCCATTGACGAGGAGCAAGCCCTTCCGGCACTGGTCAGCCGCGTGGTGGCACAGCGCGAGCGGGCCCATCGCGCGTTGGCGTTCGCGCGCATCGTGGCGCAACTCCTCGCCGGTGTCTGCGCGGCCGCCGCGCTGAAGGCGTCATCTGTTCCGGCCGTGCAGGCTGCACCGGTGGTCATTGTGGCTGGCATCCTCATCGTCGTGTTCGCCGAAAGCGCGGCGCGAGCTGCCGGCGATATGGCCGCGGTCGAAGGCATTGCGCGGCACGGTCGTGGGATCGAGGCGATCGAGAACGTGATGCAGCCAGTTGTACTCCTCGGCTCCCTCGCTGACGGCGCCCTCGATGCGTTCTTGCCGCCGCGGCCATCGCGCGGTGCTGAACGGGAAATCAGCGTGGAGCAGTTTCGTGATGTCGTTGCTGCCGAGGCCGGCGTCTCACAGGACGATGCCCACCTTCTTCGCGGCGTCTTTTCCCTTAGCGACACGACCGTGCAGGACATCATGGTGCCGCGCGTCGATATTGTCGGCGTCGACCGCGAATGGACATGGCAAGAGGTGGTTGACCGTGTGCGCGCTTCGGGGCATGCGCGATACGTCGTGTACGACCGCGGTGTCGATAACGTCGCGGGCGTGCTGAACGCGAAGGACCTCCTGCCGTCTGTGCTTGCCGGTGCGGAGGCTGCTGCGGGCTGGCGATCGATGGTGCGCCCGGCGCAGTTCATCCCGGCCACGAAGCCGGTTGACGACCAACTCCGCGACTTTAAGGCGTCGCGGCAGCATCTCGCGGTGGTCGTTGATGAATTCGGAGGGACCGCCGGCATTATCACGCTCGAAGATGCGCTCGAAGTGATCGTCGGTGATATCCGCGACGAGCACGACGTTGAGGAGGCCGATGTCCGCCGGGACGACTGCGGGCGGTTGTCGGTGTCGGCACGACTCCCTATCGGCGACCTTGCGGAGTTGATCGGCGAAGAGTTGCCTGAAGACGACGTCCACACGGTTGGCGGACTTGTCTATGCAAAGATTGGCGGCCCTCCACGGGTCGGCGATTCAGTGACGTTCGGGTCGCACCGGTTGGAAATCGAACGCGTGCACCGCCGGCGGATTGAGCGCGTCATTGCGGTACCGATCGAAGCCGCCGCGGCCGGGTCAGCGTGAGTACCACGTTGTTGACGCTACTCTTTGCGCTGGCCGTTGGCTGTATGACGGCCGCGGCGACGTCTGTTCGCTCAGTCAGTTGGATATGGCTGCGGCATTGGGCTGAACAGCAGCTCGCCGGCGAGCCTGATCAGGCCGCGCCGGCTCTTGGCCGACCGCACCAGTATCTCCTGGCTGCTGGGACAGGCGTCGCGTCGCTCGTCTTCGGCTTGGGAGCCGTGCTCGCCTTTCGCGAAGATCGCTCGGGTCTCTTCCGTGAAATCGCGTTCGCGACGCTCCTCCTGCTCGTGGTTGGGCAGCTGGTCCCGCGCGCGATTGCGCGCCGGTGGGCCACGACGCTCATCCCGGCGCTGATGCCGCTCCTGAAGGTCCTCGACGCCTTGTTCGGTCCGATTCTTTCATACGCGAGCCGGCTCGTGCGTCCGCTGGTAAAGCCGGTGGTCGCGGGTCAGGCGCCGGAGGCAAGTGATCCGCTCGAAGACCTGCTGCGGGAAGCTGAACTTGAAGGGTTCGGCGAAGCGGGGGAATCAGAAATCATCAGCGGCGTTGCGGAATTTGGTGAGAAGCGGGTGCGGGATGTCATGACACCGCGGGACAAGATGACCAGCGTGACGCCGACGATGGCTGCCGCCGACATCGCGCAGGTCGTCGCGCAGTCGAACTACACGCGGATCCCGGTCATCGCCGCCGGGACTGGCGAAGTGTCAGGTATCGTGCACGCGTTCGATGTGCTGGCGAGACCGGACCAGCCGCTGGCCACCTTGCGCGCGGTCTCGGCGGCGGCGGCAGACGAAACCTGCGGCGTCCTGATGCGCCGGATGCTTCGCGAACGCCGTCAGCTCGCTGTGGTGCGCTCGGAAAGTGGCGACATTGCAGGCATCGTCACATTGGAAGATTTAATGGAGGAGCTGGTGGGCGAGATTCGCGACGAACACGACGAACCGGGGTCAACGTCATGAGCGCGCCGAACGGCGTGCGCGTCCTGCTCGACGCGTTCCTGAGTGGCAAACGCGCCGCGCTCGCGCGAGCCATGTCGATTGTCGAAGACAGCCGCCCTGAGTGCGACGAGCTCCTTGCGGCGTTGCATTCCCGTTTCGGCCGCGGCCGCCGCATCGGCATTACCGGCCCACCAGGCGCTGGGAAGAGCACGCTCACCACGCTCTTGGTGAAGCAGTTCCGCGAGCAGGGATTACAGGTGGGCATCGTCGCCGTTGACCCGACATCACCGTTCACCGGCGGCGCACTGCTTGGCGATCGCGTGCGCATGGAGTCTGTGGCGCTCGACCCCGGGGTGTTTATCCGGTCCATGGCCACGCGGGGTTCGCTGGGCGGCTTAGCCGGCACCACGCGTGAACTGTGCGACGTCCTTGATGCCTTTGGGATGGACCGCATCCTGATTGAAACAGTTGGCGTTGGGCAAAGTGAACTCGAGATCACCCAGACGGCAGATCAAAGCGTGGTGGTGCTTGTGCCGGAGTCCGGTGACTCAATTCAGACCATGAAGGCGGGACTGATGGAGATTGCGGACATCTTTGTCGTGAACAAGGCTGATCGTCCCGGCGCCGACCGCGTAAAAAGCGACATCGAGGTGATGCTCGGGCTTCGTGGCGGCCATGCACTGGGCGGCGATCCAGCGCACCATGGTGTGGACCTCAAGAACCTCCGTCGCATTGCGAATCCGGGTAAAGCCGCGCGGAACGCAATGGCCAACCCTGAGGCGGCGGCGTGGACACCCGCCGTGATCCAATCCATCGGTACGACAGGACAGGGCGTCTCGGATTTGGCATCGGCGCTGGAGCGTCATTTTGCCTATCTTGAACGCAGCGGAACACTCGCGGTTCGGAGGCGTACACGCCTCAGGCAACGCGTGGTTGATGTAGTCGAAGAACGCGTGCGGCGGCGGCTCTGGATGGATGCGCCGACAAACGCCTGGCTCGACGGACAGATGCCGAAGGTCGAGTCGGGAGAGGCAACGCCGTTCGCCATCGCGGACGCGCTGCTCGCTCGAAGCGGCTCCCTCCTGACGGGAGATAGACGATGACCGGTGTGCAAGCCGACGCCGATGCGACAATCGCGGAGATGCAGCGCGAGTTGGACGACCTCCGCCGCCAGGTAGCGGCGTGGCGCGACGCGTACGATGCCGGCAAGTGCCGTGACCTGAACTTCACAAACTCGGCCAAGGAAGTTGCGCCGGTGTATACGGCGCTGGACCTCGAAGGCTCCGCCGGAACGGCGCTCGAAGTGCCCGGCGTGTTTCCGTATACGCGCGGCATTCACCCCACCGGCTACCGTGGCCGACTCTGGACGATGCGGCAGTTCGCCGGCTTCGGCTCGGCCAAGGAAACCAACGAGCGGTACAAGTTCCTGCTTGAGCATGGCACCACAGGATTGTCCGTCGCGTTCGATTTCCCGACACTGATGGGCTACGACTCCGACCATGTGCGGTCCGAAGGCGAAGTCGGCAAGTGTGGGGTGGCCATCAGTTCGCTTGCGGACATGGAAGCGCTCTTCGAGGGCATTCCGCTCGGCGACGTGTCGACGTCCATGACGATCAACGGCCCGGCGATCATCCTCTGGTGCTTCTACATTGCGGCGGCAGAAAAACAGGGTGTCCCCGCGGAGAAACTGCGCGGGACGGTGCAGAACGACATCCTGAAGGAGTACATGGCGCAGCACGCCTGGTGCTTTCCGATTGAGCCGGCGCTGCGCCTGATCGTCGACATGTTCGAATGGGGTTCGACGCACACCCCGCAGTGGAATACGATTTCGATTTCGGGCTACCACATTCGCGAAGCCGGCGCGACCGCTGCGCAGGAACTGGCCTTCACTCTCGCCGACGGATTTACGTACGTCGAACGCGGCATCGCTCGTGGGCTCGCGGTGGACGAGTTTGCGCCGCGGCTGTCGTATTTCTGGGACGTCCATAACGACTTTTTTGAGGAAATCGCCAAGCTGCGCGCTGCGCGTCGTATCTGGGCGCGCCACATGAAGGACCGGTACCACGCTAAGGATCCGAGGTCCTGGGTGATGCGCTTCCATTCACAGACTGCCGGCGTCACGCTCACGGCGCAGCAGCCGATGAACAATGTGGTCCGGGTCGCCTACCAGGCGCTCGCCGCCGTGCTCGGCGGAACGCAGTCGCTGCACACCAACTCGATGGACGAAACGCTCGCCCTGCCGACCGAACAGGCCGTGCAGGTGGCCCTACGCACGCAGCAGGTGCTCGCCTACGAAACCGGGATTCCCAACGTGTCCGACCCGCTCGGGGGATCGTACTACGTCGAGAAACTGACCGACGACCTCGAGCGCGAAGCCGAGGCGTTGTTTGTCGAGATTGATGCCGCCGGTGGCGTGGTCAAGGCGCTCGAGTCCGGCTGGCTTCAGCGCCGAATCACAGAGAGCGCGGCGCGCCAGCAGTGGGAAATAGAGCAGCATCGCCGCGTGATCGTCGGAGTCAATGAATTTGAAAGCGATGATTCGCTGACCATTCCACTGCTCAAGATCGATGAGGACGCGGCGCGCGATCAGGCCGTCCGACTCAAGCAGTTGAGGGAGTCTCGGGACAATGCCGCGTGCACCGCACGGCTCGACCGCCTCCGCGAGGCCGCGAAGGGAAGTGAAAATCTCGTCCCGTTCATTCTCGATTGCGCCCGAGCCTACTGCACGCTCTACGAAATCCGCGCGGCACTCGAAGACGTGTTCGGGGCATATCGAGAACCGGTGTTCTTCTAGGTAGATTCAGCGTTATGTCACGTCCGATTCGCGTGCTGGTTGCCAAGCCGGGTCTTGATGGTCACGACCGCGGTGCCAAGGTGGTCGCGGCAGCACTGCGCGACGCCGGGATGGAGGTCATCTATACCGGCCTCCATCAGACGCCGGAGATGATCGCGACCGCGGCGATTCAGGAAGACGTGGACGTGATCGGGCTCTCCATACTGTCGGGCGCCCACATGACACTCTTTCCGCGCGTGCTCGATCTGATTCGCGCGGAAGGACGAGACGATCTCCTGCTCACAGGCGGCGGAATCATCCCGCAGGAAGACATGGACACGCTCGCCGCGTTAGGTGTTGGCAAACTCTTCGGACCCGGCGCGTCGACCGGCGACCTCGTGGCCTACATCAAGAATTGGTTCGGACAGCGGCCTCCGCAGGCCGTGTGACCCACAGACTGCGCGTACTGAGCGACGCCTCGCGGGCACTCGAGGCCCGGCTGAGGGAGGGTGGCGGCGCCGACAAGGCCGCGAAACAGCACGCACAGGGCAAGCTCACGGCACGCGAGCGCGTGACGCACCTCACGGACGCGGACGCGCCGTTCCTCGAACTCGGCCTGCTCGTTGCCTACGACCAGTACGACGGGCAGGCGCCCGGCGCAGGCGTCATCACCGGTGTCGGGTATGTCGGCGGGCGCGAATGCGTCATTGTGGCCAACGATGCGACCGTAAAGGCTGGCTCGTGGTGGCCGGAAACCATCTCAAAGATTCTGCGCGCGCAGGAATGCGCCATGCGCTCGCGTGTGCCGATCATCTACCTCGTCGATTCCGCCGGCGTGAACTTGCCCTATCAGGGCGGTGTGTTTCCGGGCCAGTACGGCGCGGCCAGGATTTTCTATTACAACTCGCTCATGCGCCGGTATCTGCGTGTGCCGCAGATCGCCGCGGTCATGGGCCAGTGCATTGCCGGCGGCGCCTATCTCCCGGCCCTCTCCGACGTGATCCTGATGGTGAAGGGCACCTCGTTCATGGGGCTCGGCGGGCCAAATCTCGTGAAGGGCGCTACGGGGCAGTCGATTGACGGCGAAACGCTTGGCGGTGCGATCACGCATACCGAAGTCAGCGCGGTCGCGCACTACGCGCTCGATTCCGACGCGGACTGCCTGCGGAAAATCCGCGATCTCGTCGCACATTTGCCCGCCGCAAAGGGCGTAGTGCCGCGCACCGACCCTGCCGCGCGGCCCCAGCCCGGCGGCGACGCCGAGTTACTCTACGACCTGCTTCCAGCAGATCATCGGATGCCGTACGACATGCGCGCGGTCTTGCGCTGCATGGTGGACGACGGGCGCCTGGACGAATTCCAGTCGAATGTCGCGAAAGAAATGATTTGTGCAGACGCCGCGATCGATGGAATCAACGTCGGTATCATCGCCAACCACCGCGGATTGCTGCGCGGTGCCCCGGGCGAACCGGCGAGGTTTGGCGGCATCATCTACGCCGAAAGCGCGGAGAAGACGGCCTATTTTATCGACCGCTGCGACCGCCAGGGAATCCCGCTCCTCTTCGTGCAAGACGTGTCCGGCTTCATGGTCGGCCCGGAGGCTGAGCACGCCGGCATCATCCGCGCCGGAGCGCGTTTTGTTGAAGCCATGGCTACCGCGACGGTTCCAAAGGTTGTGCTCACGGTCAATCACGCGTCGGGTGCAGGCTACTACGCGATGGCGGGGCAGGGATTCGATCCCGACTTCATTTTGTCATGGCCCACCGGTCGGATGGCCGTGATGGAAGGTGAGGCGGCAGTGCAGGCTGTGCATGGCCCGGCGCTGACCGCCGCGAAGACGTCCGGCGATGCAGCGACCGCGGTGGTGACGGACGCCGTAGACGCCATGCGCCGTGACTACGAGCACCAACTCGATGCGAAGTTTGCCGGCGCGCGCGGATTCATTGACGCGATCGTCTATCCCGAGGATACGCGCACCATGCTCGCGCTTGCATTCCGTACAGCACTGAGCAACCCCGGCCCGCACCTCGGCCCGTATGTGTTGCCCGCGCGGTTGGAGATAGGAGAGTGAACTCGCGGGTGGTGCGCGTGGGCGGTGGCTCCGGGATGTGGGGCGACGACCTCGATGCGCCGCGCCGGCTCGTCGAAGGTGGGCCGCTCGACTATCTGATACTCGACTACCTCGCTGAAGTCACGATGTCCGTGCTCCAGCGCCAGAAGGATCGCGATCCGGCGGCCGGCTATGCGAGGGACATCATCGGCGCTGTCGAAAGTGTTCTACCGGCGCTCATCGCCAAGAAGATCAAGGTCGTTGCGAATGCCGGCGGTGTGAATCCCCGTGAGTGCGCCGATGCCGTCCTCGCGATGCTGGACAAGGTTGGAGCGCGCGGAACAGTGAAGGTGGCGCTGGTCTCCGGCGACGACCTGCTCGCTCGTATTGACGAACTGCTTGCTGCCGGACACGAGTTACGTCACATGGATTCCGGCGCGCCGCTGTCGGAGGTTCGTGCGCGACTCGTGTCAGCGAACGCGTATATCGGATCCGCTGCGCTGGCCGACGCGCTCGCGCTGGGCGCCGATGTCGTCCTCTGTGGAAGGTGCAACGATGCGGCCCTCGCGGTGGCGCCGCTGCGGCATGAGTTTGGCTGGAAGGCGACCGATCTCGATCAGCTCGCATCGGCCACGGTCGCGGGTCATGTGATTGAGTGTGGCGCGCAGGCCACCGGCGGCAACTGTTCATACGACTGGCACACCATCCCCGATCTGGCCAACGTCGGCTATCCGATCGTGGAAGTTCAGGCTGACGGATCGTTCGTAGTGACGAAGCACGCCGGCACGGGCGGGCGCGTCTCGCGCCAGACCGTTTCCGAACAACTGGTCTATGAAATCGGCGATCCGAGGGCGTACATCACGGCCGATGTCGTTTCCGATTTCACCACCATCCAGATCGCCGAGCTGGCGCCCGACCGGGTGGCTATCTCCGGCGTTCATGGGCGCGCCCCGACAGGCAAGCTGAAGGTGAGCGCGGCGTATCGCGACGGATTCAAGGCGGTCGGTACGCTGGTCTACGCCTGGCCTGACGCCCGGGCCAAAGCGGAGGCCGCGGCAGGGATTCTGCGCGCGAGGCTCGATCGGCTCGGCCTCCAATTCGAGCAGCTGTTCACGGAAATCATTGGTGCCGGCGCCACCCATGGCCCGCTCGCCGGGCCTGACGCGGGGCGCGACGCGCCTGAGGTCCAGCTCCGATTTGGGGTGCGTGATGCCGATCGCAAAAAGGTCGAACGGTTCACGCGCGAGGTGGCGCCGCTAGTACTAAATGGCCCGCCAAGTGTCACCGGCTACTTCGGTGCACGCGCGAAGGTCGAAGAGATTCTCGCGTATTGGCCTGCGCTTATTGATGCGTCCGTTGTAACGCCGCGCGCGGAGCTTGTTCCATGAACATCCGCGTGATTGACATCGCGCACGCGCGATCCGGTGACAAGGGCGACATGGCCAATATCGGCGTCATCGCGCGAAAGGCCGAGTGGTACCCGCTCTTAGAGCGCTACCTGACGGTAGTTGCTGTAGCAAAGCACTTTGCGCCGCTAACTACTGGTACCGTGCTGCGCTACGAAATCGCCAACCTCTGGGCACTCAACTTCCTGCTGCACGGAATTCTCGACGGCGGTGGCACGCGATCGCTCAAGGCCGACGCCCAGGGTAAAGTGCTCTCCACGGCACTCCTGCGCCTGGTGCTCGAGATCCCGGACGACGTGGCGGCGGCTGCCGGCGTCGGCGCCACAGCGGCGCGCTGAGCCAGAGCTGCAAAACGATGCCACGATTGGTTTCGGTAAAGATCGCGCTCGTCGCCGCTGGCCTGATCACCTTCGGCCTCGGTATTCGCGTCGACAACGTCTGGATCCGCTGGGCCGGGATCGGCGTGGTCGCGGTCGCGTGGGGACTTCGCTTTGCCAAGCGCCCTCGCCACGCTGGCGAGGGCGATGCTCAGGATCCTGACGAAACCGCCTAAAACCGCCTAAAACCGCCTAGCTGCCGGACGACACGAGATAGCCGCGCTTCACATCCGATGCGCCGGCGCGGACGCCCAAGCCGACCGATACACCGAAGGCGAGAGCCGTGCCACCGCCGATGAGCGGGAGCAGCCACACAATGGGCGCGGCAAGCACTGCCGCGCCAACAGCCGCCAGCAGCGGAGCCCCCGGCGTGAGTGCCGATTCGACATACCGCAGCCGTTCACGGACAAACCGACGCGCGGCTCCGTAGCCGATCCACGATGCGGTGAGCGAAACTATCAATGAGATCCACCAGAACATTCGGCCTCCTTGCTGTATCTGCATACGGCGCAGCACTTGACCCGGTTTCAGGTACAGAGCCGACTACCTTTCGCGCGTGGAGAATCTGCACCCAATGCACCCGCTGACGCATCCTCGCCTGCGCGAAGTCGCAGGATATCTCGATTCGGTTCGTGGCCGCCTGTCGGCGCTCGTGGCCGGAACGCCGCGCGCGCGGTTCACGGCACCGGCCACTGACGGGCGTTGGAATGGCGCGCAGATCGTGCCGTATCTACGCTTCGGTCCGCTCAATGCCTACGAGTGGTTGCTCTTGATTGGCAAGCACGAAGAACGGCACCTCGGGCAGTTCGACCGCCAGCTCGCGGTTTCGCCATGACACAGCGTCCCGAGTTGCTCGCACCCGCCGGTTCACTCGACGCCGTTCGCGCCGCCTTCGCCAACGGGGCTGACGCCGTCTACCTCGGTGTTGGGCGCTTCAACGCCCGCGATGAAGGTGCGCAGATTTCGCTCGACGACCTGAAGCGCGCCTGCCGGATCGCCCACGGACGGGCCGGCCGCGTGTATTTGACAATGAACACGCTGGTGAAGACGCACGAACTTGCCGATGCGCTTGAACTGCTTGGCGACTGCGTAGACGCTGGCATTGACGCCGTTCTGGTACAGGATCTTGGTATGATCCGGCTGATCCGCGCGCTCTACCCGGCGCTCAGCGTGCACGGATCCACCCAATTGAGCGTTCACGATGCGGCCGCGGCCCGGATGGTGCGTGAGATGGGCGCCGAGCGCGTGGTGCTGGCGCGGGAAAATTCGCTCGACGACATCCGCGCGATTCGCAAGGAAGTGCCGGAGGTCGGGTTGGAGACCTTCGTCCACGGCGCACTCTGCATTTCGTACTCGGGACAGTGTTTTATGTCCGGCATGATTTCCGAGCGAAGCGCCAACCGGGGATCGTGCGCGCAGTCATGCCGAAAGGACTACGTGTTGCACGACACGGCTGACGGCACAGAACTCGATCGCGGGTACCTGATCTCCGCGAAAGACCTCGGTGCCTATGACCACTTGAAGGAAATTGCAGAAGCTGGGATTGGCTGCCTGAAGATTGAAGGCCGCAAGAAGAAGCCGGAATACGTCGCTACCGTCACACGCGCCTACCGTGATTTCCTGAACCGAATCGAGAAGGGCACCTTCGTTCCGCCGACGTTCGAAGAGACGCAGCCGCTTGTTCAGATTTTTTCGCGTGGTTTTACCGGCGGCATGTATGGTGGGCGCGAAGGGCGCGACTACGTGACGCGAACACACCCGGACAATCACGGTCTCGAACTGGGCGAAGTGGTCGGATCGGATGCGCACGAAGTGACCGTATCCGTTCGGACGCCAATTCGCGAAGGCGACGGCCTCGGGTTTGAGCCGATGGACGGTGCTGCCCCGGAGGATACGATCGGGTTTGCCGTGCGCCATATCCGCACGCTTGGCGAGAAGGACGGAATGTTTCAGCAGGCGATCGCCTCCCGGTCCAAGATTCCGGTCGGGTGGCGCGTCGTACGCACGCTGGACCCCGCGCTGATGGAGAAGGCACGCGCGTCATTTGTCGGTATTTCTCCGGACCAGCCGGGCGGACAAGAGAAGCTCTCCGTGCGCGTCTTTGGCAGCGCCGGCGGCCCCCTCAAGGCGCTCTTTACTACCCGGAACGACAGTGAACAGGTGGAATCGTCCGCTCCGCTGGCGCCCGCAACGGCGCATGGGCTGGACGACGCTCGCCTCCGTGAGCAACTGGGGCGCCTCGGCGGAACACCGTTTGTCCTTGGTGCCGTTGATACAAGCGCGCTCAGCGACGGTCTGTTTCTGCCGATGAGCGAACTCAATCGCATGCGCCAGGCCGCGGTGACGGCGCTGACGGAACGACGGACCTGGAACGAGGAGGCCCGGCGTGCAGAGCGTGCTGCGAAGATCGCGGCGGCGATCGTCCCCGTGATTGATGTCGGCCCACCGGAACGCGGCGCGCCGTTTACCCTCACGGCCGAAGTGTGGCAGCTCGATGATGCACGCAGTGCCGCCGCGGCAGGCGCGACGGAGATCGTGCTTGATCCATTTATCCGGCACCCGGCGCCCTCAAGGGCCAAGGTCACTGCGCTCCGCGACGAACTTGCCGAGCTCGGAATTGCACTGCGCCTTCGGACTCCCACGATTGTGCGTCCCGAGGATCGCCGCGCGCTCGAGCCATGGCTCGCCACGAATCTTCCGCTCCTTACCGGTCATCTGGGGTTGCTCTCCGAGCAAGGCGCCGCAGGTCGCGACGTCGTTGCGGATTACGCGACCAACGCGTTCAACCCGCACGCGGCGCGCGAGCTCTTTCGCGTTGGCGCTTGTCGAATCACGCCGTCAGTTGAACTCACCGCGGCAGAGATCGAAGAACTGTCAAAGCCGTGGGCCGGAGCTGGATTCGACGTGCTCATCTATGGGCGCACGGAAGGCATGACACTGGAGCACTGTGTGCTGTCGGCGGCGTTCAACCGCGAGCCCACGACCTGTCGCGACCTTTGTGTGCAAAAGCACCCAGACGTGAGACTGACCGATCCGACGGGATATGTGTTTCCGGTTGCCACCGACAGTGACTGCCGTAATCGGCTGCTGCACTCTCGCCCAATTGATGGCTCGGCGTTCCTGCCGCGGCTTTGGGCGGCGGGCATCCGCGGGTTCAAGCTCGTCTTCAACGTTCCGGGAGATAATGTGGCCCCGGTAGTCGCGGCATTCCGCGCGCAGCTCGACACGCTGCAGGCGGGTGTTCGGCCCGACGCAGCCCTTGTGCGCGCGGTGGTTGGCGAGGAGTACACGCGCGGACACTTCGAGCGCGCCGTGTAGGCTTTTAAAAGCTGCGCAGCGCGTCCGCCGTGAAATCGATGCCGATCGCGACAAAATGATGGGACGCCCCGTACGGTAGCGCCTACCGTGCGGTATGACTCAAACGATCGAAGACGCTGAGCGCGTGCTCGCGAGGTATTTCGGCTATCCGCGCTTCAGGCCCGTGCAACGGCGCGTGATCATCTCGGTGTTGGCCGGACGAGATGTACTGGCCGTCATGCCGACTGGCGGCGGAAAGTCGCTTTGCTTTCAGGTTCCAGCGCTGCTGCTCGACGGACTCACCGTCGTGCTTTCGCCGCTGGTCTCACTCATGAAAGACCAGGTCGACACATTGGTCCGGAAAGGGATCCCGGCCGCGGGGCTGCACGGCGGCCTGACGGCTGGCCAGCAAGCCGACGCGATCGGTGCGGCGATTCGCGGCGAGGCGAAGCTCCTGTACGTGGCACCGGAACGCCTCGTTGCAGGCCGCGCCCTCGCGGCGCTATCGCGTCTGAAGGTTTCGTTGCTCGCCGTAGACGAGGCGCACTGCATTTCTGAATGGGGGCACGAGTTCCGCCCGGCCTACCGTGAACTGCAGGCGATTCGCACGCCCCTGGGTTCTCCTCCAGTGATCGCGCTGACTGCCACCGCCACGCCGTCGGTTCGAGACGACATCGCTCGCGTGTGCGGGTTGATCAAGCCGGTGCGGATCGTCGCAGGGTTCGATCGCCCCAATCTCACGTATGCTGTTCAACGCGTGGCGCGCGTCGCCGACCGCGACTCCCAGATTCGGTCGCGCGTCCTCACGCGCCGCGGCCCCGTGGTGGTGTATGCCGCGTCACGTTCACGTGTCGAGCGGCTTGCGTCGGCCTTGTCACGCTCGGGCGTGCGCGCGTCTGCCTATCACGCGGGGCAGGCCGGCGATCTGCGCCGCAGTACGCAGGAACGGTTCATGGATGGCGCGATTGACGTGATCGTCGCGACCAGCGCGTTCGGCATGGGCGTCGACAAAGCGGATGTTCGCCTCGTACTGCACGATGCCATGCCGGGGTCGCTTGAGTCGTACTATCAGGAAGCTGGCCGAGCCGGCCGTGATGGCCAGCCGTCCGAGTGCATCCTCCTCTACGCGAGGAGCGATCGCCGATCGCCGGAGTTCTTCATTCAATCGGCATCTCCCCCACGCGGCCAGGTAGAACAGGTGTACGCAGCGGCGCTGCGACTCGGGCAAAGCGGTGCGCCGATCGCGGTAGGGGCGGTGACGGCGTTGGCCAAGCTGCCGCCGTCAACATGCCGCGGCGCGTTGGCCGTCCTTGCACGAGCCGGTGCCGTGCAGGAACTCTTCGGCGACACCACCGCAGTCTGGGTGCGCGTCGTCGCCACCGCACATCGGATTCGCGCCTGCTGCCCGCCGGACTCGCGGGAGTACCACCTCGTCTGCGCCCTCGCGCGAGCCGCTGGCGGTGCAATCGGAACTGGCGCCACGATTCGTCTGACCGGGCTGCCACCCGGACTCGGCGAGGTCGCACTTGCTTCCGCACTCGACGAGCTCGCCCGCCGATCCCTCCTGATCTGGCGACGTCCCGGAGCCGGGCTCTTTCTGGCAAGCCAGCCTGTTGCGCCGGCCGCCCTCGGGGTGGATTGGAGCCGCGTTGCCGCGAACCGACGGGCGTCCGAGGCTCGGCTCGCCGCCATGATCCGATATGCGGAATCGCGCGGATGCCGACGCGAGGTGCTCCTCTCCTATTTCGGCGATTCGCTAGAAGGCGGACGCTGCGCCGGTTGCGACCGGTGTACGCGTTGATCCTGTTCGTCCGGATACGCGACGCAAACCCCATTATTATTGGGGATGCATGATTCGACGTACTTTGGCGAACAGCACCTTGCTGTACGCGACATGGTTCGCGCGCTGGCCCGCGATGAGGTGGTGCCGGTCGCCAGACAGATGGACGACACTCAGGAGTTTCCTTGGGCAAACGTCCGTCGCATGGCCGACCTGGGCCTGCTGGGCATTCCGTGGGCCGAGTCGCTCGGCGGGGCAGGGCTCGACACGCTGAGCTTCATGATCGCCATCGAGGAGATGGCGAAAGTGTGCGCCTCGCATGCCATCACCATTTCAGCGCACACCACGCTTGGGACGTCGCCGATCGTGAACTTTGGCACGGACGCGCAGCGCGCGAAGTACGTGCCGATGTTGGCGGCGGGCAAAGTGCTCGGCGGTTTCGGCCTGACTGAACCCGACGCCGGCAGCGACGCCGCAGGCACAAAGACGACGGCCGTGAAGAAGGGCAATCACTATCTACTCAACGGCACAAAGCGCTTTATCACGCACGGCGGAGTAGGGGAGATCTTCATTGTTACCGCCGTGACGAACCCCGGCGCGGGCACGAAGGGCATCAGCTCGTTCATCCTCTCCAAACACACCTGCGACATCCCCGCGGCGGTCGCGGCTGGCGTCGGGCATGATCCGTCCGTCGTCGCAATGCCCGGATTCCGTTCCGGCAAGAAGGAAGACAAGCTCGGCTGGCGTGCCTCGGACACCCGCGAACTGATATTCGAAGACGTTGAGGTTCCGGCGGAAAACCTGCTCGGCACAGAAGGGGCGGGGTTCTCGAACTTCATGAAGACGCTGGATTCGGGGCGCATTGGCATTGCGGCGTTGTCCGTCGGACTCGCGCAGGGCGCCCTCGACCAGTCGGTGCAGTACACGTCGACGCGAAAGCAGTTCGGACGGGCGATCGCCGAGTTCCAGGGCGTGCATTTCTCCCTTGCGGATATCGCCGTGGGCGTCGAAGCCGGCCGCCACCTCGTGTATCACGCCGCCTGGCTCGCTCAGAACGGCCACCCTTACGCGAAGGAAGCGGCGATAGCGAAGCTTTTCTGCTCGGAGCTCGCCATGCGGGCAACGATCGCCGCGGTGCAGGTGCATGGTGGCTACGGCTACACCAAGGACTATCCCGTTGAGCGCATGATGCGCGATGCCAAAATCGGCGAGATCGGCGAGGGGACGAGCGAGATCCAGCGAATCGTCATCGCCCGTCACTTGTTCAAGGACCTCGCGCGTATCTAGGTTTCTCAGGATAGCGTGTCGGCTACCGGGATTCCGGGCGGCCGTCACAACACGCAGGCTTTGGTAACCAGGTGCGTTGGTCGTGCCTGTTCTTCCGCCGGAGCCGCTTCCTCCAGTCGCGCGACCCATATCCGGGATGCTGACCGCATTCGATCGCACGTCAGGCCGAACCATGTCTGGACTGCTGAAACTCCTCTACGGAGTCAGCAACGTCCGGCCGGCCATGCCGTGTCCGATCAGCCGCGACGCCGGGAGCCACCCCTCTGTGGTACACCATGAAGCGAGAAATTTTGATCAGCGGAACGCAGCGCGAGATTCGCGTTGCTATTCTCGAGGACGACCAGCTCGTTGAGCTGCAGGTCGACCGGCCCGAAGCACGGCGCATGGTCGGTGACATTTATCTGGGCAAGGTCGAGGCGGTGCTGCCGGGTCTCCAGGCCGCATTCGTCGACATCGGTACTGAGAAGAGCGCGTTCCTCCATTCGTCCGACCTTGTCTTCGATGAAGGCGACGATGACGATGATGATGAGGACGGCGACGACGAGGATACTGGCGCTGCGGACGAGACCACGCAGTCTGCCGCCGACTCCGCCGAAGAAGTCGCAGCCGACACCGGGGGTGATTCGCCCTACGCCGACGTTCCGGCACCCGCTGCGGCCGATGCCAAAGTCGAACTGAAGCCCGAGAAGAAGGCCGAACTCAAGTCGGAGAAGGGCGACCAGAAAGGTGGCGACGGACGCCAGCCGCAGGGCGGGCGTGGTCGCCGCGGCGGTGGTCGCCGCCCGCGCCGCGCAGAGCCACCGCAAATCCAGGATGTGCTCAAGCGCGGCCAGACGATCATCTGCCAGGTCTCGAAGGAACCGATTTCCACCAAGGGGCCGCGCGTGACGGCGCAGGTCTCGCTCGCCGGCCGCTTCCTCGTGTTCATGCCCTTTGCGTCGCGGGTTGGCGTCAGTCGCAAGATTGGCGAGCGCGCCGAGCGCCAGCGCCTGCGCGAGCAGGTGCAGAAGATGCTGCCCAAGGATTCCGGCGGCGTCATCGTCCGCACCGTCGGTGAAGACGTCACCCCCGACACGTTCAATCGCGAGCTTTCGACGCTCATGACCCAGTGGGCCAAGATCCACAAGAAGCAGAAGTTCGTTGGGTCGGCTCCGAAACTCTTGCACCGCGAGACCTCGCTGACGCGGGGCATCATTCGCGACCTGTTCAGCGCCAAGGTCGACAAGCTCACCGTGGATTCCAAGCAGATCCACAACGAGATCGTCGAGTACCTCCAGGGCATCGCCCCCGAACTCATCGATCGCGTCGTCCTGCACGAGGAAAAGACGCCGCTCTTCGACAAGGCGGAGATTGAAACCGAAATTCGCGATCTGTTCAAGCGTCGCTGCGACCTGCCGTCGGGAGGCTATCTGATCATCGAGCCGACCGAGGCGCTCGTGTCCGTGGACGTCAACTCAGGACGCTACACCGGAAAGAAGGACCCCGAGAAGACAAGCCTTCGCACGAACGTCGAAGCCGCGCGCGAAGTGGCCCGGCAACTGCGCCTCCGCGACATCGGTGGCATCATTGTCTGCGACTTCATCGACATGGAGACGCGGGGCAGCCGCGATAAGGTGCTGCAAGAACTCCGCACGCACCTGGGTCGCGACCGCGCGCGCACGAAGGCATTCGCCGTGAGTGATCTCGGGCTTATCGAGTTGACCCGCCAGCGCGTTCGGCAGAGCCATCTTCAGAACATGACGATGCCGTGCCCGACGTGTCATGGCACCGGGCGCGTGTTCACACCCGAAACAATTGTCCGCCGGATGGAACGCTCCATTCGCCGCATGGCGGTGGACGGCAAGAAGGACAACATGATCGTGAAGCTCCACCCCGAGACGGCGCTCTACGTACTCGAAAACGAAAAGGACCTCATGCAGAAGCTCGAGAAGGGACTCGGATTCCGCCTTGAAATGCGCGACGATCCGCTGCTCGAGCCCGATGAATTCAAGCTCGTGGTGAAGGGCGCCGGGCGCGACGTCACCCAGCAGTACGCGGTCGCCTAGTCGGCCTGCTGTACCGAAAAATAAGAAGCCCCGGCGCCGTGATTCGGCACCGGGGCTTCTTCTCGACAGTAGCTATGTCTTTTCAGGTCGAGGATTATGCCCCGGCAATGCCGGGAATCAGGGCGGAAGCAACCGTGAACCCGAATCGTCATGGCAGGGCCCTTGGGGGTGGTCGGGTCTCTGTAATGGCGTTCGAAGCCCGGGCTTGGGCCCGCAACTTTGCTACCCTGGATGTCTTGACCCCCAACCCTAGCGGTGATATACTGTTAGGCTACCGAATTACACCGCCTCTTTCAGTTCCGATCGATGTCATACGCAATCATCAAGACGGGTGGCAAGCAGTTCCGCGCCGAAAAGGGCGTCACGCTCCGCGTGCCGACGATAGTCGGCGATGCCGGCAGCAAGATTGAGTTCAACGAGGTGCTCTTCGGCTCGGACGGCACGAACGTCAGGACCGGAACGCCGCTGCTCAAGGGCGCGAAGGTGACAGCGGAAATCGTGAAGCACGGTCTTGGCGACAAGATCGTCGTGTTCAAGTTCCGTCGTCGCAAGAACTACGCGCGTAAGCAGGGGCACCGTCAGAAGTTCACGGAAATCCGTATCAACGAAGTCACACTCGGCTAGTTCAGCCGCCTACGAACTCAGGCAACTGCAATGGCTCATAAGAAAGGCGTAGGTTCGTCGCGTAACGGCCGCGATTCGAACCCTAAATACCGCGGGATCAAGAAGTTCGGCGGCGAGCGCGTTCGCGCCGGAAACATCATCCTGCGCCAGTGCGGCACGAAGTGGCATCCCGGCAACAACGTCGGGCTTGGCACGGACTATACGATCTGGGCCCTCGTGGACGGCATCGTGAAGTTCGAGCACAAGAGCAAGACCCGCTTCAAGGTCAGCGTCTATCCCGAAGCGGCGGTCGCGTAACCGCTCTTTCGGTGTAATACAGAAGCCCTCGCCGCTGGCGGGGGCTTCGTTTTTAAGAGTGCCGCCAAGGAAACTCCCTGCACTCGTCGCGCGTAGTGAATGCACCAGGAGGGACAGATGGGGTTACTCGACAGACTGAAGGGCGAGATGAAGAACGCGGGCGATGCGGTCCGCGATACGCTCGACGAAGGCAAAACCCGGATCGAAATCTTTCGCGTGCGCCAGTCCGCGGACGCTGCCGCGCAGGCGCTTGGGTACGCGCTTCATCGCGCGCGGCGCGACGGCAAGGATCTCGACGGGGCGACCGTCGAGCGACTGGATGGCACGCTTGCCAAACATGAGGCCGAGGCCACGCGCCTTGAAGCCGAACTGACTCGCAACCGCGGCGATGTTGGCGCAGCGCCAGCCGCACCATCAGAAACAGCCGCTGTCGTCGCCGAACCGACCAAGTAGAACGGGCGCGCTACTCCGGGGCGATCCTAACCCGGAGCGGTGAGTGCCGCGCGGGTAGCGGCGACGTCATCGGTACAGAGCCCATCGATGCCTATGCGCGTCAGTTCACGCGCTCGATCAGGATCGTTGACCGTCCATGCGAGCACGCGGCCGCCAGCCGCGTGCACGAGGGTGATCATTCCGGCGTCAATCAGCGCTTCGTGTTGCCAGAGGTCGCGCGCGCCGACGTCGCGCATGGGAAACCCCGTGTCGCGATGGTAGCTCGTTTCCAGCACCCCTCGCGGCAACTCTGGCGCGACTCGTGCCGCCTCGGCGATCATCCGGTGGTCAAAGGAGTGCACGGCCGCGCCGTCGCCCAATGGGGCAAGCAGGGCGGCTGCGGCATCGGCGGTGCCGGCCCCTTTCAGCTCGCAGTAGATCCTCAGCCGGCCACCAATTGCGGTGATCACCTCGTCGAGCGTGGGAATCGGTTCTCCCCGAACCCCAAACTCCCGGAGATCGGCGAGCGTCAATGACCGGATAGCCTTGGGGAGGAAGGAACCCTGTACAGTCGGATCGTGGTGCACGACCAGTCTGCCGTCGCTACTCAGATGGACGTCCAATTCGACCGCATCGGCCCCCAGTTCGGCCGCACGGGTAAAGGCCGCCAGTGTATTCTCCGGACGTTCGTGGGAGGCACCGCGGTGGGCAATGATCTCAGGGGACACGGAATACCTGGGCGGGTAGAAGGCTGGAGCAGGTCCTTTGCTAACACTAACGGCGGCCAATAGCTGTCGTCTAATGGGGTGAACGCTGGAACGTGGCGCTAGCTGGCAACGATGAACGGGCGGTGGACTCCGCCCTGATCGCGCGATGGAAAGCAGGTGACCAGTCGGCGGCTACGGCCATCGTCGAACGGCACGTGAGCGCGCTGGCGCGTTTTGCCGCCAGTTCAGGTGAGCGGGAGCAGGTGGATGAGCTGGTGCAGGACACATTTGTTCGTGCGTTCAATTCGATCGACACCTTTCGCGCCGATTCGGCATTTCGGACCTGGCTGTTCACGATCCTCAAGCGCCTGATCCTGGATCGGCGCCGGGCAGAACGAAGGCAGGGAAACGTGGTGGAGCTGGAAGAGACGCATGCGGTGCAGGCGTACGACGCGCTCGATGCGCTGGTGGCCGATGAAACGGCGCGGCGGGTGCGAAAGGCAGTGGAGACATTGTCGCCGCTGCAGCGAGAAGTGTTCCTGTTGCGGGTGACGGACGGCATGGCCTACAGCGATATCGCGGCGGTAGTGGGCAGTACCGAGGGATCGTGCCGGGTGCACTATCACAACGCGATGCGCGCCATCAAGGAGTTGCTCAATGACGATGCATGATTGTCCCGATGGTGCGATGCGTGACCTGCTGCCGCTCTACGTCAGCGGCGCTCTGGGCACCCCGGATCACACCCGGGTCGAAGCACATCTCACTGGGTGCGCCGACTGTGTGGCTGAAGTCGAGCTACTTCGCGCGGTCAACCTGGTGTATCCGGCCCAGGCGATCAATGTCGCGAACATCACTGCGAAGATTGCGGCCCCACGCCGCGGCCCTGTTCGCACGACACGCTTGCCGTTCCATCGCCAGCCCCTCTGGCGCGCCGCTGCAAGCGTCACGCTGTTCATCGTTGGCACCGCGACGGTACTCGTCGTAAACAATCGTGCGCCGGCGGACTCGGCGACGGCGGTGGCGCAACCGGCCGCGGTCGACGGCGCATCGCAGACGCCGGCTGAGACGACCGTTGCGTCGAACACTCCGGGCACGGTCGTTCGTAGGACTTCAAACGGACTGCTATCGCTCGGAGCGGAGCTGTCGGATCTGACGGACGCACAACTACAAACGCTGCTCGGGTCGCTCGAGGGTCTCGACTCGCGGCCGCAGGCTGATCCCACGACCATTGCCACACCGATCATGCAGGAACGAACCCAAGCACCGGGTAGGAGCAATCAATGACAAACCGAATCGTGCTCACCGCGCTGTTGGTCGCTTCGACGAGTGTCGCGGGTGCACAGGGCAACCCGAATCGTCCAGGCCGGAGGGGCAGTGCGGCCGGCCAGCCGCGCCCCGACTCCGCGATGCAGAACCGTGCCGCGCTCGAAGGCCAGGTTCGTGACCGCATCGGCCAGATGGCGCGCCGCCAGTTGGGTCTCAACGATGCGCAGGCCGACAAGTTGCGGCAGACCAACGAGAAGTTTGCTGACCGACGTCGCATGCTCATGGAACAGGAGCGCGATATCCGGATGTCGCTCCGCGATGAAATGATTTCCGGCGACTCCACCCGCCAGAAGCAGGTGGGTGACCTCATGGACCGGATGGTCAAGTCGCAGCGCCAGCGTATCGAACTGATGGAGTCAGAGCAAAAGGAACTGGCAACGTTCCTGACACCCATGCAGCGCGCCCGCTACTTCGGCCTCGAAGAGCAGCTCCGTCGCCGAGTTGAGCAGATGCGCGCCCAAGGTGGTGAAGGCGGCCGGATGGGTCCAGGCGGCGGTCCAGGCGGCGGTCCAGGCGGGCGGGGACGGATGCGGCCCAATGGCCCGCCGCCGGATGGCGACGTGATGGGTGGCCGGCCGCCGGTCAGCGGAGCCGACGATCCGAATCGGCGTCCGTTGCCCAGAAAAGTCCCACCGGAAGTCCGGTAGCTCCGCGCTAGGTCAGTAGCTGGCTCAGTAGGTGCGCCGCCGCTAGTTTCTTGCTGGCGGCGGCGCTCTGGTTGTTTTTCTGGCCGGTGGCACCCGCGCATGAATTGCTCACCTGGGTGGCGGAACTGGCAGACGCAGGGGACTCAAAATCCCCCGGTCCTTACGGGCCTTGCGGGTTCGATTCCCGCCCTAGGTACTTATGACAAACGCCCGCCGGACCCAGAGCTTTTCTGAGTCGGTCATCCGTGAGATGACGCGCGTCGCCAACCAGTACGGCGCCGTGAATCTCTCCCAGGGATTTCCGGACTTCCCGATGCCGGAGTCGATGAAGGAGGCGGCGATCGCCGCCATCCGCGATGACCTCAATCAATACGCGATCACGTGGGGCTCAAAAAAGCTCCGCAACGCCATTGCCGACAAGTACCAGCGTGGGTATGGGATGACCGTTGATCCGGAGACGCAGATCACCGTTGCCTGCGGCGCCACGGAAGCGACGGCATCGGTCTTCCTCGCACTGTTCAACCCCGGCGACGAAGTCATCATCTTCGAGCCGTTCTATGAGAACTACGGACCCGACGCGATCCTCTGCGAGGCGAAGCCCGTGTTCGTTCCGCTCGTCGAGCCGGACTGGCACTTTGATGCAGACCTGCTGAAGAAGGCGGTGACGCCGAAGACACGCGCCATCGTCGTGAATTCGCCCCACAATCCAAGTGGCCACGTGTTCTCGCGTTCGGAATTGGAGGCTATCGCGGCGATTGCCATCGAGCACGACCTGCTCGTGATCACCGACGATCCCTACGAGTACATCCTGTTCGAGGGCGAGCACATTCCGATGGCCACATTGCCCGGAATGGCGGAGCGGACGGTCACGATCTCGAGCCTCTCGAAGACCTTCAGCATCACCGGCTGGCGACTGGGCTATGCCATCGCGCCGCCAGAGATGTCGGTCGCGATTCGAAAGGTTCACGATTTCCTCACTGTGGGCGCACCGGCACCGCTCATGGAAGCGGCGGCCATTGGGTACGCCTATCCTGATTCGTACTACAAGCAGCTCGCGAAGGATTACCGCGATCGACGCGACTATCTCGCCGGACCGCTTCGTGATGCGGGTTTCACGTTCGCAACGCCTGCAGGGGCGTACTACTTCTTCGCCGACTTTTCCGCGATCAGCAAAGACGACGATGTCACCTTTGCGAAGTGGATGACGCGAGAGATCGGTGTCGCCACCGTTCCGGGCTCTAGCTTCTACCGCCCGGGTGCGCCGGCGGGAAAGAAATACACGCGCTTTGCGTTTTGTAAGCAGAAAGCCACGCTCGAAAAGGCAGTGGAAAAACTGGCCAAGCTCAAACAGTTGGTCTGAGTTCTCGCTCCTTCGCCCACTTCTTCCATCTCCGATGCCAGGTCGCAACTTCCTCTTCGTTCCCGGACCGACCAACGTTCCCGACCGCGTGCTCCGCGCGATGCATCGCGCGCAGGAGGACCACCGGTCATCCGCGTTTCCCGCGCTGACCAAGGGAATCCTCGGCGACCTGACGAAAGTGTTCGGCACGACCAAAGGTCAGGCCTTTATCCTGCCTGCGTCCGGCACGGCCATGTGGGAAACAGCCATCGTCAACTCGCTCTCGCCCGGTGACCGGGTGCTTGCCGTACGCAACGGCATGTTTAGCCAGCTCTTCATCGACGCGGCCCAGCGCTTGGGCATGCAGGTAGATGTCATTGAAGTGGAATGGGGTGGCGCCGTTCCCGCAGCGGTAATCGGTGAACGGCTCGCCGCAGACAAGGCGGGGGCGATCAAGGCCGTGCTCGTCGTACACAACGAGACGGCCACTGGTGTGACGAGTGACATCGCCGCTGTTCGTGCAGCGATGGACCGTGCGAAGCACAACGCGCTGCTGCTTGTTGACGGCGTCAGCTCGGTTGGCAGCCTCGACTTTCGCCTCGACGAGTGGGGCGTGGACTTTGCCATTGCCGGATCGCAAAAGGGATTCATGATGCCGGCCGGTCTCGGCATCCTCTGCGTGGGACCGAAGGGACTCGCGGCGGTGGCCACGGCGACCTGCCCGCGCGCCTACTTTGATTTGCGCGACCACATCACGCACAACGCGAATGGCTACTTCCCGTACACGCCGTCGCTCGCACACATGTACGGACTGCGCGAGTCGCTCGACATGCTGCTTGGCGAGGGAATGCCAAACGTCGCGGCGCGCCACAAGCGACTCGGTGAGGGCGTCAGGCGCGCGGTGCAAGCTTGGAAGCTGGATGTCTGCGCCAAGGACGCGTCCACGCAGTCCGACACGGTCACGGCAATCCTCGTGCCGTCGGGTGGCGATGCCGAAGTGGTTCGTGACATCGCGTTCAAGAAGTACAACCTTGCCCTTGGGGCTGGACTCGGCCCTTTGCGTGGCAAAGCCTTTCGCATCGGCCATCTCGGCGACCTCAATGAGCTCATGGTGCTCGGCGCGCTGGCGGGCACCGAGATGACCCTCAATGACGCCGGAATCGCGGTGACACCCGGGAGCGGCGTTGCGGCTGCCGAGTCGTGGTACCGCGAGTCGGCGAAGTAGCGACAACTCCGGGCAGTTGTGTTGCTGCCTCCGGGGCGCAGTTCTAGCTTACTCTCTCTCGAAACTGAACTCAGGAACTGACCAAGTGACCGAGTACAAGCACGCGCGTGTTCCGAGCGGCGGCGACCGCATCCAGGCGTCCGGCGGCAAGTTCAGCGTCCCCGACAAGCCCATCATTCCGTTCATCGAAGGCGACGGCACTGGCGCCGATATCTGGCGCGCGTCGGTGCGAGTCTTTGATGCGGCCGTCGAGTTTGCATTCGCGGGAAAGCGAAAGATTGCGTGGATGGAAATCCTCGCTGGCGAAAAGGCATTTAACGCGACCGGCGAATGGATGCCAGCCGAAACGCTCGAGGCGGTTCGGGAATTCCGAATCGCGATCAAGGGCCCGCTCACCACACCTGTGGGCGGCGGCATTCGCTCGCTGAACGTTGCGCTCCGCCAGGAACTGGATCTCTACGCCTGCATCCGCCCCGTCCGCTACTTTCAGGGCGTTGGGGCGCCAATGAAGCACCCGGAAAAACTCGACATCGTGATTTTCCGCGAGAACGTCGAGGATGTCTACTCGGGCATCGAGTTCAAGGCGGGATCGGCGGAAGCCAACAAGCTCCGCGACTTCATTCAAACCGAGTTCAAGAAGCAGATTCGCGAAGGCTCGGCCATCGGGATCAAGCCGATGTCGCCCTTCGGATCAAAGCGCCTCGTCAAGATGGCCATCGAGTATGCGCTCAAGCGGAACCGGAAGTCGGTCACGCTGATGCATAAGGGCAACATCATGAAGTTCACCGAAGGTGGCTTCAAAGACTGGGGCTACGAAATCGCGCGCGATGAATTCAAGGATCAGGTCGTCGCGGAAGCGGATCTCAACACGGCAGGCGGCGCGGCCCGCGCCGACGCGGTCCTCATCAAGGATCGTATCGCCGACTCGATGTTCCAGCAATTGCTATTGCGCCCTGAGGACTACGACGTGATCGCGACGCCGAATCTCAATGGCGACTACGTCAGCGACGCAGCGGCCGCGCAGGTGGGCGGCCTCGGCATTGCGCCGGGTGGCAATGTTGGTGACGAGGCCGCGGTGTTCGAAGCGACACACGGGACAGCGCCGAAGTACGCCGGCCTCGACAAGATCAATCCGGGTAGCGTGATTCTTTCGGGCGTGATGATGTTCGAGTTGATGGGATGGCAGGACGCCGCCGACCTCATCGTCCACGGAATGGAGCACGCCATCAGCGCCAAAACCGTCACGTACGATCTTGCGCGCCAGATGCCTGGCTCGACCGAAGTCTCCACCACGAAGTTCGCCGACGCGATCATCGCCGGCATGCGAGCGAAATGATGAGCGTGGCCCTCGCGGTGCGCGCCGGCGATCCCGCTGGCTTCAGCATTCCATTGCTCGCGATTGCGCTGCCGAGCGGCACGCCGCTGCCGCGAGAACTGGCCAAGGTCGATCGCGCGACGGGCGGAGCCCTGAGCCGCGCCCTCAAGGAGAAGGATTTCAAGGGCGCGCGGGACGAGACGCTGCTCGCTTATGCGAAGGGAAAGGGGCCCGAGCGGGTCATGCTCATCGGCCTCGGTGCTGCAGTAACGGCGAACGGTGTGTGCCGTGCCGCTTCGATTGCCGGACGCAAGGCGAATGCGATGGGCGTGCAGCGCGCGGCGTTCTGGTGTGGCGCCTCCGATGCAACGACTGTTGAAAATGCCGCCATCGGTGCCTCGCTCGGGGCGTGGGAATACCGTGACCTGAAGACGTTGCCTCCGGTGAGTGAACGACCGAAGCCGTTGGTTTCAATGACAATCGTCGCCGCCAAGGTTGACGCCGCCAGTCGCGCTGGCCTGGCGGCAGGCAAGGCGATTGCCGAGGGGCAGAACGTGGCTCGCACACTGGCGATGATGCCGGGCAATCTCTGCACACCGGCGCACATCGCCGCTACCGCGCAGGACGTTGCGAAGCGTCATGGTCTCAAGTGCACCGTGCGTGGCCGAAAGGAAATGACGGCGATGGGCATGGGCTCGTTCCTCGCCGTCGCGCAGGGTACGCCGCAGGATCCCAAGCTCATTGTCATGGAGTACAAGGGCGGTGGCTCGGAGCGGCCGATCTGCCTTGTAGGAAAGGGACTCTGCTTCGATTCCGGCGGCATTTCCATCAAGCCGGCCGATCGCATGGAGTGGATGAAGTTCGACATGAGCGGCGCGGCGGGTGTGGTTGGCGCGATGGAAGCGATCGCGAGCATGAAGCTCAAGATCAATGTCGTCGGCCTCATCGGATCCACGACGAACATGCCGAGTGGGACCGCGATGAATCCCGGTGACGTGGTGAAGGCGTACAACGGGAAGACCATCGAGATCATCAACACGGACGCCGAAGGGCGTCTCGTGCTGGCAGACGTCCTCAGCTACGCCGCGCGTGAGTTTAAGCCGCAGGCGATGGTCGACGCCGCGACGCTGACGGGCGCGATTGTCGTCGCGCTCGGGAACACGGCCATGGGGGTCCTGGGTACTGACCAACAGGTGGTCGACGAGATTCTCGCCGCCAACAAGCGCGGCGGCGAGCCGGGTTGGCAGATGCCGACCTGGCCGGAATACAAGGAACAGATCAAGTCCGACGTCGCGGACATGAAGAACATCGGCAGCCGCGGCGGTGGATCGATCACGGCCGCGATGTTCCTCGCAGAGTTCATCGAGGGGGCACCCTGGGCGCATCTCGACATCGCGGGCACGGCCTACACGGAAGCCGATCTCGGATCGATCGGGCGTGGACCGACCGGCGTTCCGGTTCGGACGTTCGTCGAGTTCGTGCGAGGGCGCGCGCGCTGACGCGGTATTTCGGGTCGCTGCTCTTCGCGGCCTCGTTCGCAGCCAGCAGTATCGCCGCGCAGGCGGGACCTCCGCCGCGCGTCGCCGTCGATACGACCGCCGATAGTACTGCCCGTCGCCCGCGCATGCTGACGCTGGACGACACCGTCAAAGCGCCGTTGCCCGCTCCGTATCTGCCGGGCTCGCTCGGCACGGGCGTCGTGCCCACCTCATGGAATCGCGACGAACTCTTCGCTGCCGGCGCGCTCACGCTCGGCGAACTTGTGGCGCAGTATCCTGGCGTCACCATGATGACCACCGGCTACATCTCTGCGCCGGAGGTGCTCTCGTGGCACGGCGATCCGCATGGCGTGCGCCTCTTCGTCGATGGTGTGGAACGCGAGGAGGTGACGCCGCGCAACGTCGGCATCACCGACTTCACACTCATTCCGCTCTGGAGCCTTGAACAGGTCACGCTGGAAGCGACGCCTGGCGAGTTGCGCGTACACGCGCGGACCTGGCGCGTCGACCATACCACGCCGGCGACACGCGTTGATGTGCTCACCGGCAGCGAGAATCTGAATCTTTTCCGCGGCTTCTTCGGCCAGCGATCGGCCAAGGGCCTCGCAATTCAACTTGCCGCGCAGCAGGCCAACACGGCCTCCGTAACCGGAATGGACGGCGATGCGCTCGGAACGATGGTTCGCCTGGGTTGGGCGAGTGGACCGTGGAGCGTTGACCTCACCTCGCTTCGCCAAGGGCTCGTCCGCGCTCCAGGAATTCGGAATCCGCGCACGACGAAGCCACTAAAGAATGCACTCCCAGCCTTCGATGGGTCGTCGTCAATGACGTATCTCCGCGCTGGATGGCATGATCCTCAGGCCTCAGGTGCCTGGATGCAGTTCGTGGCGGCAACCATTGCGGCGACAAAGACGCACCCCAAAGCAAGCACGATTTCGGCCGCCGCCGTCGCGGACACGGCAGATACGACAGCCTCGCATGCGCAATACAGCCTCTCGGGTGGCATCAATCGTGGAGGGCTCCGCTTGAGCGGGAGCGGCCGTGTTCGGTCGGCAAACGGCAAGCTGGAAGGGGCACCAGCGGTACGCGCGGAGTGGATTCACAACTGGCTATCGGTCAATGCAATGGCCGGTCGGCGATTTGAGGGCACCGGCGTCTGGGATGCGCGAGCGACTGCCGTCCCGCGAGACTGGCTCCGCCTCTCGGCTTCGCTTGGCGCGTCGCAGGCTGGACTCGACGGCGGCAAGGCCACCCGCGCCGGCTCGCGCGTGGAGGGCGCCGTTCGATGGCGCGATCGCTGGGTGAGCGTCGGTGCGGTCCGCCTTGCGGGCGGTGTCGTTTCAGCCCCAGTTGAACTGGACACGGCCATGCGCGCGGTGAGGGTCCCAGACGGTACGGCATTTACCGCGAGTTTCACCGGTCCGCTGCTCCGAGGCTGGAACGCCAGCACCGACATCATCGAGTGGAACAGCGCAACGACGTTTCGCCCGCAGACGCAGGCGCGAACGAAGGTCTGGTTCGCGTCGTCGTTCAAAGACAAGTTTCCGCAGGGCAACTTTCACCTGCTGGCCGCGCTCACGCACGAGTACCGAAGCCAGCTATTCGTTACAAAGGGGAACGACCCCCTCGGCCAGGTCACGCCGGGTTGGAGCGTGTTCGGCACGCAGCTCGAAATACGCATCGGAACGGCCGTCGTGTCATGGACCTACCGGAACATGGCCGGCACGAACTTTGAGACCTTCCCAGGCTACCTGATGCCCAGGATTACCAGCGCCTACGGCATCCGCTGGGAGTTCTGGAACTAGAACGGATTTACTTTACAAAACCGTTGTGCCACAGTAACTTACGCCCCTTCATATGATTCGTAGCATGACCGGATTCGGGGCCGCTGACGGCAACGTTGGAGGTGTCCTGGTAAGCGTGGAGCTTCGCTCCGTAAACCATCGATTCTTCAATCCGAGCATCAAGCTGCCCGGGGCGTTGTCGCGATGGGAACCTGAGGTGCGCGAAGCCCTCAGGCAGCGCATCGCGCGCGGCCATGTGACCGTCAGCGCGCGGATCGACCGCCCTGAATCGAGCGCACCGGTTATCGACGAAGTGGCATTCGCGGCGCGGGCGGCTGCGCTCACGGCGCTCCAACAGCGTCACGGCCTTGGCGGCACGGTTGATGTTGCGACCGTCCTCAGAATGCCGGACGTCATCCGGTCGCTCGACCCCGAGGCGGAAGAAGAGGGGACGGCCGAAGAACTCGTCGCCGTCGTCAATGCTGCAGCATCCTCCCTGCTCAGCGCTCGAGAAGCTGAGGGCGCCAGACTGGCCAACGTCGTGCGCGAGAGGCTGCTGGCGATTGAAGTCGCCGTAGCTCGGATTGCGGCGCGCAGCCCGCTTCGCGTCGTGGCACACCGGGAGAAGCTCCGCGAGGCAGTGCGCGATCTTCTCGATGGTGCCGCCATCGATGAACAGCGCCTTGCGCAGGAAATCGCACTGCTCGCTGAGCGAATCGACGTTGGCGAAGAAATTGACCGTTTTGGCTCTCACCTTGCGGGCTTTCGCGAAACGTTGGCGTTGGCGCCCGACAGCGGTGTGGGTAAGCGCCTCGGATTCCTCCTGCAGGAGCTCCTGCGCGAGGCAAATACGACGGGAAGCAAGGCCAACGATGCGACGATGCAAAACGACGTCGTGCTCGTAAAGGAAGAGCTGGAGCGGGTCCGCGAGCAGGTGGAGAACCTGGAGTGACGCCCTTTCCGCTAGTCCTTTCCGCACCGTCCGGCGTCGGGAAAACCACCATCGCGCGGCGCCTCATGGCCCAGCGCGCAGACGTTGGCTATTCGGTGTCGTGCACCACCCGGGCGCCGCGACCCACGGAAGCAGACGGCGTTGACTATCAGTTTCTCGCCGACCCTGAATTCATCGCCAAGCAGGAGCGAGGCGAGTTCGCCGAATGGGCGTTGGTCCATGGCAAGCGCTACGGCACCCTCCGAAGCGAGGTGCAACGGGTGCTCGACGCCGGTCGCTTCGTGCTGATGGACATAGACGTTCAAGGCGCTCGCCAGTTCATCGGAAGCTTCCCACAGTCGGTCCTGGTCTTCGTCCTGCCACCGTCAGTAGAGGCTCTGGTAGACCGGCTGCGTTCCCGGAACACTGAAAGTGATGCCCAGTTGGCCGAACGGCTCAGGAACGCCCACACTGAGCTTCAGGACGTAACCCGTTATCATTATGTGGTGGTAAACGACTCCCTCGACCAGGCGGTCGAGAAGGTGTCGGCGATAATCGATGCCGAGGGGCTGCGGCGCGACCGCGTGCACAAGCTCGATGAGCAGGTGTCCGCGCTCGTCGACCGGCTCGAGGAACAGATTCAGCAGTACAACGTGGGCTAGTAGATACAACCACGTCACACCGTAACCCGGACAGGACCGATCCATGCGCGTCTTTACCCCGAACGAAGTTTCCGCTCACGCCGCCAACAAGTACCTCTCGGTGCTCGTGGCCGCGAAGTTTGCGCGCGTGCTCAACGAGTTCCCGCGCGACCGCTCGGCGAGCGGCGAGAAGAAGCTCACGACCCGCGCGCTCGAAGATCTTTCGGCTGGCGACATCGAGTACCGCGTCGTCCCGAAGCGTCGTCCGACCGAGTAACACCACGGGAGCCGGGCGCGGCGGTTCAGCGCCCAGCAAATCTCCCAGATGCGTCCCTTCAGCGGCCGGCGCATCCTCCTCGGTGTCACGGGGGGAATAGCGAGCTACAAGACGGTTTCGCTTGCCCGCCTGCTCGCGCAGGCCGGAGCCGACGTGGATGTCGTCATGACGCGCTCGGCGCGTGAGTTTGTCGGCGCGGTGACATTCGAGGCGCTCACTGCGCGCCCGGTGCATGTGGATCTGATCGCGGACGGCCATGCGCTCGATCACATCGCACTCGCAAAACAGAACGAGGTGATTGTCGTAGCGCCGGCGACTGCCGATTTTATTTCGCGCGCTGCTGCTGGGCGCGCCGACGATCTGTTGACCGCGTGCCTGTTGGCCAACGCGTCGCCGGTGCTGATCGTTCCGGCGATGAATGACCGCATGTGGTCGCACCCGCAGACGGTGGCCAACGTCGCGCACCTCCGCCGTTTGGGGTACGCCGTGTTGGAGCCCGGCACGGGACCGCTTGCGTCGCCTGACGAAGGCGCAGGGCAGGGTCGCATGCGTGAGCCAGAGGAGATTCTCGCAGCGGTTGCGCGATTCCTCGAACCGGCGGGCGCACTGTCCGGCAAGCGCGTGGTCGTGACGGCTGGCCCCACTCGCGAACCAATTGACCCGGTGCGGTTCATCTCGAATCGCTCCAGTGGCAAGATGGGCGTGGCAATTGCGCGAGCAGCCAAGCGGCGTGGTGCGGAGGTGACGCTCATTGCCGGCCCGCTTGAGGTTCCCGTCCCGGAGGGCGTCTCCGTGATTCGCGTCGAGCGTACCAGCGAAATGGCCGATGCGGTTCGCGCGGCGCTCGTTGGGGCGAACCTGCTCGTCATGGCGGCAGCGCCAGCCGATTTCCGCCCGCGTGCGGTTGCAGGTGCAAAGCTCAAGAAGTCTGCCGGCCTCGCGCCGATCGCTCTCGAGCAAACAGACGACATCTTGAACTCCACCCGTGATGCCCGGCCCAAAGGCTGCGTGGTCGTGGGGTTTGCGTTGGAAACGAATGACATCCTCGCCAATGCCGCTGCGAAACTGGAGTCGAAGGGTCTCGATTTCATTGTGGCGAATGACGCAACGGAGACGGGTGCAGGCTTTGGTGGCGACACCAATCGCGTGACGATTCTCACGAAGACAACGAAGCCGGAGACCCTTCCGCTGATGAGTAAGGACGCCGTCGCAGACGCGATCCTCGATCGTGTCGAACTGTTGTGGAAGGATGGCGCGAGTGGACGCTAGGGATCGCTTGCGGCAGTATCTGGAACAGCGGAAGGAGATGGGCGAACAGGATCTGGTGCTTGACGGTCTTTCCGTCGAGGACCTCATGAAGATCGTCGGCGCTCCGGTCATGCCGGGAGCGATGCAACCAATGGCCGCGCGCCCGCCCGCCAAAGTCAGCCGCCCAGAGCCACCGCCAATTGAACGTCCGGCGCCGCCGCCAATTGAACGTCCTGCGCCTCCGTCGGCTGCGGCCGCCAAGGTGGTCGTACCGTCCGGGCCGATCGACGTCGGCGGGTCGGTATCCGAAGGCGCGCGAGCCGCGAGTCATCTGGTGACGCTCGACGCCGTGGCAAACGCCATTGCCGCCTGCAAAGCCTGCTCGCTTTGGACGACCGCTACCAAGTCAGTTCCGGGCCACGGAAACCCCCAGGCCAAGTTCGTTTGCGTTGGTGAAGCACCTGGTGCCACTGAAGATGCGACGGGCCTGCCGTTCGTCGGACGCGCCGGCGATCTGCTGACCAAGATCCTCGAGGCCGTCCAGTTCAAGCGCGAAGACGTCTTCATTTGCAATGTCCTGAAACACCGGCCGCCGGGTAATCGAAACCCCGAGCCGGCAGAGATCGCGGCATGCAGCCCGTTCCTCATGCAGCAGCTGGCCCTGCTGAAGCCTCACGTCATTTTGGCGCTTGGCACTTTTGCGGCCCAGACATTGCTGCAAACGAAGGAACCGATCGGTAGATTACGCGGGCAGATCCACCGTTTTCACGGCGTGCCGTTGGTAGTGACTTACCACCCAGCGGCGCTTCTGCGTAACCCCAACTGGAAGCGCCCCACCTGGGAAGATGTCCAGCTCGCCAGAAGAGTTTTCGATAGCGCCTCAGGGGCGTGAACCGGCGCGCGATGCCTCGCGCGACCGACGTCCGCCGTACTCTGAAGACGCTGAGGTTGCCGTCCTTTCAGCGATGCTGCTCGACGTAGAGGCGGTCGTACGCGCCGTCGAGCTGCTGGAAGAAACGATGTTCTATCGCGAGGGCCACCGGCGCATTTTTCGCGCCGCGCTCACGCTGAACCAAAATGGCGCGGTCGTCGACCCCGTCACGCTGGCGGAAGAGCTCGAACGTCAGGGGGCGCTGCAGGCCGCTGGTGGGCGCGAGTACATCGGCATGCTGCTCTACGCGATTCCGACGGCAGCCAACGTCGAGTACCACGCCAAGATCGTCAAGGAAAAGGCACTCCGCCGTCGACTGATCGACGTGGCACAAGGCTTGGTCGTCGAGGCCCACGAGTCGCCGGCCGACGCGAGTGAATTACTCGACCTTGCCGAGCATAGAATTTTCCAGGTCAGCCAGACGCGCGGCGGCGAAGGGTTTACGCGCATCAAGGAACTCCTTTGGCCGGCGATGGAGCGTATTGAGCAGCTTCGCGAGGGCGGCCCGCTGACCGGCGTCCCGAGCGGCTTTGCCGATCTCGACAAACTCACGCTGGGGTTCCAGCCCTCGGATCTCGTGATCATCGCGGCGCGTCCGTCGATGGGCAAGACAGCTTTCGTCCTCAATATTGCCCAATACGCCGCCGTGGAGGGAAACATTCCGACGGCAATCTTCTCGCTGGAAATGAGCAAGGAATCGCTCGTGCAGCGTATGCTCGCATCGGAAGGATTTATCGATGCACAGCGACTGCGTTCAGGAAAGCTCAGCAGCCAGGATCATTCCAATCTTGCCAAGGCCGCTGCGCTGCTCGGCCAGGCGCCCATCTGGATTGACGATACACCCGGCATCACGCTGCTCGAGCTGCGGTCCCGCGCGCGGCGCCTCAAAGCACAGGCCGGAATCCAGATGGTCATTATCGACTACCTCCAGTTGCTGTCCGGACCCGCCGGCAGCGAAAGCCGTCAGCAGGAAATCAGCCAGATTTCACGCTCGCTCAAGATTCTCGCGAAGGAACTGTCGCTGCCGGTGGTGGCGCTGTCGCAGCTTTCGCGTGCGCCCGAACAACGGACCGGCGAGAACAAGCGGCCGCAGCTCTCGGACCTGCGCGAATCGGGTGCGATCGAGCAGGACGCCGACGTTGTCATGTTCATCTACCGCCCCGAGATGTACGAGCGGCCGATCGACGATCAGGGCAACGTGGCAAAGATGCCTGACGGCACGCCGCTCGAAGGCTACGCGGAAGTGATCGTCGGCAAGCAGCGTAACGGGCCAACCGGGTTTGCGAAGCTGAACTTCCGGAAGCAGTTCACGCGCTTCGAGAACTGGACCGCCCGACAGCCCGGATAACGACGAATGGGTGCGCGAGCGCGGACGTCGTATCGCTGCACCGAATGTGGCGCCGACCACCCGAAATGGGCCGGCAAGTGCGACGCGTGCGGCGAATGGAACACACTCGTCGAGGAGTTGGTCACGCCGCGCGCCACCGCCGGTTCCGCGTCGCGCCGGAAGGCGGGCGTCAGCTCGCTGGGCTCAGGCGGACGCGTCGTGGAAACACAACGCGTCGGTGACGTTTCCGGTTCGGAATCTACCCGCATCAAGACCGGCATCGCTGAATTCGACTTTGTCCTCGGCGGCGGCATCGTGCCCGGTTCGCTTGTGCTTGTCGGCGGCGAGCCTGGGATCGGCAAGAGCACCATCCTCTTGCAGGTCGCAGCCGAACTCGAGGCACGCGGGTCGAGTACGCTTTACGTCTCGGGCGAGGAATCGCCGCTCCAAGTGAAGCTTCGCGCCGATCGACTCGGCGCGTCCGCTGGGCGCGTATCGTTGCTCGGTGAAACCATGCTCGAGACCGTGCTCGCAACTGCGGAGGCGAACCCGCCCGTGGTCATGATCATTGACTCGATCCAGACGATTTTTACCGGTGACCTCGAGGGCGCGCCCGGCAACGTTGGACAGGTGCGTGAGTGTGCGGCGCGGCTGATGCGCTTTGCGAAGGAACGCGGCGTTGCCGTCCTTCTGATTGGGCATGTCACGAAGGGCGGAGGGATCGCCGGGCCCAAGACACTGGAGCACATCGTTGACACGGTGCTCTACTTCGAGGGAGAGAGTTCGCTCGACCATCGCGTGCTTCGGGCCACGAAGAATCGGTTTGGCTCGGTGGACGAGATCGGCGTGTTCCGAATGACTGAAGGCGGACTTGTTCCAGTCGAGAATCCTTCCGCACTCTTCCTGGGAAACCGCGAAGGCCACCACGCCTCCGGCAGCGCGATCACCGCGCTCATTGAGGGGACGCGGCCGGTGCTGGTCGAGGTACAGGCGCTCGCCGCAAAGGCTGGGTTTGGAACGCCGCAGCGCGTGACCACCGGGTTCGACGGTCGCCGTCTTGCCCTTTTGCTCGCTGTGCTCGAGCGCCGTGCCGGGATTTCTTTTTCGTCCCTCGACGTCTTCCTGAACGTGGTCGGTGGCGCACGACTCCAGGAACCGGCGGGCGATCTGGCGGTGGCGGCGGCGCTTGCATCGAGTGTGCATGACAAACCGACCGACGCGCACGCGGTTTTTATCGGCGAAGTTGGACTTGGCGGGGAAGTGCGCCCCGTCTCTCAGGTCGAGCGACGCCTCGCCGAAGCTGAAAAGATGGGAATGCGCACAGCCTACGTCGCCACGCGTTCGGTGCCGGCGCGCGTTCCACGGGGACTCAAGGTGATTGGACTCGGCACGCTCAACGATCTCTTCAAAGCGGTCGCACCGTGAGCGGGGCTCGCGACGTGGGAGTCGTGATCGTAGCCGCGGGGTCGAGCACGCGCGCCGGCGGATCGCAGTCCGGCGAACTCAAACAGTTTCGCTGGGTTGCCGGCAAACCGATGTTGTTGCATTCGTTGCAACTGTTTCAGGACCGCGACGACGTCGCTATGGTCGTCTGTGTGCTTCCTCCGAATGTTGCCGGCGACCCGCCACCCTGGCTCTTCCAATGCGATACCGAGCGGATGCTCGTTACCGCGGGTGGCGCCGTGCGCGGCGAATCCGTCCGGCATGGACTCGAAGACCTTCCTGAATCCTGCCAATACGTGCTCATCCACGATGCGGCGCGCCCGCTGGCGACGGCGGCCATGATCGACCGGGTGGTCGTGGAGGCGCGGAAGGGGCATGGGGCCATTGCCGCGCTGCCCGTCGTGGACACGCTCAAAGAGGTGTCCGCGTCAGGCCGCATCACGCGCACAGTGGACCGCTCGTCGCTCTGGCGCGCGCAGACGCCGCAGGGCTTCCCCCGCGGGATGATCCTACAAGCGCATCAGCATGCGCTGGCGAGTGGTGTTGATGCCACCGATGACTCCGCGTTGTGCGAACAACTCGGACTGGAAGTTGTGGTCGTTCGGGGCAGCGAGCGCGCCATGAAGGTCACCGACGAATCCGACATCGCTCGCGCCGACGCCATGCAGATGGTGAAAGAGTGACGCGCGCGCCGCAGGCCACGCCATTCTGGTCTCCGGCGGAGATCGACGCGGCGATTCCCGGAACGATCGCGCATCTCGTCGCACACCGCGTGCTTGGGTATCCCACGGAAACCGTCTACGGGCTTGGTGGCGCGATTGATCGCGCGGCCGTTGAGGCGCTGATGGCTATCAAGCAACGGCCAGCGGGGAAGCCCTTCCTGCTGCTTGTCGCTTCCAGCGCAATGATCGAGCGCCTCGGATTACGCCTCACCAAATCTTCAGCGATGCTCGCCGCGCGATTCTGGCCTGGACCGCTGACGCTTGTGCTGCCGGGCGGAGAACGTCGCGTGCCGGACCAGCTGCGCGGACCCGAAGGGGGAATCGCGGTACGTTGGACGCCCCATCCGGCGATGCAGCGATTAATCGTTGCGTACGGCGATGCCATTACATCCACGAGTGCAAATCAACCGGGCGATCCGCCGGCCGCGGATGCCGCGCAGATTGTGGATCATTGGTCGGCGGCCGTTGCCTCGGGCGCGTTGCGTGTCCTCGACGCAGGGACGCTCGCGCCCTCGCCGCCATCAACGGTGGTGGATTGCACGGGGCGATTCCCGCGCCTGATCCGCCCCGGTGCCATTGGTGCCGCAGCGCTCTGCGCGGTCGCGCCCGATCTGGTGAGTGACCAGTAGCATGCGCCTGCTCTTTGTTTGCACGGGGAACACCTGCCGAAGCGCGATGGCGCAGGCCATCGGCCGCGCGGCCGTTTCGCGCTATCCAAACGCCACGATCACCTTCGACAGCGCCGGCACGAGCGCGTGGGACGGAGCGCCCGCCTCAGACGGGGCGTTGCTCGTCGGCCTTGAGCGCAAGCTGGACCTCAACGGGCACCGCGCCCGCGTGCTCACGCGCGAGCTCATCGATACGTCAGACCTCATTCTTGGCATGGGGATTCATCACGTGGAGCGCGCTTCGGTCCTCGGCGGTGAGGGGAAGACCTTTCTGCTCGCCGACTACGCGCAGCGCGCAACGACGGGACAGGTGATCGCGGATCCGTTCGGTGGTGATCTCGATCTCTATCGCTCCACGGCCGACGAACTCGAACGCATGGTGGATCTGGCCATCGCGCGGATAGCCGAAGCCAAGGCCCCGGACGCAACATGATCGATCTGCCCGGACGCTTGGTCCTGATCGGTCACCCGGTAGCGCACTCGCTCTCTCCGCGGCTGCAGAACGCTGCGCTGCGTGCCGCGGGAATGGGCATCGTGTACCAAACGTTGGATGTGATGCCGGGCGACCTGGCCAAGATTGCGCACGAGCTGATTGATGCCAACGCGGCTGGAAACGTGACGGTGCCGCACAAGGAGGCCTTTGCGGCGTGCTGTTCGCAGCTCAGCCCTGTGGCGCAACGAACCGGTGCGGTAAACACCTTCTGGACCGAAGACGGCGCGCTCGTCGGCGACAACACCGATGTCGGCGGATTCGACGCGGCCGTTCGATCAACCGTTGGTGCGCCGGCACCGGGTTCGGTGGTCGCGGTGCTTGGTGCAGGCGGCGCCGCGAGTGCGGTCCTCGCGGCCGTCGAACGTTGGGAAGGCGTGACGGCGCGCATCTGGTCTCGTACGATGGGTCGGGCCGAGCGATTGGCGGAGCGCTACGCGCGGGTGTCGCGTGCAGAGTGGAACGCTGATACAGCGGTGCGGGGGGCTGCGCTGGTGGTGAATGCCACACCAGTCGGGCTCCACGACGATGCGGTGCCGGTTGATCCGTCATCTCTGGATCCGGCGAGTAACGCGTTCGACCTCGTCTATCGCCGAGGCGAAACGCCCTGGGTGCTCGCGTGCCGGGGCCGCGGACTTCGGGCGAGCGATGGCCTGCCGATGCTCGTCGAACAAGGCGCACTGGCATTTGAGCGCTGGTTTGGCGTGGCGCCAGACCGCTCGGTAATGCACGACGCCTGTCGATGATGGCATCCGGGCTGCTCGACCTGCTGCTGCCGCTCTCCTGTGTGAATTGCAGCGGCGGAATGGAATCCGGACTGATGTGCGGTGCCTGTTGGTCGCGCATCGCCGCTTTGCCCGCGCCGCGGTGCGAGCGTTGCGGTCATCCGTCGCTTCGCATTGACTGTGCATACTGCGCCACATTTCCCCCATTCGTGCGGGCCGTGCGCTCGGTCTGCTGGGTCCCCGATTCGGCGGCAAGCGCCGCGGTGCACGCGCTGAAATACGATGGCTGGAGTGCCATCGCCGACGAGATCGGTGAACGCATGGCCCGCGTGGCGTGGCCATCTGATGTCGTCGCCGAACGAACGGCCCTCGTTCCGGTACCCTTGGCGCGAGTCCGCCAGCGCGAACGCGGCTACAACCAGGCTGAACTTCTCGCGCGCGCCGTAGGTAAACGCCAGTGCGTTCCCGTCTGGAACGATGTTGTGTCGCGCGACCGGTTCAACGAGACGCAAACGCGGTTGACTCCGTCGGAACGTTCCGCGAACGTTCACGCAGTGTTTCGCGTGAACGATGCCGCGCGTGAGCGCATGGCTGGGGCGCACCTCATCGTCGTTGACGATGTGCTCACTACCGGATCCACGTTGAACGCTGTTGGGGGCGCGCTGTTCGACGCAGGCGCCCGGATTGTCAGTTACCTCACGTTCGGTCGCGCGCGCTCGGCGGCCGACTAAGCACTGTCTCTTCCTCCCTATTTCCTGCTTCTTATGTCTCTGAGAGTCGGCATCAACGGGTTCGGTCGGATTGGTAGACAAGTCATCCGCGCCGCCAAGGAACAGCACGCGCCAATTGATTTCATCGCGGTCAACGACCTGACCGATACCAAGACGCTCGCACATCTCTTCAAGTACGACTCGGTGCACCGCACGTACAAAGGGACCGTTACGTCTGATGCGGATTCGATCACGATTGACGGTGACCGGATCAAGATCTTCAAGGATAAGGATCCGGCGGCGTTGCCGTGGAAGGCCCTCGGCGTCGACGTCGTCCTCGAGTCGACCGGCCGATTCACGAACGCCGAGGACGCGAAGAAGCACATCGCCGGTGGCGCGAAGAAGGTCATCATCTCGGCTCCGGCGAAGGGTGAAGACCTGACCGTTGTGCTCGGCGTGAATGACAACAAGTACGATGCGAAGTCCCACCACATCATCTCGAACGCCTCGTGCACGACCAACTGCCTCGTGCCGATGGTCAAGGTCATTCGCGACACCTTTGGCTTCAAGCACGCGTCAATGGTGACGATCCACAGCTACACCAACGATCAGAATGTCCTTGACCTGCCGCACAAGGACCTGCGCCGGGCGCGAGCCGCTGGGTTGTCGATGATTCCGACGACAACCGGTGCGGCAAAGGCCACGTCGCTGGTCATTCCGGAAGTGAAGGGGAAAATCGATGGCATTTCCATTCGCGTTCCGACGCCCGACGTGTCGCTCACGGAATTGACCGTCGAGGTGGAAAAGGCCACGACGATCGCCGAGGTGAACGCCGCGTTCAAGGCCGCTGCCGAGGGTCCGCTGCAGGGCATCCTGCAATTGGCCACTGAGGAGTTGGTGTCGAGCGACTACATCGGCAACCCTCACTCGTGCATCGTGGATTCGCTCTGCACCAATGTGATTGACGGCACGATGGTCAAGGTCTCCGGCTGGTATGACAATGAGTGGGGCTACGCCTGCCGGTGTGTGGACCTCATGCAATTCATCGGCAAGAGTCTCTAGGAACTCCTCACCGCGATGCAACGCAAAACCGTTCGCGACCTCACCGCCGCGGAGATTCGCGGAAGGCGCGCATTGGTGCGCGTGGATTTCAACGTACCGTTGCGCGGAGGGGAGGTCGCGGATGCGACTCGTATTCGCGCTGCTGTCCCGACCATCGCGTACCTCCGCGAGCGTGGCGCGCGCGTGGTATTGCTGTCGCATCTCGGACGGCCCAAGGCGAAAGTGGAAGCGAACTACTCACTGCGACCGCTCGTGGACGTGGTATCGGCTGCGCTTGGGACCACCGTCAAATGGTGCGAGGACACCGTGGGCATGAATGCAGTTGCGGCCACTCGCGCGCTTGCGGAGGGGGAGGTGCTGCTCCTCGAGAACACGCGTTTCCTGCCAGGCGAAGAGCAGAACGATGCCGCGCTGTCAAAGGACATGGCGGAGTTGGGCGACGTCTACGTGAATGATGCGTTCGGCGCTGCGCACCGAGCACATGCGTCAACGGCTGGCGTCGCGTCGTTCTTGCGGCCTGCTGTTGCTGGCCTGCTCATGGAGCGTGAGTTGGAGTATTTGGGCAGCGCGCTCGAGCATCCGAAGCGGCCATTCATTGCGATTCTGGGCGGCAGCAAGATTTCGGGAAAGATTGATGTCATCGAAGCGTTGTTGCCAAAAGTTGATGGGCTCCTCATTGGCGGCGCGATGGCCTGTACGTTCTACAAGGCGATGGAGTTCGAAACAGGACACTCGCTCGTCGAACCCGATCGCGTAGAACTCGCAGCGTCGTTGGTGCAACGCGCGGGGTTTCGACTCACGCTGCCGCACGACGCGACGGTGTCCACGTCGGTCGACGCGGGTGCCAAGGCGCACGCCGTGCGACGCGATGCGATTCCGGCAAGCGAGGCGATGTACGACATCGGCCCCGACACGTGCGCATCGTATGCGCGCGCCATTGGTACGGCGAAGACGATCGTCTGGAATGGTCCCATGGGCGTCTTTGAAAAGTCGCCCTTCGATGCCGGCACGATGGCCGTCGCTCACGCCATGGCCGATGCCACCGCTGCGGGGGCGACCACGATTGTTGGCGGTGGCGATTCAGCCGCCGCCGTCGAGCACGCCGGCCTCGCGGCGAAAATGAGTCACGTCTCCACCGGCGGCGGCGCATCGCTCGAGTTTCTCGAGGGAAAGGCGCTCCCCGGGGTAGAATGTCTTGACCCCAAGGCCTCCACGTGAAGCATCCAGTATTTGCGGCGAACTGGAAGATGAATCAGGCCCCGGCTGACGCAGAGGCGTTTCTCCGCCAGTTCCTGGCGTACTACCCAAAAACGCAGGACCGCACGGTGATCTTCTTCCCGTCGGCGCTTTCGCTGCACACGGTGACGATCGCGCTGCAGGATCGCAGCGACATCAAGGTCGGCGTGCAGAACATCCACTGGGAAGACCACGGCGCATTCACCGGCGAGAACTCGGCGTCGATCGCGCGCGGCGCCGGCGCCCGCTATACGCTCGTCGGCCATTCCGAGCGACGCCACGTGTTTGGCGAAACGGATGAACAGGCTGGCAAAAAGGTCGCCGCAGCAGTGCGGGCCGGCCTGACGCCGCTGTTCTGCGTTGGCGAGACGCTCGCGGAACGTGAGGCCGGCAGGACGGTGGACGTCGTGCTCCGTCAGCTTCGGGCCGGAGTCGCAGAGGTCGATAAGGCACAGTTGCACACATTCCTGCTGGCATACGAACCGGTCTGGGCCATTGGCACGGGCAAGACGGCGACCCCGGCCGATGCCAGCACCGTGCACATGGCTATTCGGCAGGAGCTGCGGACGTTGGCCGGAGCACGGGGGGAGGGAATCCCTATTCTCTACGGCGGGAGCGTCAATCGAGGCAACGCAGGGAGCCTTCTGGCAGCGCCTGAGGTCGGAGGCCTGCTCGTCGGGGGTGCCAGCCTGGAGGCTGACGGGTGGGCGAGTATCGTTCGTAACTGATTATCGCGTTCCCTCCACTTGAGCGCGTCGGTTAAGTCGGCTATGCTTAGAGGCTTACCTCACTTCGGCAACTCAGGTCATACGGATGTATAGAGCGCTGATCATTTTCCTCCTCATAGACGCCTTCGTTCTGATGGGAGCTGTTCTGCTCCAGTCGGGCAAGGGCGGTGGCCTCGCGGCCAGCTTCGGCGGAGCGTCGGCTGGCGATGCCCTGTTCGGCGCGCGTCAGGCTGGCAATCTGCTCACCAAAGTCACTTGGTGGGCCGCCGGACTTTTCATTGGCCTCGCGTTCATCATGCAGCTAATGGCGGCGCGCACGTCTGGTCCACGCTCAGTGCTGGATCAGTCGTTTGCTCCACCGGCTAGCAAGAGCGCTCCGGCGCCTTCGGCCGCGCCAGGTGCAACCGCGCCCGCCGTGCCGTTGCAGGCGATTCCAACTCCGCCCGCTGGCGACACCAAGCAGCCCGAAGCGTCGAAGAAGGCGCCCGAGCCAGCCAAGAAGACACCGTAAAATCGACGTGAGTTCTCTCCGTTCGAATCCAGGGTTCCTCCTCCTTGAGGATGGAACCCTGTTTCGTGGGCAGGTGGATTCTTCCAACAGCGCTCCTGCAGTGGCCGAAGTGGTTTTCACCACGAACATGAGTGGCTACCAGGAAGTCTTCACGGACCCTTCGTATTGCGGCCAGATCGTTGTGATGACGACGCCGATGGTCGGGAACTACGGCACGAACGAGGAAGACCCTGAGTCGGCCAGTCCGCAGGTCTCGGGCGTCATCGTTCGCGAGCTCTCGCGGTCGTTTTCGAACTGGCGGGCTGGGGAAGGATTGGCCGACTATCTCCGACGGGCGAATATCCCTGTCCTGCATGATGTTGACACCCGCCGCCTCACGCGTCACTTGAGGACTGTGGGCGTGCTTCGCGGCGTCATGGGCGCGGGCAAGGAACCAACGGCAGAGGCCAAGGCCTTGCTCGAAGCCTGCCCGTCGATGGCGGGACTCGACTTGGCGACCGTGGTCTCCACCAAGAACCAATACGTATGGGGCGATCCGAAGGCCAAGCAACACATCGTCGCCTATGACTACGGGATCAAGCACAACATACTGCGCCTCTTCGAGTCGCGGGGCTGTAGGACGACGGTTGTGCCTTCGCAAACGCCCGCCGAAGACGTAATCGCCATGAAGCCTGACGGAGTGTTTCTCTCCAATGGGCCTGGTGATCCAGAAGCCGTGACCTATGCACCGGCCGCGGTGAAAGCGATCGCCGCAGAGGGGATTCCGGTATTCGGCATCTGTCTCGGCCATCAGATTCTTGGCCTCACATTTGGCGGACGGACCTTCAAACTTCCGTATGGACATCGGGGTGGAAACCATCCGGTAAAGGACCTGGCGACCGGCAAGGTGCTGATTACCGCCCAGAACCACGGCTTCGCGGTGGAAGGTGGCGCCGACGGGATACCCGGCGCTCCGGACCTGGAAGTGACCAATTTGAACTTGAACGACGGGTCGATTGAGGGGCTGAAACACCGCACCTTGGCCGTCTTTGGGGTGCAGTATCACCCTGAGGCCGCCCCGGGCCCCCACGACGCCCAGGGGCTCTTTGACGACTTCATGGCGGCGGTGGCTAAACGGCGTACGGCTTGACACTGTGCCCCCTGAAGGCCTAAACTCTAGGCACTTAGGGGTTTAGCACGTTTCAAGGCAGTCGCCATCAGTTGAGGACGTCGATGACCAAGGCAGATCTGGTCGAGCACGTAACTGACGCCATAGCGCAGACTTCGGGCCCTATGATCTCGAAGAAGGACTGCGCCCGCGTGGTTGATTCGTTTCTTGACGCAATAAAGGACGCTCTCAAGGAGCAGAAGAACATTGAGGTGCGCGGGTTTGGCACCTTCAAGATCCGCCAGCGGAAGACTCGCATGGCGCGGAATCCGCGTACGGGCTCGCCGGTAGAAGTGAGCGCCCGGCCCGTTCCGGTCTTCAAGCCGTCAAAGGAGCTTCGCGCACTCGTATCCGACATCGATATCTCGGAACTCTCAGACGCGTAACGAGATATGCGTGCTATGTGAGCTCCGTGCACCAACCGGTGCCGGAGCCCACGCTTGTTTTCCGGCAGACCCACCTCAGTCGCCTCCCAGTGCAGTTGAACGTCCTTCTGTTTGCCTCTTACGCCGAAGCACTAGGCGCGCCGTCAATTGCACTGACGCTAGGAGAAGGCGCGTCGGTGGCTGATGTTCTGGCCGCCATTCGCGCGTTGGCGCCGGGACGCGGTCTGCCGCCGGCACTCGTTGCAGTCAATCAGGAGTACGCATCACCGGAGCACCTGGTCGCTCAGGGGGACGAAGTTGCCATCATCCCTCCGGTGGCGGGCGGATGACGCACGTCGCGATCGTCGAGCAGGCCATCAACGTGCCGGCGCTGCAGGCGAGAGTTGCCGGACCTGATATGGGAGCGGTTTCGCTCTTTGTGGGCGCTGTTCGAGACACGAACGGCGGGCGCGCCGTTTCCGGAATCGCGTATAGTGCGTACGGCGCGATGGCGATTCGTGAGCTCGAGGCGATCGCCGCTGAGGTGGAATTGGAATTCCATGGCGCACGCGTCGCGGTCGAACACCGCGTCGGAGAACTCACGATTGGCGAGGCAAGCGTCGCGGTAGCCGTCGCGCATGCGCATCGTGCGATGGCGATTGACGGATGCCGGCAGGTGATTGAGGAGCTGAAACGACGCGTACCCATCTGGAAGTGCGAGCACTACCTGGATGGCACCCGTGAATGGGTTCATGCGGGCACCGGTGCCGCGGCAAGGGTCGGTACGCCATGACGACGTCACTCGACCAGTTTGGCCGGTCAATCGAGTATCTGCGGATCTCGGTTACCGACCGGTGCAACTTCCGCTGCGTGTACTGCATGCCGCTCGAGGGGCTCGACTGGCTCCCGAAGGGCGACATCCTGAGCTACGAAGAGATCACCGAGGTCGTAACGCAGCTTGCGCCGCTCGGCCTGAAGCGTCTCCGAATCACGGGCGGCGAACCGACCATCAGACCGCAGCTCGAAAAGTTGATCGCGATGCTGAAAGCGATTCCAGGGGTCGAGGACATCGCGCTCTCGACGAATGGCGTGAAGCTACCGGTGATGGCGGCATCACTCGCGGCCGCCGGGCTTGACCGCGTGAATATCAGCGCCGACTCACTGCGTCCTGATCGTATCAAGGCCATCGCGCGTCGCGATCTTGGATTCGACCCAGTCGGCGCGCTACGGGCGGCAGCGGCAGCCGGCCTCGATCCGGTGAAGTACAACGTGGTGGTGATGCGCGGAATCAACGATGACGAAATCGGCGATTTTGCCAGGCTCACCCTTGATCATGCCGTGCACGTCCGCTTCATCGAGTTGATGCCCGTTGGCGAGATGGCCGGGTTGACATGGGAACACGTTGTGCCGAGCGACGAGGTCCTCAGCAGGGCGTCCGAGGCGATCGGTGCGCTTGAGCCGTCTTCTGGACCAGTGATGGGGAACGGCCCGGCGAAGTACTACCGAGCGGCCGGCGCGCCTGGCACGATTGGCGTGATTACTCCGATGTCGCACACCTACTGCGGGACGTGCAACCGCGTCCGGCTTACAGCGGACGGGCGTCTCCGCACCTGCCTGTATGGCGACCATGAGGTGAACCTGCGCGATCCGCTCAGGTCGGGCGAACGGCTCGAGCCGCTGTTCATCCAGGCGCTCGCGAATAAACCGAAAGAGCACAACTTGCTGCAGATGCAGGTTGGCGGACTCAAGGCGCTGTCACAGGTTGGCGGTTAGCGGGCGGTTTTTCCGGCCGGTCCTGAAGTGTGGCGTTTCGCTATCTTGAACCGGTCTGAACCACACCTCTACTTCGAACGGACCAATGGTTAACAAGATCACAGTAGTCGGCGCTGGCAACGTCGGTGCGACCGCCGCCCAGCGTATCGCCGAGAAGGAACTCGCGCGCACCGTCGTCATGGTCGACGTCGCGGATGGCGTCCCGCAGGGGAAGGGGCTCGACCAGTGGGAGTCCGCTCCTATTGAACTCTTCGACTCGCGCGTCATCGGCTCGAATGGCTATGACGAATCGGCCGGATCCGACATTGTCGTGATCACGGCGGGCATCGCCCGGAAGCCTGGCATGAGCCGAGATGACCTGCTGAACACGAACGCGGGCATTGTGAAGTCCGTCGCGGAGCAGGTCGCGAAGACATCACCGAATGCGATCATCATCGTGGTGTCCAATCCGCTCGACGTGATGTGCTACGTTGCCATGAAGGCCTCAGGTTTTCCGCGCGAGCGCGTCATTGGCATGGCCGGCGTCCTCGACACGGCCCGCTACCGCTCGTTCCTCGCGATGGAACTCGACGTCTCCGTGCGTGATATCCAGGCGATGGTGCTCGGTGGCCACGGCGACACGATGGTTCCGCTCATCAGCTACACGTCAGTCAGTGGCATCCCGATCACACAGTTGATGGCCAAGGACAAGCTCGATGCGATCGTTGATCGCGCCCGCAACGGTGGCGCCGAGATCGTGAAGTTCCTCAAGACCGGTTCGGCCTACTACGCGCCGTCGTCCGGCGCCGTGCAGATGGTCGAAGCGATCGTCCGCGACCAGAAGCGCATCCTGCCATGCTCGGCCTGGCTGCAGGGCGAATACGGAATGAAGGATCTTTTCCTCGGCGTCCCGGTCAAGCTCGGCCGCGGCGGCATGGAGAAGATCATCGAAGTCTCGCTCTCAGCAGACGAAAAGGTCGCGCTGGCGAAGAGTGCGGATGCGGTTCGTGAGCCGATGGGAGTGGTGAAGCTCTAGAGTCTTCGTCGCTGGTGGCCTCGGCGCTATCGGTGGTTCGGACAACCGCCGGATGCGCCGGAAACCGCCGGAGAGTGCAACGGTAACCAATTGAGGGGAACTGCAACGGCGTTGCCGTCGTGGTTCCCCTTCGTTGTTTAGTCGGACCTCAAATTGCCGAATCCACACGTTCAGGAGTATCCGTGAGCCGCCTCTTCTCTCCGCTCCATCTCGGCGCGGTGCACCTCGACAATCGCATCGTGATCTCGCCGATGTGCGAGTACTCCGCAGAGGATGGACGTGCCACGGACTGGCACCTAATCCATCTGGGCAGCATGGCGCTTTCCGGTGCTGGACTGCTTCTGCTCGAAGCCACGGCGGTTGAACCGCGAGGCCGCATTACGTATGCGGACCTCGGCCTGTACGACGACGCGACGGAGGATGCGCTTGGCACCGTCCTCCGCTCGGTGCGCAAATACAGCCCAATGCCGATTGGCATTCAGCTGTCGCATGCTGGCCGCAAGGCGTCCACCGAACGTCCGTGGGATGGTGGGGCACCAATTCTGGCCGGCGCGCCCAATGGGTGGCAGGTGGTTGCCCCGTCAGCGCTCCCGTACAAGGAGGGGCAACCGGTACCCGCTGCGCTCTCCGAGTCAGAGATAGCCGCGCTCGTGACGGCGTTCGTATCGTCGGCCCAGCGCGCGCACCGGATCGGGCTCGACGCCATTGAGATCCATGCCGCGCACGGCTACTTGCTGCATCAGTTCCTTTCGCCGCTCTCCAACCACCGCACCGATTCATATGGGGGGAGTCTCGAGAATCGCATGCGCCTCACCCTGCAGCTATTCGAAGCCGTGCGCAGCGCCGTCCCTCGTTCCATGGCGGTCGGTATTCGTGTATCTGCAACGGACTGGGTGGATGGCGGCTGGGACCTCGACCAAACGATTGCCCTGGCGAAGCGACTCGACGCCATGGGCTGCGAGTTCATCGACGTCACGAGTGGCGGGCTCAGTCTCGCACAGAAGATTCCGATTGGCCCGGGTTACCATGTGCCGTTCGCTGAGGCGATCAAGCCGGTCGTGCAGATGCCCGTCATCTCAGTCGGGATGATCACAGACGCTCATCAGGCGGAACAGATCATCGCCACCGGCCGTGCTGACGCCGTCGCGCTGGCTCGCGGCATGCTCTATGACCCGCGGTGGCCCTGGCACGCGGCTGCAGCGCTCGGCGCTACAGCCTTCGCTCCGCCGCAGTACCTCCGCTGCGAACCCGCGGACAAAAAGGGTCTGTTCAGGCGCACCTGAGCCATCTGCAAATTCTTCCGGCCGCTGTCCGCTACCCGCGATAGCGCCGAGACCCTGAACCTACTCGTATCGCAGCGCCGTGATCGGATCCATCATGGCGGCGCGACGGGCCGGCCAGACGCCAAAGATCAAACCGGTTGCACTCGCGAACGCGAATGCGACGACGATGGATTGCACGTCAATTGCGGCCTGCCACCCCATCGACTTCGCCAGCGCCGACGATCCGCCGACGCCCGCCACGATTCCAATTGCTCCGCCAATCAGGCAGAGCACCACGGCCTCGATCAGGAACTGGAGCAGCAGATTCAAGCGTGTCGCGCCGAGCGCTTTGCGCACGCCAATCTCTCGTGTGCGCTCCGTGACCGACACCAGCATGATGTTCATGATGCCGATGCCTCCTACGAGCAATGAGACGGCCGCGATGCCGGAGAGGAGCAGACCAAACGTTTGCGTGGTCTCGTTGAGCGCGACGAGAAAGTCGGCCTGATTCTGGATGCGAAAGTCATCGGGGCGGCCAGCGATGAGTTTGTGGGAGCGGCGGAGCGCCAGTTGCATCTCCGCCATGGCGGCGTCCACATCGGCTTCTGAAGCAGCTTGCACCCAAATGTCGTTCAATCGATCAGTGCCGAAGAGTTCGAACCGGCCGACAGTGAAGGGTACGAGGATCTGATTGTCGCCGTCACCGAATCCCGTCGCGCCGCGTTCGGCGAGGACGCCGATCACCGTAAACTCACGCGAGGCAATGCGAATCTTTTCGCCAATGATTCGGGCCGGACTGTCGATGTTCAGATTTTCCATCGCCGTTGAACCGAGCACGGCTAGTCGCTTTCGGCCTGCCTCTTCCTGCGTCGTGAACATCCGCCCTGCGGCAATCTTGAAGTTGCGAACGCTCAGAAAGTTGGTCGTGGTACCCGTGATCTGGACGTTCGTATTCTGGCGGCCCCAGACAACCTGAAAGTTTCGGTCTTGCTGGTAGTTCACGTCCACGACGTGCGGCGAGTTAGCCGCAATAGCAGTGACATCCCTCAGGGTGAGCTTGGCCATGGAACCGGCCTGGCTTATGCCCCCCTGATTCACCCGATTCGGCGTAATCCAAAGCACTGTCGTGCCGAGCCTCGCAATGCGGTCTTTCACCTGGCTTTGCGCGCCGTTGCCGAGCGCGACCATGGAGATGACGGCCCCGATGCCGATGACAATGCCAAGCATCGTCAGGAGCGAGCGCATCGTATTGGCGCGAAGCGCGGCGAGGGCGACGAAGATCGTTTCGGTCAGCAGCATAGCGCGTAATTTGGTATCCGCACCTGACATCTGCCTGACAGACTCATGAACCTGGCGGGCGTGCCGTTCGTGCGCTCAGGGCTTCACGAACCGACGGGATTGCGTCTCATAGGCGTGGGCCAGGGCCAGCGCGCGGCCATCATCACCCGGCAGCGTCACGAATGACACGTTCAGCGACGGCAATCCGTCAGTTCCGCGCCCGGCCGGAACAGACACCTCCGGCAAGCCGAGCCAGTTGCCGAATCCAAGAGGTGTCCGAACGTCGGGCCAGGGGTCAACGGCGCGCGGGGCGTTGAACGGCATCGTGGGGTAAACCATGGCTGTCACGCCGGCTGCGCGCATGGACGCCGCCAACGCTGCCACAACTCCGGCGCGTGAACGCGCGAACGATCGTCCCGCGGAGTCGTCACCCATCGGCTGATCGAGCAAGGGCTCGCATGCTTCGAACGTTGCCGGAAGCACGTCATAAAACTTTTGGTACACTGCATATCCACGCCGAATCATCGCACGAGGATCACTCGTTCGGCCGGCGAAATAACGGAGCAGGGCATTCGCCGTGGGTGCAGGGGAGTTTGCGTTGACCGCTACATCGTTGCGCTCGCGAGCCGAGGCGGCGAACTGGTCGCGATAGTTCACACGCGTCACCGCCGCCTCAAATGGCTCCACCGTCGCACCGGCCGCCCGCAGATCGCCCAGCGCCCGATCCCACATCGCAAGCGCCTCAGCCGTCATCTGTGTGCGCGGCGCGTGTGGCTCGACGATTCCAAGGCGAACACCACGCAGCAGGCCGTTCGCCAGAGCAGCCAGCGGAGCGGGGTCCCACCCGTCAGATTTCGCGAGGGGGTCCGAAAGGTCGGCACCGCTGATAGCAGCGAGGAGCAAGGCGGCATCGGCCACGCTCCGTGCGAGCGGCCCATGCGTGTCCAGATACGGCCATGTGGGGATCACACCGGTGCGCGGCACGAGGCCGAATGTGGGCTTCATGCCCACCACGCCGGCGAACTGTGCCGGAATGCGATTGGAGCCGCCATCGTCGGTTCCGAGAGCAGCAAAGGCCATTCCGGTGGCTACGGCCACAGCCGATCCGGCGCTGGAGCCACCGGGAGTTCGCGCGCCGAGGGGGTCATGCGGATTCAGCACCTGACCGGTGTGGCTACTCGTCCCATTGCCGCGGTAGGCAAAATCATCGGCAGCCGTCTTGCCAAGAACCACAGCGCCAGCCGCGCGAAGCCGAGTGACTTCGAGCGCATCGCGGTTCACTCGTTCCGGAAAGAGCTGCGCCCATTCGGCGCTCGAACCCGTCGTCGGAAGTCCCGCGACATCGTAGATCGACTTCGCAAAGACGGGGACTCCATCGAGCGGACCGCGGCTCGTGCCGGCGTGGAGCCGCACGTCGGCCGCTCGCGCTTCGTCCATCGCCGTGATGGCCAGCGCATCAATCGCGCGCCACTTCGCGCCATCGGTGCGGCAACGCTCGAGCGCACGGGCAGTGACTTCAGTCGCCGTCCACTCGCCGCTACGCCGGCCAGCCTGATATTCGGCGATTGTGCCGTCGAGCGGATCTCCCGCCCGGAACGCCCATGCATCGCGCGGAAGTGACGCCATCGCCGCAACCTGTGCGACTTGCGACAACGCTTCGCGGCGGGTGAGAGCCATGCATCAAGTTATCGTTGCCTCGCGCCGTGGGGACGATTACCAGAAACTCGGGGTCGCCGAGCAGCGCGGCTTAACGCAAAACGGGCGGACCATTGCTGGCCCGCCCGTTTCACTTCAAGCAGAACTCCGCCTACGGATTCCGATCCAGGCAACCCGTGAACTGGGGATTGTTCTTTTCCGGGAACGGAATGATGAAGTTCACATCCGTGCCGTACGTGTCGCCCGGCCGGAGTGCGAGCGTTCCCACCGGGAACACGGTCGCTGCCGTGCGGCCGTACTGACGAATCAGGCGCCGCATGTCGCCAAGCCGGTGTCCCGTCAGCCAGAGCCAGAATGCGCGCTCCTTGAAGAGCATGTCCACCGCCGCCGCCTGCGTTGTCGGCGAAGCCGGCAGCGCGGCAATGGCCGTCGTCAGGCCTGTTGCGCGGAGCGTGTTGAGCAAAGCGAACACCGCGTCACGGTCACCCTGCGTAGCGCCCTGAAGCCGTGCTTCGGCCTCGATCAGGCGTGCTTCGATGCCATCAGCCAGCACCACGGAAGAGCCTTGGGCCGGGTACTTCTGTTCCACCGGCAGGTTGCGGCTCGTACCGTCGAATCCAGAACGGGTCGATGCCGTCCACGGTACACGCGGGTCGGCCGGCGTTGTGAGGTAGTCAAGCCCGTTCGTGCCTTCACGCGTGCCAACGGTGTAACGCGAGCCCGCCACGAACGTGCCGTTGTAGATGCCGTTCTGCTGGCGGCCAGTCGCGACCGAGTGATAGAGCGTGTACTTGTAGGTCGTGGCCACACCAGCCACCGCTGCAGCCGCCGCGGCGAACTGGCCGGCGTTGAGCAATGCCCGGCCTTTGGCAACCTGAGCGAAGGACTTATACGACACGCCCGTCGCCAGGGCGAGCGCCGAGTCGATCGACGCAACAGACGCCGTCAGCAGTTGCGCCGTCGTCTGCGCTGAGCCATAGGCGAACGAACCGTCGGCCTTCACGATGCTGAACGGTACGCCGGAGCAGTACGCCTCGGCAAAGAGGTTCTCCGTGACGCCGCGCATCGTGTAGAGCTCGCTGAGCGAGTCCTTCACGGCGGCGACCGTCGCCGACTTTACCGGAACCCATGCCAGAATCGCTGACGTCAAGTCCGCGCGGGCGAGGTGGAGTCCGTTATAGGTGCTGTTCGTAGCGCCGCCCAACACGTCGGTCTGCCGGCGTCCGTCCGTGAAGTACCGGTCGGCAAAGGTGTCCGACGTCTGCACTTCGTCACCCATGTTGCCGGTGGAAACGATGAATCCGTCCTGCGAACCCGAGAACGTTACCGTAAAATCCTGCAGGGCACCGTTGCGAATCGTGGTCGCGCCAAGCGAACCGCTGAGTGCCGTTGCGGACAGTACGTCTGGCGTGTCCACGCCGAGAATCTTGCTGCTGCATCCGACCATCGCTACCGCGGCGGCGACGGAGCTCACCAGCGTGCGTACTCGGCGAGCGTTCAAATATGAGTGCATGAGTCGAAGCCTCTAGAAGCCGAAGTTGAAACGAACCGTGTAGTACTTGAGCGGTGGCGTGGCGAAGTACTCCTCATTGCCGCGCGTATCGCTGTTGGACGCCGCTGCTTCCGGGTCAACACCACTGTACTTCGTCTTGACGCCGAGATTGCGGCCGGTGAGGATCACCGTCCAGCTGTTGGTGCGCAGCATACGGGCCCACGACGTCGGCATTTCGTACGAGATGGACGCTTCGCGCCAACGGGTGAATGCCCCGTCCTCGAACATGCCCGTGTACACCGACTGCGACGTTGCCAGCGCATAGGCCTGTTCCTTCAGCGAGGCCGTCTTGTCATACCGGCCGCGGCACGACACGCCATTCATGCACTGGTGGCGGAGCGTGTTGTTGAACTTCTTGAAGTTCCACTTGCTGTCAATCTGCGATGAAATGCGGAGCTTGTTGTTGAACAGCGACACCGAGGGCGAGAACGCGATTTCGCGCGTCGGCAGTGTCGAACCTTGGTACACCGCGGTATCGCTGAACGTCATTTCGCTCAGCACGATGATGCCGTCGCCATTCGCATCGTTATACGTGATCGACTTATCCCACAGGCCGAAGAGCGGGTAGCCTGGAAGATTGCGCTGCGTGTTGCGATTGCCCGAGGCAATGGGCGAGATGCCATCGCCGAGCTTCAGCATCTTGTTGTCGAGCGTCGAACCCGTCAGCGTGAACTCGACGGAGAGGTCCTTCCGCTCGATCACATGCTGCGTGTAGGTCAGTTCCCAGCCCTTGTTCTGCACGCTGCCGACGTTCACGAACTGATTCGAGAGCCCTGAGAGCGAAGGGGCGATCAGTCGGCTGATCAGGGCATCTGACGTCTTCTTGTCGTAGTGCGTCAGTTCAATATTCGCGCGGCTTTCAAAGAGGTTCAGGTCAAAACCGAATTCGGTTTCGGCCGAGAACTCCGGTTTGAGCTGCGCGTTGCCAAGCGAACCGAGCGACGCGCCCGGCGTATCACTACCGTTGGAGAGCGTCGTCGAAGCGGCCGAGTAGTACCGTACCGCGTCCGTTGCGCCGGGAATCTGGCCCGAGGCGCCGTACGTGCCGCGAACGCGCAGTGACGTCACCCACGACGGGCGCTTGAACCAGTCATAGCTCGAGAGCAGCCACGAGGCGCCAACCTTCGGGTAGTACACCGCGTTGAGCGTCTTACCAAAGGCGCTCGCGGCATCACGGCGAACGCCGCCCGTGAGGAAGAGCTTGTCCTGAATGCCGAGCACCTGTTCGACATAGTAGCCGAGGGTACGCTTTTCATTGAAGCTCTGTGAGCTCGACCGCGTCGCGGCGGTCGAAACCGTCACACCGCCGGGCGGAAGGCCGATGCCCGTGCCCGTGGTATTCCCGGAGGCGTTGCGCAGGTACTGCATACCAACCGACGTCTTCGAGTTGAGCCAGGGGAGCAACTGGAAGGTGGTCGTGGCGCCGAGGTCAACGCTCTGCTGGTTGAGGTCAGCACTCGTGCTCTGAATGGAGCCTGTGCGCGTGGTGCCCGTATTCGGGCCTTCGCCAACCTTGGAGAGGAAGAGATCGCTACGCAGCGCGAAATCCGCGCCGACCGATGCCCGCGCTGCGAGCCACGACGTGGGCGTGAACTGCGCCGACACGCTGTTGATGAAGCGGTTGATGCCCTGCGTCGTGGTTTGCGAGAGCACGTCGCCCATCATGAACGAGCGATAGCCGTGAAGTGAGTCGCCCTGTGCATCGGCGAGATCGCCACGCCACTGGCCACCAACGGCCGCGACCATGAGGCCGTTGCTGTTGTCTTCATTCTGCGGAAATCGTGCGTTGCTATTGATGAACGCCGACGACGTCTGAATCGTCAGGTCGGGCGAGAGGCGGGCATTGAGATTCGCGCGCAGGCTGTTACGGGCGAGCGTGTTCGGCCGCATCTGCGTGCCGGGCAGGCTGACGCCGCGGCGCAGGTTGAGGCGACCGACTTCGTTGTCCGGCATCTTGTACACGCCGGTTTCCGTTTCGGTCTGGCCGGAGACGAAATACTGAAGGCCTTCCGTGCCGCCCGAGATCTGGAGCGAATACTGCGTGCGTGCGCCAGAGCCGATCGGCGTGAGGCCCGGTGTGTTCAGCACGTTGCCGTGCGAGAGCGAGTCCACCGTGCAGGTACCGGCGGCCACTGCAGTAAGGAGGCAGATGTTCGAAACGGTCGGCGCCGCCGTCGTCTTGCCCCAGAGCGACCAGAGGTCCGGGTACTTGGCAACGTTGGTGATACTGCCCGTTTCCATCGAGACGCTGTAGCGCGTCGCGCCAGCGCGGCCGCGCTTGGTCTTGATCACGATCACGCCGTTCGCCGCTTCGGTGCCGTACAGCGTGGCCGCCGACGGGCCTTTCACGATTTCAATCGTTTCGATTTCATTCGGGTTCAGATCGTCCAGTCGCGACGGGCCCGATCCACCGGTGCCGATCGCATTGTTCGTGGTGGACGTCGCGCGTACGCCGTCGATCATCACGATCGGATCGTTGCTGAGCGAGAATGAGTTCTGGCCGCGAATACGAATGCGCGAGCCGGTACCCGTGGCGCCGGTCTGCACGACTTGCACGCCGGAGGCGCGTCCGGAAAGCAGACTGCCGAGGTTGGAGACCGGCAGCTCACTCACCGTGCCGGCGACGGCGATTTGCGTCGTCGAGTTGGCGAGTTCGACTTTTCGCTGAATACCGCTGACGGTCGTCACGACGGCGTCGAGCGAGAAGGTGGCTTGGGCGAGGTTGACATCCACTACGAGCGGTGCACCCGCTGCGACGTTGACGGTCATCCGCTTCTGCGTGTAGCCGATGCGGCTGAACTCGAGGGTCACCGCGCCGGGCGCGATGCCTCGAAGCACGTACCGACCGTTGTCCGTGGTCATCGCCCCGGTGGTGGTCCCGGACACGTGCACCCGGGTCTGCCCAATGGGCGAGCCCGTGGCGGAATCCTTGACGATACCGGACGCTGAGCCGCCTTGGGCGGCGAGCGACGAGGTCGCAAGAACGAGGGCAAACCCGGCGGTCGACAGCCGGAGGAAACTTCGGCGTACGTGCATCGTGCAACGCTCCTGGGGAGAATGTTCGGTCGATTTGCGGGCCTGTTTAGCCAACTGCCGGAGACAGTTACCGATGCGCAATAATGTGATTCGTGTCACGGTTGTGTCAAACCGGCCTCACCATGCACTACCCACGAAGTGGGCGCGATGCCACAGCGGGTGGTGCGGTCTCGGCGTTGAAATACCGCGCGTTAAATCTTCGGCAGCGTCACTCCCCGCTGCCCCTGGTACTTGCCCTTCTTATCCTTGTAGCTCGTAATCGGCGGCTCACCCTCGAAGAACAGCACCTGCGCAATGCCTTCGTTGGCGTAAATCTTCGCGGGCAGGGGAGTGGTGTTCGAAATTTCCAGCGTCACGTGACCCTCCCACTCAGGCTCGAAGGGCGTGACGTTGGTGATGATCCCGCAGCGGGCGTACGTGCTTTTGCCCACCGTGATGGTGACCACGTTTCGCGGAATCCTGAAGTACTCGATGCTCCGCGCAAGCGCGAACGAGTTGGGCGGCACGATGCAAACATCGCCCGTGAACTCCACGAAGCACTTCGGGTCGAAGTTCTTCGGATCAACAATGGAGCTCAGCGCGTTGCTGAAAATCTTGAACTCGGGCGCCACCCGCATGTCGTAGCCGTACGAGCTCACGCCGTACGAGACGACGCCATCGCGCTGCTGGGAGCTCTCAAAGGGCTCGATCATACCGAGCTTGGCCTGCTCAATGATCCAGCGGTCGTTTTTAATAGTCATGTTTAAAGAAGTGAGTAAAGAAGGAGTACGAAAGGTACGGCGGCGCCCGCCGCCGAGTTATCCAAACATTCCCGCCGTTGTCCGCACCACGTGATAGCTCCGAAACCCCCGGCCGATACCTCAGGTGGCTCGTTGACACTACTCCATACCAACAAATAACTTATCCTCTGTTCGTGAAGCATTTCACGAGCGACCCTCTATCGCAAATGGATCGAACTTACCTCCCCATCCTGCTCCTCGCCGGGTTCGTTGTCATGAACGCGGTGGGAATGCTCGGCCTCTCGCACTTCACCGTGCGCGCTCGGCCGACTCCGGAAAAGCAGACGCCGTATGAGTCGGGCATCACTCCCCTCGGCGACGCGCGCGAGCGGTTCAGCGTCAAGTTCTACATGGTCGCGATGCTCTTCATCGTATTCGACATCGAGACCGTCTTCATGATTCCGTGGGGCGCGTATTACCGCCAGCTTTCCTGCGCGGTGCCGCTCGTCGCAGGCGCGTGCCCGGCCGGCCAGATCTCGTTCTTTGGCCTCGGCGAAATGATCGTGTTCATGCTGATTCTGCTTGTGGGATTCATCTACGTCTGGAAAAAGGGAGCGCTCCAGTGGGACTGAACGGAGCTGAGTTCGCCGGCCATGGGCCGGCCACCGAGATGGTCCATATGGACGCGCGGCCGGGCGAGTCGTGGGTGACCACGAAGCTCGACTTCCTGGTCAACTGGGGCCGCGCCAACTCCCTCTGGCCGATGCCGTTCGGCACCGCTTGTTGCGCCATCGAATTCATGGCCTCCGCCGCGAGCAAGTACGACCTCGCGCGGTTCGGCATGGAACGCATGGCCTTCTCGCCGCGCCAGAGCGACGTTTTGATTTGCGCCGGCCGAGTGCCGTTCAAACTCGCGCCGATTATTCGGCGGATCTGGCAGCAGATGCCGCAGCCCAAGTGGTGCATCTCGATGGGCGCCTGCGCATCCACTGGCGGCATGTTTGACAACTACGCCGTGGTGCAGGGCATTGATACGATCATTCCGGTGGATGTGTACGTTCCCGGTTGCCCGCCGCGCCCCGAAGGCCTGATCTATGGAATCATGATGCTGCAGAAGAAGATCATGAATGAGCGCAACGCGCAGGCCGGCATTCGCGACGAGATGTCGCCCGACCCGATCAGCAAGCTCTACATCCCCGCGTCGCGCATTGACGAGCTGTCCGAACCATTCGGCAACTCGGTTCACCAGACGCGCTCCGCGCCCTGATTCGCCGAATGTTCCGATGAGTCATCCGTTCACGATCGTTCACCCTGGCACCGGCAGCGACGCCACGCCGGTCACCCCCAGAAACGTTCCGGTGCATGGCGGGCCGATCAGTGTATCCGCCGCGGCCGTTGAAGCCCAGTTTCCCGGTGCCGTGTCGCGCGTGGTCGTTGCCCGGGGCGAAACCACGGTGATTGTTAGCGCCGCGAGAGTTCACGAGATCATTCAGTGGCTCCATGATGAGCCGGCGCAGAGCTACGAATATCTCTCCGATGTGACGGCTGTTGAGTTCCGCGATCTGTCACAGCCGCTCGAAGTGGTGTGGCACCTGCGTTCACTGCGCTTTCGCCGGTTCATTCGCGTGAAAGTGCAGATCGTCAAGGGGCAGAAGCTCGAAGTGCCCAGCGTATGGGACATCTATAAGGGTGCGGATTGGCTTGAGCGGGAATGCTATGACATGTTCGGCATCAAGTTCGCCGGCCATCCCGACCTCCGACGCATTCTCCTCTGGGAGCAGTACAAGGAAGGCTTTCCGCTCCGAAAGGATTTCCCGCTGCGTGGCCGGTTCAGCCGCTCCGAGCAACTCAAGAATGCGCTATCTGCAAATCCGGAATCGCGCTACTCGATGGAAGAACTCTCCATTGCCGATGCGTTTGAAGATCTGCCCGCCGACATGCGCAAGCGGTTGAGCGGCGGCGAGAAGACAGGCGAATAGCGTCATGGCCAATCGCACCGTAGAGGTCGAACTCTCGACCACAGGGATGGGCCCGGACGGGAAGCCGCAGCGCGTGCCACTCTTCGTTGGCGGCGACGCCGGCGTATCCGTTGCCGCACCGCCGGCCATGGAGCCTGAGTTGGAAGGCGAGCACATGCTCATCAACATTGGCCCGCAGCACCCGGCCACGCATGGCGTACTCCGCCTGGTGCTCGAACTCGATGGCGAAACGGTGGTACGCTGCATTCCGCACGTGGGATACCTGCACTGCGGCTTTGAAAAGATCGGCGAATATCGCCAATACAACCAGATCATTCCGTGGACCGATCGTGAGGATTACCTCAACTCGATCGGCAACAACGTCGCCTTCGCACTTGGCGCGGAACGCCTGTTCGGCATTGATATCACCGAACGGTGCACGGTGCTCCGGGTGATGGCCGCGGAACTCTCGCGCATTGCATCGCACCTCGTCTGGATGGGCACCACCTGCATCGACATCGGCGCGTTCACGCCCTTCCTGTGGAGTTTCCAGGAACGCGAGAACGTCTACAACCTGCTTGAAGGCTGGGTGGGCGCGCGCCTCACCACGAGTGCGACGCGCGTTGGCGGCATGGCCGCCGACATTCCGGACAAATGGATTGACGGGCTGAAGGGGTTCATCAGCACCTTCCCGAAAACGATCGACGAATGCGAGCGGATGCTCACCAAGAACGCGATCTGGGTGGGCCGTACCGTTGGACTTGGCGTGATGTCGCCGGACGAAGCGATCAACTACGGCCTCTCGGGTCCGCTGCTCCGCGCGTCTGGCGTTGCGTATGACGTGCGCAAGGATTTTCCCTATCTCGACTACGAGACGTACGACTTCGACGTGCCGGTTGGTTCGGCCGGCGATGTGTACGATCGCTTTCTCGTGCGCGTGGAAGAAATGCGGCAGTCGATCCGCATTCTCGACCAGGCGGTGAAGCGTCTGCCGGATGGTCCGGTGAACATTGATGACCCGCGCGTGATTCTCCCGCCGAAGCACAAGGCAACGAGCGAAATGGAATCGATGATCCATCACTTCAAGAACGTGATGGAAGGCCCGCGCCCGCCAATCGGCGAGTGCTACGTCGCGGTCGAAAGTCCGAAGGGTGAGAAGGGCTACTATATGGTGTCCGACGGAACCTCGAAGCCGGTGCGCTGGCGCATTCGCCCGCCGAGCTATGTGAATCTGTCGGCAATCCCGAAGATGGTCGAAGGGCATCTGCTGTCCGACGTCATCGCGATCAATGCGTCCATTGATATCGTGATGGGAGAAATTGACCGATGAGCTGGTTTGGAGTGATTAACCGCGGAGATCCGCGGAGCAAGGCACTGCAGAGCTTCGCGGAGACTGCAACTTCTTGGGTAACTGCAACTGCGCGCGCCGCGCTGAGTGTCGTTGCAGTTCCCCCATCAGTTGCCGTTGTGGTCTCCGCGAATCTCGGTTTGTGCTCGGCGAGTCTCCGCGGTTCCAACGGAGCCGTCGCATGAGTGCACACGGAACCACCCCGTACACTCAGGTCTTCACGGGCAAGCGCAAGAACGATCTCGACGCGATCCTCCTTCGCTATCCCAACAAGCAGGCGGCGTTACTGCCCGCACTCTGGATTGTGCAGGAAGTGCATGGCTGGGTCAGTGAGGAAGGCATGACCGAAGTTGCCGCTGCACTCGGCCTTACCGCCGCGTACGTAAAGGGCGTCGTCACGTTCTATACCATGTACCACCAGCACCCGGTCGGGAAATACTTCGTGCAGATCTGCACCACGTCGCCCTGCCTCTGCGCCGGCGCCGATAAGGTCACTGAAGCCTTTCTCAAGCACACCGGCTGCAACGAGCTCGGCGTCACCTCACCCGACGGCAAGTACACCGTGATCGAAGTGGAATGCCTCGGCGCGTGCGGCTTTGCCACGCCGGTGCAGATCAATGCCGACACGGTCGAGAACGTGACCGCTGACAAGGTTCAACAGATTCTGGCAGGGCTGAAGTAATGGGATACCCTCACAAAACTCATCCGCGCGAAACGGCGATTCTCTCCAAGCACTTTGGCGAGACGGAAGCCCGCACGCTCGACGGCTGGAAGAAACGCGGCGGCTATCGCGCGCTCGAGCAGGCGCTCGCAATGACGCCGGCGCAGATCGTGGACATCGTCAAGGCCTCTGGCCTTCGCGGTCGTGGTGGCGCCGGATTTCCGACGGGCATGAAGTGGTCATTCATGAAGCCGGGAGACGGCAAGCCGCACTACCTTTGCTGCAACGCGGACGAATCCGAGCCGGGGACCTTCAAGGATCGCGAGATCATGCGCTGGACGCCGCATGCGCTTGTGGAAGGCTGCGCGATTGGAGCGTACGCGATTGGCGCCGAGACGGCCTACATCTACATCCGCGGTGAGTTCACCGAGTGCATTGACTGGATGGAGAAGGCCGTGGCCGAGGCGTATGCGGCCGGCATCATTGGAAACAACGCCATGGGGACGGGCAAGCGCATTGATGTGCATGTGCACAAAGGCGCGGGCGCGTATATCTGCGGCGAAGAGACGGCTCTCATGGAGTCGCTCGAGGGCAAGCGCGGGAACCCGCGCATCAAGCCACCGTTCCCAGCTGTGTCTGGTTTGTTCTCGCAGCCCACGACGATCAACAACGTCGAGACGCTCGTCGCGGTGCCGCACATCCTGATGAATGGCCCCGAGTGGTACAAGGCGATGAGCCTGTCGAGCCCGAAAAGCACCGGCAGTAAGCTTTTCTCGGTGTGCGGCAATGTGTCGCGCCCGGGCAACTATGAGATCGTGCTTGGATTCCCGTTCAAGGATTTCCTGTACGACCTCTGCGGCGGCCCGCAGCCTGGCCGGAAGTTCAAGGCCGTAATTCCTGGCGGCGCATCGGTGCCCATCCAGACCATGGAAGAAGCCGAAGCGACCATGATGGACTACGAAGGATTCGTTGCGCAGGGCACGATGCTTGGCTCCGGCGGCGTCATCATTTTCGACGACCAGCAGAACATGCCGCGAATGATTGCGCGCCTGGCGCGCTTCTTCGCGCACGAAAGCTGTGGCCAGTGCACCCAGTGTCGTGAAGGCACCGCGTGGACGACGAAGATTCTCGAACGCATCGTGGCCGGACAGGGCACGTTCGAAGACCTCGACACGCTGCTCGAACTCGCGGACAACATGACTGGTAAGACGATCTGCGTGCTCAGCGACTCGTGCGCCGCGCCGGTGGTGAGCGGACTGCAGAAGTTCCGTCACGAATTTGAGGCGTTGATCACAGGCAAGCGTTCATCCATGTCAACCGGCGCGAAGCTGACAGCGCAGAGCTCGCAGCTCTCCGCTGCTGCTTCAACAGGGCTTTCAGTATGACGGCACCGCTCGTAAACCTGACCATTGAAGGGCGCCCGGTCTCGGTGCCTGCAGGAACGTCGATTCTCGAAGCCGCGAAAACGGCCGGCGTGCTCATTCCGCACTACTGCTATCACCCCGGCCTACCGGTCGCGGGTGTGTGCCGCATGTGCCTCGTGGACGTGGAGAAGGCGCCGAAGCTAATGCCGTCGTGCGCGACGGCCGTGGCCGAAGGTCAGGTCGTCCACGTGCACAACGACAAGTCGCTCGAGGCCCGCAAGGGCGTGCTTGAGCTGCTGCTCATCAATCACCCGCTCGACTGTCCCATCTGCGATCAGTCCGGCGAGTGCGAGCTCCAGGATTACACCTTCCAGGAAGGGCGTCAGGATTCGCGCTATCGGGAGCCCAAGCGCTTCAACCCGGTCGAAGATTTCGGCGGCGACGTGCTGTACGTGCCGAACCGTTGCATCCTCTGCACGCGCTGCGTCCGGTTTATGGACGATGTGCACAAGGACGCCGTGCTCGCCGTGGGCGAACGTGGCGACCGCGCGGTGATTACGACCGCACCTGACGCCGGGCTCACGCAACCCTGGGCGAGCAACGTGGTGGACCTGTGCCCAGTCGGCGCACTGCTCTCGAAAGACTTCCTGAACAAGGCGCGTGCGTGGGAGCTTGATCGCTCGGCATCCGTGTGCACGGGTTGTTCGCAGGGCTGCAACATTGTCGTCGAGACGCGTGACAATGCAGTCGTCCGCCTCAAGCCGCGCGCGAATGAAGCAGTGAACGCCTTCTTCATGTGCGATGAAGGCCGCCTCAACTATCGCTGGCTCAATCGTCAGGATCGTTGCGCGGTGCCGATGGCTAATGGCGCACCCGCCGAGTGGTCGACGGCCATCGCCGCTGCGGTTGGCGCGCTCAACGGCAAGAGGGCGCACGTTGTCGCGAACGCTTCGCTCAGCAATGAAGTGTTCTTCTTACTTAAGCGAATCGTTGGCAAAACTGGCGGATCAGTGAAGTTCGATGTGCCGCAGGGCGCTGAGGCCGCGCTTCCTGGTGTGGAAGACCTCGCGCTCCGTGCGGATCGTGTGGCGAATGCAACCGGTGCTGAAGCCTTTGGCGCAGCGCGCACGGAGCAGCCCTATGCGGGTGTCTCTGCCGGCGACGTGCTCGTGCTCGTTGACGTGGAGCCTTCGGCTGTCCCCTCCACAGCACTCAACGCTGCAAGCGCCGTGATCTTCATTGGCACTGCAGACCCGAGCGGACTGTCAAAGCTGACCGCAGCCTTCCCGATCGCGAATGTCGTCGAATCTGACGGCACACTCACGAACCTTCGCGGCCGTGTGCAGCGGTTCCTGCAGGCGAAGGCGGCACCGGGTCAGGCGCGCCCCGCCTGGTTTGCGCTTGCTGACCTGCTCATCGCGCTCGGTGAAAAGGCTGACTACGCCACGGCATCTGATATCTTCGCTGCCCTGGCCACTTCGACGCCGGCCTTTGACGGCATGTCGTTTGATTCGCTGGGCTTGAAGGGCACACCACTCGCAGGCTCGATGGCCGGAGCCGGTCGATGATGACCGCGATGCTGTTTGCACAGGTGGCAAACTCGCAGACGGATCCGTCCACGGGGGTGTTCATCATTGCGACCGTGGTGAAGATGGTCGTGATCTTCACCATCTATATGGTAGGCGTGGCGTACTCGACATTCGCGGAGCGACGGGTGTCGGCGTGGATTCAGGACCGCCATGGTCCGAACCGCGTGGGGCCGCAGGGGTTGTTGCAGGTCGCGGCGGACGGCATCAAGAACATCATGAAGGAAGAGACGTACCCGGGTTATGCGAGTCAGGCGCTCTTCATTCTGGCGCCCGGCCTCGCGTTCATTCCCGCGTTCATCACGTGGGCGGTGATTCCATTCGGGAGTCCGTTGCCGACACCCTGGGGTCGCATCGATCTGGTCGTTGCTGATCTCCCCGTTGGATTCTTGTTTACGCTCGCGATTTCATCTGTGGGCGTGTACGGCATCGTGCTCGCCGGCTGGGCCTCCAACAACAAGTACGCGCTGCTCGGCGGGCTCCGAGCAAGCGCGCAGATGATCAGCTATGAAATCGCCATGGGCATGAGCACGGTCTGCGTGCTGCTGCTTTCAGGCAACGTGTCGCTCAACCAGGTGATCGCGCAGCAATCGCAGATGGGCTGGAATGCGCTGCTGCTTTCGGTGGCCGCGTTCATCTTCCTGATCTCGGCCTTCGCGGAAACCAATCGCGTCCCCTTCGATCTTCCCGAAGCCGAGTCGGAACTCATCGCGGGTTACCACACCGAGTACAGCGCGATGAAGTTTTCGATGTTCCCCATCTCCGAATACGCCAACATGATTACGGCGAGCGCCATGATGGCGACGCTCTTCTTTGGTGGCTGGGACATCCCGTTTACGCAGTGGGACAACACGGGGCCATTCACGGTGCTGAAAAGTCTGGCCACCTTCGCGATGTTCTCGAGCAAGGTGCTGTTCTTCGTGTTCTTCTACATCTGGATCCGCTGGACGTTGCCGCGCTTCCGCTATGACCAGCTGATGTCGTTGGGCTGGAAGATCCTGCTGCCCATTTCGCTCGGCTACGTGGTGGTGGTCGCCAGCACGGTGCTCGCGCTCGACTACGCCGGCGTGACCCGTGGCCCGATGTTCGGTGCGGTGCTCTTCGGCATCAACATCGTGCTGATGGGCCTGTTGCTCTTTGTGGCCGACCGTGGCCGCCTTGTGAGCCCGGCGTATTCGCGACTGGACAAGCGGAACGTGGACAAACTGCGTGCGGCAAGCGTCGGACGAAGCACGTTGCCTCGTCCCGTTGAAAAGGGAGCCTAGGACACCGATGACCATCAAGGTGAAGGTGCTCGACCGGCCAATTGAGCAAGTCAGCTATGTGCGGGCGACGGTGAAGGGGCTTGCCCTCACGTTCAAGCACATGGTGGACCCGCACAAGGTCACCGTGCAGTATCCCGACGAGCGCTGGGATATTTCGCCGCGGTGGCGTGGGACGCATCGCATGCTGACGACGGAAGACGGCAAGGCCAAGTGTGTGGCGTGCGGCCTCTGCCCGACGGTCTGCCCGGCCAACTGCATAAAGCTCGTGCCGGGCGAAGACGAGCAGGGGAATCGGTATCCGCTCGTATTCGAGATTGACGAGTTCCGCTGCATCTTCTGCGGCTACTGCCAGGAAGTCTGCCCGGAAGAGGCGATTCACGTCGGGCGCCACTACGAGAACGCGGAGTACAGCCGTGACTCCTTCGTTTACGATCTCCAGCGGCTGACCGAACAGACCCACCCGGTCTGCGAGATGTGGGATCCCGCTGACCAGAAGGGAGAGTAGGACCCGATGCAGAACGAGTTTCTTCCACTCTTCTACACCTTTCACTTCTACCTCTTCGGGTTGATTGCGCTCGTTGGCGCGATCGTGTTTGTGACCCGGAAGAGTCCAGTGGCCGCCGCGCTCTGGCTCGTAGTCGTGATGTTCGCACTAGCGGCCCTCTATGTCATGCTTGACGCCCAGTTTGTCGGGATGATGCAAATCCTGGTCTACGCCGGCGCCATCATGGTGGTGTTCCTGTTTGTCGTCATGCTGCTCAATCTTGGCCATCCGTCGGACTTGAATGACATGCGAGGCAAGTTGGGCCGACTCCTCGCTGGCCTCGTGGGCCTCGCGCTGGTCGCCGAGTTGATGGCGTTGACGCGGAGCGAGGTCACGATGAAGCTGGTGGTGCCGCCGGTGGAGAACGCCGCTGCCGGAACGGCGGGGATCATCGGCCCGATCGCTGGGCCACTGTTCAAGGAATACCTGCTCGCCTTCGAGCTGACGAGCGTGCTCCTGCTCGTCGCGATTATCGGGGCGGTTGTGTTGGCGAAGAAACGGAGCAACTAACGCCATGCTCGCCGAGTCCCTTACGCTCTCCGCGGCACTATTCACGATTGGCGTGGTCGGGGTGCTCACCCGCCGTAACGCCATCATCGTGTTCATGTGCGTTGAGCTGATGCTTAATGCAGTGAACCTGAGCTTCGTGGCGCTCTCGAGGCTCTATGGAGCGACCGGGCAGGTGTTCGTGATCTTCGTCATGACGGTGGCCGCTGCGGAAGCCGCCGTTGGCCTCGCCATTATCATCGCCATCTTCCGTCACAAGAAGTCGGTGAACCTGCAGGACATCAACCTCCTGCGCGGCTAACCGTGATTTCAATGCTGCAGAACGCCCATCCCCTTGCAGAAACAGTCGCCCGGTTCGTCTGGTGGCTGCCGACGGTCCCGTTGCTCGGTTTCCTGATCAACGGCGCGCTTTCCATGTTTGCAGCCGCGAAACTCGGCCCGGCTGATCCGTCAGCCGCCGACCACCACGGTCATTCTGGCGAGGCGCACGACCAGCCGCACGCCGCCGAGCACGGGGCCGAGCACGGGGCCGCCGACGCTGGGCATGGCGACCACGGCCACGTAGTCCGGCATAAATACGCCCCCATCGTGAGTATCGTAGGCCCCGGCGTCATGGTGCTGGCCTTTGGCCTCGCGCTGGCGACGTTCATGGCGATGCGCAGCGCAGAGTCTCCGGCGCCGTACATCAATACGCTCTTCAGCTGGCTTCCGGTGGGTGACCTCAAGGTCGACGCCGCGCTGCAGCTTGATGCGCTCTCGATGGTCATGGTGCTCGTGATCACGGGCATCGGTATGCTGATCCATCTATTCAGCGTCGGCTACATGCAGGATGATCCCGGATACCCGCGCTACTTCGCGTATCTGAATCTCTTCGTCTTCTTCATGCTGCTCCTGGTTCTCGGCGCCAATTACGTCGTGACCTTCGTCGGGTGGGAAGGAGTCGGGCTCTGCTCTTATCTGTTGATCGGGTTCTGGTTCAGCGACAAAGCGAACGCCGACGCGGGAAAAAAGGCGTTCGTCGTCAACCGCATTGGTGACTTCGGCTTCATGGTCGCCATGTTCCTGCTCTTCTCGCACCTCGGAACTCTGGACTACGCCGCCATCGCCGAGAGCGCAGACAAGCTTCCTGCCGGCGGCATCGTCGTCACGGCAATCTGCCTCTTCCTGTTCCTCGGCTGCGCCGGAAAGAGTGCACAAATCCCTCTTTTTGTCTGGCTGCCGGACGCCATGGCTGGCCCCACACCGGTGTCCGCGCTGATCCACGCCGCGACGATGGTCACCGCAGGGGTGTTTCTCGTGGCGCGCAGCTCGATGCTCTTCTCGCTCGCGCCGGTCGCGTCGCTGACGGTGGCGCTGACTGGTGCCGTTACCGCGCTCTTTGCGGCCACGATCGGGCTCAAGCAGTGGGATATCAAGAAGGTGCTCGCGTATTCGACGGTGTCACAGCTTGGGTACATGTTCGTCGGCGTTGGCGTTGGCGCGTATTCGGCCGGCGTGTTTCACTTGATCACGCACGCCTTCTTTAAGGCCTTGCTCTTCCTTGGATCCGGGTCGGTAATCTTTTCGATGCACCGCGCCTACCATGCGACGCACAACCATGGGGACGACGCCCAGGATATGCGCAACATGGGCGGCCTGAAGCAGTACATGCCCATCACCTGGGGCCTGATGTGGATTGCGACGCTGGCGATTGCCGGGGTGCCGCCATTCTCCGGATTCTTCTCGAAAGATGAAATTCTTGGCGCTGCCTTCGCACGTGCGCATGGCTCGACGCTGGCGGACGCATCCCTGCTCGGCATTCCGGGCAACATCGTGCTGTACACCGTCTGGATCTTTGGCCTCGCGGCCGCGCTCCTGACGGCGATCTACATGACGCGCATGATGCTGTACACATTCCACGGCCCCAACCGGACTGGTGATGCCGCGCGCCCGCATCTGGCAGAAGCGCCGTGGATCATGACGGGACCGCTCCTCGTGCTCGGCGTGCTGAGCCTCGCAGGCGGATGGTTGAATCTCCCCGAAGTTGTCACCGACCTCATGCCACTCGGCCCGACAGCGAAGCTTGAACACTGGCTCGAACCGGTTGTCGGCGAAGCGACCAAGCGCGTCGCCGGGGCAGGGACACCCGTTGCGGCGAGCACTGAGGAATTGCTCATCGGGTTTGCCGTGGCGATCGCAATCGCCGGGATCACAATCGCGGTCATGCGTTTGAAGCCCAGTGCACTCGTTCCCAAATCGGCGGCCTCGCCGTCAACAGGCCTGCAGTCCGTGCTCGAGAACAAGTGGTACGTCGATGAAGCGTATGACGCGGCGATCGTCCGGCCCACATACACGTTCTCGCGGTCGGTTCTCTGGACCGGTGTCGATATCGGCTTGATCGACACGATCCTCGTCAATGGTTCTGCCGCAGCCGCGCGGTTCCTGGGTTGGATCGGCAGCCAGCTGCAGTCTGGTCGAGTGGGCACGTATGCGTGGCTGCTCGTGCTGGGCGCGGTTCTCCTCCTCCGCGCGTTCGCGCGCGCGTCGTAGGAGCCGCCACCATGATGAAAGAGATGCTCGCTTCGATCGGCTACAACTACTGGATTCTCACGGTGCTGCTGGCGCTGCCAATCGTCGGTGCCGTTGCGCTCGCCTTTCAGGCCAGCGCGTCGGCATCGCAGGATGCGCTGGCGCGTATGGGTTCGGCTCGCAAGCTCGCGTTGCTGTTCTTTGCCGCGGAATGCCTGATCTCGCTCGGACTCTGGTGGTCCGTGGATTACGGATCGCCCGATTGGCAAGCAGCGGCGGCAGTTCCGTGGATTCCGTCGTGGGGCATTTACTATCGGATTGGCGTTGACGGCATTGCGGTCGTGCTCATGCTGATGACGACCTGCATCATGCCGCTCACCGTACTCGGGAGCTGGACGAGCATCCGCGAGAAGCCACATGCGTTCTACGCGCTCCTGCTCGTGCTCACGACAGGAATGCTCGGCGTGTTCATGTCGCTCGACCTCGTGCTCTTCTACGTGTTCTGGGAGCTGATGCTCATTCCGATGTATCTGATCATCGGAATCTGGGGCGGGCAACGACGTCTCTACGCCAGCCTCAAGTTCTTTCTCTTCACGATGCTGGGCTCATTGCTGATGCTGGTGGCAATTCTCTACATCGGCCTCAAGACCGCCGATCCGCTTGGGCGGCCGGTCTTCAACTACGATTTCATCCTGCAGTCGGCGAGCTATCCGGGGAGCGCGGCGCTCTGGCTCTTTGGTGCGTTCTTCGTGGCCTTCGCGGTGAAAGTGCCCATGTGGCCGTTCCATACATGGCTGCCTGACGCGCACGTCGAAGCGCCAACCGCTGGCTCAGTCGTGCTGGCGTCCGTGATGCTCAAGATGGGCACCTTCGGATTCGTCCGGTTTGCGCTGCCGCTCTTTCCCGACGCGGTAGCCAACCCAATGGTGCGATCGACGGTGATCACACTCGCCGTGATCGGCATCGTCTACGGCGCGCTCGTCTCGATGGTGCAGCCGGACTTCAAAAAGCTTGTCGCGTACAGCTCGGTCAGCCACCTCGGGTTCGTGATGCTCGGCATCTTCGCGCTCACGACACAGTCCATGCAGGGCGCCCTGCTGATCAACATCAACCACGCGGTCTCGACAGGCGCACTATTCCTCCTCATCGGCATGATCTATGAACGGCGACACACGCGGCTGCTCGCTGACTTTGGCGGTATCGCGAAGGTGATGCCGATCTTTGCAGTAATGCTCACAATCGTGGCGCTGAGTTCGATTGGCGTTCCGGGGACCAACGGGTTCGTCGGTGAGTTCCTGGTTCTCATTGGCGCGTTCCGCACGGAGCCAATCGCCGCAACGATCGCGACAACCGTCGTTATTTTCGCCGCGGTGTATCTCCTGTGGGCACTCCAACGAATCATCTACAATCCACTCGCCAAACCCGAGAACGCTGCGCTCAAGGATCTGAACGCGCGTGAAATCGGACTCCTCCTGCCGTTTATCATTGCGATTTTCTGGCTCGGCCTCTATCCCGCGCCGATCCTTAATCGTACGCATTCTGCCGCGACACGGATCATTGAGCGCGTGCACGGACTCTCCGAGTCGTCGTCCGGGTCGGTGCGCCCGTGACCTATAACCTCGCCATCCCGGCCCAGTTGATGGCCGCGCTTGGACCCGACCTGGTACTGATGGTCGGAGCCATGGGACTGATGCTTTACGCGGCGTGGCGCCCGGAAAGCGCCGAGCATCAGCGCCGAGTAGGATTTGCCAGCATCACCGTGATTCTGACCACTGCGGCCGCGGTCATCTGGTATGCGTCCTCAGGCGCCACGGCATCGCCTGGCGTGATTGCGGTGGACGGGTTCCGCTGGGCCTGCGACCTGATCTTCCTCGCGGGCGCCGCCGCCACGATCCTGCTTGGCATCGAGTCGAATCCGCGCGATCGTGTACTGAGCGCCGAGTCGCATGTCCTGATCCTGTTCGCCACGGCCGGCATGATGATCCTCGCCGCCTCGCGCGATCTCATGATCGTGTTCCTTGGCGTCGAGATGATGTCGATTGCCGTGTATGTGCTGGCGGGCATCAACCGTTCCAGCGTGCGATCGGCCGAAGGCGCGCTGAAGTATTTCCTGCTTGGCGCGTTTTCAACGGCCTTCCTGTTGTACGGCATTGCGTTGATTTATGGCGCGACCGGTACCACGAGCATTCCGGACATTGGCGCGCGCATCGTGACGTACTCGCTCGTGCATCACTCGATGCTGCTCATTGGCGTCGGACTCCTGCTGGTTGGGTTTGCGTTCAAGGTCGCCGCCGTGCCATTCCACATGTGGGCGCCAGATGTCTATGAAGGAGCGCCCACACCGATCACCGCGTACATGGCCGCCGTGGTGAAAGCGGCGGCGTTTGCGATGTTCTTCCGTGTCTGGCTCGAATCGTTCAACTTGCTGGATGGTGCCTGGCTCGCCCCGATCTGGTGGGTGGCCGCGGCAACTATGGTGGTTGGGAACGTCGTCGCGCTCTCGCAGCGAAACGTGAAGCGCATGCTCGCCTACTCGAGCATTGTGCATGGCGGATACCTGCTGGTCGCCGTGGCCTCCGGTACGTCTCTCGGGTCGGCGGCATTCCTCTTCTACGCCGTCGCGTACACACTCGCAACCTTCGGTGCGTTCGCCGTCGTGTCGTCGGTGTCGAAGCCGGGAACATACGCCACTGCGATCAGTGACTACGACGGCCTCTGGACCACACGTCCGTGGCTCGCGATCGGCTTTTCCGTTTGCCTATTGGCACTGCTCGGCTTCCCGATCTTCGGCGGCGCCGGCTTCTTCGCCAAGTGGTATGTGCTACAGGCGGCCATTACCTCGCCGCGCGATCTCGTCCCGCTTTCGGTGGTGCTGGTGCTGACGTCCGTCGTGTCGGCGGGGTACTACCTGCACTTGGTGCGGGTGATGTTCATGCGTGCGCGCCCGGATGATGCGGTCGAGCCGGCAGCGCTGGCGCCGCTCACGCGCGCGGTACTCGTAAGCTGCGTGGGCCTGATCCTGCTCCTCGGTGTGTTCCCGAACCGGCTTGCGATGTGGGCACGCAGCAATGCACTCGTGACCTCGACGCATCCGCCAACGGCTGCTCCGCCGATAGCTCCGTAGCAGCGCGGTTGCGGCGCGGTTGCGGCGCGGTCTGGCGCGGTCTGGCGGGGTTTGAGACCGCTGCCCACGTCGTCGAAGGGCGTTGGCGGTGAGCGGCGACCGTGCCGTTGAGCCCGCCAGTTTTGACGGCACCGCGTTGCCAACGGTAAGCTTCGTGCCATGACCCTCTCCCATGGCATTTTTCGTCAGTATGACATCCGTGGCGTTGTAGGCACGGAACTCACGGAAGCCGGCGTACGTGTCATCGGATGCGCGTTCGCCGCTCTGCTCGCCGAACGTGGTGTCACCCCGACGGTTGTCGTGGGGCGAGACAACCGGCCCAGCGGTTCAGCGCTACGGGATGCGTTGGTCGCCGGCCTGACGGAGTCGGGCGTTGCCGTCATCGATATCGGCGTGGTTCCGACGCCGGTCATGTACTGGTGTCTGCACCACCTCGACGTTGGCGCCGGCATCCAGATCACCGGCTCGCACAACCCGCCGGAGTTCAACGGACTCAAGATTTGCGTAGGGAAGGGCTCGTTGTTCGGTGACGGCCTCCAGAGACTCTATGCGCTGGGCCTCGCTGGACAGTTTCCGACGGGCCACGGCAGCTCGAGCGAACGCGACGTGCTCGACGCGTACGTCGATGATCTTGTGGCGCGCATCGGACCGCTGTCGCGCCCATTGAAGGTTGTCGCGGATTGTGGCAACGGCGTCGGCGCGCTGGTCGCCCCGCAGCTCCTTAAGCGAATCGGCGCCCACGCGACGCTCTTGTTCGCCGACAGCGATGGCACGTTCCCCAATCATCATCCCGATCCGACCGTCGTCGAGAATCTGCAGGATTTAATCGCGACCGTTAAACGCGAGAAGGCCGATCTTGGCATCGGGTTCGATGGCGATGCCGACCGCATAGGCCTCGTCGACGCGCACGGGACGATTATCTGGGGCGACTACCTCCTGTTGCTCTACGCCCGCGACGTGCTAGCCCGAACGGGAGCAGGGCAGTCGATCATCTTCGACGTCAAGTGCTCGCAGGCGCTCTCGGACGGGATTGCAACGGCCGGCGGCACACCGGTGATGTGGAAGACCGGGCACTCCCTCATCAAGGAGAAAATGAAGGAGCTGCACGCCCCGGTGGCTGGCGAGATGTCAGGGCACATGTTCTTTACCGAAGGATTCTACGGCCACGACGATGCGCTTTACGCGGCTGGTCGCCTGCTGCGAATCGTGGCGGACTCGAATCAGTCGGTCGATCAGCTCTTGTCCGATGTGCCCAGGTTCGTTTCCACACCGGAGCTCCGCGTGGATTGCGCCGACGACCGGAAGTTTGCGGTCGTGGAGGCTGCGATACGCCATTTCCGGCTCACGCACACCGTGGTGGACGTTGACGGGGCCCGCGTCATGTATGGCGACGGCTGGGGACTGATCCGTGCGTCGAACACGCAGGCGATTCTGGTCCTCCGCATCGAAGCGCGTTCGGCCGGTCGCGTCGCTGAGATCCGCGCCGAATTCGCTGCGTGGTTGGGGACACAGGGAATCGTCTTCAGCGCGAGCTGACCGCCCTTCCATGCGACGCTGGAGTGCTGTACTCCTGCTGGCCGTCGCCCTTACGCTGCTGCTGGGGCGATGGGCGTCGATGGTGTATGCGGATTGGCATTGGTTCGACGCGCTTGGTGCGCTTGCGGTCTACCGCAGCCAGCTCGCGCACCAGGCCGCATGGTGGAGCGGGGCCGGACTCACCGCATTCACCTTTTCTTTCCTGAATTTCTACGCGCTTCGGCGGTCGATCCTCTCGCTGGTGCTGCCGCGGCGCTTGGGCAATCTCGAAATCGGCGAGGCGATTCCAGGGCCGGTCTTGCTGGCGGCTGTTCTGATCGTATCGACGATACTCGGCGTCGTACTCGCCGCCCCCGCAGGGGACTGGACAACCTTCGCGCTGGCCCGCATCGCACAGCCCTTCCGCGAAATGGACCCGTACCTCGATCGCGACATCTCGTACGTCGTGGCGTGGTTGCCTTTCGAACTGGAATTACACGCGTGGGCCACACGCGTCATGGTCGTCGTCGGCGTCCTGATCGTGGCGCTCTACGCACTGACGCCGAGCCTGCGGTTGCACCGCGGCGGCGTGTATGTCTCGGCGTACTGCCGCCGACACTTATCGACGCTCGCCGCGGTCGGCCTGCTGTTACTGGCATGGGGAGCGCGGCTCGACGGCCTCTCGATGACATCTATAGGCGCCGACGCGGCGCAGCCATTTGGCGCGTACGGATTTCGCGTAGGATTGACACTGACGGCTTGGACAGCTGTGCTGTCGGGGATGTCCGCATTTCTGGTGTTCTGGGCCGGCTGGCACGGGTATGCGCGAATTGCGGCGTTCGCGGCGCTCCTTGCGTGCGTCGGAAGTCCTGTGCTCTCAGCCGCACTTCCGATGCTGGCCCAGCGGTCGCTTTCGGAGGCTGAGCTCCGCGAGGAAGACCGGCCTTTCGCGATTACGCGGCGGCTTTATACGCGACGCGCCTTCGGCGTTGACGCCATTAAGCTGGACACGGCAGCGGCACAAAGCACAGCGCACGCTTCGTTCGCCTCGCTCGCCCCGTTCGCGCTCGGGGCGCCGACATGGGATCCGGCCGCATTGCTCCGCACAGCGGCTGGCCCGCGCGAAGGAAGCCCGGCGGCGGAGCTGGCGTGGATCGCGGCACCGGCACTCGAAGCCATCGTCGTGGTTGGACCACGCTCGGGCGACGCCGCGCACTGGGCAGGCGAACGGATTGATGCCACCGCGACCGATGAACGTGGACGCGTACTAGCGGCCTTGGCGCCACCGCCTCCGTCGTCGGCACTGCTAGCCTGGGAGCAACCGCTCGTATTTGACGGCGCGACGGGATTTGTCGTCGTGTCCGATACCGGGGGCCATATTCCTGCGCCGCCATACCAATCACTGGTCGAGCGGGTCGCGCATGCGTGGAACCTGCGGGCGCCTCGTCTTCTCGCGACCGCTGATCGGCCGCTGCGGCCGCGCATTGTGTTTCACCGCGATGTGCGCGAGCGACTCGCCACGCTCGTGCCTTTCCTCACGCTCGGACCAACGCTCGCGCCCATCGTCCGAGGCGACTCGCTCTTCTGGTCGGTGGAACTGTATTCGACCACGGCGACCTATCCGCTCTCTGAACGACTGCTCTTTGCCGGGGCCGCGCGTGCCTACGTCCACCACGCCGCGACGGCATTCGTCAGCGCGCAGACCGGCCGTGTCACCCTCGTGGCGAGCGCCGAACCTGACGCCATCATGCGAACCTGGATGCGGCGGTTCCCCGCGCTTTTTGTTCGGCCAGCGAATGCGCCGGCGGCCTTGATGCAACTTCGGCCGCCACCGGTGGATTGGGCCTCGATTCAGGCAACGGCGTTCGTGCGGACGGGCGTGGAGCCTGTGCCGCGCGCGGCGTCGAGGAGCTCGATTGGAGTGGACAACGCCGATGCAGATCTCGCCGACGGGCCACCGACGCTCTACGCGGCGCCGGGCACTCCGTCCGGCCTCGCGTGGACGGTGCCAGTCGTTGATGCGTCCGGGGCGGTGATCGGATCGGTCACGAGCACGGGCGGACCGATGGCGCACACGATATGGCGGGCGACGCAACGACTGGTCCGCTGGAGCGATGTCCTTGACCGCCTTCAACGGACGGCCGACAGCGCCGGCTTTGGCCAGCAACGACGAAATCCAAGGCGAGGGCGGGTGCTCGTCATCCCCGTCGACGGAGAACTGCTCTACGCGCAGGCTCATTACGAGTGGGCCGCTGAGTCGGGACCGGTGCTCACCGGCGTCAGTACGGACTTCGCCGGCGTGGCGCGGGCGGGCGCGAGGCTCTCGGAGACAATCGGAGGCGCCGCGAGGCGCATGGACCGTGGCGACGGCGCATTCCGGGCGGCGGTAACAGCCGCGCACCGCCGCATGAGCGATGCCATGCGTCGCGGTGACTGGATCGCGTTTGGCGCCGCGTTCGACGCGCTCGGCCAGCTACTCCGCTCGCCGGGCCGCTGAACCACCACGAAACTGCCGGTTTCGGCGTTGCCGCGTCGCACCTGCTAAATTTCGCGGTTTCCAGCCCGAAACCCACTCCGTTTTCCGACATGAATCTCCACGAGTACCAGGCCAAGGATATTCTGCGCCGCTACGGTGTCACCACGCCTGAAGGCGCGGTGGTCACCACGGCCGATGAAGCGCGAGCCGCCGCCGTCGCGTTCGGCGGCCCCGTAATGGTCAAGGCGCAAGTGCACGTTGGTGGCCGCGGCAAGGCCGGCGGCGTGAAGTTCTGCAAGACGCCCGATGAAGCCCACGAGAAGGCGTCAAAGATTCTCGGCATGACGATCAAGGGCCTGACGGTAAAGAAGGTCCTCATTGCGCCGGCGGCGGACATTGCCAGCGAAGCGTATGTCGGCATCATCGTTGACCGGGCGCGCAAAAAGCCTGTGTTCATGGTGAGCGCAGCGGGCGGTATCGATATTGAGGAAGTCGCGGCGACGACGCCTGAAAAAATCCGCTACCATGCCGTTGACGTGCGCTACGGGTTGATGGCGTTCGAAGCGCTCGAACTCGGATTTTTCCTCTACAACGACGCGAAACTCGCGCGCGCCGCCGCCAAAGTGATGCAGCAGTTGTATGCCGCGTTCATGGCGACCGGGTGCTCACTCGCCGAAATCAACCCGCTGGTGGTCACACCGGCCGGCGACATCGTGGCGCTCGACGGCAAGATGGTCATCGACGACAACGAACTGGAACGGCGCGCCGACCTCGAGGCGCTTCGCGACGTGGACAGCGAAGATCCCGCCGAAGTCGACGCCCGCAACTGCAACCTGACGTTCATCAAGCTCGACGGCAATGTCGGCTGCATCGTGAACGGCGCCGGCCTCGCAATGGCCACGATGGACTTGGTCAAAGACTATGGCGGTGATCCGGCCATCTTCCTGGACATTGGCGGATCGTCGAATCCCGAGAAGGTCGTGAATGCCATTCGCATCATCACGGCCGACCCGAACGTGAAGTCGATCCTATTCCACATTTTCGGCGGCATCACACGCACCGACGAGGTGGCCAATGGAATCGTGACCGCATTGAAGGCCAATCCGCTCAAGGTGCCGCTCGTGATTCGTCTGACCGGTACGAATGAGGAGATCGCGT
>JAPLKU010000007.1 GCA_026387935.1 Gemmatimonadota bacterium | reverse complement strand
TCGTCACCGGCGGCAGCGGCGGTGGCGTCCTTACCGCGTGGATGATCGGCCATACCACACGCTTCAAGGCGGCACTCGCGTTCTATCCCGTGATCAACTGGGAGAGCTTCACGCTCACCTCCGACATGGCGCCATCGGCGGTCAACAATTGGTTCCCCGGCTTCTCCTGGGACAACCCGGAGAACTACGCCAAGCGGTCGCTGCTGTCGGTGGTAAAGAACGTGAAGACGCCGACGCTGGTGATGGTGGGCGAGGAGGACTTCCGCACCCCCACGTCCGAGTCGGAGCAGTACTACAAGGCGCTCAAGATGCTGGGCGTCGACGCCGTCTTTGTCCGCGTCCCGGAGGAACCGCACGGGATTCGCCGTCGGCCGAGTCACGAGGCGGCCAAGCTGACGACGTTGGCGGGCTGGTTCGAGAAGTACCGCAGCCGCGCCACTCCCTGAGAATCCGCCATACCTCTGGTGGCAGGCGTTCTGACGAAGTGCCTGGCAGTGAGTGCCGGCGCGCAGGGCACAATTACCGCCACGTCCGCGAGTCTTCGGGCTTGGGAATCGCCGGGGCCCAAACCGCCGCCTTCAGCCTCTCGGCCACGTCTCCTGATACTGCGTGTTCAATACTGGCGAACTCGAAGTCACCGCCTGTGAGATCAGGGTTCAACAGCGGGCGTTCGGCAACTGCGGTCGGAACGGAGGGCACAGGACTCGAACCTGTAAGCGGCTTTCACCGCGGCGGTTTTCAAGACCGCTGCCTTACCAATTAGGACTAGCCCTCCCCAAGCCCAAGGAATCTCGCGGGGCTCACCGCGACGCACAACGGCGTACGCGCAACGGCGCTTCGCGGTGCGGAGGGGGTTGCTTATGGCGGCTCGGGAGCGGCCGTAATAGCGTTGGCGAAGAGCAGTTACCTGACCCTTCCCGCACCGCCTGGACCATTCGCGGATGCCCGCTGTTCCTGACGACGCACGACCGGCCCTCGATATCCTGAAGAGTGTGGGCGGCGGCGACATGATCGCGATGCTGATGCGCACCTTCGTCCGGTTCGCGGCGACGTCAGCCGGCGTCGCCGCGATTCAGCGTGAGTACCCGATCGCCCGCGCGTGGATGGACGCGCTGGCGACCCCTACGGCTTCTTAGCAGGCGTAGCCGGCACAGCCGGCGCGTTCTTCCCGGCGGGAGCAGGCTTCGCCACCGGGATCTGCTTCCGGAGTGCGGAGTCGGCCAGCGGAGACCGCGTGGTGTCGGGAACCGGCACCTGCGCATCGAGGTGTGCCGCTTTCGCCACGCCATACGCTCGCTGCAGCGTTTCTCCCGACTGCGCCTTCTTGCCCAGGTTGCGCTGCACGTCCGAGAGCACGTAGCCGAGGTGAACGAAGAGGAAGGGAATCCCGACGGACGGGCGGTCCACCCAGTCGTTCTTCCTGATGAGCGACTCCGGGGTCTTGAACTCCTTCCAGAGTGCTTCGGTGCGCGCGACGTCCATGAATCCGTCGCCGGGGACGTCCACGATGTCGCCGCCAGGTTTGACCGAATCGGTCATGACGCGACGCACGAGTCCCTGGGTCACGAGATAGGGCGAAAGTCCAAGCGTGTTGAACGCATAGTCGGCAGACGTGCGACTGAAATACACGGGACGATGATTCGCCTTGATGGCCAGCAGCACCATCATGTCGGCCTTCTGCAGGAAGCCCTTCGGAATCACGGCCTTGATTTTGCCGGCTTCAAAGAGCTGCGGTGCGTCGAGCTCCTGGCCAACCGGCAGCGCGTCCACTTGATCGAGCGTCATGTCGATCACGGGACCGGTCGGCTTCGTCCAGCTCTTATCGCGATACACGGCAGGCCCCTTTGCCGCGTCGTACTCGCTGACCTGACGGCGGATCATCTGCCGCGCGTACCAGTCGGTGTTCATCAGCGACGTGTTCGCGATGAGGACGTCCTTGCGGACGCCTATCACTTCTTGCGCGTACCAGAGCGGAAAGGTGTCGTTGTCGCCGACGGTCACCACCACGCCGTAAGGTTCAACGGAGTTGAGGAGATCGACGGCGAAGTCCGCCGTATCAGTCTGGCCCTTTCGCGTGGCGCTGCCCCAGTTGGCGAAGAGCGGCACGACGGCGAGCAGGAGAATCGGCGCGGTCACTCCCCAGTTGCGGTTCTTGGGGACTTCAACCGTTGTGCCGCCGATGTTTGCGCGCTCGGTGCCGAGCAACGCCGCCAGCGACTCCCAGACGTAGGTCAGGCCAAGAGCGGCCCAGACGCTCCACGCCGAGAAGCTCCATAAATAGAAGTAGTCTCGGTCGCGCACTTCTCGAGGCACGCTATCGCCGAGTTCCGGCGCTTGTGACGCGCCGTAGAGGAAGTTCAGGTAGTAGATCAGCAGCAAGGTCAGCGTGAACATGAACGGCCCGAAGAACGTGAAGCTCTGCGGGTCGCGTTTGTAGTGAACCCAGCCGCCAAGGAGCCCGAGCACGAGGAACACGGCGGCCAGCGCACCCTGAATGCCGGGGGTTTCGCCGTGCACGTCGCGCACCCACTGCCACTTGAAGTAGTACCACCACATGCCGATCTGCGCCGAGAACGGCACACCGCGTCGATCCGACAGCTCCGGCTTGCCGTACTGCTCGCGATTGAAGTTGTACATGAACGCCGTGTACGTCTGCTTCGAGAAGGTGCACCCGACGGCGATCTTCTCGCGGCAACCGGTCGGCTCGCCTTCGTTCACGGCCGGGAAATGCGCGGCGCGAATGGGCTGGGTCAGGAAGGGTGATCCGCCGAGAACGAGCAGGCCAACGCAGCCGGCGATCAGCCGCCAGCGCATGATGGTGCGCGGACGGCGAATGAGCACGGCGAGTCCAACCGCAGGCGCGGGGAGCATGCCCGCCATGTGAATGCCGTAGCCGATGCCGAGCGTGTAGGCGATCAGCAACAGAATCTTGTCGCCCTTCGGACCATCGGGTTCATCACACCAGCGGACCGTCAGCCAGGCAACAATCGCGAGGAGTGCGAGCGAAACCGTGTACACCTTCTCATTCACCACCGACTGTGCCCACACCGTGAACGAGGTCGCGCCAATCAGCACGGCGAGCGATCCGCCGGCGATCCGCTGCCACTTTGCGGCAAACCAGCCCACCAGCACGCGTTCAGTGATCAGGAACCACATCGACGCCGCCACCGCGCTCGAAAGCGCGGCGAGCAGGTTCACCCGCATGGCCACGTTCGGTGCGATGGGGAGTACCGCGAACACCCGCCCAAGGATCACGAACATCGGGTTGCCCGGCGGGTGCGGAATGCCGAGCGTGTATGCCGCCGCGATGTACTCGCTGGTGTCCCACATCGCCGTTTCTGGCGAGAGCGTGAGCACATATAGGGCAAAGACTGCGAACCCGGAGATCGCGGCCGCGCCGTAGCTGGGGCGCGGGTCGAGCGTCTGGGCTGCGGTGCTATTGGTAGCCATCAGTCGGTTGGGAATTACGGGACGTAGGTTGGGCAATGGTACAATGTCGCCCCGGGAGGGGTTCCAAAGGAAGGTTGGCAGCCGAGAGGCTACTGACGGGTCTCGGCGCTATCGCGGGTGGCGGACACGGGCCGGAAGTACCGCCGGATTTCTCATCGCCCAGGACAGAGGAACGACAACTGAACGGGGAACTGCCACGAAAGTCCGCGTGGTCGCTTGCGCTGCATTCCACTAGGAACTCGGAGTGGTCGCGTGCACGAAACATCCGACCCATCCGGCAGTGTTCCGCATACCGCGATAGCGCCGAGACCCCTCGGATCGGCTCAGAATCGTCAGCTAGTGCCTGAAGGTCCTGCGCCCCGTGAAAATCATCGCCATTCCATGCTCGTCGGCCGCCGCGATCACCTCGGCGTCGCGCACGGAGCCACCGGGCTGGACGATGGCCTTCACGCCGGCGCTGGCGGCCTGGTCGATGCCGTCGCGGAAGGGAAAGAAGGCGTCGGAGCCAAGCGCACAACCCGCGGTGTCGTGGCCGGCCGTCTTCGCCTTGTGTACGGCCATGAACGACGCATCCACGCGGGACATCTGGCCCGCGCCGATGCCAATCGTCGCACCATTCCGGGCCAGCACGATCGCGTTGGACTTGACGCTGGCTACGGCCCGCCAGGCAAAAAGCAGGTCAGCGCGTTCGGCCGATGTCGGCTGCCGCTTGCTGACGATGGACCAGCCCGCTTCGTCGAGCGTCGCGGACGGGCGATCCTGCACGAGCAGTCCGCCGCGCACCCGCTTGAGGTCCGTCGCTGTAAACGGCCCAGGCGTCCCGACCAGCACGCGCAGATTCTTCTTGGCCGCGAGCATGTCGAGCGCGCCGTCGCTGAATGCGGGCGCCACCACGCACTCCACGAAGAGCGCCGACACAAGCCCCGCCGCCGCATCATCTACCGGCCGGCTGAAGGCAATCACCGAACCAAAGGCGCTGACCGGATCACAGGCGAGTGCCTTGCGATAGGCGTCAGACGCGTCCGTGCCGGTCGCGAGCCCGCAGGGCGTCGTGTGTTTTACAATCGCGCAGGCGCAATCCCCGCCGAAGGCATCGAGCGCGAGCAACGCGCCCTCGAGGTCGAGCAGGTTGTTGAACGAGAGTTCCTTCCCGCCTTTCTGGACGAGGCCGGCGAGTCCGGCGCCGCGATCTTCAACATAGAACGCCGCCTTCTGCTCCGGATTCTCTCCGTAGCGGAGCGCCTGCTGACGATCAAAAGCGAGCGTCAGGCGCTCCGGAAACTGTTCGCCCGCCTGCGCGGCGAACCACGAGGCGATGGCGGCGTCATACGCTGCCGTGTGTGCATACACCTTGGCGGCGAGCTCGCGGCGCATCATGGCGGCGCTTTCGGCGTCAGCCGCGTCAGCCGCGTCAGCCGCGTCAGGTTGCGCCGCGCCGAGCGAGACGAGCACGCGTCCGTAGTCTGCCGGATCAACGACGACCGTGACCGCGGCAAAGTTTTTCGCCGCGGAGCGAAGCATGGACGGGCCGCCAATGTCGATTTGCTCAATCACATCGTGCGGCGCGACGCCTGGCTTTCGCGCCGTCTCGCGAAACGGATAGAGATTCACACACACCACATCAATCAGGCCAATCCCATGTTCCGCGATGGCCGCGAGATGTGCGGCCAGGTCACGCCGGGCGAGGAGTCCGCCATGCACGGCTGGATGCAACGTCTTCACCCGGCCATCGAGCATCTCCGGGAAGTTCGTGATGTCGCTGATGTCCTTGCACGCGAGCCCGGCTTCGCGGAGCGCCTTGGCTGTTCCACCGGTGGAGACGAGCTCGTAGCCGAGCGCAGCGAGTCCCTTGGCGAACTCCACGAGGCCCTGTTTATCTGAAACCGAAAGTAGCGCGCGAGGCATTGAGCTGGAGCGAGAAAGTGGGCGTGTGAAGGCGTTGTTTGCGAGCGGCGTCAGGGGCCGAGCCGGATCGTTACGCCATCCGGCGCGCTGACGAACCGGACGGGCGCGGCCGTGCCGATGTCGGCGGAGCCGTCGGCGGCAATGCGAATCGAGCCGAGGGCGAGGGCGTGCACCGCGCGCGGAAGAATGAAATGTTCGGCGATCAGGACTCGCGCCGCGAGCGCGTCGGGGGTGTCGCCGGGGAGCACGGCAACGAGGCCCTTGACGATGGTCGCGCCACGGTCATACTGCGCGTCCACGAAATGGACGGTGGCGCCCGACTGCGTGTCGCCCGCGGCAATCACTGCCTGATGCACCCGAATGCCGTACATCCCGTCGCCGCCATGTCGCGGCAGCATGGCGGGGTGAATGTTCACGATTCGTCCGCGAAATGCATCCGTGACGGCTTTCGGGATCTGCTTCAGGTAGCCGGCCAACACGATGAGGTCCACCTGATGCTCGGCGAGCAGTGCCAGCATCGCTTCCGCGTTGGCGGGATTGGCGATCAGGGCGGTGGCGATGTTCCGCTTGGCGGCGCGCTCGAGTGCGCCGGCCGTCGTGCGATGCGAGGCGACGAGCACCACGCCCGCCGGTGCACCAGATCCAAGGCCGGCGAGGTACGCGGCAAGCGCTTCGGAGTTACTGCCGCCACCAGAGGCGAGTACGGCGATTCGTTTCACTGTAAGTTGGGTGGTACGTGAATGACGGCCGCTTCGATCGCTGCGAGCAACGTCGGCGCCACATGTGCTTCGACCTGCGCGCGCGCGATTTCGTCGGGCGGCGTAGTGGCCGTTGGTACGAGAATGCCCGTGCCGCCATAGTGCAGCGCCGGTGCCACGTCGCGCCAGCGATCACCAATGAACGCCGAACTGGCGCCGTCAATGCCATGCTCGCGCATCGCCTGCTCGTACAGCAACACCCCCGGCTTGCGGCACTCGCACGGCCCCGTGAAGTCTGGATGATGAGGACACACGTATTCCGCATCAACGAATGCTCCAAACTCGGCGAGCAGCTCGCCCGTGCGTCGACGCACGGCTACATACTCCTCTTGCGTGACCAGTCCGCGCGCGATGCCTGACTGGTTGGTCACGACGAAGACTGGGCGCTGAACATTGTGCGCCACGCGGAGCGCCATCGCTGCGCCCGGCATCAGCGACACGTCATCGGGATTCTTGATGTAGCCGACGTCCTTGATGATCGTGCCGTCGCGGTCGAGAAAAATCGCCTTCCGCGTTTCGCGGAGAACCTCGCTCTGGCCCGTGCGGACGACGGAGATGCGGTGCGACTGTGCTCCGGGCGGGGTTGAAGGTCCGGTCATCGCGTGAGTGCGCCTGTGACGGCGGAAACAAGGAGGTCATCGTGGGCGTCGGGCACGGTGCGCACGTCGAGCAGGATCCGGCGATCGGCAATCCGTCCGACCACTGGAATTCGCCAGGCGCGAAGCGCGGCATCAGTAGAATCGGCATTCGCAACGGTCAGCACAACCGCCGAGGACGGAATGCGTGCCGTCGGAAACGCGCCGCCGCCAACCGTCGCGTCGGTCGAAACGACCGTCGCCGCGATTCCAGCGGCGGTCAGGCGCGCCGCGAGTGCCGCTGCTCGTGCAGCGACCGCATCCGCGGTGGCCGTGATCATACGCAGGATTGGCACCTCGCGAACCGCGACGGCCGGGTCGCGGTAGAGCTCCAGCGTGGCTTCGAGCGCGCCGAGGGTGAGCTTGTCCACGCGTAGCGCGCGGGCGAGGGGATTCTCGCGCATGGCGCTCACGGCCGCCCGCGTGCCGAGGACGATGCCGGACTGAGGTCCGCCGAGGAGCTTGTCGCCACTCATGAGGACCACTGCGCTGCCAGCGCTCACGGCATCGGCTGCCGTTGGCTCGCCCTTGAGTCCCCACGCCGAGAGATCGAGCATGAGGCCGCTGCCAAAATCGTGGATTAGCGAAATGCCCGCGGCCTTTGCGATAGGCGCGAGCGCGGACGGCGAGACCGAGGACACGAAGCCCTCGATCGCGAAGTTACTGCGGTGCACGGAGACGATTGCTGCCGTCCGTGGCGTGATGGCGGCCTGGTAGTCTGCAGCGTGCGTGCGATTGGTGGTGCCAACCTCAACCAGCGTCGCTCCGCTCTTGGCCATGATGGACGGCACGCGAAAACTTCCGCCGATTTCAACGAGCTCGCCGCGCGAGATGATCACGTCGCGGCCGTCGGCGAGCGTGTTCAGCCCGAGCACGAGCGCCGCCGCGCAGTTGTTCACGACGAACGCATCCTCGGCGCCAGTCAGCTCGGCGAGCAACTTCGCGCAGTGTCGGTGGCGCGAGCCGCGCATGCCGGCAGCGAGATCGTACTCGAGCGTGCTGTACCCCGCGGCGACATCCTGCGCGGCCGTGAGCGCCTGCATGGCGAGTGGTGCGCGGCCGAGGTTGGTGTGCAACACGACGCCGGTCGCGTTGATCACTGGGCGCAGAGACCGCTCAAGCGCGGCGTCAACTTCGGTCGCGATGGCGTGCACCCAGCCGGTTTCGTCCTTCGGCGCCGCGGCGGGATTGTGCCTCGCCTGTTCAACGGCGCGACGCACGGCGGACGTCACCAGTTCGCGCGGCGCGTCGGCGAGAAGCTGCCGCACGCCGCCGTACTCGAGCAGCGTCCCGATAGCCGGCAGCGACCGGCGCACGTCGGTCATCGGCGCGCCCCGACCGGCAGATGCAGCGTGTCACGGGGAGGCGGCTTGCGCGCGGGCGTCGTGTCGCGTGCCGGCGGCCGGCGCGTCGTGGGGTCACTCGGCGGTGGTCCGCCACGGCGACCGCCGGTGCTGTCGCGAGGGGCTGGGCGGCTCCGACGGACGAACCGGTCACTGTTCCGCGCGGGACCATTGAGCGCTTCGATGGCGCGTGCGGACACGCGCAACTGCACTTCGTAGGCGATGGAATCCTCCATCGTCAGCACGTATTCGGTGACCGGAATGGCACGATCGAGTTTCGGCGGCGGAACGCGACGAACGGTGTCGCGGGGCGCACGCGCCGCACGCAGGGTGTCGGCCTGGGCCTTGGCGATCGAATCCCGTACCTGCAACGCGCGCCCGGAATCGGACTTGGCCAGCGCCGCGCGTCCCTTCGCAGAGGTGTCCGCCCGTGCGAGTGAATCATCTCGCGCTGTCTTGGTCTTGTTCGCTGCGGAGTCGGCCTGAGCGGCTGGCCCTATGCGGGTAACACGAAGCGCGGTCGAATCACTCATGCGCATGACTGTCAACTGGCCAGCAGCGAGCGCCGCCCGGAGGCCATGATCGAAGCGCACGCGAATCGTGAAGCCATCAGTGACCGACACGTCGGCGAGGCGCGCGCCCAGCGTGTCGTGGACGAACATGTACAAGTCGCGGCGAGTGGAGTCGGTGAGTACGAGAGAGACGGAGTCCCAGGCTTCGCGCGTGTCGCGAATACCGTTGCTGTTCTGGTCGATGTACGCCCGAAGCTGGTACGGCCCTGCTGGCAGCGAACCGAGTGAGAATCGTCCGGCTGTGTCGGCGGCGGCGGAATAGCGGAGCAGGGTATCGCCGCCGACCGTGGCTTCGATGCGCGCCCCCGGCGCCGGCTTGCCCGCCATCCAGTCGAACACCGCACCACGAACGATTCCGTCTGGAATCGCATCGCCCGTCGCAAACACGGTGCGGAACTGTTCCTTCGATGCATTGCCACGCAGATCCATCAGACCCGGCAGGATTGTGACGCTGTACGCCGTGTTTGGACGCCAGCCGCGACGTGGGCGAATGGTGAGCTGATTCCGTCCCCATGAGACGGACGGAGGCCCGTCGCTCGGCGAAATGAGCACCAAGCCTTCGAGCGACGGCGCGCCGCGTGGGCGTTCGCTGACTACTTCGTCGAACCGGAACGTGACCGCGGATGGCGTCTGACGTACCGCTCCGCTCTCCGGCGATACCCTCAACAGCTCTGGCGGCGCGGTATCCGGCGGCCCGCCCGGCGGCATGTTCTGCGATGCACAAGCGGTCACTGACGCAGCCGCCCACGCGCACGCGGCGAGGAGCCACGCGCTCCGTGCACGGCTGGTCTGCCTCGCCGTCATCAGGCGCTTCCGAGTGATTGCAGTTTGGACGCAAGCTGCTCGGCGCGTGCGGCCCATTCCGCTTCCTTGGCGCGTTCTGCTTCGACGATGGCCGGCGGCGCCTTGCTCGTGAACTTCTCGTTGCCCAGCCGGCCGCGGAGCGCGCCGAGTTGTTTTGTGAGTTCGGTGAGTTCGGTGCCGAGCTTTTCACGTTCTTTCGCGAAGTCCACGATGCCATCGAGGGCGACGAGGACTTCAATCCCGTTCGGCAGAATGCGCCGCGCGGCGGTTTCCTCGCGAATCTGATCCGGCGCGACCAGCGTGGCACCGGAGGCTTTTTGCACGAAGTCGGGATACTTGAACAAATGTTCGAGTACCGCCGAACCCGTCATCGTCGCCTGCACCGTCTGACTGTGCGGAATGCCGTACTGGCTCTTGATCTCGCGAATTGCTGTCGCGCCCGCGCGTTCGGCGTCGAACGCTGCCGCTGCCTTTGCGTCGCCGTGGCCGCCACGCGACGGCCACGCCGCCTGAGCGAGCCATTCGTCTGCGCCGCGGCCCGGCAGTTTCTGCCACAGCGTCTCCGTGACGAACGGCATTACCGGATGCAGGAGGCGCAGCGCCTGATCAAAGGCGTGCACGAGTACCGCGCGTGCTGTTTCGCGCTCCGGATGACCGGGTGCGAGCCGTGTCTTGGCATGTTCGAGATACCAGTCGGCAAGATCGTTCCACACGAATGCGCGCGCCGACTCGGCATACTCGTCGAGGCGAAGCCCGAGTTTATGTTCGCTGTCGCTCCAGGCGCCACCGTCTCTCGGACGTGGCGGGCCGAGCGCGGCGTTCGATGCCGCGACCGCCGCATCGATGCGAGCGAGAATCCAGTGGTCTGCCGAAATGAGCTCGTGCGGCGAGAGCGATGCCACCGGCTTCACCGGCTCTGCACCCACCTGCAGCAGCAGGAATCGTCCGATGTTCCAGAGCTTGGTGGCGAAGTTGCGTCCCGGCGCAAACGATTGGTCGATATGCTCGTGGTCGAGCAGCAGATCCGTGCCGATGCCCATGCCCGCTATCACCGTCCAGCGGAGCGCGTCTGCGCCGTAGAGCGCGACGACATCGAGCGGATCGATGCCGTTGCCAAGCGACTTGGACATGCGACGGTGCTGCGCATCGCGCGCCGTGCCGGTGAGGTACACTGAGTGGAAGGGCACAACGCCTTCGGGCTTCTCCTCCGATCGCGTGACGTACATGCCGCTCATGACCATGCGCGCGACCCAGAAGAAGAGAATTTCGGGTGCGGTGACGAGCACGTCGGTTGGGTAGAACGCGCCGAGGTCGGGCGTCTTGTCGGGCCAGCCGAGCGTGGAGAAGGGCCAGAGCTGCGAGGAGAACCAGGTGTCGAGGACGTCGTTGTCCTGCCGCGTGCCGCCGCTGCAGCCTGGGCACCGCGGCGCATCGTCGCGGCTGGCGAAGTGCGCTGGGCAGCCGGCCTTGGGCGACAGGCAGTAGAAGACGGGCACGCGGTGCCCCCACCAGATCTGCCTCGAGATATTCCAATCGCGGATGTTCTCCATCCAGTTCACATACACCGCCTCCCACCGCTCGGGCAGAATGCGGATGCGGCCGTCCTTCACGGCGGCAAGCGCGGGTGCGGCGAGCGGCGCCATCTTCACGAACCACTGGTCAGACAGGCGCGGTTCCACTACGGTGTCGCAGCGGTAGCAGCGACGCACCGCATTGTGGTGCTGCTCGGTCTTCACCATCGCGCCGGCCTTGTCGAGATCCTTGGCCACGCGCTTCCGCGCGTCGAAGCGGTCGAGCCCGGCGTATGGCGCAGGTACGCGACCAGCCGCGTCGGCGCCTTCGGCCACCATCCCGTGCGGGTCGAGGATGATCGGCATGGCCAGTTTGTGGCGCTTGCCGACCTCGAAATCGTTGGCGTCGTGCGCCGGCGTGATTTTCAGTGCACCCGTGCCGAATTCCTTGTCAACGTAGTCGTCCGCGATGACGGGGATTTCCAGCCCATTGGCTGGATTGATCACGCGCGTACCGATGAATGCGGTGAAACGCTCGTCGGCAGGATTCACGGCAACGGCCACGTCGCCGAACAGCGTTTCGGGACGCGTGGTCGCGACGACAATCGATTTCGACGCGTCGCCAACGAGCAGGTACCGGATGTGGTACATCAGCCCCTGCGCTGGATGCGACTCTGCTTCTTCGTCCGAGAGGGCGGTGAGGCAGCGCGAGCACCAGTGCGTCACGCGGTGGCCGCGATAGATCAGGCCATCTTCGTACCAGCGGACGAAAATCTCCCGCACGGCGCGCGAGAGCTCGGGCGAAAAGCTGTAGGCCGTGCGCGTCCAGTCGGCCGACGCGCCGATGGCGCGCAGCTGCTTCAGGATCACGCCGCCTTTCTCCGCGACGAACTCCTCCACGCGCTTGAGGAATGCCTCGCGACCGAGGTCGTCGCGCGTCTTGCCTTCCTTCGCAATGAGCTTCTCGACGACATTCTGCGTGGCGATGCCGGCGTGGTCGGTGCCAGGCACCCAGAGCGCGGTGTCGCCGCACATGCGGCGCCAGCGGATCAGCACATCCTGTACGGTGTTGTTGAGGCCATGGCCCATATGAAGCACGCCGGTCACGTTTGGCGGCGGCATCACGATCACATAGGGGTCAGCCGGCCCACCATTGCGTTTGGAGTCGCTCGCCTCGGCGCGAAAAACACCGCCATTTTCCCACGCCTGGTACAGCGCGGGATCGGACTGGGACGCGTCGTAACGCGAGGGGATTTCATCCGCCGGAGACTCATTCGCCATAGAGAAGAAAGTTAGCCGGACGGTGGCGGGGGGCGCGACGGCCCCGTTAGCTTGCAATGTGGCCTCCAGTCACGAGTTAACCCTCAATCTGGTCCTCCCGAACGGGGCGACCCGCGACGTGCCCGCCGGAACCACCGGGCGCGACGTTGTGGCGTCCATCGGTCCGGGGCTGTTGAAGGCCGCCATTGCAGTCGCCGTGGACGGCGACGTGTTCGACTTGATGACACCGCTCCGAAAAGGCGGCGCGTTTGTCGTCCTCAAGGAAAGCGATCCGCGTTCGCTCGACCTGCTGCGGCATTCTGGCGCGCATATCCTGGCGACGGCGGTGCGCCGCTTGCGCCCGGACGCGAAAATCGGCTTTGGTCCGGCCATCGACGACGGGTTCTACTACGACTTCGAAGTTGATAAGCCATTCACGCCCGAAGATCTCGAAGCGTTCGAGGCCGAGATGGTGAAGGTGGCCGCCGAGAAATTTCCGTTCCTGCGCGAGGAAGTGTCGAAGAGCGAGGCGCAGAAGCGCTTCGCCGACGATCCGCTCAAGCTCGAGCGTCTCGCCGAGTTCAGTGACGATGAGATCATCTCGACGTACACCGACGGGCCGTTCATCGACCTCTGCCGTGGACCGCACGTCCCGGACACGTCGTATCTCAAGAACTTCAAGCTGCTGAGCGCCGCGGCCGCCTATTGGCGCGGCGACGAAACGCGGCAGATGCTGCAGCGCATTTACGCCACGGCTTTCTGGAAGAAAGACGAGCTCGAGGCGCATCTGCACCGCATCACCGAAGCACGCCGCCGCGACCATCGCGTGGTGGGCAAGCAGCTCGATCTGTTCATGTTTCATCCGTTCGCACCAGGCGCGGCCTTCTGGACCGAACGGGGCACGCTGCTGTACAACACGCTGGTGGACTTCGTCCGTGGGCTGCAGCGCGCCGACTACAAGGAAATCAAGACACCGCTGCTTTACAACAAGGGGTTGTGGGAGACGTCGGGCCATTGGGGGAAGTACCGCGAGAACATGTTCCTCGTGCTCGACAGCGAAACGTCAGAGCACGATTTCTCGCTGAAGCCGATGAATTGCCCGTCGCACTATCTGATGTACCTCGCGAAGAAGCATTCGTATCGCGAGCTGCCCCTCCGTTACGCGACGTTTGATGTGCTGCACCGAAATGAAATCTCCGGTGCCTTGTCCGGGCTGACTCGCGTGCGCCAATTCGCGCAGGATGACTGCCATGTGTTTCTCATGCAGAGTCAGATTCGCGATGAAGTCGAGCGACTCACCAAGTTCATCCTCGGCTATTACAGTGCCTTCGGCCTGACGGCCCGGCTGAAGTTTGCGACGCGCCCCGAGACGCGCATTGGAACCGACGAACTGTGGGACGGGGCAGAACTGGCCCTGCGCGAAGCGCTCGACGCCACCGGACTCCCGTACGAGTTGAAGCCCGGCGACGGTGCGTTCTACGGTCCCAAAATTGATTTTGACGTCACCGATTCCATCGGGCGCCATTGGCAACTCGGCACCATCCAGCTGGACTACAACGCCCCCGATCGCTTTGACCTGAACTACACCGGCGAGGACAACGCCGACCATCGGCCGGTCGTGATTCACCGCGCGGTGAGCGGATCGTTCGAGCGCTTCATCGCGATTCTCATTGAACACTTTGCCGGCGCCTTCCCGGTTTGGCTCGCGCCTGAACAGGTTCGCGTCCTCCCGATTGCCGACGATTTTGCGCCCGTCGCACGCGAGGTTACGCAGCGGATGCGTGACGCCGGTATTCGTGCGACGCTGGACGATGGCAATGACACGCTGAACTACCGCATTCGCGAAGCCGAGACGATGAAGACGCCCTACATGGCCGTCATCGGCAAGCGCGAGGCCGAAGCGGGAACGCTGGCCGTGCGCGAGCGCGGCCAGGGAAAGAAGCAGGAAGTGGTCGCCGTTGATGCGTTCATCGCCCGCGTGCTGGAGGAGATCCGCACGCGCGCGCTTCCGGTGGCCGTTGAATCGTGATCAGCTCGTGGAGTGCCCGCGTGACCTGCACCATGAGCGTGTGCGCGACCCTCTGCTGTACTTCGGTCGCTAAGGCGCAGGCCCCACTCGGCAGGTCTGTGGCGGTCGGCATTGTTCGCGGACCCTCTATCGGCAGGCCGCTTTTTGCCACGACGCCGGCGGTGAAGACGGAGTGCCCGGAGCTTGAACCAGCGCGCGTTGCCGGTGAAGCCCTCGCGGGTGCGTACGCCGGCATTGGTGGGTATTTCATCGGGTCGATGGCGATCGGCAGCATTGCCGAACTGACGAACGTTTCTGACGCGATGAAGGAACACATCACGTTTGTTGGCGGCGTGCTCGGCGCTGGTGCGGCCACCGCGGCCAGCGTCTGGGCCATCGGCAACATCGGCGACCAGACCGGCTCGTTCCCAACGGCCGTCGGCGGCGCTGCGGCTGGTATGGCCGTTGGCCTCCTGCTCAATCAGATCATTTACGGACATGCACGGCTCCCGACCGAAGGGGAGTCGTCGCGCATGCGGTGGGTCGAAGCCTCGCTCGAGGCCATGCTGCCGTCCATCGGCGCGACCATCGCATTTAACTCGACACGACGATTCAAATGACCGAACGCACTCGCGAAACAACACCTGTCATCGTTTCTGCGGCGCGCACGCCGATCGGGAAGTTCCTCGGCGGCCTCGGATCACTTTCTGCGCCGGAGCTCGGCGCCCATGCGATTCGCGCGGCGGTGCAGCGCGCGGGTATCGATGCGGCGCTGCTCGATGAAGTGATCATGGGAAACGTCGTGCAGGGCGGTGTGGGGCAGGCGCCCGCGAGGCAGGCGGCGCTCAAGGGCGGAATCCCAGCGGCCGTTCCTGCGTACACCGTGAACAAGGTGTGCGGATCAGGGTTGCAGGCGGTGATGCTCGCCTCGCAGGCCATCAAGGCTGGTGACGCGCAGGCGCTGGTCGCCGGCGGCATGGAGTCGATGAGCAACGCGCCGTACTACGTAAATGGCATGCGCAATGGCGTGAAGTTCGGTTCACAAACGATGATTGACGGACTCGTTCATGATGGCCTCTGGTGCGCCTTCGGCCAGAATCACATGGGCGGCTATGCGGAGTACACGGCCAAGAAGGCCGGGATCACGCGGGCGCGTCAGGATGAGTTCGCGTATGCGTCGCACCAGAAGGCGGTTGCGGCCATCGAGAGCGGCGCCTTCACTGCCGAAATCGCGCCGGTGGAGATTGCCGGCCGGAAGGGACCGACGGTTGTTGCGGTGGACGAGAGCCCGCGCAAAGACACGTCGATGGAGGCGTTGGGCAAGCTGAAGCCGGCGTTTCCGAAAGACGCGCGTGATATGAAGCCCGAGGAGCTGACGGTCACGGCCGGCAACGCGCCGGGCCTTTCGGACGGCGGGGCGGCGTTGGTGGTGACGAGTCTGGCGTTCGCCGAGGCGCATGGATTGCCGGTGATGGCACGGATCACGGGGTATGCGTCGGGCGGCATGGAGCCCAAGGACCTCTTCTTCGCGCCGATTGTCGCTGTGCGCAACCTGATGAAGCTGACGGGCGCCACGATCGGTGATTACCACCTGATCGAGGCGAACGAAGCGTTCGCGAGCCAGGCGCTGGCCGATGGCGACGCGCTGGGCTGGGACTTTTCGCGCGTGAATGTGAATGGCGGCGCGATTGCGCTCGGTCATCCGATTGGCAGCAGTGGCGCGCGCGTGCTCACCACCCTGCTGTATGCGCTGAAGGCGCGCGGGAAGCGGACGGGCATGGCGACGCTCTGCCTCGGCGGCGGGAATGCCGTGGCGCTGAGCGTCGAGCTCGTCTAGGGCTCAGCCGCAGCACCTTCGCACGCGTCCCAACACCGCCCGCCACCGATGCGTCTCAGTGGCGAGTTCTTCCGTACCGAAGCCGGCGAGCTGCGTGCGCCCTGGCGTGTGCTCGGATTCGGCCTGTTCCTCTTTGCGGCCATGTTCGTTGTGGCGCAGATCGGCGCGACGGTTTCGTCAATCCTGCCGCTCGAGCGGTACGCGCGCTTGGGGCGCGTGTCGCTGGATGTCACGGAGACGGCGATCGCGGTCGTGCTGGCCACCTGGATCGCTGGCCGTGCCATGCACGGCGAAGGGCACGACGTCTGGCAGATCGTCGGACTCCATCGTGAGGCGTGGCGCCCGCGCGTCGTGTTGCTCGGGTTGGCGGCAGGTGCGTTGGTGCTGGCTGTTCCCACGCTACTCCTGATCCCGTTCGGCGCGATGCAATTTCAGCCGGGGCGGGCCGTCGATTCCACTCTGGTAATCGCGTGGAGCGGCCTGGCGCTCATGCTCCCGGCCGCCATCTGGGAAGAGCTTCTGATGCGCGGGTACGTGTTCAGTGTTTGTCGCGACGGCGCCGGAACGGTGTCGGCTGTCGTGATCATGAGTCTGGGGTTTGGACTCGCGCACGTCGCCAATCCGGATCCGTCCATCATTGCGATCGTCGCGGTCAGCTGCGCCGGTGTCTTTCTGGCGATCGTCCGGATCGTCACCGGCAGCCTCGTGGCAGCGATTGCAGCACACCTCGCGTTCAATCTCACGCAAGCCGTGGTGCTCCATGCACCGGTCAGCGGGATTGCCCTTCAGACCCCTCGCTACCGAATGGTTTCGTTAGGTCCAGACTGGCTGACCGGCGGCAATTGGGGCCCGGAGGGCGGCGTCGCCGTGATGGCCTCGCTCACGCTGGCTAGCTTCCTCCTCTACAAGTCTGTCCGTCCGCCACCGCCGGCACTCACCATCAAAGCAGTGCACGACACCCCTATTCAATGACAGAAACCATTGCAGTGATTGGCGCCGGCCAGATGGGCAACGGCATCGCCCACGTCGCGGCGCAGGCCGGACTCTCTGTGACGATGGTCGACGTCTCTGCCGACGCGCTCGCGAAGGGCAAGGCGACGGTCGAGAAGAATCTCGAACGACAGGTGAAAAAGGGCACACTCGATGCCGCCACCCGCGACGCTACGCTCGGTCGCATTGCGACGAGCACCGATTTTGGCGCCGTAGCCAACGCGACGGTCGCGATTGAAGCCGCGACCGAGCGCCGTGATCTCAAGTTCAAGATCTTCGCGGATCTGGATCGCCTCGCCCCGGCGGGTGCGCTCCTGGCGACGAACACAAGTTCAATTTCCATCACCGAGATCGCCGCACAGACCAAGCGCCCCGGTGACGTGATCGGCATGCACTTCATGAATCCGGTGCCGATGATGAAGCTGGTCGAGGTGATTCGCGGCCTCGCCACCACGGACGCCACCTGTCAACGCACCGTGGCGCTTGCCACGGCGCTGGGGAAGACGCCCGTCGAAGCCAATGACTTTCCGGGTTTTATTGCGAACCGGATCCTCATGCCGATGATCAACGAAGCTGTCTACTGCGTGATGGAAGGCGTCGGCACGCCGGCCGCCGTGGATGAAGTAATGAAGCTGGGCATGAACCATCCGATGGGCCCGCTCGCGCTGGCCGATTTGATTGGCCTCGACACCTGCGTCGCCATTCTGGACGTGCTGCACGACGGGCTCGGTGATCCCAAGTACCGCGCCTGCCCGTTGCTCAAGAAGTACGTCGCGGCCGGATGGCTGGGCAGAAAGTCAGGGCGGGGGTTTTATCCTTACCCATGATTGAGACTCTCACGCCGCTGAGCGACCAGCAGCGGGCCGTTCAGCAACTCGCGAAAGACTTTGCCACCCGTGAACTCGCGCCTTTCGCCGGTGCGTGGGACAAGGCAAGCGAGCAGGATCCAACCGTCATCGGGAAACTCGGCGCGCTCGGTTTCCTCGGCATGCTGCTGCCGGAGGAATACGGCGGGATGGGGCTCGATACGCTGAGCTATTTACTCGCGCTCGAAGAGATCGCGGCGGCTGATGCGTCTACCGCAGTGGCGATGTCGGTGCACAACTCGCTGCCGACCAAGATGATCCTCGCGTTCGGCAGCGACGCACAGAAACGCGAGTTCCTGCCGCGCATGGCGACCGGCGAATGGCTCGGCGCGTTCGCACTCTCGGAAGCCGACGCAGGATCGGACGCGTCCGCGCTGCGCGCCCAGGCTGTGCGGGACGGCGACGACTGGATTCTCGATGGCACCAAGGTCTGGGTGACGAACGGCAATCGCGCGCAGGTGATCGTCGCGATGGTGCGCACCGATTCGCCCGAGCATCGGCTCGGATCGCGCGGAGTATCGGCGTTCATCATCACGCCCGACCTCGCCGGCTTCAAAGTGGGAAAGAAGGAAGACAAGATGGGCCTTCGCGCGTCGCCCACGGTGCAGATCGCGTTCGATGGCATGCGCGTGCCCGCGAGCCGGTTGCTCGGCACCGAAGGGCAGGGCTTCATCTATTCGATGCAATCGCTCGAGTCTGGCCGGCTCGGTATTGCGGCGCAGGCCATCGGCATCGCGCGAGCGGCGGCGGAACACGCGATCGCTTATGCGAAGGAGCGCCACCAGTTCGGTAAACCACTGACGGCGTTCCAAGCGGTGGAGTTTAAGCTTGCCGACATGGCCACCAAGCTGCATGCCGCCCGCGCATTGCTGCACACGACAGCGGCCGCAAAGGATCGCGGCGAGAACGTCGGCGCGCACGCGGCGATGAGCAAACTCTTCGCGAGCGAAACGGCGATGTGGATCACCAATCAGGCCATACAGGTGTTTGGCGGTTACGGCTATGTCACCGACTATCCGGTTGAACGGCTATTCCGCGATGCCAAAATCACCGAAATTTATGAGGGCGCTTCAGAGATTCAGCGGATCGTGATCGGGCGCGCGGTGGCGGCGTCGTAGCCAACAGTTGGTCGTTCGTCGTTGTCGTTGGTCGTTGTCGTTGGTCGGTGCAGTTCTCCAGCTACCGTGAACCGTGCACTGTAGACGGTACACGCGGTACGTCCGTTGTCCTTACCCACTACCGTCTACTCTCTACTCACAATGAAGCTGTTCGAAACCAACAGCGAACACGCCGACATCTTTGCGCCCTGCGCGCTCGGCGCGATCATCAACGACGACACCATCCCGCAGCTCAAGGTGGAGATCGTCTACGGCGGTTCGAGCAACCCCCACCTCGCCGCGGTGGGCGGTTTGGTGCACACCTGGCCGCACTGGCCGAGGAAGAGCTAATGGGCGAGCGCATCCCGATTGCGTCGGATCACGCCGGCTTTGAAATGAAGGAAAAGATCAAAGCGAAGCTGATTGCGAAGGGCTACGACGTGCAGGACCTCGGTACGAATTCGCCCGCCAGCACCGACTATCCGGACTACGCGCATCCCCTCGCGCAGGAGATCGAGTCGGGCGAGGCAAAGCGCGGTGTGTTGCTCTGTGGTACCGGGCTTGGCATGGCCTATGCGGCCAACCGCCATCACCATGTGCGAGCGGCGGTGTCCTGGCTCCCCGAAATCGCCGAACTCGCGCGCAAGCACAACGACGCGAACGTGCTGGTATTGCCGGCGCGATTCGTTTCGGAGGAGGACGCCGAGGCAATCCTTGACAAGTTTCTCAATACGCCTTTTGAGGGCGGTCGCCACCAGCCGCGGGTAGACAAAATCGAAATCGAGGGCACGAAATGAACGGGTGGAGCGCGTGGGACCGCGTCGCGCCGGGCCGCGCGCTGCAGGACACCGATCCTGAAATTGCAGCGCTGATCGTCGAAGAAACGGCGCGCCAGTCCGACGGACTGGAACTGATCGCGAGTGAAAACTTCGTGTCGCCGGCCGTGCTCGAGGCGATGGGCTCACCGCTCACGAACAAGTACGCGGAAGGGCTGCCGGGCAAGCGATACTACGGTGGCTGCGAAGTGGTGGACAAGGTCGAACAGATTGCCATTGACCGCGCCAAGCAGCTCTTCGGCGCGGAGCACGCGAATGTGCAGCCGCACTCGGGTGCGCAGGCCAATGCGGCGGTCTATCTCGCCTTCTTAAAGCCGGGCGACACGGTGTTGGGTCTCGACCTCTCGCAGGGCGGGCACCTCACGCATGGCTCGCCCGTGAATTTTTCCGGCCTGCTCTATCGCGGCGTGCACTATGGCGTGGACGACGAAGGCATCATTGACATGGACGCGATGGCGGTCGCTGCGCGCACCCATAAGCCGAAAATGATCATTGCCGGATACAGCGCCTATTCGCGCGTACTCGACTTCGCGAAGTTCGCCGCAGTAGCGAAAGAAGTGGGGGCGATCTTCCTGGTGGACATGGCCCACTTCGCCGGACTCGTCGCGACGGGCACCTATCCGTCACCGATTCCGCACGCGGACGTGGTCACCACCACCACGCACAAGACGCTTCGCGGTCCACGCGGTGGCCTGATTCTCTGTAAAGCACAGCATCAGAAAGTCGTGGACAAGGCGATGTTCCCGGGCACACAGGGCGGACCGCTCGAGCATGTGATCGCCGCGAAGGCCGTGGCATTCAAGGAAGCGCTCGATCCCTCATTCACGGATTATTGCAAAGCAGTCATCGCCAACGCCCGTGCGATCGCCGCCGCGCTGTCCTCACTTGGCTTCAAGATTGTGAGCGGGGGCACCGACAATCACCTGCTGTTGGTGGATCTGCGGTCCAAGGGCCTCACCGGTAAAGTGGCTGAGGAAGCGCTCGACAAGGCGGGTATTACGGTGAACAAGAACACCGTGCCGAAGGAGACGCAGTCACCGTTCGTCACGAGTGGTATTCGCATTGGCACGCCGGCGGTCACCACGCGAGGCATGGGGGTGACCGAGATGGAGCAGATCGCCACGTTGATCAATACCGTGCTTGAGTCGCCGGCCGACGTGGCCGTCCACGCGAAGGTCCGCGCCGACGTGCGTGCGTTGGCCGCGAAGTTTCCGCTCTACCGCCAGGGGTGATCGAATGATGTGTCGCCTGTCTGTACTGCTCCTTGTCGCGTGCGCGATCGCGTATCCGAGCACATCGGCACATGCGCAAACGCCTAACGACGAATCGACGCACTTCTGCCGCTTCGTGATGGTTCCGATGCGCGACGGCGTGAAGCTGAATACCAAGGTGTGCGAGATGAAAGGCAGCACGGCGCCGCTGCCGATCATTCTTGATCGCACACCGTACGGTATCAACGACATGCAGGCGATCAACGGCGAATACCGGTTTCTCGCCGCCGATGGGTATCAGTTTGTCTATCAGGACATTCGCGGCCGCTTCAAGAGCGAAGGAAAGTTCCTGATGAACGCGCCGCTCCGCACGCCGGCCGATACGCGCAAGTGGGATGAGAGCACCGACGCCTACGACACGGTGGATTGGCTCATCAAGAACGTCGCCAACAACAACGGGCGCGTTGGCGTACTCGGCGTGTCCTATCCGGGTTTCCTTACCACGATGGCCGGCGTGAATCCGCATCCGGCGGTGAAAGCGATTTCGCCGCAGGCGCCGATGACCGACACCTGGCTCGGCGACGACTTCTTTCACCAGGGTGCCTTTCGTCTCTCGTACGGTTTTGAGTATGCCGGTGACATGGAGCTGAGTGTCGACCAATCGGTGCCGCTGCCGATCGGCAATTGGGACACCTACGACTTCTATCTCAACCTCGGCTCGCTCGCAAACGTCGAGACGAAGTACTTCAAAAGCAAAGTGCCGACGTGGAGCGCGTTTGTCGCGCACCCGACGTACGACGCCTACTGGCAGGCGCGCGCCGTGCAGCGAAAACTGGAGAAGGCGTCCGTGCCAACGCTCACCGTGGGTGGCTGGTGGGATCAGGAAGACCGCTGGGGCCCGCTCGCCACGTACAAGGCGCTCGAGCGCTCGGATGCCGCCGGCAAGAACTTCCTCGTGATGGGACCGTGGAATCACGGTGGCTGGCGCAACAGCGCTCGGAAAATGGACGTCGTCGATCCCGGCACGGCGGCCGAGTATCTGCGCGACATCGAGGCGCCCTTCTTCGCCACCTATCTCAAGGACAAGAAGTCCGCGGCGCAGCCGGAAGCAAAACTGTACGACGCGGGCGCGAAGGCGTGGCGCTCGTACGATTCATGGCCGCCCAAGAACGGCGTGCAGAAGAGTCTCTACGTGCGCGCCAACGGCGCGCTTTCGTTTGATCCGCCCACCGGCGCCGAATTGGCATTTGATCAGTACGTCTCAGATCCGGCGCACCCGGTGCCGTACCGCGCCCGGCCCATTGAGCAGACCTACGACCCGCGCGGCTCGCGCTGGTATTTCTGGGAAACTGAGGATCAGCGCTTTGTGGATGGCCGTCCCGACGTGCTCACCTTCAAGTCCGAGCCGCTCGCGGACGATGTTACGATCGCTGGTGATGTGATCGCGCATCTCGTCGCCGCCACGACCGGTCGCGATGCCGACTGGGTAGTGAAGTTGATTGATGTCTTTCCCGACAGCATGCCAAGTGACTGGAAGCTCGGCGGGTACGAACTGATGGTGGCGCATGAGATCATGCGCGGCCGCTACCGGAAGAGTTTTTCCAACCCGGAGCCCATTCAACCGAATGTGCCAACCGAGTTCACGGTGGACCTGCACCAGCAGTCGCACACCTTCAAGAAGGGGCACCGTCTGATGGTGCAGATCCAGAGCACCTGGTTCCCGGCCTACGACCGAAATCCGCAGACCTGGGTGAAGAACATCTTTCAGGCGAAGCCAGTGGACTTTCAGGCGAAAACGCATCGTATCTGGCACACGCCGAGCCAGCCGTCGCGGGTGGATGTCACGGTTGTGCCCTCCCGTTAGGGGGAATTTGAGGGGCCAAACGTGTTGAGACTTCCCGCGCGAGAGCACACCTTTCACCCGTGACCGAACTCGCATTTCGTGATGGGGTGATGGACCGGATCCGGGCGAGGGAGCCCCGGTTCCACGAGCACGCCTATCTCTTTGTGCTTTCGGCCCTCGAGTACTGCCAACACAAGCTTCCTGAGCGCCGCCATCTGAGCGGGCGCGAGCTGGTGCAAGGGTGCCGCGGGCTCGCGATTGAGCGCTACGGTCTCCTGGCCCGCACGGTGCTCGACTTTTGGGGCGTGACCACCACGGTCGATTTCGGGGATATCGTGTTCGCGCTCGTTGATCTGGGACTCCTGCAGAGCCAACCCACTGATACTCGCGATGAGTTCGACGAGGTCTATGACTTCGAGGACGCGTTCGACCGCGACTATCCGTGGAAAGCATCGTCGGTCGCGTAGTCCGACCGCCGTTCGGTCTCCGCTGCACATCCTTCGCCCTCATGTCGGCGGGCGGCCATGCCGCCGCCGATGTCATTCGTGCCCGGCCCAACGACAGTCGCGGCGTCACGCTCTTTGATGTGGTCGCTTCGCTCCGGCTCGCCTGGCGCGCACCTGAGCCCCCGCAGGTTCCAGGGCTCGCGATGTTGCCGGGAGTCGGAGCGCGCGCATGACGCACACGCCACTTGGTCCGGGCCCTGAGTTCGATCTCGTGCGCGAACTGGTGGCACGGTACGGCGCGAGTGCGATTGGCATCGGCGACGACGCATCGCCGGTGCAGGTGCCAGCCGGCGAACAGCTCTTCGTCAGCACGGACGTCGCCGTCGAGGACGTGCACTTTCGTGCGAGTTGGCTCACGGCCGATGAAATCGGCTACCGCTCCACCATGGCGGCGCTTTCTGATCTCGCGGCGATGGCCGTCATGCCGCGCGGAATTGTCATTGCGCTCACGCTCCCCTCGTCCTGGCGTGCCAAGGCGACTGCGATTGCAGATGGCATTGCGCGTGCGGCACGCGCCTGCAACGCGCCTATCATTGGCGGCGACTTGAGTGATGGTCCAGCGCTTTCGCTTGCGATTACGGTACTGGGTTCCTCGCGAACGCCGCTCCGCCGCTCCGGCGCCAGGGTCGGCGATGCCGTGTGGGTGACGGGCCGCCTCGGTGGTCCGGCCACGGCGCTCGCGTCGTTTCTCGCTGGAGGTCAGCCCTTGGGCGAAACCCGCGCGCGCTTTGCCGCGCCGCAGGCGCGCATCCGCGAATCGGTTTGGCTTGCCGCGCATAGTGCCACCGCATGCATTGACATCTCCGACGGACTCGCCGCTGACCTCGGTCATGTCGCCGTGGCGAGTGGGGTGCGCATCGCCCTCGATCTCGACCGGATTCTCTGCCTGCCGGGAGTATCGGGCGCTGACGCCGCCGGGAGCGCCGAGGAGTATGAGATCGTCGTGACCGGAGCGGCGGCGCTCGATGTGGCGGCCTTCGAGGCGGAGTTCAATATCCCTCTCACGCAGGTCGGTAGTGTCATTGCCGGCGCGGCGGGGGTTGAGGCGCACAGTGCAGGGGCTGCTGTCGCCGTTCCGCCGGGCTTCAACCACTTCGCGCGATGATCCGCACGGCATGGACGTTGTTTGTGGCCATCATCGCGACGCTGATTTCTGCGAACGGCGTTATGATCGCCGGATTTCTGGGAATGGTAGATCGCGAAGGCGGCATCTACGATCGTCTGCAGAACCAGTGGGCTCGCATGATCCTCTGGGCCGCGGGTGTACGAGTGGTTACGCATGGCGAGGAGCATCTGACCGGAAAGGAAATCATCGTCGGCAACCACGTGTCGTGGTTCGACGTCTTCTCGGTGGCCGCCGCGATTCCGCGCTGCCGTTTTGTGGCGAAGAGCGAAGTGCGGCGCATTCCTTTCATCGGCCGGTCGGCCGAGGTCGCAGGCCACGTGTACATCGAGCGCGAGAATCGGAAGGCGGCGCTCGAGCAATACAAGGACGCGGCCACGCGCATTCACGCGGGCACGCACGTCGTGGTGTTCGCCGAGGGCACCCGCGGTCATGCGTACGCGCTGCGGCCCTTCAAGAAAGGCCCGTTCGTTCTGGCCGTGAGTGCCGAGGCGCCAATTGTCCCGATGCTCATTTACGGCACGATTCCGGTCATGCCAAAAGACAAATGGGGTGTGCGCTCCGGAACGGTGCACATTCACTTCTTGCCGGCGATCACCACGAAGGGTCTCACGTACGACGATCGCAATGCGCTGGCAGTGCAGACGCGAAATGCGATGACTGCGCTGCTGGAGTTGTATCCGTTGCTGTCGTTGCTGTCGTTGCTGTCGTTGCTGTCGTTGCTGTCGTTGCTGTCGTTGCTGTCGTTGCTGTCGTTGCTGTCGTTGCTGTCGTTGCTGTCGTTGCGGTTTGCTGCCAACTGCCATCTACCAACTGCCAACTGTTGCCATGTCCACAATCACGTCCGTCCTCGCCCGCGAAATCCTCGATTCGCGCGGCAATCCTACGATCGAAGTCGATGTCTTTCTTGAGAGCGGGGCAGCGGGTCGCGCAGCCGTGCCGAGCGGCGCATCTACCGGCGAGCATGAGGCGCTCGAACTGCGTGACGGTGACGCGAAGCGGTACGGTGGAAAGGGTGTGCAGAAGGCGGTGCGCAACGTCGAGGTGACCATCGCGCCTGAACTCGAAGGCGCCGACGTCGCGAATCAGGTGGGGATTGACCGCCTGCTCATCGCGCTTGACGGCACGAAAACCAAGTCCAAGCTCGGCGCGAACGCAATGCTGGGCGTCTCGATGGCCTGCGCGCGCGCGGCAGCGAACGATGCTGGCGAGCCGCTCTATCGGTACCTGGGCGGCCCGATGGCCCGCACGCTGCCCGTGCCCATGATGAACATCGTGAATGGCGGCGCGCACGCCACGAACACCGTCGACTTCCAGGAGTTCATGATCGTGCCCGTTGGCGCGACGACCTTTCATGATGCGCTGCGCACTGGCACGGAGATTTTCCATTCGCTGAAGAAAGTGTTGGTCAAGCGCAAGCTGGCCACCGGTGTGGGCGATGAAGGCGGTTTTGCGCCAGATCTTCCGCACGACGAAGACGCCATCAAGGTGATTCTCGAGGCCATTGAAGGCGCGGGCTACAAGCCTGGCGCCGAAGTCGCGCTCGCGCTCGACTGCGCGGCCAGCGAGCTGTATGTGGGCGGCAAGTATGTCTTCAAGAAGAGCGGCGCCAAGACGCGCTCGTCAGAGCAGATGATTGATCTCTACGCCGGCTGGCTCGACAAGTATCCCATCGTCTCCATTGAGGACGGCCTCGCCGAGGGCGATTGGGCCGGCTGGGCAAAACTTACGGAGGCCATTGGCGATAGAGTGCAGCTCGTTGGCGACGACTTGTTCGTGACCAACCCCGAGTTCCTCGCGCGCGGCATTGATGAGGATGTGGCCAACGCGATTCTCATCAAGCTCAACCAGATTGGCACCGTGACCGAAACGCTCGAGACCATCGAGCTGGCGCGCCGGAACGGGTACCAGAGCATCATTTCGCACCGCAGCGGCGAAACGGAAGACACGTTCATCGCGGATCTCGCCGTCGCGACGAACGCTGGGCAGGTCAAGACCGGTTCGGCGAGCCGGTCGGACCGCACCGCGAAGTACAACCAGCTGCTGCGCATCGAAGGCCAGTTGGGCAGCGCGGCGGAGTACCCGGGCGGCACGGTGTACGGGCTGGAGTAGTCTGCGGCGGTTGGCCGTTGCAGTTCAGCGGCACGAGGCGTCTTTGTAATTGACGCCATGCCACCCAAGTCCGCTTCCCGAATGCCGCTCGGCAAACGCCTCCTGCTGCTCGCAGGGGCAGTTGTTGTTGGCATCTTCGCGGTGCAGGGCGGGGAATGGGGCACCGTCGACCTGATGACGCAGACCAAGCGCATCGCGCGCCTTGCGCAGAACGTGGATTCGCTCGAGCGCACCGTCGATTCGCTCAAGCGCTATCGAAAACGTCTCGATACCGATCCGGTGCTCCAGGAAAAAATCGTGCGCGAGGAGTTCGGCATGGTGCGCGGCAACAAGGAATTGTTGTATCGGTTTGCGGATCCTGGCCCCGCGAAGGCGTCCTCCAAGTCGCGCTAGCCGATATACCTGGCAGTGCGATGGCACTTCCTGGGATTGGCGGGGATTGCCGGGGAATGCCGCCCCAGCACAGTGGGACTTCTTCCCAGTCGTGCGCTGGCTATTTGCGCAGCCGGACTGCCTTGTACTGGCCCGCCCCGAGGCTATATTTGACTCACTGACGCGGGGTGGAGCAGCCTGGTAGCTCGTCGGGCTCATAACCCGAAGGTCGCGGGTTCAAATCCCGCCCCCGCCATTGGTAAGACGAACGGCCGCTACGCCTCCCGCGTGGTGGCCGTTCGCTTATTTTTCGTGGCTCAGCAGGAAATAATGGTCTGGCAGGGTAGCTCAGGTGGTTAGAGCACGGCACTCATAATGCCGGGGTCGTGGGTTCGAGTCCCACCCCTGCTATTCACACAACGCTCCGCGCCCCAAGGGGTTGCGGGGCGTTGTGTTTCTGGCGAAATGTAGTTGCGGCTCATCTGGCACCACCGTTGGCACTAGATCGGCCGAACTCGTAGTCCTCGAACTTCTTCGCATTTGCCTTGAGGTCGGCCGCTGACGGGATGAACTGACCGTAGGTATTGAGCGTGAGCATCGGTGTCGAATGTCCGAGCAGCCGACGCTACGGGGTGACCGCCGAGGGCACGCGCCTAGCGCCAGACGGAGGATAGGGGCATTCTAGACGCTATGCCTTCCCAAATAGATCGCCTCAACACCGCGCTCGCCGGTCGCTACCGCATCGAGCGCGAGCTCGGCGAAGGCGGCATGGCCACGGTCTATTTGTGCGAGGACATCAAGCACAAGCGGAACGTCGCGCTCAAGCTGCTCAAGCCGGAACTCGCCGCGGTGCTCGGCGCCGAGCGATTTGTGCAGGAGATCACGACCACGGCGGCGCTGCAGCATCCGCACATCCTGCCGCTCTTCGACTCCGGCACGGCGGACGGGTTTCTATTTTACGTCATGCCCTACATCAAGGGCGAGACGCTGCGCGACAAGTTG
>JAPLKU010000026.1 GCA_026387935.1 Gemmatimonadota bacterium | reverse complement strand
AAGCTGCGCTACGCGCCAGACAAGCGACGTGGACGTGGAGGGACGAGGCATCGAAAGACAACTCCGGAGCGGGAATCGAACGGTTTGGAAGAACCAGTACGAGTGAGGCTACCGGTGTTCCGAAACGAACGGCCCACCGCTTGGTATCGCAATCGTCACGGGACGATCACGGGCTCCTGCATGCCGTCTACAGATTGGTAGTACGCCGTCAGCGCGAAGAACTACGGCCGCTTGGCCTTGGCACTCGCCGCCTTTTGCGCCGAAGCTTCCGCGCCTTTGGTGACCGGCACGCTCGGCTTCAACGGCAGCTTCAACGGCAGCTTCTCGGGTGGATTTGCGGCCCGCCGCCGCGGATACCGCTCGATTGACGGATTGGGCACGTCACGCGCCGCAGCAACCACAGCCGCAGAAGGCACGAAGAGAGGCTGCCCCGCCACGAGGTTCCCCGACTTGAGCCGCTGAGCCTGTGGATTGAACCAGTTGAGCTGCTTCGCGGTCAGTTTGTTCTTCCGCGCGATGGACGAGATCGACTCCCCAGTCTTCGTCGTCACCCGCTTCAATGCGACGCGATCCGCCGAATCGAGCGCACGGAATCGTTCGTCGAATCCTTCGGACGTCCCCTTTGGCACGCGTACCCAGATGGCGTCGCCCGTGGGCAACATGCCGCGCAGAATATGCGGATTGAGTTCGGTGATGTTTGCCATGGCCGTCGGAGCCGCCGCCGCGATCGCCGGGAGCGGCGCGCCGCTTGGCGCGAGCACGCTGTCGAACTCAAAGCGCGGCTGTGACTCCACCTGGAGTCCGTACTTGTCCGGCTGCTTGGCCACGAGCGCGGCCGCAATCATCTTCGGCACGTAGTCGCGCGTCTCCGGACGCAGGTAGCGGGTGTCCGAGAGCGCGAAGAACTTGTCCTCGCCCTCGAACGGGTCCACGCGCGTCGCGAATTGCGTCAGCCCCCGGCTCACCCGGCCCGAGCCACCGTTGTACGCCGCTGCGGCAAGAAAGAATGAACCAAAATCATCGTGCAGCGAACTCAGCAGCTTCACGGCGCCTTCGGTGCTGCGCACCGGGTCGCGCCGTTCGTCAATCCACCAGTCCACCCGCAGCCCGACCCCGCGCGCCGTGCCCGCCATGAACTGCCACATCCCAACAGCCGCGGCCTTGGAGTACGCGTCGGGATTGTACCAGCTCTCAATGAGCGCGAGGTAGGTGAGGTCGAGTGGCAGCCCTCCGGCGCGCAACTTCTCACTGATCAGCGGGGCGAATCGCGTCTGACGTGACAGCGCAATCTCGAACGCCGGGCGCGCGCGGCCCGTGAACACATCCGCGAAGTACGTCACGCGCGTCCGCGTGGCGTTCGACTCCACCGCGAGATCCCATGCGATGGGCGGCGGGAGCAGCGCAATACTGTCGGCCGCGGCTCGCTCCAACTGCGCCGTGCGCGCTATGGCCGCGACTACCGCCGACGCCGCGTCCGTGCGCCGGATGGAATCGGCGTACGCGGCGCGCGCCGCATCGGCGATCATGACGCGTTGAGCGGCCTCCGCCTCCTGAGCATTCGTGCGCGCCCTTGCGTCGACATCCGCTGTGCCGCGCACGAGCGCTGAATCCGTCGCGGCCCGAGGTTCCGCCCGTCCCCCTGGCGGCCAGAGGCGCGACGGAACGCAGCCGGCGGCCAGCACGACCATGGTGCCTGCCATGGCGCCTACCATCGTGCTCGCCACGGCCACTCGCATCATCACTCGCGTGATCACTCGCGTGATCACTCGCATCGCCACGCTGGGCTGCAATCGCATTGCGAATATTCGGCCCATGTGTCTCCCGCGGCCAGCCCTCGGGAAGAATTCGATGTCAGCGCCGCGCCACTTCGCGATAGTCACGTACGAGCCCGTCAAAGATTGAGTCCCAGGTACGCGCCTTCGCGGTTGCCAGTCCGGCCGCCGCCACGCGCGCGCGTGCCTTCGGGTCAACGGCAAGCGCGACCACCTCGGCCGCAAGCGATGCCGGATCTTTCGCCGAGAACTGCACGGCGGTTTCGCGCGTGGCATACTCGGTGGTCGCGCCAATGTCGGGGGCGATCACGGCCACGCCACTCGCCATCGCCTCGAGCACCACATTTCCGAACGTCTCGGTGATCGAAGGAAAGGCGAAGATGTCGTCGGCGGCGTAGGCCTCCGAGAGTTCACGACCAGTCAGCGGGCCGGTGAACACGGTGCCCACAGGCGCGGTCGCGCGGCATTCGTTCTCCGCGGGGCCGTCACCCACCAGCGCGAGCACCACGCGGTCGCCAATCCGTTGCTGAACCTGGTGCATCGCCTTCAGCAGCACCTGCATGCCCTTCTCGCGGGCGAGCCTGCCGACGTAGACGACGAGCGTCTGATCTGGCCGCACAACGCCCAGTCGGTCGCGCATCGCGGCTGATCGGAACGACGGGCTGAATCGTGATGCGTCCACCCCGCGCGACCACACGCGAACATTCTCGAGTCCATTCGCCACCAAATCCCGCGCGACAATGCCCGACGGGCAAAACGTACGCACACCCCGATTGTGGAACCAGCGGAAGTAGGGCCACGCCATCGGCTCGAGCATCGAGAGTTTGTAGAACTCCAGGTACGCCTTGAAGTGCGTGTGGTAACTGCTCACCACCGGCACACCCGCTTCGCGCGCGGCGAACAACCCGGCGAGCCCAACGCCGAACTCCGTGGTGACATGCACGAGCGTCGGCTTCCATTGTTCCATGACATCCATCGCGCGCTGCCGCGACGGCGCCGCGATCCGCAGTTGCGGGTATGCCCAGAACGGGATACTCGGCCAGCGGTCGACCGTCGCGTGCTCCGAGGCTTCAGGATCCGCCACGGTGACGATACGCACCGCGCCACCGCGCGCCTCGATCGCCTCGGCAAGCCGCGCTAGCGTACGGGCGACCCCGTTGACCTGCGGCGGATAGGTGTCGGTGAAGATCGCGAGCCGAAGCCCGTCCGCACGCTCGACTGTCTCAACTGGCATGGTGGGCAAATCTAGCCGCGCGACTTGGCCAGGTCTTAAGACGGAGGTGGGATCAACGGGATGATCGGGGATCAACTGCGATACGGCAACAACTTTGGGGAACTGCCACCGCACCCCGCCCGCGCGCACCCTGGCAATGCAGTTGCCGTATCCCGCTTATCCAAATCGATCCCGCTCATCCCACCAGTCTGTTGCCGTTACCAGAGCGCCCGCACCGCAACGCCAGTTGCAATCGCAATCAGCTGGCCAACCAGCACATCGCCCGGATAGTGCACGCCGAGCCGCACGCGCGAAAATCCGACGAGTGCCGCAAGCACGAGCATCGGAACGGCGAGCGAGTGGAACGTGGCCGCGTGAATGAACGCGACGCTCATGACGGAAGTCGCATGGCCCGACGGGAACGAAAAGCGATCGGGGATTCCCACATGGGCGGCTATGTCCACGGCTTCGTTCGGGCGCTCGCGTTCCACGTTTCGCTTGATCACCTGCACAATCAGGTGCGAAATGGTCAGCGCCCATGCGGCCTGCACCGCC
>JAPLKU010000004.1 GCA_026387935.1 Gemmatimonadota bacterium | reverse complement strand
GATGTCCTTGGCGTTCTTCGGTGCAATCGCTGAGAGATTCTCGCGCCCCGTGGGCGTCACGAGAATCATGTCTTCGATCATGATCGCGATCTGCTTGTCGGGGATATAGATCTTCGGCTCGATGGTCACGACCATTCCGGCCACGAGCGGTCCCGACCAGTCGCGACTGTCGGTGGCGTCGAGGCCCACATGGTGACCGATGTCCCGCACACCGGCGCCGTAGCGTGTGTACTTCGTGATTCCCGCGCCGCGGTTGATGTAGTGCGTGGGCGAGGGCATCACGCCCCAGACGCTGCCCGCACCCATCACGCTGGGATTCTCGAACTTGTCGAGCCCGTATTTCTTGAACACGCGAGCGGCGGCCTTGATCACGTCGAGCATCATCACGCCGGGCTTCACCGCGGCGATGGCCGCCTCCTGCGCCTCGAGCACGATGTTGTAGTACTTCCGCTGGTCGGGCGTGAACTTGCCCGAGACCGGGAAGGTGCGGCAGATGTCGGAACCGTAGGTACGGTATTCTGCGGCACCATAGTCCACGAAGAGCAGATCGCCGTCGGCCATCTTCCGGTTCACGGCTTCATAATTCTCGCCCATCACGGTGAAGAACGACATCGAGTTCGGTCCGGATCCGATAATCGGCGCAAACGACGTGCGCTGGGACCCGCGCTTCTTCCATTCATACTCAAGCAGGCCGGCAGCCTCGAGATCATTCATCCCCGGCTTGATGGCGTGCATCAGGGCGAGCATGGAAAGGGCGCTGATCTTTGCGGCTTCACGTAACGCGGCTACTTCGAACGAATCTTTCACGAGCCGCATCTTTTTGATGAGCGGCGTCACGTCTTTCAGTGCGCGGTCGCCGAGCACGTCGCCGATGGATTTGGACATCTGTTCTTCGACGGAGCGCGGGCGGAGCATTCCGATTGGCGCATAGAGCGAATCGAAGCCCATAGGCAGGTAAACGCTTTTCGCCTTGCCGACGATATCGCTGAGTCGCGACGCGAGTTGGTCAATGCGATAGACCTCGCTGATGCCGGTGGAGGCAACGGCACGATCGCCTGGAGAAACGCGTTGGCGCGGATTGTTCCATGGCGCAAAGCGAAAGAGGGAATCGGCGTGCGGGAACTGCGCGCCGGCAAACTGGAACGAATCCGGCACGAAGAGCGCCGTGCGCATGGCGCCTTTTGCGGCGCCTGCGCGCGAATCCGGCGCGATGACGAGCACCGCATACGGCGATTCGACGCCCGTCAGGTACCAGAAGTTGGCATCCTGCTTGGGTAGCTCGTGCATCCCAACGAGGTAGCGGCCCGGCACGACAACCGCGGCGCCACCGGCCTGCGCGGCAAGCCGATCGCGGCGCGCCGTGCGAACTACACGCACATTGGGCTCCTAGGGGACGACGTTACAAGTCTGGCCCGTCGCGCACGGCGGCGCAATTGTCGGAAGCCCCAGCCGGCGGAGTTCGGCGTTGAACGCCGTCAGGTCGGTGGTGATGACTTTCGAGAAACGCCCCGTCTGCACGCTGAGGAGTTTCTTGTACTCTTCAAAGAGCGCCGGAAGGTTTCCGGTGGGCGCACCGTCGCCGCGCTGGACGATAGAAAGCAGATTCGCCATACGGTTGTTGATCCGGATGGGGAAGTTCAGCGGGTCCTGACCGCTCTGGTTCTTCACCTGATAGATGTCGTCTTCCACATCACTCAGGTTGAACGTCAGCTTGTCGCCGGAGGCCTTGAGTTGCGGATCGGCATTCTTCTTGATGCGGTCATCGGCCTCAGTCTTGATGCGCCGTGCGTCGATGACGGCCTGGTTCGCCTCGCTCACCTTGTCGCGTACCTGGATCGCCAGATTGAACTGGGCGCGGAGGTCAGCGTCGGTCACGTCCTTGAACATCGGATTGCGGACGACGCGGAAGTTCTGCGTTTGCGTGGAGCCATCGGCCGTGAGCCGTACCTTGTACAAACCCGGCGCGGCAACAGGACCGGCCGTGCTTGCACCCCAGAGAATCATGGCGGGAAAGGTTGTCGCCGGCGCGTACCGCAGATCCCAGGTGTAGCGATTGAGTCCAGACTGAATCGCAACCGGCGGGGTGAATCCACCGCCACGCCCGCCTCGGCCGCCGGTCGGTGCGGAATCGCTCGAGCTGAACGACCGAACCACCTTGTTGGCTGAATCGAGGATGTCGAGCGTCACGCGACCCGCCGGCTTCTTCAGCCAGTAGGTGAAGTTGCCGACACTCGCCGAGCGAATCGCGTTGTTCGGTGCGAAGAGCCATGCCGTTGGTGCGGCAGCAACTTCGGCGTTGTACTGCCTGAGGGGCCCGATGTTATCCAGCACATAGAACCCGCGGCCGTGCGTCGAGATCACGAGGTCGTTGGCTTCCACGACGATGTCCGAGACCGGCACATCGGGCAGGTTCAGCGAGAGCGACTCCCAGCTGTCGCCATCGTTGAACGAGACGTACATGCCGTCCTGGCCAGCGGCATAGAGCAGGCCCTTTCGCGTGGGATCTTCGCGAATGGCATGCATCCATTCGTTGCCCCGGACGCCGGTGACAATCTTCGTCCACGACTTGCCGAAATCGTGTGTGCGATAGAGGTAGGGCGACTTGTCGTCCATGAGCGGACGCCGCGCCGAGAAATACATGGTGCCGTCGTCGAACATCGATGCGTCGATCTGGGTAACGCGCGAGAACTCCGGCAAATCCTTCGGCGTGACATTCGTCCAGACCTTGCCGCCATCCTTGGTGACATGGATCAGTCCGTCGTCCGAACCGGTCCAGATGACGTTGGTGTTCTTCTTGCCCGGTCCAACGGAGAAAATGACGCCGTACACTTCAGGACCATTCATGTCGCCCGTGATCGGGCCACCCGATGGGCCCTGCGTGATGGGATCATGGCGCGTGAGGTCGCCGCTGATCGCGGTCCAGTTCTGGCCGCCGTTCGTCGTCTTCCAGAGCCGCTGCGATGATGCGAAAAGAAGCTTCGGATCAGCCTTGGAGAAGATGATCGGATAGGTCCACTGCCAGCGCTCCGGAATGTCGCGCGACGGTTCACCGGAATAGAACCAGGGATAGGGATTCACCTCGCGGCTCGAGCCTGTGCGGCGATTGAGCTTTTCGAGATAGCCACCATTGTTCGTGCCGGAGAAGTACTGATCCTGATCGAGTGGATCGGGCGCGATGTAACCCGGCTCACCACCGCCGGCCTGATATGCCACTGCCATTCCGCCTGCGGTCGGATCGGCTGGCGCGCCGCCGCGGCCGCCGCGACCACCTCCGCCGCCACCTCCGCCGCCACCTCCGCGTCCAACGCCGCCGCTCAGATTCCAGTTACTCGGTACACAGAGCGTGGAATTGTCCTGCTGCGCGCCGCAGACGTGATATGGGATGTGCGCCGTTGTCGCGACGTGATACCACTGTTCCGTGGGAAAATCCTGATCGGTCCAGGACTGCGCGGTGTTCGTGGTGACCGCGCCACCGCCGTCGTTTGCGACGACCATGTGCGCGGCGTTGTCCGGATCAATCCACAGATCGTGGAAATCGCCGTGCGTGCCGTTGTCCACGCTCGCCATCGTCTTGCCGCCGTCGGCAGAGCGATAGGTGGAGGTGTTCTGCATGTAAACCACGTCCACGTTCTTCGTGTCGGCAAACACGTGTGTGTAGTAGAACGCACGCTGGCGAACGTTGCGATTGGTATTGGTCAGCTTCCAGGTTTTTGCCGCATCGTCGGAGACGAAGAGTCCGCCATTCTCATTCTCGACGAGCGCATACACCCGATTCGGGTTTACCGGCGACACCGCCACCCCGATCCTGCCGATCATCCCCGATGGCATGCCAGGCGCGCGCGTGATCTCGGTCCACGTCTCACCAGCGTCGGTGGACTTGAACAGTCCCGACCCAGCACCACCCGACGACATGGTGTATTCCTTGCGGAACGCTTCCCACATCGCCGCGTACATCACGTTCGGATTGGTGCGGTCAATCGTGATGTCAATCGCGGCGGTCTTGTCGTCGCGATAGAGCACCTTCTTCCAGGTCTTGCCACCATCGGAGCTTTTGTATACACCCCGGTCGGCATTGGGTACGCTCATTTTTCCGAACGCCGCGACAAAAACAATATCGGGGTTCAGTGGATGAATGCGGATCTTTGAAATGTTCTCGCTTGACGCGAACCCGATGTTGGTCCATGTCTTGCCGGCGTCGGTGCTCTTGTAGACGCCGTCACCGGACATGATGTTGCCGCGAATGCAGGTCTCGCCCATCCCGATGTACACGATGTCGGGGTTGGTTTCGGACACGGCCACGGCACCGACGGACGAACTCTTGAGCTGTCCGTCGGTGACCGGCGCCCAGTTGGTGCCACCATCACTGGTCTTCCAGAGACCGCCGCCTACGGCGCCGAAGTACGCCTCGTTCGGCCGTCCCCGGACGCCACTGGCTGCGATTGATCGGCCGCCGCGATCGGGGCCAATCGCGCGCCACCGATAGCTGCGGAGGATCACGGAATCCACGAAAGCGCGTGCGGGAACCGCACCAGTCAAACCCGTGGCCCCACGAGCTTCTGCGGTACGAATGGCGATATCGCCGCGCCACGCCGCCGTGACCGTGAGAAGACCGGTCACGACGAGCGCGGGCATGAGCATGTTGCGAGAGCGCATCTCCTTCTCCTCAAATCTGTGAATCAATCCGCGACGGCGAGCCTTACTTGATGGCTGGCGGCACGGTGAGTGTGACGTTGTGTGACTTCAATGTATTGCTCATCGCACTGGCCTTGGCGATGAACGCATTTGCATCGGCGATCGCCTTGGGCAGCGCGGCCTTTGCATCGTCGTACTGCTTCATCGTCGAAGCGCTCGGATTTTCCCAGAACGCCGCCACCGACGACTTTGCTGCGCCAATCTTCGCGACGACGTTGTCCGGATCCGGTGCGGCACCGCGACCACCGCCACGACCTGCCGCCGGTGCCGGTGCGCCAACGCCGAACTTGCGGCGAACGCCTTCCCATTCCTTGTTGAAGGCGTCGTACTTCGACTTCACGTCGGCCGGAATCGCCGCACCGTCGCGAACGAGCGGAGTGGCCGTGTTGATCTGTCGGTTGAGCGCGCTCAACGCCGTCTGCACCGTCGTCGCACGACGCTGCAGTTCATGCAGTTCCGTGGCAATCGTGTTGTAGCGATTGCGCTCGCCGTCGGCCAGGCGCACGGCCGGGTCGCCGACAATACGAAGCGGCTTTGAATCAAGGACCGTTCCGTTTGCTACGAGCTGCACCGTGTAAGTGCCGGGCACCACGTGCGGGCCGGCATTTCCAAGACCGGTGAAGAAACCAAAGCCACCGCTACCGTCTTCTTCCGCGCCGCTCGCGCACGGATTCTGCGGGAGATATCCCGGCGACGGCATCGGAGTCGGGATGCCCGGAACGGCCTGAACAGCCGGTGCGCCGCCGCGACCGCCGCGACCACCAGCACCGCCGCGTCCGCCGAGTCCGGCGAGCGCTGTCGTGTCGCCAACGATCGGCTCAACACGCTGGTCCCAGCACGCAACCTGGATACCGGCCGCGTTGCGCGAAGCCGGAATGCTGATTGAACGCACCGTGCGCCCGCCATCGGTGATACGGATGCCGAGTCCCGGGATGTTCTTTTTCAGGTTGTAGCTGATGACCGCGTCGAGCGGCGGGTTCTCACCCATGAAGAACTGGTGACCCCAGAACTCATCGTTGCGATTGTCCATGCTCTTCCACTGCAATGCCGGGCTCGGCGTGAACAGCTTCGCGTCCGCTGCATTCGCCGCTGCGTATTCCTGAATCGGCGAGAGGTCGTCGAGCACCCAGAGCGAGCGTCCATGCGACGCCACGAGGAGGGCGTTATCGCGCGGCATAATCGTGAGCTCGTCCACACGCACCGTGGGGAAGTTCCCCTTCAGCCGGCGCCAGTTCTGGCCGCGGTCGAGCGAGAGGAAGATTCCCGTTTCCGTGCCGATGTACAACACGTCGGCATTCTTGACGTCTTCGGTGAGCGTGCGCGTGACTTCTCCGGCGAGGCCGTTGGTCATGCGGGTGAAGCTGGCGCCAAAGTCCTTGCTCGCCCAGGCATGTGGCCCGTAGTCGTTTTCGCGGTGGTTGTCGACGGTCACGTACACCGTGGCCGCGTCAAACCGAGACGGCACGACGCGCGAGACGAAGGCGCCTACCGGGAACCCCGGCAGTCGGCTGGTGATGTTCGTCCACGATTTGCCATTGTCCCGCGTCATCTGGACGTTGCCGTCATCGGTACCGGCGTAGTAGACACCCGCCTGCTTCGGCGACTCGCCGAGGGCGACAATCGTCGGCCACTGCGACACGCCATCGTTGCGCGAAATGGTGATATCGCTGCCCTTGAGCCCCATCGTGACAATGGTGTCGCGGTTCGCGTTGGTCGTGAGGTCGGGACTGATCGCCGTCCACGAGTCGCCACGATCGGTGGAACGGAAGACGCGGTTCGCCGCGACGAGCAGCTGGCCCGGGTCGTTTGGCGAGTGCATCAGCGGCGTATCCCAATGAAAGCGGTAGGCCGGTTCGCCCGCCGTCGGGTTGACCACGTTCGCCGGTGAGGGGCGGATGCTCTTCGACTCGCCAGTCACCTTGTTCTTGCGCGTGACGTTTCCGTCCTGCGACTCCGTGTAGATGATCCGCGAGTCGCGCAAATCCGGAATCGCCACGAATCCGTCGCCGCCCTGAATCTGGAACCAGTCGTAGTTCATGATGCCCGCGGTGTGACGCGAGCGGCTGGGTCCGCACCAGTTGTAGTTGTCCTGCATACCGCCGCAGATGTTGTACGGCGTCTCCATGTCGTAGCCGACATGGTAGAAGAGTCCGACGGGAAGATTGGGCAGGAAGTTCCAGGTCCTCGCGCCGTCGTACGAGATCGCGATGCCGCCGTCATTGCCCTGCATCATGTGATCGGAGTTGTTCGGATCGATCCAGAGCGCATGCATGTCGTCGTGAATCATGAGCGACGCATCAGTCTCCCAGAGGCGTCCGCCATCCGTGGACATCTGGAGCCCGACGCCACCCATGAAGATGCGATCGGAGCTGTTCGGATCGATGCGCACCTGGCTGAAGTACATCGGACGCGGATTGTTCGTGCTCGTCCGGCGCCAAGTGACGCCGCCGTCGTCGGAGCGATATGTGCCCCCGCCCTGCGCCGGTGCGTCCGGCGACCCTTCGGTTGGCGGTGCCGCACCGCGGCCGCCGCTGCTTGCCCCTTCCACGCTCACGAAGATCATACCCGACGAGCGGCGGAACACATCGAGCCCGACGCGCCCAAGTGCGCCAGACGGGAATCCGGGGACTGCGAGTCGCGCCCACGTTTCACCACCGTCCGTGGACTTGTAGACGCCTGAGCCCGGGCCGCCGCCGTTCATGCAGCAGGTCGAGCGGCGGCGCTGGTACATCGCGGCGTACATGATCTTCGAATCCGCGTGCGCGATCACGACATCGTTGGCACCCGTGTCCTGATTGCCAGGGAGCACGTTCCGCCAGGTGCGACCACCGTCGGTCGACTTGAAGATTCCGCGATCACCGCCAGGTCCGTACAGCGGACCCGCCGCCGCGACAAAGACCGTCTGGTCGTTGTTCGGATCGAGGACGATCCGGCCGATGTGCTTGGAATTCACGAGACCAATGCTGGCCCACGTCTTCCCGCCATCGCTCGACTTCCACATGCCGTCGCCCCACGAGCCGCTCTGGCGATTGTTCGATTCACCGGAACCCACGTAGACGAGGTCCGGGTTGCGCTGCGACATCGCAACCGCGCCGGTCGAGAGCAGCCCCTTGTCCTGCGCCAGCGGTATCATCAGCGCGCCGTTGCTGGTCGTCTTCCAGACGCCGCCGTGCGCAGTCGCCACATACCAGATGGCGGTGTTGGCTTCGTACACGGAGATGTCGGCCACTCGGCCCGACATCGTGGCCGGCCCGATGGAGCGGAAGTGGAGCTTCTCGAATTCCGTTGCGACCTGGCTTTGGGCGGCAAGCGAAGCGGAACAGAGCAGCGTGATCGCTGCGGCGGTGCGAACAATACGGGTGGGGAACATCATCTATCCTCCGGCGGGTTCATTACATATTCATGAACAAGGTCCAGTCGGACCAGTGAGATAATACTGCTGGGTTACGGTGACGGCGAACCTTCCGTTCATGGTACCTTCGACCCGTGACCACACCGCCCATTCGCACGATCGCTGAACTCGAACTCGCGCTGTCGGAGCCGCGAGGCGCCACGGCTCGTGCGCTCGCCGCCTGCCCTGGCGACCTGCTTATCCTCGGCGCCGGCGGAAAGATGGGACCGACGCTGGCGCGGATGGCCGCTCGCGCGGTGGCCCATGCCGGTGGTCCGCGCCCGCGCCGGGTGATTGCCGTTTCGCGATTCTCCTCATCTGAGGCCGAGCGCAGTCTTAATGAAGTAGGCGTCGAGACGATTCGGTGCGACCTGCTTGATCGCACGGCCGTCTCGCGTCTCCCAGACGCGCCGAATATCGTCTTCATGGCCGGCCAAAAGTTCGGGACGACGGACGCGCCCGAACGAACGTGGCAGATGAACGTTGTCGTCCCGGAGATTTGCACCGAGCGTTTCGCCGGTGCGCGCTTTGTCGCGTTTTCGACAGGCAATGTGTATCCACTCACGCCGGCAACATCATTGGGTTCGCGCGAGACTGATGCAACGGGGCCGATTGGCGAGTACGCCGCATCCTGCCTCGGCCGCGAGCGAGTTTTCGAGGGCGCTGCGTCACGCGGGGCCCGTGTTGCGATCGTACGACTCAACTACGCGATTGACCTGCGCTACGGTGTGCTCGCCGATCTCGCGACGCGAATCCAGAATGGCGCGCCGATTTCGCTCGCGATGGGGCATGTGAATGTCATCTGGCAAGGTGATGCGAATCGCGCGGCGCTCGAACTGCTTACGCATGCGGCGTCGCCGGCTCGTATCGTGAACGTGACAGGTCTGGAGCGGCTAAGTGTCCGCTGGCTCGCGACCGAACTCGGCGCGCGACTTGGACGTGCGCCAGTATTCGACGGAACTGAAGCCGCCGATGCACTGTTGAGTAACGCATCGCTGATGAAATCGCTCGTTGGTGCTCCGGAGGTAACGATCACGACCATGCTCGATTGGACCGCCGAGTGGACCAGGATTGGCGGTGCGCGTTTGGCCAAACCCACGCATTTCGACGTGCGGGACGGAAAGTTCTGATGAACAACGAGGCGCGCGCACTTCTCGACGCCGGCTGTGTGATTCCGGCGCATCCGCTCGCGCTTACGGCGGGGCGCACGCTCGACGAGCGCCGGCAACGCGCCCTCACGCGCTACTATATAGATGCGGGCGCCGGGGGCGTGGCCGTTGGGGTGCATACGACGCAATTCGCGATTCGCGAGCGCGGCTTGTACGAGCCCGTCCTGGCGCTTGCCGCCGCGACCGTGGACGAGCAGCTCGCGCTTGCGCCGCGGCCGTTTCTCAAGATTGGCGGCGTGATTGGCCAGACGGCGCAGGCGGTACGAGAGGCCGGCATTGTTCGCGACCTCGGATACGATTGTGCGCTACTCAGCCTCGGCGCACTCAAGACCGCCACGACCGCGGAGCTCATCGCACACTGTCGCGCGGTTGCAGAGGTCATGCCGGTATTCGGGTTCTATCTGCAACCGGCCGTCGGCGGGCGCGTGCTGAGCTACGAGTTCTGGCGCGCGTTTGCCGAGATCGAGCAGGTGGTCGCCGTGAAGATCGCGCCGTTCAATCGGTACCAGACGCTCGATGTCGTCCGTGCGGTAATCGACTCCGGGCGGGATGACATTGCGCTGTACACCGGCAACGATGACAGCATCCTGAACGACCTCGTCACGCTCTGGCGCGTCGGTGATCGCACGCGCTGGATTGCTGGCGGTCTACTCGGCCAGTGGGCGGTATGGACTCGGCGTGCCGTGGAAATGCTCGAGCGCGCCAAAGCCGCGCGCGCCGCCGGCGCCGTGCCCGGTCCGCTCATGGCCGAAGGCGCGGCGCTCACCGACGCCAATGCAGCGCTGTTTGATGTGACGCACGCGTTCGCCGGCTGCATTGCGGGCATCCACGAAGTGCTGCAGCGGCAGGGACTACTCGCCGGAACGTGGTGCATTGATCCGGGCGAAGGACTGTCACCGGGTCAGGCCGACGAGATCACGAGAGTGATGGCAGAGCACCCTGAGCTGACCGACGATCGTTTTGTGTTGGAAAATCTGGATCGGTGGATGCGGTAGCGCCGACCAGCTAGAGCTGCGCCGTGAGCCCGTGGGGATCGAGCGCGAAGTCGAGAATCTCGCCGAGCGGCTCGATGGCGCGTCGTACCTCGCGTGCGTTGCCTGCGCCCGCCAGTACGAGCACACACCCGCCACCTGACGCACCCATCGCCTTCCAGCCGATCGCGCCGGCCGACTGCGCGCGCATGACGATTTCATCAATGCGCGCCGTAGAAATCGCCGGATGCAGCGACCGCTGAAAGCCCCAGTGCTCGGCGAGGAGGTCGCCGAGCCAATCGAGGTCACCAGTTTCGAGCGCGTCGGCCATCTGGCGCGCGAGGCCTTTCATCCCTGCGAGCGCTGTGAGCACCTGCGACTCACGCGCGCGATACGCGTCGAGCACGGCCTGCACCGTGCTCCCCGAGATTCTCGACTCACCTGTGTAGATGAGGAGTGCGCGCGCCTCGAATGCCGCGCGCGTCTCCGCCGACAGCCGAAGTCGGCGCACCGCCACCCGGTCAGTAAAAGTGAGCGCTAAAGCACCACCATGCGTCGCAGCGTAGTGATCCTGGCGGCCGCCGGAAATGCCGAGGTCTTCCACTTCGATCCGCCGCCCTTCTTCCGCGATTTCGACGAGGTTTAGGTGTCTGCCCTGCCAGGTGCACAGCGCTCCGAGCACGGCCGCGCTCGCCGACGATGATCCACCCAGTCCGGCGGCCAACGGAAAATCGCTCGCCACGCTGACACGCAGGCCGGCAATACCGGAGCGCCGCACCGCTGCCGCAATCAGCGGATTGTCGAGCGAAGACGATGCCGGCACCGCGGTGCCGCGATACGTTTCGGCTGCGGCAACGGTCGCGACGGCGTATCGACTGATCGCGATGTTGCAGACAAAACCGCCAAGCTCACCGCAGTACGGAGGGACGTCGGTCCAGCCACCGCCCAGATCGATTCGGGTGGGCGCGCGAACGATGACCGTCCGGTTGGATGAAGTGGTTGGAGATTCCACGCGAGAGAAAAGTTATCGTGTCACATGAGACGCAGTTGGATAGCCAGCGCGAAGGTGGAGCGACCGCCCCGGTGACGGTGCATGTCGTGTCGCACACCCACTGGGATCGCGAGTGGTATCTGCCGGCTGCCCGCTTCCGCCAGCAGCTCGTGGCGCTCGTGGACGAACTGCTGGATGATCCGCCAGCGCCGGGATCGAGCTTTCTGCTCGACGGCCAGATGAGCGTCATCGAGGATTACCTCGCCGTGAAGCCCGAACGAACGTTCGAGCTCGTTGCGCTCCTCGAACGCGGAGCCATCGAAGCCGGACCCTGGTATGTGCTCGCCGATGAGCTTATTCCGTCCGGCGAAGCGCTCGTGCGAAATTTGTTCGCGGGCCGGCAGGTGCTGGGCCGTCTCGGGGCCAAAGCGCCGCCCGTGCTCTACTGCCCCGATTCGTTTGGACACCCGGCGGCGCTGCCGACGCTCGCCGCTGGGTTCGGACTCGAGGTGATCATTCTTTCGCGCGGATTTGGAAGTTCGCGCTGGCCGTCCGGCGATGCGTTCCGTTGGACTGCGCCGAGTGGTGAGGAGGCGTACCTCTATCACCTTTCGACAAAGGGCTACGACATCGGCGAAAACCTTCCGGCCGACGCGGCGACTGCGCGCGAACGCTGGGCGTCGATCCACGAGGATATCGTTTCACGCGCTCGACTCAACGTGGTGCTGCTGCCCAATGGCGCCGACCATCATGCGCGACAGCGGCATCTCGGTGAAGCGCTCACGGCGCTCGAGACGGCAGCGAAGCCGCATCATGCGAGGGGGAGTTCCCTTGGAGCGTTCGCCAAGAGCTGGGTGAGTCAGGCGGTTGTAGCAACGTTACCGGTTGTCCAGGGCGAGCTGCGTGATTCATATGGCTACATGTGGACGCTGCAGGGGACCTTTGCCACGCGCGCGCACCAGAAACGGCGCAACGCGACGGTGGAACGGACTCTGACGCGCGACGCTGAGCCCTGGGTGGCGCTGGCCCGTCGCGGGCACGGATTGAACCGCGATGCACTCGTGTCACACGCCTGGAAATCACTCCTGCTCTGCCATCCGCATGACACGGTCTGCGGTTGCTCAACCGACGAAGTCGCGCGCGCGATGGATGTGCGGCTGGACGAAGCGGAGACGCAGGCCGCCGGACTGCGCGGCGACGCGCTCCTCGACCTGATTGGCCATTCCCCCGACGCTGCGCGTGAGCAGCGCGATGCGTGGAAGCCCGTGGCCGTCGTGCGAAATCCGGCTGCGCGCGCACGCAGTGGAGTGGCCATTGTACGGCTCACGTCGTTTGTGTCTGACGTGAACGTTGGCGCGAATGCCTCACCGGGCGCTGTGCGCACGGCGGCGGCAACCGTACCGGCGCTCGGTGGCATTGGCGCCCTGCAGGTGCTGAGCAAGTCGCTCGCGAATGAGCGCACGGAAGCGCCGCGCCACTATCCCGACAGCGACACTGTGCTCGCGGCCGAAGTAGCGGTTTGGGTTCCTGAAGTACCTGCATACGGAGTGCGTGTGTTTTCGCACCAGTCGCAGGCGAAACGCGTGGCTCCGCCGAACCCCGCCAGCGTGGCCGACGGTGTAATCGGAAACGGATTGATTTCGATAAGTGTCGCCAATGATGGACGCGTGTCGTTCACCGACCTTCACACGAAACGCACGATCGCTGATCTGCTGGTCTGGGAGAGCCGGACCGACCTCGGCGATTTGTACACACCCTCCATTCGCGACGTGAAACTGGAGGCGCGTTTTCGCGGCTCGAAGGTGATCCACAAAGGACCGGTTCGCGCTGCTATTGAAACGCGATGGTCGTTTGGTCCGGCGCGCGGCGGCATCGAAGCGCGCGTGACACTGATCGTTGACGCGAACGCGCCAATCGTTCGTGTTCAAGTCACGGGGGCGAACGCCGCGTCGGACCACCGGCTGCGACTCGGCTTTGCGACCGAACTTCGCGACGCGCACGTCTGGGCGGATGGGATGTTTGGTCCGGTTGAGCGAATGTCAATCTCGGTAACGCCGGCCGAAGCCGCGATGGAGATTCCGCCGCGCACCGATCCCCTGCACCGCTACGTGTCGGCGTTCGGACCGACGAGCGGTGCTACGATTTTCTCCGACGGGCTTGGCGAATACGAGGTCGATGCGAGCGGCACGATGTTCGTGACGCTTGTGCGATCCGTGGACGAACTCTCGCGCAACGATCTGCCCGAACGCTCTGGTCATGCCGGTTGGCCGACCCACACGCCTGAGGCGCAGTGCCACGGTCCGTTTGGCGCCGAACTTGCATTCATGGTCCATGGTGAGCGAAGCAGCGCGGTGATTGACGAGATCGAGCGCGCTGCAGACGATGTACTCCTCCCGCTGACGGGTGCGTCGCTTCGATCTGCGCTGACCATTTCGCCGCCGGTGCACGGCGTCGCGCTGAGTGGAACGGGCCTGGCCTGCTCTGCCGTAACGACGAGCCAGGACGGGGCGTGGATGGTGCTGCGGTGCGTGAACCTCACCGATGAGTCTCAGCGCGGTGGCTGGACCGTCGGCTTCGGGATCACCGAAGCGCAGCTGGCGCGCCTTGACGAGACGTACCTCGGCAGTCTCGCCGGACATGGGAACCGCGTGGAGTTTGTCGCGGCGGCGCGCGCCGTGGTCACGGTGCTGATTCGTTGAAGCTCCACCGCTTGCCAGCGCCCGCCGGCGCAACGCACCTTTCACTCCACTTGAGATTGATCGCCCCCGCTAGGAGTCGCTGATGGTTCGAGATTTCCGTTCCGTGCGCCGCGTGATGTTCGCTCTCGCGACCGTTGCCGTCCTCGGTGTTGTTGTCTTGACCGCAGCGCCGGCACAGGTGCCGGCACAGGCGCCGGCCAAGTCGCCGTACTATCCCCCAGCCGGATCGTGGGACCATAAGAAGCCCGATCAGGTTGGGCTCACCGCGAAGGCGGTCGATAGCGCCGTGGCCATCGCGATGGGTTCCGAGAACAAGACGCCACACAACTTGCTCGAAGCGCAGCGCATCACATTCGGGCGTGAACCGTTCGGTGAAGCGATTGGACCCTTTCGCGATCGCAGCGGAGTTGGCGGTCTGATCATCAAGAACGGGTACGTCATCGCCGAATGGGGCGACCCGGATCGCGTGGAGACGACGCATAGCGTGACGAAGAGTTTCGTCACAACAACGGTGGGCCTCGCGTTCGACCGCAAGATGATTCGCGACATCAAGGATCCGGTGCGCGGCTACATGGCGCCGATCGTCGCGCTCAAGGGACCGCCAGGCGCTGGCACTCCACTGGTGACTGTGCCGCCGTTGTCGGCGTCGTGGATTGATTCGTCGAACGCCGCACCGAAGCGGGGCGCGGCCTTCAGCGCGTTTGAACTGCTCGAACCCTTCGAGTCCGAGCACAATCGCAAAATCACGTGGGAGCATTTGCTCCGGCAGACGAGCGACTGGCAGGGCACGCTGTGGGGAAAACCGGACTGGGCCGACCGGTTTCGCCTTCCGCAGGGGAGTACCGACACCAATGCGGTTATCAATCGCGCGCGCACTGAGCCCGGCACGGTGTTCGTCTACAACGACGTGCGCGTCAACATGATGGCGCTCGCCTCACTTAACGTGTGGCGCCGTCCGCTGCCGCAGGTATTGAAGGAACTCGTGATGGACCCCATCGGCGCGTCGAATAGCTGGCGCTGGTACGGCTACGACAACTCGTGGGTGCTGATGGACGGCGCGCTCGTGCAGTCGGTGGCCGGCGGCGGCCATTGGGGCGGCGGCATGATGATCAATGCGCGTGACATGGCGCGCTTTGGCTACCTCACGCTGCGCGGCGGCAAGTGGGCCGGCAAGCAGATCATCTCGTCCGAATGGGTGACAATGTCGCGCTCACCCGGCCCGGCGAACAAGAACTACGGATTCGCTAACTATTATCTCAACACTGGGAAGACATCACTGCCGAGCGCGCCGGAATCCGCGTTCTATCACCTCGGCAACGGCAGCAACATCGTCTACGTGGACGAGGTGAACGACCTCGTGATCGTGGCGCGGTGGATCAACAGCAATCGATCGCTCGACGCGATGATCAAAGTCCTCACGACCAAGCCGTAGACGGCCTCCCGCCTTGCCTACGCCCGCTCGGCGAGAATCCGGGCGGGCGTTGTGCTGGTTGTTGTAGTGAGCCGGTCGCGCCAACTGTCGCCGAGAATCGTAGCGGAGACCACCGTCACGATCACTGCGAGTCCCGGCGCGAGAGACACCCATGGCGCGGAAACAATCAACTCGCGGCCACCAGCAATCATGTTGCCCCAACTCGGCGCGGGCGGCTGGATGCCGAGTCCAAGGAATGAGAGTCCACTCTCGAGCATCACCGCGCTGCCGATGCCGAGCGTGGTTGCGACCACCGCGGGTCCCAGTGCGTTTGGCAGCACATGACGCCAGAGCGTTCGCGCGGGGGACACACCGAGCGCGCTCGCCGCATCCACGTACGGAAGCACTCGCGCGCCGGCGACTTCGGCGCGGATCAAACGTGCCACGCCCATCCATCCGGTGGCGGCAAGAACGATGACTACCGTTGTCGTGCCCGGTTGCCAGAGTGCAGCGCACACGAGGAGCAGTACGAGGCGTGGAACGGCGAGTACGGTGTCGGCCGCCGCCATCGCAATGCGATCAACCACTCCCCCGCTCCACCCGGCTAGTGCGCCGATTCCCGTGCCGAGCCCGGCGGCGAGTACGGAGCCGAGCACCCCGACGGCAAGCGAGATACGACCGGCGAGCATCATGCGCACGAAAAGATCGCGTCCGAAGCGGTCGGTCCCGAGCAGGTGAAAGCCGCCGGCGTCATCGCGTGAGAACGGAGGCACGAGCTTGCGCGCCATCAGGTCGCCAATCGCGAGCGGGTCCGACGACGCGAGCACCGGAACGAGCATCGCGCCGATCGCAAGAACGATGAGTGCAATGAGTGCCGCACGCCCGCTGCGGTCGAGGGACTTCCAGAACGCGCGGAGCGCCTTCATGCTCTGCCCCGGCGCCGCGGGTCGAGTAGCGGCAACAGAAGATCAGCAACCAGATTCGCGATGATCACAGCAGCGGCGTAGCAGAGGCCGGCGCCGAGCACCACAGGATAGTCGCGCGCGGCAATCGCAGAGAGTGTGAGCCGTCCGAGGCCTGGCCAGGCGAAGACTGACTCGACGAAGACTGAACCGGCCACAACGCCGGGAAGCGTCAGTGCAAACAGCACGACCAGCGACGGCATCGCGTTTACAATCGCATGACGCGATAACACTCGGCTGCGCGATGCACCGCGGGCGCGCGCCGCGCGAATGAAATCGAGCGAGAGCACGTCCACGAAGTTCGACCGCGCGTACCGCGCAACACCGGCCGCGCCGACCGCCGTGAGGGTGACCACAGGCAGGATGGCGTGACGCAGCATGTCCATGACGTCCGGCCATCCGGACAGTTCGGCTCCGGGCGTACGTACGCCGAGCGCCGGAAGTCGCATGCTCGCCGGAATCCCGAGTGTCGCTGCACCGTAGGTGAAGAAGGCGACCAGGGCGAGTGCAATCCAGAAGGTGGGCGCGGCGAAGGCCGCTGCCGTGAGTGTCGTCAGTGCCCGATCAGGCAATTGGCCGCGCCACGACGCTTGCGTGAGTCCAATGGGGACCCCGATGAGGAATGTCAGCAGCAGCGACGCGAGCCCGAGGGCCATCGACACCGGTGCGGCATCCTCCAGCGCGCGCGCGACAGGAATGTGGAGCGCAAAACTGTCGCCGAGGTTGCCACGCAGCAACGCTCCAGCCCAGAGTGCATATTGGACGGCCACTGGTTGATCGAGCCCGAATTCGGCGCGCAGTCGCTGGACGTCGTCCGCCGTCGCGGTCGGCGACACCAGCAGCGTGGCGGGATCGCCAGGAGCAAGTCGCACGAGCGCGAAGATGAGCGTAACGACCAGCCAGAAGAGGACGGCCGCCCCGGCGATGCGACGCACAATCAGCGCAATGGACACCCGTTGAAAATGCGCCATGGCGGGCGTGTCTGCACTCACCCTGTGGTCGCTGGCGTACGCCGCCTGGCCTTAGGCGCGGTGCTGGCGACCGCGCTCGCGGCAGCGTTCGCGGCCGCCGCCTGCACCGCACCAGCCCGACCACCAGGGGTGCTCGTCTTTGCCTCCGGTGCCGATCTCGAGTCGGCGAACCCGCTCGTCACCGTGCACGGACTCTCAAGGCAGATCCAGCGGTTTGCACTGTTCACTACGCTCGCGCGGTACGACTCCACGCTCACGCCAGCGCCCTACCTCGCCCGCGAGTGGAAGTGGTCATCAGACCGCACTCGCCTCACCCTGACCATCGCCGCCGGCGTCACCTGGCATGACAGCGTCCCGACCACATCGAAGGATGTGGCTTTTACGCTCATCGCCGCGCGCGACCCACGTACCGGCTACGCGCGATCTGCGGACCTGGCCGCGATCGACACCGTAACGACTCCTGACGACAGCACCGTCGTGATTGAGTTCGCATATCCACAGCCGTCGTTCCCGCTGGTGCTCTGCGAACTGCCGATCTTGCCGGCACATCTTTTGAAAACGGTGCCGCGGGGTGAGATGCGGCACGCGGCGTTCAATTCGGCGCCGATCGGCAATGGCCCGTTCAAGTTTGCCGAACGGATTCCCGGCCAGCGCTGGTCGTTCACCCGAAACGCCGCCTTTCCCGCCGAGCTTGGCGGTCCGCCTTCAATAGAGAAGCTGGTGATCGCGGTCGTGGATGAGCCGACCACTAAGCTCGCCGGGCTCACGAGCGGCGATCTCGACTTCGCGGGCATCGCGCCGACGATGGCTGCACTTGCTGCGCGTGATCCAACCGTGCGCGTGATGGACTACCCGATCCTGCTCTCGTCGGCGCTCATCTTCAATTCACACCAGCCGCCCTTCGACGACGCACGTGTGCGACTTGCCGTGAACGCGTCGCTCGACCGCGACCGCATCGTGCGCGCGGCGCTCGCCGGGTACGGAAAGCCGGCCGCAGGTCCGGTACCGCCGGAGAGTCCGCGCGCGCTGGCCGCAGCTCCAATTCACGACACGCGCCTCGCCGATTCGCTGCTCGACGCTGCCGGCTGGAAGCGCGGTACTGATGGTCGTCGCTCACGCGATGGCAAACCGCTCAAAGCCGAAGTGCTCACCGTCGGCAGCGGCGACAATGCGGTGGAACAACTCATCCAGGCCGACCTCGCCGAGCGCGGTATGGCCATCGAGATCCGTCAACTCGAAATGGGCGCCTTTCTCACCCGCGCGCGCAGCCGGCCCAAGGCCTTCGATCTGCTCGTTACCGGAATTCCCGGCGACCTCTCGCTCTCGTACCTGGGCGCGATGTACGAATCGCGTCAACGCGGTGGCGCGCTCGACTACGGCGACTTCCATACGCCCGAGCTCGATTCGCTCTTCGCGCGCGCACGCCGGTCGAGGGAAGCCGATGCGCCCGCGGCATGGCGCGCGATTCAGGCCGTGCTCGCGCACGAAGCGCCCGCTGCCTGGCTCTATCACTCGCGCGGACTGCAGGGCGTGTCGCGACGAGTGCAGAATGTCACGTTCGACTTGCGGGGCGAACTTGAGTCGGTCGTACGGTGGCGGCTGGTGCCAAAATGAAGCTCCTCCTTACCGACAACCAACTCGAGGACCGGCGCACAATTGTGCGCGGGCCACTCGCGCCACTCGCGGACTCGCTCTCCGCTGACCTCAAGCCGCTGCTCGGCCGCGCGCCGTACATCCCTACCCAGAAAGCGCTGCTCTCGAAAGTCGGTGGCCGCTGCGAAACCGACGGCACTGATCTCGAGTTTGACCCGTTGTCGCCGCACGCGCACCGCTGCCTGCAATGCGGACGCACGCACACCGGTGAATACCACGACCGGTGGTGGCTCTATCCCTACCAGTTGTGGCTCGCCGAACGCGCCGTACACGCTGCCACACTGAGCACCGTATGCGGCGATGCGCGGCATGCGGCCTTCGCGCGCGACGTCCTCACCGGCTACGCCGATCGATACCTCGACTATCCCAATCGCGATAACGTCCTTGGCCCGTCGCGACTCTTCTTCAGCACCTATCTCGAATCGCTCTGGCTGCTGCATGTCTGCATTGCCGCCGATGCACTCGAAGGCGCCGGCGACCAGACGACGGCCGACGATGTGCGCGAGCGCATCGTGCGTCCCGCCGTGGAGCTGATCGAGGAGTACGACGAAGGGCTGTCGAACCGTCAGGTCTGGAACGCCGCCGCGATCATTGCCGCACGAACGCTGCTTGGCGAGAGCACGCGCAGCTCCGCCGTCGAACGTGCATTCTCGAGCATCGAAACGATTCTCATGCATGCCGTGGGCGACGATGGCAGTTGGTACGAGGGCGACAACTACCATCAGTTCGCCCACCGCGGGCTCTGGTACGCCATCGCACTCGGCGAGCGCGCGGGGTACCAGTTTGATTCCGCATCGCTCGATCGCTTCGAGGCCGGATTTGCCGCGCCGTTTCGCTCTGCGCTGCCGGACTTCACCTATCCGGCCCGGAAGGACTCGCGCTACGCCGCGTCGCTTCGTCAGTGGCGATTCGCCGAGTCGTGCGAGTTGGGTATCGCCCGGCGGGACGATTCTCTGCTTTCATGGGCACTGTCACGGATGTATGCCACCGATATCGCGCCCGGTGATACCGGCCGCGCTCGCTCGAGCGGCGAGGCCGAACGGCATGTGCCACCGGTTCGACTCACGTGCGCGGACCTTGGGTGGCGCTCGTTGCTCTTTGCGAAGGCCGCACTCCCTGCGATTGCTGCAGAAGCGCCGACGTCGCTCACGATTGCTTCACAGGGCCTGACCATTCATCGTCGCGAGCATGGCGCGGTGTATGTCGCGCTCGACTGGGGGGAGAGTGGTGGTGGGCACGGCCATCCGGATCGGCTGAACCTGCTGTTCTCGCATGGCGCCCGCCGCTGGCTCGATGACCTTGGAACCGGTTCGTACGTGGACGATTCGCTGCACTGGTACCGGAGCACGCTCGCGCATAACGCGCCGCTGATTGACGGCCGGTCGCAAGTGCGCATTAACGGCGAATGTGTTGGCGATGAACGGGCGGACGGCTTCGACTTTGTGTCCGCGCGCGCGGATGCACTCGCGCCCGGCGTGAGCGTCACGCGCACGATTGTGACTGGCGACGGATATTTCGTTGACGAAGTGCGGTGGACCGCTGACCACAGCATTCGGTTTGAGCTGCCAGTGCATTTTCACGGCGCGTGCGATCTCGAGCTTGCGCCGCAAGCGCTCGAGGGCGGAACGGACTTGGAGGACGGCTTCCGTTTCGTGCACGATTCAGTGGCGGCGAAGGTGGGCGCCGGCCTACCTGTCCATCTTCGTGCCGATGGTGCGAGTGCGACCCTCTGGTGTGACCAGGACGTCGCGTTGTACAGAACGACGGCACCCGGGCAGCCCGCGAGCGCGCAACGCTCGTTCTATCTATTGCGGTGCACTGGCACGGGCGGCGTAATCCGTTCGGTATGGAGCTGGTCACCGGCGCCGATTGCGGCGGAGTTCCGCGCTGACGGAATCGCGGTGTCACTTAATGGCGCCGTTCACGATCACGCCATCTCCGATTCAGAGTGGCTCGTGAGCATTGATCGAGCAGATGCTGCGCGGTTTGAGCGGGGCTCCAACGAGGCGCCCGACGCTGACTACGAGGATTCGACCGGGGCTGGTGCGCCATTCGCGTCAATGCCGCACGAGCTGCGTATTGGCGCGCAGGAGGGTTGGTTCGACGACCTCTCACCCTCGGAGCAGGCCTCGTGGGCGACGTTCGAACTCGGTGCCGCTCATTACCGTCGCTCTGAGGAGTCATGGACCGACGCGGGTGGTCCCACGGCGCGAGTGGCCGTCGCTGCGGTTGAAAATGAAATCATTGTGGACATCCTCGTGTTAGCTGAGTCTCCCATGTTCGTGCCCGCCGATTCGGTCAATCCCTTTGACAACGAGCAGCCTGACATCAACGGTCATGGCGTGCAGCTCTACATCGCGACCGATGAGGCGAGCGGCGGCTGGGTGCTGGTTCCGGAACTCGGATCAGATGCCGTACGCGTGCGCCGGCTGAACGAGTGGGGCAGGTTTCCGTCGCCGACGGCGACCTGGCGCGAGGTCGCCGGCGGATTTGAGGTACATGTCCGGCTCCCGTTCAATACCGAAGAGCCGGCGATTTTTGGCCTCGACCTGATCGCCAATGACTCAGCGCCCGGGCGCGAACGGCGTCGCGGTCAACTCGTGATGAGCGGCGCGGATGATGACTTCGTGTACCTGCGCGGCGACCGTCACGACCCCGGCCGTCTGATTCCGTTCGCGATCGAGTAGCCGGAGACCTTGAAGGCCGACGTCCCGGCCCTTCTCTTTCAGGCATGGATTTCGACGATACCGAGGCCGACAACGCGCCCGAGGCGCTTCCGGACGTCAGTTGGGCCGAACGTGCTCGTGCGGTATTACCGATGGGAACATCCACCGGCAGCAAGCGGCCCGAGTCACTCTGGGGGTCGGCCGACGCCGGCGCACCGACGCACTATCTGAGCGCCGAAGGCTGTGTGCTCATCACGACGGATGACGTCGAGCTCATCGATTGCACCATGGCGCTTGGCGCTGTCGCGCTTGGATATGCTGACGAGCGTGTGACGCGATCGGTTGTCGCGGCGGCAGCGCATGGCAACCTGGCCGGCCTTCCACATGCGCTCGAGGTCGAAGTCGCCGAGTTGTTTTGCGAGGCAGTGCCCTGCGCAGAGAAGGTGCAGTTCCTCAAGTCCGGCGCAGAAGCGGTGGCCGCGGCCGTTCGACTCGCGCGTGCCGCGACGGGACGCTCGAAGGTCATCGGCTGCGGCTACTTCGGCTGGCTCGATTGGTGCTCGAGTGAGGCCGGTGTACCGGCATCGCTGCAACGCGACTACACGAAGATTCTATTCGACGACATCGCGGCGCTCGAGGCCGCTGTAGCTACGGCCGGGTCGTCGCTCGCGGCGATTGTACTCGAGCCTATTGTGGAACGACTGCCGTCCACTGAGTGGATCGCGCGCGCGCGCGCACTCGCGACGCAACATGGCGCAGTGCTGATCTTCGATGAAGTGAAAACCGGGTTTCGCGTTGCGACCGGTGGATATCAGGAACTCTCCGGCGTGACGCCCGATCTGGCTGCGTTCGGCAAGGCGCTCTCCAATGGGTACGCGCTCTCTGCCGTCTGCGGCAACGCGGCCCTGATGGACACGGCGCGGTCAACCTGGATTTCGTCCACGCTGGCCTGCGACACCACGGCGCTCGCGGCAGCGCGTGCGGTGTTGCACGTTCACGCGGAAGAGAAGGTGTGCGACGAACTCGCGCGTATTGGCGGCGAGATGCGCACTGCGGTGTCGAATGCGGTGCGTGCAAGCCGTGTAGGTGGGATTGCAGTCGCCGGTATCGACCCGATGTGGTTCTTCAAGTTCGCGTCGCCGGCACTCGAAACGCAGTTCCTTACCACGGCGGCGGCGCATGGCGTGCTCTTCAAGCGCGGCCCCTACAACTTCGCTGCACTGGCACACGACGGCGCACTGATCAACGAGATCGAGTCGTGCACGAGCAATGCGCTGGTCTCAATGCGCAACGGCGGTGTTGAGTGAATAGTGCGAGCGCGGACAAATCAGAAGTCGTGATTGGCGGACCCGGCGTGATCAGTTCGCCATTAATTGACGCGCACGCACACTTTCTGCACGCCGGCTGTGGCCGTTCCGATTGGCGCGAGGTCAACGCCGCGCGCTTTCGTGCCGGCGACCGGATGGGGATCAGCTGCCACGTCGCCTCCATCCTCGGCAGTTACGGCTACTCGTCACCGACGTATTTCCCGTCGCCAGCCGATGTCACCGCCGGCAACGATGCGATGCTCGAGATCTGCGCCGCGGAAGGACGTCGCGTGCGCATGATGATTACCGTGAATCCCAACTACACGGCGCATGCGCTCAACGAACTCGAGCGCTGTGTGCAGCGTGGCGCGATTGGCGTGAAGCTGCTTGCGAGCCGTCGGGCTGACGATCCGTTGCTGGATCCGATTTGCGAATTCGCCACGGCGCATAAACTCCCACTGCTCCACCACATCTGGCAGCACCGCACGCGCGAATGGCCAAATCAGGAAATCTCCGACGGCGCCGACCTCGGGCGTCTCGCGAAGCGGCATCCGAAAATGACATTCATTCTCGCGCACATCGGCGGCGGCGGTGACTACCGCCACACCTTCGAGGCCATCGGCGGCGTCACGAACATTGTCGCCGACATTTCCGGCAGCGGCGTGGATCGCGGCATGCTCGACGGTGCGATCAAGGCGTTGACGCCACAGCGACTGCTTTTCGCCACCGACCTCACGATGGAAACGGGCCTCGCCAAGTTGCGTGCGCTCGAGCCAACCGGCCTCTGCACGGCAAACGACATCGAAGACATTCGTTGGCAAAATGCCGTGCGGATTTTCGGCGCCAACGCATTCGATCTGAGTTAGGCATGGCACCGTCCTCTTCCGCCGGCCTGCTCGACCCTTCCGTCTTCATCGGCGAATATCCCTTTCGCGACGTGCCACACCCGGAGCCTGACATCTTGGCGAAGGTTATCGCGCGCGAGGGAATCACCCACGCCTGGGTTGGGCACCTGCCCTCTGCCTGGGCAGACGATCCAACCGCCGGCAACGTCGCGCTGTATAGGGCGCTCGAGCCATTTCGCGTAACGCTTTCGCCGGCGCCCACGATTCGCCCAGATCTACCCGGCTGGGAGTCGGCGCTGCACGATGCAGCGAAGGCCGGTGCAGCGGCGATTCGTGCCTATCCACCTCAATGGAAGTTCACGCCGGATAACGCTGCGATGCGCGAACTCGCGCTGGCGTGTGCCGCGCATAAACTGCCGCTTATTCTCACGGTGCGTTTTGAGGATCTCCGCCAGCGCAGTGCGCGCGACACCGCCGGCGATCTCACCGGTGCTGCGATTCGCGCGGTTGCCCGCGCTGGCGATGGCGTGCGCGTCATCGTGAGCGCCGCGGGCCGCGATCTCATTGAAGAAGTGCACTGGGGACTCACTGCAGCCGAACAGGCGCGCGTCTGGTGGGACATCAGCTGGATCTGGGGCCCCCCTGAAGACCACCTCGCGAAACTTTTCCGGACGATCGGCTCGACCCGATTTGTCTTTGGATCACAGTGGCCACTCAGACTGGTGCAGTCACCCAAGGCCAACCTGGAGCTCCTTCCGTCTGACGTCGCGAACGCACCGCTCGGCGATCCGCGGACGTGGAGCGGCGGTTAGCGGAACTTCCAGGCTAGTCAGCGTTGTCATTCGCTCAGCACTGATGCATCATCATCATCGTGCCGTCTGACCCCCTTCGCGCCATCCGCCTGCAAGTCGAGGGCGGTCAGTATTCACTGACCCCCGACTATCAGCGCGCGGTGCTCAAGCGCATCGACGACATGATCACGGGTGTCGATTCCGCCGATCAGGCGATCGAACACCGGGGCCGGCCGGACGCTCCGGCTGCCGCGCGCTACACCGCCAACCTCTTCTATATCAGTGGGCATGGCTGGCGTCGGTTCCTGGCCGACAGCGCCGAGTCGGTGCGAGTAGGAATCGCGATTGGACTCGCGCTGCGATCGAGTCTCACCTCGGCGCTGGAGCAGCTCGCGCCGATGATCGACGTGACGCGAACGAAAATCTCGCGGCAGGGCGACGGCGTCACGCTCACCTGCGCGGTCTGCGATGGCGACGCCGTGACCTTCTCAGTGAGCCGCACAGGGCCAGAGGCGCCGGAACAGATGGTAGTGAGCAGCCTCTCGCCGGTCACAGTGTTCCGGACAATCGCCGGCCCGCGAATGGCCGACCTCCTGGCCTTGATGGACGGCGGCGACGCCGCCGAGGTGGTGAAGTACCTCACCGTCACGCAGCCCGCCGGGTGCGACGCCTGCTGCCCCACCTGCGGCGGCGTGTACTGCAAGACGCACACGGCGATCGAAGCGCAGTGGACCGGCAGCTGGCACGAGGCGACGTACGCGACCTGCCCCCTCGGTCACGAACGCGAGATAGAATAGCAAACGGCCGGCACGGTTTCGATGTGCCGGCCGCCAACTGCTTTCGGACGCGCCTCTACGACATCGGCTTCGCGGTGACGTACCAGTTCACGTCGACCGCAAAGCCTTCGAGCGTTGCCACGCCGGCTTCACGGTTCCATTCCGTTGTCGGCTTCAACATCACGGCGCCGCGCCCCGGAATCGTCACCTGCACCGGCATGTCGAATCCGGCAACGACATTCGCCCAGCGATAGGCAAGCTGGCCACCGTCAATCTTGTATTCGAGCGCGGGAAGCTTCGTGGTCCGCAGATACTGGTCGAACACCTTCGACAAGTTGATTCCCGATTCCTTCGTGATGTACTGCTCCACCTGCGCACCTGAAATCGTCTGGTGCCGGAAGGTGGACTGCAGGCCACGCAGAATCTGTTTCCACTTGTCGTCGTTGCCCACGAGCTGACGAATGAGATGCAGCATGTTGCCACCCTTGTAGTAGTGGTCATTGCCGCTCCCTTCGTCGTTCACGCTGGGCACGCCTTCAATGGGTCGGTCATTCCGCACCAGCTCGCGAGTGCCAATCACATACTCGGCGCCGGCCTTCTTGTCGCCAGTCTGGCATTCCACATACAGATTCTCCGCATAGTTCGCGAAGCTCTCATGAATCCACATGTATGCCGCATCCTTGCCGGTGAGGCTGTTGCCCCACCACTCGTGCGCGCTCTCGTGGACGATGATGAAATCCCAGGTGAGGCCGCGCCCCGTCTTGGAGAGATCACGCCCGAGGTAGCCGTTCTGGAATCCGTTCCCGTACGCGACGGCGCTCTGGTGTTCCATGCCGAGGTGCGGCGCTTCGATGAGCTTGTAGCCATCGCGGTACCAGGGGTACGGACCAAACCAGTTCTCAAAACACTTGAGCATCGGCTTGACCTGCGCCCACTGCTTGCGCGCGTCGGCGACGTGATATCGCAGAGCGTAATAGTCGAGTGAGAGCGTGCCGCCCTCGCCCTGGTACACATCGAAGAAACGCTCGTACGATCCGGCGTTGACCGCGATGTTGTAGTTGTTGATCGGTTCGTTGACGAACCACTCGTACGTGGTGGTGCCGTTGCCGTTGCGCTTGCGACCGCGCATCCGACCGTTCGACACGTTGATCATCGAGTCGGGTACGGTGATGGCCACGCGCTGACTGTCGGGTTCGTCGCCGAAGTAATCCTTGTTGGGCCACCAGACACTCGCACCGAGTCCTTCGTTGGCGGTGGCCACCCAGGGATTTCCAACTGAGTCGGTGCGCCAGATGTAACCGCCGTCCCAGGGAGGACGCTTGGCCGCCACCGGCTTGCCGTGATAGTACACGGTCACGGTTTTCGAGTCGCCAACCTTCTGCGCGGCGGTCAGCGCGAGCATGAGCGCGTTACCGTCGCGCGTGTACTTCACGTCGCGGCCATCCTGACGAATGCTGTCCACCACGAGCGGCGGCTGCAGGTCCATCTGCATCGGCTTGCTCGCGCTCAGCACCATGTACGTGATCGCGTTCCAGCCACGGATGCTCGAGTCCGTTGGCGTGATCGCAACGTTGAGGTCGTAGTACGTCGCGTCCCACCAGGCACGGCCGGGCCCGTTGCTGCCACGGAGCGAATCGGCGTGCGAATATTTACGGGCCGGTTCGGCTGGCCGATTACCAGTGGGTGTGTTGGTCTGTGCGCCGGCGCTTGCCGGTGCGCTGAACGCACTGATCGCGGTGAGAACAGCGAAGGTGCGGCACGAGAACCGCATCATGGCACCGGCCGCTTGCCAATCTCATAATCCTTCGGCGGTTCTGCGCCGAGGAGGTTTTGCACGAAGTAGTCCCAGCGGCGGCGCATCATATAGTTGGAGGCGTTGCCGTATCCGTGGGCAACGTTCGGAATCATGAGCAGGTCGAACGACTTGTTTGCCTTGATGAGCGCGTCCACCACGAGCAGCGTGTTGTCCGGCGGCACGTTGTTGTCCATCGTGCCATGCGCGAGCAGCAGCTTGCCCTTCAGGTTCTTGGCCATGGACTGGTTGGCTTCCTGCTCATAGCTATCCTTGCCATCCGCCGTTTTCACGAGCAGGCCCTGATAGCGTTCGCCCCAATCGTCTTCGTACAACCGCTGGTCATGGTTCCCCGACTCGGCGATGCCAACCTTGAAGAAATCCGGAAAGCGGAACATCGCATCGGCCGTAATGAACCCGCCTCCTGAGTGCCCCCACATGGCCGCGCGGTCGATGTCGATATACGGATACTGCTTCGCGAGATCCTTCATTCCTGACACCTGATCAGGAATCGTGTTGTCGCGGCCCATGCGGCCGTAGTAGTAGTCGTGGAATGACTTCGACCGACCCGGCGTGCCACGCCCGTCGATTGACACGACAACAAAGCCGAGGTCGGCCAGTGCCTGCTTGTCGCCGCGCGCCGATGTGAATGTGCGGCCACCGACGCTGCCGCTCTGCGGGCCGGGGTAGGCGTTATTGACGATCGGGTACTTCTTGGTTTTATCGAGATTGTACGGCACGAACATCATGCCATAGAGATCGGTCTTGCCGTCGTCGGCCTTGACCTTGATGGCGATCGGCGCCTTCCAGCCTGCGGCTACGAGTTTCGCGATGTCCATCTTCTCGAGCGCAACGACCAGCTTGCCCGCATCATCGCGCAGCGCGACGACCGGCGGCGCATCGAGCTTCGAGTACGTGTCTACCAGATACTTCCCACTCGGCGACACTTGCACCTGGTGATCGCCAACGTCCGGCGAGAGCGAAACCGCTCCCTTGCCGTCCAGGTCCACGCGGTACGCGTGACCGAAGTACGGATCCTGCCCCGGCTCTCGGCCGTTGGCCATGTAGTAGAGCGTGCGCGCCTTTTCGTCGAGCTTGATGACCGCCGTCACCGGGCCTTCACCCGTCGTGACTTTGTTCTTGAGTTTGCCAGTGGTCAGGTCGTGCAGGTAGAGCTGGCCCCAGTCGTCCTTCTGCGAATACCAGAGCAGTTCGTTCGAGCCCCAGAGCACCTGCCAACCGGTGCGCGACTCGAACTGTGTCGTGACAGTCTCTTCCATCACGTCGCGCACGTCGCCGGTGACGGCATCCGCCACGCGTACCACTGCGCCCTTGTGATCACGCGATGTGGAGGCGAGCGCGAGCTTCGCGCCATCGGGGCTCCACTTGTAGTCGCTCATGCTGATGTTGTCGCCGATCGTGGCGCGATGGAAATCGGCGCCCATCTTGAGGCGAATCACCTTCGCCGGTTCAACTTCGATCACGACGTGGAAGATCATCTGCACCACGCTGTCGCCCGGGAGCGGATACTTCCACGACTTCAGGTTCGGGTGACCGGCCTTCGTTTCAATCAGGTGCCATTCGCCGACCTTCCGCTCGTCCTGCTGCTGCGTGGCGATTTTCTTCGAGTCCGGCGACCAGAGGAGAATCGCGCGGTCGCTCGACGCCCAGCCTGCGTTGTCCGTGGCGTAACCGAAGTCCTTGATACCATCTGTGGTGAGCTGCTTGTCGCGACCAGACGCGATGTCGCGAACCCAGAGGTTGTAGTCCTTAATGAAGGCGCCGAGCTTGCCATCGGGTGATGTGGTGAGCGGAGGGCCGGCGGCGGGACCGCCGCGACCACCACCTGGGGCGCCACCTGGTGGGCCACCTCGTCCACCTCGTCCGCCACCACCGCGACCAGCGCTCGTGGCCGCATCGGCGGGAACGCCGGGGCAGTTGCTCATCGTGGCGTCGCAGACGGTTCGCGTCTTCTTCGCTGGATCGACGAGCACGATTTCCGTGCCGGTCGCCGTCGTGTTGCGGTACCACATCCGGTCATCGGGCAGCCAGTTGGCGGTGACGCCAAATCCGACGCCCGCGAGCGGCGTCAGGGCCGGTGCGAGCGCACGCTCAGCGTGCGCGTAGGCGTCGGCACCAACGGTCTTGGGCGCGTAGGGCTGCTGCGCGAAGGCTGGGGCAGCCAACGCTACCGCCAGGGCAACACTGAAGAACGCTTTGCGTCGCATATTCGGTCGCGGGAAGAAGTCCAAAAGTCTGCGGGGGAACCCAACCAAGTTGACCCGTCAGACAGCGGTTCGGCAACCGGTTTAGAACCGGTGTACAACCGGTATAGCGAGGAGAGCGCCCGATGATCACGGTGCACCAGCCCAGGATCTTTTCGAGGAATCTGGTCCTGTTTGCCGGCGACTCGCAGGTTGGCACCATGACGCGCACCGGTATTTTTCGAACGCAGACGGGAGGAACGTTCGACGACTACATCGACACCGCGACCCGGATCTTCGTGATCTGGATTGCCAATGCCATCTGGCTGCAGGATCAAGCGGCGGCCGCGGCGGCGGGGTGACGACGGATCACCTTGGCCGTAACGCTTGCCTGCTTGGGCGCCGCCTGAATCTGTATTACATTTGTCATAACATCTTCAGGCAGCCAAAATGCGCGTCAAAGAGACTGTGATCCGCCCCTTCGGCAACTCCGCCGGTGTCACGATTCCCAAGGAGATGCTGGAGAAGTATTCCCTCGCCAAGGGCGACACCGTCGCGCTCCGGGAGACGCCGGATGGCATCCTCATCACGGCCTACGATGCCGACTTCGCCAAGACGATGGAGATCGCGCAGGAAGGCGCCAAGCGATATCGCAACGCGATGCGCGAACTCTCCAGGCGCTGAGCGGCGACGCTTATGCCCCGTCGCGACCCCAATTGGCTGACGCGTGATGTGGTGGAGGCGATTCACGCCATCCAACTCGAACAACATGGCGGGCTGCCCGGCGTTCGCGACGTTGGGGCGCTCGAGTCCGCACTCGGCCGCCCGCAGCACCAGTGGCACTACAAGTCCATCGAAGACATTCCGGATTGTGCTGCCGCGTACGGATTCGCGATCGCAAACAATTACGCGTTCTCGGACGGAAACAAGCGCACGGCGTTTCAGTCGATGTTCGTATTCCTCGCGCAGAACGGTCTTGACCTGATCGCCCCTGAACCCGACGCCGTCACCACCATGATCGGCGTTGCGGACGGGACGATCAAAGAAAAGGCGCTGGCCGACTGGTTGCGGGCGAACGTGAAGAAGCGGCGGCGGTAGACGGGCGTACCTGGACCTACGGCGTCTTCTTCTTTGCCTTGTCCTTCACGTCCTCGCGGTCGTCATCGTCGATCGTCACCGACAACGGAAAGAAGAGCGACTGCTTCACGCCGGGATACGGAGTGTCGTACCCTCGAGCATCGTGCCAGAGAATCTTGTTGAGTTTGTCCGACGGCGCCGCGTCGGGTTCGCGAAAGTTCATTCGTCCCGAAGCCAGCGCAGCACTTCGCCGTTCGGCCGCGAATGCGCCCTTGATTGCGCCCACCTGCTGGTTGACTTCATAAAGCGACTGCTTGGGAACGAGCGCCGAGTAAGGAGTGAAATCGGGCTTCTCATCTGGCCCGATAAAACTCGCGCGCATGTCGGTCGCCACGAGGTCGAACATGCTCAGGGCCGGCAAGCCGAGCATCAGCTCCACCGTCTTCACCATGCTCGGCTGGCTGTAGAACGTGTCGTCGATCGTGCCACGCCGCGCGTACGGACTTGCCACCATCGCCACCGTGCGGTGCCCGTCGATGTGATCCACTCCGTTTTGCGCATCGTCCTCGACCACCACGATCGCCATCGATTTCCAGAAGCTGCTCTTCGAGAGCCCCTCGACGATGAGCCCGAGCGCGCGATCATTGTCTGCCACGCACGACTTGGGCGCGCACCAACCGGCGCTCGTGCCCTGCGTGTGGTCGTTCGGCAAGATGATCATCACGAGGTTCGGCATCACCTTCCCCGACTCCCACACCTTCAGGTGCTCGAGGATGACGTCGGCCTTCACGACATCCGGAATCTCCTGCGTCCACCCCGGGTACTCGCGCACGAGCAGGGAGTCGAGCGAGGGAATGTCACTGTGCGTGTTGAACTGCTTGGCGAGCTGCGCGCGGAAGAACGCGGCATTGTGCGGCTGCGAATCGCGGTACATGGCCAGTAGCTTCGAGCGCACCGACGCATCGTCGCGTGGTGGGGCTGGAGCGTATTCGCCGAAAATACTCACCGTGTGGCCTTTCGCGCGCGCGGCCTCCCAGAGAAAGCCGCCCGATGCATAGGCCAGAGGATCGTTGCCCTCGGACGGGTACGTCCTTCCATAGTACAGCGGCCACATGGGATACTCGGTCTCGGCCGCCTGCGTGAGCCACTGATGGCCATCAGCCGAGTTGCCGCCCGATGCAAAGAAGTGATCGATGAGTACGAACTGCTCGGCCAGTGCGTGCGCATTGGGCGTCACGTCGCGACCGTATTGCACCAGCGACGGATCGCTCGCGCCCTTGCCGATGTCGCCGAACACCTGGTCGTAGGTGCGGTTTTCCTTGATGATGTAGACGACGTTCCTGATGAGCGACGGCTCGCCGGGCCGCTCGGGCACGGCGCGCGCGGCAACGTTGGCGCGGGGCTCGATGGAAGGCGCTTGCGGTCCGGTGGCCAGGTGCAGCCGGTTGTTCTGCGCCACTGACGTGGTGAACGCCGAGAGTTCGGCCTCACTCGGTACCGCGATAACGCTCACGGCGCCGCGCTCGGCGAAGACGTACCGACCGTCCATCCCCGAAGTTCGGCCGGTACCCGCGCCGACACCGAACAGCGTACCGACGGCAATGGTGCGTCCGTCCGCGCTCACGTCGATGCTGGACGGATACCAGCTGGTCGGGATCATCCCGCGCAGGCGCGCGCCAGACGCGCTCCGGTCCGGCGCAAGCGAGTAGACCGCCACGGCGTTGGCGCCGCCGAGCGTCACGAAGAGGGTTCCGCCATCGGGTGAGGTGGCCACGGCCGTTGGTGTGAGTCCCGCCTTTCGCTCGCGGAACGGAGTGATCGTGATTGTGCCGACCACCGAATCGCGGCGCGTATCGATGACGCTCACCGCGTCGGAGTTGCCGTTGGCGACGTAGAGCCGTTCTCCCTTGGCGTCCCAGGCGAGGCCGGTTGGGTGCAGGCCGACCGGAATCACCTTGCTCACGGTACCGGCGACGAGATCCACCTTCGTGACGGTTCCCGCCAGCGCAATGCCTCGCGCATCAATGCGCACGGGTTCGGCAAATGGATCGCCGAACTGCTTGGCGGCGCGATCCGTGGCGGTGGGTTTCGGACCGCCGAACACGCTGACGTACGCCGTGGTGCCATCGTCGTTGATCACCGCAGCAAATGGCAAAACACCGAGCGCAACTTTCTTGAGCAGGGAGCCGTTTTCCGCGTCGAGAATCGCGAGTTCGTCGTTGGCCGGGAGCGGCAGCGCGATCACGCGCCGGCCGGACGCGTTCGCGCGGCGGGCGATGGCCATACCGCCGGCCATGTATTCGCCGAGAGCGGGTGATGCGGCGCGGACCACGAGACTGTCACGTCCACCGGTACGCCCGGCGAGCGAGTCGCCGTCATAGACAAAGAGCTGGGCGAACGATTTGGTGCGTGGGAGCTTGTCGCCGCCCGGCGCTCTCGCCTTCACAAGGTCGGCGGGAAGCCGGCCAACGGTGGAAATGAGCGCCCGGCCGTTTACCGGGTCGATCGCGACGCCCTGCACGCCGGGACGGCCGTCGAAGCGCGCGCTACCGCGCAGAACATTGTCCTTCCATCCAATGCGATACGCAGCACCGGGCACCGAGACCCAGAGTTCACCCGGCGCTGCTGCGAATCGCACACCGGCTACGCGACCGTTGAAGACACTTTGCACGCCCGCGGGCGTGATGCGCTGATTGGTTGCGACGATGCCCGGATCGGCGATTTCACGATCCGGCTTCCGGGGCGGCGTGGGCACCGCCTGCAGGGCGAACAGAGTGGCAATCAGCATGGCTGGAAGTTGCGGCTGTCACCGCCGGCGCGCGACCGACCCGGTGTCACGAGATTGTCTCGCGGCACCGCTCAGCGTGGTCGGGACTGGCGTCGGTTTCGCCTACGGCACCGTCTACGGCACCGTCTACGGCACCAGCTTCGGCGGCTTGAGCCACTTATCAAACCACTGCCGCTCGTTCAGCATGCGGTGCACGTTGTTCCAGTTGCCCGAGATGCCGTGCGACTGGCCGTCGTAGCGAATCATCTTGGCGGGAATGCCGTTCTTTTTGAGCGCCACATAGAGCTGCTCGTTTTCCGAGAAGGGCACGCGCTGATCGATCTCACCATTTATGAAGAGCGTCGGTGCCTTTGCCTTGTCCGCATACGTAAGCGGCGACTGCTTGATCATGATCTCGCGGGCCTTCGCTTCCCAGGGCGCGCCACCGAACTCAGTCTCCTTGGTGCGCGGGATGTCGGCATTGCCGTAGTCGCTCGTCCAGTTCACAATGCCGGCGCCCGACGCGGCCGCCTGGAAGCGATCAGGATACTGTGTGATGAGCCAGTTGGTCATGAAGCCACCGTACGAGTGGCCGATGCTCGCGACGTGCTTCTTGTCGAGCGTGTACTTGCTGAGGACGAGGTCAACACCGGCCATCACATCCTGGCCGTCCTTTGTGCCCCATGCGCCCCAAGTGCCCCAAAGATGTTTTTCGCCGTAGCCGGTTGAGCTGCGGAAGTTCACCTCGAGCACCGCGTAGCCATTCGCGGCAAAATACTGGTTCTTGAAGTTGAGGCCGTACTCGATGGCGCTGTGCGGGCCGCCATGATTGCTGACCAGGAGCGGATAGGGGCCGCCATTCGGGCGATATCCGTACGGAAGCGTGAGCCATCCCTCGATCGGCGTGCCATCAAGACTCTTGAACTGCAGACGATCTGCGCGGGAGAGTTCGATTTCGGTGGTGAAGGCATCGTGCACAAGCGTGAGTTGCTTCTCGCCACTCCCGTCGACATTGGCCGACCAGAGTTCGGACGGCGCGTCGAATGTGCCGGCGCTGTAGACGATGTGCGTCATCGTCTTGTCGAACTGCAGGTCGCCGATGCGGCGCTGCCCTTTGGTCATCTGCTGCACCGCGCTGCCTTCGGGCGACACGCGGAACAAGTGGTTCGTACCGCCCACACCACCGGTGAAGTAGATGTACTTCCCGTCGGGGCTCCACTGCGAGCCTGCCGGCAGATAGTCCCAGTCGGCGGTGAGATTCTTTTCTGGGCCGCCAGCCGCAGGAATCACGACGAGATCTGTCGCGCCGCCATGGTTGAGCTTCTTCGCGATCACGTAGTCCGTGGTGTACTGCCGCGTCGTGAGAATCCACTTGCCGTCCGGCGAGTAGCGCGCGCCGGTGTAGTTGTAGTCGGCGCTCGGTGTGACGCGCCGAATTTTCCCGTCGGTTGAAACCGTCCATGCCTGGGTCGCGCCATACGACCGTTCGGCGCGGTATGACGAATCCGCTGTGAACAGGATCGTGTTCCCGTCCTTGTTCCACTGCACGCCGGTCGGTCGGAAGCCGAGCTTGGTGATTTGCTGATCGGCGGCACCGGCTCGGCCGATGAAAATCTCCTGCGCCGGGCTGACGTACGGATCCTTGTTGTTCGGCAGCGGGAAGGGCTGCGCGTCGCGATGGAAATCGAGCCAGTCGAACTGCACGCCCTTGAAGCGCTCCTGGTGGCGCTTCTCGAAATCCGATTCGTAGGTCTTGTCGCGCTTGGGCGGCGGCGCGTCGCGCACCACGAACACGCGCTGGCCGTCCGGGCTTGGTACCTCCACGCCTACGGCTGTAGCACCGCGACCGCCCCGCCCACCACGGCCACCTTCCGCCGTGCCTTCAGGCGCCCGCTCGGGCTTGGCTGAGCCGTCGAGCGGCACGCGCCACAACTCGGTCGCGTTCCCGTTGGTCTCCTCGAGGCGTGTGCTGACCGTGAACATGACCCACCTGGCATCCGCCGAGATGGACACGCCGCCAATCGTTTTGATGCGATAGTAATCCTCGATGGCCAACGGGCGGCGCGCGCGAATGGCGGCGGCGGCCACCGCTGGTTGCTGCGCCGCGACCGTGGCGCCGGCTGCGAGAATGGCAAAGCCGAGTGGAATCAGCTTGAGCGATAGGGAACGCATGATCGTCTGCTCCGGCGTGGGCGGCCTATGGACGGCTTTTAGGCGGGTGCGCGGCTGGGCCGCCTGTCAGAGATAGCGAAAACGCACCTCCACGGCCAACTGTCTCGTTCGTCGCCGCAGGAGGGAAGACAAGAAACGGGGTAGCGCGTGTGAATAGCGCTACCCCGTTTCAAGCTGTGAACCACTGTCCTCTAACGAGAACTGAACGTTGTCGCGATTGCGTGATGCCGTCAACAGCGACTCGCCCCTGCCTAGACCGAGAATCGAACTCGGACCCTCGTTAGAGGACGGGATCCACAGTCCCGCGCGTCTACCAGTTCCACCACCCAGGCCGGGTCGTCACCGAAGAGTCGGTGAAAACGACGCGTGCACTGTGATGCACGCGCTGCGAGTCGATGGCCAAGGTAGGGTTGCCTCCGCAGGGACACGTCAACATTCCCTCGCTTGCGACATCGAATTCGTGCAGCGATCTACCAGATGGAGGCGCTGCCGCCCATCGGGACGACGGCGTGCCGGCCACGCACATGGTCAACCGTAAGACGCAAAGCGGGGGTGCGGCAGTCGCCGCACCCCCGCTCTTTTTACAGAACCCTGCTTTACGGCACTACGTTCGGCTTCTTGTCGTTTGCGTGCTTCACATACATGTCGAGCCACGCCGTCCAGCGGGCCCACTGGTCCAGGTCCGATTCCTTCGTGGCCGGGCCATGGTCCTCGTACGGATACATGAAGAGCGCCGCGGTCTTTCCGTTCGCCCGCATCGCCTGCATCATGCGAATTGAACTCTCCGGCGCGGTGCCGACGTTCTGGTCCTCGATCGAGTGATACATCAGGATCGCACCCTGCATCTTGTCGGCATAGAAGAACGGCGACATTTCCGTGTACGTCTTCTGCGCCTGCCAGAAGTCGCGACGCTCGTTCTGGAATGACGTCGGCGTCAGCGTGCGGTTGTACATGCCGTCGCCGGCAATGCCGGCTTTGAAGAAGGGCGTGTGCGTCAGCGCATTCATCGTGCTGAATCCGCCGTAGCTGTGTCCGCCAATTCCAAGCCGCGTGCGGTCGATATACCCCTGCTTGTCGAGCTCGTCGATGACCGCGGACAGATTCGTCACGAGATCGGTGACATAGTTGTCGTTCATCCGCCCGTCCTGGCCGACGATCGGAGGATCGAAGTTCGCGACGGCGTAGCCGAGCTGCGTGAAGTACTCCATCGTGCGCGGACCGCCCGTCGGGAACGCATTGACGTTCTCCGTGCGCAACGTCCGGTCGTAGTTGGCCTGCTCCGTGTATTCATATGGATAGAACCAGAAGAACGCCGGCAACCGCGTTCCCGCCTTGTAGTCCGCCGGGAGCGTCAGCTTCACGACGAACTTGAATCCGTCCGGGCGAGTGACCGTGATGCGCTTGCGGAGCGCATTCGTGAACTCCGGCGCAAAATCCTTGTTCGCCGTGAGCTTTGTCATCGTGCCGGCCTTCATGTCGCGCAAGTACGAGTCCTGCACTTCCTTCGACGACTCGCGATGCACAATGGCCTTCGCGAAATCATCGTCGAGCGGAGCAGCCACGGTTTCAACAGCATCCGTTGCGCTTTGGAAGATGCGGGTCTTGGTGCCCGTCTTGACGTCCACCTTATCCACGAACGCGCGCGGCGCATTCTGCAGATAGTTCGGGCTGAACTGCGTGCCGGAGAGGTACACCGCGTGGTCCGACGAGACCATCGCCACCTGTCCGCCGAGCGTGCCGCGCTTCGTCATCATGCCGCCCGGATTCGCATAGAACATCAGCGAGTCATCGGTTGCGGCCGCGCCACGGCTTGCACCGCCACCACCGCCCACACCGCCACGTCCGCCACCGCCGCCTGCCGTAAACGTCGGCGTGTAAGCGCGTGCGCGCACGATCGTGTGCTTCTCCGCGGGCGTGGCGAGGTCAACGTGATAGATCTCGCCAGTGCTGTTCGCGGTCGTGCCAATGAAAACCTGTTTGGCGTCGTCCGTGAACGTCAGCGAGCTGATGGCGCCGTCGGCCTGATAGAGCGTCGTTGTGTCGGCCGCGCCGAAGGGCGCCTTCCAGAGCACCACCCGTTGGCGTCCGCCGGCACCACCTGAGCCCCGTCCACCACGACCACCGGCAGGCGCTGCACCACCTGCAGCACCAGCGCGACCGCCACCAGCGGCCGCCGAGTCACCGGCGATGTAGTACATGCCGCTTCCGGCCGGCATCCAGGAGAGCAGCCGCTTGCCCAGCGGGCCCGCGGCGCCACCGCGGCCACCAAACCCCGCGCCACCCTGCGTGGAATCCGGCATTTCGCGGAGCGGACGCTTCTGCAGTTCGGCGACAACCTTACCCGTCGCGTCCCAGATCTGTTCGACATTGCCGAAGCTCGAGTACTGCACCACGTACGAGAACGGCTCCTGCATCACCGACACGCGGAAGAATTGACCGTCGGGCGACGCATCCACGCTCTGGATCATCGCCGGCGCGCCGATCTTCTTCGCGAGTTTCGTCTTGACGTCGATCACCGTGAGCTGGCCCGTGGTGTAGAACTTGAGTTGCTCAAATTCCCAGGGCTCTTCCATGAGACTGGCGAACTGGCGCTGCGGCGACTTGACCGGATCGAGCCAGAGGCGAACCTGCGGTCCCGTCGCGATGTCCGGCTTCTTCGGCTCGGTGCCGCGACCATCAGGCAGCACGACCGCAACGATGTTCTTGCCGTCCGCCGTCCACTCGATCGACGTCACGAGCGTCGCAAGCAGCGAATTCTTCGCGCTCGTAACCTGCACGGACTTGCCAGTCGCGATGTCGGCGACGAACACATGCGACGCCGCGTCGAAGTTCGCGACGTAGGCGAGCTGCTTGCCGTCCGGCGACCATGCCGGGCTGCTCACTGTGGAGCCGGCCGGGATGGCGATCGACGTCGATTTGCCGGTCACTGGATCAATCAGCGAAAGACCCGTGCTTCCGCGCGTGGTCAGCGTGCGCACACGATTCGCCTTGGGATCAACCTGAAGGCCGGCGTAGTAGTTATGCGGCTTTCCGTACGTCGTAACGCTGGGCAGCCCTTCGCTCTCGGCCTTGAGGAAATACTTCCGGTCGGGGCTCGGCTGGGAGAGCGAGATATTCAGGTGCCGCGGCGCCGTGACCAGCTTTGCGATTTCGGCGGGCGGGAGCTGGTAGGTCTCCTTGGCGAGCAGTGCCTTGTCGGCCGCGATGGCCGCCGCCGGATCATTGGCCTGCGCCAAGACGGGGCCGGCTACAAAAAGCAGGGTGAACAGGGCGCCTGAAGCCAGGCGGATAAAACGTGGAGTCCGCATCATGCTACGTCCCTCGCGATGTGGTGGCCTATGATTCCGCGGCCGGGGGTCGCCCGGCGACCTGCATGCAGAACTTACGGCTAAAAGGGGCTGGGCGCTGGGGCGACGACGGAGGACCGCCGGGCACCGCCGTGATTTTGCGCCGGCGTGGAAGTGGTTTCAACACCGGCTCGACGCGTCATGACTCGAGTCACTGCGCGATCGACCGGTGTCTCGGCGCTATCGCGTGCGCGGAACACCGCCGGACTGGATCGGATGCTTCGTGCGTGCGACCACTGCAACTACCTGGGCGAACTGCCTCGAAGGGCACCGTCGGTGTAGTACCCCCAGTCCGTTGCCGTATCCGGCTGGTCTCCGATTCATCCGGCGCTTGTCCGATGACGCGTTAGCGCCGAGACCCCACAATGGGTTTTGAAACCACTTCTCGGGCCCGCCTCGCGCCGACCCCCTACGGGGCGGTACCATCCATGACCCGAACCCTCTCTGCCAGATGACCGATCGCCTCTATTTCACCGATGCGTACCTGACCGCCTTCGAAGGCACCGTCGAATCGGTGGAGGGCACGCGCGTCCGGTTGAACAAGACGGCGTTTTATCCCACCTCCGGGGGCCAACAATTCGACCTGGGCACGCTCGGCGGGGTTCGCGTGGTGGAGGTGATTGACGAGGACGCCGGAATCATGCACCTCCTCGAGTCGGCGCCCTCGTTTGCGGTTGGCGCGACGGTCAAGGGCGCAGTGGACTGGAAGCGACGCTTCGACCACATGCAGCAACACACCGGCCAGCACCTCCTCTCCGCGTTGTTCGAAGATTTGCTCAAGGCAAAAACAGCCAGCGTGCATTTTGGCGCTGATTCGGCCACAGTGGACATTGAAGTCGAATCCGTCACGCGTACCGAAGCAATCCGGATCGAGACGCGGGCGAATCAGATCGTGGCCGAGAATCGTGCGGTGAGCGTGGCCTTCGAAGACGCGGCTACGGCGTCAGGGCTCCGCAAGCCGAGCGATCGGACCGGCGAGATTCGCATTGTGTCGATCGCCGAGATCGACCGCAGCGCCTGCGGTGGCACACATGTGCGCGCGACAGGCGAAATCGGCGGCGTACTCATCAGGAAACTCGAGAAATACAAGAAGCAGACGCGCGTGGAGTTCATCTGCGGCGCTCGGGCTATTGCGCGCGCACGAGCGGACTACGAAGCACTCACGGGAATTGCCGCCGTGCTTTCCACGGGCATCGATGAAGTTCCCACGCTTGTCGCTTCGCAGAACGAATCGCTGCGCGCGATGGAATCGGAGAAGCGCAAACTCGTGGAGTCTCTCGCCGCGTATCGCGCGCGCGAGCACTACGACGCGACCGCGCCATCCGCCGCCGACGTGCGATGGATCGTCGTCAGCGCCGCGCCGGAAGAACTGCGTGCCCTTGCGACGGCAATCACGTCGCTGCCCAAAGCCGCGTTCATCGGCAGCTGCGAATCACCGAATACGATTGTCTTTGCGGCGAGCGAAGACAGTGGACTCAATGCCGGCGCGTTGCTCAAACCAGCACTCGCAGCACATGGCGGGCGCGGCGGCGGTAACCAGAAAGTGGCGCAGGGCACGGCGCCCGATGCAACGGCACTGCGCGCGATCGTTGCAATCTTGACGGGCTGACCCCGCGCGCCGCAGTGGGCGCGCGTTTGGCGTTTACTTTTCAGCGGCAGCGCACTTGGCCACGAGTGCCTGCGCGGCCACTGCGCGCGGAAAGAGCGCCGCGGCATTCATCGCGTTGTGGTACGCAAGCTTGCAGTACCCACGCGCAGCGGCGACTTCCGCCGCGCGCAATTGAATTCGGTACGACCCGGGATCGAATGACGCCGCGTCTCGCACTGCGTCGTATGTCCCATTCGTATAGAGTCGCATCGCCTGAATTTTTCGTGTGGACATCGCGACGAACACGAGCCAGACCACTGCACCGAGTGCCGTCATATACGCTCGGGCGCGCCCACTGATCCACCGCACCGTGGAACCGTCGCTTGCCGGAACGAGTGCGCCAGCGGCACCCAACAGAATCACCGAAGGAAATGCGAGCAACGACACGGCATCGAACGTGCCTTCAATGGCCCCGATCAACACCACGCTGCCACCGGCAAGCGCGCCGAGTCGCTCGCGCGCCGGTTGCGAGTCGTCACGCCAGCAGCGCCATGCCGCCAGCAACAGCAAGCCGACAAATGCGATGAGCCCCAACGTCGCAATCGCACCCCGCTCTGCCAGCGCGGCCACCCAATCGCTGCTTGGCCACGGATTGGCTGTCATGCCGTTCGTTTCGAGAATAGACGGATCATTCCGCGCGGCAAACCCCGGGTACTCCGCTGCCCAATTGCCCGGCCCCACACCAAGTACCGGATGTGCCGCCGCCATCTTGAATGAGTTCTGGTACTGCTTGAGACGGCCCGCCCCACTTCCTTCGCGGTAGTTCACCACGCCGAGGACGGAGTCGAGGTAGGGCGAGTCGCTCTTCCAGTCGAGCCCGTTCGGGAGCAGCAGCGCCAGCACGACGCCAGTACCGAGGGCTCCGCCCAGCAGCCAAACGCGGCGCGGCGCGAGAGCGGGAACAATCACGTCGCGACGAGCCCACGCAACTGGCAGCGCGATGACGGCCCAGATGCCCAGCGCGAGCCAGGCGGCGCGCGTCCGTGAGAGCACAAGCGCCGCAGCGAGCATGAGAATCGCGACTGACCCAACCAGCGCGCGCGCGGACGATCGGGCGGTGGCCGAAAGCCAGACCAGCAACGGGAGACCCATCGCCGCGACATGCGCAATGAAATTGCGATTGCCCAGTGTGCCGCCCGGCGCACGATTGACCGCGAAAATATCGAGCTTGAATCCGTACGCCTGCGCGAGCGACGATGCCGTCGCGAGTGTTACCGCCGCGCCGAGTGCGATGACCACTGATCGCTCTCGACCCGCATGGCGCAGCGCCGTCGCGCCCCAGAAGAGGGCCGCCGCGCTCAAGGAGAGTTCCACCGCGCGGACGGCGTGCCAACCGCTGGCGGCGCCAAAGCCCGAAATCACGGAGAGCGCCAGCCAGACGGAGAGCACGACGTTCACTCGCGTGGCCCCGGCTCGCCACCCAGCCGCCGCGAGCGAGATGACGATCAGCGTCGCCCCGGCGTGAAGCGCCAACTCCTTGGGGACGAAGAACCGGTCGAGGTCGAACGACCGGTAGCTCACGACCGCCAAGGCCGCGCCGGCGGCAGCGACCCAAATTCCGAGAAGAATCAGTCCCCGCCCAACCGGGCTGAGTTCCCGTCCCGTGCGTTCGGAAGGCGTCGTGTCCACGGTCGGAATGTCGCCGCGCGGGCCCGGCTGCGCTACATTGCTGGAGCGATCCTGACGCTGGAGGACACCCGATGGCGATGTACGACGACAAGAAAATCCTGAACCTCGTCAAGAAAATGACGAAGACGCCCAAGCCGAAGACCGATTTTGCCAAGGTCTACGACAAGACGGCGCCGCAACGCGTCACTGATGAGAATGACATCGAACGCGACCGGTTCTTCAAAGAGATGAAGAAGCGCGAGTTCTAGGCGGTTGCTGGCTGGTTCAGGTTTGCGCGGGGTGCGGCTCGTCGAGCGTCAGCATCCGCCGCAGCACCTTCCCGATCATCGTCTTCGGTAGCTCCGCCCGGAACATCACCCGCGTCGGCACCTTGTAGTACGCCAGGTGCTGCTTGCAGTAATCGCGCAGCTCCGCCTCGGTCGCGTTCATTCCCGTGCGGAGCACGACGAACGCCACGGCAATCTCACCGTGCGCCGCATCAGCGAATCCGCGCACTCCCACGTCGGCAACCGCCGGGTGCTTCGCGAGCGTTTCCTCCAGCTCGCGCGGCCACACCTGCATGCCATTCGCCTTGATAAGGTCTTTCTTCCGATCAACAATGAAGAGGTAGCCCTCTTCGTCGAGGTAGCCGAGGTCGGCAGTGTGCAGCCAGGTACGGCCGTCGGCGTGCGTCACGATCATCCCGGCTGTTTCAACGGGATTGTTGAAGTAGCTCCTCATGATCTGCGGACCGCGCAGCAGGATTTCGCCCACCTCACTACCGGGCAATTCTTTCTCGGCGTTGTCCGCGTCGACAATGCGCACATGCACATCAGGAAGCGGCATGCCAACCGAGCCGAGTTTGCGTGGGCCGACGATTGGGTTCGCCACGCCGGCAATGAGCGACTCGGTCATGCCGTACGCTTCGGTGATCGTCGCGCCAGTGATTTCCTCGAAGCGTCGCTTGGTTTCGGCCATCAATGGCGCCGCACCTGATCCGCACACCTTGAGCGAGCGGAAGTTCACCTTGCCGCTCTTCACGTCCTTGTGATTGAGCAGCGCGTTGTAGAGCGTCGGCACGCCGGCAAAAAGCGCGGGCTTGAACCCGGCGATGGACTTCACGAGATCATCGAGATCGCGCGGGTTCGGCACGAGCCCGAGCGGAAACCGGCCCATCAGGTACACGCTCTGCACGAGGCAGGCACCGTACGAATGAAAGAGCGGCAGGGGCAAGAGCACGGAATCGACGCCATCCACGAGCGACGTGCCGAACCAGGCGCGGAACTGCAGGCCCGTCATCACCAACGCCTGATGCCAAGCCATCACGCCCTTGGGCGTGCCGGTCGTTCCACCAGAGAGCAGAATCATGGCGTCGTCCTGCGGCCCGGGTCGCGGCGTGGAAACCGTTTTTCCGCGATGCGGCGCCAGCCATGAATGCCAATCGAGATCGCCCGGGCGAATCGTCACACGGTGACCGAGCTTTTTTTCCATGAACAGCGTGAACACCAACTTGATCAGCGGCGGAAAGAACTCCTTGATGCTTGTGGAGACCACCCGTTCCACTGACGTTCCGGCTCGCGCCGTGCAAACCCGTTCGTAGAACGCGCTCAGCGTGACCACGATGCGCGGCTTGAGCGTCTGAAATTTCTCGACGAGTTCTTCTTCGGTGTAGATCGGGTTGAGCGGGCAGGCCACCGCGCCGAGCATCCAGGCGCCGTATTCAGCGATCAAAAACTGCGGGCAATTCGGCAGGAGGAGAGCCACGCGGTCGCCGCGTCTGACGCCCATCGCGGCGAAGGCCGACGCGCAGTCGTTCGCTTCACGCTGGAGTTGGCTCCACGAAATGGTCCGCCCCTTGAACCAGAGTGCTGTGGCGGCCGGCACATCGCGAGCCGCCTCAGCGAGGTAGTCGAGGAGGGTCCGGTTGGGATAAGGCTCGAGCGTCGCCGGAACGCCAGGGTCGTAGTGGGGGAGCCAGCGCCCTTCACTGGAGTTACTCATAAGCGCTCCATCCGGGGGCCCGGGCGGGGCCCCGGGTGGAACGGTAGTTTCCGGAGATACGATGGGCGTCCTTCGCGCCGCATTTCCCAATCATTTCCATCAGCCGAATATGCATCTCCGTGCTCGTTATCAACTAGCTGCTTGCGCTGCCATCCTCCTCGCCGGGCCTGCACTCTCAGCGCAGGGCAACATTCCCTCAGACGACCCCGGCATCAAGAAGGCCTTTGAAGCCATCAAGTCGTGGAACAGTTGGATTGTCGAGAATCAGGTTCAGCTTTGCGAAATCCCTGCCCCGCCCTTCAAGGAACAGGCGCGCGGCATTGAGTTCCGTAAACGGATGATCGCGCTCGGCTACCGCGACACGAAGATCGACGCGGCCGGCAACGTGATCGCCGAGCGTGCCGGCAAGGGCGGCGGACCTACGATCATGATCGCTGGGCATCTCGATACCGTGTTCCCTGAAGGCACCGACGTAAAAGTGAAACGCACCGGCACTCGCATGGACGGCGCCGGCATCGGTGATGACTGCCGCGGGCTCGTGGTGATTCTGTCCATCGCGCGCGCGCTCAATGAGGCCAAGATCGAGACGCGGGGCAAGGTGATTCTCGTCGCCGACGTGGGCGAGGAGGGGCCAGGCAACCTCCGCGGCATGCGCGAGCTGTTCAACAACCGCTACAAGGGCAAGGTCGACCAGTTCATCTCGGTTGACGGACTGGGCTTCCGCGTTGCCGCGCGTGCGGTGGGCAGCAAGCGCTACAACGTCGTGTTCACGGGCCCGGGCGGGCACAGCTACGGCGCTTTCGCGCGTGTGCCAAGTGCGATTCATGCCATGGGACGCGCGGTTGCGAACATCGGCGACCTCGTGCCGCCGACCGGCATCAAGACCACGTTCAATGTCGGTATCGTCAAGGGCGGCACGTCGGTGAACACCATCTCGCCTGACGCTTCTATGGAAGTGGACATGCGCTCGGAGTCGGTGGACAACCTCGAGAAGATGGATCAGTTGATTCACAGCGCCATCGAAAAGGGCCTCGCGACTGAGAATGCGCGATGGACCGCAGCAACCGAAAAGATCAAGGTGAAGTACGACACGATTGGCATTCGTCCCGTGGGTCGCGTGCCGCAATCGGACAGCACGCCCATCATCAAGGTGGCGCTCGATGCCGCCAAGGCGATCGGCGAGACGTCGGGCACCGACGCAGGCAGCACCGACTCCAACCTTGCGATGAGCATGGGTATTCCCGCCATGACCATTGGCGGCGGAGGCAAAGGCGGCAACGCGCACGCCGCCGGTGAGTGGTACGATGATGGACCGACTGGGTACAAAGGACCGCAGTGGGCCCTGTTGATTGTGGCCGCACTCGCGGGGATCGCACGCACGACGACCCCGTAGAAGACGTCACACGGAGACCCACACGATGGAACGCAGAGAGTTTGTCGGATCGTTCGCCGCCCTCGCAGCGGGTGTTGTTCTCGCACCGCGCGTCGCGCGCGCGGCAGGCAGCGCACGCGCGTCAGTCGCGCCACTCCCACTGATGACGATCTATAAGTCGCCGTCGTGCGGATGCTGCAAGGAATGGGTGAAGCATGTGCAGGCGGCCGGCTTCAAAACGAAGGTCGTTGACATGGACGACCTCACGCAGGTGAAGACAGACGCCGGCGTTCCGGAAGATCTGCAGAGCTGCCACACGGCGCTGATTGGCACGTATGTAATAGAAGGCCACGTGCCCGCCGAGCTCGTGCAAAAACTCCTGACGGACAAAACCAAACTCACCGGACTCGCTGTTGGCGGGATGGTGGTGGGTTCACCTGGAATGGAACAGGGATCCATGAAACAACCGTACAACGTGATGGCATTCACGAAGGGCGGAAAGTCGACGGTGTACGCGCGGCGGTAGGAACGGCAAACACCCCACGTCAGGGCGCGCGAAACGAAAAAAGGGCCCGGCAGTTTGCCGGGCCCTTTTCTTATGCCGAACGCTGGGGCGGGTGGACTCGAACCACCAACATCCGCATTAACAGTGCGGCGCTCTGCCGATTGAGCTACACCCCAAGGTGAAAAACCCAGTCCTGAGGACACAAATCCCGGCCGAAGGACTGGCCGGGATTCATGCAGGTAAAGCTAGCCGGTTTCAGGCCGATTTCCATCGCTTCGGCTGCCCTACGGCTTCTTCGTTACCTTCGCCTTGAGCGAATCGCCGCGCTTTTCGGTGCGCACGCCGCGGGTTTCGCGGTGCTCGCCCACCTTGTGGGTGGCGGCCCCCTGCTTTTCCATCCGGGTGCCCTTGCAACCGCCGGCAGACACAACTCGCTCGCGTCCGTCGTATCTTCTACACATGAAAACCATTGCCGTCGCATCGGCCGCGCTCGTGTTAATCGCCTGTTCAGGAAAGAGCGACGCGCCGCGTCCCGCGACGGGCGCCGAGGCCATCGCCGAAGTGGCCGCTGCCAAGTCACTTCCGCCAGAAACCTTCACCAGTACCACGGCCGGTTTTGATCTGCAGTTGCCGGGCGTCTGGAAAGGCCGCTATCGCGCCGGCGAGAAGAAGGACACCACTGCCGGCGCCTATCTCGCCGTTGAATTCAAATTCCTGCCCGACAGTGGATCCAAGGCGCCGTCGTTCACGCTGATCAACGTTCGAATTTTCACCAAGGCCGCGTGGGCCGCTGCTGCCAAGCGCCCCGGCGGACCAATCGGCTCGAAGCTGGCCGAGACAGACAAGGACGTGTACGTCATTTCGTTGCCTGACTCGAATCCATATCCGCCGGCTTCGAAAGAAGCACCGGTGTTCGACAAACTCGTCATCTCCATCGCACAGGGTGGCCAGCAGGTGCACCTCACGCCGCGTTAGTTCACGAACTCAGCACCCATGACCGTGCCAACGACACTAGCAATACCAACAAAGGCTGCGCGCCTCGGCACGCTCGCCATCGAAGGCGCGTTCGCGGTAGCCGCGGCCGCGCGAGCGCTCGACCTCGCCGGCCGCGAAGTCATTCACCTCGAACTCGGCCAACCTGACTTTCCCTCGCCGTCACATGCGACGGCGGCTGGCATTCGCGCGCTCGAGGCCGATGATGCGAAGTACACTGCTCCGGCGGGCTTGCCCGAGTTGCGCACCGCGCTGCTCGGTTACGTGCGTGGGCGCGGCATTCCAGCGGAGCTCGACAACATCGTCGTGACGTCGGCGGCCAAGCCGATGTTGCAGTACGCGCTCCTCGCCACGGTGAATCCCGGCGATGAAGTGCTCATCCCGAACATTGGTTTCCCGATTTATCCCTCGGCTGTGCGGCTTGCTGGTGGAACCGAGCGCGAGTACGCGATTGAACTGAAGGACGGTCGCTGGCAGGTGGACTTCGACGCGATTGAGCGCAGCATCACGCCACGCACGCGCGCGATCATTCTCAACTCGCCGCACAATCCCACCGGCTGGACCGCGACGCGCGAAGAAATGGAGCGGCTCGGTCGCATGGCCGAGAAGCACAACATCTGGGTGATCAGCGACGAGATCTATAGCGGCCTCGCCTACGACTATCCCGATGGAGCGTCGCCGTCGGCGGCCGCCGTTCCGGGATTGCTCGACCGCACAGTGATCATTGACGGATTTTCCAAGCGCTGGTCCATGACCGGCTGGCGTCTTGGCTTTGGCGTGGTGCCAAAGGCGCTCTACGAAGATTTTGTTGCACTGATCATCAACAACACGTCGTGCACGCCGCCGTTCGTTCAACGCGGCGGACTCGCGGCGGTTGAAGGCTCGCAGGATGTAGTGCATGCGCTGCGCAAATCACTCCACGAGCGCCGCGATCGTTTTGTTGCGGGACTCAACTCTGTGCCGGGAATGACGTGCGCGCTGCCGGCTGGCGCGTTCTACGCGCTTACTGACGTGCGGGCCCTGCTCAAGAAGTCCGGGCTTACCACGCAGCAGTTTCAGTCACGCCTGCTGCAGGAGTTTGGCGTGGCCGGATGCCCGGGCACGGACTTTGGCGCGGCCGGCGAAGGGTTCGTGCGCTTTTCGTTTGCGACCGCCGCGCCGAAACTCGATCGCGGCATCGAGCTGCTCACCAAGGCCGCGAAGGAACTCGGCGGGTAGCAGCAGTTACCGTAGCTCGGACGCTACCGCGTCCAGACCGCGATCAGGCCGCACCATTTGTCTCTTCCCGTTCCGCCGTACTGAAGGGGAATGGACGCCGGCCCGGAGAACACTTCGATCCCATGAATCGCGTCCGGCGGTGGAAGGTTGGCGAGGTTCGGCGGATCGTCCTGCCAGAGTACGCCATCCACAGCGACCTTGAGAAAGCAGGGCCGGTTGTTGAGCAGACTTACCTGGATCGAGCGGGTTGGAGTCGCACGAACATCGCCCCCCATCTGGCTGATCGCGATGGACGACAGGTTCGTGAGCATATGCCACGCATCCGGCGGATTTCGTTTTTCGATCTCCGCCCTGGTGATTGATCGAGTTGCCGCCCCATTCAGGCGCCGCGTTTCAAAATCGTCAAACCGGTCGTTGCGCTTGCGCTCATCTCCGACGATCCGCACCGTGTCGAGCGTGGGAAAGCCCGCTGAACTCACGATGATCGGAATCGTGTTGCGTCCCGGCGCGATCGACACAACGATCTGCCCCGGCCGAAATCCGATCTTGCGCGCCCGCACCGTCAGGCGCCCGGGCGCCGCGTCTGCCAGCAGGACGCGACCTGTCGTCCCTGTGTTGAACGTGCGCGCCAACCCGTCGGGCGTTTCCACATCGAGCGTCGTTCCTGGAACCAGCGCGCCGTCGTCGTCCGTGACCGTGAACTCCACCATCGCGCGGTTCGCCTTGGGCAGCAGGAGGTCCGTGGTCGCCGCAACCCGGTGTGGCACAAGATCCACGGCGCCGAAGGCCTGATCGGCATCAAGCGTCAGCCGCCGGGCATCACTCACCTTGTCCATGCGGACGCGCGCAATGAGGAGCACGTCGCGTGGCACGCCACACACCTTGTATCGCCCAGCGTCGTCGGTCATGGACCCCACGGACTGCTCGGTGAACGACACCCGGTCCGCGTTGTTCTCCACGCCGACCTTGACCCGTCCAAGCCAGGTAAACGTCACGGCGACGCCGGCCAGCGGATTGCCCAACGAGTCGCGTACCAGTCCCCGCACGAGCGATTCACCGGCGTGGATTGAATCCCTGCACACCGCGGTGAGAATCTCGTCTGCCGACGGAAGGCGCACGCTGTCCGTGTGTGAGCGCACCGTCACGTCCACCTCCCGCATCACCGGCGTGACGTGGAGCGTGTCCATGAGCGGAGTACGAACGCGCGCTTCATATCGCCCTTCGAGTACCGGAGTAATTCGGGCGCGCCCACTGGCATCCGCCGTGGCGACATAGTCCGTGCCAACGAGTTCCACGATGGCGCGCGCGGGATTCACCGATTGGTCGCGCGCCACGACCTGTACGTCGAGCCGTGCGCCCGCTGCCTGATAGACCACGGTATCGCCGCGACTGACTTTCGTGACCTGCCCACCCGTCACCTGGATCGCGCGGAGCGAGCCGACCGCCGTTGGACGCACGACACGTCGCACTCCAGGATCGTTGCCAATGGGCGCGCGCCCGATCTCCGGCATGCGAATGCTCCAACGGCCAATCAGCCAGCCGCTCGTGCCGGCACGAAGAAACTCCACGCGACCGCCCGGCGACGCCTTTTCCGCAATCGCCGGCATGTTCGTGTACGTGTAGTCCATCCAGCGCAGTTCGGCGCTGCGCCGATCAAGCCAGAAGGTGCCCTCGATATCGCGAATGTCTTTTTGATCTTTCGCTGGGCGGAACCCAACACCGACAAGCGTGTCGGCGCCGCGCGCAGACGGCACGATCTGAAAGCAGTGCGTCGAGGCGAACGAGTCGGAGAGCAGCACATCGCCATCAGGCGCGTGATACGTCGTCTCGCCCCCTTCGGCGACGACATAGCCCCGCGCGGCGAGTGATTCGGCAGGCGCGCTCTTGAAGGCGTGCGTCGTGGGATTCGTCGTGCTCTTCACACGCAGCCCGCGCACAATGCGACCACTCGGATCAAGCGTGCGGTTGTACTCAATCCAGTCCGCGACGAGCGGCGCGTCGGCGGCAGCAAGCTGCGACGACATGATCGCCTTGCGCGCCTCTTCCCAGGCGCGGGCGACGAGGGCACCTGAATCCGGACGCGTCCGGCAGACATCGTCACCCTTCACGCTTACGGCCTGCAACGACACTGCAACGTCAGTGATGGTGACCTGTACCGAAATAGTGTCGCTTGTAGCGACAGTGACCGTCGGCCCATCCGTCGGCCGAAAGCCAATCCGGAGGACCCTGATCGTGTACCTGCCGGCTGCGTCGAGGCGGAGTGTAAAGGCACCGCGCTGGTTTGTGAGTGTCCGTGCCGGCTGCGATGAGTCACGAACCGCGGTGACGATCACGCCAGCCGCGCGCGTCGCACCGTCTGGCATCGTCACCGTGCCGCGCACAACCTGGGCGCCGAGCGGCCGCGCCAACGGAAGCGCCAGCGGAATCGCCAACGGCACGGCCAAGGCAAGCATGGCAACGGCGGTGCGAAGGCTCATACCAAACGGTACCAGCTACCGGTCGATCCGAAAAGGCGCCACATCAAAATCTGATTTTTCATCGAGCAACAGCTGCGCCTGAAGTTCTCCGACGGCGGCGGCAAACTTGAATCCGTGTCCTGAGCAGGGACTCGACACGAGCACCTGCGGCATGCCGGGAAGGAAGTCGATGACGAAACGCAGGTCGAGGGTGTCGGTGTAGAGACAGGATGCCGCATCGAGCAATTTGGCCGAACTGACCCAGTCGAAGAGCCGCGCCGCCGCGTTGCGAACGCGCGCGATGTCGTGCGGCTCGATCGTCCTCCTCAGATTCCGCATGTCCGTGACCGGCTCACCTTCGTAGTGCACGGCGACCTTCCATCCGCGCGGCCCGACGGGAAATCCATAGATGAGCTGCCCATCTTCGAACTCGCACATGAAGATCGGAAAGCGATCAGGCATCCACATGGCGCGTTCACCCGGGGGCTCAAACCAGGTCACGGTCTGGCGCTCGACGTTGAACGTCGGTCCCATGGCTCCAAGGAGCTCAGTAATCCACGGCCCGGCGCACAATACCAGCTTGCCGGCCTCGTAGGTCCCGTGCGTCGTACGCACACGAACGCCGTCACCTTGTTGCGCCCAGTTCAGGACCCTCTCGCCATTCTTGAGCGTCGCGCCGCGCGCCGCAGCGAGTGTGAGGTGCGCCGCCACGCAGCGCTCGGGATCGAGGAATCCGGCGTGTGGGTCAAACAGTGCGCTCACCCCCGCCATGGGAATGAACTGCGGAAATCGTTCCTGCAGTCGCGACCGCGGAATCTCTTCGAGCGGCAGGTGGTGTTCCGCCGCCGCGCGACGAACGCCCTTGATGAGCCCGCTCTCTTCGCGGCCGAGCATCAAGCCGCCGTTGATCTGCATCAAATGGGGCTGGCCGGCGTCCTGCTCGAGGCGGCGCCAGAGTTCGTAGCTCCGCTGCACGAGCGGCACGTACAGCGGGTGCTCATAGTAGAGCTGGCGAATGATGCGGCTCTCACCATGTGACGAACCGAGCTCATGTGGCGGTTTGAATTGGTCGAGGCCCAGCACCCGGGCACCGCGCGCCGCAAGATGATACGCGGTTGCGCTGCCCATGGCACCGAGCCCCACCACAATCACGTCATACGTTGAAGCCGTGTTGGTCACCGCGGGAAATTACCAGCCGGTATGGCCGACCGTTACTTCTCCAGGTGAGCGCGCGGATCGCCGGAGCGTGACAGTATCTGCATTGCCTGATTCGCGATCCAGTTGCCGCCGTCAGAGGCGAACCCGATAAGCGTCGAGAGGCCTTCACCGCGATTATGGAAAGCGTTGGGGGGTGGGAGCCCGAAGGCCCCCACCCCCCATATCTCGCTCGTTTGGCCCGCCTTGGCGAGCCTGTTGGCAGTTACTTCTCGAGAATCAGCAGGTGGAACGAGCCCGGGACCATGGGGGGGCGGCCAGCGCGGCCGTTCACCGGAGCGGGCGCGGCCCCGTACTGGGCCGTGACCGTATAGAGTTTGTGCGTCTTTTCGTCGATCGTCATCGTGCGCGAACGGTCTTCGGTCTTGGCCAGGCCCTGCGACGTGTACTTGTCCGGCGAATCCTCATGGATGACCGCGATGTTGCCGTCGCTGCACGAGGCGAAGATGAGCTGAAGGGCGGTGTCAAACGCCGCGGCGTCCGTGCCGGCGCAGATCGGAATGCTCGCAACCGTCTTTCCGTTGGTGTAGTCGACGACGGTCACTGTTTTGCTTTCATTGCAGCCCGCAAAGAGTCGCTTATGCGCTCGGTCAATGGCCAGTCCGGTGGGCGCCTTGCAGCCGTCGAGCGCCCAGGTGGCCTTTACAACGAGGGTCTTCGCGTCGAACACGAAGAGACGGTTCCCTTCTTCGTCGTTCACGAAGATGGTGCCGGCATTGTCGGACTGGCCGGTTTCCAAAACCCCTTCCGTTTTTACGGTCCCAATTACTTTCCCGGTTGCGGCATCAATCGCCGTGGTGCTCTTGCCCGTGTGATTGAAGGTGAACACGCGCTTGCTGAACGGGTCGTACAGGATGGCGTCGGGGTTCTTGCCGGTGACGGTGACTCGTCCCGTTTCCTTCATCGTCTTCATGTCGAAGATCGTGACCGTCGAATCGCCGCCGTTGCTCGTGAAACCCTTGTTGAACTCCGGTGCAAGCGCGATGCCGTGCACGCCGCGGGTGTCATCGATCGTGCCAATCGGCGTGTTCGTCTTGAGGTCAACGATCTGCACCAGATTCGCACCGCCGCGCGAAATGTAGACGCGCTGCGCATCAGGATCGACGGTGAGATAGTCCCATCCACCATCTACGCCGAGGGGCACCGATTTGGTGACATGATACGTGGTGGCGGCCTGCCGAATCGCCGGCGCGGCAGCGACGAGCGCAAACACGCTGGCAGCAATGAGGGGAGTATGGCGAGCGGACTTCATTGAATCTCCATGGTGAAAGAACTGCGTAAAGTTCGGTGTCTTCTCAGGCAACCGTCGTCGGGAGCCGGTAGTCGCGGCCGCGCACGGCAACGAGCAACGTCGGGACGAGGTACAGCGTGATCGGCGTCGAGAGCGCGAGCCCGCCGATCACGGCCAGCGCGAGCGGACGCTGCATGTCACTCCCGGCGCCGAGGCCGAGCGCGAGTGGCAGCAAACCAAAAAGCGTGCAGAGCGTCGTCATCAGGATGGGCCGTAACCGAATGCGCGCCGCCTCCCGAATGGCCGGCTCGAGCGCGAGGCCATCGCGCATCCGCAGGCGCGTAAAGTCGAGCAGGATAATTCCGTTTTTGACAATCAAGCCGACGAGCAGAATCAGGCCCATGAACGATGACACGTTCAGTGCCGTCCCGGTCGCGAGCAACAGCACGAGCGCCCCAACGAACGACAGCGGCGCGGCGAGCAGCACGACAAAGGGCTCCACGAACGACTGGAACTGAATCACCATCACCGCCACAACGCTCGCAGCCGCCAGCGCCAGCACGAGCAGCAGCGCGCGAAACGCCGTCTGCTGCCCGGCGTACTGCCCGCCGAGCTCGAGGCGAATGCCGGCGGGCGCAGGATGTTTCTTCAATACATCCTTGATCTCCACCATCACCGACCCAAGGTCGCGCTTGCCGAGTTCGGCCGTCATCATGATCATCTGTTGCTGGTTTTCGCGCAGCAACTCGGCGCGTGCATCCATCGAGGTGAAGTGGGCGAGCGATCCGAGCGGCACCGGACCGCCGTGCTCGCGACCGACCAATGGAAGCGAGGCCAGCAGGGCCGGATTGAATCGCACGGAGTCCGGCGCCCGCACGCGCACACCAACGGAGCGGTCGTCGAGGCGAACCTCCCCAGCTTCCACACCAAGCAGCGCGCCGCCGACGGCATCGCTCACCGCGGCGGGCGTCAGTCCCGCGCGATTGGCCTCAGCCGCGTTGATCGTCATCGCGATTTCGGCTGTTGGCTCACTCACGCCGCTGTAGAGGTCCTCAATACCGGCAATCTTCGTCATCGCTGAGTCAAGTTGCGTGCCATACGCCTCGAGCGCGACGAGGTCCGCACCGAACAGCTTCACTTCCACCGGATGCGCATTACCGGCGACATCATTAATCACGTCCGAAAGGATCTGCAGAAACTCCACCCGGAGTCGTGGGAGGTCACGCTCGATCCGGCTTCGAACGTCCTCCATCACTTCGGCAATCTCGCGCTTGCGCTTGTTCCCGGGCGCGAGACGCACGACGTAGTCACCACGATTCTGTTCGGTGGCGAACAATCCGAGTTCGGCGCCGGTTCGCCGCGAGGTGCCGATTACTTCAGGCGTCGTGGCGAGAAAGCCGTCCACGATCTTCAGCATCCGGTCGGTTTCCACGAGCGAACTGCCGCCGGGGCTCCAGTAGTCGAGGACAAATGCGCCCTCGTCCATTTCCGGCATGAAGCCGGTTTCGACGCTTCGATACGCGAACCAGCCGCCCGCTACGAGCACCACGCCGGCCACAATCATCAGGCGCGCCTGGTGCAGCACGCCACCAAGCGAGCGCTCATAGAAATCCGAGAGCGAATCGATCATCCGGCCGAGGCCGGCGAGCGCACCGGTGGGCGCGGGCGCCGTGCCCTCAGTTTGCTCTGCGTCGGCGGCGGTGAGGAACTGTTCAGACAGCAGCGGAATAATTGTGAGTGCTAGCACCAGCGACACCAGGACGGCGATTGTCAGCGTGATCGAAAGTGCGTGGAAGAACTGGCCGACGACGCCCTCGAGGAGACCGAGCGGCAGAAATACCACTACCGTCGTGATGGTGGACGTGGTCACCGGCCAGATAAGCTCCTGAACCGCGTCACGAATGGCCGCGCGCCGATCGGCGTTCAGGTGCAGATGGCGAACGATGTTTTCGGTGATCACCACGGCGTCATCAATCACCAGGCCAATGGCGATGGCCATCGCGCCAAGCGTCATCAGGTTGAACGTCTGCCCCGTCACCGACATCACGTAAATCGTGATCACCATCGTCAGCGGAATTGCGGATGCGCTGATCGCGGTGATGCGGGCGTGGCGCAGGAAAAGCAGCAAGACGATGATCGCCAGCACGGCGCCGATGAGCATCGCATCGCGCACCGACTTCACGGCTTCGCGTACGAGCGAGGCTTGATCGTACACCGGCTTCAAGTGAACGCCAGGCGGCAACGTTGGCTTGAGGAAGCGCGCGAGCGCTGCGATGCTGTCTGCCACTTCGAGCGTATTCCCGCCGACGCGACGCGTGATGTTCAGCTGCGCCACCGGTTTGCCGTCACCCGCAATGATGCGCAGGTGGTCCTCAGTGCCCGCATAGACCTTTGCAATGTCACGCACGCGCAACCCGTGACCGATCACGACGTTGCCGATGTCTTCTATGGAATGCGCCTCGGTGGCGCTCACAATCAGGTACTGCTTGTAGTTGGCCGGCATACGGCCCACCACCTTTACCGACGTGGCCTTGGTGATGGCCTCAGCGAGATCAGCGTAGGTCATGCCCTGCGCGGCGAGACGAGCCGGATCGGCAACGACTTCAATCTCCCGCATGTCGTTGCCAAGCACTTCCACGCGGCCCACGCCGGGAACGCGTGAGAACACCGGCTTCACCTGATAGCGGGCAATGTCGAACAGGGCGGCCGGATCGCCACCCTCGAGGTTGTACGACAGGATCGGGAAGAGCGACGGCACCTGGCGCTCAGTGACGATATCCATTCCGGCTGGGAGATCGGCTTGAGCCTGCGTCACGCGGGCGCGCACCTGCTGCAGGGCGTCCACCATGTCGGTGCTCGGCGAGAACATCACGTTGATCTCGCTGGCGCCGCGAATGGATTTCGACGACACGCGAACGACGCCGGGCACGATACTGACCGCTTCCTCGAGCGTGCGCGTGATACCGAACAGTTGTTGCCGCGCGCCGAGCGATGATCCTTCAGCGACAATCGTGACGCGATAGAACGCCAGCTCGGGATAGATCGCCGATGGCAGCGAGAACGCTGCCCAGATGCCGGCGGCGGAGAGCAGCGCGACCGCGAGGTAGACGAACCTCCGCTGCTCCGCGAGGAGCCCAAACAGCGACCTGCGGGACTTCACGGCTTCGCTCACGGCTTCTTCGCGGCGTCAGGCTTCTTGGCGCTGTCACCCTTCGGCGTTGTCGCCTTTGCAGCCGGCGCAGGATCGCCGCCCGCGTCGTCTTCGTCGTCGGAGATGCCGTTGATCTTGCCACCGTCGGTCATGCCGAAGGCCCCTTCGACGACGACGATCTGCCCGGCCTTGAGTCCTTCCGCGATCCGAACCGACGTCGCGGTGCGACCACCGACTTTGACGGGCGTCTGATGGGAAACGCCCTCTTCATCAACGACAAACACCTTGAACCCTTCCCCATCCGGCACGAGCGCCTTGATCAGCACCATCACGGCCTTCGGAAACTCCGCTACGGTGACTTCGGCCGTCACGTTCTCACCAATCCGCAACGCGCGCTTCAGATCGCTACCGCGTGCGCGCACGGAGACGGCCCGGGAATCAGGATCCACGGCGCCGCTAACTTCGCGCACAACGGTCTTGCCAATCACCGCAGCATCCGAGTTTTGCCCAACGGAGACCGTCACCGGGGCACCGGCGTGGATGCGCGCGGCGTCTTCTGGGCTCACGAGAAAGAGCAAATCGAGCGCCCGCGGATCGGCCACTTCAATCAGCGGCTGACTCGCGTCGACCGACGCGCCGAGCACGGCATTCATTTTCGTGACGACGCCGTCAATCGGCGATTCGAGGCGCGCGAGTTGGGCTTCGCGTCGCGCGGCAACGGCGTCGGCTTTGGCGCGGGCGAGATCTGCGGCGGCCTGCTCTTCATCCTTTCGTGCGGCAATGCCCTGCGCGACAAGCCGCTGTGCACGGGTGTGTGCCGACTCGGCGGCCTGGACGGCGGCATCGGCACTGGCGGCACGGGCTTCGAATGGCGCTCGCTCGAATTCCACGAGTGGAGCGCCCTTCTTCACGGCCTGGCCCACAACGGTGAGCACGTTGGCCACACGCGTAGGCGCCGGTGCGCTCAGGAGCGCCACCGAACCCGAACGCGGGACAACGGAACCGATCATCGTGATCGTTTCACGAAACGGTCCCGACGCGGCAACACCCGTGGTCGCCGTCACGTGCGGCACCGCGGGGCCTTCGTCCGGCGCCGCCGCTTTGCACGCCGCAAATGCGCCAAGCAGCACGACCGCGATTGGGTGCAGTGCGCGCGAAGTCATCCAGTTCATTGCAGGCCGTCCGGTGTGACCGTGAGGGTAAGCACTCGCGTCGTCGCAATGGAAATCCAGGCGCGCGCGAGGTCGTCTACATAGTTGCCGAGCACGTCACGTGCGGTGCGCTGTGCTTCGAGCACACTGGCGAGCGTCGCCGCCCCTTCGCGGAACGCGGTGAGCGACATTGCCGCGACCCGGTTTGCGCTCGCCACCAGCTGACCGCCGCGCTGTACACGGGCGAGCGCCGATTCGCGTTCGCGCGAAGCGCGCGCAATGGCCGCCTGCGACCCTGATCGTGAGAGGGCGAGCTCCGCCTGCGCCCGGTCGCGCTCAGCGTCGGCCAGTGCGATCGGTCCACGGTTGCCGTCGAGCAACGGAATCGGCAGAGACAATCCGAATGTCGGGAGCAGCTTATTGCCTGTGCCGCCCGGATCGCGGGTGTCAAATCCTGCCATGATGTTCGGTGGCGCCCAGCGATTGCGTCGCTCGAGTTTCGTGAGCAACTCGGCAGCTTCGAGACCCGCCTGCGCGGCCGCCACAGTGAGGGGAGTCCCCATCGTGGCACGCGCGTCTGAAGCCGCCGGAACCCCGAGTGAGTCGGCAATCACCAAACGCGCCGAATCAGCCGGCAACCCCATCACCGTTTGGAGCGAAAGCACAACATCGAGGTACGCGAGAGAATCGTTGGCCGCTGCATTCCGTTGTTCGCCGGCAACAAGCGCCGCGAGTTCAACATCGAGATCGCTCGCGTCGCCGGCATCGCGCCGCGCGACGGCAATTCGGCGCAGCGAATCGGCGTCGAGCGCATTGCGGCGCGAGAGCTGCAGGTGCGCAAGTTGCGCCTGTGCGTGTGTATAGAGCGTATCCGCATCGAGTGCGGCGGCGGCACGTTCGAACCGGAAGCGGTACCGGCTCGCCTGCTGCGTAGCGGTCGCGACTTTGACGCGCGTGTCGCGCAGCCAGGGATAATCCACCGGCAGGTCAACCGTGAGATGGTACTGCGGGGTGTCCTTCGAGTAGGCCGCGCCAAACGTTGGGTTCGGAAATGCCCGCGCCGAAAGTCCCAGTGCGCGGGCGACGTTGGTGTCCGCGGCAGCAAACGCGAGGCGCGCGCCGCGCGAAACCGCAGCGTCGATCGCGGCGGCCCGGGTCAATCGTTGTGGTTGGGCCAGCAGCGACGGCGCGGCCACAAGAACCGTGAGGATCAGACGAGTCGCGCGCATCGGCTCCATGCAAAAGACCAGCCGGACGACGGATTTCGCCCTACGGGCGATTTTAGCGTCCGTACCTGTCAGGAGGATGACAGGGAGCTCCTCGGTGGCGCGCTTGTCGCAGGAGTAAACCGCACGGTAAACCGCGAACCCGCGCCAGGCACAGATTCGGCGGAGATGACGGCGCGGTGCGCATCGGCAATCCACTTGGCGATGGCCAGACCAAGACCGGCGCCAGTAACGGCTTCCGCGCTCGCGCCTCCCTTGGCACGCGCTGGATCGCCGCGAAAGAACCGTTCAAACACGTGCGGCAGATCCGGTGCCTCAATCCCAACGCCCGTGTCGGCCACGTCGAGCACGGCTGCTCCATCTGCCGACCCCACCTTGAGCCGCACCGTGCCACCCTTGGGAGTGTACTTCACCGCATTGTCGAGCAGGATCATCACCAGTTGGCGCAGCAGCGCCGGGTCGCCGTCCACGCGCGCTTCTTCGAATTCCTCTATCTGGATCTCGACGCCACGCTGGCCGGCCATCGTGCGTGCGGTCTCGGCGGCGTCGAGGGCGATATCATCGAGTGAGAGGCGCTGATGTTCGACCGCACGCTCTCCGGCATCTGCGCGGGCGAGCGTCAACAAGTCGTCCACAATTCTTCCAAGGCGCAGTGATTCCGTGTCAATCGCGCGGAGCACTTCTGTGTACCGCGCCACATCGCGCGGCTGCTGCAACGCCACCTCGGCGTGGGTGCGCAACACGGTGAGCGGTGTGCGCAGTTCGTGCGCCGCATCACCCATGAAGCGGCGCATCTGTTCCATCGATGCTTCGGCTGGCTCCGTGGCCTTTCGCACCAGAAACCAGCCGCCGGCAGAGACGAGCAGCAGCGCCAGTGCAGCCGCCGAGCCGAACGCGGCGATCAGCGAGGCAAAGCGGTCTTCGAGTTCCACTTTGTCGGCGACGGCAACGGCGACCATGGTCGCGCCACTCGCGAGTTGGATACGTGCGGCGCGAATGCGAAGTGCATGTTCGTCGTCGAGCTGGTGATCTTCATTGACCTCGCCGGATTTCAGCGCGCGCAGTGCGGCATCGGCAATCCACGCAGGCACCTGTTTCGGAATAACGGCAGCGCCATGATCGTCGAGCAGATAGAGTGTGCGATCAGGGATGCGTAGTTCTTCGACGGCATCCACCACCTGCCCGCGCGCCGAAGCGGTTTCCATTTCACGAATGCGCGCGGCGCGCTCAATCTCCGTTGTCGCCTGCGCGAGTGACTTGTCGAGCTGTTCGGCAAACTGATTGCGTACCGTGACGAACAGACCGCCGCCGAGCAAGAGCAGAATCCCAAAGAGCGTGGCCGCGTACCAGAGGGTGAGGCGAAAACGTAACGCGGCGAGCGGCCGGACCACGCTGGTGGTGCGAATCGGATTCATTCGCCGAACCGGTATCCCGCGCCACGCACGGTGTGAATCAGAGGCGAAGCGTAGCCGTCGTCGATTTTTCTGCGGAGCCGGCGCACGAGAACTTCGAGCACGTTCGTAAAGGGATCGTGGTTGTCATCCCAGACGTGCGCGGTGATGGTCGCACGGTCAACCACACGGCCCACGTGGCGAATGAAACACTCGAGCAGCGCGAATTCTTTCGCCGTGAGTTCTATCGCGTGTCCGCTGCGGGTGACGCGCCGGCTGGCCATGTGGACCTCGAGGTCGGCGATGCGCACCTGCTCTGACTCAATCGCGGGCGGTCGCCGAGCGAGCGCGCGAACGCGGGCGAGCAGTTCGGCGAAAGCAAACGGCTTGGTCAGATAGTCATCGGCGCCGCGCTCGAGTCCGGTGACACGGTCGGCTACCGCGTCTCGCGCCGTGAGCATCAGAATCGGCGTTGCCACGCCGCGCGTGCGCAGTTCACCGCAGAGATCGAATCCGGAGCCACCGGGCAGCATCACATCGAGGATGATCAGGTCGAACGGGGCGCCGAGCGCCCGGGTGCGGCCTTCCTTATATGACTCAGCACGCTCGACGCGGATGCCCTGTTCCTGCAGCCCCGATTCCAGGGTCGCGCCGATTTCGCGGTCGTCTTCGACGAGCAGCAGCCTCATGCGCCGAATCTAGTTCCTGCCGCGAGGCGCCGTTGTCATCGTCCTGTCAGCCGGCCGGCCTATCTTGCATGCCTAGCGCCGCACCCCTGTGCAGCGCGTCAATCATTCGAACCAGAGGTTGATATGCAACTCAAGTCATTGCTCGGTGCAGTGGTTGTTGCCGCGAGCGTTGCTGGTGCGCAGGCACCTGCGGCTGCCACGAAGGCTCAGGCGCCGGCTGCCACGAAGGAGGCCACCAAGGCCCCGGCCGCCGCCGCATCCTATAAAAAGGAAGTCCCCGCCAAGCTCGCCGCCAAGGCGAAGGTCGCTGAGGCCGCCGCTGCCGCCATCGCGCTGGCCAGTGTTCCAGGCGGAAAGATCGAAGGCGTGGAACTGGAAGAGGAAGACGGCGCTTTCATCTATTCCTACGACATCAAGATCGCGGGGAAGAAGGGCGTCGAGGAAGTGCATGTGGACGCGATGACCGGCAAGATCCTGAAGTCGGTCCACGAAGACCCGACGTCCGCGAAGGAAGAGGCGGCCGAAGGGAAGAAGGAAGCCAAGAAGGTTCCCGCGCCGGTCAAGAAGCCGTAACGCGTACTCTCTTAATGAAGCGCGGGGCCGCGGCGAATCAGCCGCGGCCCCGTTTTTTATTCCGATCAGGACCAGCGATCAGTCTTGCTTGGGTTTTTCGACGGGCGTCAACTTCTTTAGCCGCTCCTTCGCCGCGGTCACGCGGGGCTGCAACTCGGGATCTGCGTTCTTCCAAAGCTCGATGAACGCGCGGTAGTGCTCGGCGGCTTTGTCGTTCTGCCCCTTGGCCTCGTACAGCTGGCCGAGACGTTCGTGGGTTGGGGCAAGCACACTCGGGTCGAGGTAGTCGAAAAGGCGCTCGTTGGACGGTGTCGAGACGTAGCGTTCGTACGCCGCGATTGCGGAATCCGGCTGGTTGGCGGCGTCGAATGCCCGGGCCAGCAGCATGGGCAGGCAGATCGAACACGAATTCGCTGGCCCGTCGGGCGCCACATCGCCTTTCCGGAACTCGGCGATGGCGTCCTGCGGCTTGTGGTCAGCGAGCGAGATCCAACCGCGCGCCGTGTGCAAGTCCGGCTGGAGCGATCGCTTGAGCGCCGTGTCCCGGACCGACGACTCGAAGTCGGCGAGGACGGCACGTGCGCGTTCGGGGTTTCCGCCAACCGCGTAGGCGGTGGCGACTGAAAGGTCAGGACGCTCACCATCGGGCATCGTGCGCAACGGTTGCTTCGCAAGCGCGGCGTCGAGCGCCTTCAGTCCGGCCGGATCTGCCTTGCCGCGCACCAGCGTCAGCAATGCCAGAGTGGCCGCCGCATCGTTCGCCGACGAAGGTTTTCGGCCAAGCGAGGAATCCACGCCAAGAAGCTGCGACCGAACCTGTTTCCACTTTTCCACCCGCCCGCCGAGCAATTCGAGGGAACCGGTCATCTGCAACGCTTCTGAAAAGTCGGCTCCGCGCGACGCAGCCCGTGAGCTGTCCACCGCCCGGCGGGCCGAGTCCACCTGTCCTCGGAAGTACATCAGGGCGATGGCTTTCCGGCGAGGGACCGAGGCCTTGGGAAATCGACGCAGGCTCACCCGTATCATCGAATCCGCCTCGGCGAACTTGCCCTCGAGGGTGAGCACGGTGACGAGGTTGTTGTGAGCGATCTGGAAGCTGGAGTCACGACGGACATCGGCGCGAAACAACGACTCCGCCCTGGCAAATTCCCGCCGTGACATCAATCCATTGGCCATGTTGTTGTTGCGGAGATCCATCAACTGGATGGCGCGTTCGTACGCGGCGATCGCCTTGACTCGGTCCCGCCCCGGGCCGTCGCTGAAATACGTCGCGGCGATCGAGGCCTGCTCTCCTTCCGGCAAGCGGCCGCGTAACAGGTACGCGTGTGCCAGCGAAGAGTCAACCACACTGCGGGGCAGCCCATGATTTTTCTGAGCGATTCCCATCTTGCGCCACGCCTCGGCGAATGCCGTGTCGATCGTCACGGCCTCCTTCAGCAGGCGGATCGCCTTCGCGTTGTCCAACTCGACGTCGACTGCCGTGGCGCCTTCGCTGTACTTCTTGAGCGCCTCGAGCGACGCCGTCCGCGCGCGGGCCAGCGGGATCGCGCCTTGGACCATGCGCAACGATTCACCCGCTTTGGCCCGTAAGTCACGCGCCACCTTGTCGGCCGCTTCTATCAGCCCCTGCGGTCCGTTGCCGCTGGCCTGCACCGTCGCGAGGACCTTGGCTGAATCGGTGGTGAGGAGGCGGAGCGTGAGCACGTACCCACCGCCCACCGCGGTGACTTCACCATCCACAATGGCCTTGACGCCCTCGCGCGTGGCGATGCCCTGCGCGAGCGGAAGATCTACGCGCTCCTTCGGTGAGTGGTCCATTCTCGCGAGCGCTCCGGCCACCGCGCTCTGGTTCATCACGGCGATCACCTGCGACTGGCCGAGCGCCGTGCGCACGGCAAAGCTCACCACGCGCCCGAGGGCCGTGTCGCCGCTCGAGACCGTGAAGTCGGTCATAATGAGCGGATCCTTCGCCCTGAGCTGGCCGGCCGCAATCAGCGACCCGAACGGCCCGATGCCGAACTGCCGCATGGCCATGAACGCGGCGATGAGCAGAACGAACGCGCCGAACACGTACATCCCGCCGCGCGCGGTGCGGTACCAGCTCATCCTCGGCGCGGCCTTGAGCGCCATCGTCGCAATCGTGCCCTGCATCATCGACGGACTGCCGCTGGGCGTATACGTCGGCGTCATGGTCATCGCACGGCGCGCCACGCGTTGCACGTAGCCGGTCCACAGGATCATGGGAAGCCCGAGCGCCATGACGATCAGCGAGCCCGGGAATACCCAATCGGGCAAACCGATGCCAACGATCGCGGCCTTCGCGAGAATCGCCACCGCCACGAACGCGCCGGCGTACATCGCCAGGGCCTTCTTGAACATGCCCGGCCCGCCAAGCAACACGGCCGGCATGGCGTTGCCGGAACCAGAACTCGTCACCGTCTCGAGCCCGCGCACCAGATCAGTCGCATGCTGCGGCCTGTCTTCCGCCTCTTTCGCCAGGCAGCGCATCACGAGGTCGGCGAGGGCATGCGGCGTATCCGGCCGGAACTCGGTGACCGGCTTCGGTTTCTCGCCCATGTGCGCCGCGAGCAGCTTGCGCGGCGCACTCTCCACGAACGGAGGCCGGCCCGCCAGCAACTCGTACGCCATGCAGCCGAACGAGTAGATGTCGGCGCGATGATCGGTGTCCGGATCGCCCGACGCCTGCTCGGGCGACATGTACGTCGGCGTGCCAATGCTCGTCCCCACCTGCGTGAGCATCTCAGTGCTTCCCTGCGTGCGCGACGCGCTGATGGCCTTCGCGATGCCGAAATCCGTGACCGTCGCCGAGCCGCCGGTGATCAGGACGTTGTCGGGCTTGATGTCGCGATGCACGATTCCCCGTTCGTGCGCATAGGCCAGCGCGCGCGATACATCGCGCAGGAATCCAACCGCCTCGGTGATCGGCAGCATGCCGCCGCGCGCGAGTCGCGCGCGGAGCGATTCGCCTTCCACCAGCGGCATCGTGTAATACGGAAGCCCGTTCGTCTCGCCGGCGGCGAGCACCGGCACGATGTGCGGGTGCTGCAGTTTGGCAGCGAGCAAAATCTCGCGATTGAACCGCTCGACATTGACGCCTGCGGTGAGCTCGGGTGGCAACACCTTCACGACCACTTTACGCCGTAAAGCGGTCTCCTCCGCCACGAACACCTTCGACATGCCACCGCCGCCCAGCTCGCGTTCGAGTGTGTAGGCGCTGCCGAGTGTGGCCTGCAGTTGATCGCGAATCTGCTCGCTCATGTGAGGCCCGGTGGGGGGGGAGCCTACAAGCGTTCTAATGCATGAACAGGGGCCGAATCCGGCCAGAAGGCCGAGTGGCCGAGCGGCCGAGCGGCACTACCCTCCACCGCCCTGAATTCTGAGCATTGCCTCCAATACCAGTATGTCGGCTGCGTCCTGCGGACGGCCCGTTCGTTTGGACTCAATGAGATCCTCAATCGACGCCGCCGGAACCCGTACACCTTCTACCGTGAACGTCGTCGCGTGCGCCTGGGCCTGTGTCCATTTCAGGTTCCGGGCGCTGGTCAGGATGTCCACGTTGGGCGCATCACCGACAACTGTCACTGGACGCGAAGCCACGTCTTCCGCCAAAAGTTCGTTGGCCAGCCCGAATCCAACCGACCCGAGCGCGCGAAGAACGCACTTGGCGTTCTTCACCGTTGGTTCGATGAGGATGTCGATATCGTTTGTGGCCCGGCTCGTCCCCCAAAGTTGCATCGCCGTCACGCCAACCATCACGTAACGGGCTCGCTCCGCGTGAAGCCGACTGCACACGAGCGCAACCCTGCTCTTGTACTGTTTCACGGGCGGATTGCGCTGAACTTCTTCCAGTCGAGGAAATCCTCGTACCGGTCGAACGCCAGTACTTGGTGCCGCCGCGGGCGTAGTGGGCCCACTTGATGCAGCGTTTCCTCGGCTGCCAACACCCGCTGCTCCGGCGTCAGCTTCATGTCACTCACGAGCTGGGCAAGGCGATAAGGGTCGAGTTCTCCGTCCGAAGCAACCGCATAGGCCGATGCGGGCTCGGCCACGCGTAACGCGGCCCCGCGCACAGGAGCCGCGGACTCCCGGTGATCCGAAAACCGGCGCACGGCTTCCGCAATTACCCAACTGCGCGAGCGGTCCAGCTGCTTGGCCAGCCGGTACGTGCCTATTTCTTCCGCGCCGTAATCAGGACGTTCACTTCGTCCGGTCGCGAATTGATGAAATCGAGCCGCGTGCGCCCGTCGGGCAGTTCGGTGACCGCCGCCGGAATCGAGCTGTTCGTGAGCGCCCATCCTGCCGGCAACACCACGGCATTCGTCGGCCGGCCAAAGGCGCGATTCCAGATGAGTTCGCCGTTCAGCACCTTGTACCGCGCCGTATCGGTGTACGTCTCGTACATCCGGAGCCGCGTGGATCCACCCTTCGGCACCGGCGCGAACCGAAAGACGACGATCTCGCTCGCCGGCGTCACGTTGCGCACCCCAACGTTGGCTTTGGTGATCGCCTCGCCCTTGATCACTTCGTGCTTGAGCTCTTCGCCCGTATCGAGCACACGCGCGCGCGGGTTCGATACCGTGCTCCCGGCTCGCACCTCGTTCACGTAGTAGCTCACGCCTTCACGCAATTCGGTGTAGTCGTGGTACAGATCGAAGGCGTGCGTCTCGGGTTGCTGCAGGAAATAGACGATCTCGCGATTCTGGTGCGCGCGTTCGTCGAGGCGCCCGGCGCGATCAGCCGGTTCTTTCGCATTCGCATTCGCAGCCGGCGCGCCACCAGCCACTGCCGCCGACTTTCGCGCGCGCAAAAGCACCGGCGCCGCGGCAGGCGTGTTGTTCCAGAAGGCGATCGCGATGCGACCATCGGCTTCCTGGAGTACCTGCGCCGGATAGTTCGACGAGACCATTTCGTAGCCGAGCGGCAGGACGACGGCGTTGCGCACGATTCCCAGTGAGCGATTGAAAACAATCTGCCCGTTCTCTTCGAAGTACGACTTGGGATCGTAGTAGGTCTTGTCGATGAGCACGCGGCCCTCGCCCTCTTCGGGCACGGTGCGCGCGAGGTACACGCGGATGTACTTCTGCAGCGTGTCCACCGCGCCGCGCCCGCTACCGACGCCACCGGCGCGCGCGACTTCGGCCCCCACTTCGTCGAACTTCAGCGCCTTGCCGGTCATCCGGTCCCACACCGACTCGTCGCTCGCCACGCTGCCCTGGCGAATCGCATTGAAGAACTGCGTCGCACCAGGGGTTGTCGCGGTCACTTCGTAGAGAATCCGGAACTTTCCCGTGCCCGGCGCGAGCAGCTCATAGCGCGTGTAATCGTCGGACTGCGTCTGGCGCGGCGGACCGGACGTGGCGCCGGCACCACGCTGTGCCTGAAGGACCTCTACGCACGACGGCGCGAGGCAGAGGACCAAGAAGAGGGCCTTCACTCTCGCGCCGAACATGGGAACTCCTTCGATTGTGGTAAAAGTCCAGCGAGCCGTTCGCTACTTCTGCAACGGCTTCGCCGGCGCCTTGAGCAGCTGTCGGATCGGCATCAGGGCGTCGCCCTGGCCAGCGTTCTTCTTCATGATGTCTTCGAGGAGCGTGATCACGATCCCGTCGTCATCCACGAGCGTCGGTGCCGCGTCAAAGCGCTTGCCATGACCCATGTGACGGGCGGCGTCGAGGACGACTTCATCCTTGAGCACGACTTCCGTCGTGCCGTGCACCACGCGCACGGCGCAGAACTTCTTGCCCGCCTTTTCCATGTACCCGATGCACACGCCGTCAGCGCCAGCCGGCCAAGCCGGAACCGGGTGGGCGGTACCGTCGGTCCCTTCAAAAGTCGTTGTGCCGGGCTTCAGGTTCGGAAAGTTGCGCTCGAAACCGCCCTGGTACATGAAGCAGTGATTCATCGGAGAAATAAGTGGAAAGAATATGGGAAATAACTGCGCGAAACCGCGGATTGGAGGGCCGGCCTGTCCTAGAACACCTCCCAATGTGGCACCGGATCGCACGGTGCGGAAGGCGCTAGCCCGGAGAAACGGACCGTGAGCCGTCAGAGACCTCCTACGAACCGGCTTTGAGGAGCTTTTTGACCCGGTCCGCAAAATCGGCTTCAAAGTTGCCCGTCGACCCGCAAGCGACCGGGTCAGACGAGCTCCCGCGCATGTCGAGCCCCGACGCCACGTACCCAACCCCCAGCTTCGACTTGGTCGCCGACACCGGTGAGATGATCGCCACCAGGACGTGGCTGATGCGGTAATTGTCGGCATTCGGACCGGTGATCGAGGTGCCGCAGTTGAGCACCTTCGACATTGGAAAGTTTTGCATGTAGGTGGACTTCACATACCTGGTCGTCCCTACCACACCACCCACAGAATCTCGAAGATCGGTGGGCATTTTGTAGTCGTAAAAGACCCGCGCTGCCGCAGCCCAGAGCGCCCCCGCAGATACCTCGTGGTCGGTCACGAGCATCACGGTGTCGATCGCAATGGCGTTTCGGAACGCCGGGAGCACCACCCGCACCCGTACGGCCGGCTGCTGAGCCGCAACCGTCATGGCCAACAGGGCGGAGGCCGTCGCGATCAGGCCCGCGCGGACGAACAGGTCTTGGGTCATCAGATAACCTCACCAACTCCAGTCCCATTCGCTAGAATCTCGGGTGGCGGCAATCCGCCCATTCCCCTCCCCACCAGGGTGTTCCATGCGCTTTCGCCACGCCTTTATTTCTGCCGCCGCGGCCTTCGCTGTCCTCAACGCACCGCTCGCGGCTCAACAACTCGATGCCAACCAGCAATTCGCGAAAGAGGTCTACAAGGAACTCCTTGAGATCAACTCGTCGAACATGACCTCCGGCACGACCGTCGCGGCCAATGCGATGGCCAAGCGGTTCCGCGACGCGGGATTCCCCGAGCAGGACATTTTCCTCGGCGGCGTCCGCGCCGACAAGCACAACCTCGTCGTGCGCTACCATGGCCGCGGGGGCGCCAACGCGCCAAAGCCACTCCTGCTGCTCGCCCACATCGATGTGGTCGAGGCGCTCAAGACCGATTGGTCGCCCGATCTCGATCCGTTCAAGTTCATCGAGCGCGACGGCTACTTCTATGCGCGCGGGTCGGCCGATGACAAATCAATGGCCGCGATCTTCGTCGCCAACCTGATTCGGCTGAAGAAAGAGGGCTATGTCTCCGATCGCGACATCATCGTCGCCCTCACGGCCGATGAAGAAGGAGGCTGCTGCAATGGCGTCCGTTGGCTGATCGCGAATCACAAGGAGCTGATTGACGCTGGCATGGTGATCAACGAAGGCGGCGGCGGATCACTCCGCGGCGACAAGCCCTTCCTCAACTCCATTCAGGCCACGCAGAAGAACAGCGTGAACTTCAAGGTCATCGCGAAGAACAAGGGCGGCCATTCGTCGGTGCCCCGCCCCGACAACGCCATCTATCAGCTCTCCGATGGACTCGCGCGGTTCTCGAAATTCAGTTTCCCCGTGAAGTTCAACGCCGTCACGCGCGCCTTCTTCGAGAAGACTGCCGAAGTCGAAACGCCGGAAGTGGGCCGCGCCATGAAGGCGCTGCTCAAGAATGAGAACGATCTGGCCGCTGCGGCGATCGTGTCGAAAGACCCGCGCTACAACTCCATGCTCCGCACCACCTGTGTGGCGACGATGCTCTCTGGTGGGCATGCCGCCAATGCACTGCCTCAGACGGCAGAGGTCGGCATCAACTGCCGCATCCTCCCTGATGCGGTGCCAAGCGAAGTTCGCAACGGCATCATCAAGGCCGTTGCCGATACGGGCCTCGAAGTGTCTGCCGCGGGCAACCACAACTTCGTCGAGCCGTCGTCCATCGGCACGGAAATCATGAAGCCGGTGGAGCAGGTGACGAAGGAACTCTTCGGCAACATTCCCGTGATTCCGACGATGTCCACGGGCGCGACGGATTCACAACCGCTGCGCGCGATCGGGATTCCGTCGTATGGCGTCTCCGGTATCATGAGCGATCCGGAAGACATTCGCTCGCACGGCCGCGACGAACGCATGCGCATCAAGAGCTTCTTCGATGGCCAGGAGTTCCTGCTCCGCCTCACCAAGCTGCTCGCTCCCGGCAAGCCGGCCGCGTAACGAACATCATCTGCAAGAGGCCACCATGACAATGCACGTCCGTACCCTGCCCTGCGTGCGCGCCGTCATGGCGATCGCGCTGCTCACCGCTTTTGCGCCGCGCCAGATTGACGCGCAGGCAACAGACGCGGTCGCACGCGCCGTATCGTCGTGGATTCTGCTCGACGCACCACCCGGTTCCGAAGGCCGCACCGCAACGAACAAGATTCTCTCGGGCTGGTCCGTCGACGCATGGGGCAACTACTCCAAGCGCGCCGGCAGTGGAAAACCGCGCCGCGTCGTGGCGTGCGCGCTCGACCAGTCCGGCTACGTCGTCAGTCAGATCACCGATGACGGCTACCTGCGCCTCCGCCGCACCGGCCAGGGTGTTCCGCATCAACTCTGGGATCAGTTTCACGAAGGGCAACGCGTTCGCATTCTCACGAAGACGGGCGTCGTGAAAGCCACGACGGCGGTCGCCAACGGACATTTCGCCCCGCTCCATCGCGCCGACTCACTTGCCGCAACAGTTGATCAGCTCTGGGTGGATGTCGGCGCCTCAACCCGCGCAGACGTCGAGCACTTGGGCATCGCGATGCTTGATGCCGTGCTCTACGACCGGCCGATGTGGATGTTCGAGGGATACGCCACCGGACCGAACGCGGGCGCGCGCGCCGGTTGTGCGGCCGTTGCCAGCGCAGCGAAAGGCACGCCGCGTTCAGGCGAAACGATTTTTGTGCTCTCCACGCAACGCATCTTCGGCTGGGTCGGGCTCGGCGCCTTCCTCTCGCAGCTCGGGCCGGTGGATGCCGTCACCGTGTTCGACGAAGGGCGCACGACGCCGTATCATCTTCGCGCCGTGACGGCCAGTGGCGGTCGTGGTGGTGGCCAGAATGCGCTCCGTGGCGTGATGCAGGGTGCCCGCGCCGATTCCGTGCGCGCCTCGGCGCCGCAGGTGCGTTGGGCCGGAACTCTGGTGGAGTCGATCCACTCGAGTGAGGCACTGAAGCTCCTCGACGAAGCGGCCACCGCAGCCGATGTTCCCCTCAGCGGCGATCCTTGGCTCGCACTTCCTGTCGACACCGCACGAGTCCTCGCGGCTCGCACCGACACGTACGGCGCACTTGAGAAACAATTCCTTACACTCGCCGATCTTCCCGGCGCTCCGGGCAGCGAATGGCGTGTGCGCGACAATCTCATGGCCGCGCTCCCCAAGTGGGCGCGCGACATCGCCACGGTGGATTCGGCTGGTAACCTGATTGTCGCAGCCGGGCCAGACAAAAACCCAGAAGCGATCATCGCGCACATGGACGAAGTTGGGTTCGAGGTTGACCGCATTCTTCCCGACGGACGCGTCACGTTGCGTGGCGTGGGCGGCGCGGTGGTCACTGCGTGGGAAGGCCGGCCCGCCTATCTCCATTTCAATAAAGGCGCAGACGGCCGTACACCGGAATCCCTCCGCGGCGTTTACATCCCGCGTGATTCCGCGCGCCTTCGCGCGCCGGGCCCGCTCAGCGCATGGTTCGGTTTGGATTCCGCCTCGCTCGTCGCGCGCGGCGTGCGCGTTGGCCTCCCCGTGCTCGCGTACAAGCGTGGCGAACGACTCGGCGGCACGCGCGTCGTCGCACGCGCCAACGACGATCGCTCCGGTTCCACTGCGCTCCTGTTCGCCGTGCAAAAACTCGATCCAACCAAGTTCACGAAGAAGACCTACTTCGTCTGGTCGGTGCGCGAGGAGGGCGGACTCAACGGCGCGCGCGCATTCGGCAACGATCATGGCCGCGAACTGACGCGTATCTACAGCATCGACACCTTTGTCTCCAGCGATACGCCGCTCGAGTCACCGCACTTCGCCTACGCGCCGCTCGGCAAAGGCATGGTGTTGCGCGGACTCGACAACGGCGCGCTCACACCGCCCGGTGAGCGCGAGCGCATTCTCGCAATCGCGCGCGCGCAGCAGATCCCGATTCAGGTCGGCACAACGATGGGCAGCACCGACGGTTCGGCTATCACGGCATTCGGGCCCGTGAACACCTCAATCTCGTGGCCGGGGCGGTACTCGCACTCGCCGGCCGAGGTGCTCGACCTGCGCGACGTGCACTCGCTCTCGCGACTTATTGTCGCGCTCGCACTCGCTCCGTCGCCGGGACGTTAGTCCGCCGGAACGCTAGCTCGCAGCACGCACCCGCATCGCGGTACCGAACGGGTCGCGCGCCATCACCGCGGCAGCGGTTTCATCGGTGACGGTGGCACCTGTTGCACGAATGCGATCGCCAACGGCGCGCACCTCGGCATCGTCAGGAACAATCAGTTCCCAGTGCAGAAGCTGCGCTTCATCCGGCGCCGGGGCTGTAGCACCGCGCGCCCAGGTGTTCGCGCCGAGGTGGTGGTGGTAGCCGCCGGCACTCATGAAGAGCGCACCGGGATAGCGGCGCACGACAACATCAAAGCCAACAACGGCTGAGTAGAACTGCTCGGCGGCAGGAATATCGCCGACATGCAGGTGCACGTGACCGATCGTTGTTCCTTCCGGCATCCCACGCCACGCATCTGCGCCCGCTTCGCGAAGCAGACTCTCTACGTCTAGCGGATCGGTTGCCATTCGCAATTCGTTGCCGTCTCGCGGCCACGACGCGCGCGGCCGATCGGCGTAAATCTCGATGCCGAGTCCGTCCGGATCGCTCAGGTAGAGCGCTTCGCTGACGAGATGATCCGACATGCCGAGTGGCACGTGGCGGGCATGGAGATGGACGAGCGCAGCGGCAAGCGCCTGTCGCGTCGGCAACAGAATCGCGAAATGAAAAAGTCCCAGACGGCCGCGCGGAGGCACCGGACTCGCACCAGGCCGCTCGACGAGCGTGACCAGCGGTCGTTCTCCGTTCGGCGCGCCGAGCGAGGCGTCGAGCGAGGCATCGAGCGACGCGCCGCCGGCAGGTCGCTCGAGTTCCGTGAATCCGAGCAGGTCGCGGTAGAACGCCACGGACCGGCCGAGGTCCGCCACCTGGAGCGTGACACCCCCTATATGCGCCGCATCGCTGAGGTTCGGAGCCGTCATCGTGCCAAGGTGTGATTCAGGTACTCCGGTTCGTTCGTGACTTCGCGAACAACGCACCGTTCCAGCCACTCCGGTACGACCACCTGATCATGCGCGGATGCGAGCTCGACTTCGGCAAGGATGAGCTCGCGATCAGTGAACTCGTCAATTTCCCAGACATGCCCAGCATCAGCGAGCTGATACCGTTTTTTCGTCAGGCGCTTGCCCTTGGTGAGCGGCCACATCGCCTTGAACACTGAATAGGACGCTGGCTCCTCGACTTCTGTTCGCACGAGCCCACGTCCAAGTTTCACTGTTCGGAGATAGCTCGTTTTGCCCGAGGCGGTCACCCGGCGCAGCCGCTCGATGAGGGATTTCCCGGGCAGATAGCCCTGTTCGATTTTGGCGAACGGCGCGCGTTTGGTTTCGGGTGGAAGTTTGCGGAGCAGATATTTCCGCTCGATCTCGACACCCGCACCACCAATCTCCCGCAACTCGCGCACGATGCCGTGCACCAGCGCCGCGAGTTGCGTGAAATCGCGTTCGAGCCAGACTTCGGTAAACGCGCGCCACGACTCCTCGCGCCGGAGTTCGAGTCGTTTTGCCAGCGCGCGAAGCCCTTTGCGCGGATCGGTTTTCGGCTTTCGTCGCGCGGGCGTGCGCGCGGGCGTGCGCGCGGGTGTTGGCACATGTCGCCGCACCAACCGCGAAAAAATATGCGCGTCGTGAATTGAGCCGATCTGGTCCTGCACGGTTTTTAGGAGCCCTACACTCTTTGGGACCGCAGCGAGGACATCGGTCAGCGGCTCGAGCAGGTATCGGAGTCGCTTACCGGCAATCCGCGCCCGATGTGCATTCTCGTCGTCATCCATGCTCTCAACGGCCGTGAGTCGCCGGCGCAGAGAGAGAAACGCGTCCTGGATCTGATTCGCCGCGGTGATCGCCCACCGGTCGCTCGCTTCCTGGTCCCACACCGCCACAGCGTAGCGCGAGAGCTTCTTTCGGAGCCGCGCCGACAGTGCCGTAAAATCCGCGGCCAGGCCTTCGCTGAGCGCGGCATCGGCGCGGCGCTTGTCGGTGATCAGGCGGTCGCGCAGCCAATGTGCGCCGACAAGATCAGCCGGCTTGAGCTTGGCCTCCTGCGCCGTGAGCCACTCGAGATGTACTTCGATGTCTCGACTGTCCGTGGTAACGTCCGCCAGTGTCGCGAGACTTCGCATCCCCTTCTTGCCAACGCTATCGCGGACGTCGCGCCGGTATGCCCGCAACCAACTCCGCAACCGCCTGAGCGCTACACGAAAGTCGTGCAGCGCCTCGAGGTCGCCGGGCTGGTCGAGACGCGTGTACGACGCGTCGAGTACGTCAAGCAGCTGCAACGCCACCGCGCGAGCCGCGCGGGGCGTTGGTTCAGTCAGGAGCGCACGAACATCGGTCACGCGTGACCATCGCCGCGAACACCCATGGCGTTACGGCCGAATGGGCGTCGTTGGTTGCGGCACCTGTCCCTTCAGAATCTTCTGGCGTTGCAGATAGGTCTCGCCATTCGCGATCCAGTCCGCCGCGGGTTCGCCCTTCAGGTAGTGGCCAAACCACTCAATCTGCCGGTTGTGGTAGTCACGCTGGCTCTCGACGCGGGCCACGTTGTGGTTCTCGCCCTCGTACACGAGATACACCACTTCCTTCCCGAGACGACGCCCGAAGTTGTACAACTCCTGACTCTGGAATGCGTTCACGTTGCCGTCCGCGTCGCCTTCTTCGAGCAAGAGCGGGATACGCAGCGAGTCCATCGCGAATACCGTGGAGTTTCGGATGAATGCGTTGCGATCCTCCCAGAGCGAAACGTCCATCCGCTCCTGGCCGGTTTCAAAGTGCTGAGCCTCGGCGAGCCCTGAGTTCCCCGACGTGTAGCCGTAGAACGACACGAGGTCGGTGAGTGGTGCGCCGGCGATCGCTGCGGCGAACGTTTCCGGTGCATGCACGGCGTAGAACGCCGTCTGGTAGCCACCCCATGAGTGTCCCATCGCGCCGACTTTCTTGGCGTCAATCTCGGCGACGGCAGCGACGGCCGTCTTTACCGCCGAGGTGACGCAGTCGAGTCCGGACCAGCCGGGATTCCGTTTTTGGAACACCACGTCAGGACGGAGGACGAAGTAACCCTCCTGGCTGAAGTTCTGTGTGTTGTATACTGTGCGGTCGCTGGGTCCAACGTATTGATGAAAGCCCTGCGAAAGTTTTTCGTAGTAGTAGACCAGCATCGGATACTTCTTCCCCGGCTGATAGTTGGCCGGGTAGGTCAGCATCATCTGCAGCTTGTCGCCACGTTTGTTCTTGTAGTCCATCAGCACCTGTTTGCCCCACCCGTAGTCACCCTGGAAGGGGTTCGTCTTCGACACGGGCGCCGCCGTCGACAGCGCGTCCGACGTCGCCGCCAGATAGTTGGGTGAGTCGGCATAGCTCTGCTCCGTGAAGAGATAGCTCTCCGCGTCGCGCGCCTTTTGCAGCCCGCCGATTGCCTTGTCGCGCCAAACCAGCCGTTGGACCTTTCCGCCCGTGAGCTTGGCGTACCCGGCCTTCTTGTTCCACTCGCCGGTCGACGACAGCATCACCGGCTTCGACAAGTCGATCGTCGCGGCGCCACCCCCGCCGCCACCGCGTCCGCCCCGACCGCCTCCAACGGCTCGGTCCGCGTCAACCGAAACGTGCCGGTACACGGTAGAATCTTCGCGGCCACGCGTCAGGCGTTCCGCGCCAGACCCATCGACGTTCAGGCGCCACATATCGAACTGGTCATACACGAACACCGCATTCTCTGCCGGTGCCCAGCCCGCGACGCCGTACAGCGCACGTTCGGCGGTCGGATGGTCGTCTTCGACATCAACGAAGTTGCCCTTTGATTTGTCCGTCAGGTTCGCGCGCTTCCCACTCTGCGCGTCGTAACTCCACCACTGACCCTTCTGCGCGTAGAGCACGTAGCGCCCACTTGGGCTGATCGTGGCCGTACCGGCGGTGCGGCTGATGACCGGCTCGCGCTTTCCCGTTGCGGCATCCACACGAACGATGTCGCGGTACGAGCGGCCCGACAGCATTTCCTTGAAATACGCGGACGGGTCCACCGCGAGCGCGGCGTTCCGTTGCTCCGAGAACTGAAGCGTCTCGTAGGGATCATCAGACAGCTTCACGACGGCATTCGTGCCCACATGCCAGCTCACCGGCAGCGTGCGGGTGCGATCCTGCGCGGCATTCACTTCCTGCTGACGGAACTGACGCACGTCCTTCCAGTGCCAGACCTGCACGCGCGCCGGCGTGGAACCGCCACGCCCAGCCGGAACTGGCTTCGGTTCTCTCGGCGCCATGCCGAACATCAGGGCGCTGCCATCGCCATTCCACTGGAGCGCGCGATACGACGCTACGCGCATCCCTTCGGGAAAGCGATTGTCGGTTGAAAAGTCGTAGATGGCACGTGCGGGATTTGCCGAGCCGGCGTTCTTCCAGGTCACCACCACCTGGCTCGTGTCGGCGAACGCGGTGTCGGTGCGACTGCGGAAGAGCGCGAGGTCGGCGCTCTTGGCGCGCCAGAGGATTCCCGAGTACGTATGATCCCCGCCGTCGAGCGACCGAAGCGTGCCGGTGGAGGCGTCGAGCACCTGCACGCCATTGCCCGTGCGTCCCTCAACGTCCACGGTCATGGCAAGCAAGGTTCCTTCGTCGCTCCAGGCGAAGTCCGCCACATTGCCAAACGTCACCTGGGTTCCCTTGTCCAGGTCGCGCACCACGAGGTCAGCCCCGCGTGGCGCAGGTGCGCCGGCGGCGCCCGGCGCACGGTATCGCCTCAGTGCCACCTGCGCCCCGTTCTGCGACAGGGCAAATGATTGCACGTCATCAAACGCGAGCGTGGCGCCACTCCGCAGGTCCACAATGCCCACTTTGCTGCGAGTTGCACCATCGCCGCCGCCGCGCCCGCCGCGTCCACCTCGACCACCGGCGGCTCCTGCCCCGCCTGCGCCACCGGTATCCGGTGCGATCGTGTACACGAGCCATCGGCTGTCGCGGGTGAATTGCGGCGCGGTCGCCATCCGCACCGTTTGCTCCTGCGCGGCCCCAATCTGCCGGTACCGGAGTTCGTTGCTCCCGCTCACCCGGCGCAGCTCATAGGCCACCCATTTTCCGTCGGGCGACAGCTCACCGCCAGCTGGCGTTTCCCATTTGCCGTAGTCCGAGGCCGGTACTCGGCCCTTGGGGGCCTGTGCCTGAAGTGCTGCGGTTGTCGCAAGACCCAGCGCCAACCCGATGATCGTCTGCATGCCACGCATGGTGACCTACTCCCGAAAGGATGGAGAGGAAAGCATCATACGACGGTGTCACCTGCTTTTCCACGACGACCGGCGCCCATTCCGGCGCCGCCACCCCGCCACGGAGTTCCGAATGTCGGCGCGATACCTCTCAGGACCGCTCGGTCGCATGCTCTTTTTGAGCCTCGCGATCGTTTCTGCGGCTGCCGCACAGCAATCCAAATCAACGATCCCGACGCCGGAATCCAGCCTCGGGTTTGCCGTCGGCGCCGACAGCCAGCTCTTCGACTACGGCCAGTCGATGACCTACTTCAAGCGCCTCGCGGCCGCGACGAACCGGATCAAACTGATCGAGGTCGGCAAGACATCGACCGGCAGGCCATGGACGATTGCGGTTATCTCGTCGCCCGCGAACCTCGCGAAGCTCGACCACTATCGGCAGATCGCGCAGCGACTGGCGCACCCCGAAGGGCTCACTGACAGCACCGCCCGGGCCTTGGCGCGTGAAGGCCGCGCCATCGTGGACATCAGTGGTGGCTTGCACGCATCGGAGATCGCCGGCTCGCAGCACACGCCACTCCTCGCGTACTCGCTGCTCGCGCGCGCAAATGAACCCGAAGTGCGCGACATCCTCGACAACGTGATTTTCGTCCTCTGGCCGTCCATCAATCCGGATGGTCAGGACATCGTCGTGAACTGGTGCCGCGATCAGTACACCGGAAAGAACACCGGCCCGATGGAGCTCTACCAGAAGTACATCGGCCACGACAACAATCGCGACAGTTACATGCTGAACGTCGTGGAGTCGCGCGTCATCCAAAAAGTCTGGCGCGAGTGGGAGCCGAACATCATCTACGTCCACCACCAATCGTCGCCGGAACCGACGCGGATGTGGATTCCGCCTTTTGCCGACCCGGTCGGCCTGCGCGCACCGCCAATTCCGGCACGCACGATCAACTCGATCGGCACCTACATCGCACAGGAACTCGACGCCCACGGACAGCCCGGCGGCGTGCACATGCTCGCCACCTTCGACGCCTACTACCCGGGCTACATCGACTACATGCCGGTGTATCAGAACATTCCTTCATGGTGGACTGAGACGCAGGGCGGCAACTGCGCAACACCAAAGACACCTGGGCGTCCCGAAACCTTCCCTGCGGAATACCGCGAACTCCGCCCGCAGGCGCTCTACCTGAGTCCCTGGGCCGGCGGCCCCTGGAAACTGCGCGACGCCGTGGATTACATGGTCACCGCCTCGCGCGCGACGCTCAAGTTCGCCGCGAAGTTCCGCGAGGAGCTGCTCTACAATCGCTATCAGTCCGGCCGCGACGTCATCAAGAAGTACCGCAATTCGGCGCCGTACGCCTACATCGTCGCTCAGCAACAGCACGACCCGATGGCGCCGGTCGAACTGCTGCGGCGGTTTGCGTTTCACGGCGTGCGCATCAGCCAGCTCGAGCGTGACGCCACGGTGGATGGCACCAGCTATCCCAAGGGCACCTGGGTGGTGCCGATGGACCAGGAGTTCGGCGAGCTCGTGCGCGAGATCTTCGAAGTGCAGAAGTATCCGGAGCTGGGCGATGATCTTCCGTATGACGCGGCAGGATGGACGCTCCCCTTCCAGATGGGAGTGAAGGTTGTTGAAGCCAAGACGCCGCTCTCTGCCGATTTTCGCGCCGCGATGAAGCCCGTGAAGGGCACGCCGGACGTGTGGGGCAAGTCGGCGGAGTTTCCGCTCACGACCAATGCCGTCGCGGCGGGCATCGTCAGTTCTGCCGGCGCAATCTCCGGCACCGGCGAGCACGTGCTGCTCGACCCGAAGCAGAACAACTCGTTCCGCTTCGTGACTAAGGCCCTCAGCGAAGGCGCTACGGTGCGATACGTCGCCAACACGGGCCGCGGCACCGAGCGCTGGGCGGTCTCTGGCATCGCGGCGGCGAAAGCCGATGCGTGGGCAGCTGAGCTTTCAGTGCGCGCCGAACGTGTTGCGACGCTGCCGGCATCATCCGTCGCGCCCAAGCGCATCGCGCTCTACAAGGCGGCGCCCGGCAACATGGATGAAGGGTGGACCGAGTGGCTTTTCGACACCCACGGCTACTCGTACAAGCTCATCGGTCCCGCGGACCTTCAGGCCGGCGACCTCGCGTCAAAGTTTGATGTGGTCGTCATGGCCTCGCAGGCATTTGGTGCCGGCGGCGGTGGGCGCGGTGGCGGTGGCGGGGCTGGTGGCGGGAGAGGTGGACGCGGCGGCGTGGACAGCACCGCCCTCCTCGCCGGTGAATCGCGCACGCGTGCCGTTGATTCGTTCGTTTCCGGCGGCGGCACCGTCGTCGCCTGGAATCAGGGCGCGACAGGCGCCATCACGGCGCTCAAGCTGCCTGTGCGCAACGTGGTCGGCGGATTGCAGCGCAGCGAGTACTTCACCGGCGTCTCCATCATGCAGGTGAATGTCGATCCGCTGCATCCGGTCATGGCCGGTATGCCCGAGACGGCCGACGTTGTCGTCAGCGGTAGCCCGGTATTCACGACGCTCGATGGCTTCGAGGGCTCGGTCATCGCCAAGTACCCGGCCGCTCCACTTCGCTCCGGCTATCTCAGCGGCGCGAAGTACATGCAGGGTCAGGCCGCTGCACTCGACGTGAAGAAGGGCAAGGGCCACGTGGTGCTGTTCGGATTTCAGCCGCAGTGGCGCGGCCAACCGACCGGCACGTTCCGGATGATCTTCAACTCGTTGATGTTCTCTGGGGAAGTGAGCGCGAACGCGAAGAACACACCAGGCTTCTGGAGCCCGCCGATCGTTCCGTAGGCAAGCAGAGGACAAAACAAAGCGGCCGGCGGATTTCTCCGCCGGCCGCTCGTTTTTGTCTGTTGGCTAGGGCTGAGGCGGCTTCCGCACCGCAGTGCGCACATCGCCACCACCGCTGCTCGCCGAACCGCCCGATGAACTTCCGCCGGACGAACTACCGCTCGACGAACTACCGCCGGACGAACTACCGCTGCTCCCGGACGAGGAGGACGACGAACCGCCCGCTGAACTCGAGCTCGATCCACTTGAATAGCCGCCGCCCTTCGCCACTCTGCCGTGCGGCTCGCTTGTCGGATTCGCGTCCGATCCGCGCGTCACCACGATGATAGGCTGCGAACCGGGATAGTAGCCGTAGTACGGCGAGTAGCCGCCGTAGCCGTAACCATATCCATTGCCATATCCATTGCTGTAGCCATAGTACGGATTTCCGTATCCGTAGAACGAGCTGTAGTACGGGCTGTACATCCCCGAGTACGGCGACCAACCATACGTGAATCCGATTCCCGGGATGTACGTCGCGCTGCTGCTGTTCAGCATCCCGCTCGTGACTTCGCGCGTCTTGAACTGCGCATCACGCGAATTCGGATTCAGCGCAAAGACGTTCGGATGCGCAATCGCAACAACCACGTCGATCACGGCCGGCGGCACACCCTGGTCAGCGAGCATTTCCAGCTGCTTGCCATTGATTGAGAGCCTCACGCCCTGCGTCCGCTCCATCAGCCACGTCGTCGCCACACCGCTGTCGGCAGTCACCGCGACGTCGGCGATATCGGCGAGGGTCAGCGGAGCGGCAGCGGCCAGCAAGGAGTTGTTCTCGGCCTTCGTGCGGCTCGTGGCCACGGTCCGCAGTTCGACCGGCAGCCCCGCCGTATCGTCGGAAATCACGTAGCGTGCAACCGACACGCCGGACGAGGTGCCGCTCGCCATGCCACGCACATCGAGCCACTCGTAGCGCTGCGAGAATGAAAGGACGCCTCTGCCGCGCCGTGTCACGCCGCCGGCACAGGACAGGTCCGTGCTTACATACACGCGCGTGCCGGTGTTCGCCCAGCGCGCGGTCTCCGTTCCCGTGCAGCCATCGCGCGAAACCTGGTGCGGCATGCCATCCACTTCGATGCGCTGGCGATCCACCACCTTGCCGGATGCAATGGTCGAAACCTCGACCGCCGACGTTCCAGCCGCGGGGGTCACACACACGCGCGCCAACGTCATGGCGCCAAGTTCGCGCGGCATGCCGTTCTCTCCGGCCACCGGCGCCCAGCAACCAATCCACGCCTGCCAGCGAACATCCGCGGCGGCACCACTCTGCGCAGCGCCTTGCGCAGCACCTTGCGCGCCGAGCGCGCTCGTGCCCAACGCAAGTACGGTGACCGCGAGCAGGGCGTTCCGTATCGAGTTCATGTGGTCCTCTCCCTAAAACCGAATGGTCAAACCGCCGGTCATCCCAATGCCCGACAGGTCGATCGGATCAAAGCCAGAAAAATCGAGTCCAAGATCAGCCTGCCCCCAGAGATACCTCGCCTGGGTCGTCAAGGCAAATCGCTGACTGAGATTCCAGTCGACGCCAGCCGCCACCTGCGCGGCGCTGCCCCACTTCGATGAGTTGAACGTGTCGTGAAACACCAGGTTGTTCTTCTTGAAATCGACGAAGTCGCCGGTCTGCTTGAAGTAGTATTCCGTGCGGCCTATACCGGCACTGACCCATGGCGCATACCGCGCCGGAACCCACGCGAGCTTACCGAGTGTGCGGCCGTAGGGCAGCAGGTAGTACTTGAGGCTCGCCAGGTACGACTGTCGTGAAAAGCTCGTGGTCTGCTCGATGGGCTTGCCGGAGTTGTCCTGCCAGTCCCGAAAATCCGACTTCTTCTCCATGCCGCTCAGGTCCGCACTCACGACGAGGTCGAGTCGCGGACGCAGCGCAAGCGAGAGGTCGAAGCCGTACCCGAGCGATGAAAAGTCCTTCTTGTTGAGACTCAGGTCTCGCGTCATCTGCGAAAACAGGTCGCTCCCGGCCGATGCACCTGCATACCCCGCGCGGAGTGAGAAACTCCCAGACGGCGCACCGAAGAGAAATCCGTTTCCGGACAACTCCTGGGCCGACGATGCGGCCGCGCCGAGCGTCAGGCAGGCCACCACCATCGTCCCAGAAATAGTGAAACGATTCACACGCATATCCATCCTCCGCCGCTGCGGGACGCTTGCACTTGAAGCTTGCACTTGAGCTTTCGCTTGGTCACGCCTGAAGGGTCAAGTGTACCCCGTGCGACCCTGACTGATAGATGCATAACCCGGCCGGGCGTCAAATGTTCTCGCGCGGTTCACGGGGAATTCGTGCCGAACAAACACTGAACATCCCTCGTTAGGCGGCCTCCGTCGCCGGTGGGATAGATTCCTCGCGGCGCGGTTCCCCGGACGGCGCCGCACGACCGAATTTTTCCCCCCCCAATTTCAAAAATGCGCCGCCGAACTCACGCGTGCACCGCGATGATCCTCGCGTGCCTGGCCACTGCCTCGCTCGCCGGGCCCGCGCCAGCCGCCGCTCAGGTGATTTCCACTACCGGCGCCACCCCCGCACGGGCCGGCTCCGTCCGCGCGCTCAAGCACAACGTCGTCGTGGATGGCAAGCTGAACGAAGCGGTCTGGCGTGAGGCCGAACTCTTCACCGGGTTCGTGCAGCGCGAACCTTCGCAGGGTGCGCCAGGGTCTGAGCGAACCGAAGTCCGCATCTTCACCGACGATCAGGCGATCTATGTGGGTGCCTGGCTCTACGACTCGCGCGCCGGCGACATCGTTCCTGGTGAAAAGGTCCGCGACGGGACGCTCACCAACAGCGACTACGTCGCACTCATCTTCGACACCTTTCACGACAAGCAGAACGGGTTCGTTTTCGGCACGACGCCGGCCGCCATCGAATACGACGGGCAGGTCACGCGCGAGGGTGAAGGCGGCGGCGTATTCCAAACCGGTCAATCACGCGCGCAATCGGGATCAATCGGCGGCTTCAACCTCAACTGGGACGGTAGCTGGTCCGTTGCCACCTCCCGCGATTCACTCGGCTGGTACGCCGAGTTCAGGATTCCGTTCACCACGCTGCGGTACGGCGCCGGTGCACAACAGACGTGGGGCCTCAACATCGCGCGCCTCGTGCGACGCAAGAACGAGGAATCGTTCTGGGCGCCTATTCCGCGCCATTTCAACCTCAATCGGTTGTCGCTCGCCGGAACCCTCGGTGGGCTCACGCCGCCGACCAATCGCATCGCGACCGTCACGCCCTATCTGGTTGCGTCCACGACGCAGTCGGGTTCGCCGCTGAAGACGAGCAACAAGCAGGATGTTGGCGTCGACGCGAAGTACGGACTCACCTCGAGCCTCACGCTCGACGCCACGTTCAACACCGATTTCGCGCAGGTCGAAGTGGATGACCAGCGCGTGAACCTCACGCGTTTTCCGCTCTTCTTTCCCGAAAAGCGGCCGTTCTTCCTCGAGGGTGCGGGAATCTTCTCCGCCGGCACGCCACAAGCGGTGGACCTCTTTTTCAGCCGCCGCATCGGCATCGATGCGAATGGCACGCCCCTTCCGCTCCTCGGCGGTACGCGCCTCACCGGCCGCGTTGGCGGAACAACCGTCGGCGCACTGCAGATGTTCACGAATGATTTCGCCACGCTGCGCGGCCAGTCGTACAGTGTCGGCCGGCTCACGCGCGAGCTCGGCCGGCGCTCTCGCATCGGCGTCATCGCGGTGCAACGCATGGCCCGTGACAGCACCGCGGACTACGGTCGCACCTTTGGCGTCGATGGTCGCATTGGCGTTGGCGACGACTGGACCACGGACTGGTGGGCCTCCGCCACGGATGCGCATTCGCGCGGCAACGACAACCTCGCCGTGAGTACGCGCATCGCGTACAGCAATGACGTCTGGAACAACAACATCCGGTTCTTGCAGACGGGAACTGATTTCGTCCCTGAGCTCGGGTTCATCAGCCGCACGCCAGGGTATCGCAACATCGAAGTCGGGTTGATGCGATTCGTTCGCAACAAGGATTTACCATGGCTCCGGGTTTGGAATCCGCATCTCACCTATAAGGGCTTCTACGGACTCGACGGCTACTACCAGAGCGGCCAGATGCACGTCGATCTCACCGAAATCGAACTGTCGTCCGGCACGCGGTTTGGACCCGAGCTGAATGTCTTCCACGAGGGGCTGCAGGTGCCCTTCGAAATCGCGCCCGGCATCAAGCTTCCGGTTGGTGGATACGACTATGCTGAACTCGGCATCGATTGGACGAGCGATCCAAGCTTGCCCGTGTCGCTGGTGCTCCGCTCGGACATCGGACCGTTTTACAACGGCAGCCGCAACTCGCAGACGGTCACGGTCACGGCACGGAGCGGCGCGACGTTCTCGTCCTCATTGCTCGTTGACTATTCCAACGTGCATCTCGCGCAGGGCGATTTCACGCGGTCGCTCATTGGGCTCAAGCTCGCGTATTTCTTCACGCCACGCGTGTCCATTCAGACGCTGAATCAGTTCAACGATCAGGCGCGTATCTGGACGGCAAATGTGCGCTTCAGCTGGCTGAACACTGCCGGCACGGGGCTGTTCATTGTGTTCAATGACGCCGAGCAGGCGAACGGCTTTTTCAACTGGACGCGCCCGGTCACGCATGCGTTTACGGTGAAGTTCACCAAACAGTTCGGATCGCGCGGGTAGCGCCGGCAGCGCGAAGCGGCAGCGCGGCGTACCGGCCGCGTGCGACGCGCCGCTAGTAGCGGAACGCGTACTGCACTTTTAGCGACAGTCGGTTCGTCTCAAACGCCCAGACGGGACGCTTGGAAATCGGGTCCCGTTCCGTGGCGTTGTGGTTGTACACGAGGAAGAGTTCTCCAGCCGGAGCGAACGTCCACCGCACGCGCGAGTTCGTGGTCAGCTCGTGGGCTTCTCGGTCGTATTGCACGAAACTGCTCACCTGAAGATCGGGCGAGACGTTTACCCGGAACCGTGTCCCGGTTACCACTTGAGTAAACGTGCCTTCCGCGAGGTGGCCACTGTTCAGTGTACCCGTCAGGTCCACGATGAAGAGCGGACTCGGCTTCCAGGACGAGGTGAGCTGCAGTTCGTTCAGGTGACCCGTGTAGAACTCGCCGAACCACCAGGTGAGCTGCCCGCTCAACTCGCGCTTACTGGCGAATCCCTGTTCGAGCCGAAACCGGGTCCAGCGATACGCGCCGGCGGGTATCGTCACGCCCTCAGCAATCGTAAACGGCTTGGATAGTCGTTCGCCGACCGGAACAATGTTCAACTCAAAGCGATCCCCACTCTCGAATCGCCAGTTCACTGGTGCGGTAAACAACCGATAGCTCTCCCATACCCCGTCGAGCCCCGACACCACGCTGGTCTGGAGTTCGTGTAGCATCGTGCGCACACGGAATGGGCCGATCAGCTCAGTGGGGCGTGCCTGGAAGTTCACGTTCAGCGACGCGGACTGAATGCCGCGCCTCGGCACAAACCCGAGCGAAGGTTGAAATCCATCGCCCAGCCGACGATACGACGTGAAGATGTCCCAGCGATCATTGGGATAGTCAACCGCTGCACCGAACGCCGTGCGATCGCCGGTGAGTCCGTCGCGGGCGGTCTCGAGCCCCCACACTCCCGCCAGGAGATTCTTGTCTCCCCTGAATCGTGATGTTTGGTAGGTGAAGTCAGCGCCGGTGGTGTGGGCGTTGCCCCGGCCGAGCGGGTCGCCAAACGTCGCGATCATTCCGACGCTCGATTCGCTCAGGATGTTCTGCCTCAGGCGAAGAACGCCCATCGTATTTGCAGTGGGTAGCGTGTCGATATCGCCAGTCCGAACCGCAAGCGCCCCAAAGTAGGTCCGCCCTTCGCGACCATTCACTTTCACGCCCGCGTTGATCGGTACTTCGCGGCCTCCAAGCAGGCCGATAGTCCGGCTGAAGAACGGTCGCACGTCATCGCCCGTGCCGAGCCCGAAGTCGAAGGTGCTCGCCCCTTCGAGGAAGAACGTGCGCTTTTCAGGGAACGACAGTGAAAAACGCGTGAGGTTGGTGCGACGCGCATCCACTTCTGTTTCGGCGAAGTCGGTATTGACTGTTACGGAGCCAATCGTGTTGGCACCGAGGCGCTGCGTCAGATCAAGACTGGCTGCTGCGTCGGACCTGAGCGGCGTGCCACGCGCATCATACCCGGTTCCCATGGTCACCGACGGACGGACGCTCGTCCCGCGCCCAAGATCGAACGCCGGAACACCCTCGAGCAAGCCAGCCCGCGCCACGTGCGTCACCTTGAACTGCACCAGCGGCGTAGCCCACCGGTCGATCTCGAGTGATCGCTGCACGCGACGCTGTACGTTGAAGCCCCAGCTGGTGAGCCCGGATCGAAACAACAGGCTCTTCGCCGGTATGAGAATCTCGGCGGACCACCCGGTGCTGGTGCGCACGGCACCGGCCTCCCATATCGCATCCCAGCTTGCGTTCTCGCCTTCACCCTGACGCGCCACCAGCGCATCGTAACGCGCGCCGTTGGGGTTCACGGCGAACACGTACCCCGAGCGACCATCGAGATACGTATCCAGTACCACCTTGAGATGATCTTCGTTGTCAAGCAACCCGTCACGTGCACGGGTGAAGGCCACGATGCCTGCGGGGTCCGGGTCGTCGGCCCTAATGCCGATTACCAACGCGTCGGCGGTCGCGATCACCCGCACCACCGTGCGATAGCCCGCGGCTTCACCAGCGCGCGGTTCAACTTGGGTCAGTGACGCAATGGAGTCCGCGGTAGCCCACGCGCCCTCGTCGAGACGACCGTCGATCTTCAGCGCACCGCCTGGCACGAGCGACACTTTTACGGACGGACGGGTACTGCCCTGAGCGCCACCCTGAGTGCCACCCCGAGCGCCACCCTGAGCGCCACCCTGAGCGCCGTTTTGTGCGCCGAGCGTTTCGCCGTGCACGGCGGCCAACAATAAGACAAGCGTCGTCAAGCGCGCGCGCATCGACCCGCGCATTAACGAACCAGTTTTTTGTACTTGATACGATGGGGCTGATCGGCGTCGGCGCCCTTTCGTTTCTTGAGATCTTCGATGTATGCGCCGTAGTTCCCCTCGAACCAGACCACTTCGGAATCGCCTTCGAACGCGAGGATGTGCGTCGCCACGCGGTCGAGGAACCACCGATCGTGTGAAATGATCGCCGCGCAGCCGCTGAAGTCGAGCACCGCTTCTTCCAGCGCGCGCAGCGTGTCCACGTCGAGATCGTTCGTCGGTTCGTCGAGCATGAGCAGGTTGCCGCCCTGCATCAGCGTCTTGGCGAGGTGCAGCCGGTTTCGTTCACCGCCCGAGAGGTTCGCCACGATCTTCTGCTGGTCCGAGCCCTTGAAGCCGAATGCCGAGCAGTAGCCGCGCGAGTTCACTTCCTTTTTCCCGACCTGAAGCATCTCGAGGCCACCGGTCATTTCTTCCCACACCGTGCGCTTGCCCTCGAGCGTGCGGTTCTGGTCCTGGTAGGAAATCAAAACCGTTTCGCCAAGCTTGAGCGTGCCGGAGTCGGGCTTCTCGAGTCCGTTGATCATCTTGAACAACGTCGTCTTGCCCGCGCCGTTCGGTCCGATAATGCCGACGATACCTGCGCGCGGCAGCGAGAACGACAGATTCTCGAAGAGCAGCTTGTCGCCGAACGACTTCTTGAGCTTCGTTGCAATAACGACGTCATTGCCGAGGCGCGGCGCCGGCGGAATCACAATCTCGTTCTGCGCGATCTTGTCTTGCTGCGCTTCACTCGCCAGCTGCTCATAGGCCTGGAGGCGCGCCTTGCTCTTGGCCTGTCGCGCGCGCGGCGCGAGGCGCACCCACTCCAGTTCCTTTTCCAGTGTGCGCTGGCGTACGCTCGCCGTTTTTTCCTCGAGCGCCAGCCGCTGCTGCTTCTGGTCGAGCCAGCCTGAGTAGTTCCCTTCGTACGGTACGCCCTTGCCGCGGTCGAGTTCGAGGATCCACTTGGCCACGTTGTCGAGGAAATACCGATCGTGCGTGATCGCGACCACCGTACCCGTGAAACGTTCGAGGTGATGCTCGAGCCATGCCACTGATTCGGCGTCGAGGTGATTCGTCGGCTCGTCGAGCAACAGCATGTCCGGCTCTTCGAGCAGCACTCGGCAGAGCGCCACGCGACGCTTTTCACCGCCGGACAGGATCTTGACGTCGGCGTCTGGCGGCGGCAGGCGCAGCGCGTCCATCGCCACCTCAACCTTGTTGTCGAGGTTCCAGAGGTCGTGGTGGTCGATGTACTCCTGCAGCTTGCCCTGCTCTTCGAGCAGCTGATTCATCTTCTTGTCGTCCATGGGTTCGGCGAACTCCATGGCGATGGCGTTGTAGCGGTCGAGCTTGGCGCGCTGTTCCTTGAGCGCGACCTCCACGTTGCCGCGCACATCGAGCGATTCATCGAGATGCGGTTCCTGCGAGAGGTAGCTGACCTTCGTGCCCTTGTGCGCCCAAGCCTCTCCCTGAAACTCCTGGTCGATGCCGGCCATCACTTTCAGCAGCGAGCTCTTGCCGGCGCCGTTGGCGCCGAGCACGCCGATTTTCGCGCCCGGGTAGAACGACAGCCAGATGTCGTCGAGGATGATGCGAGACGGCGGAATGACCTTCCGCAGCGCCTTCATGACGTAGATGAATTGCGGTGCCATACTAACCACCTCTGTTTGTCTCTATAGGACAACGCGTTACGACTAACAATATGAAGCTAAACAAGTACATTCCCCATAACTATTTCCATAACCACATATCGCTTCATTAGTTCGGAGAGCACGCCGTGCCGACTCGTGCCAAAAAAAAAGTTAACGGAAAGTGGCAGCCAGCGGGAAGCTATTTGGTTGATATCGTCACGAAAACGGTCGGACGAATTGTCAAAGCATCAGGCGTGTTTCCATACACCAAGAATTCGGCTGACACCTACGACCAGATCAAGGTGATGCTCAAAGACCTTGATACGCAGCGTGATGAAGTCCGCCTCACGCAGATAAAGTTTGGCAAGGTCAGGTTACTTGACGCCTTGGGTGCGTATCGCGCTGGCCGGATTTACGCCGCCGAAGCATATGCTGGAGACAAGCTCCTACCAGCGATGGTTAAATGGTTAAAGACCTATTCGGCGAGCACCTACACTACCACCACCTTCACGCACTACGTCAACAGGCTCTTGCGTCTTGGCCTGCTGACACCCGCAACGGAGGTTCGGCAACTACCAGATATCGCGAGAAACCTGCGAACAAAATTTAACCGAGAGGCAAAAGCTGTCTATTTTAGAGCCATACGACAGATGCTAATCAGCTTCCTGAAAGATGGGCTTGGATATGACAATGACAGCTTCCTATTAAAGGAAGTAAAGAAGGTTCCGCTGGTCCCTGTCCGCTCGCGAAGAGAGCACAACCCGCTGGGAAATCTCGCTGAACTCATAGAGTTGGCTGGTCGGGTCAATTCAAGCGGGCGCTGGGGCAACCGAGGTGTAGACTACGCGAGCTGGATAGTCTTTATGGCTTTGACAGGCCTCCGCCCGACAGAATTTGAGCGCGGAGCTTGGGAGCGCGATGCCAAGACTGGACATGTCCGCATCAAAGGAACCAAAACCATCAACGCGAACAGGGTGGTGCCAAATGTTGTTTGGCTTAAGGCCGAGCCACGGCGTTTAGCGAATCTGCAGATGCGCCTAATCAATCTTGACCCACCGACTGCGGTAAGATGTAGAGACTTTAGAAGAACCGCTGCGTTGTTTTATGAAGCCGCTGGTGTTCCGCGATCCAGATATTCTTATTATTTAGGGCACGGCGCTCGGGACATCACTGGTCTTTACGAGAAGCGCACGCCCACGCAGGCTGACCTTGATATGGACTGCGAGAAGTTCAGGGCGTGGATGCTTGACCAAAGAACAAACAAGCCACAGACGCGCCCTCGGACGTGGTCACCGACGGCCCAGCGTTTTATGAAGGACTTGGAGCACGTGTTCGTGTTGGAGTAGCAGCAGCGTTCACGCCAAGTAATACGAAACGCCCCGACTTATCATCGGGGCGTTTCTTGTAAAGAGTGCTTGTGAGTGCGGAGCTACTTCTTATCGTAGACGTGTACCGACTTGGTGGGTTTCCCCGCAGCATCAGTGTCCGTGCACGTGTTTGTCAGAGTCTTGCCACCAGCCGAAACCACTCGCGTGCAGGTATTCCCCATTTTCCGAAGTGTCCCATCCCAGTTCTGCGCCTTCGTCGTATTGGCATCAACGCGCGTCGCCTTCGCTGAGTCACCGTTGGCGCTACCGGCGTGGAATTTGCCATCGTACAAAACCGTGCCGCTGCTTGCGTGGGCGTTCCCATCGGCATCGATCCACGCCCGCGCCATGGTGTACCCATTCGGTACCGCTGAAAAGATGCGGGTCTCGCTCTTACCCACCTTGCCCGTCGAGCTTGAGGACTTGGCCACGTTCATCGCCCATGTGCCCATCTGTCCGTCCGTGGCTTGAGCAGCAGCCACCGCAGGAAGTGCAACCGCCAGCACCGTTCCGAGCACTAGCAAGCGTGTGTGGAGCGACATCAGAACCGTCCGTCCGCTGAACCAGCGGGATGAATGGACAATGGGCGCGGGTCAAACGGCCAGCGCGGTCCTGCAACATGGGGTGGCCAGCCCCGCGGCGGCTAGGTCGCGCCGTCGCACCCGCACGCAGAAGCACTTGGCGAAACCCAAAAACCCAGAAACTCCACTGTCCAAAACAACCTATACCATAAAATGGGGATATTATGGAAAGTGTCACTAAAGCGTCAGGAATTAATCGTAAGTCTAATAATACCTTATAGTTAGCCTACTTGACAGCAGCAGGTTTATAGGTTATATTTAAGTCATCTACATAACCAC
>JAPLKU010000023.1 GCA_026387935.1 Gemmatimonadota bacterium | reverse complement strand
CTCGCGATGCTCGCCGGCGCGGGAGTCCTGCTCGCTGTTGCGCGCTGGCCCGCGGCCACGAAACTCTCCGGCGCCGGCCTCGTGTTCACCTTGGGTGCGGCCAGCTGGCAACAATCAAAAGTGTGGCACGATTCCGAAACGCTCTGGACGCGTGCCCTCGCCGTGGATTCCACTTCGTCCATCGCACAGGTCGGCCTCGCAAATGAGTTCGCGCGCCAAGGCCGCTTGCCCGATGCCATCGAGCGCTACAACCGCGGTCTCGCCATCAATCCGGCGTACGCCGAAGGCCACAACAACCTCGGCATCGCGCTGGTGCGCGTGGGACGGCTGGACGAGGCGCTGCCACATCACGAACGCGCGGCGGCGCTGAAGCCGGATTACAGCGAAGCGTATTCCAACTGGGGTATCGCACTGGCCCGGCACGGGAGCCTGCCACTTGCCATCGAGAACTACCAGCGCGCGTTGAAGCTGGATCCGGAGAATGTGGATGCGCAGGTGAACTGGGGCAACGCGCTCGTCCGCATGGACAGCCTCACTGAGGCCGTTCCGCACTATGAGGCCGCGCTCGCTGTGCGCCCGGACGATGCCGAGGCGCACCTGAACTGGGGCGTATCGCTCGCGCGGGCGAAGAACTTCGACGAGGCAATCGTGCACTTCACGGCCGCTCTCTCAATTCAGCCGAACCTGACCGAGGCGAAGGCCTACCTCGACCGAGCAATGCAGCTGCGTGAGTCGCAGCCGCGGCAGCCGTAGCGAGAAGCGGCTCCGGGTGCCGTCCGTCGGCGAACACGTCCACCGCGGCGCGCAGTAGCTGGTCCTTCCACGCGGTGACCTAACCCGGGTGCAGATCGAACCGCTTCGCGAGCGCGGCCAGCGTGTCTTCGTTCCGGACCGCGGCCAAGGCCACCTTGGCTTTGAACTCGGGCGCGTGATTCCCACGGGATCGCTTGGACATCGGGGACTTCTCCTGACATCGGGCGAATGATCGCCCAGGGAGCCCGCCTGTCCACTCAGCTCAGCTGTTCAGAATACCGATGCCACTTCTCCTAGCGCACCACCGCCTCGCCCAGCAGCCAGCCGACCGAATCTGAACGCGCGCTTCCGGACGAGCCGACGCTACAGCCACTGGCGCGGCCTTGAGCGAATCGGTGAGCCGAGCCAACGACGCCGACGTGCGCGCTGCGGGGAAGCGCCGGGATTCCGTTGAGTGTTCCGTCCAGCGATGGCAACGCAGGATCGGCGGCCGCGAACCCACCGTACAGCTCGACCGTGACATCACTCATCAGCCGCGACGCCACCGGCAGTGACATCCGCTCAACCCGAATCGTGCCGTACATCGCCCGCGTCAGCTCGCCCACCCCATGCACGGGTCGGCTGGCCGCTGCGTTCGGCACGACGTGCTCAGCGCGAGCAGGCCACCGGCAGCCAGCACTTGTCCCAGGCGCATCTGAACCGGGGGCTTCGGGGGTTGGGAACACGGTCGGTGGCACCGCAACACTCCCATCCCGCCGCTGGCCGGTCATTTCAATAGAACGTACCTTGGATGAAAGCTGCGGCCACCGCCTTCCCGGAATCCCCTAATGCGCCAAATCCGATCTGCGACCATGCTGCTCTCGCTCGCCCTCATCGGCTGCGCGTCGGGCTCGACGGTCGTGAGTACGGCCACGCCTATTCAGTCGATCGGTGCGACGGGGACGAATGACCGCATGACGCTTTCACCGGGCTCCGGTCCCAACGTCAACACCCTCGCGTACTCCGCCGACGCCATCTGGCGTGTAGTCCCCGCTGCATTTGACTCGATCGGCGTGACGGTCACACGACTTGAGCCCGCCACCAAGGTCATCGGCAACGACGGCTTCAAGATTCGCCAGCGGCTCGGCAAGACCAACCTCAGCCGGTACATCGACTGCGGCCAGACACAGATTGGCCCCAACGCCGATGACTACGAAGTGCATATCCTGCTGGTCGTGCAGGTGCGCCCGGTCACGCTCTCCACCAGCTCGCTGGTCACGACGTTTGAAGCCTCCGCCCGCCCCATTGCATTCTCACAAGGCTATTCGCGCTGCACGTCGCGCGGCTCGCTCGAGGCCAAGTTGCTGACCGCAATCGCCGCACAACTCGGCAAGTGAACGCCGGGCGCGTAGGCGGCCGTCCAAGCGGCCGTCTTGCGGTCGCCGCCGCAATCGTCGCGGCGCTGGGTGCGGCACCCCGGCAGAGCGACGCCCAGGCCGTCCGCGGGATTCTGATCGACGCAGGCGGCATGCCGGTGCCTGGCGTCGTCGTCCAGCTCGTCGGCTCCGATGGCGCCGTTGCCGCGCGCGCACTGAGCGACGTGGGCGGAGAGTTCTTCGTGGCCACCCTGCAGCCGGGCACCTACCAGGTGCGCACGTTGCGAATCGGCTGGCGGCCGCTCCTCTCCGAACCCATCGCGCTCTCCCCCGGCCAGGAAGTGCGGCGCCGGTTCGAGCTGGCCGGCGTCAGCTACGCACTCGACACCGTACGCGTCGGGAGCAGCAACCAGTGCCGCCTCAGCGCCGATTCC
>JAPLKU010000001.1 GCA_026387935.1 Gemmatimonadota bacterium | reverse complement strand
GTGCGCCACACGAACAATCACCAACGGATTGTATTTGGTGAGCGTGCGCATCTGTCGCGAGACTCTGCGCGAACGACGGCGTTCGCCGCAGATCTCGGGCGCACGCAACTCGACTGGGTGCTCTCGCCGAACATCGAGCAGGACATGTGGGAGAAGATCGTCGTGCTCTCCTGCATCGCGGCAATGACCTGCCTCTTTCGCGCGAGCATCGGCGAGATCGTTAGCAGTGCGGGCGGTCTCCAAGCCATCACGCGCACGTTCGACGCGAACATCGCCATCGCGACGGCCGAGGGTTATGCGCCACGCGCGCAGTCGATCGAGTTCGGAAAGAAGACATTGTTCGACCCGGCGAGTACGCTCACCGCCTCAATGCTGCGCGACCTGGAGCGCGGCGGCGCGGTGGAGAGCGATCACATCGTGGGCTTCATGCTCGACCGGGCCCGCGCCCATGGCATTGATGACTCGATGCTTTCGGTCGCGATGACGCACCTCAAGGCGTACGAAGCGCGGCGGGCTGCGGAGCGACTCTAGCGGTCCATGATCGGCAGGTCCTGGCGCCACGGGCCGACTTCTTCGCGATACCGCTTCCGAACCGTCTGCCTGATGTGGCCGAGGTTGTCGAACGGACTGAACGTGTTCGGCCCTTCGTTGACGCCGAGCCAGCTTTCAGGGAGCCCGGCGAGCAGCGCACGAAAAACGGCTGGCGTTCGTTCGAGGACTGCGATCCCTTCGTCGAGAATGAAACTCACGGTTTGACCGCGGCGCGCTGCTTGGCCAGCTCGGCGTTGAACGCCTTTTCGCGATCGGCGATGTACTTCTTGCAGCCGTCAGGATCGACGAGCGCCGCCGTTCCCTGCGTTTTCACATTGGGGTACTTCGCGTCCATGTTGAAATAGCCACCGTGCGCACCGAGGAAGATGTCGCAGGTGAGCGCCCGCATCGCCGGAAATGATTTCGCGTAGTCCTCAGCGATGTTCGGATACGCCGTATTGCCAACGAGCTTGTAGCCCGGATTCACATTCGGGCTGCCGATGATGACGGCGTTGTACGTCTTGCCGCCGTCCTTCACCTTGAGCGACCAGGTGGTGGTGCCCTTCGTGTGCCCGGCCGTGAGGTGCGCGACGAGCTCGGCATTGCCGAGCTTGACCACGTCGCCGTCGTGCAGCACGCGATCGACCTTCGTCGGCGGATACGTCGTCTCGGCGCTGCCGCCGTACTGAAAGTCCGTCTTGCCGCCGGATTCAACGACGCCAACATCGGCGTCCATCACGTAGTACTTCGCGCCCGTCTGCTGCTTGATCGTCGCGCTCGCGGCGTTGTGATCCCAGTGCGCATGACTGATGAGCAGGATCTTGATGTCCGTGTACTTGAAGCCAAGCGATTCGATGCTCGAGCGAATGAGTGGGACGTTCGCCTCGATGTCACTGTTGATGAGGATGTGCCCCTGCGGCGTGGTGATCAGGTAGTTCGCGAGTCCCTTGCTGCCGACGTAGTAGAAATCGTCGGCGATGCGAAAGGCGGGATGGGGCTCAGTCCAATCCGGGGACTGGGCGGCGATGCCGCGGGCGCCAGCGACCGTCGCAGCGAGCGCGGCGAAGATGTTGCGAAATCGAATTGTCATTGGAGTCTGCTCGCTACTTCATCGCGTTGAACGCCGACAGAATCGCAAAGAAGTCCGGGCTCGAGAAAGTGACTTCGCCGGCCGCGACTCGCACCGCGCCGGGATAGAGCGGCCGCTCCGTTTTCACCTTGAGCACCATCGTATACGGGCCGGCCATTTTGTACGGCTTGTACTTCGCGCGATTGCGCACGGCCGCTTCGACACCCTTCCGAATCGCCTCCTGCGCCGATTTTGGCGACAGGCCATTCGACGCATCGCCAATCTCTTCCTTCACGGCGACGCCCTCGATGGGCCCGACCATTCCACGGATCTGATCGACCACGGCACGGTCACCCGCGACGAACACGACCGGCACACCGTACATGCCGGCGACGATCGAGTTGTAGCCGCCTTCGGGCAGCGAGATGCCGTTCACGGAGAAATCGACGACGTTGCCCGTGGACGTATGCTCGAGAATCGCGTCCGGCGTCCCGGCCTTGGCGTGGTAGCCGACGAACACCACGGCGCTGTACGTCGAATCGATGCCCTCCATCATGTTCTTGGGGCCAATGCTCAAACCCCGGAGCAACCGCGCGCGCGGGTCAACATCGTTCGGCAGCATGTTTTCCTTGCTGCCATGCGAATCGCGCACGAGCACCTCAGTCGCGCCGGCGCGAAACGCGCCATCAATCGCCGCATTCGCCTCGGCGGCCATGATGGCCCTGAAGTGGCCATAGTCCTGGCCGTTTGAGCTCACGTCGGCATTGGTGACGACGCCCGCGAGCCCTTCCATATCAATGGAAATGAAAACCTTGAGGCGCGGCGCAAGCGGCTTCGCCTGCGCAGTCAGCACGCCGGCATAGCCGACGACACCGAGCAACATCAATCCAAATCGCGATTTCATTTTTCGTCCTTGAAGAGAAGCAATCACGGGCCCGGCGCAATCTTGTTACCAATCTGCAGATCCCAACCCATCGCATCTGGTACGTGGAAACTCTCGAGTGTGCCCACCATGTCGGGCCGCGGTTCGCGCTGCCCATCGCGCGTGACGTACACCACGTCGCGCTTCTTGAGCTCCGCGCGCACACGCTCGGTGTTCCAGTTCTCAATGCCGAAACTGATATGGCCGATGGCTGCGGTTACGCCATTCGCTGGTGGCGGTGGCGCGATGGATGCCGCAGACGTATCGCCGCGACCGCGAGCCGTCGCAGCACGAGCGGCCGCGTTGCCACGAATGATCGCGCCTGCAACTTTGCCGATCTCCACGGTAATCTGACCGCCGCCGCCAGGCCGCCCCGTCCAGCCAAGCAGCGCCTGGTAAAACGCCGCGCTCCGGCGATAGTCGGGCACTTCGTACGACAGGTGATCCACGTAGAGCGTGTTCCATCCCGTGGGCTCGAACGGCGCGGCGAGTTTCCCGGTGGCCGGACCCTTTCGCCGATTCGCCTTCGTGCCATTCGTGATCGCGAGATCGAATCCATCGGGATCTTTCACACGGAAACTCTTGTAGTCGGAACCGGCGTGATCGGCGACGGGATTCAAGCCGCGCTTCTCGAGTTCGGCTTTCACCTTGTTCGTGTCCCAGGGCTCGATGCCCCAGGCGAATCCGTCGAATACGGCCTGCACGGGAGGACGCGCGACGCCGAGCCCGGCATCGGTAATCGCGGCCGGCGGTGGCGCGGCGAGACCGCCACGAATGATGATGCCGCCGGAGTTTTCGCCCATGTCGAGCACGGCCTGCTTGCCGTCGTCGCTGCGCACCTTCCAGCCCATGAGCGCCGAGTAGAACGCTGCAGCTTTTTTGTAATCGACGCACTGGTAGTTGAGATGATCGAGCCAAACGGTGTTCCATCCGGTCGCGGCGAATGGAAGAGTCAGCGGCACCGTGTCGCGTGGCGTGGCGCCACCTCTGCCACCCCCTCGACCGCCGCGCCCCGCCGAGTCTCCACCGGCGCGGCCCTGCGCACCGCCAGCGCCCTGCGCAAACGACGTCGCGGGCACGATCACCGCCGCAGCGAGCAGCGCCTGCACGAGCGTTCGACGCGAAATCTTTCCGCTATCGAAGTCGTTGAACAGATCGGGAATTGAGCGGCTCATGGCGACGGCTCCGTGTGCGGGTCGTGTGCGGATGGTGGCGTAACGAACCGAACTGAGAATGGGCTCTCGTCGTCACGCTCGCAAGCGAGGTCATTACTTCTTGACGTCGAGTCCCAGAGGAACGAAGGTCCCGTCATCGATCTTGCCGGCCTGAACGCGATAGACCGCGATGCCCGACGGCAGTTCCGGCTTCGGTGGTTCTTTTGGCGCGCAGGTGGCAAGCGTCAACCCAGCTGCCGCAGCAACGAAAGCAAAACGTATGAGACTTCTTCGTGGGGGGTCCCCTAAAATGCCAGCATTTGGGTGAACTTGACCACCAGGCTGCGTCCCGGCACCGGCGCGTCCGGCGTGGTGAAGCGCTGCTCATTGTACACGATGAAGAGATCCGACAGCGGATGGTGGATCACGTTGAACCGTACATTCGCGTTGAACTGATGAGTCGCCGCGTCGTACTGGGTGAGCGCGTCGAGGAACATCTTCGTCGTGAACGAATAGTTCGCTCGGCCGGTCCATAGTGTCGTGGCAAACTTCTGGTCCGGCTTGTCGAGGGTGATGCTCGAGGTCTGCACGCCGGCCGAAAGCCGGAAGTGATACGTCGGCTTGAGCGTCATGGTCGCGCGCAGCGTGTTCTGCGAGCCGCTCCAGAGACCGCCGGTAATGCCGGTCAGGTTCAAAGAAAGCGGACGGCTCGCGTTCGTCACATAAAGCCACTGCCACTCCGTCCAGTTGTATCCACCGGGTGCGAGGCGCTGCGCCTTGGTGTCGCCGCGATTCAGCCGCAGCGAATCTTTGAGCACATCGAACTTCATGTTCGCCGAAATCTCCGTATACGCGCCATCGGAGAAGAACCAGGTTTGCCCGTTATGCAGGTTCTTGCCGATCGTTTGGCCTGCGAGGTCTTCGTAGTAGTTCCAGGTTACGTGCGGATGGAGCTCACGCACGCCGTGCTCCTGCCACCAGACGGGCCGCGGCCTGAGCCCCGCGTCGAGGAAATACTTTCGCACGGAGGTACGCCGGTAGTAGCCGAGGTCGTCCTGAAAGCCCTCGCCGAGCTCGAGCGCTGCTGCTTTTACATGAACGAATGGCGCTTCATAGGTGAACGACGTGCGCCATGCGTACTGGCCTTTCGATTTGCCGGGCGTATTGGAGCCGACGATGTATGAGTTCCAATCCACCTTGCCGGCAAACCGAACGTTCGCATCCACACCGGCAACATGATTCTGCCCGGCCGCCGCGTTCTCGCCATCGCGTCCGTAGGCAAACACGCCAATGTCCGACCCGGGCGCGAGGTTGCGTTTGAGCCGCAACGCGCTGTACAGACTGCCCGGCGTCGTGCCCTCTCGCTCCGTGCGCATGACCAGGCCGCCAATTCCGAGCCCACCGGCGGTGCCCGTGAGCCGCCCGCCCACCGGAATCGTCATCGGTGTTCCACCGGCCGTTAGCCCTACTCGGCGACTATTAAATAGAAGCAGATCTTCGTCGGCCGTGAGCGGCGCACTCACGATGTTGGTGCGAATCGCATCGCCCACATAGAAGGTGCCGGAGTTCTCGAGAAAAAACTCGCGCTTCTCCGGAAAGAACGTGGTGAACTGCGTCAGGTTCACCGTTTGCTCATCGGCCTCGGCCTGCGCGAAATCCGGATTCACCGTGAGATCGAGCGTCAGACTGCGCGTAAGCGCCGACTTGAAGTCCGCGCCGACGTCGCCGGTGGTGGTGAATGGCTTGATGCCGATAGCCCGAACCGAACGGCCAAGCACATACGGCTTGAGCCGTAAATCTCGCGGCGCGCGTTCGGTGTGCACACCATCGAGTTCACCGGCGAGCGAAACGCGCATGACGTTGTACTCTCGCGGAATCGGCGTCCAGGTATCAATCTCGTTCTTGCGGCGAATGCGGCGTGCGAAGTTGATGCCCCAGGTGCTCACTCCGGGTTCGAAACGCAGCGCGCGCAACGGAATCGCCATCTCCACTGTCCAGCCGTCGGCCACGATCTGCGTGCGCACATCCCATACGGCGTCCCAGCTGCCATTCACTTCGCGCCCTTCGCCGGCCACCTGACGATCAGCCTTCGCGCCGGCGGCGTTCGTGATGAAGAGGTAGCCGTTCCTTCGGTCGTGATACGTATCGAGAATGACCTCAAAATCATCCTGATCGACCTCGGCAAAATCCTTCTTGATGTCGTTGATGATCAGCTTGCTCGGCTCGCGGTCGTACAGGTGCGCGCCGACATAGAGAAAGTTCGCGTCGAATGCCACGCGAACTTCCGTGTTCTCCGTTGCTGGCTTTCCAGTGGCCGGCTCGCTCTGCGTGAACCCGTTTGCCACCGCGGCGCGCTTCCAAACGGCATCGTCGAGCACGCCATCGAGCTTGATGGGCGCGTCGGCGGCAATGGCAGTCAGGCGACGCGCGGCCTCTACGTGGCGCTGGCCGGTAGCCGTGATCGGGACGACGGCCTGGGCACTGGCCTGAGTACCGGCCTGCACGAACGCCGCTGAGGCGAACAGCGCGGAAATGAGCCTGAATTGCATAAAAGAACTTTAGGTGGCGGTTGGGCGAGCACGGGCGAAAGCAGAAACAAGCTCGCCGACGGAAGTCCCGGCACGCTGAATGAGAGCAGCGTCGCGGTCACGACCAGCACCGCCAGCGTGCTCGCTGACATCGGCACGCCATAGAGTTTGCCAAGGAAGATCAGCCCGACAACCCACGCTGGCGGCACGTTGATCCGGAAGATCGACACGGCCAACGGCAACGTGAATCCACTGACGCGCGGACTGAGCTTGAGTGTGTCCCGTGTGGCCGTGATCATCGCCGGCAGCGCAGCAAGCGACGACCGAGTACTGAACGCGACGGCCTGCGCCGGCAGCGCGGCAGCAGCAAACTTGAGCGGCGACAGGCGACCAAGAATCACAGCAATCGGATAGAGCAGCAGTGTGACCGCAAAGAGCGCTGCCGCGAGCGTCGCCATGTAATGAAGGAGCGCGCCGGCGCTCGATCCGCCCATTTTGGCGCCAAGCCCCACGGCGAGCGCAAACACGCCGATCGGCGCGAGTACGAGGACCCACTGCACGAGCACCAAGAGTGCGTCACTGATCGCTCGGCAGACGTCCACGAGGGGGTCGCGCTGTTTGGCGGTGAGCCGTGTGAGGGCGAGCCCGAGCGCGAGCGCGAAGACCACCACGGGGAGAATCGCGCCGTCGGCCGCCGCCTTGATGGGGTTCACCGGAACAGCGTCCACTATGCGCTGCGAGAGCGACGGCATGGTCGTCGTTGCCGCTGCGCCGGCCGTTGACGCGAGGGACTCCCGGAGCCGCGCGGCCACGTCGGCCGGAATGTCGAGCCGGTCCAGCGAGAGCGGTGCCACCAGCATGGTGAAAAAGCCGCTCCCGAGCAGCAGCACCAGGAACACGATAACGGCGTAACCTCCTATCCTGCCTAGCTTTGCGGCGTCGCCGGAGGTGGCCACAGAGGCGATGGTGAGCGTGGCGACCAGCGGAATCACGGTCATCCGGATGGCATTGATCCAGATGGTGCCGATGATCTCGAAGTTCTTGGCGCCCGTCAGCATCGTGCCAGAACCGGTGCCTTGGATCAGAGCGCCGACAGCGACACCAACAATCAGGGCAAGCAGAACCATCACGGCCGCCGAGGGTGTGCGGCCGGAGGTGGGCGTACGCGGAGAATCAATTGGCAGGTTGGTCACGGATTCCATACTATCAGCTAAAGAGTCCAACCATAAGCAGGAGGCCCCCACCATGAAGTTTCTGAAACACTTGCGACACCTCGTAGCGACCTTGGTCGCCATTGCCCCGGCAATCGTTCCACTCGCTCTGCCGGCGCAGCAGCGTTCTGACCGGCTCACGCTCGCCGATTATCTCGAATGGGAAACGGTTGCTGGCCCCCAGCTATCGCCCGACGCCACGCGGATCATTTTCACCCGCGGCTGGATCGACAAGCTAAACGACAAGCGGTCGAACTCGATCTACATGATGAACGCCGACGGCACCAAGCAGCGGAAGCTGGTGGATGGGAGCAACGCGCAGTGGTCGCCAGACGGATCGCGTATCGCGTACATCGCGCCGGGTGATCCGAACAACACGCCGCAAATTTTTGCGCGCTACATGGACACCGAAGGTGCGGTCACACAGCTCACGCGCCTTACCACCGCACCGAGTGGCATTCACTGGTCGCCCGACGGCAAGACGATCGCGTTCACGATGCAGGTGCCGAACACGCCACCGCCCGGACGCGCCGAAGCCGCGATGGCCGCGTTTCGTCCGCGTGGCGCCACCTGGACCGCCGCACCGCGCGTGGTCAACAAGGTGGACTATCGTCAAGACGGCCAAGGCTTCACCGCCGACGCCACACAGCACCTCTTCGTGATTCCCGCCGACGGCGGCACGCCGCATCAGGTATCATCCGGCGAGTGGAGTATCGGCGCCGCGAACTGGACGCCCGATGGCAAGGCGTTCATCTATTCGTCGAGCCCGCGTGTTCCTGATGCGGACTACGAGTGGCGTCAGTCGGAAATCTTCCGGCTCGACGCCGCCACCGGCGCCGTGAAACAGCTCACGCACCGCAACGGTCCCGACAACGGCCCCGCCATTTCGCCCGACGGCAAGTGGATTGCGTACACGGGCTACGACTCCACGTCGGACACCTGGATCGACTCGAAGATGTACCTGATGTCGTCGGACGGCACCGGCTCGAAGCTTCTCCTCGACATGGATCGTTCGCCGCAGAACCTCACCTGGGCGAGCGACAACAGCGGCGTCTATTTCTCGGTGCAGAGCGAAGGGTACCAGAATCTCTACTTCGTGACACCAACGGGTCAGTCGAAGAAGATCACGGACGGCAAGCACATGCTCACCGTCTCTGACATTCATCCGAGCGGTGTCGCGGTTGGCACGCTCAGCTCGCCGACACTGCCGGGTGACATCGTCACCTTCAACCTCAAGACGCCGGCGCAGATCAAGCAGCTCACCGACGTCAACGGCGACGTACTCCAGGGCAAGAAACTCGGGGTAACCGAAGAGATCTGGTACACGTCGGTGGACAACTTCAAGATTCAGGGCTGGATCGTGAAGCCGCCGGATTTTGATCCGAACAAAAAGTATCCGCTCATGCTCTCGATTCACGGCGGCCCGCACGCGATGGATAACGTCGCGTTCAAGTTCGGTTACCAGGAGCACGCGTCAAACGGATATGTCACGCTCTACACGAATCCGCGTGGCAGCACCGGCTATGGCAGCAAGTTCGGCAACGCCATCAAGAACGCGTACCCGAGCAAGGATTTCGACGACCTGATGAAGGGCGTCGATGAAGTCATCGCCAAGGGCTACATCGACACCGAGAATCTCAACGTCTATGGCTGCTCGGGCGGTGGTGTGCTTACTGCCTGGATCGTGGGGCACACGAATCGCTTTGCAGCCGCGTCGGCCAACTGCCCCGTGATCGACTGGATCAGCTTCGTGGGCAACACCGACTCGCCGGGCTGGTACAACAATTTCGAGAAGAAGCCGTGGGAAGACATCACCGAGCACTGGAACCGCTCGCCGCTCAAGTACGTGGGCAACGTGAAGACGCCGACGATGCTCATGACGGGCGTGAACGACCTCCGCACGCCAATCGGGCAGACGGAAGAGTTCTACGAAGCGCTCAAGGTGCGGAAGATTCCCACGCAGATGGTGCGCTTCAACGATGAGTGGCACGGGACGAGTTCCAAGCCGTCGAACTTCATTCGCACGCAGCTCTACCTGCGCGACTGGTTTAAGCAGAACGCGCGTGGGTCGATGAAGGCGATCACTCAGGAGTAGTCCGTGTTGTGAAACCGCGGAGATCCGCGAAGAACGGCACGGCAGAGATTCACGGAGACTACGACTGACTGGGGGAACTGCAACGACACTGTGCCTGGCGCACTGTCGTGGCAGTTCCCCCAAGTCTTTGCAGTCGCAGTCTCAGCGGTTTCTCCGCCATTTTCTCTGCGGATCTCCGCGGTTCCGCGGTTCTGACGTATTAGGTTCTATGCATGCGCATTCGTAAAATCGGAGTGGTCGGCGCTGGCATCATGGGCGCCGGAATCGCGGCCCTCGCCGCCTCGGTTGGAATCCCAGTCGTGCTGCTCGACATCCCCGGCAGCGACGATCCCAAGTCACCCGACCGCTCGAAACCGGCGAAGTCTGGACTCGACAAGGCGATCAAGTCCAAGCCCGCAGCTTTCCTCGATACTGATCGCGCGGCACTGGTCCAGACCGGCAACACCGCCGACCACCTGAACCTGCTTTCCGGCTGCGACTGGATCGTCGAAGCGATTATCGAGAAACCCGCCCCCAAGCAGGAGCTCTTCGCGAAGATCGAACAGCTCGCTCCGCATGCGATCGTCACGAGCAACACCTCCGGCATTCCGATGGAGATTCTGCTCGCCGGCCGGAGCGACGCCTTCAAGCAGAAGTTCTGCGGTACGCACTATTTCAATCCGGTGCGCTACATGCACCTGCTCGAAATCATTCCGACGCCGCATACGACGCCGGAAGTGATCGCCACCGTTCGCGCCCTTCACAAACGCGTGCTCGGAAAGGGCATTGTCATCGCCAAGGACGCGCCCGGTTTCGTCGCCAACCGGCTCGGCATTGCCGGCTGGGCCACGACGATGCGCCTGATGATGGAGATGGATCTCACGATCGACGAAGTGGACACGCTCACGGGTCCGCTCATCGCGCGCGCCAAGAGCGCGACGTTTCGCACCGGCGATCTCTCCGGCCTCGACACCCTCGCGCACGTCACCGCCGGGCTCTCACAGGCCACCGGCGAAAACTTCGCGATGCCGGCATGGGTCGCCGAATTGGTGAAACAAGGCAAGCTCGGATCCAAAACCGGTGAGGGTTTCTACAAGCGCGTGGGCAAGGACATCCACACGCTCGACTGGAAAACCCTCGAGTACAAGCCACAGAAGAAGGTCCTGACCGACACGATGGAAGAGATTCTCAAGCTTCCGCCGGCCGAACGCGTGCGGAAAGCGCGTGGCATTCGCGGACGGTACGGCGATTTCCTGCGGAAGATGTTCGTTGAGACGTCGCACTACGTCGCGCTCACCTCGCCGAGGCTCGCGTACGATGTGCCGTCGGTGGACCGTGCACTCGAATGGGGCTTCGCCTGGGAGATTGGCCCGTTCAAGGTGATGGATGCCGTTGGCCTCTCCTGGCTGCGGAACGAGATGGCCGCGGCCGGGAAGACTGAACCGCCCCTCCTCGCCGCCGCCGGAAGCTCCTTCTATAGAGAAGGAAAGAAGGGCGTCATGGTGCCTGGGTTCGCAGATCCCGCGAAGCGCGAAGTCGCCGCCCCGATTCCCGGCGCGATGTCACTCGAAACGCTCCGCACCGCTGGCAAGGTGCTCGACTCCAACGACGACGCGCGCTGCGTGGACTTGGGCGACGGCGTGCTCTGCCTCGAGTTCTGCGGCAAGATGAATACGATGGGCGGCGGCGTGCTCGACATGCTCGCCAAGACCCTGGACCGCATTTCGCGCGAGAACTACGCCGGCCTCGTCATCGGCAACGACGACCCGCGCACCTTCACCGCCGGCGCAAACCTCGGCCAGGTGCTGCACGTGGTCGGCGCCGGAGACTGGAAAACGCTCGACGCCGCCATTCGCCGGTTTCAGGACTCCGTTATGAGCGTGCGCTTCGCCCCCTTCCCCGTTGTCGTTGCGCCCTTTGGCCTCACCCTCGGAGGCGGCTGCGAAATTTCGCTCCACGCCGATCGCATTCAGGCGCACAGCGAGTTGTACATGGGCCTCGTCGAAGCCGGCGTGGGCCTGTTGCCTGGCGGCGGCGGTACGAAAGAAACGCTCTTCCGGTTTACTGACGCACTGAAGCCCTACGAAGAGGCCGATCCGTTCGAAGCCGTGAAGCGTGCCTTCAAGCTGATCGCACTCGCACAGATGAGCACCAGCGCGCACGAAGCGCGAAAGATGGGATTGCTCCGCCCCGTGGCCGACCGCATCACCATGAACCGCGACCTGCTCATCGCCGACGCCAAGGCGCGCGTGCTCGACCTTGCGCCGGACTACGTGGCTCCGGCAATGAAGACGATTCGGGCGCTGGGCCGCGAGGCGCTGGGCAACCTCAAGTACGCGCTCTTCGCCTTCGCCGAAGGTGGCGCCGCGAGCGCGCACGACGTCTTCATCGGCAACCAGATCGCGTACGTCCTCGCCGGCGGCGACGGTCCGCCGCGCGACGTCACCGAGCAGGACATCCTCGAACTCGAACGCGAAGGCTTCCTTAAGTTGCTCGGCACGCCGGAAACTCAGGCGCGCATCAAGTTCACGCTCGAGACCGGTAAGCCCCTTCGCAACTAGTGGAGCGTATCATGCACTCCCGTCAAACACGCCGCTCGGCGGCCTTCCTGCTCGTGCTGGTTGCCGCCTTCGCGACGTCGGCCTCGGCGCAGAACTACGACACCGTGCAGGTGCGCACGCAGGCGCTGGCGCGGGGCACGTACATGCTGACAGGATCGGGTGGCAACATCGGGCTCGCCGTCGGCGACGACGCGGTGTTCCTCATCGATGACCAGTTTGCCCCCCTCACGCCAAAGATTCTCGCCGCCATCGCGGCGATCACGCTGAAGCCGGTGCGCTTCCTCGTCAATACGCACTGGCATTTCGACCACGCGGGCGGCAACGAAAATATCGGCAAGACCGGCGCGCTGATCGTCGCGCACGACAACGTCCGCAAGCGGATGGCGGTGGGCCAGTTCATCGACGCCCTCAACCGGACGGAGCCACCCGCCGTTCCCGCGGCCCTCCCGGTGGTGACGTTCACCGACGCGGTCACCTTTCATCTCAACGGTGACTCGATCGTCGTCACACACGCGCCGCCAGCACACACGGACGGTGACGCCATTGTGCAGTTCACCAGCGCCAATGTGATTCACACGGGCGATGTGTTCCTCAGTGCCGGCTTGCCGTTCGTCGACCTTTCGAGCGGCGGATCGATCAACGGCATCATCACCGCCGCGGACCGGATTCTCGGGATGGCCGACGATCGCACTCAGATCATTCCGGGACATGGACCGCTCGCCAATCGTGCGCGACTGAAAGCGTACCGCGACATGGTGTACACCCTCCGCGACAAGGTCCGCGCCGAAATTGCAGCCGGCCACTCCGTGGACCAGATGCTGGCCACGAAAATTTCTGCTGCGTACGAAAAGGACTGGCCCGGCGGCCATGAGCGATTCCTCCGGCTCGCGTACCAGGAGCTCTCGCGACGGTAGGCGCGGCGCGACGGTAGGCGCGACGGCCAACCCCTGGCGAATCAGTACATAAGGCACCGGCGGCGTCTCCACTAAACGCTGGGAACTCCAGAGCCCACGCCTTTCAGACACCCCGCACCCGTCAATTGGTTGGAGCCAGACCCGTGGTTCCCTACGGTGGCGTCAGCCGGTTGTACTTCTTGAGAATCGCCGTGAGCTGATCGTGCGGAATCGCCCACGCGCGCCGGTTGTCCGCGCCGTCCATGTCGTTCGCGGCAAGCATCGCGTTCACGATGGCTTCTTCGGTGGCCTCGACCGTCGCCGTGAAGAGCGGATCCATCCGTCCTGAGCCAAGTCGTTGCATCATTGGCGCCGGCAGCGGTGACGGACCGCTGTTGCCCCAGTCCACGCCACGGTTCGCCGTTGAGAAGGCGAGGAAAATGTCGCCGGAGCCATTGCCGTTGATCGAGCCCATACGTCCGAGCCCGAGCGCCACGCGCCGCACCATGCGCTTCAGTTCATCTGGGGAGAGCGGCGCGTTCGTCGCCACCACAATGATGATCGAACCCTGCTCCGGATCTTCGGCGGGCTTCTGCTCCGGCGGTGGCGTCGTGCCACACAGCGGCAACGCGCGCCCGTCTGCAGCGGTGACCGGCGGATCAATCAGCTTCCCCACGCACGGATCCTTGCTCGTGATCTCGCGACCAACCGGAATTCCTGCGATGCGCAGCTGCGATCGCTGGCCATAGTTGCACTGCACCAGTACGCCGACGGTGAATCCGCCCTGCGGCTGCGGAAGCACGCGTGATGATGTCCCAGTACCGCCCTTGAATCCGTTGCAGTTCATTCCCGTGCCGCCGCCAACATTTCCCTCGGCGACCGCGCCCGGCTTCGCATTTTCAAGCGCCTGAAACGCGTGCTCGGGCTTCACATGCAACCCCTTCATGTCATTCAGTCCGCCGTCCGATGTTTCCGTGACCACCGGATACCAGAACGGCCCAGGCGCGTTGCGCTTCACCATCCAGTCCACGACGGCGTCGCGAACCGTCCCGACCGAGAGCGTGTTCGTGATCATCACCGGTGTTTCGAGCACGCCGGTCTCTTCGATCCAGTGCGTGCCGGTCATGTCGCCGTTGCCATTGCCGGCGTAGAACGCGGCGAAGACCGGCTCAAGCGTCGCCTTGCCGCGCGGGAGAATCGCCGTGACGCCAGTGCGGACCGGCCCCTGTCCCACGATGCGCTTTCCCTCACCCCGAATCAGCGTCACATACCCCACTTCCACGCCGGCCACGTCGGTGATCGCGTTGAGCGGGCCGGGTGTGCCGTCAAACGGCACCCCGAGTTGCCGTGCACGAGGCTTTTGTGCGCCGGCGGCGCCCGCCATGGCCATCAGCACCGCGATCCATACCAGGCGTTCGCCGAGTCGGGGCATCAGAATCTCCAAGTGAGCGTTGCGCCCTCCGCGTGCGTAAAACGCGAGCATGAATCGTTGCCGAACAGGGGGCGTTCGCCCCACATTATCAGTTCTGCGTCCGCACCGCCAATCGCGTTCATTCGCTGGGGAGTTTCGATGTCACGCACCCTGTCACGCACCGCCATTTTTGTCGGCCTGGTTTTCGCTGCCACGACACCGGCCGCGCCCGTCGCCGCACAGTCCAAGTCCAGCGATAAGCCGACCACGAAGAAGGTCACCGTCACCAAGACGGTCTGGCCCGACGAAGGTCCGGCCAAGTGGGCGCCCCGGCCAACCGAAACGGCGATTACGGCCAATGACCTGCGCACGCGGCTCTATCAGTTCGCGGACGACTCCATGGCCGGCCGCCGCATCGGCGAACTCGGCAACTACACGGGCACGGCGTACATCGCGAGCGAGTTCAAGCGACTCGGCCTGAAGCCCGCTGGTGATAACGGCGGCTACTTCCAGGAACTGCCCTACGGCCCCATCGGCTTCGATAGCACGAATGTGCGACTCACCGCGGCCGGCGCACCGCTCGCTTCGAAGAGCGACTGGATTCCAATTGCCCCAACTCCAGCGGCAGGCGTTGGTAGAAAAGCAGACATCAATAACGTTCCCACAATTTTCGCCGGTCGTTTTGGCGACACGGCGGTCGCCCTCGACCCAGCGCTCTTCCGCGGAAAGGTCGCTGTGTTCAGCAACGCTCCCGCAGGCGGCGCGGGTGGGCGCGGCGCGGCTGCCGTGCTTCGCTGTGATTCTGTTCCGAATAAGTTCGGCGCCCGCGCAGCAGCGGAGACTGAAGCGGCCGTGGCGGCCGCAGCCGCCGGGCGTGGAGGTGCGGCCGGCGGAGCTGGCGGACGCGGTGGTCGCGGCGGCGCAGCCGGTGGCGCAGCTGGTGGCGGTGACCCACGTGCAAATGCTGCTGGTGTAGCGGGAATGCTCTTCGTCGGTCTTGAATCAGCGCCGCCCGCAACGGTGAATGGCGCGTTCAACGGTCGCGGCGGCATGCAGCCGACGGCGGCGGCGAGCACGGCACCGGGCGGTGCTATCATTTCAAACTCAGCGGCACTCAAGCTCTTCGGCAAGCCGCTGAGCGAGCTTACCGTCGGCACGATCGGTCAGCCGATCAGTGCCAGCTGGAGCTACGATTGGACAATGTCCAAGACGCCGGCGCGGAACGTGATTGCGATTCTTCCAGGTTCGGATCCGAAACTCTCCGCCGAGTATGTCCTCGTCGGCGCGCACAACGACCACGTCGGCACGAACGCCGTCGGTATCGACCACGACTCCACACGCGCGGTCAATTGGGTCACGCGCCCGCAGGGCAACAACGATCCGGTCTGCCGCCCAACGCCGGCGCAGCAGCACACCATCGACTCCCTCATTACTCGCGCGCGGAACATCCGCCCCGTGCGCCGCGACTCGATCATGAACGGCGCCGACGATGATGGCTCGGGCACGGTGGTCATGCTCGAAATCGCCGAGAAGTTCGCGAAGGAAAAGCCGGCGCGCTCCATCATCTTCGTCTCGCACCAGGGCGAAGAAGCCGGACTCCTCGGCTCGCGCTGGTTCGTCGATCATCCGACGGTACCGCTCGACAAGATCGTCGCCGCACACAACATGGACATGCTCGGCAAGGGTCGTGCAGACTACGTGAAGTTCGGTGGACCGAACTCGGTGCAGACCCTCGGCTCGCGTCGCCTCTCGCGTGAGTTCGGCGACATCATCGACTCGGTGAACGCCACGCGCAGCGAAGTGATGGCCATCGACAAGAGCTGGGATGTCACGGCGAATCCGATGAACCGGTTCTGCCGCAGCGATCAGGTGAACTACGTCAACAAGAACGTACCGGTGACCTACTTCTCACTCGGCTACGGCCCCGACTATCACCAGGCCACGGACGAGCCGGCGTACATCGAGTACGATCACACCGCCAAGCTCGCACGATTTATCCACGACGTGATGTGGGCGATCGCGATGCGAAAGGATCGGCCGGCAATCGCCGGTGCGGACCTGACGTACCCGAGCTGCGCGCGGTAGATACGTGTCGAGTTGGCGAGATCGCACTTTGCCAGCTCAGCGCACGCTTGCCTAGCTTCGGAATGTCCGACGTCCGCATCCACCCCTGTGAGCAGGAAGATATGCCGGCCGTCGCCGCGATCTATGCCTACTATGTGCGGCACAGCTGGGCCTCGTTCGAAGAAAGTCCGCCGTCGCGCCATGAGATGGAGCAGCGGTGGTCGCGCGTGGTCGCCGACGGCATGCCCTATCTGATCGCTGAAATCGATGGCGTGATCGTCGGCTACGCATACGCCACGATCTATCGAGGACGTTCAGCGTACCGCTTTACGGCGGAAAATTCCATCTACATCCATCACGAGCACGCTCGCCGCGGCATCGGCAGCGCGCTGCTCGCCGCACTGATTGAGAAGTGTGAAGCACTCGGCTGCCGCCAGATGATTGCCGTCATCAGCGATACCGACGCCGGTTCTGTGCCGCTCCACACGCGGTTTGGCTTTCAGCCGGCGGGAACGCTCAAGTCGGTGGGCTTCAAGTTCGGCCGATGGATTGACACGCTGCGCATGCAGCGCGCACTCGGCCCCGGCGACTCCACGCCCCCATCGGCACGGTCGTAGCGCGCTGGCGGCGGTGCGAGCCGGCTATTCGCCGCTCCGCTTCCACCCCGAGAGCAGCACTCCACTCACGACAAGTACTGCGGCAATCGCGGTGTTCGGCCCCAGTTTCTCATTGAGCAGCAGTCTGCCCAATGATCCGGCGAACACGGGCTGAAAGAGCACGTACATCCCGACGAGCGACGATTTCGTGCGCACCAGCGCCCAGTTATTGATCAAATAGGGCAACACGGTTCCGCCGATCACCGCATATGCAATACTCAACCAACCGGCCGTCGAAATCCCCGTGTGCAGCACGGCCCAGATGTTGCCGAAGCCGAACGGAAGTACGGAAATTGCTGAAAAGAGAAACACCCAGCTGATCACACGAAGTGGCTGATGACGCCGCAGGATTCCGCGCGTCAGTACGAGATACATCGCGTAGCTGGCGGCACCAGCGAGCAGGAAGAGGTTGCCAACCTTCGCATTTACCGACAGGTCAACGCCGCCCCGCGGGATAATCAACAGCAACGCGCCACTGAGGCCAATCGCGATTCCGAGCAGCCCCGTCAGTGTCGCACGCTCCCGGCGGAGCATCACCGCGAACGCGAGGGTCAGAATCGGAACCGACACCAGCATGATCGATGCGTTCGTGGCCGTGGTGCGTGACAACCCCTGCAGAAAGCAGAGCTGATTCACCGAGACGCCGAGCAGGCTGTAGAGAAAGAGCTGCGCGAGATCTTGTCTGGTGAGCGGAGCCGATGCGGTACCGCTCGCGGCGCGACCACGCACGCGCATCGCGATGAACAGAATCGCCGCCGTCGCCGACGTGCGGAACACCACCAGGTCCAGCGGCGTGATTTCGCGCAGCGCGATCTTCGCGAACACATAGTTCGCACCGAAGAAGAGCGAAACGCTGAGCAGCGCCGCGTGCACCAGCAGCGGCGTTGGTGCCATCCGGTGTTCGCCCGGCGCTACCGCTCGTTCAGCCAGATATCCTCGAGCACTCGTAGCGTTTGCGTTCCGATTTCCTTTCCGCCAACGGTCACAGTCACGCGGTAGGTGCCGGGCAGAGCCGAGCGACCACCACCGACGCAGGTGAACACGCCGCCGATTGATCCGTTTCTGAAATCGGGAGGCGGAGCTGATGCGCGGACCGGCGTGCTACAGAGGTCCCACTGAAAGCGGTTCAGCCCAGTGGCGCTCGACACCGTTTGCGCGCGAAATGCTTGTCCCGTGATGACGTCCGAGATTGTGATCGTCGCGTCACCAGCAGCAGACTTCGCATACCAGGTGATCGCCGTGCCGCGTGGCGCACTCTCTCCAGCCCACACCTTGTCACCGGTGATCGCCGGGCTCAACCGCCGGTCAGATTTGTAGGCGATCGCGTCACGCACTGGGAACACCGTTGCGTCTTTGGTTATGACGTCCGGCGTGAGGCGCTGCAGCGCGGTGATGTCATCCAGAATCCAGACGCTCCGCGAATGCGTGGAGAGAATCAGGTCGTGGTCGCGCGGGTGCACGAGCACTTCGTCCACGCGCCCAATCGGAAGATTCGGCATGAACCGGTTCCAATTCTTGCCGTCGTCGAGCGAGACAAAGAAGCCCATCTCAGTCGCCGCATAGAGAAGATTCCGATTCACGGGATCCTGACGTATGGAATTCAGATTGCCCATCGCCGGGAGATTGCCGCTCACCGATGTCCACGTCTTTCCGAAATCGGTTGTCTTGAACACGTACGGCTTCAGGTCGTCGTTGCGATGGCCATCAAGCGCCAGGTATGCGGTGCCGGCGTCGTACCACGACGCTTCGAGCCCCGACACATATGTCTCGTGGTTCACGCCGGGAACGTTTTTCCCGACTTCTTCCCATGAGAATCCTCCGTCCCGGCTCACCTGAACGTTTCCGTCGTCCGTGCCCGCCCAGAGTACGCCCGGCTGTACCGGCGACTCCGCCACTTCAGTCATCGAGCCGTACTCGTTTGCGCCATACCCATCGCCCTTCGAGAGAATGCATGCGGTGCCACCTGCCGCTCCACCGCCACGGCCGGAGCACGCCGGCTGCGAATACGGAACGTCCATGATTTTGCGGGCGTTCAAATCTATGCCCTTCCCGAGCTCCTTCGTCATCGTCCATGAGTCGCCGCGATCGCGCGAGATGAACAGCGAACGGCCCCCAAGCAGCAGCGTGCTCGGATTGTGCGGCGAGATGATGACTGGCGTGTTCCAATTGAACTGCACCGTCGTGCCGGGGATCGGGTTGATGATGTTGGCACGCCCCGCAGGCGCCGGCCCACCTTCTCCCTCGCCACCACCGCCGCCACCGCCGCGCCCACCACCGGGCGTGGGCTTGATGGACTTCATCTCGCCGGTCGTGAGATTGTACCGCGCAATATTCGCGTTCTGCGACGACGTGTAAAAGATGTTGTGGTCGGTGGGGTCCATCGCGTTCTGGAATCCATCGCCACCACCCACGCGGGTCCACATCCACTGCCGCATGCCACCTTCTCGAAGCTCGTCGTTCCGCACTGAGCTGGGGCCGCACCACGAACCGTTGTCCTGCAGGCCCGTGCAGACGAAATAGGGACGCCGCATATCGGCCGATGCGTGGTAGGCGAGTCCGGCAGCAGTGGGCCGCACGGACTCCCAGGTGGCGCCCGCGTCATACGAAACGTCGATGCCACCATCATTTCCGTAAATCACATGCTGGCTATTGGACGGGTCAATCCAGATGGCATGATTGTCCACGTGACCCATGTTGTTGAGCCCCATCCATGTCTTTCCGCCGTCAACAGACTTGGTTGGCCCCACACCGCCCTGATAGACCGTCTCACAGTTGCTCGGATCTGCGCGAATCTGACTGAAGTACATCGGCCGCTGGTTTTCGTTGGATACAAACGTCCAGGATTTGCCTTTGTCATTCGATCGCCAGACTCCTGAGGTCTGAGGATTCGGCGGAGGGGGCGGCAGCACGCCGCGTCCGCCTGCCCCGCGGCCACCGCGACCCGCTGCCGCTGCGTCGAGCGCTGCGGCCGGGGCTGGCTCCTTGTCCGGTGCCACCTCGATCAACGCATAGATCGTGTTCGGATTCTTTCTGCAGACGTCGAGCGCGATTCGACCCATCGTCCCACGAGGCAACCCGGGCGCCGCCACCTTCACCCACTTCCGGCCGCCGTCGGTACTCTGCCAAATCGCGCTGCCGGCGCCGCCACCTACAAAGCCCCACGCAGTGCGCGAGTGCTGGTACATCGCCGCCCACAAGTTCATCGGATTGCTCGGATCGATCACCAGTTCCGTCGCACCGGTGTTTTCATCGATGTAGAGCGTCTTGTGCCATGTCTTTCCGCCATCCGTGGTCATGAACACGCCGCGCTCGGCGTTGGGTCCATACAAATGTCCGCCGACCGCAATCCATGCCGTATTCGGATCGCGCGGGTGCACGATCACTCGACCCAGCGTCTGCGCGTCGCGAAATCCAACGTGCACGAAGGTGCGGCCGGCATTGGTGCTCTTGTACAGTCCATCGCCATACGACGTGGTCTGGCGATTGTTCGCCTCGCCCGTCGCGACGTAGATCACGTTTGGATCCGACGGCGCAAGTGCGATGTCGGCGATGGACGACGCGTGCGCATCGAAAATCGGCTCGAACGTCGTGCCGTTGTTCACCGTCTTCAGCACCCCGCTGGCCGCGAACCCGACATACCACGTCGACGGAGCCTTCTCATCCACCGCGATGTCATCCACGCGGCCGCCTGGACCAACTGGACCAATCGATCGCCAGCGGAATCCGTGAAGCAGCGGATTCTCCGGCTGATTGATTGGGGTTTTCGTAACTGGCGCCTGCGCGGACAGTGGCCCGGCGGCACACAACATGAGCCCAAGGGCAATCAGGGCGCGGAAACTACGCGTGAATGACGGCATCTCCTGAATATGCGCGCCGTCGGAGAACGTGTCCAACGCGCGACGTTCCGAGGTGCTACGCCGCCAAGGGCTCCACCGGTGGCCGCGACATCTCGCGCAGCCACCTGAAGTGCGACGCAATCGCCGCGCGGAACGTGGGATGCTTGCTGTAACTCACCCCATGCTCGTTGCACGTCTGCTCCACGATCGGTGCCAACTCCGGATAGTGGATATGACTGACGCTCGGAAAGAGATGGTGCTCGATCTGGTAGTTGAGGCCCCCGAGGTACCAGGTCCAGACCGCCGAGCGCGGCGCAAAGTTGACCGTCGTCTCCACCTGGTGTGCGGCCCACTCGTTTTTGATACGTTCTTCCGGAGCGCCCGGCGGTGGCTCGACGAAATCGGCCTCTTCCACCGTGTGCGCCATCTGGAACACCACGGCGACAATCACGCCGAGCATCATGTTCACGGCGAAATAGCCGAGGAGCCAGATTCCGAAGGAGTGCTGCGTCAGGGGCACGATGACGAAGAACGTCAGCCAGAACGCCTTCCCGAGCACGAAGAGGAACATTTCCAAGCCCTTGGGGCGCGGAATGTCAGCGGAGCCAATCTTCGCGGAAATCACATTCTGGAAATCATCCACCCACTGCCACTTCACCGTGATCAGCCCGTACAGCACCCAGAGGTAATAGTGCTGAAAGCGGTGGAAGAGCAGGTGCTTCTGCGTGGGCGCGAGACGGCCCATGCCGCCAAGATTGATGTCGTCATCCACACCCGGAATGTTCGTGAACCCATGGTGGAGCACATTGTGCTTCCAATGCCAGACGTACGAACTGGCGCCCATCATGTCGAAGACAAACGCGAACGCGCGATTGATCCGTGGGTCCGATGAATAGCTGCCGTGGCTCGCGTCGTGCGGAATGTTGAAGCTGATGCCCGCTGCCGCCATGGCAAGTGAAATCGAAAACAGGGCTCCCTGCCACCAATTCGCGCTGTAGAAGACGAGGCCGATGTACGACGACGCCAGCCAGGCGATGATCACGAACGACTTCCGGTACATGGCGAAAGGGGCACGGACGCGCCTGCCGCACGAATCCAGATAGGCGTCCACGCGGGCGTGGAGTTCCTTTCGGAAGTCGGAGCGAACGCCGAACTTGATCGGGACTGAGAGCATATCTCTAATCTACTACCCCCTGCCCGACTCGGCCTGCTTCCTAACCTGTTTGGACTTCATCAAGAGAGCCTGTGACATACCGACGCCCCGTTGGCAACTCAATACGGCTTAGCGCTTTAGCGCTCGCGCTCTGTGGTTTTGTCTCCGTCCCTCTCGTCGCGCAGGTGAAAACCACGATTCGTGCGGGCACCCTGATTGACGGGCGGGGCAAGACATCGAAGAACGTCCTGATCACCGTCGTGGACTCCAAGATTCTTGGTATCGCACCATTTGTGGCCGGCATGCCGGTCACCTACGATTTCCCCAAGTACACGGTACTTCCGGGGTTCATTGACACGCACGTCCATATCGACTCGCATTTTGGCAACGATGGACGAGCCGAAAATCGCGGTGAGACCCCCGTCCAGCGCCTGTATCGCTCCGCCGACAACGCATACATCACGGCCACCGCCGGATTTACCACCGTACAGTCGATCGGCTCGGCCCTCGACGCCGACCTGCGAACGCTCATCGAAGCCGGCGACGCGTTCGGACCACGCATCATCACCTCGCTCGGCTCCTTCAGCGACACAAGCAAAACGCCCGAACAGGTGCGCGAGTGGGTGCGCGCTCAGGTGGCCAAGGGTGCCGACCTCATCAAGATCTTCGCCAGCAAGAGCATTCGCGAAGGCGGCGGCCAAACCCTCTCCGATGCACAGATTCAGGCGGCGTGCAGCGAAGCCAAGACACTCGGCAAGCGGACGTGGGTACACGCACACGCTGCATCTGCCGTTCGTGCCGCGACCCTCGCCGGCTGCTGGGCCATCACGCATGGCAGTCAGGTGACGGACGCCGAGCTGAACCTCATGAAGGAGCGCGGCACATTCTTCGAGCCGAATATCGGGCTCGTCACACAGAACTACATCGAGAACAAGCCGCGCTACCTCGGCATCGGCAACTACGACGAAGCCGGATTCACGTTCATGGAAGAAGGCATTCCCATGAAGCTCGACATGTTCAAGCGCGCCATGAAGGTGCCCGGCCTCAAGCTCCTCGCCGGCACCGATGCCACCGCCGGCGCGCATGGCCAGAATGCGCGCGAAGTCATCTATCGCGTGAAAGTCGCCGGGCTCGCGCCGATGGAAGCGATCACCGAGATCACGTCGCGCGCGGCGGAGTCGCTCGGGCTGCAGGACAAGATCGGCGCGCTTGCGGCCGGACTCGAAGCCGATATCGTCGCCGTTGATGGCGATCCGCTCAAGGACATCGAGGCACTGCGCCGCGTGGCGTTCGTGATGAAGGGTGGCTCGGTGCTGCGGGGAGTCACTCCTACGTTCGAACAGATTCAGCCGGACGGTTTCACCGGCGGCACCGCGCTCGTGAACGCGTTCGCCGATTTCGACGGCGATGGTAAACCCGACCTCTTCATTGGAATGAACGGCGAGGCCAACCGGCTGTACCACAATGAAGGCGGGACCTTCAGGAACGTGGCCGCCGACGCGGGTGTTGCCGACGCGCGGGCAACGCGCGCGGGGGCATGGGGCGATTTCGACGGCGACGGTGATTCCGATCTCATCGTTGGCTTCGTACCCGACACCGGTGCCACGAAGCGGCCGATCCTCCGACTCTACCGAAACACGAACGGCCACTTCACCGACGTCACGGTCGCGGCGGGCCTCGCGGACATCACCACCGGACTCGTGCGGCAGTTCGCGTTCGTGGATTTCGACGGCGATGGCGACAACGATCTCTTCATCGCGTGGCGCGACCGGCCCAACATGCTGTTCCGCAATGACAATGGGCGCTTCACCGAGATCGCCGCACAGGTCGGGCTCGCCGATCCGCGCAAGACGGTCGGCGCCGTCTGGTTTGACTACGACCAGGATGGGTGGCTCGATCTCTATGTCGCCAACCAGGACGGCGACAAAAACGGACTCTTCCACAACGATCATGGCCGTTTCACCGACGTCGCCGAGGCAATGGGCCTCGCCGGTGGCGGCCGGCCGGTGGGCGATCCGCTCCGCGGATCAGTGCGGCCGTGCGTGGCCGACGTGGACGGTGACGGCCGGCTCGATATCGTCTCGGCGAACTATGGCAAGAACGGTCTCTTTCTCAATCGCGGTGGCACGTTCGAGGACGTTTCCGCCGCTTGGGGCATTGCGATCGAGGGGCGCTACGATACGTGCGCGCTCGAAGACTTCGACAACGACGGGAAGATCGATCTCTACGTGAACGGGACGTACACCACGAACATCAGCTACCCGTCATACCTCTTCCGCAACACGGGGCACTCGTTCGAACACGTCACGCCGGCGAGTTTCCCGCGCGTCGCCGATCACGGCGCGGAGTGGGCCGATGTGGACGGTGACGGCCGGATGGACCTCGCGCTCATCAGCGTCGCGCCAAAGGGAATGCACGGCGTCTGGCGCAACGTCGCGGCGCCGGGGGACAAAAATCAGTCGCTCTTCGTCCGCGTGCTGGATTCGCTCGGCCACGCCACGCGCGCGGGCGCCGAGGTACGCATCTATGCCACCGGCACCAGCCGACTGCTCGGCATGCGCATCGTGGACACGGGCTCCGGCTACAACTCGCAGAACGACCTGCCCGTGCACTTCGGAATTCCGGGAGGAGTTCGCGTGGATGTCGAGGTGATCTGGCCCGGCAGCGGGTCGCGCGTACCGGTCGTCCAACGCGGAATCGATGCGCGAGCACTCAAGAATGCACCGCTTGAAATCCGGACCGCACGATGAATCACGGCGACCTGAACCAGCCCTCCGTCCGTAGTTGGTCCCAGATTCTGCGCACCACCTCCCCACCCCGCCGCACCACACGCGCTTCGTCGTCCACGACGAGGTGGCCGTCGAACACCTGAAAAAACCCCTGCGTCACGACGTGACGCACGGCGAGTCCGTTCGCATACAGCAGGTTACTGAGCGGTTCAGGCCCGGGAGCGCCGCTCCCCACGAGGAATCCGCTTACATCAACGGTACAGAGATCGGCCTTTGCGCCCACCGCAATGCGGCCAAGATCGGAGCGGCGGAGTCCGTCTGCGGCAACAATCGTCGCGCCATCCACCGCGTCGCGCATCGTCGGCAACTTCAACCCCGCGTTCGTCGCCTGATTCAGGATCCGTGCACGCGCTCGCCCGCAGATCACGGCGAGTTTCATGTTCTCGACATAGTCGTTCGAGTGCGTGTCGATACCCACGTTCACCTTCACTCCGGCCGTGAGCGCCTCGGGATACGGCTGGCTGCCGCTGGATGTTCCCGCGCCGCCTCCGGACGGACAGTGCGCATACACGCCGCCGCCGCGCTTCATCACTTCCCAATCTTCCGTCGTCGCGCCAGTCATGTGCGCGCCAAAGAGCGGCCCGTCGAACGCACCGAGTTCCTCGAGCCAGGCAGCGGGCTTCTTCTTCCAGAGTCGCTCGACAACGCGCGCCTCGTTGGCGCTCTGTGCAAGATGGATGTGCATTCCGTTGCCGAGTTCCCTCGCAGCGGCAATCATCGCGCGCATCGTATCGGGTGTATGCGTGTCGGTCGCATGCGGCGTCATCATCGGACGGATCAACCCGTCCTCCGCGCCGTTGATCGACAGCGCGAACGCCCGGTTCTCGCCAATCTCCGCCATCGTGGCCGGAACGGAATCGTAGAGCGGCTGATCGGTGGAGCGCCGCCACACCGGAAAGAGCCGCGCAGTACCCGGCACCATGCCGCCCGGAAAACCGCGCACATGCCACCGCCGCGCCACGCGCACGTAGCTCTTTGCCTGCTTGAGGCTGAGACTCATCTCCACGTGCGTCGTGCATCCCGACCTCAGCAGCTCGGCGACGTTGTATGCCGTGATCGCGTCGAGCTCGTCGTCGGGCAGCGCTTCGAATAACTCGAGCGGGCGCTGGTACGAGCGCCCCACTTCGATGATACCGCGCGTCGGACTGCCCGACGCGGCGTGGGTGTGGCCCGAGATGAGACCGGGCAAGACGATCTGGCCGGCCGCGTTCACCCGCGAAACGTTTCCGGCTATCCGGCCCTGTTTCACTTCGACGATCTCATTGCCCCGCACCCGAACCGATGCATCGGCCATCAGTTCCGCGCCGCCCTCCTTCCATACAAGGGCCCACGGCGCCTCGATTATGAAATCGCGACCGGGCGGCCTCGGCGTGCTGCGCGCGCCGGCAGAAGGTGATGGTGCCGCATTGCCCTGCAGCAGTGGCATCGCGGCAACGGCGCCGAACAAAAGGTCACGGCGCGAGACCGTGTTGGCCGGGCCCCCGGAAACGGACGAATCGTCGTTAGTCATGCCAGCAATCTGGCAGAGGCATTGTTACGCCGCGAGTCGCGGACGAATACCGCTAGATTCCCTCCCATCGGGAGGATCCACCAATGCAAACCAAAGAAGTCGTCATCGTCTCCGCCGTCCGCTCCGCCGTCGCCCGCGGAAAGAAGGATGGCTCGCTCGCCGGCACGCACCCCATCGACCTCTCCGCGGAAGTCATGAAAGCGGCCGTTGCCGCCGTGCGTGGTCAGCAGCCACTTCACGCGGCCGCGATTGACGATGTGCTCTGGGGATGTGCCATGCCCGAAGGGTCGCAGGGCCTCAATCACGCCCGCCTCGCCGTACTGCGCGCAGGCTTCCCCGTCGACGTGAGTGCCGCCACGGTCAATCGCTTCTGCTCGTCCGGGCTGCAGACCGTCGCCATGGCCGCGCAGGCCATCATGAGCGGAATGAACGATGTCGTCCTCGCCGGCGGCATCGAGATGATGAGTCAGGTACCGATGTCCGGATTCCACGTGCGCCTTCATCCCGACATGACCGAAGAGATGATCGGCATGGGCTTCACGGCCGAGCGCGTCGCAACCCGCTGGGGAATCACGCGCGAAGCACAGGATGCCTTCGCCGCCGATTCGCACAAGAAGGCCGCTGCCGCGAAATCAGCCGGCGCGTTTGCAAATCAGATCGTGCCGATTCCCGTGTCACGCACCACCTGGAATGGCGCAACGAAGACCGAGTCTCCGTTCAACTTCGACACCGACGAGCTCGTCCGCGCTGAAACCACCGCCGACGGACTGGCCAAACTCAAACCGGCGTTCAGTGCGAAAGGCACTGTAACGGCGGGCAACGCGAGTCCCTTCTCCGATGGCGCCGCAGCTGTCCTTCTGATGAGCGCCGAACGTGCGGCATCCCTGGGAATCAAGCCACTCGCGCGATTTGTTTCGTTCGCCACGGCCGGGGTCGCGCCGGATGTAATGGGTGTCGGACCGGTGAAGGCGGTGCCCAAAGCGCTCGCACGCGTCGGCCTCAAGCTCAGCGATATCAAGCTCATCGAGTTCAATGAAGCGTTCGCCGCGCAGGCGCTCGCCGTCATCAAGGACCTCGAGATGGATATGTCACGCGTGAATGTGAACGGCGGCGCCATCGCCCTCGGTCACCCACTCGGCGCCACCGGCGCCAAGCTCACCGCCCAGCTCGTTCACGAACTCGGTAAGCGTGGCGGCGGGCTCGGCATGGTGACGATGTGCATCGGCGGTGGCATGGGCGCCGCAGGAATTTTCGAGGTGATGGCCGCGTAGCCAGCTTTCCGCTCGCAGTATCCGCGCAGTTCGCTTTCGTTTCCGCCAAATCGTCGTTTAGCAGTTCACGATGGGACGGTCGGCCTTGGCGGCCTGACCCTCGAGCTGGTACCAGATCATGTCGGCTGCGTACTGCGCGAATTCGCGGTTCGGCATGAAGATGTCGCCTGCGGCACAGCGGTTGGTAATGCGAATTGCACCCGGTGCTTTGACCTTGGGATCAGCACTTGTAAAGCTGACCGCGATTCCCGTCATCGCCGTGCAGTTCATGTCGGGGTTGAGCCCCGCCATCGCGTCGCACATCACTCGTGCCTTCGTCGTCGGGCGGAGACTCATCGTCATCGCTCCCTCGATCGGCCCGTCCTTGAAACGATAGCCCCGCGAGCCAATGGCGGCGCGGAACCGCGATTCAAAATCGTCGCCTGAGCCATAGCGCCGGTCCGGTGGAAAGCTGCCCGACGTCTTTCCACTCCCCCAATCGAGCAGGAGGATGCAGGTCGCGCTCTTGCATGGCGTGTTCGTGTCCTGCGCGCGCGACACCGATGCGGCAACGACAGTCGCGACACAAGCGACGAGCAGTCTCATCATCATCACGTGAAATCTCCCTGGTGGATTGGCTTGTACATCAACACTTGCCCATCGGTTTGGCGGCCCTCTGTTGCTCTCCCTTGAGCGAGTACCACACCATCTCTCCGACAAACGTTCCGAATTGCTTCATGGTCATCACCGCACCAGAGGCGCCGCACCGATTCGTCAGCCGAACTGACGTCGGGCGATCCGTACTTTCTGTCCGGCGGCATATCCGCCGCCGTCTTGCCGACACCCCAGTCCACAATGAGGGAACATGGGGCCCCACGGCACGGAAGATGGCTCGTCGGCGTGGCCTGACTCTGCAGCGACACCGCGATTCCCGCGACGAGCGTAAGGCTTGGCAGAGTTCGCATCCTGAACGCTCGGCGGAATTGCAGCCGGATGCAAGCGCTCATCCTTGCGTTCTCATCGTTTCGTCCGAGGGATCGGGTCGAAATCTCCAGACCGTGGCGACTAGCCCGCGGTTGGCGTAACCAGCGCCGGGCTCATGGAGCACGACGCGTACCACCTCGGTTAGATCGCGCTGATCAAACGTGGGATTCGAGCGAAAGGCTCGCCGCTACTTCGCTCCCGCCTTCGCCTTGTCCACGATCGCCTTGATCTCCCGCACCAGCTGCGGTCCGTTGTACGGAATCCCGTCCTTGACGATCCACTCGGGACCAAGCGTGCGGGTTTCCTTGCCATCACGAATCACCGACGTGCCGCCAGCGTAGAGCACCTTGAGGTCCTCGAGTGGATTGCCGTCCACCACGATCAGGTCGGCGAGCCACCCAGCGCGGATCCGGCCAAGCTCGTTTTCCTTGCCGAGAATCTTCGCGTTGTTACCCGTGCAGTGCTCGATGATCTTGATCGGATTGAAGCCGGCTTCTGCGTGCAGTTCCATCTCGCGGATGAGACCATAGCCGTAGATCTGGTAGATGAACCCGGCGTCATCGCCGCAGCCAATGGTACCACCCTTCCGTTCGAAGTCACGCAGCGCGCCCATCCAGATGCGGTAGTTCTCCTTCCAATACACCTCGTCGGTCGAGCTCCAGCCGATGAAGTACGATCCATGATTGGCGGGATCGGGCTTGAAGTAGTTCGCAAGCGATGGGTGGAGATAGTCCTGGTACCAGGGCTGGGTCTGCGCACGCTGCAAGTCGCGGCTCGCTTCGTAGATGTCCATTGTCGGCACCCAGGTCACGCCCTTCTTCACCATTTGCGTGAGCAGTGAGTCGAGGATCTTCGGATCGGCCTCGCGCCAAAGGCGGCCCGCCCAGCGAAAACGATCCGTCTCGTTGAGGTAGTTGTAGTTGGTTGGGAAACTCTGGCGCAGGTCGGCGATCGCGGCATCGGGTACGCCGTACCAGTGTTCGATGGACCGTCCGCCGAAGTTCACTTCATCCCAGGCATTCGTTTCTTCGACGCCGATGTGGTGCGCCGTCGGCAGCCCGAGCTTGTGCGCTTCGTCGTACGCCGCCTGCATCAGGTCGCGATCGATGCCGCCAAACTTCACGCCGTCGGCGCCGAGTTGCTTCAGGCGCTGGATGTGTGCCCGCGCGTCGGCCGGCGTCTTCACATTGCGTCCTTCCTCCGACGCGAACTGCGGGTAGACGAAAATGCGCGGCGCAACGATCTCGCCCTTCGCCGATTTCTCGCGCAGGTCGATGCTCCCCTTGTTGCTCTCCGCGCCCACTTCGCGTACGGCCGTGATGCCGTTGGCGAGCTGCAGCTTCATGTAGTAGTCGAAGCCGCCCATGCTCTGGCCGGACCGGTTCGACTGCATGTGCGTGTGATTGTTGATCAGCCCGGGCAGAACAAACTTTCCCGTCGCGTCAATCTGGACATCGCCCGCCGGACGGCGCGCGTCGCCGCGGCGCATCGCCACGGGGTCGAGCGTCACGATCTGGCTGATCCGGTTGCCCTCGACGACGATGTCGACCGGCCCGCGCGCAGGAGTGCCGTTGCCGTCAATCATCATGGCGCCGCGAATCACCAGACGCGTGGGCCGCGTGCCGTGCGTGACGCCGCGGGTTTGGGCGCGAGCGGCGACTGGTGAGAGCACTACGGCGACGGCAAGCAGAACGATCGCAGCGCGACTGACGGAACGGCGTGACATGAACGACTCCGGCGAAATACGGATGGACACCTGCGTGCGACAATGCTATTTCGTCGCTCGCTCTGTCGCCAGATCTTAACGGTCCTGCGTCGCGCCACGGATCGTCAGGTCGCCAGCAATCGTCACTTCGGATCCCTTCTGCGTCACCAGCTTCGATCTGAAGCTGAGCTGCGGGAAGCTTGCCGCATCAAAGAAGTCCGCCGATTTGAGATGCACATCGCGTGCCTCTACGTTCGTGTGGAAATCATCAGGTGTTTGACGGCAAAGCCGACTTCGGCATGCGTCGTATCGAGGTTCCAGCGCATCACTGGTACCCCAGGAGAAGGTGTTAATGTGTCTTACTACTTAGAATCTTATCGCTGAGATATCTAATAGTCAAGACCTTTCCCGCAAGCGCTCACTCGGCTGTCAGTCGGACGCGATTCCTTCCCGGCAGGCCGGGTTTTCCGCCGCCTTGGCCGCCGCCGCCTTCCCCAGGCGCTTCAACAGCCCGGTCATGACCTTCTGCTCCGCCCCTGAGAGCCCGGCCATCGCCTCTTTCATCGCCTTGGCATGCACTGGGAAAACCTTCTTCATCATCGCCTGACCGTCCTTCGTAAGCGCGGCATACCGCGCGCGCCTGTCGTTCGGGCACGACTGCCGTTCCACGAGCCCGCGCTTTTCGAGCCGGTCCACCAGAAACGTCGTGCCGCCGCTCGAGAGGAGCACTTTCCGCTGCACGTCGCCGAGGAGCAGGGGCCCTTTATGGTAGAGCGCTTCGACAATCGCGAACTCGGCCGGGTTCAGTTGCTGCCGCGCGAGGTCCATCCGCGAGAGCTCCGCCGCCGACTGGTACGCACGAGACATCGTCAACCAGAGCTTGAGGGCCGTGGCCGTTTCGGGGTCGTCAATCGGTGCGGCGCCGGTCATCGGCGGCACGTGCCGCGTGATGGTGCCCGGCGCGTTGCGCGGCTTCGTTGATCGCTTTCGTGTCGTTGGCATTGGGAGGTCTAAGCTACTGCGCGTGTCAATCCGCACAATGCGTCGCCCGGCTTACACTGGGTTCCGAAGTGAGGGAAATTACGCCATCGTTGAGCAACGTATGATCGTCATTGCACCGCCGCATCAGGCGGATCAGCGACCAGTGGCCGGGAGATACCTGAAGATGCCGCAGTCAATCGTCTCACGCATCCGTTTCGTCCTCGTCGCCGCTGCGCTTGTTGCCGGCACGACCCTCGCTCGCGCGCAGTCCACCCTGCCCCAACGCTACGCCGATACCACCTTCTGGCGCCTGACGAACGAGTTGTCCGAACCGAATGGATTGTTTCGCTCCGACAATCTCCTCTCCAACGAGAGTTCGTTCCAGTGGGTGGTGCCATCACTTGAGAAAATGACCCGCCCAGACGGCGTCTATCTCGGTGTCGCGCCGGAACAGAACTTCACCTTCATCGCCGCGCTCAAGCCACGAGTCGCGTTCATCATCGATATCCGTCGCGGCAATCTGATCGTCCACCTCATGTACAAGGCCCTGTTTGAAACATCGGCCAACCGCGTGGACTTTGCCTTCAAGCTCTTCGGGCGTCCGAAACCCGCCGGCGTGTCGCCCGCCATCGGCGTGGAAGAGTTGTTCACGCTCGTCGGCAGTACACGCCTCGACACCACCTTCGCGCGCGGCGTACTCAATGACGTGAAGGACCGCCTCATGAAAACGCACGGGTTCCCGCTGGACAAGGAAGATCTCGACTATCTGGACTATGTGTACATGGCGTTCTCTGGCACCGGCGCCGGACTGCGATACAACATGGGCGGTCGCAACGCCGGTTTCGGCTACGGCCGCGGCGGCATGCCGAACTACGCCAACCTCATGACCGAATCCGATTCACTCGGCACGCATCGCGCGTACCTCGCCACCGACGAGGCATACCACACCATCAAGGATATGGAAGAGCGGAACGTCATCATTCCGTTCACGGGCGATTTCGCTGGCCCCAAGGCGTTGCGAGCGTTCGGCAAGTATGTGCGCGATAACAAGGCGGTCATCCAGGCCATCTACGTCTCGAACGTTGAGCAATACCTCTGGCAGGATGCGAGCAACTGGCGGAAGTACTACGAAAACGTCGCCACCTTGCCCACCGATTCCACCACGGTCTTCATTCGCTCGGCCACGAACGGCTACATGCACCGGCAGAGCCCCAACTCCCGGCAAAACGAACTGCTCTGCCCAGTGTCGGCGCATTTGAAGGCCTTCACCGACGGGAAGTTGATGCAGTACTACGACGTGTTTCAGTACTGCAGATGAGACGCAAGACAGAGGAGGCACATCCGCTCCGATACGCGCGCGTCAGTCTACCGTCCGCAGCGTTCGCTGGCGCCGGCGGTCAACCGTCAGCTGCGTGACATCGGGACGGCCATAGTGGCCGGACGCATCGAACGCCTGCCGTTCTTCACGCACGCGTGTGTGGTCGATGGTGCGCACGACGAGCGCTTCCTTGCCGATAACCGGAGGCACAATCCATTCGCCATCGGGCCCGGCGATGCATGACCCGCCATTGCCCATCACGGCAGGAACTGCACGACGAATCTTCGCGGCGTGCGGCACCGAATCTGGAATGTCCGACCGGCGCATGATGGACGACGCGGCCAGCACGTAGCTCCGGCCTTCACGTGCGGCGAAGCGCGTCACGTCGCGCGTGTTGTAGTCGTTGCCCGGCCACGACGCGACGTGGAGATTCTCGCCCTGCGCGTACATCGCCGCGCGGGCAAGCGGCATCCAGTTCTCCCAGCAGTTCAGCGCGCCAACCGTGAACGCGCCAAGCGCGTGCGTGCGCAGCCCATGACCGTCCCCCGGCGCCCAGCTCAATCGCTCTTCATAGGTGGGCATGAGCTTCCGGTGTACCGAGGCCACCACACCCTTCTGGTCGATGTACACCAGCGAGCAGTAGGCGCTGTGCCCGCCCCGGTCGCGCGGTTTTTCGATTGTGCCGAGCACGACGGCAATTTTGCGTTTCTTTGCCACGGCGCAAACGGTGTCCAGGTGTCCTGCATCGATATCAACGGCCTGATCCAGATAGTGCGCATGTAGCGCCTTCTGCATCGGCGAGTTGAACCGCGCACCATCCGTGTGTTCAATCCACCACGGATATCCAGGCACGAGCGCCTCGCCGAACGCAACGAGTCCGCACCCGCGGTCAGCGGCGCGTGCAATCCATTGACACACCTTGGCCAGCGTGCGCTCGCGATCGAGCCAGACCGGAGCAATCTGTGCCGCGGCGATCGTAAGTTGCTGTGCTTTTGCGGTTGTCATGATCGCGCCGTACCTACGGCGTCACCGGTGTGGTGATCGTCCGCAGCAATCGGTACATGAACTCCTGCGCCCGCTCGAACGCGACGATGTTCACCCGCTCGTCTCGCCCGTGCATGCGCACGTCGTCCGTATCAATCGCGATGCCGGACAAGCCGTACACCGGAATCCCCGCGTTTCGGAAATAGAGCCCATCCGTCGCACCTGTTTCCATGTTCGGCACGAGCGGAAGGTTCGGTGCAATCGCTTCTGTCGCGGCACGAACCGCGGATTCCACATCGGGCCGCAGTGGCGACGGTGGACTCTGCGGAGAGTCTTGGTCGATCGTGATCACCACATTCGTGTCGCCGATGATCCGCGTGAGCAGCCGAACGAGGCTGTCCGACTTGAGTCCGGGCAGTCGCCGGCAGTTCACGTTGGCGGACGCACTCTGCGGCAGCGCATTCGGCGCGTGGCCACCGGCAAGCAACGTCGCGATGCAGGTCGTCCGCATCTGCGCGTTGAACCAGGGATCCTCGGATAGTCGCTTGATCGCCGCCGGATCCGCCGGCACACTCGACGCCGCCTTCAGGTCCGCACCCAGTGCACCCCCGCGAAGGGGTGCCGACCGCTCCATGTACGCTCGCGTGATTTCGTTGAACTCCACCGGGAAGGTGTAGCCCTCGATCTTCACAAGCGCCCGCGCGAGTGCATTGATTGCGTTGTCCGGCCGCGGCAGCGATGAGTGCCCACCCTTGTTCGTGACCGTCAACTTGGCGTCGAAGTACACCTTCTCCGCGGCTTGCAGGTTCATCACCACCGGCTTTCCCTTCTCCGAGTCCACGCCGCCACCATCGACGTTGATGCAGTACTCGGCGTCCACGAGATCCTTCCGGTTCGCGAGCAACCACTCTACACCGTTCGGCATGCCGCCCTCTTCCCCGGCGGTGAGCGCCAGGATGAGGTCGCGGGCCGGCGTGAATTTTTCCGCCCGCATTCGCAGCAGCGACGTGATGAGCGTCGTGGCGCCACCCTTGATGTCCTGCGTGCCGCGCCCGTAGTAGAACCCCTCCACTTCATTGAACTTGAAGGGATCCATGTTCCAGTCCTTGCGCTCAGCCTCAACGACATCGAGATGAGCCAGCAGCAGGATCGCCTTGCGGGTACGGTCCGCGCCGCGAATGCGGATGACGAGATTCTTGTGAAGCTCGTCAGGCCCAACAATCGCGATCTCGCTCGCCGCAACGCCCGCCGCGCGGAATCGCGCGGCCACCAGCTCCGCGGCCTTGGTCGTGTTGCCGACCGACGGCGTCGTGTTGCTTTCTATCAGTTCCTTTAGCACCGCTCGACCAACCGCTTTCTGGTCGAAGGTCTGTGCCTGCGCCGACGCGGCGACAGCAAGACCGAGTGCAACTGCGAGTATCGGGCGCGTCATGACTACTCCGTAAGAGTCAGGTTCCAAGTTACGACACGGCATCCGCCATGCAGCCAGCTAGCCGAGCGGAATCGTGATTCCGCGCTCGAAGTAGCCCACCACCTTGGCAATGCGCCTAACCCGGACTGGGCACGGAATGGCTGACGTGGCAACTAACGGATGGGTGGGGGTGGGAGTAGTAGTCCTACACGCACACTGTCTCCTCCACGAGGTCGGTCTTATGCGCGCCATTGTCCTCGGTAGTCTCGCCCTTTCGCTTATGGTCGCCGGCTCTGCGGATGCGCAGCGTGGCATGGGTGGCGGTGGCATGGGCGGGATGGGCCGCGGAGGAATGGGCGGCGGACGGCGCGGTGGCGGCAGCAACATGGACCGAGAGCAAGAGATCAAGTTCCCTTCAGCCAGCGACCTGCAGAAACTCAATCCGGCCGCGCTCATTGTCGACAAGCGGAAGAAGGTCTCGCTCGACGATGGCCAGGTTACCGCGCTCACTGCCATCCGGAGCAAGATCTACGAGCGGAATGCCGACGTCCTCGCCCGCTACGACTCGATTCGAAAGGACTATAAGCCGCCCAAGGCGCAGGATCGAGACCGCACGGGGTCAACGTCGGAGACTGATTCGGTCCGCGTCGCCTCGCTGAACCAGATGCGAACACTGCGGCAGTTGCTTGACACACTGTCCGCGCGACGCACGGCAGACGTGCGCGATGTGCTCGACTTCCTCACGGATGACAAGCAACATCGCGCGGCGGTGGAACTGCTCAATGAACAGGATCGCGATTTCACGGACAAGCTTCCACGCAACTCCAGTGCCGGCGGTGGCCGTCGCGGACGCGGCGGCGGGTCGAACTAACTGCGCGGCAGCGGCAGAATGTGCGGATCGGCCACTTGCGCGCAAATCTGGATCGCGCGCAAGAATCGTCCAGAGGCGAGGGCGATCGCTTCGCGGTTCGCTTTGCGGTTCGCTTTGCGGTTCGCTTCGCGGGCGTTCACCTGAGGCCTCGTATCAAGGCCGTGAAGCTACCGGCCAACCGAGCCCCGAGCCAGCACTTCGGCTGACTCGGGGGTTCCGGTTTCTATTTCTTGACCTTCGCCCCAGTCAGCGTACCCACCGCGCCAAGCGTCGTCTGCGCCGACGTCAGCCCGAGCATGAAGTCCTTGTCCGTGAATGTCGTCAACACATCCGTTGGCTGGTGGTGCGTCGGATCCCAGTTTCCGCCAATCTGCGCGCCGCGTTCGTTTTCGCGAAGACTGATCGCCGCCACCAGATCCTTGAACGGATCCGAATCCGTGTTCGACATGTGCGGACCCACGCTCGCCGGGTAGTGCGTGGCGTACTTGTTGTTCGCCAACTTGAACGCGAACGCCAGCTTCATGGCGTCGTCGGACATCTTTGACGTGATCGCGAACTCGATGTTGATGTCAGCTTCGGCGCGCTGCTCCGGCGCGAGCTTGCCGTCAGCAGTCGGCGGACCGTGGTCCACCATCATCATGTCGTGCTGAATCATTCCGAGCCACTTCGGCTCGGGGTACTTCCCCGATCCCGGCGGATTTTCCTTCCCCTGCATCGGACTGCGCTGGTCGGCGTAGGCACGAGCGCCGTTGAGCCCTGTCTCCTCGTTGTTCCAGAGCGCAAAACGAATCGAGCGCTCCGTCGTGACATCCGGACTCGAGAAGATGCGCGCCAGCTCCATCACGATCGCGGAACCCGAGGCGTCGTCGTTCACGGCCTGGCCCCAGCCAATGCCGTCCATGTGCCCGCCGATGATGTACATCTCGTTCGGATACTTCGTCCCGACCTTCATGCAGATCACGTCCTGACGTTCACCAGGCACACTCTGCTCCTGATTGATCGCGCGAATCGCCAGATCCGGCTGCCTGAGCGAGTCATTGTTCACACCTGCTTCGCGCGAGTCGCTGAAAATCCGGCTGCCGCCCGGCCCGTTGCCGGCGCGACCGCGTCCGTTGGGCGACGCGTTGCCACGACCGGCGCCGCCACGACCAGCACCGCCGGCTGCCCCTGCACCGGCGCCACGCTGCACCGGCGGAGCCGGCGCATACTGAAAGGTCACACGCTCAATGTTCTGGCAGCCATAGCTCTTCAGTTGCGCCTCGATCCAGTCGAGCGCATCGCGATTGCGTTTCGTCCCCTGCTTGCGGTCGCCGAACTGCGCGAGCCCTTTGATCGTGTTCTTGTACTTCTCAAGATCGAGTCGGCCGACGAGATCACGAACGGGATCGGGCGTCGTGTCGCCGGCAGCCGTAATAAAGAGCTGCGTGATGTTCTGGGCCTGCGCCGTCTGGCTGCGCGCGGCGAGCATCACCAGCAGGCCACAGCCGGCGGCAATGAATGACTTGGTGTTCACGAGGCTTCTCCAAACAGTGGTGGGTAGGCTGTGATTCTAACTCCAGAACGCCATCCCCCACCACCACGATCCCTCAGGACCGGATGTCAGGGGCAGCCAATATTCGCTCGGCGGGCCACCGATTTGGGACAGTCCCGCACCGGCACCATCCCTGTTCGCAATCCGCTGCGGCTAAGATTCAGTCCATGAGTCTCTTCCGCCAGCTCGCCGCCGCCGGGATCGCCCTGCTCGCCACACTTTCGGCGGCATGCGCCCAGACCGCCGATCCGCACCTCATCCCGCGTCCGCGGGAGGTCAAGCTCGGCTCATACGTTTCCATCCCGCGGGCCGTCACCGTGTCCGCCGGCTCGAACAGTGACGACCGATTTGCAGCCAACGATCTCGCCAGCGCGCTCACCGCGCGCGGCGTTCGCGCGTCTGTCGCGGCGACCGTAGCGCCAGGCGCGTACCACATCACGCTGATCCGCGCCGACGCGCCTGCCGCGAAGCCCATCCTCGATGCCGTCGGCGTCGTACTCGGCGACGAGCAGCGCGCCGAAGGCTACGCCGTTGTCGTCGATAAAGATCAGGCCGTCGTTCTCGCTGCATCTGCCGCCGGCCTGTTCTACGGCGCACAGACCATCAAGCAACTCGTGCGCACTGACGGCGCGGAACCCCTCATTTACACTGGCACCATTCGCGATTGGCCGGCCATGCGCTGGCGCGGCATGCAGGACGATCTCTCCCGCGGTCCCCTGCCGACGCTCGACTACCAGAAGGTGCAAATCCGCAACTTTGCGGCTTTCAAGCTGAACGTGTACTCGCCCTACTACGAGCACACGTTTGAGTACAAGTCGCATCCGCTCATGGCGGCGCCCGGCGGTGTGATGACGCAGGACGAGGTGAAGGAACTGATCGCGTACGCGAAACAGTTCCACATCGAGGTCGTTCCCGAACAGGAGGCGTTCGGGCACCTGCATCACATGCTCAAGTTCGATATCTATGGCGCACTCGCCGAAACGGCGCATGGCCATGTGCTCGCGCCGGGACAGCCGGGTTCCATTCAGGTCATTAAGGAATGGTTTGCCGAAATCGATTCAGTGTTCCCGTCGCGCTTTGTCCATATCGGTGCGGACGAAACCTTCGAGCTCGGACTCGGACAGACGCGTGGTCGCGTGCAGAAGGATTCCCTCGGCGCGGTCTACATCGCGTTTTTGAAGGAGATCGAGGCCGCAATCCGAAGACCCGGGAAGCGATATCTCTTTTGGGGTGATATCGCGCAGGGATCGCCTCAACTGGTGAAGTCGCTGCCCAAGGACATGGTGGCGGTTGCGTGGAATTACTGGTCGTACAACAACTTCGATCGCTCCATCAAACCCTACTCCGACGCCGGTATCGAAACCTGGGTCGCCCCCGGGGTGAACAACTGGAACCGCGTCTATCCCAACAACGACGTGGCCCTGAAAAACATCCAAGGCTTCGTCCGCGACGGGCAGCGCCTCGGTTCCACTGGCATGCTGAACACGAACTGGGACGACGACGGCGAAGGCATTTTCAATCAGGTCTGGTACGGCGTGCTGTTCGGCGCCGCCGCCAGCTGGCAGAAGGGAGAGGCGTCCATTCCACAGTTCGCCAAAAGCTTCGGCCTGCAGTTCCACGGCGACCCCAGCGGCAAGATCGATCTGGCGCAGCAGAAATTGTCGCAGGCGCAGGCGCTGCTCGCCAAGTCCGGTCCCGGTGAAGCAACAACGCAACTCTATTGGCTCGATCCGTTCAGTCCGGAAGGCCAGATCGCCGCACAGAAAATGCGCACCGTTGCGCGCGACGCCCGAATCCTCGCAGAATCGGCGATGGTGCTCACCGCGCAGGCCAAGAATGCGTTGCGCGGAAAAGACGGCTCGCTTGGCGCACTTCGCGAGCGCGATGCACTCGAAGCAATGGAAATGGGTGCGCGCCGGATCGACTTCATCGGCATGAAGTTCCAGCTCGCCGATGAAATCGTTCGCCACTATTCCGCTGCCCTCGATTCCGTCGCCAAGGGTGCCAACCCGGCGCACGACCTCGAGGAAATCGCCTCGCAGATCAACAGTCGAACGCAAGACCTGCGCGACGGCTATGTGCTCGGCCGCGAACTCTATGAGCGCAGCTGGCGCGCGGAGAATCGCCCCTATTGGATGTACAACGTGATTGGCCGCTTCGATGTCGCCGCGCAAACGTGGATCAAGCGCGTGGACCAGTTCAACCAGGTACGCGCGCAGTACAATCGCACCAAGCGGCTTCCCGGCCTCGAAGAGATGGGTCTGCCGCGTCCGGTCACGCCATAGTCACCCCCACATCTCATGACGGTCGTTCGATGACACCGTGGGTCCGCCGGCTGCTGATCGCGAATATCTTCGTGTTTTTCGTGCAGTACACGATGCCCGCGTTCACTGATGCATTCGCGTTCGTCCCAAGCTACGCCCTCTTCCGGCCGTGGACGATCGTCACGTACATGTTTTTGCACGCCGGGCTGTCGCACATTTTTTTCAATATGCTGGGCCTCTATTTCTTCGGTCCGCAGGTTGAGGCGCGCATCGGATCCACCCGGTTCTTCCAGCTCTACTTCATCAGCGGCATCTCCGGCGGGCTCCTCTCGGTCGTGTTCGCGCCGAACGCCGCGATCGTTGGAGCCTCCGCCGCGGTCTTCGGTGTAATGCTCGCGTTCGCGATGTTCTGGCCGCGCGTCCAGATTCTGATCTACGGCATCATTCCGGTCGAGGCACGATGGCTCGTGCTCTTCACGACCGCCATTTCCATCTGGAGCGGATTTCGGGGATCACAGGGCGGCGTCGCTGATTTCGCGCACCTCGGCGGCTACCTTGGCGCATTCGTCTTTCTGCGGCTCATCGATCCCGCGCGCCGCGTGGCACGATTCAAGGCCAGCACAGTAAGCAAGCCGGCTGCCGACCGGCTCTCCAATTGGAAACGTGTTGATGTCGCGCGTGTGCATGAAGTGAATCGCGATGAACTGAATCGCATTCTCGACAAGATCAACGCGACGGGACTCCCGAGCCTCACACCCGAAGAGCGCGTGTTTCTCGCGAACTTCGTCCCGCCCGACGACAGGACCGCGACCAACTAGTGGTGCTGACGTCCGCAGGGACGAGAGTCACTTGCCACGCGTCTTTGATGTCCCCGCGTCATCGAGCATCGCGCGAATACGCGCCAAGTCGCCCCGGGCTCACGTCCTGCGCCGTCAGTAGATAATTCACCAGCGTGGGCACCTCGCCTTCGAACAGGCTCGCGGTGAGTTCGTTGACCACCCTGCGCTGCACCTCTGACTCGCACAGCTCGAGGACTGCATATGTGGGAGCGCGACCAGCCGGCCGAGCTGGAGTCAGCGTTCGGCGACCGCAAGGTTCGCGCTGGCCATCTCGGCGACTGCCGCTTCGCGTTTGGCGTCATCAAACGCCCCTTCGCTCCGCGAAATCACCAGCGTTGCCACGCCGTTGCCGATGATGTTCGTGATGGCGCGCGCTTCACTCATGAACCGGTCCACACCAAGGAGCAACGCGAGTCCTTCGAGCGGGATCACCTGCATCGCCGACAGCGTGCTGGCCAGGACAATGAACCCCGAACCGGTCACCCCGGCTGCACCCTTCGAGGTCACCATCAGCACGGCAAGAATTGTGAGTTGCTGGCCCAACGTCAGCGGAACGTTGTACACCTGCGCCAGAAAGATCGTCGCCATCGAGAGATAGATGCTCGTGCCATCGAGATTAAACGAGTATCCCGTCGGCACCACGAGCCCGACCACCGGCCGGGCGCAGCCATAGCGCTCGAGCTTTTCCATCAGCTTGGGCAGCGCCGCTTCCGACGACGATGTGCCGAGCACAATCAGGATTTCGTCGCGGATGTATTTGAGGAATTGCCACAGACTGAACCCGAAATACCGCATGATCAGGTTCAGCACGACGAAGATGAACAGGAACATCGTCAGGTACACGTCGCCCATCAGCCGGAGCAACGGCACCAGCGTCTTGAGCCCGAAATTGCCCACGGTGTACGCCATCGCGCCGAACGCACCGAACGGCGCCACCTTCATCACGATCTCCACGACGCGGAACATCGCATCGAGTCCACCTTCGGCCAGTTCAACAATGCGCTGCCCACGACGCCCGAGCAGCACGACCGCTGTGCCGAACATGACGGAGAAGAACACCACTTGTAGGATGTCGCCGTCGGCAAACGCCTTCACGGCACTTTCCGGCACGACGTGCACGAGGAAGTCCGCGAAGCTCATCGCCTTCCCCTGCGCCGCATAGGACGAGATATCGCCCTTCGTCATCGTGCTCACGTCGAGTCCGACGCCCGGCTTGGTGAGATTCACGATCGTCAAGCCGATGCCGAGTGCAAACGTCGTCACGATCTCGAAGTAGAGAATCGCTTTTCCGCCCACGCGCCCGACTTTCTTGAGATCCGCGATGTTCGCGATCCCCAGCACGATCGTGAGGAAAATCACAGGGCCGATCACCATCTTCACGAGCCGAATGAAGATGTCGCCCAGAAGCTTCATCTCCTTGGCATGCACCGGATCCACAATCCCGAAAATCACGCCGATCGTTACGGCGACCAGGACGCGGAAGGTCAGATTATTCAGGACACGTTTCATCGGACACGAATTGCTATCGGGGATCCGGCAACGCCAGTGCGCCCCACCGGCGTCACGGCAAGAATCTCCGGCGCGCCCGCGGCGCTGGTAAACGTTACCATCGCGATCTGCGTAAGGGCGCCGTCCATGACACGCGTCGTCCACGCACCGCCGGCCTGCGTCTGCACGAGCCACCACTTCACATCGTCCGTTGCGCGGCGCGCAATCGTCAGGATGTCGCCGGTGGAGGCGCCCGCGATCGCAATCGCCGGGGTGCGGGGTGCCACACGACCCATCCACGGAGACGCGGGCACCAATGCCGGCGCGGCATACGGACCACGCGCGAGTCGCGTCGCCACGGAATCACGGTCCTGCAGCAACGCCTTCATCTGAAAGTGCACCGTGCCAATCGACCCGCCCGCTACCCGGGTCGTATCGATCTGCCGGAGGATTTCGCCGCTCTGCCACGGCACGCGGCCGTCGCCAATCTTGTAATCGGCAAGCCCGGGCCACACGTGACGCGCCTGCGGGTTCTGGGCCTTCCACCACCGCAGCAGTTCGCCGAACGCCTGGCCATCCTGCGCAATCGCCCAATAGAGCTGTGGCACGAGGTAGTCCACCCATCCGTTCACCAGCCATTTCCGTGCGTCAGCGAAGATCTTCGAATACGCGTCAAATCCGCGCACGCTTGAGGGCTCGCCGGGTCGCCAGATGCCGAACGGGCTCACGCCAAACTTCACCCACGGTTTGACCTTCGCGATCTCGGTGCGAAGCGTATCAATCAACAGGTCAACATTTCGGCGGCGCCAGTCGTCGCGTTCGAGACTTCCCCCCTGCTTCTGGTACCGCTTGAAGCTCGTCGCGTCTGGAAACGGAATGTCTTTCCGCCGCCGTTGCTCCGGATACGGATAGAAGTAGTCATCAAAGTGAATGCCATCCACATCGTACCGCGCCAACACATCGAGCACGACGCGCACCGTGCGTCGTCGCACCGCCGGCTCGCCGGGATCAAACCAGGTGTAGTGACCGTACCGTTTTGCGAACGCCGGATACTGATTCGCCATGTGCATCGCGGCCAGTGGTCCCTTCGCCGTCGGATCCTTGGCCCGATAAGGGTTGAACCACGCGTGCAGCTCGAGGCCGCGCGCGTGCGCCTCCGCGACCGCGAACGTCAGCGGATCCCAGTGTTCGACCGGCGCCAATCCCTGTTTGCCAGTGAGGTACTCCGACCACGGCTCAATCTTTGACGCGTAGAGCGCGTCGCCGGCCGGACGAATCTGGAACACCACGGCGTTGAGTCCACTCCACACCGCTTGATCGAGTATCCGCACGAGTTCTACGCGTGCGCTGTCAGCCGGAAGGCCCGGCCGTGAAGGCCAGTCCATGTTCCCGACCGTCGCGACCCACACACCGCGAAACTCCCGCAGCACCTCCGGCGGCACGCAGAATAATTCCGCTTGTGGGCACACGGCCGATTTCACGGCGGCCGTCAGTCCAAGTGGCGCCGTCGACTGCGCAGCGGCGGCAGCGGCGGCAGCGGCGGCAGCGGCGGCAGCGCCGAGCAGCATGCTGCAGCCGGCCGCGCGGCCGATCAGTCGCACGAGCGCGACGGCGTTGCGCCTCACCGAATGCGACGAAGGTCTGCCGCGATATCCTCAGCCCGGCTTTCCGGGGGGAAAATCTCACGAATCCGCCCGGCACGATCAACGACGAAACTGCCCGCTGGGTGCGTCACGCCGTACTCGCCCGTCTTCATCGCAGGAGTGGAGTCGCGCATCACATCAAACCCCCACGACGCCTTGAGTGAATCCACCTGCGCCGCCGTGGGCGCGAGGCCGACGAACGAGGCGTCAAACTGGTGCGCGTAGTCGCGGGCGATCTTCGGGGTGTCTCGAGCGGGGTCCACACTCACAAAGACGAAGCGCACCCCATCAGCGGCACCACCAAGCGCCCGCTTCGCACGCGCCCAGTCGGCGAGCGTTGCCGGGCAGACGTCCGGACAATGCGTGTAGCCGAAGTAGATCAGCACGGCATGATTGCCGCGCAGCTGATCGAGGTCGAACGTCGTGCCGTCGGCATCGGCCATCCGCACCACGGGGGCCTCCTGCGGCGGATCAATCACCATGCCCATCAATGGGGCTTCCTTGCCGCAGCCCAATAGGGCGGCGGCAACCGCCAGGATCGCGACATGCGGCTGGTGCATCGTGCAAATGTAACCGGCGCCACTCCCGACTTCGGGCCAACTCGCCACGCACGGCCCGCTCTCGCCAAGAAGGCCTGTCTGCGCGAACTTGTCCCTGTTCGTCCTTTGCCCATTCTGCCGAGGCTGCCACCGTGCCCACTGTCAATTCCCGCCGCCATATCCGCTTCCGTAGCGCCACCCTCGCGCTCCTCGCGCTGACCGCCGCTTGCGCCGGCGCCGTCTCCAGTTCGGGCGGCACGAACACGCCGTCCGGCGGCGCGCCAATCATCGGCCCTCCGCGCGGCACGGTGCTCGTCGTGGGCGGCGGAGGACAGGGGCCCGAGATCTACAAAGCCTTCATCGACGCGGCTGGTGGTCCAAACGCGCTCATCATCGACATCCCCACCGCAGGCGGTGATACGGTCTACCCACCCGACTGGCGCGGCGCCAACGGGTTCAAGGGAGCGGGTGCGAAGAACGTGGTGGTCCTCCATTCCAATCCGAACCGAAAGGATCTCGCCAACTCCGACAGCTTCGTCAACATCGTCAAGCGCGCCGGTGGTGTCTGGTTCGAGGGCGGGCGCCAGTTCCACCTCGTGGACTCATACGCTGGCACACGCATCTACACCGAGTTTCACAATGTGCTGGCGCGAGGCGGCGTGGTCGGCGGGTCGTCCGCCGGTGCCGCGATCCTCGGTGAATTCATGGTTCGAGGCGCGCCATCGAACAACAACTTCATCATGGAGTATCCAGGCTACACGAAAGGATTCTCCTTCCTCCGCAATACCGGCGACGACATGCACGTGGTCGCGCGCGAACGGCTTCCCGATATCTCCGACTCGCTTCAGCCGCGGCATCCTGAAATGATGTTCATTTCGGAAGACGAAGGCACTGCCTGGGTCGTGAAAGGCGACGAAGCCGAAATCATCGGGCGCAACAAAGCCTTCGTCTACACCGGCAAGGATCCGCATGATCCGGGCATGCCGTACACGACCCTCCTCCCCGGCGACAAATACCACCTTGGCGCGCGTCGGATCATTTCCCGCGCCATCGATGCGACGCCGCTTACGCTGGCGTTCATCGATTCCGTGTTCTCGGGATTTGCGCGAGGCGGCAAGGCCACGGTGCATGTCGCACAGGAAGGTCGCGTCTTCGTCGCCAAGGGCTACGGCATCGAGACCCACAAGAAGTTCGTGCCGCCCACCGGTTACCCGAACTTTCCCACCGGCAACATCGCCGACCCCTTGCTTGCGTCCGCCACGCTCGGCGTGGTGCGCGACAACAAACTCAAGCTCGACGAACCCCTCTCTAGTGGTGGAAGCGCCACTATTCGCGAATACCTCACTGGCGTCAACGCAGCGCCCGGGGGAGCGAAAAACATCTCGCGACTGCTCATTGAACGATCCGGCGGCAAGCTCGCCGATCTCATGCAGCGTCGAGTGCTGGCCACAATGGGTTCACAACGCATCAAGGCTGATGAGGATGGCACCATTCTCGCCAATGTCGACGATCTCTATCGCCTCGAGCTTGGCTTCACCGCGAATCCAGCACTCACGACAGCGGGCAAGGATTCAATGTTTGCCCCGGGCGGCGGCGGCGGGAAAGGCAACGGCCTCGGCTGGCACTTTGAGAACTATCGCGGACTCGCTCGGCAGACCGCATTCGTCACGTCGGACGGCAAGCAGGGCGCGTATGTCCGAATTCCAGGCCACCATGCCTCGATCATCATCCTCACCGATGACCCCGCGTTCGATGCGAAAGCAGCCGCCAATCGCATCACGGATCGCCTCCTCTTCAATGGACGCGACGGCTCGTCGTTCAAGAACGCGCCGATGTCGAGCACGTCGAGCACGTCGAGTTGTCGCAGTCTGAGCGCGGCCAACGAACAGGTCGCGTGGGCCGGCTGCACAGGTGGAACGGTGCTCCGCACGATTGATGGCGGCGCCACCTGGAGTGTGGATTCGGTTCGCGGCGCCGCGCGCCTCGACTTTCGCGGCATCAAGGCCTTCGATGCCAGCGCCGCCGTTGTCGTCAGCGCTGGGCCGGCCGAGCAGGGTCAGGCGAAAATTTTCCGCACGACGGACGGTGGCAAAAACTGGGCGCAATCGTGGAGCGATTCCACGAAGGGCCTCTTCCTCGACGGCGTCGCCTTCTGGGACACGCAGCACGGCTTCACCTTCTCAGATCCCATCAACAAGAAGTTCGTAATCCTCACCACTGATGACGGCGGCAAGAGCTGGTCGCGCGTTCCCGCGGCCAATCTCCCCGAGAACCTTCCCGGCGAAGCAGCCTTCGCCGCGAGCAACACACAGCTCACCGTGCAAGGCACATCCAACGGTTGGATCGCCACAGGCGGCGGCGCAGAAGCGCGAGTCTTTCGCACAACCGATCGGGGGCGTTCCTGGAAGGCGTCGTCCACCGGAATGCCGGGCGGCGCAAGTTCCGGCCTCTTCGGCATCGCGTTCTCGGACGCCATGAACGGCCTCGCTATCGGTGGCGACTACCGCAACGAACGCGGCGTGAACGCCTTTGCCGTGCGCACGACGGACGGCGGCGCCACGTGGACACCCGCGAGCACGCAGCGCCCGGACGGGACGACCTCCGGAGTGATCTACGTGCCCGGCACCACGCCGCCACTCTTCATTGCCGTCGGACAGACCGGCGTGGCGTACACCCGCAACTTCGGCGGCAGCTGGACGCATGCGGATACGCTCACGGCCTACGGGGTTGGATTCGCAAGCGCGAGCGCCGGTTTCGTCGCAGGCGCCCGGGGCCACGTCGGCGTTCTCGCCAAACCAATCAAGTAGTGCGGCGAGCAACGCCAACAGCATGACGTACGACCTGCGATCGGTCTCGCTTCCGCGCCTCGGAAGCCGCGCGCTTGGCCTGTTGGTCCGCCTCGTCGAAAACGGGTTGGTCGGTCCCGCCATCGTCGAGAAACTGAAACGCGATGCGGGAATCACTCGCCTTCGCGAAATCGCGCTCGATGAAGCGCCGGCACTCTTCCCGATGCACAGTTCGGAAGACCCCGGCATCCCCGCACTCGATCCATTCGATCCGAACGACAGTCCGTATAGCGATCAACCCGCCAGGCCGCCCGCTCCGCCAGGATTTCAGTTTCCCAGCGCCGCCGACTTCGGCGCTGCGTACCGCTCGGGCCGAACGACCCCCGAGCAGGTCGCGGCGCGATTCGTCTCCCAGTGGCACGCCAGCGATGCGCATGCCCGCCCGCTGCGTGCGTTCATTGCCGTACGTGAAGACGACCTCGCCGCGCAAGCGGCGGCGAGCGCGGCGCGTTGGAAGGCCGGCAAGCCGATCGGTCCATGGGACGGCGTGCCGGTTGCGGTGAAGGACGAGATGAACGCCCTCGGGTATCCGATGACCGTCGGCACGCGAGTGTTCGGCGGGGCGCCATCGAAGATTGACGCGACCGTCGTGGCGCGCATGCGCGCGGCCGGCGCGCTGATTGTCGGCAAGGCCAACATGCATGAGATCGGCATCAATGTTACCGGGTTGAATCCGCACTACGGCACCACGCGCAATCCCTACGACGACGCCTATCACACCGGCGGCTCGTCGAGCGGATCAGCCACGGCCGTTGCAAGCGGACTCGTGCCAATGGCCATTGGCGCCGATGGCGGCGGATCCATTCGCATTCCGTCGGCATTCTGCGGCCTCGTCGGCCTCAAGCCCACGTTCGGTCGCATCAGCGAGCATGGCGCGGCATCGCTCGTGTGGAGCGTGGCATACCTCGGCCCCATCGCCGGCACCGTACGCGATTGCGCGGCGGCCTACGCCATCATGGCCGGCGACGACGCCCTCGATCCCAATTCGCGCTCGCACCCCTCCGTTTCCCTCGACGTCGCCATTCCCGGCTCGCTCAGAGGGGTGCACGTTGGCGTCTATTGGCCCTGGTTCCGTCACGCCACGAAGGACGTTGTCGATCGCTGCGAGGTCATGGTGCGTGAGTTTGAACGGCTCGGCGCCACCATTGTCGAGGTGGAGATTCCCGAGTTGGACCTCCAGCGCGTTGCACACGTTGTCGCGATCACGGGCGAAATGGCATCGGCCATGTCGGCAGTGCATCCGTCCAGAGGCACCGAATTTTCACTCGACGCGCGCGCGAATCTCGCAATCGCGCGTTCGTTTACTGCTGCCGAGTTCGTCAACGCCGCACGTATCCGTACGCGCGCCATGGCACAGTGGCGAGCCGTCTTCCGCGACGTGCATGTCGTCGTGACACCAGCCACCGGCCAGGTTGCCCCGCGCATCAATCCGGCGGCACTTGCCAGGGGAGAATCGAACCTGTCGATGACTACGGAAGTCATGCGATTCGCCTTCCCGTCCAACTTCACGGGTCACCCCGCCATCAGCTTCCCCGCGGGCTATGACGCCGCCGGAATGCCCGTCGGCCTGCAGGTGATTGGTCGCCCCTGGAGTGAGCGGCTGCTCTTCCGCGTGGCCGCGATGGCGGAACAACTCGTGGATCGCCGCGCACCAAAACGGTGGTATCCGCTGCTCGATCGCTGATGCGCTGACGGAAAACAAAAGGGCCGGGCTCCTCTCGCGAGTGCCCGGCCCTCGTCATTCTGTCGCCTCAGCGCGCCCGGACGCGTACCGAGTCGACAACAGTACAGTACCACGACACCGACGAATCACGCAATACCATGCGACACGATTTCGTCTTCGGTGAATGGACGAGCGGCGCGCAATAAAGTTGCGCGCCGCTCGTCCATTCTTGTCCTCTGTCATCTCCCAACTGCCGTCTACCTACTGTCCCTCAGAGGCACCGGTCGGAATCGAACCGACGAATAAAGGATTTGCAGTCCTCTGCCTTACCACTTGGCTACGGTGCCAGACCCTTTGTCTACGAGAGAGAAAAGTAGCCGACGCGAACCTCCGCTCCAAGCGGTACATTCTCGCACCATGTCAACGTCCCTACGCTGGCTTCTCGTCGCGGGCTCCGCGCTCGCGGTTCTCGCTATGCCGGTTCCCACCGGTATCTCTCCTGAGTCATGGCATCTGCTCGCCATCTTCACGGGCACGATTGTCGGCTCCATCGTTCGGCCGGTTCCGGCTGGCGCTGTCGTATTTCTCGGTGTCGCAGCCCTCGCGATCACGAAAACGATGCCCGCGCGCGAGGCGCTCGCCGGGTATGCGGACCCACTCGTATGGCTCGTGCTCTGCGCTTTCTTCATGTCGCGCGGCGTGCTGAATACGGGACTGGGGCGTCGCATCGCATATCTGTTTATCCGTGCCATCGGGAAAAATTCCCTCGGCCTCGCCTACGCGCTCACATCTACCGACGCGCTGCTGGCGGGATTCCTCCCGAGCAACAGCGCGCGCTGCGGCGGCGTAATCTTCCCCATCGCGCGCAGTCTCGCCGAAGCGTACGAATCGAAGCCCGGCGCCACGGCGCGCCGGCTCGGAGCGTTCCTGCTCATCACGATCTATCAGAGCGATGTGATCGCCTGTGCCATGTTCCTCACCGGCCAGGCATCCAATGTCATCGTCGCGAAGCTCGCGATGGAGACGACTAAAATTGACTTGAGCTATTCCAAGTGGCTTCTCGGGTCATCAGTGCCCGGCCTCCTGTCGCTCGCGTTTATCCCGTGGCTGCTGTTCAAGCTCTACCCGCCAGAGGTAACGCACACGCCCGATGCCACGCGTTTGGCGAAAGAGGAGTTGGCGCGCATCGGGCCCATGCAGCGCAATGAACGGATGATGCTGTTCGTCTTTGTGCTCGTGTCCGGACTCTGGATGACCGGCCCGCTGCATCACATCGACTACGCCGTGGTCGCGCTCCTCGGCGTCTGTCTCCTCTTCCTGACCAACGTGCTCACCTGGGACGACATCATCAGTGAGCGTGGCGCCTGGGATGTGTTCCTCTGGTATGGCGGCGTCGTGCGGATGGCCGAAGCGGTCGGCCGCTCAGGACTCACCGAGAGATTCGCGCAGTCCGCTGCCGGCTTGACCACCGGGCTCGCGTGGGGTGCGGCTCTGGCCATTCTGCTCCTTATCTACTTCTACGCGCACTACGGATTCGCGAGTATCACCGCGCATGTCACGGCGATGTTCGTGCCCTTCGCGGTGGTGTTGATGGCCGCCGGAGCACCGCCGCTGCTTACCGTGATCATGCTCGCCTATTTCTCCAACCTCTCGGCGTCGCTCACGCACTACGGAACGACGACGGCCCCGATTTACTTCGGTGCGAACTACGTGTCTCAACGTGATTGGTGGAGGCTCGGCCTCTACGTCTCGTTCGCGACAATCACGATCTGGACGGTCGCCGGACTCGCATGGTGGAAAGTGCTCGGTTGGTGGTGAGCCGTTCTTAGCGCCCGCCGACCGCCGTTCCAATGGCTACGGGCTCCAATTGTCACAAATGTACGCCAAGACTTGTCCATAATGACCGTAATTGTGGACATTCTTGACGTTTTTCCGTTGAATTTTGCAGAATGACGCGATAAGTTTGCTCAATCTGCACATTTCCCTGTACACCTCGGCATCCCCTCATTCATTAACTATGTCCGACGCCTCGTCGCCTCGCGCCAAAGCTCTCAGCGCCATCAGCTCACGGTTCGCCGCCGCACCGCACGCTGCTTCACCAGAGCTTCCGTCCCCAACATCCGCGTACTTCGGCATCAACACCTTCGGCGCAAAGCATATGCGCGCGAAGCTTCCCGCCGAGATCTATGTAAAACTGCTCGCCTCGGTACGACTCGGAAAGAAACTCGACATCGACATCGCACCGACGGTCGCACAGGTCATCAAGGAATGGGCCGTCTCCCGCGGCGTCACGCACTTCTGCCACTGGTTCCAGCCGCAGACTGGGCTCACTGCTGAAAAACACGACGCGTTCCTCAGCTTCGACGAGAATAACGCCCCGATCGAAAAGTTCTCCGGCGATCAGCTCATTCAGAGCGAGCCAGACGCGTCGTCGTTCCCTTCTGGTGGACTGCGCGCCACCTGGGAAGCGCGCGGCTACACCGCGTGGAATCCGGCGTCACCCGTCTTCATCATGGAATCCGGCGGCGCCAAGACGCTCTGCATTCCGTCGGCGTTCATCGGCTATCACGGTGAGGCGCTCGACGAGCTCACCCCGCTGCTTCGCTCAAGCGATGTGCTCTCGCAGCGTTCACTGGAAATGCTCGAGCTCCTGGGCGACAAGGGCGCGCTCCGCGTCTACACGACGCTCGGCGCCGAGCAGGAGTACTTCCTCATCGACCGCGGCCACTTCGCGCTGCGGCCTGACCTCGTCATGGGTGGCCGCACGCTCATTGGCGCGCCGCCGCCGCGGGGACAGCAGCTCGAAGACCACTACTTCGGTGGGATCCCCGAACGCGTGCAGGCCTGTATCGCCGAAGTCGAACATGAGCTCTACAAGCTCGGCGTGCCGATCATGACACGCCACAACGAAGTCGCGCCCTGTCAGTTCGAAATGGCGCCGATCTTCGAAGAAACGGACATCGCCGTCGATCACAACCAGCTCGTGATGAGCATCCTGAAGAAGGTGGCGCTTCGTCACGGCCTCCAGGCGCTATTGCACGAAAAGCCGTTTGCCGGCATCAATGGCTCGGGCAAGCACTGCAACTGGGCCTTGGCCATCGCGTCCGACAACGATCTCGACGGAGTCAATCTCCTCAAGCCGGGCAAGACGCCGCATCAGAACATTCGTTTCCTGCTGTTCCTTGCCGCCGTGCTCAAGGCCGTGCACAAACACGCCGGCCTCATCCGCGCCGGCATCGGCACAAGCGGCAACGAACATCGCCTCGGCGCGAACGAAGCGCCGCCGGCGATTATTTCCGTGTTCATGGGTGAGATGCTCACGCGGGTCATCAACGACATCGCGGCTGGCAAGACGGGCAAGCAGGGCGCCGCGGAAGCGATGCTCAAGCTCGGCGTCGCCAAGCTCCCCGAAGTCGCAAAGGACAATACCGACCGCAATCGCACGTCGCCCTTCGCCTTCACCGGCGTGAAGTTCGAGTTCCGCGCCGTCGGTTCTTCGCAGTCCATCGCCTTCCCCGTGATGCTGCTGAACGCAACGGTCGCCGAATCCATTGCCGAACTCACGGCGCAACTCAAGGCCGAGATGAAGAAGACGAAGAATCGCGATGACGCCGTGCTCAAGGTCGTGAGCGCCGCGTTTCGCGAAACGAAGTCCGTTCGCTTCGAAGGCAACAACTACTCAGACGCCTGGGTGGTCGAGGCCAAGAAGCGCGGCCTGCTCAACCTCCGTCGTACGCCGGAGGCGCTGGCCCAGATCGTCACCCCGCAGTCACGCAAACTCTTCACCTCACTCGGCATTCTCTCGAGTGAGGAAGTCGACTCACGCTATCACATTCGCCTTGAGCGATACATCAAGGACATGCTCATCGAGCTGCACACGCTCCGTGAGATGGCCGACACGATGGTGGCGCCGGCTGCGCACGGATACCTCGCCGTGCTCGTGAACGCCGCCGCCGCGTCCAAGGCGGCTGGCGTGAAGGCCGTCCCACAGATCGAGGCGGCCAATGCCATCGGCAAGCTCGTCGGTGAGCTGCAGAAATCGTCCGCCGCGCTCAGTGCCGCGATCGACAAGGCCGAAGGCATGCACGATGCTCCCGCAAAGCAAGCGCAGTTCCTCACCTCCACCGGTGCCGATACCATGGCCGATGTGCGGGTCGCATGTGACGCGCTGGAACTCAAGATCGACGACGCGCGTTGGCCGCTCCCGCGCTATCGCGAGATGGTCTTCCCGGTGTAGTTCGCTCGGGGTCTGTTGGTTTCCGTTCCCGGAACGGAAAGGGGCGGGTCCGCGAACTGCGGATCCGCCCCTTGGTTTTGCGAGAACGTGAACGACACGCGAGATCCACGAATGTCACGGTGTTGGTTGGCTTGTTCCCGGCGAGGAAGAATGCGTTGTGCACGGAGCCGCGCGGGAACACAAAGCACGGCCAGCGCGCGGGCAGCCAGCACTAGTACTTGGCCAGATACTGTTCGAGTTCCCATGCGCTGACCTGGCTGATATAGTCTCGCCATTCCTGTCGCTTGGCGGCGAGAAAGTGCTTGGTGATGTGTTCGCCGAGCGCCGCGCAAACCACCTCATCCTTCTCGAGTTCGTCGCACGCTTCGTTCAGGTCATGCGGGAGGTCGTCAATCCGTAGCCTCCGCTTCTCACGGAAACTCATCTCCCAGATGTTCTCGTTCACCGGCTCGCGCGAGCTCGCCTGCGTTTCTACGCCGTCGAGCCCCGCGGCCAGCATCACCGCCAGCGCGAGATAGGGATTCGCACTCGGATCCGGCGACCGTAGCTCCACGCGCGTTCCTGCGCCACGTCGCGCCGGTACGCGGATCAACGGCGACCGATTGTGCATTGACCACGCCACGTTCACGGGAGCTTCGTATCCCGGTACGAGTCGCTTGTACGAGTTCACGAGCGGATTCGTGATCGCGCACATGCCGCGCGCGTGCTGCAGCAATCCGCCGATGTACTGGTGCGCAATCGCGGACAATTCAAACTCGCCATTCGCGTCAAAGAACGTATTCTTCCCCGCAGCGAACAGCGATTGATGCGTGTGCATGCCGCTGCCGGCCTGGCCAAAAATCGGCTTCGGCATGAACGACGCATGCATCCCGTACTGCTTCGCCACCTGGCGAACGACGAAGCGGAACGTGGCCAGATTGTCTGCCGTCGTCAGCGCGTCGGCGTAACGAAAGTCAATTTCATGTTGGCCGTGTGCTACTTCATGATGCGCGGCCTCGATCTCGAATCCCATCTGCTCGAGCACGTCCACAATGGTCCGCCTCGCATCCTCGCCAAGGTCCACCGGCGTGAGGTCGAAGTACGACCCCACATCGTGCGTCGTCGTCGACGGCGCGCCATCGGGTCCCAGTTTGAACATGAAGAACTCGGCTTCCATCCCCGCGTTCATCGTGTAGCCGAGGGTTGCGGCGCGCGCGACTTGGCGCTTGAGCGCTCCGCGAGGATCGCCGCCAAACGGCTTTCCGTCCGGTGTCGTGATGTCGCAAATAAGCCGCGCCACTCGGTTCTCGGCTGTACCACCCGGGAAAATCTTGAAGGTCGAGAGGTCCGGTGCGAGCAGCATGTCGGATTCTTCTATCCGAACAAACCCTTCGATCGACGACCCGTCGAACATGATGTCGCCGTCGAGTGCCTTTCCGAACTGCGAGGCTGGGATTTCGACGTTCTTGTTGATCCCCAGGATATCGGTGAACATCAGCCGCAGGAAACGCACATTGTGCGCCTCGGCAAGGTCCAGAATGTCCTTCTTGGTTGCGCCGGATAGATCGGCGAGTAGCGATCGGGTCTTGCCTGCCACGTTTCCTCTGAAGTGTGCGTGCAACTCAGGGGAAATATCGGCCTTCACGCACCCCCGCGGCAAACACAAACCCCCTGCTCGGATGGTATTTTTCGCCTGTGACGACACCTCCATCTGGTACCCGATGCCCGCGCTGCGGCGAGGCCGCTTCCGGACGCTACTGCGCCGACTGTGGCGCCGCGCTCACGGCGCAGGATTGCCCCTCCTGCGGTAAACCCATGCCCGCGGGCGCCCGCTTCTGCCACCACTGCGGAACGCCAGCAGCTGGAGGGAGCACCACACCCGTCGCTGGCGGGCGCGCCAATGCGCCGCAGGCCTGGATGGTCGCGACAACCGTGATCATTGTATTGGTCGCGTTCGTGGCCGGCCAACAGTTTGCGACCAGGTCCGCGGCACCTGAGCAGCAATCTCCCGAGGCGCCCTTTGCACCCTTCGCCAATGGCGGCGGAGCGGTTCGGGCACCTGATATATCGAAAATGTCGCCCGAAGAAGCCGCGAGCCGGCTCTTCGATCGTGTGATGCGATATGCATCCGAAGGAAAGGCCGACAGCGCTAACATGTTCGCGCCGATGGCCATGCTGGCCTATGAGCGGATCGGTCCGCTCGACGCGCATGCGCGCTATGACATCGGAACGATCGCGTCCGTCGTCGGCGATGTGGCGGCGGCGCAGGCACAAGCCGATACGGTCCTCAAGACACAGCCCAATCACCTGCTCGGCCTCATCCTTGCCCTCAAGGTCGCTGATCTCAAGAAGGACGCAGCCGCCATCGCCAAGTACCGCGCCCAACTCGTAGCCGCGGTTCCTGCAGAGCGCGCGAAGGGCCTCAAGGAATACGTGGAACACCAGAGCGACATCGATCGCGCGCTCAAAAAACCGGATTCAACCAGGAAGTAGACGCCGTGAAAATCCATGTAGCCCACAGCCCGGATTCTGATGACGCGTTCATGTTCTACGCGCTCGCGGAAGGGTTGATCGATACCGAAGGCCTTGAATACGTACATGAGCTGCAGGACATCGAGTCGCTCAACAAGCGCGCGCTGCGCGGCGAGCTCGAAGTCAGCGCGGTTTCGATTCATGCGTACGCGTTTTTGACGGATCGCTACGCGCTCCTCTCGAGCGGCGCGTCGATGGGGGACCGCTACGGTCCACGTCTCGTCGCCAAGATGCCGATGACGCGCGAGCAGGTTCGCGGAAAGCGCATCGCCATTCCAGGGATGCTCACCAGCGCGTACCTCTCGCTCCGCCTCTACGAACCTTCCTTCGAAGCGGTCGTCACGCCTTTCGACCAGGTTGAGCAAGCGGTGCTCGATGGCCGCGCCGACCTTGGCTTGATCATCCACGAGGGGCAGCTGACCTACGCCGATAACGGACTCCACCTCATTGCGGACATGGGTGAGTGGTGGTATTCAGAGACCGGCCTACCCCTTCCCCTTGGCGGGAACGTCGTCAGGCGTGACCTCGGCTCCGATATCACGCATAAGATTTCGCGCCACTTGAAAGCCAGTATAGCGCATGCATTGAGCCACCGAACCGATGCGCTTGACCATGCGATGAAGTATGCCCGCGGACTCGAACGTGGTAAGGCTGACGAGTTTGTTGGCATGTATGTCAACGACTGGACGCTGGACTACGGCGATGCCGGACGAAAGTCGGTTGCCCTGTTCCTCGAGCGGGGGCACAAGGCTGGTATCATTCCCCACCTCGTAGTTCCGGAGTTCGTTGCCCCATAGCTTTAGCTCGGCTTGAACCCCAACGAGCCGCGCCCAACATGCGTTAAACTCCCAATGAACCTGCGCTGCCAATTGGGGGCTCTGGGAGCCCTCGCACTCCTCGCCCAACCCGCTGCAGCCCAACGGGCTGAGCGCCGTGCCGACACCCTCCGTGTTTCTATCGGAGAGGCGGTCGCGCACGCGATCACGACATCTGATGAGTCCCGGTTGAGCCGGCTCAACCTTGCCGTAACCGACGCGCAGTTCGGCGCCGCCATGGCGCCAGGCGTCCCCCAGTTGCGTTTCCAGGGCACCAACACGCAAAGTCTCAAGAACGCACGCGGCGATATCGTCGGCTCCGCCTTTCAACAGGCCTACACCTTTCAAGGCACCTTCATCGCCACGCAGACGCTCTTTCAGGGCGGGCGAATTTTCTCGGCGTCGCGCGCGGCAAACCATCTGCGCGATGCGTCGGAGTTCGATGCCGGCGAAACGCACGCACGACTCGCGGTTGACATGCAGCGTTCCTACATCAACGCCATCTACTTCGCACGCCTGGTGGAGTTGCAGGAACGGAACTTGGCGATTTCCGCTGAACGTCTCGTGCAAGTCGAGCAGCTGGCCAGCGCCGGTCGGTCGTCACGCTTCGACGTGCTCCATGCGCGCGTGCAGAAGGCGAACATCGAACCGCTGGTGTTCCAGGCGCGCAACGACCGTGAAAACGCCCTGCTCGACCTGAAGCGGTTGCTCGACATCGCAATGGATCGTCCCATCGCACTCACCACAACGCTCGATACCGGAACCGTCCGCGCCATCGTCAATTCCACCGCCGCTGATCTAGGTCCGGACGACATCCGTGGCACCGTGCGTTCAGCAGAACTCACGCTGCTGGCGCGCGGTGACGCCGTGCGCGTCGCCCGCGGCGTGTTGATGCCGACGGTCAGCATGAACTTCAACTACGGCTACCTCGCGCTGCCAACGCAGAACGGCTTCCCCGAGCGCCTTGGCGCGACGGCCAATGCGTATTGCGTACCGGCCCGGCCCGATCCGGCGAAGTGCCAGAACAATGGGTTCTTCGCCGACCGCAACTTCGGCTTCACCGTGAACTGGGCGATTTTCGACGGCCTGCTCACCAAATCGAACATTGAGCTCGCGTCCGCCCAGCGGTCCATCGCGGAAACGAACCTCCACCAGCAGCGCGAAGCCGCATCGCTCGACGTCGCGCGCGCGCGCGCGGAGTTCGACCGTGCGCGGGCTGCCTGGAATGCGCGCGGCCAGAACGTCGCTGAAGCGGAAGAGTCGTTCCAGCTCGCTTCGCTTCGCTTCTCCCGCGGCCTGAGCACGCAGCTCGAAGTCACCGATTCCCAGTTTGCCATGCTGACGGCGCAATCGAATGAAATTCGGGCGCTCTTCGACGTTTACCTCGCTACGGCTGAGCTCGCGCGTGTGCGCGGTCGGCCCATTCCTTTGCCAACCGGAGCAACGATACCGGTTCGCTCGTCTTCTGGACTCACGTCCCGTGTATCAAATGCTCCGTAAGACCACGCTTCTTGTTGCCGCGCTCTCCCTGACGGCCGTCGCTTCGGCCGCCCAGGGCGAAAAGCGCGCACGACCCTCTAAATCTGCGGATTCAACGGCGGCATCTGTCGCTCCTGCTCCACAGGATTCCGCCCAGCGCAGTCGTCGCGGCGGACGCGACGGCGGACGCGACGGCGCAACGGGCGGCGCGCCTGCAGCCACCGGCGCAGCGCCAGCAGTGGCCGATAGCGGTGCTCCTGCTGGACGCGGCGGCGCTCGCGGCGGCGCTCGCGGTGGCGCTCGCGGTGGTGGCCGTGGAACCGGCGAAGGCGGACGTGGTCAAGGTGGTGGCGGTGGGCCTCGTAACAGCTCGGTTGTGCTTGGCGCGACCGACGTGTTCAAGGTCAGCAAAGGCCCCGTCGAGGCAACGATCGCTGTTTCCGGTGACCTCCGCGCGTTCGAAAGCGCCAATGTTCGCACGCGTATCGACGGTGTCATCGACAAGGTGATGGTGCGTGAAGGCCAGACGGTATCGGCCGGCATGGTGCTCGCAAAATTCGAATCAAGTGAACAGGAAGCCACGCTGCGCTCCGCAGAAGCCGACGTCGCCGCCGCAAAGAGCGACGCAGAAACGTCCACCTGGAATGCACAGCAGTCGAAAGGCCTTTTCAAGGTTGGCGCCATCGCGGAGCGTGATCTTCGCCTCGCCGAGCAGGCAGCCGAAGCCGCCAAGGCGCGTCTTGCGGCGTCCGAAGCGCGCGAGCGCACGGCCTCCAACGGGGTGCGCGACACGCGCATCGCTGCCCCCTTCGCGGGAACGATCGAGAAGCGCCTCGTGCAAGACGGCGAAAATACGCCCCGCGGCACCCAGCTCTTCACCATGGTGCGCACCGCGACGCTCGAACTCGCCGGCGCGATTCCGGCACGCAGCGCCGATGAGGTGAAACCTGGGCAGACCGTTCGATTCACCTCCGATGGCCGGGCATTCACGGGCCGGGTATCGCGAGTCAGCCCGACGATCGACCCGGCCACGCGTTCGGTCGCCGTCTACGTCACCGTTCCCAATCCGAAGGGCCTGCTCAAAGGAAACAGCTTCGCCACAGGCCAGCTCGTCACGCAGACCGTCGGCGACGCGCTTGTCGTGCCCGTCACAGCCGTGCGCGAGAACGTCGACGGCACGCGCCACTTCGTCTACAAAATCCAGGGCGGTGAGCTCGCGCTGGTGTTCGTCCAGACGGGCATCTCCGACGACTCACGGGGCATGGTTCAGATCACGGACGGCTTACACGACGGCGATCAGGTAGTGGTCGGCAGCCCCGGCACACTCGGACCGGCGATGAAAGTCACGATCATCGGTACCGAAGGCGGCCGCAGCGGCGGACGCCGAGGCCAGAAGTCCGCGCCCTGAACGGCGCGTCCCTAGCGGACGGTTCCCATGTTTCTTTCTGACGTTTCGATCAAGCGCCCGGTCTTCGCCACCATGATGATGGTGGCGCTGGTCGTCTTTGGCCTTGTTGGTTTTTCGCGGCTCGCCGTCGACGAATACCCTGACGTGAGCTACCCCGTGATCTCCGTCAACACGAACTACCCGGGCGCCTCACCAGAAGTGATGGAGCGCGAAGTCACGCGACCCCTTGAGCAAGCGCTGAACACAGTCGACGGCCTCAATGAAATCACCTCGACGTCATCCGAGGGCTCGTCCAGCGTCCGACTGAACTTCAATCTCGGGGTGGATCCGGTGCGCATGCAACCGGAAATCTCCGTGAAGGTCGCGCGTATTCGGCGCCAGCTCCCGCGCGACATTCTCGACCCGACGATCATGCGGTTCGATCCAAATGACTCGCCGGTCATGACCATTGCGCTGCAGAGCAAGACGCGGACCCTGCGCGAAGTCAGCGACATCGCCGACCAGGTCATCCGCCTGCGCATTGAAAGCGTTCCAGGTGTCGGTGGCTTGAACATCAACGGTGCCGCCACGCGCCAGATTCGCGTTGAGCTCGATCCAGTCAACATGCGCGCCTATGGCGTCACGCCTGATCAAGTAATGACGGCGCTTGGCCGCGAGAATCAGGAAGTGCCCGCGGGCCGCATTATCAAGGGCGACGCTGAACGCCTCGTGCGTATCACGGGCCGCGTCGTTGACCCACTCGCCTTCCGCGACGTGGTCGTGCAGGTACGCGCCGGATCGCCGGTCCGCGTCCGCGACATCGGGCGTGTCGTCGACACCGTGTCGGAAAAGCGGTCGGCGTCGCTCCTGAACAACGTGCCAACGGTCTCACTCGAGGTGCTCAAAATCTCGGGATCGAACACCGTGGAAGTCGTCGAGCGCGTGAAACAGGTCGTGGCCGAAGTCGAACGCACGCTGCCGCCGGACCTCACCCTCACGGTCGTTCGCGACAACGCGAAGCACATTCGCGAAGCGCTGGCCGACGTCGAGCTGACGATCATTCTCGGCGCAGTCCTGACGATCGCCATTATCTACCTTTTCCTGAACTCCTGGCGATCGACGGTTATCACGGGCCTCACGCTGCCGGTCAGTATCATCTCGGCGTTCTTCATCATGTGGCTGTTCAAGTTCACGCTGAACACCATGACGCTGATGGCGTTGTCGCTCGCGATCGGACTATTGATTGACGATGCCATCGTGGTGCGCGAAAACATCGTGCGCCATCTCGGGATGGGAAAAGACCACCACCGTGCGGCGAAGGACGGCACCGACGAAATCGGACTCGCCGTGCTATCCACCTCGCTCGCTGTGGTCGCCGTGTTCATCCCGGTGGCGTTCATGGGCGGAACCATCGGCAAGATGTTCTTCCAGTTCGGCGTAACGGTCGCGTTTGCGGTACTCGTATCGCTTTTCGTCTCATTCACGCTCGACCCGATGCTCTCGAGTATTTGGTACGATCCTGATGCCAGTGAGCATGGCGAAGAGGCCCGTCGACACGCCGGACCGATTCGCCGTGTCGCACTGCACTTCGACGAGTGGTTTGAGCGAGTCGCAGACAAATATCCGAGCTGGCTCCGTTGGTCGCTGGCACACCGTCCGCTGATTGTAGGCGGCGCCGCCGCCTCCATCGTCACGGCCTTCTTGCTCTTCCGTCTCATCGGATTCACCTGGATGCCGGACTACGACGCCGGTGAGTTCAGTGTGAATTTCCGCACTGCGCCAGGCGCCAGTCTCGCCTACGGCCTCGTCAGGGGCCAGGCGATCGACAAGTTCGTGCAGAAAATTCCAGAAGTGGAATTCACGCAGCTCTCCGTGGGCGGCGGCGGCGGTATGGGCCGCGGCAGCGGGAGCGGGAGCGTCTACATGCGCCTCAAACCCAAATCACAACGGACGCGCGCACAGTTCGAGATTCAGGCCGAGTTGCGGCAGCATCTAAATGACTTCCCCGGCGTGAAAGCCAGCATCGGCCAGACGATGTCGATGTTCGGCGGCCGCGGTGCGCCAATCCAGATCAACGTGCAGGGTCCTGAACCGGCACGACTCAAACTCATCGCCGCGCAGGTCCTTGAGGCCGCCCGCAAGACGGTCGGCATGGCGGAACCAACATCGTCCGATGAAGGCGATGTGCCGCAGCTCGACGTGCGCGTGGACCGCCAGCAGGCGTGGGCGGCTGGGCTGGGCATCGGCACGATCGCCAGCACGCTGCAGCCGCTCTTTACCGGCGGCCGCGCCACCACCTGGCAGGATCCGCAAGGCTATTCGCACGATGTCGTCGTCATCTATCCTGACTCGCTTCGTGAAACGGCAGCGAATGTCGCGAACATCCCGATCTCCGGCAGCGGGATCGATGTCCGCACCGGTCGAAACGCCAGTATTCCGCTGACACAGGTCGCCGAGTTCGTACCTGGCGTCGGCCCGCAGACCATTCAGCGCCTCCAGCTGGAACGACAGATCCAGATCTCGGCCCAGGTGCTTCCAGGGGCCCCTGTGGGTGACGTGGCCGCGCGCGCGCAGGCCGCGATCGACTCGCTCGCTCTCCCGGCTGGCTATCGCACCAAGTTCGGCGGCGACGTAAAGAACCTGAATGAAACCAAGGGCTACGTCGCTCAGGCGCTCGGGCTCGCCGTCGTGTTCATCTACTTGATTCTCGCATCGCTGTTCGGCTCGTTCATCCAGCCGCTCTCCATCATGCTGTCCCTGCCCCTCAGCTTCCTCGGCGTCGCACTGGCGCTGCTGATCACGAAGGGCACGGTCAACGTCATGTCGATGATCGGCATCATCATGCTGATGGGTCTCGTGACGAAGAACGGCATCCTGCTCATTGACTTCGTGAACCAACGGCGCGACGAAGGAGATTCGCGACTCGATGCCATCCTCCAATCTGGACGCATTCGCCTCCGTCCGATCATCATGACTACTACGTCCATGATTTTCGGCATGCTCCCCCTCGCCCTTGCCCTCGGCGAAGGGGCAGAACAGCGTGCGCCAATGGCCCGCGCCGTCATTGGCGGATTGATCACATCCACCCTCCTGACACTGTTCGTGGTGCCAGTGGTGTACACTATGCTCGACGACGCAACCCTGTGGCTTAAGGCGCGCCGCACAGTACGTACCCCACAGCGCCGAGACCCCGTTCCGGCGCTCGCGGACTCGGATATTCGCACCCCCGCTTGACTCGTGTGCTCGAGTAGTGTATTCAGCGGTGGGTAAGCAGGTGAATTTCGCACTGATAAGGAGGATTTCATGGCGACTTCTGACGCCTTGACCAACGAACGCAGCTACGACGACGACGGCGAAGACAGCAGCTACAGTGGTGGCAGCAGCGCCTCGTACAACGAAGACGACAACGAGGGTGGCGGCTGGGCCACGAACAAGGACCACAGCGATTCGATCTGGGACAGCGCCGAGGATTCGTCTGACGACGATGAGGAGGCTCCAGAGGCCGCCGAGGCCGCCGACGGCGACGACGACGACGCCGAACCTTTCGAGGACTCGGGTCCGCGCAAGCGTGGTCGGAAGCCTGGCGCGGTCTCCCTCTCCGGTGACGGCGGTCCAGCACCAGTCGCACCGACAGCCGGTGCGAAGGTCGTCGCAACGGCCGCTGTAACACCGACGGCCAAACCGCCGAAACCGCCGAAATCGGCGCCGAAACCGGCGCCAAAACCGGCGCCAAAACCAGCGGCCAAGCCAGCGGCCAAGCCAGCGGCCAAACCGGCGAAAAAGGCGGCTCCAAAGCCGGTCACCAAGAAGAAGCCGGCCAAACCGGTCGCGAAGAAGGCAAAACCAGTAGCCAAGAAAAAGGCATCGCCGGCAAAGAAGGCGAAGGCGCGCCCAAAGAAGTAGGCCGCGGACGCTGAAGTCCGCGACTACACATGGCGCCCGAACCGCCGGTTTCGCTGCTTCGAGTTCACGCGCGCCACGCTCCGTGGAACGCGCGTGGGCTCGCCGCACACGTCACCGCGCTCGTTGACGCCGCTGGCATTCGACCGACGAACGCCTCCGCGCGAGCCGTGCCGAGTGCACGGGCAGTGCGGTTCTACGTCGCCACAGGACTGATCGATCACCCGGAGGGGCGCGGCACCGCCGCGACCTACCACTACCGGCACCTGTTGCAGTTGTTGGCCATCAAGATCCGCCAGCGGGAAGGGCAGACCCTCGAAGCCATTCGGCGCGAAATGGGCGAACTCTCCGGTGATCTCCTCGAACGCCGCGTCGCGCAATCGCTCGCCCCTGCACTTGGAATCGGTGCCGATCATTCCGTGATTTCCGGCAGCGACGAGCCGGTGTCGTGGCGGCGCATTGCCGTCGCGGACGGAATTGAGTTGAACGTGCGCAGCGACTCGGCGGTATCTGACGATGCGGCGCTTGTCGCCATGCGCGAGGCGGTCCGCGCGGCGCTCGGTCGCGAAGAGCACAGGTGACCGGTTTCGTGACCCCGACCCCCGGTGCTCGCCGTTCGGTCGTGGTCACCGGTGTCGCCAAATCGGGGCAGCTCGGCGATTTCGTTGCGCGCGCATTCGCGGCTCGTGGCGACCATGTCTCCATCGTCGCGCGATCGCAGGAAGCCGCAGAAGAACGCGCCGCGCAAATGCGAACGGACGGACTCGACGTACATCCCTTCGCGTGCGATCTCGCCAACCCGGACGCGACGGCGCACCTCGCAACACTGGTCCGCGCCTCAGCGGGTCGCGTTGACGTATTGATTAATCTGGCCGGCGGATTCGCCATGAGTGGCCCGGTCGCTGAAAGCGATCCGGTGGCGTGGACGCAGCAGCTTTCCCTCAATCTCGGAACGGCCTACGCAACCACACGGGCCTTTCTCCCTGCGCTCAGGGAATCGCGCGGATCCATTGTCTTCGTGGCCAGCGCCGCTGCGATGCCCGGTGCGCGGGTGGAGAACACCGCGGCGTACGCCATCGCAAAGTCTGGCGTGCTTACGCTCATGCGAGCGGTTGCCCAGGAAGAGCAGGCCTGTGGTGTACGCGCGAATGCCATCGCGCCGGGGTCAATCAGGACGCACCACAACGTGGCCGCGATGCCCGACGGTACGAAGTTCGTTGAGCCTGAGGCGGTCGCCGATGCGATGCGGTTCCTCTGTTCACCCGCGGCAGCGCAGGTCACGGGCCAGGTCATCGAGCTCACCGGATGACGGTTCCCGCGCGCCGGCGGGCAGCGTCGCGAGCCATTCCGATCGATCGGTCGTTTGAGTTGCTTCCGGTATTCCGGTTGAGTGACTCTGCCGATGAAGCCGCCATCTCGTACGAGCCGAGGACCGGCGGCCGATGGAGAGTGCTTCCCTCTCCCGGCGAACGACTGCCTGGCACCTTCGACCAGGATGTCTACGTCGAGCTGCTTCGCCGATATCACGAAGCGGGAAGTCCCGCCGACGGCGCGTTGTCCTTTACCCTCCACGCGCTCCTGCGGTCGATGGGCCGCCGCGTCGATGGTCGTACCTACGAACAACTGCGATCGGCCCTGACTCGCTTGCTCCGTACCACACTCGAGTCCGACAACGCCTACGTCGATGCGTCGTCTGGCACCACGATGAACGGCAGTTTCTCCATGCTGTCGTCAGTGCAGATCGACCGCCGCCGCAACACCGAACGCGAACAGCTGGCGCTCTTTCCCGCAATGACGAGCAACGAGCCCGGCGACGCGCGCATCACTATTGCCGCTCCGATTCGGGCCAACATCGCGGCCGGCAACACGGTACTGTTGTCATCCACGCGCTACTTCGCACTCTCGTCGCCGGTCGCCCGCCGCGTCTATCGATTGCTCGAGGTCATGCGGCCGCAGGCATTCCCGCTGTGGCGAATTTCGCTCGACCAACTCGCCGAGCAACTCCCGTTGGTGCAGCGATTTCCATCCCACCTGCAGCGGGTGCTCCAGCCTGCCCACGAGATGCTGGTCGCCGCCGGAATCCTTCGCAGCGCCGTGTTTGTGCAAGAAGCGCGAGTCTGGCATGTCGACTACACACTTGGACCGGCACAGCACCAGCCATAACCCGTTGTGCGGTATAAGGTTACGCCTCCGTTCACGGATTGATCTTTCTTTTGAGAATTGGGAACAGATGCTTTGCGCAGGGCGTATTCAAGGCGTATTCTCCTATACGAGTCGCGTTAATAGTCTTCCTCAGGAATAGATCCGTGACCTCTCCACGCGCCAAGAAGATCCTGCTCGCCGCTGTCCTCATTGCCCCAATTGCGGTTGGCGGCTTTGTGCTTCAGGAGCGGCAGGCGCAAAGTGGCGTTCGCCTTTTCCAGCAGGTCGTCGCCATCGTCAACGACCGCTTTGTCGACTCACTCACGGTCGGCGCGTTGTACGAAAAAGCTGCACGCGGTCTGGTCACCGAACTGAAGGATCCATACGCCGAGCTGTACACGCCGAAGGATCTGGAGATGTTCAACCAGAGCACCGGTGGCTTCTATGGCGGCGTCGGCATGACGATCGTGAGCCAGGAAGGCCTAATCACGATCGAAAAAGTTTTCCCGCACACTCCTGCGGAACGCGCCGGCATTCGCGTCGGCGACAAGATCATCGGCGTGGACACGTTCGCGGTCCGCGGATGGAAGATCGAGCAGGTCTCCTCAAAGCTGAAAGGAAAGCCGGGCACGCAGGTGACGGCAAAGTTCCTCCGTCCGGGCGCCGACCAGTTTGCGGTCACCTTCACGCGCGAAGTGGTGCGCATCCCGGCAGTGCCGTATGCGATCATGCTCGACAACAAGATCGCGTACATCCCGGTAACGGGCTTCAGTGAAACCGCCTCGTCCGAAACGCGCGCGGCACTCGTGCGCCTCACGGCCGAGGGCGCCAAGGGCGTCGTGCTCGACCTTCGTGGCAATCCCGGTGGATTTCTCGAGCAGGCCGACACGATGGCGAACGTCTTCCTCGGCAAGGGCCAGGAGATCGTGAGCGTTCGCCAGCGCGGCGAGCCGACGATCACACACGTCACCACGCAGACGCCAGCGGCCCCAACGATTCCGCTCGTCGTCCTCACCGATGGACGTTCCGCTTCAGCCTCGGAGATCGTGGCCGGAGCACTGCAGGATCACGACCGCGCGCTCATCCTCGGCACGACGTCGTTCGGTAAGGGACTCGTGCAGTCCATGTATCGCCTGGACGGAGGCTACGCCATCAAGCTCACGACGGCCAAGTGGTACACGCCAGCGGGCCGGTCCATTCAGCGCGAACGCAAACTCACCGACGACGGCCAGCTCATCGAAGTCCACCCCGACTCACTCGAGTCCGATTCATCTCGCGCCGCTCGTCCGAAGTTCAAATCGGACGGCGGTCGTGTGGTGTACGGCGGCGGCGCGATCACGCCCGATATCATCGTCCCCGCCGACACACTGACGTCAGTGGAGCAGCGTTTTGATCGCATGCTCGCCACCAAGTCGCAGGAGGCGTACCTCGCCCTCTACGACTACTCGTTTGAATTGAGCAAGACGGTCAAGCCCGACTTCGTCGTCACCCAGGAAATGCGCGATGAGTTCTTTCAGCGCCTCGGCAAGCGTGGGGTGACACTCGAGCGAAAGGATTACGACGCAGCGCAGTCCTACGTCAATCGCATGCTCGACGGTCGCATCTCGGTCCTGGCCTTCGGCGATTCGACGGCCAAACGGCGCTTCGTCAAGGATGACTCGCAGCTCAAGAAGGCCCTCGAGCTTCTACGCCGCGGATCCACGACCAAGGACCTGCTCGCGATCGCCGCCTCGACGTCCACGCCTTCAAACAAGCCGGAGAAGTAATGCTCGGAAAGGAACTCAACCTCGCGGCCATCGCCGCGGGGTGGGCGGTCGCATTTGCGCCGCTGATCTCCGCGGACTGCTCCGCACAAGTCAATATCCCGCGCGACGCCAGACCCGGCGAGTCGCATCTTGCCAATATTCGCCAGCTCACAGCGACGGGGACGCAGGCCGAAGCGTACTTCAGCGCCGACGGCAAGCTCATCACGTTCCAGTCCACGCGCGGCGACCATCCGTGCGATCTGCAGTTTGTGATGAAGCCCGACGGCACCGACATGCGTCGTGTCTCTCCGAATGCCGGCAAGACAACCTGCGGCTGGTTTCTTCCGGGCGCGAAGAGCCTCTTCTTCGGATCCACGCACGCCGCGGGTGCGGCCTGTCCGACACGACCCGATCCGGCAAAGGGGTACACCTGGGGTCTCGATCCCTTCGACATCTATACGGCGAACATCGATGGAAGCGGCATCAAGCGCATCACAAACTTCGGCGTGTACACCGCCGAGGGTGTGCTCTCGCCCGATGGCAAGCGCATCGTGTTCACGTCGTTGAAGGACGGCGACCTCGACATCTACACGATGAACGTCGATGGCACCGACATTCGCCGCCTGACGAATACGCCTGGCTACGACGGCGGACCCTGGTGGTCACCCGATGGAACGCAGATCATCTACCGGGCCAACCACCCTACGGAAGAAAAGGATCTCAAGGACTATCGCGACCTGCTCGCACTCCGACTGGTGCGTCCAAGCAAGGTTGAGCTCTGGGTCATGAATGCCGACGGAAGTGGTCAGCGCCAAGTGACGCATCTCGGTGGAGCGAACTTCGGTCCGTCGTGGACACCAGACGGAAAGGCGATCATCTTCGCCTCCAACTACCAGAATCCGCGCGGCGGCAATTTCGATCTGTTTATCGTATCGCTCGACGGTACTGGGCTGAAGCAGATCACGAATGACGAAGGCTTCGACGGATTTCCGATGTTCAGCCCCGACGGGAAGAAGATCATCTGGGGTTCGCAGCGGAATGCGGCCAAATCCGATGACGTCAATCTCTTCATCGCAGACTGGCGGCCGTAGCACTAGGTTGCTTTCGGTGAAGTCCACGACGTGAACTGAGGTGCGGGTGTGCTCGACATTGCGGCGCTAAAACAGAACGATCGCGTGCAGCATGAACTGATGGTGCGCGGCCGCGAGGACAAGACCACCAAGAACGGCGACCCCTATGCGGTCGTGACCGTCGGAAACGCGACGGGCCAGTTGGCTGCGAACGTCTGGAAAGAGCAGCTCCCCTGGATCGACGGCGTGAAGCAAGGGGCAATCGTGCAGGTGATCGGTACGCTCGAGTTGTATCAAGGCAAGCGCCAACTCAAACTCACCGCACCGCTCCGCATCGTCCCTGGCGCGGCCGCAGACCTCGCCGAGTTCTTGCCGCGCATCAAGGCACGAACGGACGACCTTTGGGCAACGGTTGACGGCTGGCGAGCCGCCATTAAATCGAAGCGCCTCCGAAGAGCCTGTGATCTCTTTTTTGCAGACGATGCCTTCCGCGCGCGCTTTGAAAAGACCCCCGGCGCGCCCAAGGGCCATCACGCGCTGCTCGGCGGACTGCTCCAGCATGTGGTGGAAGTTGCCACGATTGCGCGCGCATCAACCGAAGCGATGGGCGGCGACGTGGATCTCGTGACCGTTGGAGCGCTCATGCACGACATCGGAAAGGTGGAGGCGTACTCCATTTCCGCTGCAGGTTTCGAGCACACCCAATCGGGGCGCCTCTTGGGCCATGTCGCACTGGGCGCATTGATGCTCGAACGGCGGCTGCGCACGTTGCCCGATGCCGCACTGACAACCGCGCAGGAGCTCGAGTTGCAGCATTTCATCCTGTCGCATCACGGCCAGCTGGAGTACGGCGCGGCGGTTCAGCCCATGACGCTCGAAGCTGACCTGTTGCATTGGGCCGACCAGTCGTCCGCGAAGGGCAATGACTTCAACGACGCGCAGACCGATCCGGAACAGTTCCCCGGTGACGAAGAGTTTTCCGTCCGAAAGGGCTGGCGCCTCGGGCGCGTGGTATGGCGCCGGACGGAGGGCTGGACCTGACCGGCAGCGCGACGCCGGCACCGTTGCGTGATCAGGACGCGCCGGACCGCTGGCGCATGCTGGCGTTGCTCGCAACCGCCGAGTTACTCGGCATGTCACTCTGGTTTGCCGGTAGCGCGGCCGCACCGTTGCTGCGGGCAAGCTGGAACCTTTCCGACTCGCAAGTCGGGTGGCTCACCACGTCAGTCCAACTCGGATTTGTCGTCGGCACGGCGATGTCGGCGTTGCTCAACCTCGCTGACATCATTCCGGCGCGAATATTCTTTGCCGTTTGCGCAGTGCTGGGCGCAGCGGCAAATGCCTGGCTGGCCATGGCCGATTCGCTCGCACCAGCGATTGCGTCGCGCTTCCTCGCCGGAGCGTTTCTTGCTGGCGTCTATCCGCCGGCGATGAAGATGGCGTCCACGTGGTTTCGTGAACGTCGCGGTCTCGCCGTCGGGGTCATCGTTGGCGCCCTGACGGTAGGAAAGGCCGGGCCCTACCTCGTCGCCGCCTTGCCCGTCGCGGATGTCACGTTCATCACTTTTCTCGCGAGCGGCTCGGCAATCGTTGCTGCCGGTCTTGTGTTCACCGGCTACCGCGACGGGCCGTTCGCATTTGCATCGCGCCCCTTCTCGTGGAGCCGCGTCGGTGATGTGGTGGCGTCTCGGCCCTGGCGGCTCGCACTCGGCGGCTATCTCGGCCACATGGCCGAACTCTATTCATACTGGACCTGGATTCCCGCCTTCTTTGCGGCGAGTGCCATCGCCGATCCGCACGCCCTGACGGCGTCCGCGTCAACATCGGTTCGAGTGATCGCCTTCTCGGTTATCGCCGTCGGCGGCGCAGGATGCGTGTGGGGCGGTCTCGTCGCCGACCGCATCGGCCGACGTGCGCTGGTCATGCGGGCGCTGGCCGTGAGCGCGATGTGTTGCGCCGGAATCGGATTTGCATTCGGACGGTCGCTCTGGATTCTCGCACCCATCGCACTCGTGTGGGGATTCTTCATCATCGCGGACAGCGCGCAATTCTCCGTGCTCGTCACGGAAAGCGTCGCGTCGCACGCCGTCGGTACGGCGATCACGCTGCAGGTATCACTGGGATTCCTGCTGACGACACTCACCATTCAGGCGGTGCCGCCAATCGTGCGTGCACTCGGATGGCCATGGGTGTTCGCCATGCTGGCGATTGGTCCCGTGCTTGGAATGGTCTCCGTGAGTCGGCTGGCGCGCCCGCAGCTCAGCTAATTTTCAATCAGGCACCAGCCCCGAAAGACAATGACTGTCATCAAGCAAGACGACTTCATCCAGTCCGTTCAGGACGCACTGCAGCACATCTCGTATTTCCATCCACTCGACTACATCACCGCCCTGGGTGATGCGTACGAGAAGGAACAGTCGCCGGCGGCCAAGGATGCGATCGCGCAGATCCTGACCAATTCGCGGATGTGCGCCGAAGGTCGTCGCCCGATCTGTCAGGATACCGGGATCGTGGTGGTCTTCCTGAAGATCGGAATGAATGTGCGGTGGGACGCTACGATGTCCGTCACCGACATGGTGAACGAGGGTGTGCGACGCGCATACCTGCAGCCCGACAACGTGCTGCGCGCATCAATCGTTTCTGATCCGGCTTTCGGCCGAAAAAATACGAAAGACAACACCCCTGCGGTCATTCACTATGACCTCGTGCAGGGCGACACCGTCGAGGTGCGTCTCGCGGCCAAGGGTGGTGGATCCGAAAACAAGTCGAAGTTCGCAATGCTCAATCCGAGTGACTCGATAGTCGACTGGGTATTGAAAACAGTCCCAACGATGGGTGCCGGCTGGTGCCCGCCTGGAATGCTTGGCATCGGCATCGGCGGGAGCTCGGAAAAAGCGATGATCCTGGCGAAAGAGTCGCTGATGGACCACATCGATATGACGCAGCTCAAGGCCCACGGTCCCAAAAACAAGATCGAGGAACTGCGCATCGAGCTCTACGACAAGGTCAATGCACTCGGCATCGGCGCCCAGGGGCTGGGGGGGCTCTCCACCGTTCTCGATGTAAAGATTCTCGACTACCCGACGCACGCCGCATCAAAGCCCATCGCCATGATTCCGAATTGCGCCGCCACACGTCACGCGCACTTCACGCTGGACGGCTCTGGAATCGCGTCGCTACCTACGCCGAACCTCAAGGCCTGGCCGGACGTCACCTGGCATCCTGACCGTAACGCTCTTCGTGTTGATCTCGATACACTGACCCCTGCCGAAGTGGCCAGCTGGAAAGCCGGTGACCGATTGTTGCTCAATGGAAAACTATTGACCGGTCGCGACGCGGCGCACAAACGGATTGCCGATCTCTTCGCCAGCGGACAATCGCTGCCGGCCGGAGTCGACTTCAGAAACCGTGTGATTTACTACGTCGGGCCGGTCGATCCCGTGCGCGAGGAGGTGGTCGGCCCGGCTGGACCAACGACGGCCACGCGCATGGACAAGTTCACCGAGCTCATGCTTGAGAAGACCGGCTTGATCGCGATGGTCGGAAAGGCCGAACGCGGTCCGGTTGGGCTGGAAGCGATTCGAAAACACAAAGCGGCGTACCTGATGGCCGTCGGAGGCGCTGCGTACCTCGTTTCGAAAGCGATTCGCGCATCGCGATGTGTCGCGTTCGAAGACCTTGGGATGGAGGCGATCTACGAGTTTACCGTCGAAGACATGCCTGTCACCGTCGCAGTTGATGCGTCCGGGAGCAACGTGCACGAGACCGGGCCGACAGAGTGGAAAGCGCGTATACGCGCACTCCCCGTGTTGAGTTGACACACTACGCCAAGTCGTTGTATGTCAATCACTTACACTGCTGTCGTAGAATCAGGGTTGAGTTACAGAAAGAATATCTCAGGACTTAGAATCCGGACCTAAATCGATTATCTTCATGGGGTTCTACCGTGAATGGTGCTGCGAATTGCGACGGCACCCGCGTAGTCTCCATCGGAGTTATTGATGCGTAAGCCACGCCCTGCCTCATATAACCCGGCTCAGGCCCTGAACTTGATAGCGAACGACCGGAACGGCACGCCGCTGTCGTGCCCCTCTTGCTCCGGCTCGATTGAACGCGATCCGCTCGACACGCCGCCCCCACCGCGTTGCCAAGTGACCCTCCGCTGCACGAACTGCGGTCGGTTCGCCAAGTACATCGCCGGCGCTGCGTAAACCTTCCGCCTGGCGGACAGGGAACCGGCCACCTGGCGGTCGGTACACAATTTCGAGGCTGTTAGAACTTCCGGTTTGCCAACCGGCGGCCGGGGCGTGCCATTTTTTTGCTCGAGTAAGGGGCGAGTTCCATGGCACGCATCAGTGGGACGGTGAAGTGGTTTAACGACGCAAAGGGGTTCGGCTTTATTCAGCGCGAAGGCGGACCCGATGTGTTCGTCCACTTCAGTGCCATCTCCGGCAGCGGCTTCAAGTCGCTCGCCTAGGGTGACACGGTGGAGTTCGAGATCATACAGGGCGCCAAGGGGGCGCAGGCGGCCGACGTCACGAACGTCGCGTAGCACTTCCAGTTTGCACAGAGCCCCGGTTCCGCTATCGCGGAACCGGGGCTCTGTCGCTCAGGCGAAGCCGGTAACTCAGTACGCGATGGTGCCCTGCTTTGAGATGTCCACATCGTCGGCCTGCCCGGCCTTGAACAGGAACGCTTCCATGTTCCGCGTCAGAAACTGACGGGCCTGTGGATCCATCACGTTCAATCCGTAGTGATTGATCAACATCGTCTGCTGCTTGAGCCAGTCGGCCCAGCATTCGCGGCAGATTCCTTCCAGGACGCGCGCTCCGACAGCGCCGGGAAATGGCGCACGGTCAAACGCCTCTTTGCTCTTGGCGCAGCGCGCGCAGGTAATTGTCGGCATGCTTCAAATTATCATGTGGCTCGCGGCTGCGCGCCGCCTGCGTTCACGACATTCGCTCGTTGAGCCAGGCGATGACCCGCCGCTCCATGGCCTGATGGCCGTAGTCGAGCGTGAGCACATGCCCAGTCCCGGTCACCCAGTCGAGGGTCTTGCCTGCCGACCCAATCCGTCTGAATGCCCGCGACGCCGAGCGAACGGGAATCCGGTTGTCTTCGCGCGACTGAATCATGAGAACTGGTTGGCGGACGAATGGCAGCGCACGGTCCGCGACGCGGGTGAGCTTGGTGAGCTCAATGAGCAGTCCGGGGGTTGATCGCTTGTACGCAACGATGTTTGCCGCCGCGAGCGGATCGTGAATCGACTTGCCACGGCCACCGGACATGTACCGGGCGCCAATCGCCGCAATCGGCGCGAGCACGAGCAACGCCTCCATGGGGCGAGACAGATGCAGGTACGGCGCGATTCCGACGACCGCCGTGATGTCGGGATGCTCTGCTGCGAGAATAAAGGCGAGCGCTCCACCCATCGACATGCCGCAGACCGCCACCTGCGCGTGGTCGGCACGAAGTATTCGGTAGTGCTCGCGGGCCGAATTCAACCAATCGTTCGCACCGGAATTCGCGAAGGCCTGAAGTGTCCGTCCATGCCCCGCGAGCAGGGGTGCGCTGACGGTCCATCCGGCGTCATGCAGCGCGGCCGCGAGAGGCGCCACGGATTGTGGCGAATCGTTGTACCCGTGTAGCACCAACACCGCGCCCGGGCGTGTGCCACGAGCCCGAATCGGTTCGGCGCCAATGATCACTCCGTCGGCGTTCCGCGGGTGCGTCGCTTCGAACCTGCGCTCGATGTGCTGCGCAATAGCCAGTCGAATCGGCCACCAGACGGCGATCACGACGCCAAGCGATGCAAGCACACCCGCGAACTCGGGAACAGTCATGCCCCGCGGCCTGCCGCCGAGCCCGGTGATTGGTCGCGCGCCGGCAACCACTGGTCAATGCCGCGCTCGCACCGCGTCAATCGGTGAGCAACGGTGTGTTCGAACACGTCGTGGTTTCGGTCAAGAGCGTCCTGTGAGCGGGTGCGATGATGCAGGTGCCACGCCACCGCCGAGAACTTCAGGTTGCGACGGGTCACCCCGCTCTGTTGCAGGCGGGCGGCCAACTCACTGTCCTCGCGCCCCCATCCCTCGATGGCTTCGTTGTAACCGTTCACGCGGACGATATCATCACGCCAGAAAGCCATGTTGCAGCCGCGGGTGCGGCGGAGCGGATCGGTCGGGCCTCGCACGAGGCCGGAGAGGAATGGAACGTGAATTGCATTCACCCGATTGCGCACTCCGGCGGAAACGGCATTCGTCACAATTCTTCCCGCAGCGAGGCAGGTTGCCGTTCGTGCCGCATCGAGCATGGCGCGACTCCCCTGCACGTAGCTGCCCCGTCGGGCAAACCGTTCGTGCGACTCGACGAACTTTGGATGCAACACCATGTCGCCATCGAGCTGAATCAGGTATTCCCCGTTCGCCGCGGCCATCGCCTTGTTGCGAATTGTTCCGAGTCGAAAGCCGCGGTCTTCGTGCCACACATGGCGCAGTGGCACGGGAAAATTCGGTGCGAGATCCGCGATGACTTTGCGGGTCGCCTCGCCAGACCCGTCGTCGGCGATCATCACTTCCAACGGGAGCACCCGCTGACCGCGGACGCTCCCGAGCACAACCGAAAGGGCCTCGTGCCAGTTGTACGTCGCGATCAACAAGCTCGTCGAACTAGGCGTCACGCCGCGATCCTCAACGGCCGTTCCTCACTGAACCCGGGGGCCACCATCACGGGTTGCGTCGAAACCCGTGCGCCACCTGTCCTGGAATTCCGTCGTAGTCGAGCGTCGTCTTGTATCGCTCGAAGCGTCCGTCGCCAGCGGCGGCCTTGGCCCGCTGTCGCAGCGCATCCATTTCGCCAGCATGGAACGGTTGGAATCCGGCAGCGACCTTCAGGTTCTTGCGCAGCATCGCAACGCTGTCCATCCCGCAGAACACCGTGCTCACGGGCAGCGAGAAGCAATATCGCAGGGACTCTTCTGGTTTTATGATTTTCGCGGTCGCGAGCCCACCGGCGGCAATCGACTTGCACCCGAAGACGGCCGCGCCTCGCCGAATCGTCTCTGGCAACACCTGCTTTTCAAATGACCGGAAGGTCGCGTCCAGTGGATTCAATGGCATGGTCACCGCATCCCAGGCAAACCCCTTCTGGAGCAGCTTCACGTGGATGTGCGGCGACTTGTGTCCGCCAAAACCGATCCACTTCACGCGTTTCTGGTCACGCGCCTCCTGTGCCGCATCGAGCCCGCCGTGGTCGGACAGCCAATCCGGGTCGTTGTCATAGATCATGTCATGGAAGTTCCAGAGGTCGAACATCGGCGTGCGAATCCGCTTGAGCGACTCCTCAAACTGCTGCATGGACGTCTTGTAGTCACGCAGGTGTGCGCAGCATTGCCAGACGAGCGTAATGCGCTCGCGATAGCCGTCTCGCAAGGCAAGCCCGAGCCATCGCTCGGTGCGTCCATCGCCGAACTCATAGCCCGTTTCGATCACGGTCACGCCATGGTCAATCGCCTCGCGCACAATCTGAATTGCCGCACGCTGGCCGGCCGCAGCCAGACGCCGTGTGCCGAGGGCAAGAATCGAGACCATGTGTCCGCCACGACCTAGTGGGCGTTGCTCCAGAACCTGCGGCGCCTTTGGCATCGGGAGTGGGTAAGAGGAGGATAGAGCTCAGTCGTCTTCGAACGCCGCCCGCGATGCCGCGATCAGGAATCGCAGTCGTGCTTCGCGATCGGTTTCTTCCGGTGCAATTCCTCGCGCCAGCACGGCGAACTGCCGGCGCATCTCGTCGGTCACGAACGGCGGATCCACCGGCGCACCAAGGTGCCGGAGTGAGTACTCGGCGAGCTGACGCAGCTCGGCTCGGGTCTGCGGGTCTAACGCAAGCAACTCAGCAGCATCGGGTTCGGTGCGAATTACCGGGCCGCGCGAACGCAGTGGCGGCTCAAAGAGCGCGCGGATCGACGCCAACTCAACCACGAATGCGCCCGGATTCTGCTCATTGATGCGCGCGACGACGCCCATTCGCTTCAACCGCAAGAGCACCTTGTGAATCGCTTCGCGCACGACACCAACGCCGCCAGGACTACCGCGCCCTCGCCCGGTGACGATCAGGACTTCGCCGGCGCGCGCCATTTGCCGTTCGCGTAACCATGGTTCCGCACGCCGAACCGCCTCTGCTGTCGTCGGCAATCCCGTGCGCAAGTTGAGCGTTCGCGCTGGACCAAACCTGGCCTCGTCGAATGCACGAGCGAGCGAAGGAAAGGTGGTGAGAGTCCGGCGCGCCATGATCACGCCGCCCTACCGAGCGATGGCCTGAGTCAACACATGCCCGTCGAGCGTTTCGGTTGGCTTAATGCCAAGAATCGCGGCGAGTGTTGGCGCCATGTCCACTACACGGACGGTGTCCATGAATTGGCCGAGCGCGACACCCGCTCCCCAGAACAGCACAGGAACGTTGGCGTCGTTGTCGTGCACAGAACCATGCGTCGCGATGGCCGTCGAGAGCCAGTAACTATACGGCGTCAGCGTGACAACCATCCGGACGTTCGAGTTCGGCGCCATCATGTGCAGCCATCGACGGGCGATCATGTCCTTGACCGTGTCGGCCTTGGCCATGTCCTTCATGAAGTCCACCCGCATCACTCCCTGCATCCGCAGAAGATCCTTGCCGAGCTCGCCCAACTGTGAGTCAGCGCTGCGAGGACCGTACCCGAACGCATCGGGCTTCACGACCACGACCATATTCTCTTCCATTACGACCGCGCTGGTGTCGATACCGTTGTCGCCGAGGCGCTGTACAAACGCGCGCCAGGGCAGATCGAGCGACACCCGCTTGGCATCGCCATTCGGGTAGTTCGGCGACTTGATCGTCGGAAATGGCGACATGCCGTGATCACCCGTCAGTGCGACAACGATTTTCCCGACACCACGCATTGCCTCGAGAGAATCGAGCAGCTCACCGATCGTCTGGTCGAGCCGAAGGATCTGGTCGTGCAGCTCGCGTGAATCCGGACCCCATCGGTGGCCAACGGCGTCGGTCGTCGAGAACGACACGGCAAGCATGTCGGTGCGATTCGGATCCGCGCCAAGCTGCAAGGTGCGCACCCCTTGCAGCGCGAATCGCATCGTGTACTCATCCATCGCCGGAAAATTCGGAAACGCTGCCGCCGTCCGCGCCGGATCGCTTGGGAACGCGTGCGGAAAGGTGTAGTCAAATCCGGCGGCGTTCGCTTCTATTCCGACACTGTCGGGTTCGATGTATTCCGCGGCCGGCTTCAACAGGTCCCACAACTTTCCGGCGTAGGACTGTGGAATCTTCTTCGCGTTGAATTCCTTCACCCAGCCAGGCAGCGTGTCCATGTAGTACGTGCTCGACGTGAAGTCTCCCGAGCCGCCGTACCAGTACACGTTGCCCTTGTTCTTTCCGAGCGGAAGAATCGCGCCACGATCCTTGCGGCTGACGGAAAGCCATTTGGTGGCTGGATCTGCGGTGCGCATCCAATCGGTGAGCACGGTTCCCTTGAAGCGCGCCGGCGAGGCCGTCTCAGTCGGCCGACCGCCAATCACCTGTCCGTCGGACACGCCGTTCACGCCCTGCGAATTCATCACGATTCCGGTGTGAACCGGAAAACGGCCGGACATGGTTGCCGCGTGGCCTGGCGCTGTCTCCGTAATCGCGTGATCCTGAAAGCCGTTTACAAAGAATGCGCCACCGGTTCGAAGCCGCTTGAGTCCGCCCGTGAGCTGCTTCTCAAACCGATTGAAGTAGTCCGCACGCATCTGGTCAACGGTGATGAACACCACCAGCGCCGGCTTCGCCGTTCCGGCTGGACGTGCAACAGGCTGCGCGAACGCAGAGGCGCACAAGACAGTGGTCGCAGCAACAATGGTCCGCGCACGACGCGTCAGGATTATGAAGGCTCGTAGTGACTTCATTGAAAATTTGCATCTGAGGTGGATAACGACCGACGTGCGAACGATGCGCGGAGGCCACAATTGCCGCTAGAGGTCACGGCAACGCCAACCCGGTGACAACCGATGGACGATTTTGCCAGAATCGTGCATTTCCTGCCATGGGAAAACGACGGCCCGCTAGCAATGCTAACTTATTCCAGCACCTTCACTTATACCCCATACACCAATGCGCGAGCTCCTGCTGGTCGGTTCTGGAGGATTTGTCGGGTCGGTCGCCCGCTTCCTCCTCGCCGGCGTCGTGACACACGCATCGGCCGGTTCGCGATTCCCGTTCGGCACCCTGGCGGTCAACACGGTGGGGTGCCTGGTAATCGGAGTCCTCTCTGGACTGGCGGAGCACAGCGGCGTCTTCACGCCGAACGTGCGACTCCTACTCTTCACCGGTGTTTTGGGAGGGTTCACGACGTTTTCGGCATTTGCGTTCGAAACATGGTTCCTCGGTCACGAGCATGCGTGGCTATTGGCGGGAGCAAACATCGTCGCTCAAGTCACGCTCGGAATCGCGGCGGTCTGGATCGGCCACCAAGGCTTGATCCTCGCGTCCAGGTAGCCAGGGACGATGGACGTTCCATCCGAAATCCGTACATTTCGAATTGATCCCTCACGTTGCGTCGTCCGGCGTTGCCCGCCCTCTTGGAGGTTTCCATGCCCACGTCTCGTCGCGAGTTCGTAGAACGGCTCACCGGTAGCGCCGTGTTGTTCAGCAGCGCTCCTCTCATGTTCGATGGCGGCCTGCGCGAACTTGAGGCAGCCACCACTGCTGCTGCGCCCGCAGAAGATTTCGATATGAGCTGGGCCGGCAAAGTCACTGGCAAGTACAAAGCCGTGATGGATGTGCCCGAAATCGACAGCGGCTACGGTGTCTGGCGCGCCGGCATCACGAAGGGTCAGCTCGCAGACGCACTGAAGGTCACCCCAAAAGACGTGTCCATGGTGCTCGTCCTCCGACACAATGGCGTGAACCTCGCCATGAATCAGGCCTACTGGGATGCCTTTGGCATCGGCAAAGAGATGAACGCGACGCATCCTGCCGACGGCAAGCCGACAACGAAGAATCCCGGCCTTCTCGACGGCAAGTCGGGACTGCCGCCGAAGTTTGATGGCTTGTCCATTCCCCAGTTCATCGCGGGCGGCGGCATCGTGCTGGCCTGCAACCTCGCGCTGAACCTCGACGTCGTGCCCAAGTTCCAGAAGCGCGACAAGTCCACTGAAGCGGCTGCGCACAAAGCCGCTACGGCCATGCTCATCCCCGGTGTGATTCTGCAGCCCTCCGGAGTCTTCGCTGCGGTGCGTGCCCAGCATGTCGGCTGCGCGTACGTTCGCGCCAGCTGACCAACGGTAGCAACACACGGCGCCTCGTTCAGTCGAACGGGGCGCCGTTTTGCGGTCGTGAACGGTCAGCCGATCGCGTGCTTCAGCAGTCCGAGCCCTCGATCCACATCGGCCTTCGACACAACCAGCGGCGGAAGCAGCCGAAGCGTGTGCTCGCCGGCCGAACAGATCAACAGCCCGAGTTCCATTGCGCGTCCGACGATGTCCTTCGCGGGGTCGGCGACGTCGATACCCCACATGAGTCCTGTTCCCCGTACCGCGCGAACTTTGGAACTCGATTTCGCGATCGCATCGAGTCCTTTCTTGACCTGCATACCGCGCTCGCGCACATGCTTCAGCATACTGGCATCCGAGAGTCGACCCAGGACATGCAAGGCGACCGCCGAGATGAAGGGCCCGCCACCGAACGTCGTGCCATGATCGCCGGGCTGCATGGTATCGGCGACTTCACGCGTCGTCAAAATGGCTCCCATCGGAAGTCCGCCCGCCATCGGCTTCGCCGTCGTCAGGATGTCGGGGGTGATATCGGAATGCTCGTGTGCCCAAAACTTTCCTGTGCGGGCGTAGCCGCACTGGATCTCATCGAGGATCAGCAGAATCCCGCGCTCGAGTGTCATCGCGCGCAGCGCCTGCAAGAACTTCGGGTCGAGCACGCGCACACCGCCTTCTCCCTGAATCGGCTCCGCAATTACGGCGGTCACGGTTTCAGGGTTCAACGCGGCGTCAAGTTCGTCCAAGTCGCGCTCAACAATTGAGATGCCGCCGGCCAGCGGCCGGAACGGCGCGCGATACGATGGGCGGTCTGTAGCCGCGAGCGTGCCGAAGAGCCGTCCATGGAATGCACCGCGCAACGCAATGATTTCATGCTTTGCAGTGCCTCCCTTCGCGCGGCCCCAACGACGCGCAAGCTTGAACGCGCCTTCATTTGCTTCTGCTCCGGAATTGCAGAAGAACACCCGCTCCGCGAAGCTGATGTCCACCAAGCGCTCGGCCAGCCGTTCACCGGCCTGCGTGCGATAGAGATTCGACGTGTGGATCAGCGATCCTTCCATGGCATCGCGCATCGCCTGTTCGAGACCGGGATCGCCGTACCCGAGCGCATTGACGGCGATTCCAGCGACAAAGTCGAGATACGACTTGCCGTCGGTGTCGAACAACTCCACGCCCGCGCCTCGCACCAGCTCCATCGGCGGCTTGCGGTACACGCCCAAGAGGGCTTCGGTCGTGGAGGCGCTCAAAGTGGCTGTCATGAAAGGAATCCCCGCTTACCGCAGAGGTGAAGGAGTTGCCGAGGCCGTCAGTACGATTCGCGTCCCGCAGGAAATACGAGAAATTCCCGTGATCCCCGCAATGCGCACACACGGAACACCATGTGTCAGCGCAAAAGCGGCGGCCTCGAGTTTTGCCGCCATGCCGCCGGTCACCACACCACGCTCGACCAGAACGCGCGCCGCTTCCAGGTTGAGCGTTGGAATCACGCCATCGTTGTCCAGCACACCGGGCACATCGGCAACGAGCACGAGATCCTCGGCACCGACGGCGGCGGCAAGTGCCGCGGCGGCATCGTCGCCGTTGACATTGAGTCCCAGGCCGGTGGCGTCGGTGGCGTCGCGAGCAACGGGCGACACCACCGGGACAAAATTGCCGGCAAGGAGATGCGTGATGATCGACGCATCGACGTCAACCCGACCGCCCACGCGCCCCATCTGTGGATCCGTCACGCGCGCCTTGAAGAGGCCGGCATCCTCGCCGGAAATTCCAACGGCACGCACACCAACCGAGATCAACTGCGCCACGAGCCGCTTGTTGGTGGTGCCTGAGAGCACCATGCGCACGATATCCATGTCTTCCGCGCTCGTCACGCGGCGTCCGCCGAGGAATTTCGGCTCCATGCCGAGCCGGCGTTGCAGTATCGAAACTTCGTCGCCCCCGCCGTGCACGAGACACACGGAATCGCCTGAGTCCACGGCCGCGGCAACCGCGCCAACCAGCGCCGGATCGGCCTGCGCGCGTCCTCCGATTTTCACGACGCGGCGCATCAGGCGGGCAGCCCCATCGTTTCATCGAGCCCGAGCATCAGGTTCGCGTTCTGCACCGCTTGGCCGGCGGCGCCTTTCATGAGGTTGTCTATCGCGGAAAACACGAGCAGCGTCGGCGTCCGCACATGGGCAACCGGTGTCGCGTGGATGCGCGCGACGTTCCGTCGATTGACATGGCGCAGTTCGGGCGGCGTGTCGGAAAGTTCAATGAACGGCTCACCGGCAAACCGTGTGTGCCACGGTTCCATCGGGTGCTCCAGTGCGCGCGTCAGCGGCACGGTCATCGTCGCCAGAATGCCGCGCGCGGTCGGCAACAGATGTGGCGTGAACAACAGATCCACGTCGCCGCCAAGTTCATTCACGAGCGCGCGCATTTCATTCAGGTGGCGGTGCGTGTTGCCCACGCCGTACGCTTTGAAGCTTTCCGTGATCTCGCCGAACAGCAGGTCGAGCCGCGGCGACAATCCCGCACCCGTGACGCCGCTTGCTGCGGCAATGGAAATCGTCGCGCCGGGAGCGACGAGCTTCCGCTCGAACAGCGGAAGCAGGCCGAGAAGAATGGCCGTAGGATAGCAGCCTGGATTGGCCACCACCTGTGCGCCACGCACCTGATCGCGGCGCACCTCTGTCAGGCCGTAAGGAATTCCGTTCGACGCCGGACCGTTTCCGATGCGCAAGTCGCTGGAAAGATCCACCACGCGCGCGCCAGCGTCGCGCGCGCGCTCAGCCCATGTCGCCGATGCGCCGTGCGGAAGTGAACTGAAAATAAGTTTTGCGCTGTTGAGCGGCGCGTCTTCGGTCGCGACGAACGTAATGCGTTTGCCATTTGGAATTTCCATCGACGAACCGCTCTGGCTGTTGGCGGTCGCGAACACGAGTTCCATCTGCGGATGCCCATGTACCAACGCGCAGAGCTCCCGACCGGCATAGCCGCTCGCCCCCATCACTCCGATCGGGATTTTATGCATGCTTAATGCATAAGTTTGCTGCATACCGTTGTCAACTGGTGTTATCGTTGTTTTGTGACCGCCGCCAAGCAGGACCGCCAAAGCGCCATTCGCGAAATTATCGGGTCGCGCGCCGTCGCGAGCCAGGAAGAGCTCCGTCAACTTCTCGCCGAACGTGGGTGGGAGGTCACACAGAGCACGCTCTCACGCGATATGCGCGATCTCCGAATTGCGCGCATTCCCACCGCCGCCGGCACGCGCTACACCACGGCGGACGGGGGCGGACACGATGAGGGTCGTGCGACACTGGCGTCGATTTTCCCTCAGTTTTTTTCCCGCCTTGACTCCGTCCGCGAGTTTCTCGTCGTGCGCACGAAAATCGCTGGCGCGCAACCGATCGCCGAGGCGATTGATGCCGAAGACAGTCCGGACATCCTCGGCACGATTGCCGGAGAGAACACGATCCTGATCATTTGCCGCTCCGACGCCGCGCGCGATCGCGTGGCCAAGCGGCTGCTCAGCTTGGCCCGCCGCTAGTCGAAAAGCCGCTGTCCGGCAGCGTCCGGCAGTTGCCTGTGCGAGGCATTCTCTGCATATTTATGTGCCTAAATGCAGTTATCTGAATAGCCAGTCAACCGCGCTACCCGGTGCTCCTCCGATGAAGACCATTGCCCTCGCCTACTCTGGCGGCCTCGATACCTCGATCATCGTTCCCTGGCTGCGCGAGCACTACGACGCGAACGTCATCTGCGTCGCGGCGGACATTGGACAAGGCGAAGAACTTGACGGCGTAAAGCAGAAGGCAATTGCATCGGGCGCGGCGGAGTGCTACGTCGAGGACCTGCGCGAAGAATATGTGCGCGATTTTATCTGGCCGACGCTGCGCGCCGGCGCGATTTATAACCGCAAGTATCTCCTCGGCACGTCTATGGCGCGTCCGCTCATCGCCAAGAAGCAGGTCGAAGTCGCTCGCGCAGTCGGCGCCGACGCGCTTGCCCACGGCTGCACCGGCAAGGGCAACGATCAGGTGCGCTTCGAACTGACCTACATGTCGATGGCCCCGGATCTTCCGGTCATTGCGCCTTGGCGCATCTGGGACCTTCGCTCGCGCGAGGACTGTCTCGCGTATGCGGCAGCACACAGTGTCCCGGTCGCCGCAACAGCGGCGAAGATCTATTCGCGCGACCGGAACATCTGGCATATCTCGCACGAAGGTGGCGTCCTCGAGGATCCGAACAGCGTGCCACCGAAGGACCTGTTCATGCTTACGACCGATCCCGCCGACGCGCCGATGACGCCTGAAGACGTGACCATCGGCTTTGAGAATGGTGCGCCCGTCGCGGTGAACGGAACAACGCTGACGCCCGTGGCCCTGCTCACGAAGCTCAACGAGATCGGCGGTAAGCACGGCATCGGACGCGCCGACATCGTCGAAGACCGCCTCGTCGGGATGAAGTCGCGCGGCGTCTACGAGACGCCGGGCGGCACGCTGCTGTATACGGCGCATAGCGAACTCGAAATGCTCGTCCTCGACCGTCGTACCCTTGCGGCCAAAGATCTTATCGCGCCGCGATATGCCGATCTCGTCTACGAAGGACGCTGGTGGACGACGGAGCGTGAAGCCTACGATGCGTTCGTGAATGCCACCCAGGGTCGTGTAACTGGCAGCATCACGTTGCGCCTCTGCCGCGGTACGGTCACGATCGCCGGGCGCAACAGCGTGCACGCGCTCTACGATGAACGCTTCGTCACGTTCGGCGAAGACGACGTCTACCAGCAGAGCGATGCCGCCGGCTTTATTCGCCTCTTCGGTCTCGCCGCACGCGTTCGCGCGCTCAAGGATCTCGAGATGGCTGGTGACGTGAAGGCGGCAAAGGCCGGAAACGTGAAGAACTCGAACACGCCGAAACCGGGCGAACGGGCGGGCGTCTAACGTGCCGGCCAGAAAGCCAAAAAAGCAAACGCACGCACTCTGGGGCGGGCGATTTTCGAGCGGACCGCATCCGGCGCTCGAGGCCGTCAATCGTTCGATTGACGTCGATTTCCGGCTCTGGCCATTTGACATCGCCCTCTCGAAGGCATGGGCAAGGGCACTCGTCGGCGCTCGCGTGTTGAAGCGTGCCGAGGGTGCAACCATGCGCCGCGGACTCGACCGGGTTGGGCGGCGTATCGCCGGCGGAGCGAAGCCTATTCGATCCGACGAAGATGTTCACACGCTGATCGATCGGCTCCTCCACGACGAGATCGGTGAAGTAGCTTCGCGACTGCATACGGGTCGGAGCCGCAACGATCAGGTGGCCACGGCGTCGCGACTGCTGACGATGGATGCCCTAGACCGCGTATTGGCTGGCGTTCGCGACTTGCAGAAAGTCTATGTCGCAAGGGCGAGCGGCCTCACCGACGCCATCATGCCGGCGTACACGCACATGCAGCGCGCGCAGCCGGTCACCGGTGCGCATTGGATGCTCGCCCATTTCTGGGCGCTGGAGCGCGACCGAGTTCGACTTGCCGCTGCGCGCCGATCAGCTGGTGTCATGCCGCTCGGATCGGGAGCGGTCGCCGGGTCGGCCTTTCGCGTAAATCGTCCGCGCCTGGCCCGTGAACTCGGCTTTCATTCCATCTCGGCGAATAGCATTGACGCGGTGGGCGATCGCGACTTCATGCTCGACGCGCTTTTTGCCATCTCGGGCGTCGCTCTGCATCTCTCGCGACTTGCCGAAGATCTGATTCTCTACGGCTCCAGCGAGTTTGGGTTCGTTCGTTTCGGCGATGCCTTCAGCACCGGCAGCTCCATGATGCCGCAGAAACGAAACCCGGACGCCCTTGAACTCGCCCGTTCGTCGCCGGCCCGGATGGGGGGCAACCTGTTCGCGCTTCTCGCGACCATCAAGGGAACGCCCAGCGGCTACAACAAAGATTTTCAGGACGACAAGCGGCCGCTGTTCGACGCGATCGACGCAATGCTGTTGCTGCTGCCAGCCGTCGCCGGCACCGTGCGCACGCTGAAGTTCAATCGAAAGCGCATGCGCGACGCGGTGTCGGGTTCGATGATGGCAACGGACCTGGCTGATTCGCTGGTGCGCAGTCGAGTGACATTCCGGGATGCGCACTCGGCGGTCGGGTCCCTCGTTCGCGAAGCCGAAAATGCCGGCGTTGACATCGGATCGCTTCCCGATTCATCGTTTCGAGCGGCACACCCTCTGTTCGGTAAGCGCGCGCGTCGCGAGCTCGAGCCGGAAAGGTCGCTTGCCAACCGCGAAATCCCCGGCGGCACGGGCGCGCGTGCTGTGGCAGTCCAACTCGCAAACGCCAAGCGCAGCCTAAGAGTTAGATAGCCTGAACATCTGTTTACTGCAGCATGTATAGCGTTGTAAATCAATAATTTACGTCGTACATTATATTTTCCTTATTAACCGGGATAATAAATGTACACAACCGCCGAGGCCGCTGATTCACTTGGAATCAAGCCCAAGCGGCTCGACAATATCCTAACCGGACCTGGACGAGCACTAGTTCCTGCCGACAGAAACGGGCGCTCCCGAGCGCTCGGGCAGGAAATAATCGAGTCGATTGCAATCGCACTGCTCTTGGAGCGCGATCTCGGAATATCGATCGCGCGCGGACTGATAACGGCCCGTGAACTCATCGCGGACACAAACAGCTCCGTACCAGTCGGAACGCTTGGTTCACTTCATTTCGACGTCGCCAAGCTCAGGTTGGTCCTGACCAACGCGTTAGGTGATGCGGTAGAGGATCGAAATCGTCCGCGCCGCGGCCGGCCATCCCTCGCCGAAAGGAAGAAGCGGGGTGCCTCGCTCTGAGGCACCCCGCTTTCGCAGCCTGGTGAACAGCGTGACCGCGGTCTTTACGCGCCCGGCTTCGTCACGTTCTCCGCCGCCGGGCCTTTCTGGCCCTGCACGATGTCGAACTCGACCACGTCGCCTTCCGCAAGCGACTTGAAGCCGCTGCCCTGAATCGCGCTGTAGTGCACGAAGCAATCCTTGGTCCCGTTATCCGGGGTGATAAAACCAAAGCCCTTCGCGTCGTTGAACCATTTCACCTTGCCGGTCGTACGCATTCCAAACTCCTGTGTGATGATTGTCGCCGGGAGCGGAACACGCCGTACCCTGACAAGACAATCTGTGTCCTCGCGGGTCCAATGTGGCCCCCCACGCTGGGCCGATACGACGAAGAGGACCTGAACTTCCAGCCCCCCTCCTGATGCCGTATCTCGCATCGAAGCTACGTTGGCCTTGACGGTTCGGCAAGAGTCTTATGCGGACCCTACTTGAGCACGGCGCTGACACCACTTACGTAGTGTCCAGTCTCTCCAAAACAGCTCGACGGAACGCCTTTGTGCTCAGCATAAGTGAGCGTCACCTGCTTTCCTTCGAGCCTCGTAACCTCGCCGGCGACCGAGTCCAATCGCACGGTGAATTGAAAGAGTGTCGGCGCAACACCGGGCTGTGCGGTCATGGCCATTTCACCCTCCCATGTCTTGCAGACCCAACCCTTCTTCGAAAGCTTTTGAACAAAACCGGTTCGGGTGCCCTCGGAATAGCTGAACTTGAGTGCGACCCCGGCCCAGACCGTGAATACGAAGGTCGGGATCCCAATCAGGATCAGCATCGTTGTCGCCAGCCAGTGACGGCGAATGAACCCGCGCGGCACCGCCGGCCCAGCGGCATCCCCTGTGGTTGGGATACTCGGCGTTTCAGGGGCTTCAGCCATCAGGTTCCTCCCAGCAGATGTTCCGTGAAACCACAAGTTTACCGGCTCGTGGATTAAGTTGCACCTTACCAGCCTGCAACCGACCAACACTTGATCTTCAAGCCTCGCCGGCAAACTGCCACAGCCACCATCGGCGGCGTCCCAATCGGGTCGTCCGCGCCGATCGTCGTGCAGTCCATGACCAACACGGACACGGCCGATCCGGTCGGAACTGCTGCGCAGGTAGTCGCTCTGGCCACTGCCGGATCGCAGTTGGTCAGAATCACCGTGAATACCGATGAAGCCGCCAAGGCTGTCGCGGAAATCGTGACGCGCGTTGCTGACGCCGGCGTGGTTGTTCCAATCATCGGCGACTTTCATTACAACGGCCATCTGCTGTTGGTGCGCCATCCTGCATGCGCCGCAGCGCTCGCCAAGTATCGCATCAATCCCGGGAACGTCGGCGCCAAGCGTCGCGACGAGAACTTCCGCACCATTGTCAAGGTCGCCGTCGAACATGCAAAGCCGGTTCGTATCGGGGTGAACTGGGGTTCGCTCGATCAGGATCTGCTGACATCAATGATGGATGAGAATGCGTCGCGCTCGGAACCGCTCGACGCCAAAGACGTCTACATGGAAGCCATGATCGAGAGCGCGCTTCGATCAGCGGCGCTCGCCGAAGAAACTGGGCTTCGCCACGACCAGATCGTCATCTCGGCGAAGATCTCTCAGGTGCAGGATTTGCTCGACTGCTATCGGCGCCTCGCGAGCCGCTGCGACTATCCGCTGCATCTTGGACTGACCGAAGCTGGCCTTGGAATGAAGGGAACCGTCGCAACCACCGCTGCGCTTTCACTGATTCTTGCTGAAGGCATCGGCGACACGATTCGCGTGTCACTCACGCCACGACCCGGTGGCGACCGCACCGAAGAGGTCTACATCGCGCAGCAGGTGTTGCAGTCGCTTGGCCTCCGCAGTTTTGCTCCGCAGGTCAGTGCCTGTCCCGGCTGCGGACGTACGACGAGCACATTTTTCCAGAAGATGGCAGAAGACATTCAGGAATATCTGCGCACCCAGATGCCCATCTGGCGCGATCAGTATCCCGGCGTGGAAGAGATGAAGGTGGCGGTAATGGGCTGCATCGTGAACGGTCCCGGCGAGAGCAAGCACGCCGACATCGGCATCTCGCTCCCGGGCACGTTCGAAGAACCCAAGGCCCCTGTCTATGTGGACGGAAAGCTCCGCGTCACACTCAAGGGCGACGCCATCGTTCCGGAGTTTCTCGGGCTGCTCAACGACTACGTCGTCAAGCGATACTCGGCGGTACGCTAGCGGTTCCTAGGGCGCGCCTTCGAGCTGCTCGACGGTGGTGAGGAACTCGGTCATGATCGGTGCGGCAAATCCCGCATCACTCATCCGATCATACACCGCACGGTACCAAGCGACTATCGTGGCGCGTCCGCCGGTAAACCGGATCCAGACCGATCCCGGATCTCCCGTCCGATGCAAATCCGCGAGCGTCGAATTGCCATGGTGGACCTTGTCCGCCGCACAGACCCAGCGCGCGCGATCGTCCGCAATTGCCAGGCGTGCCAGATAGTCCGCATTTCGTTCGTCGCGATCCATCTCGTTGCCATCGTCGTCGATTCGGCGCTTGGTGATGGTGAGCACGGCAGCCAGCACATCGTCGCCAAACTTTTCGGCAATGCGTGACTCGAGCATCGCAGGTGTCCAGCCATCGCGAACGCAGTCTTCAACGACATCATGAAGAATGCCGGCCGTTACGGTGGACTCGTCACAGCCGTAGCGCGTGAGAATCAACGCGACATTGGCGGCGTGCGTGACGTACGGAAGTCGCGTGCCTTTGCGCACCTGCTGGTCGTGGTGCTTCGCCGCGAACGCGAGCGCATGGTTGATGCGATCGGAATAGCCGTTCATCGCCTTGGGATCAGCAGTGGCATGAACTTCAAACCTATCGCCCTGGCTGCTTGTGCGTTGAGCGGTGCGTGGGAGAAAAGCAAGGCGGGCGCCCGGATGAACCGGGCGCCCGCCAGAACCTTCGATCAACCAACCTTACGGCGTGATCGTTAGCGTTCCCTTCATGTTCATTGCGAGGTGCGGCGTGCAGTTGAACTCATACTTGCCGGCCTTCAGGCCGCCGAGCGACAGCGTGAACGCGTCGCCGGTATTCATCTTCAGGCCGCTCGAAAGCTCGCCCATGCGGTCCGTACCGAAGTTCGCGTCGAGCTGCGCCTTCGAATCGGCCGGGACCATCGTGACGGCGAATGCGACGTTGTGCGGACCCATCGATTCGACGATGAACTTGATGCCGTCGCCAGCCTTGGCGGTGATGTTGGCCGGCTCAAAGCGATAACCCTTCGCGTCGCCAACCATCTTGACTTCGATCGTCTTGCCCGTAATCGGCATTGCCGTGCCGGCAGCCGCAGCGCCAGCCGCAGGGGCGGCCTCAGCGGGAGCCGGGGTCGCCGGCGGCGGGGTCTCCGCCTTCTTCTCACCGCCACACGCGCCAAGCACCAACACGCTCGCCACAAATGCCATGCCCTTGAACTGCATCGCCAAGTCCTCCAAATACGTTCTGAATGAGTGATGTAGATCGACAAACGGGGCTTCCGTCAGTCGAATGTGAAATTATTCACAAACAGGTAGAAATGCAAACCTTTGCCCGTTCTGATCTCGACGCCCTTCGCCGATACGCCGATGCGACGGCGCAACCCGTTGACCTGACTGACAATACGAATCAATGGGGATCACCACCGGCTGCATCGGAGATCCTCCGCGAGGGCGGCGCTGTTGCCCGGTATCCAGACATGTATGGCGCGGCGATGAAGGACGCCGTCGCCCGCGTGGTCGGTTGCTCCGTTCAGTCGGTGGTGACTGGAAACGGTTCCGACGACGTGCTTGACTGCGCGATTCGTGCGTTCGGCTCGCCTGGTGACCGACTCGCCTATCCGGATCCGACGTTTGTGATGATTCCGGTCTTCTCGCGCCTGAACAGCGTGGTACCGGTTCCGGTTCCCGTTGATTCGGACGGCGCGATGGATGTGGACGCCTTGCTCGCGACAAAAGCGCCGATCATTTACCTCTGCTCCCCGAATAATCCGACAGCCACGGCGACGCCAGAGAACGCGATTCGTCGCGTGTTGGATAATGCGACCGGCCTCGTCATCCTTGATGAGGCGTACATCGATTTCACGACAACGACCGGCTTTGCGCGCGAGGCCGCGTCGCGGTCGAATGTTCTGGTCTGCCGAACGCTCTCAAAGGCATACGGGATGGCCGGCCTCCGGATCGGCTACGGCGTGGCGCATCCGGATGTCATCGAGAGCATCGAAAAGTCCCGTGGCCCATTCAAACTCAACCTCCTCGCCGAGCGCGCTGCGGTCACCGCGCTCTCGCACGACCGGGATTGGGTGATGGCCCGGGCAGCGGACGCCATCGAGCACCGCGAGCGATTTGCGGCGGCGCTTCGTCAACTCGGACTGCCGCCGTTGTCATCGGCGGCAAATTTTGTTTTCGTTCCCACACCCCGTGCAGCCACGTTGACGCTGGCCCTCGAAACGGCCGGGATCGGTGTGCGATTGTTCGTGAACACCGCGCGCTTTGGTGATGCGATTCGCATCACTATTGCGCCGTGGCCAATCATGGAACGTGTGTTGGCCGTACTCCGCACCGCTGCCTAGCCGGCGGAAATTAAAATGCGATCAGGCGATCCCGCGTCACCTTGTTCAGATCTCCGACATAGGCCCAGCGCGCATTCGAGAAATACCGCAGCGCCACGCGGCGCACGTCCGCCCCGGTGACGGCACGCAGCTCAGACACGAACTTTTCTCCCGCCGCGTAGTCACCCCGGTAGAGCTGGGCGCGAGCAAGGAAGTCCGCCTGCGCCGTTGACGTCTCATTGTCGAGGAAGTACTCGGTGATGAACTGCTGCACGATTGGCCGAAGCATTTCCGTCTGAATCGGAAACGTTTTGAGCGTCTTCACTTCGGCCAGCATGATCGCGAGCACCGTATCCGGGGCCGTCGTTGTGACATAAAGACCGACCGAGGTCAGCGCGCGGTCGCGATAGTTGGCGCTCACAGCGTATGTCAGGTTGCGCTTGGACCGAATCTCACCGAAGAGGCGACCGGACAACACGGCAGACGCCACGCGGAGGGCCGCCGCATCTGGACTGTTGGCCGGTGGGCCGCGGTAGAACCCTTGCAAGTAATTCGTGGGGAGGATCCGTCGCACCATCGCAACGTCCGGTTTGGGCGTTTCCATCGTATCAGGCATGGTCCACGCGTACGTACCGGCCGGAAGCGTCGCCAGCGTAGACCGCACGAGCCGTTCGACCGTCGCCCGATCCACATTTCCCACCACCACCAGTAGCATCCGCGACGTGACAAACTGCTCGCGATGGTAGCGCTGGAGGTCTGCGCGTGAAATCGCGGTGAGCGTTCGCGCGGTGCCAACTGGTGAGAGTGCGTACGGATGGCCGGCGAACGTGGTGCTATCGGCCGCGAAGGCCAGTACGGCATCAGGGCTGTCATCGCGCTGGCGGACGGCGGCCAGCATCTGCCCGCGAAGAAACTCCACATCGGTGGAGTCGAGCCGCGGATGCATCACCCGTTCGGCGAAGATGGCCCAGGTTGAATCCAGTTCGGCCAGGGTGGTCCGGGCGCCGACCATCGTCCAATCTTCGCGCGCCTCAATTACAAACTCACTCCCGGTACGCGCCATCGACCGACGAAGCACATCGCGGGGATACCGCGTTGTCCCGCGTTCCGACACCTGAAGCAGGAAATGCTCGAGCCCCGCATGGGCAGGCGGTGCGGCTCGAACGCCGCCGAGTAAATACAGGTTGGTCACGACCGTGTTGAGTGTCGCGCGCCGGTGAATGACCTTGACTCCACCGACGGTGTACGTGCTCGTCATGGTGTCGACCGGCGCCGGTTTTACGGGCGGGCGGCTCGGACCGCCCAAAACCAGCGCAAGTGCTGCAGAGGCGAAAATCACTTGGGAGCTCCCATCAGCACGAGTTCACGTTCGGTCAGGTTGATGCGCCGACGATCCGCCGGCGGAATGACGACGCCGATCACGAATGGCTTTCCGACGATGTACTTGCTGGCGTATCGCTGGAGGTCGGCCGGCGTTCGTGTCGCCATCTGATCGACGTAGTTCATGTAGTACTCCAGTCCCGACACGCTCCACCAAAATCCAATCGTGTGCGCAAACTCGGAGCTGCGCTCCATCCCGAGTTCTGTCGTCAGTGCACGGTTGGCCTTGATCGCCTCAAGTTCTTGCGCGACGATATACCCGGGCTCAACCGACGCACGCAATTCGGCGAGCATCGCTCGAATCGCCTCGCGGAGGCGTTCCGGAGTCGTCTGTCCACTCACCGAAATGGGTCCGGTGTTGTCGAGCGTGTAATAATTCACGCCCGCGCTTTGCCAGAGTCCGCTGTCCACGAGTTTCTTCTGGAATCGCGACTGCGGATTGTTCAATACGTCGGAATACACATCGGCCGCGAATGTCGACACCTCGTCGCGCCGAACGCTCGGGCCGTGCCATTGAATCAGCACGGTAATGGCATTCACATTCTCTTCGAGAATCACGGCCTGTGGCGCAGTCAGTGCCGGAATCCGCGCGACCGGAGCCTTCACGAACGGATCGTCCCCGCGCTTCCAGGGGCTGAAGATGCGTTCGGCGAGCGCGAACGCCTTTACTGGATCCACATCACCCGCAATAATCAAAACGGAATTGTTTGGGACGTAATAGAGCTGCTGAATGGCGCGCATCTTTGCTGGCGTCGTGCCAAGAATCACGTCGCGGTCGCCAATCACGTTCTTCCGGCTCCACTGCGTGGAGTAGAGCTTCTTTCCTGTTTCCTGTTCCATGCGAAAGAACGGACTGGATTCGTTTCGGTCATACTCGCCGATCACCACCTGCCGTTCACGCTCCAGTTCGTCCGCTCGAAACTTCGGCGAGAGGAAGCCTGTGACCAGCAACTTCAGTCCGGTCTCGAGCGAGTCAGCCGATAACGTCAGGTAATAGTTGACCTGTTCTTCACGTGTGGACGCATTGAAGACCGCACCGAGTCTCGACATTTCGTCGATGTATTCGTCGGTATCGGGAAACTGGTCGTTCGCCTTGAAGAACATGTGCTCATACAGGTGCGCGAGTCCGGCGTACTCGGGCGACTGCGTAAAGGCACCATTCCGGACCGTGACCTCCGTGGTCACGAGCGGAACGCCATGGTTTTCGATCACGATCACTTCGAGCCCGTTGGCGAGGGTGCGCCGCTGCACCACCTTTTGCAGCTGGGCGCGCTGCGCCTCACTGGTGTTTGGGACGCCAATCAACACCGCCACCACCAGCAGGCTCGCGACCAGCCGGCCAAACGCCAGGGCAACTTTCCCGGCCAGCCCGCTGGCGGTTGCCCTGGGCCGCCCATTGATTTCCAGCATCATGACCTCTGAGGTTGCAGCCGCGCACCGCGCGGGCGAAGAACTGATCTCGGTGTTGGCGGGCTCCGTAGACCGGAACCGCATTCGCGCCGGCGTTCCGCTCGCACCGTTCACCACGTTCCGCATTGGCGGGCCGGCTGACGCATTGTACGATGCCACATCGGGTGACGATCTGGCAAACATCGTGATCGCGGCGCGCCGGGCCGGGATTCCCTGGATGGTGCTGGGACTCGGCGCCAACATCCTGGTCGGTGATCGGGGCATTCGCGGCCTGATCATACGGAACGTGGAGGGCCGAACTGCGTTTGAAGGTTCATTCGTGACAGCCGACTCCGGTGTTGTTGTGCGGGATCTCATTCGAGTAACCGTTGATCGGGAATTGGGCGGACTGGAGCACTACGTAGGCATTCCGAGTACCCTTGGCGGAGCGCTTTGGCAGAACCTCCACTTCTTGTCACCGGCTCCCAGCCGTGAACGCACAATGTTCATCGCCGAAGTGGTGGAGTCGGTCGAGTTGTTGATGCCCGACAACTCACGGGCGCGCGTGTCGGGTGCGGAAATGCGGTTCGGCTATGACATTAGTCGCCTGCATGGGTCTGGCGAAATCGCACTGTCTGCGGTGATGCGACTCGCACCAACCGACCCGGCCGTGCTCGACCGCACGATCCAGGAAAATCTTGGCTGGCGTGGAGCGCGGCATCCCTGGCTCGACATCCACCCCAGTGCAGGTTCGATTTTCAAGAAGATCGAGGGCGTTGGCGCGGGGCGACTCATCGACCAGTGCGGGCTCAAGGGCTATCGCATCGGTGGCGCACAGGTGTCACATCTCCACGCCAACATCATTGTCAACGGTGGCGGAGCAACTGCTGCGGACGTGCGAGCGCTGATTGCGCATGTGCAGGCCCGCGTGCTCGACCAGTTTGGACAACAACTCGATCCGGAGATTGGATTCGTGGGAGACTTCTGAGCCACTCGCGATCTGCTCAGAGCGCGGCGAGCCTGATGAACCGGTCCCGCGCGTGCTCGACAAACCCGGGTACTTCGCGCGCGTCTGGCAACGCCCGCCGCAGTACCCAGCGACAGGAATCCGACGCGACGAAGCGCGCCGACGCGTTCGCAATGATCTCGCTCAGCTCTTGCGGTGCCGCACCGACCTCGTCAACGATCGTGTCGCGGCGTACAACCAGTTCAATAACGTCTTCGAGCCACTCGCTCTCACCGACTGAAGAATTGCTCGCGTCGTGAGCCTGCCAGTAGAGCGCGAGTTGTGGAACTAGCGCGCTCACCCGCACGGCGCAGTCGTCGGCCAACGCGAGAGTGCGCGTGAGTAATACTGCAAAATCGCGCGCAACCGAATTGGGAGACTCGGGTTGGTCGCTGGCGGCGGAACTCAGGACAAGACGCAGATCGCTGCCATGCGCCCACTCTTCGCAATCGGCCGTGCGCGAGACTCGCACGAGTCCGGCGGCCTTCAACTCTGGTGCAACGCGCTCCGGTGCCGCTGTGGTCAGCGCCTGAAGCGTCATCACTCTGGGCGACGTGAACCTCACTCGAGCCGCCGTCGAACTCAGCTGTCCGCGGCAGGTCTGGATACCGTGAAAGACGAAACGGTTGAGCAATGGCTTCATCGCTGATGCAGCCGGCGTGAACCGCGCCATGGTCTCCTGGTCCACTACCGGACCCCCCCGCCCATCAGCCGCTCCAACTCGGCAACCGCCGCTGCTCGCTCTCGCACGCCTCCGACGCGTACGAGATCAACCAGGCTCAGTAGTGCGCGAAGATCGCGGTTCGTTTCAGCGAGTTCGCTGACGCGTGGATGGAGTGGCACGAGCGACTGGCCTCGCGACTGGCCGCTTGATCGGGGCCAAACGAACTCGGCTGAGGCCGGTTCTGCCGAACCCGCCGGTCCAACGTGGACGGCCGTCGCGACGCCGACGGTGCCAGACCCGACGGTCGCTGGGAACGAAAAAGGCACTCCCGAGCGTATGAACTGCAGCAGCGGTTCTCGCTCCACCCGCCGGGTTGACGGGTCAACGAGCCTGGCACCGCGGAGCCGCCTCACGGCATTATGCACCTCGCCGATGCTTCGATAGGAGTCAGCGGCGACAGCGGCGAGGGGTGCGTCAGGCGTGAGAGACAGCTGTAAGGCGACAACCAAGTCGCCTGGCCGAAGCGATTGTTGATTTTTCATCTATGAAACGTGAAACCTATTGTGCTACAATCTTTTGGCAATGTTTTCTAGATTGTAAATTTATCTTGGCTTACTGCTTTTCTTTGCCTAAAACGGCTTTTCCAGGCTGTTCGACTGCGGAGTCATGAGCTCTGCGCCAGCCTCCGTGATGACCATATCATCTTCAAGCCGGATCCCAAACTCACCCGGGATGTAGATCCCAGGCTCATCGCTGAAGACCATGCCTGGTGCAAGCGGAAGCTTGTTTCCGCGCACCAGATAGGGCCATTCGTGGCCATCCATGCCCATTCCGTGCCCAACACGGTGCGTGAAGAACTTGTAGTCCGGGCCGAAGCCAGCATCAGTAATCACTTTTCGCGCGGCGGCATCAACCGCCTCGCAGGCAAGTCCAGGCCGGGCTGTTTTCACCGCGGTCGTCTGCGCTTTGTGTTCAACTTCAAACACGTCTTTCATCCGCTGAGTGGCTTTGCCGAGCACGAACGTGCGTGAAAGGTCAGAGCTATACCCCTCAACTTTGCAGCCGCCGTCTATCAAGAGAATCGTCCCCTCGCGAACAACCTGCGGCGTCGCGGATCCGTGCGGCAGTGCCGAGTACGTCCCAACCTGCACGCCGGCCGAGCCTTCAAAACCGAGCTGGCGATGCGCCAATTCAACAAGTTTCGCAAAGTCCGACTGGGTCATCCCTTCTTTCAGTGATTTCCAGGCCGCTTCATACGCCTTCAGCGTGACCTGGCTCGCAAGCCGCATCAGCGCGATCTCATGGGCATCCTTGATGGTACGGCAGCCGGCAGTCACCGGTGTGCCGCTCACGACCTTCACGCCAGGTAGGTGCGCGGCGCCGTCCGCAAACACAAAGCGCACCGTTTCTTCTGTGCCGATCGTCGCAGTCGACAGACCCCGCGCCTTAAGTCCTTTTGCAACAAGCGCATAGGGACTTTCATCTTCCTCCCACGCGTAGACATCCGCATCGGATCCGAGCGGCCCTTGGTGCGCCTGCTCCATCGCCCGTCCTTCCTCGAACTTCGGTGTCACGAGAAACGCACTTCCCTTTGACGGAATCACGGCCGCCAGCAGTCGCTCTGAAAGTCCCCACCGAATTCCAGTGAAATACTCCATCGAAGTGCCGCCGGTGAGCATGAGGGCGTCGATGCCGTTCGCGCGCATCAGGCCACGCGCCTTTTCGAGCCGGGTCTTTCGCTCATCAATTGTGATCGCCTTGGCCTGCGCCTTCATGGATGTCAGCGCCTGGATCGCTGGCGGCAGCACGGGCGACTGGGCTTCGCTCACCAGCTCGGTTGGGCGTGCGGCGATGCCAAGTGCGCCAACGGCTGAGAGGGCTACAAAATCGCGACGTGATGACATCTGCACTTTCCAAGGCCGGGGATGTGGGTGAATCTCGCGTTCGCGCGGCCGCACCGGAAGTCGCACTCCGGTACCGATGGTATTTTCGAGCCGTGAAGAACGGGCTGCGTGTCTCCGCTGGTCGCACCCGTTGTGCGTGGTGCGGCGACGATCCACTGTACGCCGCCTACCACGACAGGGAGTGGGGCTTTCCGGTCCACAATGATATCCGACTGTTCGAGAAACTCTCACTTGAAGGATTTCAGAGCGGCCTGTCCTGGCTAACGATTCTCCGAAAACGCGAACACTTCCGGAATGCGTTCGCGGATTTCGACTTTTCAAAGGTTGCCCGCTTCGGCGCGCGGGATGTCACCCGGCTGCTGGGGAACGCCGGAATCGTCCGCCACCGTGGCAAGGTGGAGAGTACAATCAATAATGCCAAACGGTGCATCGAGCTCGTGGAAGAATTTGGATCGCTTTCAAGCTTTGTTTGGCAGTTTGAGCCGAACGCGAAGTCGCGACCGAAGACGCTCACTTGGTCAGCACTGAGGCAGATGCCGAGCACTCCCGAATCGATGGCGCTGGCGAAAGAGTTGAAACGCCGCGGCTGGAGCTTCCTCGGCCCAACAACTGCTTACGCCTTCATGCAGGCTATGGGGCTGGTGAACGACCACCTCGATGGATGCGACGTTCGTTCCGCCGCAAATCACAACCGGAAACACCGATGATCAAGACACTCGCCCGCCCGCTCGCCTTCGCGCTGCTCCTGCCACTAGTGGTACCGTTTCCTGTTGGCGCACAGCAACGCGGGAAAGCCAGTCCCCAGGCGCCGCTTGATGGCCACGGCGTTTCGCTTGAACTGGCCCGCCTCCGCGCGCGAACGATTCGCGACGTCCGGTACGACCTCACGCTCGCACTCTCGTCAGCGGACAGCGCGACCGGCCGGGTACGAATCACCTTCGCCCGAACGGGACACGACGACCTGATCATTGATTTCCGCGGCCGGCGACTTGGCACCGTCGTGGCCAATGGCAAGACGCTCGTCACGCCATCGTTCAACGGCAATCATCTGCGGGTCGCAAACCGCGATCTGCGCACCGGCGAAAACATCATTGATGCGGACTTCGTATCCGAGGTCGCGCCGAGTGGCGCGAGCATCATCCGTACGCGTGATGCCGTAGACGGAAGCGAGTACCTGTACACACTGCTCGTGCCCGCAGACGCCAACCAGCTCTTTCCAAGCTTCGATCAACCGGACCTCAAGGCCCGTGTAACGCTCAGCCTCACGGCACCGCGCGCGTGGGCGGCCCTCGCCAACGGATCTGTTCGCACCGCGGACAGCACGGCAGACCGCGTGACGACGCACTTCACTGAGACAAAGCCGATCAGCACATACCTCATCGGATTCTCGGCCGGCCCATGGACGCGGTTCTCCAGCACGGTGAAGGGGCGGACCATCGGATTGTACGTGCGCAAATCGCGGGCACGCGAAGTGGATGCCGATACACTGCTCACGTTGTCGCACCGGGCGCTGTCCTGGATGGAAGACTATTTCGGCCGTGCGTATCCGTTTGAAAAGTTCGACCTGATGCTTGCGCCGGCGTTTCCGTTTGGCGGCATGGAACACCCAGGCCTCGTGATGTACAACGAGGATCGATTCATTTTTCGCGATCGTCCGACGCTGGCGCGACGCGTAGGACGCTTCTCCACGATTCTGCATGAAACCGCGCACCAGTGGTTTGGCGACCTCGTGACGATGCGTTGGTTCGACGATCTGTGGCTGAAGGAAGGCTTCGCGACCTATATGGGTGCGAAAGCCCTCGCAGACCTCGAACCGACAAGCGATTCCTGGAAGTCGTTCTATCAGGGCAACAAGCCAACGGCATACGCAGTAGACCAGACCCTGGGCACCACGCCCCTCTGGCAATCGCTCGCCAATCTCGACCAGGCCAAGAGCGCATACGGCGCAATTGTGTATAACAAAGCGCCGAGCGTCCTGAAACAGCTCAATCACCTGGTTGGAGAGGATGGTTTCAAGCGTGGGGTACGCGAGTTTCTTTCGACGCATGCGTACGCGAATGCCACCTGGCAGAATCTTCTCGCCTCCATAGGCACGGCCTCGGGGCGATCGCTGGACGCATTCGGCGCGAACTTCATGGTACGACTTGGACTGCCCATTGTTGAGCCGCGAATCCAGATAGTGAACGGAAAGATTGCGCGACTCGAGTTGGTACAACGCGCGGCGCAGCCGACACTCTCGGGTGTCGGTGCGTGGCCGATGCGCACCCGCGTCCTTCTTGCGTATGCTGACGCGCCGTCCGAACGCCTCGATGTCGATCTATCCGGTCCGGTCACGAATGTGGCGGCCGCCGCCGGAAAACCTGCACCGTTGTTCGTCTTTCCGAATGCGGACGACTATGGATACTTCCTCTCGCTGCTCGACACGGCAAGTGTCCGATCACTCGAGGGCGGCGCGATTCGAGCGATCAGCGAGCCGCTGCTTCGCAGCATGGTGTGGGGCGCCCTCTGGGACCAGGTGCGCGACACGCGTATGCCACCAACCCGTTTCGCCGATCTGGTGTTGCGCGAGTTGCCTGAAGAGCGCGACGAACAATTGATTCCGTCGTTGACCGGACGTTTGGACCGTGCGATCCGCGCATACGTCTCCGACGCTGACGCCGCACGACTCCGTGCGACGGCCGAAACGGTGCTCTGGACCGGTCTCAGTGATTCGTCGCGTCCGTTTGGTGTTCGCCGCGGATTGCTTGACGCGTTCATCACCGTCGCAGCTACCGACGCCGGACGGATCAAATTGATGAGCCTTCTCTCCGCTGATTCGGTTGCTGGCGAACCGCTGCGCGATCCAACAAGGTGGTCAGTCATCGACCGGCTGATCGTGCTCGATGACGCGCGCGCGCCGTCCCTGCTTGCGACTCAGGTTGCCCGGGACACCACCGCGGACGGACGGCGCCGAGCATTCACTGCGGGTGCCGCGCGGCGTACCGCGACAAGCAAGGCGGACTACTTCTCCCGGTTCTTTGCCGACAAGGCGCTCAATGAAGACTGGGCGAGTTCATCGCTTGGTGGTTTCAATGCGCTTGAGCATTCCGAGCTGACGCTCAGGTTCCTGCGACCAGCGCTCGATTCCCTTCCCTACGTCCAGCAGAACCGAAGAATCTTTTTCCTCGGCTCGTGGCTCAGTTCCTTTCTTGGCGGCCACCGTTCGTCGGAGGCCCTCGCGATCGTCCAAACCTGGCTGGCCGCGCATCCAAACCTGCCAGCAGATCTGAGGCAAAAGGTCCTGCAGAGCGCTGACGAACTGGATCGGACCGTGCGGATCCGCGCGGCTTCGCGTTAGCGCCGCGGCCGGTCGGCCACGACGCTGAACACAGCTCCCGCTCCCAGAATCATCACGATTGTGGCGAGCATGATTGTGTTCTGCGATTCGCCGAGCCAGCGGTCAACGATCGTCGCTGCCAGCATCTTTGCGCCAACCAGGCCGAGGATGATGGCCAGCGACACATTCAGATAGCGGAACTTCTGGAGCAGGCCGGCTAGACCGAAATAGAGCGATCGGAGGCCGAGGATTGCGAACACGTTTGACGTGAACACCAGGAACGGATCCGTGGTGATCGCGAAGATTGCCGGAATCGAGTCCACTGCAAAGAGCAGGTCGGTCGTTTCGACGAGTACGAGCGTAACGGCCAGTGGCGTGATCCATCGCTTGCCTTCACGGACAATCGTGAAGTGCTGCTCGTGGAACTCGCCGGTCACGCGAAAGTGTCGGTTCAGCCACCGGACGATCCACCGCTCCTCCGGCGACTCTTCCTTCTCCTTGGTCAGCAGCATTTTTGCCGACGTCAGCATTAGGAAGGCGCCGAAGAGGTACGTCACCCAGTGAAAGCGCGTAACCAGGACGGTGCCGCCAGCGATCATTGCTCCGCGCATGGCGAGCGCCCCGAGAATACCCCAGAACAGTACGCGATGCTGGTAGCGGATCGGCACACGCAGGTGCGTGAAGATCAGCGCGATGACGAACACGTTGTCCATCGAGAGGCTGAGCTCGACGACGTATCCCGTCAGGAATTTCACAACGGCAAGGTGGCCGTCGTTTATCCGGTGATCGATCGCGTCCGGCGTCAGTCCAAGGCCCTGCCAGTGGTGCTCGTAGGCCTGGAATACGAAAACGGCAAACGCGAGCGCCAGCACAACCGTTACCGCCGTGAACGTGAGAGCTTCCCGGCCACTCGGCTGATGGTCGTCGCGGTTGAACACACCGAGATCCACCGCAAGTACGATGAACACAAATAGCAGGAACCCGCCCCACATGTAAATCACTTCGCTTTGACCGAATCAATCCAGGACGTCCACTCACTCTCGGCAGATCCAATTGTGAGTTTTTGGCCAAACCGCGTAAGCGGCTGACGAAGGAGCATGGGTTCGTCACACAACTTGTCGAACCAGGTTTCGTCTGAGTACCGCCCGCTTCCGAGACCCAAGTCCTGATATCGCGGGGAAGCAAGGTCGATGAGCGCGGTGATGCCGAATTTCTGGACGAACCGCGTCAACTCACCGCGGCTCGCTGGGCGCTCACGGAGATCGACAAAATGCACCTTCACTCGGCGCTCGCTGAAGAACCGGAGCGCCCTTCGCGTATCCTGGCTTTTGTGCGTCCCAAACACCTGAACTTCCACGACACTCTCCGATTCAGTCCTCACGCCTGTTCAAGTGCTTCGGCGGCATACTACCACGAGCGCCAGCATAGGCGTAAGCTGGTCCCGGATCCGCGAACGGTCTTGCTTGTCTTGAGTCGGAGGGTTTTCTGAGACGCTTTGAACCTTCGTGGCTGCTGCCCGGGGCTCACTTGCCTACCATCTGGGGCAAGAAGATGCGCTGGCAGCCTATGGTGCACGACCGCGTTGAGCGCGTCACGACTCCCGACGGCGATCATCTGACGCTTGCTCGACTGGGATCGCCCACGGTTGGCGTTCCGCATCTGCTTGTCCTGCACGGACTCGAGGGAACGATCGGTGCCAAGTATGCGCATGGATTGATGGCACTCGCGCGTTCGCATGGGTGGAGTGCGGATCTCCTTCTCTTTCGAACGTGCGATGGTGAAATCAACTCGGCACGACGCCTCTATCACTCCGGAGAAACGTCGGACACGGATTTCATCGTGCGCTGGCTCACCGAGAAGACGCCGGGAGTTTCGCTGAGAATCTGCGGCGTTTCACTCGGTGGAAATGTCCTCGTCAAATGGCTCGGCGAGTGTGGGGCTGGCGCCAAATCACTTGTGCACCGCGCTGCGGCGGTCAGCGTTCCCTTTGATCTCGGCGCCGGCGCAAGCTACCTCGAGCGCGGGTTTTCTCGTTTCTATACGAAGCACTTCTTGTCGACCCTCGTGCCGAAAGCGCTTCGCAAACTGAAGCAGTTTCCGGGCGCATTCGATGAGCGGAGGGCCCGGAGCGCGAAGACGTTCTGGGAGTTTGACGATGCGGTGACTGCTCCTCTTCACGGATTTAACGGAGCCGCTGATTATTACGAACGGAGTAGCTCGATGGCCTTCATCGAGCGCGTGCGTGTTCCAACGTTGTTATTCAACTCACGCGACGACCCGTTCGTGCCGCCCGATGTCATGAGCCAGGCCGAATCACTGGCCGGCGCGAACAGGTCCATCGAACTGGACTTCACAGCACGGGGCGGACATGTTGGATGGATCGAAGGAACTGGATGGCCAGGCATATATTACATGGAATCGAGAATTATTGAATATTTGTCTTTGTAGTGTCTTTATTATGGCTTAATACTGGCTAATAATATTGTATTTAATTTCCTGTCGCTCGGAATACGGCATTCGCAAGCAATGCTGTTTTATTTCGTTCTAATAAGTTGCGTGGTTTGTTTAAACTAATTTTCTCAACAAGATGTATATTCCTAATATCGGTTTTCCGGGGAGCTGATATTGCTTTCAGACGCCGCGCTGGCGCTTGCCATCGGTTGCCAGATCAAGTGGCTCTACAACTCCGCACGACGGCTTCGAAAACCCGTCGGTCGGTCTACTGAAGCAGCGACCTGGTGGCGGCTCGTCCACCATCTCGACGTTGGCCTCGGCGCCTCGCTCGCTGACGCCGCGCGCGCGGCCGACACGCTACTGACCCCCGGGGTGCTGCCGAATCGGGTCCGGCTCCGCGCCACACGAGACGAATCAGTAGCCATCCTTGTTGATTTGGCACGTTTTCATGACGGCGCTGCGCTCGCGCTCGCGTCCGCACAATATCTCGCTGTGCCACGCAGTCGCGGCCGGCCACGACTCACGTCGCGCGCGCGCACGGTGCCACATCTGCTCCCTGTGGAACTTGCCGTAGTCCTCGAACGGAAAGCCTTGGCGCCACCGAATCGATTGGAAATGGCGCTCGGTGAAATTGGTGCCGCCGATTTGTCGCCCGGTTCGGGACGAAGCATCGTTCGCGCACTCTGCGCCGCGAACATTCCCTTCGTGGTGATCGGCGATGTGGCTGCGGCATTTCATTCCGCTCCAGCCCTCGGCGGGCAGCTTGATATCTGCGCCGACTTGTCACTGCGCCACGCATCGACGCTGGCGAAGGTGCTTAACGATCTCGGCTCACAACCGAGGGCGGTTGCCGTCCGAGACGGCTTTGCGCTGGACGCGAGTCTTGTTCGGGCACCTTCCATGCTGGCCCTGCGCAGCGGGGAGTCCAACCTCAACGTTTATGGCGAGCTCCCGGATGTTGGGGAATACCAACAGGTTGAAGCCGGTTCAATGAAAGTTCCGTGGGAGGGAGCAACCGTCCGCGTGCTTGGTCTGGAGGCGCTCTCGAGGTCGCAGTTCCCGCCGCCCTCCGGTAGCGATATAAATCGCTGGCGGCAGCATGAAGTGCTTCGGGCGATTCTTGCCATGGAAACCGGGACTCGCTAGGCACAAGCCGTCCCGATAGTTTGCGGATTCCTCTCAGGACTAAGGTGGCCCATGATGCAGCGCCGATTTTTTGCGTTCGCAGCACTCTCCCTGACGGCGTGCACGATTCAGCGATGGCAGCCGGTCAAGGTGACTTCGGTTGAGGACCATACGGCTCACATGATGGCCGCTGACCTCCGTGCGCCTTCCAGCGTTTCGCGAGGTGGTTCGCAGTCTCAGGGAATTTCGGGCCTGCCGGCCAGCAACTCGACCGCCGCCGCGCGGCTGGCCGCGAGCCCGCGGCACGGCGAGTGGGTGAAGATCGCATGGGAGCCCGGCTCGAAGGATTCACTGATGGCTTGGATCGTCTACCCGGTCACGCGGACGAAGGCGCCGGTCGTCGTTGTGGTGCACGAAATTTTCGGGCTCTCCACCTGGGTTCGTGGAGTCGCCGATCAGGTTGCAGCCGAAGGATTCATTGCTATCGCGCCTGATTTTCTTTCGCGCGTCCGCGGTGGTCCGAGCACCGTTGAACTCGCAAGCGATACAGCAACGAAGCTTATCCGTGGCGTGGACATTCCCGAGCGCAACCGCGCGATTGTCGCTGCTGCCAACTACGCCATGATGCAGCCCTCAGCTGATCCACACTACGGTGTCATCGGCTACTGCTGGGGTGGCCAGACGGTGTGGGGCCACGCGGTTCACGGTGGCGTAAAGGGTTTCGGTGGTGGTGTCGCATTTTATGGAGCGTTCCCGTACTCGCTGCCGGGTACACCGGCGACGGCAACCGCTCCAGCCGTTCCGGGCCCGATCGCAACCGACTCGTTAGCGAAGATCAAGGCTCCGGTCATGCTCCTCAATGGATCAGCTGACGCGCGCATCAGCGCGCAGATGCCCGGCATCGAAACCGCGATGACGTCACTCGGAAGAGAGTACGTCGGGATGAACTACGAGGGCGCGATTCACGGTTTCCTCCGCGCACAAGACGATCCCACCGCTCAGGGACAGCCTGCCCCAGCAGCAGCGGCCAACCTTACAGCCACGAGAGACGCCTGGCCGAAGACGGTCGCGTTCCTGAAGAAGAATCTGAAGTAAGCGAAGGCGACCGGCGTTGCATCGCAAGCGCGCCGGTCCCCGCGCCACTGCACCATTCTATGTGCCTTTCGACATGACGTGGAACGTCAGCCACTCCGGCCAGTTTCCGCTCATCTCAAAGAAGTCGTCGAAGTACACCAGTCCGGCGTCTTCAAACGTTCTGATCAGCGCCGCGAGCCCGTCGTCGCTGTAGAGGGGGCCGATGGCAACCACCTCGCGCTCAACACGGAATTCATCCGCAGTAAGAATCAACGCGCGATCGATCACTTCACGACTGAGTCCTGCGCGTTCGAATGCTTCGCGCCGCACAATGATCGTCGGCGCACCGGTCGAAAGAGAGAGTGGCATGACGCCACAATACCCGTAGTCACATGACTAGAGCAAGCGCACGCGATTTCGACGTCCTCGTTGTTGGTGGTGGGCACGCCGGCGTTGAAGCTGCCGTCGCCGCCACGCGCGCTGGCGCGCGTCGTGTCGCACTCGTTACAAGCAGCAGCGCGACGATCGGACAGATGTCATGCAACCCAGCCATTGGCGGAGTCGCCAAAGGCACGGTTGTCCGCGAAGTCGACGCCCTGGGCGGTGTTATGGGGCGTGTCACCGATGCCGCCGCGATTCAGTTCCGCATGCTCAATCGCGGCAAGGGTCCCGCGGTGTGGGCGCCGCGCGCGCAGTGCGACCGCGCGCGCTACCGGGCGGCCATGCAGGAAACGCTGGCGACGTGGCCAGGACTCACGATTGTCTCCGCAACAGTCGCGTCGCTCGTCTTTGACGCCGACGGCGCGGTGTCTGGCGTGCGCACCGTGGACGGTGCGACAATCCGGTCGGCCGCCGTTGTCATCGCAACCGGAACGTTTCTCCGCGGACGGATCTTCATTGGTACGGATATGCAGAGCCCCGGCGGTCGCGCCGGTGAACCACCAACGAGCGAACTCGCCGAGCAGCTCGCGGCACTCGGGTTCGAGACGGCGCGGTTCAAGACCGGCACTCCGCCCCGTATTGACGGGCGAACGGTCAACTACGCGGTGATGCAACGTCAGGATAGTGAGCTCGACGCATTCCACTACCGATGGACGAGGATGACCGATGCCGTCCCGTCGCTGCCACAGCTTCCCTGCTGGCTGACATGGACCGCGGCGGCATCGAAAGCACTTGTCGCCGACAACATTGGACGGTCGGCTATGTACGGAGGAGCCATCGCCACGCGTGGGCCCCGATACTGCCCGTCTATTGAAGACAAGATCGTTCGTTTTCCGGACGCCGAACAACATCAGGTGTTTCTTGAGCCGGAAGGGCTCGACACACCCGAGATGTATGTGAACGGCCTTTCCACTTCGCTCCCAGCATCGGTGCAGCTCGATCTGTTGCATTCGGTGCCTGGACTCGAGCAGGTGGAAATGACGCGTCCAGGATATGCGATCGAGTATGACTACTATGCACCGACCGGGCTCTATCCCTGGTTGGAGTCACGGCACGTCGGTGGATTGTTTTTCGCGGGGCAAGTCAACGGGACGACTGGGTACGAAGAGGCCGCGGCGCAAGGCGTTGTCGCTGGGCTGAATGCCGGACGCGTGGCACTCGGACTCGAGCCAATCACGTTCGGCCGCGAAACATCGTATATCGGCGTGCTGATAGACGACCTGGTCAGCCGCGGTGTGGACGAGCCCTACCGGCTCTTCACGTCACGCAGCGAATTCCGGTTGACGGTTCGGCAAGACAACGCGATTCGGCGGCTTGGGCCAATTGCCGAATCCCTCGGCATGTTGTCGGTCGCCGAGCTCCGTCGCATGCATGAACGACTCGCCAGTGAAGACCGATTGTTTGAACAGGCTGAGTCCACCAGTGTTTCGCCGACTGATGTCGCGCCGTTGCTCGCTGATGCCGGTTTTGGGCCACTCAAACAGGGAATGAAAGTCAGCGAGCTCGCCAAACGAAATGGTCTCTCGCTCGGTGCGTTGCTTGCCGCAGCGGCCGTTAGCGCGCCTGTCGATGCGGAGGCGCTCATAACGGTGGAACTCGAAATCAAGTACGCCGGGTATTTTGAGCGCGAACGGATCAACGCTGATCGCATTCGGTCCATGGGCCAGTTCGTGCTCCCCGCCAACGCGCGCTACGCGCAAATGTTGTCGCTCAGCACAGAGGCGCGGCACAAGCTGGCCGCGCGCAAGCCGGTCACACTTGCACAGGCGTCGATGATTCCGGGCGTGAGTCCCTCGGATCTGCAGAATCTCGTGCTCGAGATAGAAAAGGCACGCACCGAAGAGACGGCCACGATCGGTCGGTGACATCACGACCTGAAGGACAATCGAAGTGTGCGCTGGTTGATCCCGTCCTGACGCGAAGTGTGGCCGTCGTGCTCGCCGCGCTTGGTCTGTTGCCGATCGCAGAGTGGATTCCCGGCGGACTCTCTGATCCAGCGTACGGCCATCGATGGCTCGAATGGGCGTACGGCATTGGTATTTGTGTGGGTGCTGGAGTCGTCTGGGCCATTTTCGCGCGGAGTTGGAACGCACCGTCGTGGTGGCAGGAGTCGTGGAATCGTGTGGACCGAACCGTGGCCGCACGCACAGACGCGATCGACCTCGCGATTGCCTCTGTGTGTTTTGCCCTGTACGCCGTCGTCGCCCGCTCTGTCTTTTCCGGCAAGCCGCTACTCATTGACGAACTGATTCAGGTACTACAGGCGCGTACCTATCTCGACGGCCAACTCTGGACCGCTGCTGACCCGGCACGCGAGTTCTTTTCGGTGCTGCATGTCGTGGATACGGGCGAGCGGGTGTATTCACAATTTCCGCCTGGCTGGCCGGTGATGCTCATGCTCGGCGTGCTGACCAGCACCGCGTGGCTCGCTGGACCGTTGTGCGGCGGAGTGTCCGTCTGGGTCTTTGCAAAATTCCTTCGCCGTGTGCTGCCGTCGCATCGGGCGCGCGCGCGAGCGCTGGGCACGGTCGTGTTTGGCCTGGCGCCCTTTGCGGTATTTCAGTTTTCCTCGCACATGAGCCATGGCCCCGTGCTCATGTGGATCCTGATTTCCGTTCTCGCACTCTGGCACGTCACGGATGCTGCGCCCACAGCGGACTCCGTTCGCTGGTCGTGGGCCGGTGTGATGGGCGTTGCCGCCGGTTGTGCGTTTGCCGTTCGTCCTCTCGATGCCGTGGCGTTCGGCATTCCCGCCGGCGCGTGGCTGATGTGGCGCGCACGGAATGACCGAGTGGCGGTCCGTGCAGTTCTCGCGGCCGCGCTGGGGCTGGCGGTACCGGTGGCGCTCGTGATGTGGGTGAACATCAACACCACCGGCGTTCCGCAGCGATTTGGCTACGAGGCACTGTGGGGAAGCGCGCATGGGTTGGGATTTCATGGCGCCCCTTGGGGGGACGCGCATACGCCGCAGCGCGGAATTGAGTTGCTCTCGGCGTATGTGACGCGGTTGAACGCCTATCTCTTTGAGACACCGTTCCCTTCCCTCCTTCCCGTCATCGCAGCGCTGGCACTCATCACGCGACTGACGCGCATCGAACGGTATCTCTTCGCTGCGACGCTGGTTCACGCGTCGATGTATTTCGCTTATTGGCATGACGGATTTTTTCTGGGCCCTCGCTTCGTCGTACCCTGGCTGCCGCTCCTTATCATCCTGTGCATTCGCCTGTTCGACGCGTCGTTATGGAGCGCCGTACATCCACGGCTTCGCTCGGGCGTTGTCGGCGCGCTTGCCGCAGGAGTGGTGATGGCAGCGACTATTTCGATTCCAGTGCGCGTATCGCAGTACCGCGCCGGCTTGTCGTCGATGCGACAGGACTATTCGGCCGAGGCTGCTCGAGCGGGCGCCAGCAACTCGCTTGTGTTTGTGCGAGAGAGCTGGGGTGCGCAGCTCGTGGCGCGTCTCTGGGCCCTTGATGTGTCGCGAAGTGCGACCGCGGCGCTGTATGCGAACACCGACGCGTGTATGCTCGAGCATGCCATCGGTGATCTCGAACAGCGAGGCGTGCGTGACACGACGGCGGAACACACCCTTCGCGCGTTGATGCGTGACTCGCTCTTGCTTCGTGCCAGCTCGGTGTCGCCCGATACCACCGAGAGGATGCTCTCTGGCACGCGCTACGACGCGCTGTGCAGCGCGCGCGTCGCTGCAGATAGGGAAGGGTACGCGCTCTTTCCGCCATTGCTCCTTGAGCGCGCCTCTGGAAACACTTATGTGAGAGATTTTCAGGAACACGATACTGTGCTCTTGAAGCGATTTTCCGGTCGTCGCGTATTTTTGTTGCGCCGGGACGGCGTCGATGGCGTCGCGCCATTACGCTGGATCCCGCTCCTAGGAAAAACAGTTCCTGGTGATAGCGTTAGAGGTCAGCGCTACTAGGCGCTGCGGTGCATGCGTGCTACACAAGAAATCACTAGAGGCGCATAACGACAGTAAGGGGATACAGTTGTTGTATTATCGTAAACGCATGTTTACTAGATTTTCCACCCGTAGTTGCTCAGAAGAGAGTCGAATATTCAGAATTCATTCCCTGTAACTTGCTCGATCATGTTTCACGTGGAACAATTGACCTTGCGCGGCTGGTGAATGAGCCGGTAGCTTCGGCACATCTTCACACTGCGGGTACACGAGATGGCCAGGGTAATCGCCGTTGCGAACCAGAAGGGCGGGGTAGGAAAGACTACAACCGCCATAAACATCGCCGCCGGCTTGGCTGCGGCAGAGCGGCGTACACTACTCGTCGACGGTGACCCGCAAGGAAACGCTTCGAGTGGGGTTGGCCTCCGGCGCTCTGACGAAGCGCTCACTTCATACGATGTCCTTCTCGACCCGACGCTTGCGGCATCGGCAGTCGTTCGAGGTGTGCAATTCCAAAACCTCGATATTCTCCCAGCCTCTCCAGATCTGGCTGCAGCAGAGGTTGAGCTGGCAGCCGTTCCAGGTCGTGAACTTCGGATGCGCGACGCCATCGACAGGCTCCGACCGGAATACGACTACATCATCATTGACTGTCCGCCATCACTTGGCTTGATCACGCTGAACATGCTCGTCGCCGCAGACTCCGTGCTTATTCCACTGCAGTGCGAGTACTACGCGCTCGAAGGTCTTTCTCAGCTGATGAATACAATCAGCGCGATCCAGAACGGAACGAGCCCTTCGCTCACGGTCGAAGGAGTCGTGCTCACCATGTTCGACTCTCGACTTAATCTTTCGCGGCAAGTAGCAGAGGATGCCAGGGCACACTTTGGCAGTCTTGTTTTCAAGAGTGTTATTCCTCGTAATATTCGCCTGGCTGAAGCACCAAGCTTTGGAAAACCGATTATTGCATATGACATGGCCTCTGTTGGCGCTCAAGCCTATCTCGGCGTTGTAAGCGAGGTTATTTCGAGAACCGAATCTGTTCGTAGCGTTGATCTGCTTGCGGTTTAATACTCTCAAACAAAGACTATAATGCCACCAGGGAAAGTTCGACGCCTCGGGCGAGGCCTTGAGGCACTGCTTGCTCCGACCATGGGCCAGTCTCCGGATTTGCGTACGCCATTGCGCAACGATTCGTCGAGCGCCCCCGGCTTCAGGACTGTTCCGGTCAGTTCAATCGCCACCAATCCGCTTCAGCCTCGGAAGGACTTCGATTTGGCCGATCTTGAGGAGTTGAAGTCGAGTATTCGGTCCAGCGGCTTGCTCCAACCGCTCCTCGTTCGCCCGAAGGCGGCCGGCTTTGAGCTCGTCGCCGGCGAGCGTCGGTTCCGTGCGATTCAGTCGCTTGGGTGGCCCGAAGTCCCCGTCCATGTGCGCGAACTGGATGACCAAGCGGTGCTCACCGTGGCATTGATTGAAAATCTCCAGCGCGCCGATCTCAACCCTATCGAAGAAGCGGAAGGTTACCAGGAGCTCATCGCACGTTTTTCATTGACGCAACAACAGGTCGCCGACGCGGTTGGCCGCGAGCGCTCCACGGTCGCGAATATGCTTCGCATGCTCGCACTTCCGGATTCGGTGCGAAAGATGGTGCGCGCCGGCGAGCTCTCACTTGGTCACGCCCGCGCATTACTTGGCTTGGCTGACGAAGTACAAATTCTGTCACTCGCCGCCGAAGTCATCGCCGACGGCCTCACCGTGCGAGAGGTTGAGCGACGCGTGCGCGAAGGGTCGTCCGCGAAGCCGACACAACGAAAGAGCAGGGGCATGGCGGCTCCGACGCGGCCCGCCGCCGTGAAGGGCGTCGAGGATCAGTTGAGGAAGCGTTTCCAAACCGACGTTACCGTGAACCTTTCTGGTGAGAACCGCGGCGAGGTCCGCATGGCCTTCTACTCCACCGATGATTTCGAGCGCCTGCTTGATCTTCTCCTCGGCGCGCAGCGAGAGCTTCCCTGATGGCAGGCGCCCCGCGCATCGAGACACCGGTCGAGGGCCATGGCGACGTGTTCGCCCCTGACATGGGGGCGATGTTTGTTCACGTCCAGCGAGAAAACGGACTGGCACATCGCACCTTTGTGTTTCGCGCGTGGCAAGTCCGGGTGGCCCGTGCGATCGCAAACCGGTGGACCTGGGCGGTTACCGTATTTGCTGTGGTGAGTTGGGCCTTCCTCGCCATGCAGGCCGTTCGAGTGCCGTTGCTCAACACGCGCATCGCGAAGATGGAACACGACGCGCTTCGCGTTGACACGCTGCAACAGACGCTCAAGGATTTGCAGGCCCGCTACGAGCAAGTTCAGTCCATGCTGAGCCGACCGGCTCAGTCAACGGCAGTTCCAAAGCAAGCGCCGGATCCGCTTCCCTAGCGGCTCGGGCGTTTTCGACTCGGAGATTACCATGGCCCTGTTCAGCAAAGAGACTCCTGCTGGTCCCGAACCGAAAGCACCCGGTGCGCCTGTTGAGGCCGCGCTTTCGATCATTGCGGCGGGAATGAAGATCACCGGAGATGTCGAAACTTCTGGCGTACTCAAGGTCGACGGAGAGATCAACGGATCGATCACCGGCGCACGGCAAGTCTTATTGGGCCGCGGTGGTGCCGTACACGGAAATGTGGTTGCCGATGAAGTGGTTGTCGGCGGACATGTCGAGGGTTCTGTCTCTGCGGCCGAACGACTTGAGTTGCAGGCGACAGCAACTATTTCTGGCGACATCGAGACGCGGTCAATCGTTGTGCTCGAGGGTGCTCGCATTAACGGGCTCGTGCGTATGACGGATGCCGGCGAAGCCCGTGTTGAACCACTGCGAATCGCACGAGGGTGATTATAATCAAACGCATGTTTACAAAACGCGCCAAAACGCTTCCGGACAACGTGTTCCGGTTGTTAAACGCGCGGATCGTGTTCCAACTCGCCACTCTTTTCGCGGTTTGCTGGCTTCAGCAGGCGTGCGGTGGAAAGAGCCGTGGCGAAGCGACGGACTTTCGCGTCGCCCTGCTTACGCCTGGACCAATCTCCGACCAGGCGTGGAACGGCGGCGCCTACAACGGCCTCCTTCGCACACGCGACAGTCTTGGCGCAAAGATCAGCCACATCCAGGTCAAGACTCCTTCGGACTTTGAGGAAAACTTTCGCCAGTACGGCGCGTCAGGATACTCGCTTGTGATCGGACATGGCTTTGAATTTCAGGACGCCGCCGCGCGGGTCGCACCGGATTATCCAAACACGGTGTATGTGACCACGGGCGGAGAGACCGTTCGCCCCAATGTCGCGGCACTGTCGTTTGCGTTTGACGAGCCGTCGTTCTTGGCCGGAATGGTTGCGGCCTCGGTTTCCAGGTCCGGCGTCGTGGCGTGCATCGGCGGCACGGAACTCCCGCCGGTGAAGGCTTCGTTTGAGGCGTTCACGGCTGGAGTGCACGCCATCAAGCCAGCGGCGCAAGTGATCGTCACCTATGTAGGAAACTGGGATGACATGGGAGCCGGCAAAGAACAAGCGCTCGCACTGATTCAACGAGGCGCCGATGTGATCTTCCAGAATGCCGATGCCGCCGGACTTGGCGTATTCCAGGCAGCGAAGGAACGGCTTGGAATTTTTGTCATTGGCTCCAACTCCAATCAGAACGAGATTGCGCCGGCGGCCGTACTCGGAAGCGTGGTCATCGACCTTCCGCATGCCTTCTTACTCGTTGCGCGCGAAGTACAGTCCGGTACGTTCACTGGACGAGTCATTCGATTCGGAACGCGCGACAACGTGGTACGCTGGGAGCCGAGTGTATTGCTCGGACGGCGCGCCGTCGCTCGCGACCTCCAGCGTGTTGATTCCGTGCAGGCGATGATGCGTGCCGGCGCCTTTGCGCGACCGATCACAGGAGCACGGCCGTGACCGCTACCCTCGAAGCCATCACAGCGCACTTGGATGCACTGCTCGACGTCGCGCGCATTCCAGACTATCCGAATTCCGTGAACGGGGTGCAGTGTACGCACCAAGGACCCGTCCGTTCGGTTGCGAGTGCAGTCGATGTATCCGCACGCACGATTCGGCTCGCCGCCGCCGCGGGCGCCAACCTGTTGCTCGTACACCACGGGCTGTTCTGGAACGGGCTGCAGCCGTTGACCGCCCATCACTACGCCCGCGTTCGTCTGCTCTTCGAAAACGACATGGCGGTGTATGCAGCGCACTTACCACTTGACGCGCATGCCCGATTCGGAAACTCGCGTCTCCTTGCCGATCATCTCCGGCTGTCGGTTTCCGGCGGCTTCGCGTACCACAAGGAGACCGCGTGTGGCGTTCAGGGGAGTTCGGATCTTTCGACAAGCGACCTTTTCTCGGCGGTCGCGGCGTTTTCAAAAAGTCATGGCGGCGCCGCCATTATTTCAGAAGCGAAGCCGAATCAGCGAACGCGACGTTGGGCGATCTGCAGCGGTGCCGGCGCGGGCGTATCGACTCTCGCTGAAGCGGTCGCGGACGGAATCGACACGTTGATTGTCGGTGAGGGTCCGCACTGGACGGCCGTCGAAGCTCCCGAGCGAGACCTGACCATCATCTATGCCGGCCACTACGCCACCGAAACACTTGGTGTGCGCGCGATTGGTGCCCATCTGACCGATACCTTCGGTATTCCGCACCACGTCATCGACGCGCCGACCGGTCTGTGAGCGGAGAGGGCTTCGCCCTTGAGCTTCGGGGAATCACCAAGCGCTTTGGAGCCACCGCCGCGCTGAACGACGCATCGCTCGCCGTCCGTTCCGGCTCGCTGCACATGTTGCTCGGTGAAAACGGGGCGGGCAAGACCACTTTCCTGAACATCGCCACCGGGAACCTGCAGCCCGATACCGGCGCGATTCTACTGAACGGACAACCGGTTGTCTGGCGGCACCGTGCCGACGCTCTCGCCGCAGGTCTCAGCGCCGTGTCTCAGCATTTTTCGCTAGTTCCCGCGATGACGGTCGCGGAAAACGTCGCGCTCGCTGGGCCTCGACTTGGCGCCAAGTACAATCGGCGCGAAGCAGAGGATACGGTTCGCCGTATCGCCAACAACGTCGGCTTGGACCTTGACCCGGCCGCCATGGTCGGCGACCTCTCTGTCGCCGCGCAGCAGCGCGCCGAGATCGTCAAAGCAATCGCGCGCAATGCCCCGGTGCTGATGCTTGATGAACCGACCGCGGTGCTTTCTCCGCCAGACGCGGCCGAGTTGTTGCTTTGGCTTCGCGGCTTTGTTTCCAGCGGGCGCACGGTCGTGGTCATCACGCACCGCATCCGTGAGGCGATGGGGTACGGCGACGAGGTCACGGTGCTTCGTCGTGGCCAGACCGCCCTCTCGGCGCCGATTTCGTCCACCTCCGAGCAAGAGGTCGTTGCTGCGATCCTTGGAGCGACGGACACGGGACCGCTCGCGTTCGCACGACAACACTCGACCGCGGTTCGGCAAACGTTGGGGACTTCAGTTCTCGCGTTGCATGCAGCGTCGGTGATTGATGCGGGCGGCGCGAGGCGACTGCGGACCACGTCGCTCGAGGTTCGCGGTGGCGAGGTCGTTGGCGTTGCCGGCGTTGAAGGGGCGGGACAGTATCAGCTGCTGAGACTGCTCGCTGGACGAATCTCACCAACCAGCGGACGTGTTACGCTGCCGCCTTCTGTTGGATTTGTTCCAGAGGATCGCCATCGCGATGCCTTGATTGCCGATTTTTCACTTGTCGAGAATATGGCACTCCGTGGGATTGAAGCGCGCCGGGGTGTCATGCCATGGGCACACGTCGCGTTGCAGGTACAATCCGCGATAACGGCGTTTGATGTTCGCGGAGGCGACGTCCGTTCAACGGCGAGCGCCTTGTCGGGAGGCAACCAACAGAAATTCGTCCTGGCCCGCGAACTCGCCGATGCTCCTCAGGCGCTCGTTGTCGAGAATCCAACACGAGGGCTCGACGTGCGGGCGTCGCAGGAGATTCTGACTCGTGTCCGCGACTCGGCCGCGGCGGGTTCGGCCGTCGTCATGTATTCCAGCGACATCAACGAGTTGCTCGCCACGGCCGATCGTGTTGTGGTCTGTTTCGCCGGCGAGGTTTATGAAACGACGCTGGACAGCGACGCCATTGGGCGCGCCATGGTAGGCGTCCGATGAGTTTGCTTCGTCGTCTCTCGGCAGGCGTCGCGCCAGCCCTCGTTGTTCTGGCCGCAATTGCGGTGGTGGCGCTTGTCATGATGGTCACCGGATTTGATCCCGTCGCGGCCGCGCGAGCGGCTGTGCGCGGAGCCGTCGGTAGTGAATTCGCGTTGTTCTCGGCAACACTGAAACGCACGACACCGCTTTTGATGCTCGGGTTGGCGGTCGCCGTGGCCTTTCGGGCTGGCGTGCTCAACATCGGTGCCGACGGACAATTCCTGGCCGGCGCAGCGGCGGCATGCGCGTTTGGGCTTGCCGTTGGGGATGCGGTGGGACGCAGTGTTCTTCTGGGCGCACTGGCTGTCGGGATTCTTGCCGGTGCCCTGTGGGCCGGCGTGGCCGCGTGGCTCAAACGACGCTTCAACGTCATGGAAGTCGTCAGCACGTTGCTGCTGAATTTCGTCGCGCTCAATCTTGTTGGATTCCTTGTCCGTGGCCCGCTGCAGGAACCAACCGGCGCATATCCAGCGTCCGCAACACTCCTGTCCGCTGCGCGCCTCCCGCTGCTCCTTGACGGCCAACGACTGCACGTGGGATTTGTGTTTTCCGTTGGCCTCGCAATTGCCGCCTGGTGGTTTTTCCGTTCAACCGCGGCGGGCTTTCAGATCCGGGTCACGGGCGCGAGCCGCACGGTGGCGGCGAGTGCGGGCCGCCTCGACGTTGACGGCGTCCAGATGTGGTCGCTCGTGGCCAGCGGAGCAATCGCTGGATTGGCCGGGGCGTGTGAAGTCACAGGCGTTACCTATGCGCTCTACGAGGGCCTCTCTCCTGGTTATGGCTACACCGCAATTGCCACCGCGCTCCTCGGTGGCCTCAATCCGCTCGGCATCATCATGTCCGCTGCGTTGTTCGGTGCCCTGGGCGCAGGCGCCGATGCCATGCAGCGTGATGCCGGGGTCCCGGCTGAGTTTGCGACAGTCGTTACGGCGCTCGTCGTTCTTGGGGTGCTCGCGGTTCCCGGTGTAATGAAGAACTGGGCGAGAATTACTGGTCGAGGTGAGCAATAGTGCCGACGGCCGTTCTCGATGGATTCCTTGAAGCCACCGTTCGATCGGCAACGCCACTGGCGTTCGCCGCGCTTGGGGAACTCGTGGCGGAGCGAAGCGGCGTGATGAATATCGGCCTGGAGGGGGCAATCGCAGCCGGTGCCCTCGCGGCGTTCCTTGGTGCCCAAATCGCGGGGCCGGAAATCGGGTTTGTCGCCGGCGGCGTTGCCGGCGCGCTGGTCGCGGCGGTGTTCGCGTTCTTTGTGTTGGCGCTCCGGTCGCAGCAGATCATCGTCGGAGCCGCCGTGAGTATGCTCGGCATCGGATTGAGCGCAAGCATTCATCGAGCGATGGTCTCCGCTGGTGCATCAACGGCGCAGGTCCAGACGTTGGCCTCGCTGCCTGTGCCTGGCCTGTCCACACTGCCGGTTGTCGGTGATGCGCTCTTTGCTCAGCCCATCTCCACCTACCTCCTGTATTTCCTCTTTCCGCTGACGGGCTGGGTGCTCTACCACACGGTGTTTGGCGTGGCACTGCGGGCCACCGGCGAGCGGCCACTGGCCGTTGTTGCCGCTGGACATTCAGCAGCGAAGATCCAGCTTGCCGCGCTGATCTTCGGAGGTGTTCTCGCCGGACTCGGCGGAGCAACCCTGGTGGTGGCGCAGACGGGGACGTTTTCTGACGGAATGTCTGCCGGGCGTGGCTTCATCGCGATTGCGATCGTCGCGCTTGGTCGATGGACGCCGCGCGGTGTTGTGGTGGGCGTGCTGGTCTTCGGCGCGGTGAGCGCATTGCAGTTTCTCGCTCAAGCGATGGCTTGGAACGTGCCGTACACCTTGGTCCTCGCCTCACCCTATGTACTCACGCTAGCGGCCATGGCCATTTTTCGCGGTTCCCGGACAGCCCCGGCGGCACTTGGTCAACCGCTCGATGGTGGACTCTAGGGAGGGCTCGCGCAGCGGACGATACTGGAGGCGGGCAGGGTGCAGCCCCAGCGACAGGCCGACGCGCTCAAGACGCTCGCGATCCGATGACACGAGATGGGCCATTGGATTGCCCTTCCATGTATGGTGATGCAACCAGAGCCCGCCCGACATCGCGTGCTCAACCCCACTTCTCCACCTGACAAACTCGCGCCATGGCGGCGCGTTCTCGTCGGGCTGTCCTACTGGCACCCGATGAGACCTTCGACCGTAGCAGGAGCGAGCGGCGTAACATTGCCGTTGAACAACGCGCAGGTGAGCGGAAACGACGCCGGGTGCGTTGCCGACGCGGACCATCCGGACGTCGTGGCATCCACCACCGTCAGGCTGACGCCGGGCGAGTGATTGAGCTGCAGGTTCGTCAGGCTGCTCGTGTACATCGCGTTCTCGAAAAAATACGCTTCCTCGGCCGCGGACAGGTTGCGCAGGTCGGTCTTCAGCGCCGCCACGTTTGCCTTGCCTTTCGTGTTCTGGAACTTCGGGATTGCGATGGCGGCAAGAATCCCGATAATCACCACAACGATCAGCAACTCAATGAGGGTGAATCCCGTCGACACGCGTCGGCGCCGATTCGTCCCTTCAGGTCGCGCTGGACTACACGTAATTGAGGTCACTTAAACTCTCCGTCGCCAAAGCGGCCCACACCGTTCCGTGCCCATTAGCTGGCAATCGCGAGGCCGTCGGGGAACTCTAACGCAAACCTATGTGTTTCATAGACTTTCGCAACAGGGGTGATCTCCTTCCGATCAACACGGACCCTCGTTTCGCAGCAAGTTGACGCAGGGTGCAAGGTCGCCCGACAGCCCTTTAGCCCTTGGCGTCCAACCAATTATCTCCTTCGCCGAAGTCCACAACCAGCGGAACCTTCAGTGCAACGGCCGTCGTCATTTCGCGCTCAACGAGCGTGCGGAGGCTCGAGAGCTCCTCTGGCGGTGCTTCGAACACCAGTTCGTCGTGCACCTGAAGAAGCATCTTGCTCTGCATGAGGCCTTTCTTCATTTCGTCGTACACCCGGATCATCGCAACCTTAATCAGGTCTGCCGCCGATCCCTGGATCGGTGAGTTCTGCGCCGTTCGCTCGCCGAATGCGCGAATATTAAAATTCCGATCCGCTAACTCCGGGATGTAGCGCCGACGGCCGAGAATCGTTTCGACAAACCCCCGTTCGCGCGCGGTCGCGACGGTTGAATCAAGAAATGCTCGCACGCCGGCAAATCGCGTGAAATACGTTTCGATAAAGGTCTTGGCCTCGGCGTGCTCGATCTTGAGCTGCCGGGACAATGCGTGGGCGCCCTGGCCGTAAATCGTGGCGAAGTTGATTGTCTTTGCCCGAGCGCGCATTTCGTTGGTGACGTCGGGGAGTGCAACGCCAAAAATGATCGCCGCGGTTTGTCGGTGAATGTCTCCGCCTGCAAGAAAGGCCTCGACGAAAGCCGGGTCGCCCGACAGGTGGGCCAGCAGTCGAAGCTCGATCTGTGAATAGTCCGCCGCCAGGAGTTTCCAGCCCCTGCGCGGTACAAACCCGCGACGAATCGCCTTCCCAAGCTCTCGCCGAATGGGAATGTTCTGAAGATTCGGATCGCTCGATGCCAGCCGTCCCGTGGCCGCAACCGCCTGGTTGTACGACGTGTGCAGGCGCCCAGTCGCCGGATTGACCAAGGCCGGAAGGGTGTCGAGGTATGTGCTCTCCAGTTTGGCGAGTTCTCGGTACTCCATGATCAAGGACGGAAGCTGGTGGCCCTCGTCAGCAAGCTGTTGCAAGACCGAGGCGTCAGTACTTGGTCCCGTTGACGTCTTCTTCCGCACCGGTAGCTGCATTTTTTCGAACAGGATCGTCGCAAGTTGCCGGTTGGAATTCACGTTGAAGCGTTCACCTGCCGTTTCGTAGATCGCCTCTTCCACAACGCCTCGCTCCTTTGCGAATCTGGTTTTCAGCGAGTGGAACCAGGCGACGTCGATGGTGATTCCCGTGCGCTCCATATCCATCAGCACGTGTACGAGGGGCAGTTCCACGTCTCGAAGGAGCGCGGTTGCTCCAACATCGTTGAGTCGCGGCTCGAGTGCGGCGCGCAGTTGCAGTGCAATGTCCGAGTCCGCGGCCGAGTAGTCGCGGGCGGCGTCAATCGCGACGCGATCGAACGACACCTGTTGCTTCCCTTTGCCCGCCACTTCGTCGTACGACGTCATGGCTCGCTGCAGGATTTCGAGTGACAGCGCATCAATGGCGTGAGAACGACGCCCTGGATCGAGGAGATAGCTGGCCAGCATAGAATCGAAGTCGACGCCGCCAACTTCGATGCCCTCGGTCCGTAGTACCTGCAAGTCGTATTTGACGTTGTGGCCGGTCTTCCGGATTGCCGGGTCGGCGAGCAGTTCGCGGAGCGACTGCAGTTCGTCACCCAGTATCTCGGGGAGGTTTTTGACGGCGGCCTCAACGCCGGACGCCCCAGTTCCACCGACATCCATGTCGAACCCGGCTTGTTCCTGTCCTGGCGTCCGGTGCCTGAAGGGGAGATAGAAACTCTCGCCGGGACCAGTCGCCATTGAAAGTCCGACGAGTCGAGACCGCATCGCGCTGATTACATCCGGCGCTCCGACCTCAAGCCTTGTCTCGGTATCGAACGCCATACTTTTTGCCTTGCGCGCCAACGCGACGATGCGCTTGACGCCAGCGAGCGTGTCGATCGTTTCGTACTGCGTTGGTGGGGTCGGAGGCCGCTCCTCGCCTCCACCGGAAGCTGCCGGCGGCCCTCCCGCACGAGCGGCAGCCTCGTGGGCGTGGGTGCGAAACTCGAGGGCGATGAACAGGTCGCGAAGGCGCGACCACTCCGGTTCTTGAACCGCCAGCGCGCCCAGATCGAGCTCCATCGGCAAGTCGGTTCGTATCGTCACCAGCTCTTTCGATAACACGCCAAGCGCGCCATGCTCGGTCAAGGCCGTCCTTGCACGCGTCGGCTCAACACTGGCGATGTTCGCAAGGATCGTTTCGAGCGGGCCCCATTTCTCGATGAGCGCGTGTGCGGTTTTTTCTCCGACTCCTTTCACCCCGGGCACGTTGTCTGACGCGTCGCCGAGCAACGCGAGGTAGTCAATCACGCGCTCGGGGGGAACGCCGAGTCGCTCGACGGCATTTGCTTCGTCGTACCACTTTTCCGTGGTCCGCCCCGGGCGGCCATGCCAGGGGTTCAGAATTCTGACGTTGGGCCCGATGAGCTGAACGAAATCCTTGTCACCGGAAACGATGACCGTCTCGACTCCAGCCGCACCGGCCTTCACCGTCAATGTGCCAATGACGTCGTCTGCCTCAAAGCCCTCGAGCTTGAGAATCGGAACCTTATAGGCCGAGAGAATCTCACAGGTCCGCTCGATGCCAGTATCGAAATCGGCCTGCTGCTCGGGGTCAAGTCGTTCGCGGGTGGCCTTGTACGCGGGATAGCGCTCGTGGCGGAACGACAGCCCGGCATCATGCACCCATCCGAGATAGTCGGGATGGTGACGCTCGAGCAGGCGGCGCAAAAAATCGAGCGCCCCGCGAGCGATGGCGGTGTTTTCTCCCTTACTGCTGATCAGCTGCTGGTCGCCGAGCGCAAAGAACGCTCGATAGATCAGCGCGTAGCCATCGACGAGAAAGAGCCTGCGGGGTTTCTGGTTGTCCATGCCAGGCGAATTATCGCACGCGTCGACGCCAAGCGGTCAGGAATTCGTTTTCACCCGTGTTCGTCAGGCGCCAACGACCAAAGCCGTTTTGGTCATAGAACGTGAGGGAAATCCCCTGGCCTCGATACTCCCAGATCTGTGTGCGCCCCTGCTGCGACATACTACGCCCAATCTGTTCGTAGATCTGGTCTGGGCGGCCGAGTCCGAGCAATACGCGTCCACGATCCGTCATCCAGCCGGGAAGCGTTTCTTCACGGAACCGTGTGTTGGCATCGAACATCCGGCTGAAATATTCGCGCAAGGCGTCGCCGGTACCGTCGGTGTTGGCGTAGTCGCGAACAAAGGCCGTCCATGCGGCGGGACGAAACTCCGGCGCCGTATCCCGAAGCGTCTGGAGGCGGAACGGTGGGGCAAACCATTTCAGGTAATTCAGCATCTCGTCGAACGAGGCCAGTGGCAGGTCTCCGCCAAACCCGACGAAAAACGACGTTCTGACGGTGTCGGTCCCAGCGTTGAGCCAGGCGACAAAATTCATTCCCCCGATTCCGACCCGGTTGATCGGTACGTTCACCGTCCCCGCATAAAGCGCGCCGCGCCGCGATAATGACGCGCTGTCGCGGTACATCGTGCGGCCATTTTCCGCCCGAATGTCGAACCTCACTGTCCGCTCTGCGCCGGCCGGTCCGTACGACTCGATGAAAAAAGGAATGACTGAATCCAGGCCAAAGGTGGCACTGGCCGTTGGATTGACAATCATCTGCGGGAGCACCGCCAGCGACGACCGCACGCCGGCCCGGGCAAAGGACACCGGCGTAGACAACCCTGTTACGGTCACGGCTGGAACTTGTAGTGCCACGGCGTCTTCAGTAGTCCGTGCGCTTCCATCGTCGCGAACGCCAACGGTGAAGTCATAGCGACCAGGGGGAACGGTAATGATTTCTTCGAAAAGAAGGCTTTCGTCGCTACGCGTTGTTTCCTTATAGCTCGTGACTACCACGGATTCGTGGGCTTCGATGTTTCTGATGACGAGCGGCCCGTTTCTGAGCGTAATCGTGACCGAATACCCGGCCTTGAAACGATCGTTTTCTCGGGCAAAGGTGAGCGAGCTATTTGCGATTGAAACCGCGACCAATACGTGCGTTGAATCAGGGAGCCCTGCGGCAAAAAATGAGACACTTCCGACAAAGGGCATCGGTGCGCCTCGTGCGAGGAGCCCCATTCGTCTAAACAGGCCAACGGCGTCGTATTGCGGACCCGCCACGTTCCGCGGACCGGGATCCGGCGCGGGAGTCTGGCCGGCTGGTTGCCCGGTGCGTGTACCGCCGCCACACGCGAGCGCGGCAAGCGTGGCAAGCGCGAGGGCTCCGGAGACGAGGAGCGCGCTGGGCCGGTTCCATTTCGGCTCTCGGGGTCTTTCGAACTGCACGGTTTCGATGGCCATTGTCTTGCGTACCCTCTTTCGATTGATCCGTTCGCTTGCTCCGGCGTGTTCCGCGACTTAGGTTCGGCCCGTGACACAAGATCCGCTCACGGGAACCATCATCGCCGGCTACTCGCTTGAAAAGCGTGTCGGCGAAGGCGGTACAGCAACGGTTTATAAGGCGACCCACGAGACGCATGGGATCGTTGCACTCAAGGTATTACGTGACAAGTTACGACAGGATCGAACCGCGGTCGCGCGGTTTCTTCGCGAGGCCTCCTTCGGCACCAGGGTTCAGCACCCGAACGTTGTTCGAACCATAGAGCTCGGCCAGTCGCCCGAGGGTGTCCACTACCTCGCGATTGAGTGGGCCGCAGGCGAACTGCTGGAAGGATACGCAAAAAAAAGTGCGCCGTTACCGCGCGAAGAGGTCTCCACGATCGTAATCCAGATCGCAGACGCCGTGCACGCCGCTCATGCCAACGGGATCGTGCACCGTGATCTCAAGCCGGAAAACCTGATGTACGATCCGGTGGCCAGAAACATCAAACTCCTGGATTTCGGCATCGCCACGGCGACGGACGTCGCGCCGGACGAACGGCTGACGCGTGCCGGTTTTTTTGTCGGAACGCTGATGTACGTCGCCCCCGAATCCCTGAGCGGAGAAATCGTGACGCCCGCGGCCGACCAGTACAGCCTGGCGTGCATCGCCTATTTACTGCTCGCCGGAACGTTGCCGTACGCGGCCAAGTCACCGCGAGAAATGTTTACTCAACTGTTGTCACAACCGCCCATCGCGCTGAACAAGGCCAGGCCGGGGCTGGTCTTTGGCAACTCAGTGGAAGCTGTGGTTATGCGAGGTCTCTCCAAGGACCCCAAGGCGCGCTACTCCAGTGTCCTTGAGTTCGCAAAGGAACTCGCCGCCGTCCTCGCCGCCGACGACAAGCCGTCACGTGAGAACCCCGGCCTCTTGACCCGCATGAAGGGCCTCTTCAAGGGAAAGAACTAGGACGGCTGGGTTCCGTCTGCCGGCAACCAAACGGTAAAGACCGAACCCACGTCCGGCGAGCTCTCCACCGAAATGTCACCGTCCACGAGCCGTGCCAGGCGCCGTGAGATTGAGAGCCCCAGGCCCGTTCCACGCCGAGCCGAATCGGCACGAGGGCCGGGGTTCACCTGTTCGAACTCTTCGAAAATTCTCTCCTGGTCTGCGGGAGCGATGCCAATCCCCGTGTCCGCGACTTGCAGCGCAATCCACGACCCGTGCGCCACCAGGAGCGGTCGGCGTCCCGCTGATGCCAGCGCGCTTCCCGGTTCATTCTCCCCCACCTGAATTGCCCGGATCGCAATACTCCCCGACGGCGTGAACTTGATCGCATTCCCGATGAGGTTCACCAGGATGCGGCGCAAATGCGACAGGTCGGTCACTATTCGCGGCAGTGTCGTCGGGACGCTGATAGAAAACGCCAACCGCTTCTCCGTCGCGAGCGGCTCCATTTCGGAGACAATATCAATGACAAAAGGCCGCAGCCGCACAGACTCCGTGTGCACCTCGATTCGGCCAGCGGACATCTTGGCCAGGTCGAGCACCTGCTCGACGAGATCGCGAAGATGGTTGGCCGACGATTCAATTCGTTCGACTGGACCTCGCTGGCGCGGGTTCAGCTCGCCGTAGGATCCGTCTCGCAAAAGGTCGACAAACCCGACGATCGCGGACAGCGGTGTGCGTAGTTCGTGTGACACGCTCGCGAGAAATTCCGCCTTGGCGCGGTTGGCCCGGTAGAGTTCCGACGACAATTGTTCGAGTTCGAATGAGCGCTCTTCAATACTGCGCGCCTGCTGCCGTTCGTACGCCAGGACCAGCGCGAGCGCGACCACCGCGACGAGCACGGTGCTCCAGAGGGCCACTCGGATCGGCCACGACCCGGCGACCCGCACATCGGAATCTCCAATCGCTAGCGCGACGAACATTCCGATGAAGGCTGTGCCCAGCGCAATCGTCGACGGCCGTAATCGGCGACGCCAGGTCATGGTTTCCGCATCACACGTGCCGCGATTCGCATTGACGCCAAAACTACCACCCGGTAACCTCCGTGTCGTGACCCCTCATGATCGCTTGATCTCATTGTTAGCCACGCGCTCAACACGTCGTGGAAATTTCACACTGGCTTCGGGTCGCCAGTCTTCGGTCTACATCGATGCGCGGCTTACCACGATGAGCCCGGATGGGCTCGCAACGGTTGGACCGCTTGCGCTCGAGCGGATTCGCACCGCCGGACTCAGTCCGGATTCGGTTGGCGGCCTGACGCTTGGCGCTGATCCGGTTTCCTATGCGATCGCGTATGCGAGCGCACAGACCGGAGCGCCCATTCGCGCCTTTACCGTTCGCAAAGAAGCAAAGGCGCACGGCACCGGAAAACTAATTGAAGGGCCGTTTGTCTCCGGCGACCGGGTTGTCATCATCGAGGACGTGATCACGACAGGCGGCTCGGCGCTGCGCGCCGTGGCTGCCGTGCGCGAAGCCGGTGGTACCGTGATTGGCATTCTCGCAGTCGTTGATCGCGAGGAGGGAGGCCGTGAGGCGCTTTCCGCAACCGGCGTACCTGTGCTCGCGCTGGCCACGGCCTCGGAAATCCTCGCCCGCGTTCCCTAATGCAGTTGTCGTTTGGCCTTTGCCCCACGCGTCTGCATCACGAGCGGTGACATCGTCGCCAGGCGATCACGATACGGCGTGATCAGGTCATCACGAAATTTCGCCATCATCCGCGCCCCGTCGTACACCTTCCTGAACTCTCCCGCGGAAACGCCGAGATAGGAGAGGATGTGTCGACCGAAGCTCTGCGGTGACGAGTGGTCGAGATGGTTGGCGACGTCGGCGACGGAGAGTCCTGTGTTCTCAAAGAGTCGTGCGGCGCGAACCAGCCCCGCGAACGCCAAGTAGCGCTTTGGCGGTGGCAGGTGCGCCCGATAGAACCGGCTCATCATCGTGCTCGGTAGCACGCCGAGTGAGGTCGCCAATGCCCCGACGGTTCGCAGGCCCGTGTAGTTCGCAAACAGCGCCTCAACGAATCGAACGAAGTCAGGCGTCGTACCGCTCAAGTCTGCTGCGAGCGCTTCCGCGGCCTTGGTGTCGCGTTCGTGCGAAGCGCTCTTGAGTAACGCCTCGCGCAACTGTGTCCAGCCGCCGGGGTTACGCACGTCGACGATTCGCCGGACTCCACAATTCCCGAGCGCAAGCATGTCCGCTGCCGACGGATCGCCGTTGCTACTAAGCAGCACCATCGCCGGCACGCGGGGGAACTCGCGCACCACTCGCATGGTTCTCGGAATGTCCGCGGCCTTGCACCGTGTAGCAGAGAGGAGGATTGCGCTGAGCCGGCGCACCCGAAGATCCTTGAGCACCTCCGCAATGGAATCGCGATGCACCGTGCGGTACAGGCCGATGCCGGCGCGATCGACCGCGCCGCGATCCGCTGGTTCAAGTACCGTAACAATTGGCGCGATCTGCGGCGTTCCCTCGTTTTCCTTCACGCTCGGGCTCCGTGGCTTGGGTGTCGCGGAGATCGTTGGCTCTTCCGGTCATTGTTTCGTCACTCTCGGGCTTTCTTGCGCAGAATCACCCGTCACCTGATGGACGAGCGTAGATTTCGGAAGCGAGTTTCCCGGCCGGATGATCGCGGCACCAAACCGTAAGGTTGGTGACGAGGAAAGTCCGGGCTCCATGGACAGACTGCCAGGTAACGCCTGGGCACCTCGGTGACGGACAGTGCCACAGAGAACAGACCGCCCCGCGAAAGCGTGGGTAAGGGTGAAAAGGTGGGGTAAGAGCCCACCGCGTCCGTGGTAACACGGATGGCACGGCAAACCCCAGTCGGAGCAAGGCCGAATAAGCGGCGAGAAGCAGTCCTCTTCGAACAAGACGCCGCGGGTAGGCTGCTAGAGGGCGTGGGCGACTACGCTCCGAGAGAAATGATCATCCGAAGCTTTTCGCTTCGACAGAACCCGGCTTACAGGCCGGGAAACTCGCTCCTCCGACTGCGGTGGCTGGTCGTGCTCGCCGCCGCAGCGGCCTGTCGTGGCCGTATCCCGGAACAGGTCATCTCCGCACCTCGACCTGTCGTGGCGGCGGCAGAGGAGACGCCACGCGCCTGGGCGCTACGCCCGAGCGCCATTGCGCGTGAATACCGCCTCGAACAACGAGCCCGCGTTGTCTCGAATGGTGACGGTACCGAGTCCGCCTCGGACTCCACGGCGGTTGCGGTGGAAGCCTCTGTACGAAACGTGGCATCGGGTGGAGTCGCTGGGCTGGTCCGAACCGTGGTGCTGAGCGCTCCGGGCACCAGTGCGGTTGTGCTGCCAGGACTTGCCCTTCCGTATGCCTTCAGCGCAGCCGAACCGCCAACGGGAATGCAGATCGCTCCAGTCGGTAAGCCACCGGCAACGGATCCGTGCACAACGCCAGCGCAGGTTCCGTTCGGCGTCCTTCGGGATGTGTTAATTCGGCCACCCCAATCCCTGGTCGTCGGACGCGAGTGGGCCGACTCCGGAACGTTCGTTGTGTGCCGAGATGGGGTTCTTCTTGAGGTCCTGAGCCGCCGTCAGTTTAAGCTACTGGGCTTCGAGCGGCGCGATGCGCTCGGTGTCTTGCTTGTGTCCAGAACCGGGACGCTTCGAGTGCGTGGCACCTCAGTTCGTGGAACTGACAGCACTCGCGTCGAAGGGCTCGGCGACAATTCCATGCGCTACGAGCTTGACGCCACTACCGGTGACGTGCTCACGGTTTCCGGAACGGGCTCGCTCGACATCACGGTCCGTGGCGGAACTAAGACTCAGCGCGCTCGACAAACAAGCGCGATCCGCGGCAGCGTTCGCGTTCCTTAGTCGACGAGCCGAAGCGGCATCAACAGGCAGAGATACTTGGCGGGATCGGACCAGCCTTCAGGCTCGACTGTCGCGGCTCGCTCTGGTGCCTTGAACGTCATCTTCACTTCGTCTGTCGGCAGAGCGCGAAGAATTTCGAGCAAATACGCGGCATTGAAACCAATGTCGAGCGGATCTCCGGTGTATCGAACGGGCAGCTCATCCTGCGCTTCGCCAAGATCCGGCGTGCTGACGCTGAACTTCAACATGGCGCTGTTGAATGACAGCCGAATCCGGTGGGTCTGGTCGGAAGCAACGACAGACATGCGCTTCAACGCTCCGATGAGCGCCTGGCGATCGACGATCGCAAACTTGTCATTGTCCTTCGGAATCACCTGCTCATAACTGGGATACGGCCCTTCGATGAGGCGCGTGAAGACCGAGGTGAACGGCGAGCGAAAACCGACGTGGTTTTCACCCCGTGCCACCTCAAGCTCTTCTTCGGCGGGAAACAGTCGACGAATGTGTTCAAGCGCCTTGGGCGGAATTATGAATTCGTGAGAGGCACCCGTTGAAGCGCCCGTTTTCGCCGCGATTTCCATCTTGGCGAGACGATGCCCATTGGTGGCCACCATTCGCATTTGTGAGCCCTGAAGTTCCCAGAGCACACCGTTCAGAATTGGCCGGCTTTCTTCCGTGGAAGCCGCAAACGCGGTGTGGCTGATCAGTTTTTGCAGATCGCCCGATGGAATTCGACTGGCTTTTTCGAACGGCACCGCCGGAAAGGTCGGAAACTCGCTCTTCGGGAGACCGAGCAGCTTGAACTTTGACCGACCGCACTCGAGTGTGATTCGCTGATCGCCAGAGGAGGAAATTTTCACTGGCGCTGGCGGCAGCTCGCGCGCTATTTCGGACAGTTTTCGAGCAGGAATCGTGATTCCGCCGGCACTTTCGACGTCGGCCGTTACCTCGGTGCTGACGGCAATGTCGAGATCGGTGCCCGACAACCGAATTCCCCTGTCGCTGGTTTGCACCAGGAGGTTCGCCAGGACAGGAAGTGTCGTCTTCGAGGGTACTGCCGGCGCAACGGCGGCGAGGCCTTCCTGGAGCTTCTCCCGCGAGATTGTGAAGCGCATTAGGGACCTGAGGGAGCGAGAGAAATCGCGCAAACTCGGACCAACAACCGACGTCTCTGAATTAGAGATCCAATAACACAGTAGAAGTAGTAAGACGTGGAAAGTTCAAAAGCAACACAAGTTGGCCCAGCCAAACAAGTTCCTTCGCTGCCTTAATGTTGGAAATGCGTTGAAAAGAGGTCCGTTTGTGGATCTGATCTGAAGAACGTTTGTTTTGATCACCGAGCCCACAGTCTTACGCCTCATTCCTCAGACTATCCCGAAGTTTTTCCACACGGCCCCGGAACTCACTGTTTTCGCCGATCATCGTGGTCACTTTGTCGAGGCTATGGATAACGGTTGAGTGATCTCGGCCGCCGAAGGCGAGGCCAATCTCGACAAGCTGTAAGCCCAGGAGCTCGCGCGAGAGGTACATGGCCACCTGCCGCGGAACCGTGACGGCACGGGTTCTCGATTTTGCCTGCAGCCCTTCAACGGAAACCCCCCACTCGGAGGCAACGCGCAACTGAATCGTGCGAAGCCGATCCTGTCGTGACGAACGGCTTGGTTTTGCCTCGTTTGACCGAACCTTGTCGCGTAGCGCATCGCGGGCGAGCTCGAGCGAGACCGGGCGATTTCGCAGCGACGAATACGCCAAGAGCTTGATGATAGATCCTTCGAGCTCGCGAACGTTCGCCTGAACGTGGTTCGCGATGAACTCAAGGACCTCGTCGGGAAAGGCTTGCTCAAGACGGTCGGCGCGAGACTTTTGTCGCAGAATCGCGATCCGATGTTCGAGATCCGGCTGCGCAATGTCGGCAACCATTCCCCATTCGAAGCGACTGACCAGGCGGGACTCCAACCGCGGAATTTCAGAGGGAGGCCGGTCGCTGGTCAGCACAACCTGTCGACCAGCTTCATAGATCGCGTTGAAGGTGTGAAAGAATTCTTCCTGCGTGGCCTCCTTCCCGCCGAGGAAATGCACATCGTCAACGAGCAGGAGGTCTGTTTCACGATAGCGCCGCCGAAAATCGGGCATTGCCCGCTTCGCAATTGAAGTGATTACATCGTTGGTGAATTGCTCAGTGGTAATGAATGTGACGCGGCAGGCAGGATTTTTTGCGAGAATCTCATGTGCAATTGCTTGCATGAGGTGCGTCTTACCGAGGCCCGTTGCGCCGTAGAGGAAAAGCGGGTTGTAAGTCTTTCCTGGCGCCTGAGCGACCGCGCTTGCCGCGGCCATGGCAAGTTCGTTGGAGCGGCCAACAACAAATTCACCAAACGTATATCTTTGACTAAGAATGCCGACACTGACGCCTTGAGGGCGCTCTGGTGGCGCTATAATGGCGCTGCTTGCAGGTGCAAACAGATCCATCTGAGATCGCTTGAGGCGCTCCTGTTCAACGCGGAAAACAACCGAGACCGGGTGTCCAAAGCAAACCGGACCAAGGCCCTCGAGAAGCAGGGTGTGCTTAGACTCGTTCCACTCGACAGACCATTGGTCTGGCGCCGTGACCACCAGGATGCGACCGTCAAACTCTTGCGCGACCAGTGGGGTGAGCCAGGTGCTCACCGCGTGTTCTGGTAGCTCGAGCCGAGCGCGATCGAGTAAGGTCGTCCATGCTGCTGCTGCTGAAAGCGTCACGTGCTCCGACTTTTGTGCCGAGAAAAATTTGGGGAGCGAACGTACGGGAACAGATGTGGATAAGTCAACACTCGTGACGGCAAGCAAATAGGTCGAGACTTGAACTATGTCGCTGATGTGAATAGGTTTAGCTGCTTCGAGAGAACTGATTTCTGGACCGCCAGGAGTAGTGATGGGAAAGCCGACGTACAACCCACGAAACAAGAAAAGAATCCGGAAGCACGGGTTCCGTCTTCGCATGTCCACGAAGTGGGGGCGGCAGGTATTGAGCCGGCGCCGCAAGAAGGGGCGTAAGCTCCTGACAGTGAAGCTGCCGTCGAAGTACGCCGGAGCGTAGCCGGCTTCGCTTTCCGCGCGCCGAACGACTGACGAGCGGGGCGGGTCTCGCGGCGGTACGAGTGAAGGGCAAGCGAACTCGCGGTGCACTGCTCGAGGTTCGCTCGACGGCCATCGCGACGACTCCGCATCGCATAGGCATCATCGTTCCACGGCACTCGCACTCCGCGGTGGACCGGAATCTGGTGAAGCGTCGTCTTCGCGAAATTGTCCGGACCGAACAGCTCGCTCGCGCAACAAGCGGCGAGCTGGTGGTTTTTGCGCTCCCCGCAGCATACAACGCGTCATTCGACCGGCTTCGCGACGAGCTCATGAAGCTCTTTCGAAAGGCCGGGGCATAAGCAGGGCGCATGAAGCAGTTCTTCATCCTCCTGGTTCGCGGATACCAGGTGGCCATCAGTCCGCTGCTTCCTCCGTCGTGCCGCTACTTTCCGACGTGCTCCGCATACGCCATCGAAGCGCTCGAAAAACATGGCGCCGTTCGCGGATCGTGGCTCACTGCGCGTCGCATTGCACGCTGTCATCCCTTCAGACCGGGCGGATTCGACCCGGTCCCGTGATCATACAGGTCCGAAGCCATGGATAAGAGGTTTTTCCTCGCGCTCCTCCTGACCGGCGTCGTGCTGGTTGTGACGCCCTTACTGTTTGCTCCGCCGCCGCGACCCGTCGCGCCCGTCGCGCCCGTCGTGACGAGCCCGATCGCCGCGTTGTCTGGGGGTGCGAACACGGTGCCGGGAGCCGTTCCACCGACAGCCACGCCGACGCCCGCTCCGCTGTCGCGCGGCAGCACAGCGTCGTCGGTTCGCGCCATTCCCACCGCGGATGTGGTGGACACGATTCACGCCTCGGGCGCGGGCGCGGTGTTCACCTTCAGCACACTGGGTGCGGCGCCAAAGGCGGCCGAACTCCCCGCGTACAAGTCACTGGGCTCCACGCCCGGCACGGTTGAGCTGCGGGGCGGCACAGACCCGTTGTTGCAGTATGCGTTGCTGGCGGGAACCGACACGATCCATCTCGACCGAACGGTTTTTCGGTATACGCGGGAGGAGTCGGCCGGGAACACGACGCTGACTTTCGCGAGCACGGATTCGGCGAATCCGGCGACGATCACATACCGGCTGCAGTCCGGCGGCCAACTCACAAATGTCCAGGTCGACGCACCGCGGGTCACCGGCCGTGCGTATCTCATGCTCGGCCTTCCCCGCGGATTCACTTCGCATGAAGCCGACACACTGGACGACATCCGGCATCTGTCGTACGCCGCGAAGCCCGTCACAAAAGGCGCCAGCGGCGTGGCGTTTACGTCCGTTGACCCAGGGGAGCAAAAACTGATTGTCGGTCCGCTTTCATGGGCGGTCGCCAAGAGCAAGTACTTTATTGTTGGCGTCCTCTCGCCAAGCGATTCGATTCCGTTTTCAGAACTGCACGTCGTGGGTGGTGTTCGCGACAGCAAACTGGCGACGCGTGCGTCGGCCACGGTAATCGTACCGCTGGTCAATGGCAGAGCCGGATTCGATCTCTACACAGGGCCTCAGTCGTGGGAACGGATGCGGGCACTTGGCCGGGACTTTGAGACGGCAAATCCGTACGGCGGGTTCATGCAGCCGCTGGTGCAGCCGTTCGCCACGATCGTGATGCGCGTCATGCTGTGGATGAAGCGTGCGCTCAGTCTCGACTATGGTTGGCTCCTGGTGATTTTCGGGCTTGCGATTCGCGTCATCCTTTGGCCGCTCAACCAGAGCGCCATGCGGTCGAGCATTCGCTTGCAGCGGGTTCAGCCCGAATTGGTGGCCGTGCAGGAGAAGTACAAGAATGACCGCGTAAAGCAGCAGGAAGAAATCATGAAGGTGTACGCGGCACATAACATGAGCCCGTTTTCAGCGCTCTCGGGATGTCTGCCTGCGCTGATACCAATGCCGGTATTTTTTGCGCTCTTCTTTGTGTTTCAGAACACGATTGAATTCCGCGGCGTTCCGTTCCTCTGGATGGCGGATATCTCCCTCAAGGATCCCCTGTACATCCTGCCAATCGTCACCGGCGGTTCGATGTTTCTGCTCTCGTGGATCGGCATGCGCAACATGCCGAAGAATCCGCAGGCAACGATGATGCTGTACCTGATGCCTGGAATGTTCACGACGTTCCTGCTGAGCACGGCGTCCGGCCTCAGCATCTACTACCTCGTGCAGCAGATCGCGGCGATTCCGCAGCAGTGGATGATCGCCAATGAACGAAAAAAGGCACAGATCAAGCCGTAGCGCCGCGCCGGCGCCACGCCAAACCGGACGAGAGCGGGGCGATACGATCGTCGCCCTTGCGACGGCGATTGGTCGGTCGGCCGTGTCGGTTGTTCGACTCAGTGGCGCCGACGCGATTCGCATTTCTCAACGGTGCGTGACCCCCTGGCCTGCGCGTGACCGGGAGCTGACGCGTTGTCGCGTACACGCTCCTGATCATCCGGAGCACGCGATCGACGATGCCCTGGTAGCGGTTTTCGCTGGTCCGAGATCGTACACCGGTGAGACGGTGATCGAGATCCACGGACATGGCGGGAGGTACGTTCCCGTGGCGATCGAAGCGGCCCTCGTTGCCGCCGGTGCGCGGCCGGCACTGCCGGGCGAGTTCACCGAGCGCGCAACACTGAACGGAAAACTCGACCTCGTCCGCGCGGAAGCCATCGGCGCCGTGATTGACGCCCGTACGCGCGCGTCACACCGCGCCGCCATGCACGCGTTGTCAGGGTTGTTGACGCAGCGGTACCTCACGTTGCGAAGTGACGCCATCGGAATAGAAGCCCTCATCGCGTACGACATCGATTTTCCCGACGAAGACCACGGACCGATCGCCCGGGAGCGTGTCGGTGAATTGGCGATGGCGCTGGCGGAGCAAATTCACTCGTTGGTGGCCACGCAGCCTGCGGCAATTCTCGCGCGTGACGGCGCCGTGGTCGTGCTGGCCGGGCCACCGAACGCCGGCAAGTCGTCATTGCTCAACGCGATGGTTGGCGAAGCGCGAATGATCGTGAGTGATGAACCGGGTACCACGCGCGACGCTGTCGAGGTGTTGCTCGATCTCGACCCATGGCCCGTTCGATTGGTGGATACGGCGGGATTGCGAACGTCGACGGGGCCCGTCGAACGTCTTGGCATCGAAGTGAGCGAACGCTATCTCAAGGCCGCCGATGCGATCGTGGCGTGTGCCGAAACCGAGGAAGCGCTACTGGAAATCGAACGGCGCATCGGGGAACTCTCCACCGCACCTATTGTGCGGGTGCTCACGAAGTCTGACCTGCATCCGGGCGCGAGGGGTCAGGACCTCGCGGCGCACCATGTCAGCGCCGTTTCTGGTGACGGGCTGACCGGCCTGCAGTCGCACATCGCGGAGATTGTGGCCGCGCGCGCCGGCCAGCCGGCGGACCTTCCTCCGCTCGTGGTCAGTGCCCGCCAGCGGAGCGCGCTGGAATTCGCCGAGCGCGAGCTGAGTTTGTTTCGCACCGCGTGGAGCGAGGGCACCCTGCCTGCCCCGGTCGCCGCGATGCACCTGCGTGCTGCCATCGGCGCTCTCGACGAGCTGATCGGCGCGATCGATGTGGACGAAGTGTTCAGCCGCGTGTTCGCGACGTTCTGCGTCGGGAAATAGCGTTACGCGGTTCTGGCCGCGTCGCCGGCGGCGCAGAGCTCGGCGGCTGAGGCGCGAACAGCTCGCGAGAGTCCGAGCTCCACGACCGCGGCCTCGACCATTCGCGCGCCGAGGAAGTATCCGGCGCGTTCGGGCATGACATACTGCTGTACGGTGCGCGCTTCGTCGCTCATGCCACCCGAGAGATAGCGCAACCGCAGCCCAAGCCCTGCCCGGTCAAGGTCGTCGGACACGGCGCGGGCGAGCACGCTCTCGAGTTCCCGGATGCGCGAATATTGGCGACGTGCGTAGCCGAAGTATTCCCATGGCGCGTGACCGGGGCTGAACGTGCGAGCGGCCTGCACGGCGAGACCTTCGTTGACGAGGTGTTCGCGCAAATTCGCCCGACGTCCCGTTTCCCAGTACGAGTAGTAGCCACCCGCTTCTGCCACGAGTTCGCGCAGGTTGCTGCGGCTTCGCGGCGACGTGTATCGCACGCAATGCGCGATTTCATGTGCAAGCCACATGGGAAGCAACTCCGGGTCCAAGCCCAGCCCGCGACTCGTCGGATTCGCGACACTGGTAAAATGTTCGAGGCAAACAAACGCCACGCCGCGTCCGTTGACGACCAGTTCCCCGGCGTTCGCGGCACCGACGCCGACCATGACGACCACGTCGATGTCAGAATCGATGTCGAACAATTCAGCGCACCGCTGTTCGGTGGCTTGCGCCAGGGCGACGACGTCGACGCGTTCAAGCATGGCGCGCAGGTCACCACGGTCTGCGTGAACGGTTTCGCGAACAACCTCTTCGAATTGCGGGCCAACCGGCTCGATTACATAGTTGTGCCAGTACGCCTCGAGGAGGTCGCGGTGCGATGCGAGATAGCCATGGTATGCCACCTCCGGCTCTGAGCTCTGCAGCACCGCAAGAAAGTCGGGCAGCAGGTTGATGAGCATTGAGGAGGGTGCGTCGCGGAGTAGAGGGGGCGGCCAACCGGAACGAACACTCGTTTCACGGCGAGCACACTAGTCGCGCGAAAATGTAGAGGCGCACGTGATTGCAAACAAGAGCACGTGTGTGTGACCGAAGCCCTGTGATGAACATTTCCTGTGCGTGCTGTGCTGCGCGCAAATCACCGCGTGCCGAATAACCGGTCTCCCGCATCGCCAAGTCCGGGCAAGATGTAGCCGACATCATTCAGCTCGCGGTCGAGTGCGGCAGCGAGGATGGGCACGTCCGGGTGCGCTTCGCGCACACGCAGCACGCCCTTGGGCGCCGCAACAAGACAGAGGAACCGAATGCGCGTCGCGCCGGCCTTCTTGAGTTTCGCGATCGCGGCGATGGCACTGCCGCCGGTTGCCAGCATTGGATCCAGGACAAAAAACTCTCGCTCAGCCGCGTCGGCCGGAACCTTGAAGTAGTAGTCCACGGGCTGCAGGGTGTCGTGGTCGCGGTACAACCCGACGTGTCCCACGCGCGCCGAAGGGATCAGTCGAAGAATGCCTTCGACCATACCCAGGCCGGCGCGAAGAATTGGAACTAGCACGAGCTTCTTGCCCGCGACGCGCTGGCCGATCGTCGTCTCCAGGGGCGTCTCGACGGGGTACGGCTCGAGGGTGAGGTTGGCGGTTGCTTCGTACGCCATGAGCATCGCGATCTCATCAACCAACTCTTTGAAGATCTTGGTTGGCGTGTTGCGGTCGCGTAGCAGCGCGAGCTTATGTTGCACCAACGGATGCTGCACAACGAACAGACCGGGAATGTCGGGGGTGGTGGGCATGGATGGGATTCTAGTATTTTCGCGCACATGAAAGAATAACAAATTCCCATGAATGTTACACGTCTAGTCGAACCCCACAACCTCTTGTCAAATCAACACTTACAGCGGTCCGTCAATTTCACAGAAACCCGTAAAACCCGCTCACACGACGATTATGACGAAAGTTTTGACGAAGTTTCCGAAAGAATAAATCTTTAATCAAATAATAAAGAATAAAACAAATACTGGTTGTAATTCTGGCGAAACGTGAGAACAGAAAAAGTGAACTGACGTTATCACTTTTTTCGTTCTC
>JAPLKU010000014.1 GCA_026387935.1 Gemmatimonadota bacterium | reverse complement strand
CGTAGCGTCGGCGTTAGCGGTTTTTTCGGAGGGTCTCCTGCAGGATGTGCTTGTCGAGCGACAGATCCGCGACCACGCGCTTGAGGCGATGATTTTCCTCCTCGAGCTGGCGCAGCTGCCGGAGCTCGGTTACGCCCAGATGCGCGTACTTCTTCTTCCACACGTAGAACGTCGCCTCACTGACCCCCGGCTGCCGGCACACATCACCGACCGGGGTGCCGCCCTCGACCTGCCGTAGCGCGTAGGTAATCTGTTCTTCGCTGAACTTCGACCGCTTCATCGTCCTGCCTCCGCTGAAGAATGGGGAGGACCCGAAGCAGCGAACCTGCTCTAGTTTTGACCTGCCCGCCTTTTCAGGGGGAACGTCCCGATGGCTAAGCGGTCGAACCGCCGAAGGCTATCCGCGCCGGCTGCCAACATGCATGATTGCCTTCGCGATGCATCTCCCGCCTCGCTGCCGATCCTCACGCCCGCGCAATCACTGACATGCCTTCACGATTTCGAATGAATCGTCGTGCTGCAATCGCCGCCGCCGCTGCGGTCGCCGCCCTCTGTGCGCCAGCATCACTCGCCGCACGGCAGGCGAACTCCAAGCCGGGTCGCTTGGTGATCGTCGGTGGTGCGCTCAACGCGAACAACGAGGCCGTGTACCGCACGATCCTCGAGGCGCGGGTCGGCTCCGGTCCGTTCTGCGTGATCCCGACCGCTGGTGCCACACCCGACTCGGCGATGGCCGGCCCGGTCGCCAATTTCAATCGGTTCGGTGGCCCGGGTACGGCGAAAGGCGTGCTGATCTCGGTCGCACGGCCGGAGACCGCCCGTGATCCTGCCGTGGTTGCGCAACTGCGCAGCTGCTCGGGGTTCTTCTTCATCGGCGGTGTGCAGTCGCGCGTCACCGCCGCGTTCCGCCCGCAAGGCAAGTCCACGCCCGCGTACGAGGCACTGATGCAGCGGTGGCGTGACGGCGCCGTGGTGTCAGGGTCGAGCGCCGGGGCCGCCATCATGAGCGATCCGATGATCGCCAACGGCACCAGTCCCATCGCATTCACGCGCGGCGTGCGACGGCTCGCCGACAGCGCGACGCAGGACCCGGACGACACCACCAGCGCGTTCAACGTTTCGCAGGGACTCGGACTCTTTCCCACGGCGCTCGCCGACCAGCACTTCCTGTCACGCGGCCGGTTCGGCCGGTTGCTCGTCGCGCTGCTCGACCTCGGCACGTTCGATCTCGCGTTCGGCATTGACGAGAACACCGCGCTCGTCGTGGACGGACAGGCCGTGCGCACGGTCGGCGCCTCGGGCGTCACCATCTTCGACGCACGCGCGTCGCGGCGGAACGGCCGGTCCGCCACTGGCATCGTGATGCACCTGATGGGCGACGGTGATGCGTTCGACCTCACCACGCGCGGGCTCACCCCGCGTCAGGGCAAGACGCCGGTCGTGCTCGCGACGGGCGACAGCGCCACCGTGCTCGCACCGGCGAACATCTTCGCGCCCTGGGCGTTCCTGCGCGCGCTCGACGGGTGGAGCCGCTCGCCGCAGACGGAGCTCGCCTTCGAAGTCAACGGCGGGCAGATCGTCGTGCACAAGAGCGCGGCGTTCCGCGCCGTGCGGACGCCCGGCCCCGGTGTGCAGAACACGGCGGCCGGTCTCGGCATGACAGGAATGACCATCGACGTGCGACGGCCGTAGCCAAGCGCCCATTTCTCCTTGCCGCAGGTCCCCGATCGACAGGGCCTCGACGGCCTGTCCTTGCCGGATTTACTGCAGAGGCTTCGCGGCCCGCTTGAGCAGGATCGCGCCACGCGGCGTGATCGCGGCCAGCGCTCCATTCACGTCTCGGAATCGCGCGCCGCTGCCCGCGCGTTCATCCACGGTGTGCAGGTCGCCGTCGAGGGCCGCCGCTAGTTGAACCGGCTGATAGGGCCGTGCACCAATATCCATGATGGTGCCGTCGCGATCCCACGTATACAGATTGGTCGCGCCGCCACGCGCATAGTTCACGCGCACCGTTGTGCGCAGTGCGCCTTCGGGGCTCGGCGCGGTGCCAAGTACGTCAATGGATTTGAATTCGCCGAACGTCTCCTTGCGGTAGGCCAGCAGCTGCGCCTCTTGTTGAGCAACGGTTGCCGAGTCGTCGGCGCCCGGCCCGAGCGCGTGACGTAGCAGTCCAATATCGCCCCGCACAAGGCGTTCGACGATGGCGCGCGACTGCGTGTTGTACTCGGCGCTCTTCGCACTGCTCGCCGTGTCACCAGTGGCAACCAGTTGAAACGCCTGCTGTCCGATCGCTTCGGCAAACAGTTTGCCGTTCGCGGCCGTCACGTTGAGTTGACTGCCGTCGCTCAACACATAGCGGCCAGCAACCGACGTTTGCACAGTCGCCGCGACCGCCACGCGTGCCGGTGGCAAGGTGTACGACTGACCCAACGCGATTCGCGAGAGCACCCATACCGCGGGCGTCGCCGTCATTTCGGAATTCGTCGAGGTCATGAAGACCGTGACACTGTCATCGACAAATCGCAGCAGTTCGGCGACATACACACCGTTGCCACCGTTGTGCTGCACCAGCGTAGTTCCTCGCGATGTGTGCGACACGGCCCACCCATAGGCGTACTTCGACAATCCGGCGGGCCCCTCGTTCACGTATCCCGTCATGAATTTGCGGCGACTGGAATCGGTGAACACGCGCGATGAACTCAGTGCGGCGTCCCACTTCGCGATATCGCCGAGCGTCGTGTGCAGGCCGCCATTGCCGCGTAGCTCCCAATACGGCGCGCCGGGCGTGTTGATGCGTTCGAGAATCGTGCCCCAGTCTTTGCCGTTCTGCGTTCCGTGCGCGATGCGCTGCGCAGGCCACGCGGGGCGCTTGTATCCGGTTGCGAGCATGCCAGCGGGTGTGAGCACGAGCGTAGACAGCGCGTCCTCGTAGTCTTGTTGTGTGACGATTTCCACAATCGCGGCAAGCAGCGAGTAGCCGGCGTTCGCATAGAAGTGCGCCGCGCCTGGCTTCGTGCGTAGCGGCGCGTCGAACATGCGCTTCACATACTCGTCGCGCGTTGTCGCTTCGTAGTCACTCGGCGAGTAGTCCGACCGAAACCCGGCGGTGTGCGTGAGCAGGTGATGCAGTGTGATGGCGCGCTTATCGATCGGCGCGTGAGGAAAAAATCGCGCGAGCGAATCAGTCGTGCGCAGTTTGCCCTGCTCTTCGAGGCGCAGGATCGCGGCAGCGGTAAACTGCTTGGTAATCGACCCGAGACTGTACACGGTGTTCGCGTCGGCTCTGATCGCGGCAGCGCGATCGGCCATGCCAACGCTTTGCATGAACACCGTGGTCCCGCCGCGGACGACCAGCGCGCCACCCGAGTAGCCCAAACGTTCGAGCCTCGAGAGGTACTCGGCGGCTCGCGTACGGATCTCCGCGTCGGTTGGACGTTGCGCGTGGAGCGGCGCGACGAATGTCGGCGACAGCGACAGCAGGAGGGCGGAAATCAGAGGGGTACGCATGACGATTGGTCAGATCTCCGAGCGAAGTGGTTGCCGAGTTCGGTAGCGAGGAACTAGTCGGCGACTTCGATCAGAATCTCGTTGCGGCGCAAGAAGGGCAGTGTCCACGGCGGGTTGTACTGGGCGATGGTCGGAACCCCCATCGGCTGCAGACCCGCGCTCGGGAGCGCGGCGAGTAGCTCGGCCGTCTTCTGCTGAAAGTCGTTGGCTGTTGCCCAGCCCCGGAAGCGCAGGGCCGCAACTCGCCGCGCCGGTACTAAATGCAGCGTCACCTGCGGGTCGTTGGGCAACGGCAGCGTATCGAGCCGTGAGCCCGCCGGCATCGCAAAAGTGACCACCCAACTCCCGGCCTCCTGTCGCGACGAGACCGGCGCGGTCATCGCAATTTTCTCGCTGCCACGCTGGGCAGCTACCGGCGCGGTCATCGCGAGCTTGGTCTGCGACTGGTTGCCGCCAAAGATATAGCCGGCAAGTCGACGAAAGCCCTGACTGAGGCTCGGTCGGTATTCTCCTTCGACTCGCGTCTCAGCAACGACATACGGTTGATACTGACGGAGTTCAAAGCCATCGTGACGGCTGACGACCTCGAACGCTGGCTCTGCAATAGGACTCGCCATTACTTCCCGGTACAGAAACCCGGCCACGCAGCCTGATTCTGTCCGCCACGACCGCCGCGACCACCGCCCTGTGCCGCCGCATCAGCCGCCGGCGCAACTCGCGGCCACGTGTTGTCGCTCGGGTCGCGATCCGGAAACCGTCCGCACGGATCGAACGTCACTGACTCCACCGCTCGGCCGCCGAAGTCGAGTACGGCGTCGTAGCTGCGCGCACCGGCGAACCAGACGTCCACCGGCCACGTGACCATCGCCGTTGTTGCATCAACCATCACGGCGTTCTTCATTGGTTTGAGCGCCGGTCCGCTGGTCGCGAACTTCACCTGCAGCACCACGGGCGACGGCATCTGCCCGTCCTGCTTCAGCGTCACGGTCGTCTTGCCATTCGCCGACTTCATTCCCGCCACTGAGCCATCGACGCTCTCGGTGGAGAAGAGCCACGAATACCAGAACCAGCCCAGATCCTGCTTGAGTGCGTTGTTCATGAAGAACATGTAATCCCACGGCGACGGATGCTTCCAGCTCCACGCCTTGCCCCAGTCGCGCTGCGCGCGCTGCGCGGCACTGTCGCCGACAACGCCGCCAAGCATCGAGAGCATGAGTGGCGCTTTGGCGTAGGTCTGAATGCGGTAGAACTCCGGGCCCGCGTAGTTCGCGTTCCACATCATCGGCGGTTCCGCTTCGCTACCGGCGGTGCGGCCGTATGACTGACCGAGTCCGTTGAGATTGGGCGCTGTGCCCGCACGGTCGGCACCGGAGAGGACGTTGGCGTATTGATTGAAACCCTCGTCCATCCATCCGTACCACGTCTCGTTGTTGCTCACCGTCATCGGCGCCCACTGGTGGAACGTCTCGTGGTCGGCCGCCCCCTGATTGGAGTTGATCACCATCGGGTACTCCATGCCTGCGCTCGGCCCGTCCTGCAGCGTGAGCTGCGGGAACGAATACGGGAAATAGAGCTTGGAGTAGAACTCGAGCGCGTGGCTCGCGAGCGGACCCGCGTTGGCATATGACTGCGCGCGGCCCGGCAGATACACCATGTGCACCGGCACGAAGCCCTTGCCCGGAATGTTCGCGCGCGTCGCCTGCCACACATACTGCTTCGCCGTAGCCCACGCGAAATCGTTCACGTTCTCGGCGATCTTGTGCCAGGTGAGCGTCGTGCCCGGTGCCGTCGCGGCACCCGGGCCCACTTCATCTGGCCCGACAATCGTGGTGATGCCGGCGTTCGCGGTTACCGTCGCGAGCGCGGCGCGCGCCTTGGCGGTGAGCACCTGCTCGGGATTCATGAGTTCGCCCGTGCCGCTCACAATCCAGCCGGCGGGAACAGTGATGCTCACATCGTACTTGCCGAAATCATTGTAAAACTCGGATGGGCCGAGGTAGAGCTCGGAGTCCCAGCCGCGAAGGTCGTCGTACACGGCCACGCGCGGGAACCACTGCGTGGGTTGATAGAGTGTGTCGGCCCAGCGCTGCGTCATGCGATGGTTGGCGCCCGTTTCGCCGCCCGGAACCTTGTGGTTCCATTCGACGAGCAACTGTGCGCTCGCATGCGGCAGCAACGGCGTGGTCAGTGTGATGCGCGCCAGCGTGGACTTCGCGCCGGCAAGGAATGGCTCGGTGATCGGCGCCTGCTGCGGGCCGCCGCGGCCGCCACCCTGCGCGTTCGCTGGTGGAGTGAGCGCAACGTGTTGTCCGTTCATCGTGATCCTCGTGACCACCATGCCGTCCGTTTCCTCTGCCGGTACCCAGGGCGCCGCGCGCGGAACATTGAACAGGAAGTGATTCATCGGCAGACGCAGGCCAATCGCGCGTAGCGTGTCGGGACTGTTGTTCGCGAGCGTGATCGTCTCCGAACCAGTGAGCCGCGATGTGGCGGGGTCAAGGCGCACGGCGATCGTGTAGTCGGTCTTGAGCTGCCAGTAGTTGCGCCCTGGCTTGCCCGTCGAGTCGCGCGTGCCGGCGCCAAAGGCGCGGCGAATCGCATTCGTCATCGGGATGTCGCGGCGCACGGCGCGCGGCGGAACGGGGCCGCCGAGCGTCTGGGCCGTGGCGCCCGAACTCGGGGCCAACGCGAGCCCTGCAGCCACCAACAGTTGCCCCACGGGCATGGAGCGCGAAAAGGGCACGGAAAGGCGAATCATGGCGATCTCTCTATTGGGTACGGACTGGCTGGCTACGTGATGGATATCACAAGAATATGCGCGTTTGTCACCCCCGATGGCACGACCAATTAACGCTCGCCGAATTACAACGTCACACCAATAACCATGCGCACACACACCTTCATACGCTCTGTCGCCGCACTCGCAGGCTTGGTCTGCTGCGCCAGTTGCGCCGGCTCGTCGGATTCGACGCCGGCCGCCACGGCCCCGAAAGGCACTGGCACCACGACCGGCACCACGACCGGCACCACGCCGGCGGCTGGCCCGGTCACACTCGCCACGCACAACCCGTCGCAGGCTGCGACCGTAGGTACGGTGTTCAGTTACGACGCTACGCGCGGCAACACCACCTTCAAGGACGTCGCGGGGAAGGGGCTCACGTACACGGTCACGCTTGTGCCGGCAGCCAACGGTTTGGTGGCGGCTGCCGGGAAGTTGAGTGGCACCCCGGCGACCACGGGCCTCGTATCGGTCACGATCACGGCAACAGACGGCGCGGGAGCGACGGCGACAGATGCGTTCGACGTCATTGCGTTCGCGGCCGGCCTCGCAACACCCACGCTCGATCCTTCACTTAAGTATTCCGACGCCGACGGCAATGTGCCGGCGCACTTCCGTGCAGCGGGCGGGCCGCCCGGCGGTGGCGGGGGCCTTGGGGGCGCGAACGCCTTCGACAACACGCCGGCCAGCAATCCCGTCACCAACGCCGGCGCAGCGCTCGGGCGCGTGCTGTTCTATGACAAACGACTTTCCGCCAACGACGCGCAGGCCTGCGCATCGTGTCACGTGCAATCGCGCGGTTTTGCCGACACGGCCCGCCTGAGCGGCGGCTTCAAGGGCGGCTTCACCGGCCGCCACTCGATGTCGCTCGCCAATGCACGGTATTACGCGCGCGGCCGGTTCTTCTGGGACGAACGCGCAGTCACTCTTGAGGATCAGGTGCTGCGGCCCATTCAGGACACGGTCGAAATGGGCATGACGCTCGATCTGCTGGAGAAGAAGCTGGCCTTAACGGCTTACTATCCTGCGTTATTCACTGCTGCGTTCGGGACGTCGACGATCACCAGAGAGCGGATTGCGCTCGCGGTGGCGCAATTCGTGCGCTCCCTGGTTTCCGGCGGCGCCAAGTTCGATCAAGCATTGACCGCGACCGGCGGGACGGCGACGGTATTCACGCCGCAGGAGCAGCAGGGGTTCGCGCTCTTTGGCCCGAACTGTGCGCGCTGCCACACCACAGTCGCGTTGAGCGCCGACGACATCCACAACACCGGTCTCGATGCAACCATCACGGATGTCGGTGCCGGGGGAGGCACGTTCAAAGTGCCTTCACTGCGCAACGTCGCCGTGCGTGGGCGCTACATGCACGACGGTCGTTTCACGTCGCTCGACCAGGTCGTGGCCTTCTATGATTCCGGTGTCCAGCCCAACCCGGGGCTCGATCCGCGGTTGGTGGGCGGGCGCGGCGGGCAGCCGCAGCGCCTGAATCTGACCGCCGCCGAACGCGCCGCCCTGGTGGCGTTCCTCGCTACGCTGACGGATCAGACATTCCTCAACGACATTCGATTCGCGAGCCCGTTCCCGCGGTAGCCGGGGTCTCGGCTCTATCGATGGCCCGGACAACTGCCGGATGGCGCGGACAAGGACCGGATACCGCCACGACAACTGACTGGGGAACTGCCACCACCGATCGCGCCTGCTGCGTATGGCACAAATTCCCACAGAGTTTCTGCGACGGAGACATCCGATTCATCCGGGAGTTGTCCGCCACCCGCGATAGCGCCGAGACCCGTCCCTGACGACGGCTACCGCGTTACCGCGTACCCTGCGCCCGACGCGATGGTCGTGAGCACCATGCCCCAGGCGAGGTCAACGATCACGATGAGCACAGGGAAATCCCGAATGAGCGCGAGGCTCGTCAGGTCGTAGGTCGCGTACGCCGCGAGCCCGAAAAACGCACCGAACCCGAGTGCGCGCGCGAGCGACTTTCGCTCTGCGGCGGGGATCACGACAAACACGACCACTGCCGCCACATACAGAATGTAGAAGAGCAGGGCCGGCACCCATTTCACATCGGGTCGGAGCAACGAGCCCATTTCGCGCGCGTACAGCCCTTTCGCCACCACACCGAGCCAGACCATGTCGAGCGCAAACATCGTCGCGCCGGTGGCGGCGAAGCTCTTCAGGAACGACAGGGTGTTCATGTGACGGGCCTCGTGGTGGGGAAACGTTGGGCGATCGCAGCCGTGCGATAGTCAAAGATGGCGCGGAGTTGGTGACGGACAACGAGCCAGTGCACGAGCCGTCCGAGCGGACCGAACGGCAGGCGATACTCGACGTCATCGGTCATTTCGACGCCCTCCGGCAACTGACGGAAGAGGTGGCGGTGGTACCAGAGTGCATAGGGGCCGGTCACCTGCTCATCGGCGAAGTGCGAATCGCCTGCATATTCGGTAATGCGCGATTCCCACGCGAGCGGAATCCCGAAAAGGCGCAGCCTATACCGGATGCGCGTGCCTTCACGCACCGTCTCGTCGCTCGTGGAGAGAATCCGGAACCCAAGCCAGGGAGGCGTGATCGCTTCGAGATTGCGTGGGTTCTTGAAGAACTCGAACACCTGACTGACGGTCCCGGGCAACACAGTGGTTCGCGCGAGTCGGTGCGTCACGCGGCGATCGCCTCGCGCGCGAGTACCGCGCGCATCTCGGCGATACTTCCGCAGAGGACCATGCCAGGTTGCTCCAGTTCCGCTGACATCAGCATCGCAGCGACGCCGCCGACAAGGAGAGGAACGTTGGGCGCGAGCTTCGCACGCAAGGCATGCAGTTCCCTTGAGATTTGCGCGGGATCGTCGGCGTAGACCACGCTCAGTGCCACGGCGCGGACGCCGGTGGTCGCAGCGGCCGTCGCGATGTCAGCCGCGGGAACGTCGACGCCGAGATAGATCACCGTCCACCCATCAATGGCGGCGGCGGCAGCCGCGAGTGCCGCGCCTACGGCGTGGCGTTCGCCGGACGGAGTCGTGACGAGCAGGCGCGGCGCATCCGGTGCTTCGGGAACGGCGCGAATGGATTCGAGGATGATGGCGACGACGGCGGCCGACGCGAGGTGTTCTTGTGCAATGGTGAGCCGTTCGCCACGCCATTCGTCGCCAATTCTGTGCATCAAGTGAGGCACGATGTCTTCGAGAAATGCCGACAGGCCGAACTGGGCGATGGCGCGACGCATCACGCGGTCGAGGCTGGTGCCGTCGAGCGCCCGGGTGTGCTCCAGGGCAAGTAAAACACGTTCGGCGTGGGCATCGGCGAGTGGGACGGGCGCGGCAGCTGGGCGGGCCGCCTCGTCTTCGGCCACAAGGCGTTCAAGCTCGGCCGTGGGGAGACCGGCCACCATGCTGATGCTCCGTCCGTGCTTCGTTGCGGCGGCGAGCAGACGAAAGCGGGCGACATCGGCGTCAGAATAGAGGCGCTGGCCGCCCGGGGTCCGGGTTGGCGCAACCGCCGAATAGCGCCGTTCCCACACCCGCAGGACGTCGCGGGAGAGGCCCGTGCGCTCGGCCACCACGGCAATTGGGTGTTCAGCGCCGGGCAGTCCTGCAGGTTCAAGGAGTGTTTCATCCATTTGGTCAAATCTATTGATTGTCTACGCATTGTCAAGATATAGACATGGACAACCTCTTGACAAACGTAAGTTGTCTAGCGATACTCATGCTCACACGCTGGACAAAGCCACAACAACACTCGAGGACGAATCGGATGATCAGCACGAAGATGGTAGTTCTTTCGCTCGCGGGCCTGCTCCTCAACTCCACCACCGGAAGTGCACAGATGACCGCTGAAAAACACGACAACATGAGCAAGAGCAACACGATCGTGGACGTCGCGATCGCGAACGGTTCGTTCAAGACGCTGGTCACGGCCCTCAAGGCTGCCGACCTCGTTGGTGCGCTGCAGGGAGCGGGCCCGTTCACCGTGTTCGCCCCGACCGACGCGGCCTTCGCAAAGCTCCCGGCCGGCACGATTGACGCGCTGCTCAAGGACCCGAAGAAGCTCGCCTCCATCCTGACCTACCATGTCGTGTCGGGCAAGGTGATGGCTGCTGACGTGATCAAGGGCAACGGCGCGAAGCCGGCCACGCTGAACGGCGCGGCGCTCGACATCCAGGTGAAGGGCGGTAAGGTGTATGTGAACGGTGCACAGGTGGTGATCGCCGACGTGGCCGCCTCGAATGGCGTGATTCACGTGATCGACGCGGTGGTGATGCCGCCGGCCGCGAAGTAGTGCATTAGCTCCCTGGCCCTCGGCGGTGACCGGACGCTGTTTTCCGGTCACCGCTGAGGGCGTAGTTTCACACGCTACATCGACTTTTCTGGCCGAGCTGACCAATGAATACCATAGCCGCCCTGCTGCTTGTGTTCGGACTCGGCCCAGAGCGAACGTATTTTGCCGAAATTCCGCAGACCTCCATGGTTGATTCCATTCGGCAGTTTCCGCGCGTTGAGGGGAGCAACCTCGAGGGCCGGAGGTTCACGCTTCCTACCGACTTTGAGGGCGACTACAACATCGTCCTGGTCGCCTTTCGGCGGGAACAGCAGAATGACGTTGATACTTGGCTTCCGTTTTTGCGCGAGGTGGCTACTCCAGCCCGCCACGTGCGCGTGTATGAGCTGCCCACTTTGAACAAGACGTACCGGTTCATGCGGGGCTTCATTGACGGCGGCATGTCGCGGGGTATCCCCGAGCGCGCGACCCGTGAAGCAACGATCACGCTCTACATCGACAAGTCGCCGTTCAAAAAGGCGTTGGCCATCGCGACGGAAGATCGGATCAGCACCTTTCTGGTGGCGCGCGACGGTAGGATTCTCTGGCGCACTGACGGCCGGTTTACCGCCGGCGCGGCTGCAGGGCTTGCGGCCACACTCGACTCGCTCGAGTCGCACGCGGGAACCGTTTTGCCGACCGGCGTGCCTGCTCGCATACCGGCTGCTGTGCACGCGTCCCGCTAGATCGTCCCCTCCCGCCCCGACCGCAGATGTCGACCTCCACCGTTCCTGTCGCTGGCAGCCATCCTCTGCACCGCGCTCTGGTGACGATGCGTCAGTGGTTCGACTCTGACTACTTCCCGGAAGGGGCGCAGGTCGTGCGTGAGCGGCCCGACCGGTTCGAGTGGCGCCGCTGCCTTCCGTTTGTCTTTCTGCACCTGGGTTGTGTTGGCCTGGTGTGGGTGGGCTGGAGTTGGACGGCGGTGGTCGTGGCCACGGCGCTGTATTGGGTGCGGATGTTCGCGATAACGGCATTCTATCACCGGTACTTCTCGCATCGGACATTTCGCACCGCACGCTGGACGCAGTTCGCGTTTGCGGTTCTCGGAAATACGTCAGTGCAGCGGGGCCCGCTCTGGTGGGCGGCGGTCCACCGCCATCATCACAAGCACGCCGATACTGATCACGACGTGCATTCACCGGGCTTGACCGGATTTTGGTGGTCCCACATCGGCTGGATGACCAGCAGCCGCAATTTCCCTACTGACTATGATGCCGTTCGCGATCTGGCGAAGTACCCTGAACTCGTCTTCCTCAACCGCTTCGATCTCATCGTGCCTGCACTATTCGGCGCACTGCTCTACGGGGTCGGTGCGCTGCTTGGTTCCGTCGCACCCGGTCTGGGTACGTCGGGCGGTCAGCTGTTCGTCTGGGGGTTCTTTGTCAGCACGGCGGTGCTGCTACACGGAACCTTCTTCATCAACTCGCTCGCACATGTCATGGGGCGGCGGCGTTTCAACACCGGCGACGACAGCCGGAACAGTTTCGTGCTGGCGCTCATCACGCTGGGAGAAGGCTGGCACAACAACCACCACCGTTTCATGGGTGCCGCCCGTCAGGGCTTCTACTGGTGGGAGTTTGATCCGACCTACTACGCACTGAAGGCGTTGTCCTGGACCGGGTTGATCTGGAACCTGAAATCGGTTCCACGAAGCGTGTACGATGAGGCGCAGGCCGTACGAGCCGCGCAGTGAAGACCCTCGCCATCATCGGCACGGGGGTCGCTGGACTTGGCTGTGCGCATTTCTTGCACGAGCGGTTTGACCTGACGCTCTACGAGCAGAACGACTACGTCGGCGGCCACACCAACACGATCACGGTCAACGAGCAGGGCCGCGCCGTGCCGATCGATACGGGGTTCATGGTGTTCAACCATGTCACGTATCCGAACCTCACGCGGCTGTTCCGCGAACTGGACGTGCAGACCAAGCCCACCGAGATGTCGTTCAGCGTGCAGCATACGCCCAGCGGCCTCGAGTACAACGGGAGCAGTCTGGGTCAGCTATTCGGGCAGCGGTGCAACCTGCTCAGCCTGCGGCACTGGCGCATGCTGATGGCCATCAATCGCTTCAACGACGAGGCGGTCGGCGCGCTCGATGACCCGCGTTGGGCGGGACATACGCTTGGCCAGTACGTCAAGGAACGCGGGTACGGCGATGACATGTTGCAGCGCTACCTCGTGCCGATGAGCGCCTCCGTGTGGAGTACGCCCCCGGACCGGATGCTCGACTTTCCCGCCATGACGCTGATTCGCTTCTGGCACAATCACGGGTTCCTCGGCATGCGCACGCAGCATCAGTGGTATACCGTTGTGGGCGGCGCGCAGTCCTACGTCAAGAAGATTACCGCACCATTCGGCGACCGCGTTCAACTGTGGAACAGGGCCGTGCGCGTGGAGCGGCGCGGAAGTCGCGCCATGGTCACCGACGCAGCCGGCCGAGTGCGCGACTTTGACAAAGTCATCCTCGCCTGTCATGGCGATCAGGCGCTCGCGCTGCTGGCCGACCCGACGGATACCGAGTCGCGGTTGCTTGGCGCCTTCAGGTACCAGCCGAACACGGCGACGCTGCACACCGATCCGTCGTTCATGCCGCGTACGCGCCTGTGCTGGGCGAGCTGGAACTACCGAATCGATCCGATGACGGACGGCACTGAGCGGCCGACTATTCACTACTGGATGAACAGCCTGCAAGGCGTGTCGGAGCGCGAGGACTATTTCGTGTCGCTCAATTGCCACGACCGTGTGGCGCCGGAGAAAGTTCTGCGCCGTATCGAGTACGAGCATCCGCTCTTCGACACCGCGGCGGTCGCGGCGCAACGCGAGCTGCCGCAGCTCAACCGGATCAGTCCGGAGCAGGCGACGTACTACGCCGGGGCGTGGTTCAAGTACGGCTTCCACGAGGACGGATTCACCAGCGCGCTTGAATGCGCCCGCGCCGTTACCGGCGAGGCGATCTGGGCATGAACTCCTGCCTGTACGAGTGCCGAGTGATGCATCATCGGCTCGCGCCGAAGGTGCACCACTTCCGGTATCGCATCTTCATGTTCGCGCTGGATCTCGACGAGATCGACGCCGTGGCCGCGCGCATTCCGTTCTTCAGTCGCAACCGCGCCAATCTGTACGCCTTTCGCGACCGGGATCACCTGACGTTGCCCGGACGCGAGACGACGAGCGTCAAAGACCAGGTGATCGGGTGGCTGGCCGCGCAGGGAATCGAGTTTCCGGCGGGCGGCCGCATGCTGCTCGTGACGCTGCCGCGCGTGCTCGGGCACGTGTTCAATCCGGTCTCGTTCTACTTCTGCTCCGACGCGGAGGGCCGGCCGCTCTACGCGATCGCCGAAGTCGGCAACACGTACGGCGAACTCAAACCCTACCTGATCGATGAACGCGCCGGCGACGGCCAGTTTCGGCGCCTGACGCCAAAACACTTCTACGTCTCGCCGTTCTTCGACCTGAACCTGGCATTCGAGTTCAAGCTTCGCGTTCCGGATGAGCGTCTCGACATTCACATTGATGACCGCGACGGCAGCGATCGTGTCCTGCTCACGTCACTCACCGGCCGGCGCGAGCCGCTCACGGCTGCGCGCCTCGCCTGGTTCACGCTGAAGTACCCGCTCATCACGCTCAAGGTGATCGGCCTGATCCACGCGCACGCGGCGCTGCTCTGGCTGAAGCGCATTCCCTGGCATCGCAAGGAAGCCAACGCCAGTCTGCAACGCGGCGTCCTCAGGCCACACGCATCCATTTCCCGAACGGCATCATGACTGAATCCACATCTGCCCACTCCACCTCGTTCGGCGTCGCGGCGCAACCGACCAAACCGAGCAGCGCGGCGAGCAGCGCCGTTGCAGCCGGCGGGTTGTACCAGCGAATCGTGCTCGACTCGCTCCGTAAAATGACGGCCGGCTGCCTGCGGCTCGACCTCCCGGACGGTGCGACGATGGTGATTGGCACGCCGGGCGCTGCCACCAGCGCGCACATCCGCGTGCTCAACCCCGCGTTCTTCCAGAAGTGCGTGCTCTTCGGCGATGTGGGCTTTGGCGAGAGCTACGTAGACGGCGACTGGGAAACGGATAGCATTTCCAACGTCATCGCGTGGGCAGTCCTTAACGTGGAGAACTCGCCGGCGATGTCGGGTTCGAAGGCGCGCAGCCTCGCGTTGAACCTGCTCAAGTCGTACAACCGCGTGCTGCACCAGCTGCGCCCGAACAGCATGGCCACGAGCCGGCGCAACATCGCCGAGCACTACGACCTCGGCAACGAGTTCTACCGACTCTGGCTCGACCGCACGATGACCTATTCCAGCGCCTACTTCACGGCGCCAGAACAGTCGCTCGAGTTGGCGCAGGTGGCGAAGTACGAGGCCCTTTGCCGAAAGCTGCACATTCAGGCGAGCGACCATGTGCTCGAAATCGGCAGCGGCTGGGGCGGCTTTGCCTGCCATGCGGCCAAGCACTACCGTTGCCGCGTCACGACCGTGACCATTTCGGAGCAACAGTACATCTTCGCCAAGGAGCGCGTGTTCAACGCAGGTCTGACGGACCGCGTTGACGTGCAGTTGCGTGACTACCGCCTGCTCGAAGGGCAGTTCGAGAAGGTGGTGTCCATCGAGATGATGGAAGCCATTGGCGACCGATACCTCGAGACCTACTTCGCGAAGATTCATGCCGTGCTCAAGCCCGGCGGTCTCGTGGGCGTGCAGTACATCACGGTCCCGGACTCACGCCACGCCGAACTGAAGCGCGGCGTCGATTGGATTCAGAAGCACATCTTCCCGGGTTCGCTGCTGCTCAGCGTCGGCCGCGTGAACGAAGCGCTCAGTCGGACGGGTGACCTCTTTCTGCACGACCTCGAGGATATCGGCTCCAGCTATGCCCGCACGCTCCATGCGTGGTGGGAAAACTTCAATGCGCAGCTGCCCGCCGTTCGGTCGCTGGGCTTCGACGAGCGGTTCATCCGGAAGTGGAACTACTACCTTCAGTACTGCGAAGCCGCCTTTGCCAGCCGCAACATCAGTGTGGTGCAGGCGGTGTACACACGGCCGAACAACCGCGCGCTTCATCAGGAGTGGTAGACGCAACCAGCGATGAGTGATTCCGAAGCCGCTGCCACGCTCCTCGCTCCGGCCCATTCGGTCTGGACGCGGCGCGTGGTCACGCCGCTCGTCAATCAGCTGCGTCAGGGCATCACGCCCGAAAAGATTTCATTGACGATTGCGCTTGGGCTGGTGCTCGGCGTGTTTCCGATTCTTGGTGCAACGACGATCCTCTGTGGTTTGGCAGCCGTCCGGCTGGGACTCAACCAGCCGATCATCCAGCTGGTCAACTACGTCGCGTACCCTTTGCAGCTGCTCGCGCTGATTCCGTTCTACCGCGCCGGTGAGACGCTCTTTCGGCAACCGCATCTGCCGCTGTCAATCCCGATGCTGATTGAGCGGTTCCGTGCCGACACTGGAAAGTTCTTCGCTGACTTCGGGCTGGTGGCGGTGCAGGGCATCGCGGTCTGGTGCCTGGTCGCCCCGATCATCGCCGGTGCCGTCTATTTCTCCGTCCGCCCGGCGCTACGCGCACTGGCGCGCGCAACTGCGCCAGGGGAATCATGATCGGGCTCCTTGGCATCGGGTTCGCGATTGCCGTTACGTACTTCGCGGTGACCTGGGCGATCAGTGTGCGCATCAAGAACTATGGACTGCTCGATGTGGCGTTTTCGTATGGCGTGGCCATTCTCGCGCCGACCTACGCCTGGCTGGCTCCGGGGTTGCCACTGCGGAAGTGGGCTGTTGCGGCGGTCGGCGTTGCGTGGAGCCTGCGACTCGGCACCTACATTCTCGTGCGCGTCGTGGGGCACCACCCGGCGGAGGACGCGCGCTACCAGACGCTGCGCCAGCGCTGGCCGGGCGCGGGCCGGTTCCTCGTGTTCTTCGAATTGCAGGCGATGCTGGTGGTCGTGTTTTCGCTGCCGTTCGTCTTTGCGTCGTACAACGCGGCGCCGGAACTCCGGCTCGTGGAAATCGCCGGGCTCGCATTGGCTGCCATTGCCCTGCTCGGTGAAGCGCTCGCCGACCTGCAGATGCAGGCGTTCAAGCGCGATCCGTCGAGCCGCGGCAAGGTTTGCCAGGTGGGGCTGTGGCGTTACTCGCGGCACCCGAACTACTTCTTCGAGTCGCTCGTCTGGTGGGGGTTCTTCCTGGTCGCACTCGGCTCGCCCTGGGGCTGGATTACCATCGCCTGCCCGCTGCTCATGCTCTACTTCCTCTTCAAGGTCACCGGCATTCCGTTGACCGAGGAGTACGCGGTGAAGAGCAAGGGCGACGCGTACCGCGAGTACCAGCGCACGACCAGCGCGTTCGTGCCGTGGTTTCGGAAAGCCTGATCGCGCCCGGGCGCTGCGGTGCCGGCGCTGGCCGCGCGGCTACTGCACTCGGAACTGGTAGCTGAGCTTCACGAACAATCCGTCGCTGGTGCGCTCGGGACGATCGCTGAACGAGAACGGATCCGTCTGCTTGAGGCTCGCGCCGTAGCCCACATAGATCACGCGGCCCGGGCTCGGCAGGTACGCAATCAGCCAGTCGGCTCGCATGTTGTTCGTGATCGTCCGCGACGTGGCTGAATAGGTGCCGGTCGAGCTCTTGAACAGGATGGGCGCGTTGGTCACGGGGTCGCGATAGGCGTCGCGAGTCCGGTTCTCGTACTGGCCGACAAAACGCGCCAGCAGCGTCCGCGTGAGCTGGTACTCGACCCGGAGGCGCGGAATGTTGGTCATCAGGATCGCGCTCTTGTCACGCTCGCGGCGAAACTCCTGGTGGAGCATCGTCAGAGTTGCCCGAATGCTCGACGTGGGCCGGAGATCGAGATTGGCGCTCACATCGAAGCGCGTGGCAACCGCGGACTCGAGGTACTCGGCGTCCGTTCCGTACGTCGAACTGACATTCGCCGCGAACTTGGAGAACTGCGGTGTCGAGATACGCCCCTGCCACTGGAGGGAGGTCACCGTGGGTCCGGGCCGGAATTTCACCGTATCGGTGGTCGCACCATGGGGCCGCGCGAGATAGTAGCTCGCGTACGACGTCGAATCGAAACGGTCCGACGTGAGCGATGGAGTGACGCTGACGCTCCAGCCGCCGCGCAGCTGTGCCGTGGCCGAGAGTGACCCCCGCATTTCGAGAGGCACAGCACCGCGGAAGAAATCGGAGTAGTTCCAGATGCTCGACGCGTTCAGCGAATACATGACCTGCTCGACCCGCGACCCGCGTGCTCCGAACCAGGAGTACCGCTGGTTGCCGTTGTAGTCCACCACATTTGTTCGGTTCACGAAGCCCACGCGCGAGCCGAACTCCCGCGAGAGTCCCTTGAGCGAGTTGCGGAATCCGTAGGCCCGGCCCGAACGGTCGAGGCTGGCATCCCACAAGCGGCCGAAGTTCGGGCCGCTCCCGGTATCGGTCTGGCTGGCGCCAGCCTGGAAGGCCAACGCATATACGGACCGGAAAACGAACCGCCCGTCTACGGCGCCCACTCGATTGAAATTGTTTCCCTCATGCCGGTCGGTGAGCACAAAGCCCATCGTCGACTGCGCACCCATGTCGCGCCGAAGGCGCAATACGTTGAACAATGGGTTCTGCGTTTGGCTCGCGCTGTACTCGCGGCCGTCCATGGCGGAAAGGACGGCGATATCGGTCGATCCGACCTTGCCGGTAAGTTTTGTGGCGGCCACCGGCTGGACGATGTTACGGGTGTAGACCAGCTGCTGTGGGGCGTCGAAGTTCTCGCCACCCTCCACGAAGAACGGGCGCAGTTCCGGGAAGAACAGTGAGAACCGCACGTCCCCGGGAATCTGGCCCGCGTCTGCCTCGACCTGGGAAAAATCCGGTCGCATGGTTCCGTTCAGCGTCAGGTTTGGCGTGAGGCCCCACCGCACGTCGCCGCCGAACCGCTGCTGGCTGGTGTAGTTGAAATAATTGGTTGTCGTGCCGGGAATCGGCGTTGGCGCACCGCTCGTGAGCGACGTGACGACCGGTGTGACATCAAGGACAAGCCCGCGCTTGAGGTCGTGGATGGCATTTAGCCGTCCCGACTGTACCAGGATCGACGTGTTGCCGCGGCGAACCGGAGCCCAGCTGTCCTGGAAGTTGTTCCGCTGCGTATTGCGCACGACGTTGATGCCCCACGCGTGCGTATTCGGCAGAAACCGAACCGCCTTGAACGGAATGCGGACCTCAACCTCGTAGCCAAAATCGGTGATCCGTCCTTTCGACTCCCAGATCATGTCCTGGCTGAGGTCGGCGTTGGTGAGGTTGAGCCGCGAAACCCCGCTGCCACCTGCACCTCCACCTCCGCCTCCACCTCCACCCATCATCATCATCATTCGGCTGGCGGTATTACCCTCGCTGCGCACGCCGTCACTCTGGATGCCGAGCGGGTTGACCGCGAAAACGAAGGCCCGGCGGTTGTCGTTGTAGGTGTCGAGGATGAACTGGATGTGATCGTCGTTGGTAATCTTGTCCCGATCCGCCAATGTCCCATGTACCGTGCCTGGCGGCGCATAGGCGCGCACGCCGAAGTAGATCGCGTCGTCAGCGTACCAGACAAAGGCGACCGTCGAGTCTTCGGCCGGCTTTCCGTCGACCGGGTTGTACTGGGAAAAACCCGTCAGACGCGCCGCTTGCGTCCATTGGACATCGTTCAGGATTCCGTCAATCACGGGCCGCCCGGTAAGGCGCGGCGTCTCAATCGTCGTCTGACTGGCCACGCCGGAATACGTTGGCGCGGACGTGACCGCTACGCGTGCAGCGGCGCGCATCGACGCGACGGAATCGAGCCGGGCCTGGTCAAGCGACTGGGCCTGCACTAAGAACAGAAGTGGAAGAACAATCATAAGAAGCGCAATATCGTCATATTTCTTCTACGCATCCAGTGAGGCGACCGCTGGAGATGAGCCCCTTTTGAGTCGGAGCCAAACGTGTCGAGTGTCAAGTCAGTCTCACGCCGCGAATTCAGCAAGCGTGCCCTCGCCGCCGCCTTGGCGCCGGCGATGACCGGTGGCTCCGTTCGACTCGGTGAGGGGTCAGCCGGCAACACGCGGGCGAGCGGGGCGGCGGGCCGGTCCGACTGGCCCGGATACGGCGCCGCGATGGTGCTCGATTTTCTCGCCAGTCCCGGCCCGTTCAACACGCCAATCAAGTTCGATCAGTTGTCGCCGGAGAACCTCCGCAACGCGGCCGCTTCGGGGATCACGGCCGTCAACCTCACTGTCGGCGGGCAGAATCCCGAGGAAGTATTTCGCGACATTGCGAAGTGGGAGCGCGACCTGCGCGCGCACCGCGACGTGCTCACGAATATCCGGAGCGTGGCCGACCTGCGCGCGGCGAAGGCGGCGAAAAAATTCGGGTTGATCTATGGTTTTCAGGATACGGTCTCGATCGGCGATGATCTGTCGCGGGTGGCGCTCTATCACGCGTTCGGGCTCCGCATCATTCAGCTCACCTACAACGTGCGCAACCTGGTCGGCGACGGCTGCCTGCAGCCGGAGAACGGTGGACTGACTGCGTTTGGGCGCGAACTCGTGGCCGAGTTGAACGCGAAGCGCATCATCGTGGATACCGGCCACACCGGAATTCGCAGCACCGAAGACGCGATCGCTGCCTCAAAGGGACCCATTGCGATCAGTCATTCCGCCTGTCGCGCGATCGCCGATCGTCCGCGCAGCAAGCCGGACGCGACGCTCAGGAAATTGGCGGAGAAGGGCGGGGTGGTGGGCATCTATCTGATGCCCTTTCTCACGATGGGACCCGCGCCCACGAGTGACGACTTGATCAAGCACATCGAGCACGCGGTCAACGTGGCGGGCGAAGACCATGTCGGCATCGGGAGCGATCTTTCCACCACGCCGCATGTGGTGAATGCGGAGTACATGAAGATTCACGGCGACTTTGTCGCCGGTCGTCAGGCAAAAGGCATTGCGGCGCCCGGCGAGGATCCCAAAGTGCCAATGTTCGTGACCGACCTCAACTCACCGCGGCGGATGGAGCTGATCGCTGACAAGCTGCTCGCGCGCAAGCACACGAGCGCCCGAGTGGAGAAGATCATGGGCGGGAATTTCCTGCGGCTGTGCGGTGAGGTGTGGGGCGGGTGACGCTAACCAACCGCCTACATCGCGCTTGTCTTCTTCGGCGGTGGCAGCAGCGCCGGAAGCCCAAGCGCCTGAAGCAACGGGTTGATCCGCTTTACCGTTGCTTCGACCTGTTTCTCCACCATGTCGATTACCGTCTGCGCATCGCGGCGCACGTCGCCCGCGTACTCGAGCTGGCCGGGGATCGTCGGGTTCAGCCCGCTGTCGATTGATCCCATCAGGTTCATCGCACGTTCCAGCGGCCGCGGTCCTTCCGAGTAGAACGGCACTTTGTCGAGACGCGGCCGCGTGACCTGAAGACGAACGGAGTCGAGCTTCCCGATTTCTTCGCTGGCGGCCTGCACAAGTGCTTTCGCCGCATCGCCGCGCATTTCCGTGCCGGACTTCGCCCGCTCATCAACCTGACCCTTGAATGCCACGAGATTGCGTTCGCTGTCAATCAGGTTGGCAATCACGGCGTTGAGCCGCTGCGCCTGATCGAACTGCGTCTGGAGTGTGGCGAGCGCGATGCCCGACGACGGGTCAATCCGGATTGAGAGGGGTTGTTCCTGCGCCTGACCGTTCACTGTGAGTCGCACCGCATACGCGCCGGGAAGTGCCTGTGGGCCCGCCGGTCGCGAACGCCAGTCGCCCGGCTCCGACGAGTCGGCCGGCATGTCGCTCAGTACTTTCGGAGCGTCGAAGCGCAGATCCCACGTGACGCGATTGAATCCCGCCGCCGCCGACGGCTTCTTGAGTGTGCGGATCACCGTGCCGCCCTGGAGGATCTCCACCTTGACGAGTGAATCCGCCGCCGGTTTGTCCTTCATCCAGTAGGTGATTGCGGCGCCGTAGTCGGCGTTCTTGCCCTTGAACGCCTGGCTCCCCCAACTCCACTCGCCGCCGCCGGTGTTGAACCGCGTGGCCGTGCGCGGCGCAAACAGGTGCGCTGCGCTGGCCGCGATCTGCGTGGTCATCTGCTGGATGGGAGTCGCGTCGTCCAGAATCCAGATCGCGCGCCCATGCGTGGCAACGATCAAATCGTTGTCGCGGGGGTGCACACGCACCTCGTGGACGGCCACATTCGGCAGGTTGCCGAGGTGGAGCTTGGTCCAGTCTCCCGTGCCGCCGTTCCAGTTCACGAACAGGCCGAGTTCAGTGCCGACGTACACGAGGTTGTTGTTCTTTGGATCTTCGCGCACCACCTGCACGTACGCGTTCGCCGTGATATTCCCGGCGATGTTCGTCCACGTCTTGCCGAAATCGGTCGTCTTGAACACGTAGGGTTTGAAATCGTCCATCATGCGACGCTCGATGCCGACGTATGCCGTGCCCGCATCCTTGTGCGACGGCTCGACGGCAGAGATCACCGCGTTGGGTCCGATGCCGGGAATGTTGGCCGCGACGTTTACCCACGTCTTTCCGTCGTCCTGCGTCACCTGAACGTTGCCGTCATCGGTGCCCGCCCAGATGACGCCCTTCTTCACCGGCGATTCCTCGAGCGAATACACGTTGCCGTAATACTCGGCCACCGTGTTCTCCTTGAGCACTGGGCCGCCTGCATCACCCTGTTTCGACTTGTCGTTCTTCGAAAGATCGGGCGAAATCGGCGTCCAGGTGCGGCCCCAGTCCGTGGTGCGGAAGACGATGTTGCCCGCGAAGTACACGACTTTGCCGTCGTGTGGCGACTTCACGATGGGCGCGTTCCAGTTGAAGCGGATCTTGTTCGAGTCGGCCGGATAGCCGTCCATGCGCTTCACCTGCGGGCTCGCCTCGCGCTGCTCGAACGTGCGGAGATTCGTCGCGACGATGCCGCCGGCTTGCAGGTCCGACAGGAACAGGTCGGGATCGTCCGGGTGCGAAACGGCGTAGTAGCCGTCGCCGCCCTGGATGAACCGCCAGCTCTCCGAGAGGATGTTGCTCCCGCGCGAACGGCTCGGCCCCACCCACATGCCGTTGTCCTGCAATCCGCCCGACACAGAGTAGAACGGCTCACGCATGTCGTAGCTGATCTGGTAAAACTGTCCCACGGGAAGATTTGGAAACCACTTCCACGCGCCGCCCTGGTCGTACGTCACGTTCATGCCACCATCGTCGCCCATGAACATGCGGCGCGGATTCTTCGGGTCGATCCACATCGTCTGGTGGTCGCCGTGGAAGTTTCCCGTCATGGGCTTGAAGGTGGAGCCGCCGTCAATGGACTGGGTGAACGACATGCCAAGCGTGTACACGCGATTCTCATTCGTCGGGTCCACGCGCAGGTCGGCATAGTAGAAGCCGCGGCCGAGCGTGTGCGCGTTGTCGCTCGTTTTGGTCCAGGTCTCGCCGTTGTCGGTGGACTTGAACACATACCCTTCGCGCGTTTCAGCCACGGCGTATACGATGTTTGGCGACGACGGCGCGACTTTGATGCCGATGCGCCCGATGAGTTTGGGCAAGCCCTTCGTCGCCTTCGTCCAGGTCTTGCCGCCATCGGTCGAACGGTAGATGCCGCCCTTTTCGTCACCAGAGGTGAAGGTCCACTGTTTGCGGTCGAAGAGCCACATGCCGGCGTAGAGCAGGTTTGGATTCTTCGGATCAATGTCGATGTCGGATGCGCCGTGCACGTTGTCGATGTACAGCACTTTCTTCCACGTATCGCCCGCGTCTTCGCTCATGAAGACGCCGCGCTCTTCATTGGGGCCAAACGCATGCCCGATGGCGGCGACGTACACCTTCTTCGTGTCGAGCGGGTTGATGACGATGCGTGAGATGTGGCGCGTGTCGCCGAGCCCGAGGTGTTTCCAGGTTTTGCCGCCGTCGGTGGACTTGTAGACGCCGTTGCCGAACGACACCGAATTGCGGACGTTCGCCTCGCCGGTGCCGACATAGATCACGTCGGGGTTGGTCGGGTCGACCGCCATGTCGCCGATGGACTGCACCGGCTGTTTGTCGAAGAGCGGCTTCCAGGTGACGCCCGCGTCGGTGGTCTTCCACACGCCGCCCGAGGCCGCCGAGAGATACACCGTGCTTGGATCACCGGCGATGCCTTCGACATCGCTCATGCGGCCCGACATGTTGGCCGGCCCGATGTTGCGGTAGGAGAGGCCGCTGAACGTCGAATCCGTCAGTGTCGGCGCGGCGTTTAATACTCGCGGGACTGCAGCACCCGGCCGCGGATTGCCCTGCGCAGCAACCCCGACGGCCAGCAGGGAAAAAGCGGAAATGGCTGTCCAGCGGATCTGATTGCGGCGCATGGCGATGACTCCGGGGGGAGGCTGCTCGTGTGCAAGTATTTCGGTCTCGAACGTCTCCCAATGTAGTGCGGCAGTTCACTCCTGACCTCAACGTCAGGATGTCCGTGAGCGGCGGGTGGTAGCTGGAGGCGCCCGGATAGCTGTGAGGCAGGACCGTCCGGGGCGCGCGGCGCCCGGGGCTCCGCACGGGAAATCGCAGGCCAAGGGCCAACGGAAGGCCCTCGCGCTGCGTTGTTGGTGCGGCGTATTCTTTAAAGGTTGTCCGCACCCCTCCCGCCGGAGTCCGTATGTCCGCACGCCGTTTCGTAGTCGCCGCGATTGGTTCCGCAGTCGCTGCTTCGCTCCTCGCCGCGCCGCTGTCAGTGATTTCAGCGCAGGGTAATTCCGGCAGCAGCGGCTGGAATCCGCAGGAACTCCTGAAGTCCGAGACGTACGTGAAGCCGCCGGCGAACATCGAGCGGATGATCATGGCTCCCCGCGTCGACATCTCTTTCAATCAGCCGAACGCCGACCGCTCGTGGTATGTGCGCGCCGTGGGCCCGACGCGCGGCGACATTCAGGCGTACGGCAAGACGCACATCTATCTCGGTGGCGTCGCCATCGACACCAAGGCGAATCGTTCGCGCGCGCTCACCGTCGAAACGGCCACGACGCTCTCGCTGGTGAACCCGAAGACGGGCGCCACGAAGACCATCGACGCGCCGAAGGGTGCGACCATTGGCGCTCAGACCTGGTCGCCCGACGGAAAATCGGTCGCGTTTATCGCGAACTTCGACGACGCCTCGTACCCCTACCTCGCCGATGTGGCGACGGGGAAGCTGACGCAGGTCGCCAAGGCTCCGCTGCTGGCGACGTTTGTCACGACCCTCGAGTTCAGCGCTGACGGCAAGTCGCTTGTGGTTGTGGTTATTCCCGATGGCCGCGGCGCCGTGCCCACCCATGGTCCGGGCGGCATCGAGGACGGCCCGACCGTGCGCGCGACGAACTCGCGTGCCGTGCCGACGCCGGTGTACTGGAGCCTGCTCCTGGACTCGCACGACAAGGCGCTGCTCAAGTACCACACGACGGGCCAGCTCGCCGTGATCGACATTGCCAAGAAGACAGTGAAGAAAATCGGTGAGCCGCGGATGATCCGCGCCGTGGAGGCATCGCACGATGCGCAGTACTTCACGGTGACGTCGATGACGGAGCCGTTCTCGTACATCGTGCAGGTGAGTTCGTTCGGCTCGGTGCGCGAGCTGTGGGATTCGAATGGCAAGACGCTTGCAACGCTCGCGACCACGCGCCTGCGTGAGGGTGCGAACGATGACGGCGGCGACACCCCGGGTGGCGGCCGCGGCGGGCCGGTGCAGACGGCCAGTGACACGGGCATGCGCAATGTGGCGTGGAACCCGGTTGGTCCCGGCCTCGTGTATGTGCAGTCAGTGTTTGGTGCGCCTGCAGCAGGCGGCGCGCCGACCGGCGCGCCGGCCGGCGCGGGCCGTGGTGGCCGTGGCGGTCGAGGTGGCGGTGCAGGCGCTCCCGCCGCCGCGCCGGCCCGTCCGCTGCCGACGAGCGTGCAGTACGTGAACTGGCTTCCGCCCTTTGGTTCCAGCGACAAGAAGGTCATCTACGAAGGCAGTCCTCAGCTCGGTGCGATTGTCTACGGCACTGACCAGAAAACTCTCTTCGCCGCGGATAGCGGCACGGTCTTCGCGGTTCGCCTCGCCGACAACAAGCGTCTGAGCCTTGGCCGCGGCATCACGCTGTCGGCAGGCGGCGGTGGTGGTCGCGGCGGTGGCGGTGGCGGTGGCGGTGGTGACTCGACGGGTGGCGCTCTGGTGACACGCGCGATTGGCGGCAAGGGATTCGTCGTGCTCGGCAAGGATGGAAAGACCGCCGCCGTGCAGGGCAGTCGCGCACCTGGCGCGAACTGGAGCACACAGGCGCCGCGTCCGTGGGCCGACAAGCTCGACATCGAAACCGGCATGCGCACGCGCCTCTTCGATAGCCCGGCGAATGCCTACGACACGTTCGTCGGCCCACTCGACGATGACTACTCGGCGTTCCTTTACACGCACGAGTCGCCAACGGTGATTCGCGACGTGTGGGTGAAGGACGTCGCCGCCGGTACGACAAAGAAACTGACGGCGAACGTGGACGTCGGCCCCGAAGTCTCGGGCGCGATATTCAAACGATTCCAGATTTCGCGCGCGCGCGACGGCAACAAGTTTTGGGTGAACGTTTCGCTTCCGCGCGACTGGACGCCCGGCAATCGCCTTCCGGGCGTGGTCTGGTTCTATCCTCGCGAGTACTCGTCGCAGCAGCAGTACGAGCAGTCGAAGGTCGGCACGAACATCAACGCCTTCCCTGAAGTGCCGTCGGCGCGCCCGGCGTCTTCCATGCAGCTCTGGGTCGCAGGGGGGTACGCCTACATCGAACCCGATATTCCGATTTACGGCGATTCGGGGAAGATGAACGACAACTACACGCGCGACCTCCGCGAGAATCTCGACGCGGTGATCGACGCGGTGGTCGAGGCGGGATACGTGGACCGCGACCGCCTGGGAATTGGCGGGCACAGCTACGGCGCGTTCAGTACGCTGAATGCCATTTCGCTGATGCCGAATTTCAAGGGCGCTATTGCCGGCGACGGCATGTACAACCGCACGCTGACGCTGTTCGGCTTCCAGAGCGAGCGCCGCAACTTCTTCCAGGCACGAGACACGTACCTTGACATGTCGCCGATGCTTCGGGCCGACAAGATCGTGACGCCGTTGCTGATGTATCACAACTGGGAAGACCAGAACACGGGCACGTCGATCATTTCCTCACAGCGGATGTTCGCCGTGATGCAGGGGCTCGGAAAGAACGCGGTGTTGTTTGAGTATCCGTACGAAGACCACTCGGTTGGCGCGTATGCGAGCGACCTCGACCAGTGGGCGCGGTGGCTGGCATGGTTCGACATCTATGTGAAGAACGCACCGGTGGCGAAGCGGCCGATTCCGTAACGGCGACAAAAACAGCGGAACCGCGGAGGTTCGCTGATCGGTACGGCGGAGATGCGCGGAGATTGCTAACCGATTGTCAACTGCACGACAACTGCACGACAACTGAACCACACAAAGGAGATTCCCCCCATGCGTTTTCGGACACTTGCAGCACTGCTTCTCGTGACAGCAACCACGGCACTCGCTCAAGGCGGCGGTGGTCGCGCCGCTGGTGATAGCGCCGCAGGTCGTGGTGGTCGCGGCGGCGGCCGTGGTCGTGGCGGCCCAGCGGTTCCCGCGACGGGCGTCGCACTGCCGAACACCACCAACCTTGTTGAGCTCGAGATGATGACGTGGCCCGAGGTGAAGCGCGCCATCAACGAACTCGGCAAGACGACTGCATTGGTCTACAATGGCGGCACCGAGACGCGCGGTCCGCAGAACGTGAACGGCGGTCACACGCTCATGGCGCGCGCGATGGGCAAGGCGCTCGCTGAGAAGCTCGGCAATGCGATTGTGGCGCCGATCCTGGCATATTCGACGAACAACTCGAGCCCCGATCTCCCGGGCACGATCGGCCTTACCGGCCCGACGTTCATGGCGATCAACCGCGAAATCGCGCGGCAGCTTGTCCAGCAGGGTTTCAAGAACGTCATGCTGATGGGTGACCACGGCGGCGGACAGCAGCAGCTCGACTCCCTGGCAAAGGAGCTGGAGTCGGAATTCGCAGCGAAGGGAGCACACATCTATTACGTGAAGGACGCCTACGCTCCGGCGCAGGAACGGTTCGACATGGAACTGCTGGCCGAGGGGCTGCCCTGCAGCTCACATGCCGGCATTCCGGATACGTCGGAGATGATGTACCTCGGACTCGACAAGGGTTGGGTGCGCCCGTCGCTGGTCGCCACGGCGCTTGGCAGCTATGCAACATGCCCCGGCCAGCCGCGCGATTCGGTGGCCGCTGCCGCTTGGCCGCGCGTGAACAACGGCATCACGGGCGACGCGCGGAAGTCGTCCGTCGCGCTCGGCAAGCGCGCCTTTGACATGAAGGTAGAAATGGCCGCGAAGATGATTCAGGGTTTCCTGGCGGCGCAGAAGTAAACAGAGAGAACACCACGCGGGCGCCATCGTGCGCACGTCGACATTCGCCCACGCCGCGGTGCTGTTCAGGGCCGCGTGCGTGGGCGTGGTGTTTGTGGGAGCGGCCGACGCGCAGCAGGTTGAGCAGCGCGCGCAGGGCACGCGGCCGCCGCTCGACGCCGTAGCGTCGTTCGACGGGCTCGGTGTTGGGTTCCCGGGTGCGCCGTCGCCGCAGCCGCTGCGCAATCCATCGGACAACGCATTGGCCGTGGGCCGCGATCACATTTTCCAGATTGTGAACTCGCGCTACGCGGTGTTCACGAAGAAGGGGAGTCGGTACGACTCCACCGGGCGCGTGGTGCTGGGTTCGGCGCCAACGAATTCACTCTTTGCCGGGTTTGGCGGCGAGTGCGAGCTGCGCAATAACGGCGACGCGGTGGTGAAGTACGACCAGCTCGCCGACCGTTGGGTAGTGGTCATGCCGATTTTCCGCCGGCCGGCGAATGATTCCACTGGGCCGTACTCAGTGTGCTATGCGGTGAGTGTCAGTCCGGACCCGCTCGGCCCGTATTACCGTTACCAATTCAAGCGTCCACTCTTTCCTGACTATCCGCGCCTCGCGGTGTGGCCCGACGGCTACTACGTCGGCACGAGTACGAGCGATGACCTCATCGAGAAGCACGCGTGCGTGGCCGATCGTGCCCGCATGCTTCAAGGCCTGAGCGCTACTGAACAGTGTGTGATTGTGAAGGATGTGAACTTCTTCAATCCAGCCGACATCGACGGGTTCAACGTGCCGCCTGCCGGTGCGCCGAACCTGGTGTTTGCTGCCGGCGGAACCCAGCTCAAGAAAGTGTTCCAGGACGATGGCATCTATTACTGGACTTTCCATGTGGATTGGGACACGCCGGCGAACACGAAGTTCAGCGGCCCGACGAAGATTCCCGTGGCGCCCTATCACTACCTCTGCGATGGACAGCTGACGAGTTGCGTTCCGCAGCCCGACACCTCGCGGCGGCTGGACGCGCAGGGCGACAAGCTCATGAATCGCGTGGTGTACCGGCGCATCGGGAAGGTGGAATCAATCGTCGCCCTTCACTCGGTGAACTCCACTGACGGCGGCGGTGGCGTTCGCTGGTATGAGTTTCAGCTCGACAGTCGTCGCAAGCCGGTCCTGGTGGAGCAGGGCACCTACGCACCCGACAGCAGATTCCGTTGGATGGGGAGCATCGGCATGGACGCATCGGGCAACATCGCGATGGGCTATTCGTTCGGTGGCGCGCCGAGTTACGCGGGGCAGCGATTTGCCGCACGCCTGCCGAGCGACCCCAAGGGCACGCTCGGTTTTCGCGAGTCAGTGCTCGTCGAAGGCGAGGCCGCTCAGGCCGCTACGCTTCGCTGGGAAGACTACACATCGCTGGCGATGGATCCGAGCGACGACTGCACGTTCTGGTATGTCGGCGACTACATCAAGAAGGGTGCGGCGAGCTACTCGACAAAGATCGGGGCGTATCGCGTGCCCTCGTGCCTGCCGCGGCGCCCGTAGGGGCTAATCCGGTTTCTGCACCGGCAGCCCTGCGGCTTCCCACGCGTCAAACCCGCCCACGAGATTTGCGACCCTGAGCCCACGCGCGAGCAGCAGGCTCGACGCGATGGATGATCGGCCGCCACCCTTGCACTGCAGCACGAGCGTCTTCACCTGAGGAAGTTCGGCGAGGCGATCCGGGAGAAAGGCCAGCGGAATATTCGGCGCGCCGGCAATGTGGCCCTCGTTCCACTCCGCCGCGCCGCGTACGTCGATCACGGCAGCATCACCACTCGCGATGTGGGCCGCGAGATCGGTGGCCGAAATCTGGCGGACTGTTTCGACGGTGCCGCCGGCCATCACCCATTCGACAATGACGTTCGTCGGCATCGTGCCCGCGACGCGATCGAGGCCCACCATCGCCAGTTCGCGCACGGCTTCTGCGGCGGTTGAGTGGTCCGCGATGAGGAGAAACTCGCGATCGAAAGGCAGTAGCGCGCCAGCCCAGGTGTTGAAGCTGCGATTGAGCGGAATGTTGATGGTGCCGGTGACGTGCCGCTTGGCGAATTCGTCGGCGCGGCGTGTGTCCACCACCGGAGTGCCGTTGGCGAGCGCGGTACGCAGTTCCGCGAGGCCGACCGTCGGTGGGCAGTGTGCGGAATCGAACGGGGCAGGGCCTTCCTTGTTGATGCGCTTCATCTGCGCGAAATAGTTCGGCGGTTCCGGCTGTCCTTCGAGCACCGCGTGTACGAAGGTGTCCTCGTCGGTGATGCCAAACGCCCAGTTGAATCGCTTCTCGTAGCCCACCGTGCTGTGCGGCACTGCAGAAAGGCCTTTGCCGCAGGCCGAGCCAGCGCCATGGCCGGGCCAGATCTGCATCCAATCGGGGTACTGCTTGAACTTCTGCAGCGATGCGAAGAGCGCGCGTGCCGACGATTCCATCGTGCCCTTCACCTTCGCGGCTCGTTCGAGCAGATCGGGGCGCCCGACATCTCCGACAAAGACAAAATCACCAGTCGCAATGCTAATTGGCTCGTCGGCCGCTGCCATGTCCGTGATGACGAACGCGATGTGCTCCGGCGTGTGACCAGGCGTGTGCACCACGCGAAGCCGCACGTTGCCGACCATGAACTCGTAGCCGTCCTTCACAAGCGTCGCGCCATCGGCCTCGGCGTAGGCGTACTGCCAGTTCGCGTCGCCTTCATCGGAGAGCAACAACTGGGCGCCAGTCCGTTTCGCGAGATCGCGCGCACCGGACACGAAGTCGGCGTGGATGTGCGTTTCGGTGACGTGCGTGATACGCACCTGCTCGGCGGCCGCCACCCGGATGTATTCGTCCACATCGCGAATGGGGTCAACGACGACCGCGACACCCACTTTTCCGCAGGCGATCAGATAGCTCGTCTGGGCGAGCTTTGCGTCGAAAAAGCGTTTGACAATCACGAAGGGAAAACTAAGGGATTGCCATCGGGCTGTTCCATCGCCGGTAACCCCTCGACACCGGGTGCGCGGGGGCCTCGACCATGCCATCTTCCCCTGATGAACCGACGCTCATTCATCCGATCTGCCTCCATCGCTGCCGGCGGGGCTGCCGCTACAGGCGCGATGGCCGGCGCTGCTGCAACCGACCTCGACGCGATGGCCGCGGCGCCCGGCCAAGCGCAGTCTGCGCTCCGAATCAACGCCGCCCGCATCAACGGACATCTCACCGAGCTCTCGCAGTTCGGCAAGAATCCACAGGGTGGGGTGTCACGAGTCGCCTATTCGGAGTTCGACAAGGAAGGCCGCGCGCTCGTCATGAGGCTGATGCGCGAAGCCAAGCTCGAAGTGTCGGTGGACACGGCCGGCAACATCTGGGGCAAACGCGCGGGGAAGCAGGCAGGTCTCAAGCCGATTGTCATCGGCTCGCACATTGACTCAGTGCCCGAAGGCGGCAACTACGACGGCGATGTTGGAACGCTCGGCGCCATCGAAGTGGCTCGCACACTCGGCGAAGCCGGTGTCACCACGCGCCATCCGATTGACGTGGTCTGCTGGCAGAACGAAGAAGGCGGGCTCTACGGCAGCCACGCGGCGACCGATACCATGACGGCGCAGGAACTCGCTGGCGTGAGCGTGAGCGGCAAGACGATTCGTGAGGGCATCATCTTCCTCGGCGGAGATCCCACCAAACTCGATTCGGCTCGCCGAAAGACCGGCGACGTGGCCTGCTACATCGAGCTGCACATCGAGCAGGGCGGCAACCTCGACAAGGAAAAGCTCAACATCGGCATCGTCGAAGGGATCGTCGCCATCATTCGCGCCGATGTGACCGTCGACGGCTTTGCCAATCACGCTGGGACGACGGCGATGGCCGAGCGGCATGACGCGCTGCTCGCCGCGTCGCGCCTGGTGCAGGCGGTGAACCGAATTGTGACGGTGAAGCCGGGCCGGCAGGTAGGCACGGTTGGGCGTATTCAGGCCTTTCCCGGAGCTACCAACGTCGTGCCTGGTCGGGTGGAATGCACCGTCGAGCTTCGCGATCTGGATAGCGACAAGCTTGGGCAACTCATGACCGAGATTCGCGACGAAGCCGCGCGCATTGGAAAGATGAATGGCACCACGTTCACCTTTCGGACGTCGTCAACCGATCACAAGGCAGCCCTCAGTGACCCGCAGGTACGCGGGTTCATCGGCCAGGCGGCCAAGGCGCTTGGATTTACCACGAAGCTGATGCCGAGCGGGGCGGGGCACGACGCGCAGAACATGGCGCGCATCGGCCCGATGGGAATGATCTTCATTCCGAGCGTCGGAGGGATCAGTCACTCGCCAAAGGAGTACTCTACGCCAAAGGACATCGAAAACGGCGTCAACACCCTGCTGCACGCCGTGCTCCTCGCTGACGCCGCCTACCAGGAGCGATGATGCTTCGCGCGCTGACCGTTGCGGTGACCTTCGCTTTACTCGCGCCGCTGGCGACGAGTGCGCAGGCATCGCCGCGAGATACCGCGCAAGGGATGTCGAACTCGACGGTCAAGGATTCGGCCGAGCAACTGCCGGAGTCGTATCTGCGGCGCAGTAAAATCAAAGGTGGCGGCCGATTTCTTCCGACGAAGGAAGTCGCCGCCTTCAAGGCAGCCAATACGGCGCAGCTTCTCGCGCGCGTGAGTGGTGGGAACATCCGCGACATCGGCGGCGGGCAGACGGCGATTGTGGGCAGCCGTGGTTCGCGCAGCAATCCGATGGCGAGTGTCGAGAACGAGTTGTGTCTCGTTGGGCTCGCCGTCAACGACGTGCGTGTTCCGCCTGGCTTCGATATGGCATCTGTGCACCCGACGGACATCATTGCCCTCGAGTTCTATCGCGGGCCCGCGACCATTCCGCCGGAGTTCGGCGGCACGTCTGCTGCTGACGCCGGCTGCGGGCTGATCGTGCTGTGGGTCAATGAAGGAAAGCGGTCTCCCCTGCGCAATACCACGGGTGGTGCCCAATGATGCGACGCGTGCTGTTCCTTGCAGCCCTGCTGTGCGCCGCACGTGATGCGGTTGGCGCGCAGGCGCAGCCACCACGAACGGATACGACGACCCGGCGCGACACCGCGCAGAAGTTGCCGAGTGCGACGATCAAGGAAGCTGCCGAGAACCTGCCGGAGCCATTCCTTCGCCGGAGCCGGATCCGGGGCACAGGGAAGTTTCTCACGGCCAAGGACATTGAGGTCATCAATCCCCCGCATACGCCGCAACTGCTCGCGCGCGTGAGCGGCGGCGACATTCGCGACATCGGCAGTGGCAACGTCGCGATCGTCGGCAATCGCGGCACGCGCATGAGCATGGTGGGCAGTGTGGCGAGTCAGCTCTGCATCATTGGTCTCGCCCTCAACGACGTGCGTTTGCCGCCAGGATTCGATCTCAAGGCAATCAAGCCGGACGACATCGCCGCAATTGAGTTCTACAATGGACCGTCGAGCATTCCCCTTGAACTCGGCGGCACCTTGCAGAGTGACGCCAACTGTGGATTGTTCGTGATTTGGCTGAAGGACTTCCGGCGCAAGGCGAAATAGCTCGGCGCCGCATTCCTCCACCTCCTCCACCGGTCGTTCGGCGCGCCTTGCGAGCAGCATCCCCCACCACGATCAACCGCGTTCAACCGCACGAGAAGAATGACTGACGTCGTCCGCGCTGCCGTCATGACCGCGCCCCGCGCTCCAATTGAGCTGCGCGAGCTCCCATGGCCCAACCTCGAGAATGGCAGCGCCATGCTGCGCACCAGGTTTTCCGAAGTCTGTGGCACCGATGTGCACTTGCATCATGGACGGCTTGCCGGCGTGCCCTACCCGATCATACCGGGGCATGTGTCCGTCGGTGAGATTGCCGCACTGCGTGGCGACCTGCGCGACGTGCATGGCGAGCCGTTCAAGGAAGGCGACATGGTCACCTTCCTCGACGTGCACGAAACCTGTGGTAAGTGTTACGAGTGCCTGGTCACGAAGCAGACGACGCGCTGCGCGAAGCGAAAGGTCTACGGCATCACGTATGGGGTGGCCGATGGCCCGCTCGGTGGCTGGGCCGATCACATCTGGATGAAGCCCGGTGTCAAGCTCCTGCGCTTTCCCAAGGGCGTTGATCCGGCGCTGTTCATTGCCGGCGGCTGCGGACTGGTCACGAGTATCCATGCGATCGAGCGCGGCGAGGTCAAGCTCGGCAGCTCGGTGGCGGTCCTCGGCGCCGGGCCAGTTGGTATCGCCGCCGCGGCGCTCGCAAAGTTGTCAGGTGCTGGGCCCGTGATTGTGATCGGGGCACCGAAGGACCGGCTCGCGTTCGCGACCACGATGGGCGCGACGCACACCTTCGACCTCGACATGCCGCATGAGCAGCGCGTGGATGCGGTGCGCGCGGTCACGCACGGGCGTGGCGTGGATATCGTCATCGAGGCAGCGGGCGATCCTCGTGCGTTCGCGCAGTCCCTCGATCTGGTGCGTGATGGTGGCCGCGTCGTGATCGCGGGGCAGTACACCGACGGTGGCGATGTGCCGGTGAATCCGCATCGCCACGTGAACAAGAAGCATGTCGAGATTCGCGGCTGCTGGGGGTGCGACTTCTCGCACGTGTACCGCGCGGTCGCGGTGCTTGCCGATCAGGGACGCGCGTTGCCATGGGCGGGCGCGGTGACGAGACGGTACACGCTTGAGGAAGCGGGCGATGCGCTGGCGGCGGTGGAGCGGCGGGACGTAATTAAGGCAGTGATAGCGCCGTAGCGCTTACTCAGGGACAGACAAAAGCGAGTGGACGGTGGACCGTAGACGGTGCGCGGCGGACGGGACGATTACAGTTCGGTGCGCGGGGCTCCTTGCCGCGCTGCTGTCCGCCGTTGCCTGTGCCGGTGTGCTGCAGGCACAGGCCGTTCGTGGCGTCGTGCTGCAGCCCGATAGCACGACTCGCGCTCCGGGCATCATCGTTGTCGCGACGGACGAGAAGGGGATCGTCGCGGCGCGGACACTCTCTGGCGACAACGGCGATTTCGATCTCCGTGTCGGGGCGGGCACGTACACCGTACGCCTCCTGCGCGTGGGATTCCGGCCGACCGTACTCGGCACGATGGCTGTTCCTGCGGATGGCCTCTTCGGAGTGCGCGCGGTGCTCAATGCCGAGGCCGTCATGCTCTCGGCGGTCACCGTGAAGAGCGACAACGTCTGCGGCACCACAGAGGACGTGGGACGCGTGATTGCCCAGCTCTGGGAGGACGCACGGACGGCGCTCACGGCCACGCAGCTCAGTTCGGGAACGCGGTTGCTCGATGTGGACTGGCAGGTGTTCCGGTTCGAGATGGTGCGGCGGACCCAGCGGGTGACGGGGCGCGTCGTCAACGCGCGGACTGGAGCCACCGACCGGCCATTTGTCAGTGCGAGCGCCGATTCGCTCGCCAATGACGGCTATGTGATTGACGAAGAACGCGAGCGGGTGTTCCGCGCACCGGACGCAGCGGCGCTGCTCTCCAATCAGTTCGCCTCGACGCATTGCTTTCGCATTGACCCGCCGTCGCGGGCGCACCCGCAGTGGGTTGGCATTGCGTTCCGGCCGACGGAAGACCGGAGTTGGATTCGCGATATTGAAGGCACCGTGTGGATTGACCGGGCGTCGTCCGAACTGCGGCTGCTGGACTTCAAGTACACCAACCTGCCGAACGACATCAACGTGCCGGAAGTGGGCGGCTTCGTCGAGTTCATACGCGTGGCGACGGGGCACTGGCTGGTGGCCCGATGGGCGATTCGCGCACCGAAACTGGTGCGCCGCTCTCGTGGCGGTGGGGCGGTGCCGGGTGGCGGCGGCAGTGAGATCAGCGTCGTGGAAGCCATGACCGTGGTCGGCGGCGAAATCACGAAGGCGCGGAGGGGAACGACACCGCTTTACGGCGCCGATCCGGGCCTGACTGCCAGTGATGGCTTGAACGGCGTGAAGCCGTCGATGCCATCGGCTTGTGGCGCCGCGTTCCGGGCCGGGCTCACGCTGTCGGGATCCATTCGCGGAGGCGGGGGCGGGCGCGAGTCCGGAGCGGCCGTGACGGTGAGTTGGGCACCCGCGGCGAGCAGCGATGCGGCGAGGCTGAACACCGTCGCCGACGAAAAGGGCAACTGGGCGATCGGCTGTGTGCCCGACAACGTTGAGCTTTCGGTGCGCGCGTCGAACGGACTGCTGGCCAGTCAGGTGCTCACGATTCCGGTAGGTGCGGGGCGTGGGTTGACGGCGCTCGCCCTCGAACTGGCGGACGCGCCGCGCAAGCCGGAATGATCCGCGCTGCGCGAATCCGGATCATTCTCATGGTGCTGGTCGGTGCCGGGTTCGTGCCTGCACGCGCACACGCACAACGTCTGTTTGGGAACGTGGTGCTCACGGATGATCAAACGCCTGCGCGGGCAGCGATTGTCACGGCGGCCGACTCCGCAGGGGCGATTGCAGGACGCGAGCTGACTACCGCGCGCGGCGATTTTGTGTTGCCGGTGCCCCATCCTGGGAAGTACACGGTCACGGTGTTGCGGTTGGGCAGTCTGCCGGAGACCGTGCGCGACGTAGTCGTCGAGCCCGGGCGCGACCATCGAATGAAGATCCGCATCAGTCGAGATGCGCCGCGGCTGCCGTCTGTGACGGTGCGTTCCGGCGAGCAGTGCAACATGTCCGAGGACGCAGGATCACTCGGCTACACCTGGTCGCAGTTCTTGATTGTGTTGGCCACCGTGGAAATGGCCGCCGATGCCCGTTCGTTTTCAGGGACTTGGCTGCGCACGGAGCGGCGACTGGACAAGAACCTGCGCGACACCGTGTTTCGGTCGGATTCGCTTGAGGCCATCGCGCTTGAGGCGCCGATGATGCCGTCGATTTCAGCGGACAGTTCGCGAAAGGCGGGATTCGTAATTGAGAGCGAGCAGGGTGTGCTCTATCACACGCCCAGCGCCGCCACGCTGGCGTCTCGTGATTTTCTGGCGCGGCGCTGTTTCTCGTTCGACCCGGCCCCGGTTGGACAGCCCGGCTGGACCGGCCTGCACTTCCGCTCTTCAGAGTTTCGGATTGGCGTCGTGGATATCGAAGGCACGCTCTGGTTCGATCGTGAGACACTCGAGCCGCGTGGCCTTGGATTCCGCTACGTGAACCTGCCACCAGCCTTCGACGGCGCCGAATCGGGCGGCACGTTGCGGTTCCGGCAGCTGCCGACTGGACACTGGATTGTGGAAGAATGGACGCTGCGCGTGCCGGCGGGCGTGTACCGGCGCATTTTCTCCTATGATCAGCGCGGGTCGCTCAATGGCTACGCCATGAAGCTCGCGCTGGATGGGATTCGCATCGCATCCTTGCGCCTGATGGATCTGGAACTGAACGGCTCCCCGATTTTCAAGCGACAACCATGACCACTCGAGGGGTGCGGCGAATGAGAGCCGCCTGGGTTATGCAACTCGCGGCCGGTGTGATCGCTCGCAGATGGCTGCCAATCACCTCGGCGCGCTGATCTGCACCTCGGCGATCGGATCGGCGCCCGAATCTCCAAACACCGCGAGTGAGAGCCGCCCGGCGAGAAACGCGGTGAGATCGTCGCCAAGCAGGCGGATTGTGCCGGTGCCTGACGCCATGCCAGGTCCAAGTGCGCGGTTGATCACTCGGCGCTGTCCGAGTGCCGTTGCACCAACCCCCGCCGCATCCGCCCGCCGCACGACCACTGCCTGAACGGTCGCAGCCCTCGCGCCAGTCACCCGCATCCTATAGCTGAGTTCGCTCGTCGTCTGATTGAACGTGAACTGGCCACTCGCGGTGCTCGCTACCGGTCCGGCGTTCACCGTGAACGTCACCAGTGCAGGGGCCTTCCCGTTTACGAGCGGCGGTGTGGACGGCGGCGTGCGGCGACGACGACCGCCCTGCTCATACGCAAACGCAAAGGCCACGAGCCGCACGTCTGCCCACGGGCGCCCGAGCAGTTCGAGTGCGGTGGGTAGACCATCGGAGGTGAAGCCGGCCGGCATCGCGATCGCCGGCAACCCCGACTGCGAAGACAGCGCGCAGTTCGAAGCGAGCTGTGGCGCGCCAACGAGCACTGGCCGCTGACCGATGCTGGGGTATGCGATCGCGTCAAGCTTGAGGCTGTCCATGAACGCGATCATCCGCGCGCGAAGCTGCGCCTGGCGCGCGAGCATGCGCGTGTGTCCCTCCGACGTGCGCGACTGCGCAGTGTCCGCCGACCTGTGCCGCGCCTCGAGCTGACGATCGAACAATCCCTTGTCGATGATTTCGCGCAGGTTCTTCACCGGCGCATCACCTGGACGGTTCAGGTAGTCGATGAGATCAAAGCGCGTGTCAAGCAGGATCGCACGGCTCCCGGAAATCGCCTCATCGAAATCGGGCATGTTGACTTCGACTACGGTCGCGCCAAGCGCGCGCATGGCGTTGATTGCCGAGCGCACGGTGTCGGCGATGTCGGCTTCGGCGTCGCGGAAGTATGGGCGGAAGATGCCGATGCGTGCGCCGCGCAGCGCGTCGGCGCGGAGTGAATCGCGGAACGACACTTTCGGTCGGCGCGCGGACAGTTGGGTTTGCGGATCATTCGGGTCCGCGCCTGCGGTGATATCGAGCCCGAGTGCGAGATCTGAAACGGTACGCGCGAGCGGCCCGGGCGTGTCCTGCGTGAACGAGAGCGGTACGATGCCATCGCGACTGTAGAGCCCCTGCGTGGGGCGGAGCCCGAAGAGCGACGCAAACGCAGCTGGAATGCGAATCGAGCCGCAGGTGTCCGTTCCCCAGCCAATCGGCGCAAAACTCGCTGTCACGGCCGCGCCCGTGCCGCCACTCGAGCCACCTGGGCAGCGGGAGAGGTCGTACGGATTCAACGTCTGCCCGCCGAGCGAACTGATCGAGGTGATCCCCGATGCGAGTTCATGCAGGTTCGTCTTGCCGATGATGATCGCACCGGCCTCACGCAGTTTGGCAACAACAAACGCGTCGCTCTTCGGCCGGTGATTCGCCAGCGCGAGCGAACCGGCGCTTGTAATCATGTCCTTCGTGTCGTAGTTGTCTTTGAGCACGATGGGAATGCCGTGCATGGGGCCGCGCACCTTGCCGGCCTTTCGTTCAGCGTCAAGCGCAACGGCCTCGGCCCTCGCACGGGAGTTGAGCCGGAGCATCGCGTTGATCGAAGGTCCGGCGTGATCGTACGCCGCGATGCGCGCGAGGTACGAATCCACGAGTTGCGTTGATGTGACCTGGCCTGCGGTCATCGCGCGCTGGAGGTCGCCGGCGGATGCCTCGGTGACCTCGAACGGCATCACGGTCCTCTGCGCCGCGGGCTTCGGCGCAGCTAGCGGCGCCGTCACGGCGTACAGGGGAAGGACAAGCAGGGCGGCCAGCGCGCGAATGCGACTCATGGGTGTTTCCTCCTGCGCAACAGTATCCGCAGGCGGCGCCGCATTGTCTATAGTTGCGGCCCTTCGCCGCGGGCGGCAGCTTTGGGGCGTGCAGCTCTCTGCCTTCGCCCACCTTTGCGGTGAATATGCCAGACCCGGATCGCAAACCGCTCGACGACGAGATTGACACGTTTGGCCTCACCCACCAGGGAAAGGTGCGGCCCAACAATCAGGACCAGTTCCTGATCGCCGCGATTCACAAACGCGCGGATGTCTGGTCCACCAGCCTGTCGCCTGAGCATCTCAAGGCCCTGAGCAGCGAGCGACTCGCCGCCGTGGCAATGGTCGCCGACGGCGTGGGGGGACTGGCGGGCGGCGAGGAGGCGAGTGCCATGGCAATCGATGTGGCGATGCAGTACGTCGCCAACAGCACCGACTGCTACTATCGGAGCGACTCCAGCGAGCAGCATTTCATCGAGGACCTCCAGGCGGTGGCGTTCCGCACGCCTCTGCGAAACGTCTTGTCCAGCGCGATCGGCGGCGACTCGGCCGTTCCTGTAGTGACCCGCCCGGCCTCCGAGTGGTACAAGGAGGGGCGGTGACCGCACCACCGCCCGCCGGGCTCGTCGCGGCGCTCTCCGACCGGTACCGTATTGACCGCGAGATCGGCGCCGGCGGCATGGCGACCGTCTACCTCGCAGAAGACGTCAAGCACCACCGAAAGGTTGCGATCAAGGTGCTCAAGGAGGAGTTGTCGGCCTCGGTAGGCGTTGCGCGATTCCTGCGCGAGATCGAGATCGCCGCGCAGCTTCAGCATCCCAACATCCTGCCGCTTCTCGATTCGGGCGAAGCGGCCGGGCTGCTCTACTTCGTGATGCCGTTTGTGGATGGTCAATCGCTGAGGCAGCGGCTCGCGCGCGAGCACGAGCTCCCGGTTGGCGAAGCGGTGCGAATACTCGTGGAGCTCGTGGATGCACTGGCGTACGCGCACGCGAAAGGCGTGGTGCATCGCGACATAAAGCCCGACAACATCATGATGTCGGGTCGGCACGCGCTCGTGACCGACTTTGGCGTCGCGCGCGCCGTGAGTGAGGCGACCGGTGACAACAAGGTCACGACGCTCGGCGTTGCGCTCGGCACGCCGGCGTACATGTCGCCGGAGCAGGCGACGGCCGATCCAAACGTCGACCAGCGCGCGGACATCTACGCCGTAGGAGTCGTCGCGTACGAATTGCTGACCGGCCGAACGCCGTTCGACGGCGTGACACCGCAGCAGGTGCTGGCTGCGCATGTCACCGAGCAGCCTGATCCGGTTTCGAAGTACCGTCCGGCGCTCTCCGGCGCGCTCGAACAGACGGTAATGAAGTGCCTCGAGAAGCGGCCGGCCGATCGTTGGCAGAGTGCGGACGATCTGCTCGCCGTGCTCGAGCCGCTCGCGACGCCGAGTGCCGGAATGGCGCCGACGGCGGCGCGCCTCGCTCCCGTGGTCGCGCCGAAACGCAGGCTGTGGATCGTCGGTGGTGTCGTGGCGGCGGTCGTGATCTTCGCCGCAACCCGCATGCTGCGTACCGACGGCGCCCGCGAAGAGATCGGCCGGCAACAACAGTTCACGACCGAGCCGGGGCTGGAAATTGACCCGGCGCTATCGCCCGATGGAAAGCTCGTGGCGTATGTGGCAGGCAACTCGCAGCGGATGCGGATCTTCATTCGCCCCGTGGCCGGCGGGCGCACTTTTCCGCTGTCGGACGACTCGACAAGCATCGAGGGACGCCCGCGCTGGTCGCCGGATGGGACGCAGCTGCTGTTCATCACCCAGGCTGGGGTTTCCATGGCGCCCGCGCTGGGTGGCGCTGCGCGAGCGATTATTGCGTCGACCGATCGGAACGTGACCAGCGCTGCGTGGTCACCCGACGGCCGACAGGTCGCGTTCACGCGCGGGGATTCACTGCTCGTCGCCGACGCGACCGGGCAGCAGCAACGCGGCGTCGCACGCCGTTTCGACGCCCATTCGGCTGCGTGGTCGCCCGATGGCAAGCTGATTGCGTTCGTATCCGGGAACTCCGAGGCCGGGCGGTCGGGCACTTTCGGCAACATCGCGCCAAGCGCGATCGTCGTCGTCCGATCCGAAGGGGGCGAAGTCGCTGAGGTGACCGACGGCAAAACACTCAACCAGAGCCCGGAGTGGGCGCCCGATAGCCGCCGACTCTACTTCGTTTCAAACCGGGACACACCGCGTGACGTCTACGTGGTTGGCATCGGGTCGAGCGGCCGGCCGGATGGCGCCCCGCAGCGCGTGACCGTCGGCGCCGGCGTACAGTCGCTGTCGTTATCGGGCGATGGGCAGCGCATAACGTATTCCGTGTACTCGGCCAAGTCGAATGGATGGTCCCTGCCCATTCCCACTGGTGCGCCCGTCACCGTCGACGCGGCTGTGCAGGTCACTTCGGGAAGCCAGATCGTCGAGTCGATGAAAGTGTCGCGCGACGGGAAGTGGCTGCTGTACGACTCGGATCGCAACGGCAACGCGGACATCTACCGGATTGCGCTCAGCGGCGGCGTGGCGGCAACGCCCGAACGGTTGACGTCCGAACCGTTTGATGAGTTTGCGCCGAGCCTCTCGCCGGACGGGCGGTTCGTCGCGTATCACTCGTTTCGCACGGGTTCACGGGATATCGAGATCAAGCCGCTCGCCGGTGGGGCGGTGGAGTTCGTGACGGCGACACCGTCGCAGGAGAGTTTTCCCGAGTGGTCGCCGGACGGTCGCGCGATCGCCTTCACTGACCTGGCGGCCGACAGTGCCCGCGGAGCGTACGCGGTCCGTCGTGCCGCGGATGGGAAGTGGAGCAAGCCGATCATGCGGCTCCCAGGGGGTGGGAGACCTCACTGGTCGCCCGACGGGCGTCTGCTGGCGGTCAGCATGCTGGATGGCAGCGTGTCGCTCGTCTCGCCGGATAGCGGGCCAGCGCGCGTCATCTACAAGTCGGCCCCGGAAGACCCGAAGGCCACGGAAACCGCCTGGATCGATCCTGGCACGATCGCCTTCAAGAGCCGCGACGCCCAGGGCCGTGCCGAGTTGTGGTCGATTCCAGTCGCCGGCGGCCGGCCGCGCTTGCTCGTCCGTTTTACCGATCCACAGCGCCCGTCCAACCGTGCCGACTTCCACACCGACGGCAAGCGATTCTACTTTTCGATCGAAGACCGCCAGAGCGACATCTGGGTCGCGGAGATCATCAAGAAATGACATTGCACCCCGATCGCCGGCAGTTCGTCGCCACCTCCACCGCGGCGATGCTTGCCGCTTGCGCCGCGCCACTCGTACGCAAACGCGCCGCCAGCGACCTGATCATCCGCGGCGGCACGGTGTTCGACGGCTCCGGCGCTGCTGGCGTCGAGCTCGACGTCGCGATGACGGCCGGGCGCATCACCGCCATCGGCCGGAACCTCGCCGAGCGCGGAACGGAAGAAATCGACGCGCGCGGACTCGCCGTCGCGCCGGGATTCATCGACATCCACTCACATGGCGACGGCAACCTCGAAGAAGATCCGCGCCAGGAAACACTGATTCGCCAGGGGCTCACCACAATCGTCGTAGGGCAGGACGGCAGTTCGCGCGCCCCTCGTGCACGCGCTCGCACGAGCGGTGCCGAGCCCGGCGAGGAGAGCGCGCAGTCTTTCGGGGCGGTATTCGACGCGATCAACAAGGTGCAGCCGAGTGTCAACATCGCGTCGATGATCGGACTGGGATCGGTGCGCGCTGCCGTTGTTGGCGAAGATGACCGCCCGGCGACGCCAACCGAGATGGCGCGCATGGTTGCGATGGTGCAGCAAGCCCTCGCGCAGGGTGCCTGCGGCGCATCGAGCGGACTCGAATACACACCGGGCGCCTTCGCTCCACTCGGCGAGCTGATCGACCTCTGCAAGCCGCTCGCGGGGCGCAATCTTCCGTACGCAACGCATATGCGTAACGAGGACGACCAGCTCCTCGATGCCATCGACGAATCCATTGCCGTGGCACGCGGGGCGAAATGCCGCTTGCAGGTGTCGCATCTCAAGACGCAGGGGCCACGCAACTGGAACAAGCTCGACGCCGCATTCGCGCGCATCATGGATGCGCGCAAGGCCGGTATTGACGCGGCATTCGATCGCTATCCGTACATCGCCTACCAGACCGGGCTGAGTAATCTCTTCCCGGTGTGGAGCAAGGACGGCGGTACGGCCGCGTTCCTCGCCAAGCTCACGGCGCAGGGCAGTGCACTGCGCATTCGCGCGGAAGCCATCGGTAAAGCGGATCTCATTGGCGGATGGGACAATGTGCTCATCGCCAGCGCGCGTGCCGCGCAGGACAAGCCGGCCGAAGGGAAGCGGCTCGGCGCGTACGCGAAGAGCATTGGCGCAGATCCCTATGACCTGAGCGTGGCCATGTTGCAGCGCAACAATGGCAGCGTCGGCATGGTCGGCTTCGCCATGAGCGAAGAAAACCTCGACCGCATTCTCGCGCATCAGTTCGGCATGGTCTGCAGCGACGGCGGGTCGTTCGCGATTGATGGCCCCACCCGCCGGGGCAGTCCGCATCCGCGCGGCGCCGGATCGTTTCCGCGCGTGATCGCGAAGTACGTGCGTGAACGGAAAGCGCTTACGCTCGAGCAGGCGATCCATAAAATGACCGCCCTGCCGGCCTCGCGCGTAGGCCTGAACGACCGTGGGCGGTTGCTCGTCGGTCAGGCGGCTGACGTCGTCGTGTTTGACGCCGCGAAAATTGCCGACACGGCCACCTACGAGCAACCGTTCAGTTATCCCCTGGGCATCAATGTCGTGATCGTCAATGGCGTCGTGGCGCTCAGGGACGGGCAGCGCAGTGCGCAGCGCACAGGGCGCGCGATTAAGCCGGGTTGAAGCGGAGAAGTCACGGCCCGCGTCGACCAGTCGTTCCCCATTCAGCCCCACCCTCTCCTCTGCACGGTCCTATCGCCATGCGCTTCGCACACGCTGCCCTGATTGGAATGCTCGCCTTCGCTGCGCCGGTGGTGGCCAACGCCCAGGCCGAGCGCTGGTGGGGCGACATCAAGGCGCTCGCGGATGATTCCATGCGCGGCCGCAACACGGGCAGTCCGGAACACAAGAAAGCTGCCGACTACATCGCCGCTGCGTTCAAAGCCGCCGGACTCAAGCCGGCCGGTGTGGGCGGTTACATCCAGCCGGTCGCGTTTGTGGTTCGTACGCTCGATGAGTCGAAGTCATCGCTGGCAATCGTCCGAGGCGGCAAGGAGCAGAAGCTCATGCTCGGCGAGGATGCCACATTCACCTATCGTGCGCAGCTGGCACCCAAGGTCGACGCGACGATTGTCTTCGCCGGCTACGGGCTCGACCTTCCCGAGTTCGGGCACGATGACCTCTCGAAGCTCGATCTGAAGGGGAAGGTGGTCGCGTTCATTGCCGGCGCACCGAAAGGGATTCCGGGTCCGGTGCTCTCGCACTCGCGCAATGCGGCATGGAAAACCTTTCAGGCGAAGGGCGCGGTTGGGATGATCACGTTTAGTGCAGCGCGGGCGCCGGACAGCACATTCGTGCGCGCCGCGCGCAACCGTGGCGCTCCGACCATGGCGCTCGCCGAGCACGCGCTCGATCCCCAGGGGGGCAATACCCTGTCCGTGCAGGTGAACGGCGCGCGCGCCGAGGCGCTGCTCTTCGCCGGCGCGCCGGTGCGATTTGCCGATCTCTCGACCAAGGCGGACAGCGGCCTGCCGCTGCCCACATTCGAGTTGAGTGTTCACATTCGCTCAACAGCAAAACTCACGGACACGCCGATCGTTTCGCAGAACGTGGTGGGACTGCTGCCGGGAACCGATCCGAAGCTCAAGGACGAATACGTCGTGCTGACGGCGCATCTCGACCATGTCGGCGTCGGTCGGCCCGAAAACGGCGACAGCATCTTCAATGGCGCCATGGACAATGCGTCGGGCACCGCGCTACTCATGGATGTGGCGCGCGTGATGAAAGAGCAGGGTACCAAGCTCAAACGCTCGGTGCTCTTCACCGCGGTGACCGGCGAGGAGAAGGGACTCCTCGGCTCGCGCTATTTCGCCGCGCACCCAACAGTGCCTGTCAAGCAGATCGCCGCTGATCTCAACACGGACATGTTCCTCCCCATCATCCCGTTCACGAAGCTCATGGTAAACGGGCTCGAAGAATCTGACCTCGCGGACGACGCCCGTCGAGCGGGCGCCGCGGCGGGCGTGGAAGTGATCACCGACCCAGAACCGGAAGAAAATCGGTTTGTGCGGAGCGATCAGTACAGCTTCATTCTTCGCGGGATTCCGGCGCTCTCGCTAAAGGTTGGATTCGGGCGCGATACGCCGGAGCACAAGGCGGTGCTCGATTTCCGCGCCAATCGCTATCACCACGTGGGCGACGACTTGAAGCAGCACGTGGACATGCAGGCCGCGGCCGGATTCCAGCGCGCGTATATCGCGCTCGTGACTGAAGTGGCCAATCGCGCCACGCGACCGGCGTACCTGAAGGATTCGTTCTTCAAGCGTTTCGAGAAGTAGGAAGCGCGAAGATGTCCGATCTCAAGTTCGGTGCCATCGGCTGGTCTAGTTGAGCGTGTCCGAAAACGATGCCTTGATGGGGTCGTACGGAGACTGTGCCATCATTCAGGATCCCGCCGGTGCCGTCATGGCGCCGATCCAGCCAAAAGCCTAGTGTTCGTCCAACAAGGAGCTCTCAATGAACAAGCGTGATTTCGTTCGCACCGTCGGCGGCGGCGCCGCCGCGATGGCCTTCGGCCCTGACCTCAACACGCTGTTCGCGCGCCATGCGCATGTGCCCGCCGCTGCGCTCGCCGAGGACGAGAAGTTCTGGGCGACGATCCGGACGAAGTTCAAGCTGAAGCCCGACTACATCAATCTCGAGAACGGCTACTACTGCTTCCAGCCGGAAGAGGTGCTCACGGCGTTCGTCAATCATGTGCGCGCCATCAATCTCGAAGGGTCCCGCTACATGCGCACCGTGCGTGTGAGCGACAAGCTGCGCGTGCGCACGAAGCTCGCCGCGATGGCGGGCTGCTCGCCTGACGAACTCGTCATCACCCGGAACACGACTGAGTCACTCGACACCGTGATTGCCGGCTTCGACTGGAAGGCGGGCGACGAAGCGCTCATGGCCAACCACGACTACGGCGCCATGATCGACATGTTCAAGTTGCAGGCGCGACGCTTCGGCATGGTCAACAAGTTCATCGACATTCCGACCGACCCGAAATCGGATGCCGAGGTGGTGCAGGTGTACGCCAACGCCATCACGCCAAAAACGCGTCTTTTACTGATGCCGCACATGGTGAACATCACCGGGCAGATTCTTCCGGTGCGCGCCGTGTGCGACATGGCGCATGCGCGCGGGGTGCAGGTGATGGTGGACGGCGCCCACGCCTTCGCCCATTTCGAGTTCAAGCTCCCCGACCTCGGCTGTGACTATTACGGTACGTCGCTGCACAAATGGCTCTCGACGCCGCTCGGCGCGGGATTTCTCTATGTGCGCAAGGACCGGATCGCGGGCCTATGGCCCGTGTACGGTGACGAAGGCACTGCGGCCACCGACATCATGAAACTGAACCACACCGGCACGCACCCCTGCCATACCGACCTCGGCATCGAGAATGCGATCGCGTTCCACGACATGATCGGGAGCGCGCGCAAGGAAGCGCGACTCCGGTTCATCCAGCAATACTGGACGAGCAAGGTGCGCGGCTACGGGAAGATCGTGCTGAACACGCCCACCGATCCCGCGCGCTCGTGCGGCATCGCGAACGTCGGCGTGCAGGGAATGAAACCCGCCGACCTCGCCGGTGCGCTGTTCGACAAGTACAAGATTTTCACCGTGGCGATCGGTAACCCCGGCGCGCTCGGCGTGCGCGTGAGTCCGCAGGTGTACACCTCCACGAAGGAGCTCGACGCGTTCGTGAAGGCGCTGAAGGAGCTCGCGGCCTAGTACCTGAACAGGCGATTGATCTTGATGACGAACGCACGGTTCTTGAGTCCGCGCACCGTCGTCGCCGTCGCGAACCGGTCGTCCGTCGTATCGCGTTCGTCGGTGTAAACCAGGAAGAGCTCGCTGCCCGGCGCGTATTCCCAGCGGAAGCGCAGGTTCGTGCTGAACGCGCGATCGGCCGAGCTGTACTGCAGGAGCGCGCTGGCGAACATCAGCGGGGAGAAACCGTAGTCCACGCGCGTGCGCACGAGCCGAGTGGTGAACGAGCCCTTCGGTCGGTCGACGCTGGTGATCGTGAACGTCGGTTCCAGCGCAAGCCGCTGCAGAATGGCGATGCGGGCCGGCGAGAAGGTGCTACCCGGGCCGAATGTCACGCTCCGAATAGTGCCGTCGTAGTATTCGCCGCCCTGCAGCGTGACGGTTCCCGATGCGGCCCGTTGCGCGCCGAACGTGTATGCAATCGAGGCACTGGAGAACGTGTAGTTGCCGGGCGCAATGGCCAAGGGTGCCCCTGACGGCGTAAAAGGTTGACGCAGGAACTCGTAATCGTGCGTCACGTCAATGTTGAACAAGTCGCTGCTCGCGAACTCCGTGCTGAAATGACCGGCAAGAGTGCGCGCATCCACCGATCCCCCGCCATTCTCGACATACGCGCCTGACGCACTGTACGTGAATTTCCGCACATTCGGGAGGCTCGTGGGGCGCGGGCTGTACCGTAGCGAGCCGAACGACCGATTGAAATCCGATCGCCGCTTGAACCCCACCTGCGGATCGAAGTTCTTTCCCACGGAAAGGAATTCGGCCTGCGCGCCGTAGAGGTCCACGCTGTAGTCGACGCGCCCCTGATAGCTCTGATTGTCGCCGCTAACTCCCGTGGTGGCCGTCTGTGCCCAATACGTGCCGACGGTCAGTGCCTGCGAGAGGAGAAACGAACCGTCCGCACCGTACGCGACGTTCGATCCCTTTCCTGACGCCGCCACGGAGCGGTCGGTGACCATGACGCCGATCGCACTGCGACTCAGGACGTCACGCTTGAGACGGAGGACACTGAAATTCGTCGCCTTGGTCGCGGATGCCGCGTCGTTGGCGGTCTCGATGTTCATGAGACCAATCGCCCAGGGGCCGACCTTTCCGGTGAGCCGGCCGCCAACGGTAATCGGAATCACGGCGCCGTTGTTGAGTCCGATGCGCCGTGAGTAGAAGAGGTTCGGCGTATCCGACGACGTGCTGCCGCCGGTGAATGCGCCGGTGCCGCCTCGCGCAAAGTCAAAGATGCCGCGCCCCTCGAGAAAGAAGTCGCGTTTTTCCGGGAAAAAGAGGCTGAACCGGGTGAGATTGACCTGTTGCTCGTCGATCTCCACCTGGGCGAAGTCGGTGCGAAGCGTGAGGTCGGCGGTAAGGTTTGGCGTGACCGCGTACTTGATGTCGCCGCCGACATCACTGCCAACTGCATCATTGATGGGGGGCTTGCGCACCTTGTCCGTCGTCACGCGTGAGACGACGTACGGCTTCAGTTCGATGTTCGCTCCGGCTGCCGGAAGGTCGAGACCCACCAGCGTTCCGCCAGCCGACACCTTGTTCAGCGCCTGCGGGCCGGCCATGATGCGCGGCACCGGCGTGAGATAGTCCCATTCGTTCTTGTGCCGAATGGATCGGCGCATCTGGATGCCCCACATCTGATTCGTTCCGGCGACGTAGCGGAGCGACTTGAACGGGATGGCCATCTCGATCGTCCACCCGCCATCAAAGCGCCCCGCCTTTGACGTCCACACCGGATTCCAGTCCGTGTTTGATCCGCCTTCGTCCACCACGGAGTAGTCCGCGCGGGCGCCGAGCGGATTGGAGTAAAAGGCAAAGCCGCTGCGCCGGTCGTAATAGGTGTCGAAGAGCACGCCGAAGTGCTCGTTGTTGCGGAGGCCGCCGGTGTCGCGACGCAATTCGTTGACGATCCACTGGTCCGGCGGTGCTTTGTCATAACAGCGACAGGTGACATAGACGTTTTTGTCGTCGTACATCACCCAAATGTCGCTGCGCTCGGTCGCGGGCTTCCCGAAGTCGGGCGCAACCTGAATCAGCCCGTCGAACGGCTTCTCGCGCTTGTACACCTCTTCGTCGAGCACGCCATCGAGCTTGAGGGGCGCCGTGAGCTTGATCGCACGGATCGTAGCCTGGCCCTTCGCATCGCGCGTGATGACCGCGGGGGCGACGGGGGCCGGCGGGCCGTCAAGGACGACCGGATTCTGCGCGCCAGCGCTGGCGGACAGCGCCGTACAGAGTACGGCGGCTGCGAAACGGGACTTAATTGACCACTGAGTGGCGTGCATCGTGCGGTGGCGGCTCGGAGTGGAGGGCGACGGAATATGCCCTGCCGCGCAACCGAAATCAGCCGCTGGGGCGTCCCGCCTTACTTCGTTTGACGCGGCGCCCGAATCGCGCGCCCAGGCCGTGCGGCGGTGAGCTTCCCGCCGTCCACGACCAGTTGGCCGCCAACGATCACGTACGGAACTCCCGCCGATGGAATCGTCGCGTCCTCGTAGGTCGAGTGGTCGATCACCGTCGCGGGGTCGAAGACGGTGAGGTCAGCGTCAGCACCGGCACGCACACGCCCTTTCTGCACCATCGCCGGAACGCGCGCCTCGAGCCGCTGCGCGGGCATCAACGTCATCTTGCGGAGCGCGTCCATGAGCGGTAGCGCCTTCTCTTCGCGCACGTACTTGCCGAGCACCTTGGAGAAGCTGCCGGATGTGCGCGGATGGCCACGTCCGTTCTCGATGTAGCCGTCGCTCGCAATCATCGTGAGCGGGCTCAGGATCGCCATCCGCGTCTGGTCTTCGCTGCGGCCGTGGATAATCACCGTTCCGCCCTTCGCGCGCGCCTCGCCAAACGTCTTGCGGGTGAGCCGCGCCCCGGTGGACACCAGTTGGTGCAACGGGAAACGCGCGTCGGGCCAGGTGCGCCAATCGTCGAATAGCGCCGACGTGATCTCCGTCATCCCGTCGCCATACGGGTACGCCTCGGTCGTCACATCCTGGCCCGCGTCGCGCGCTGCCTTGATATGCTCAAGAAACGCAGGCAGCAGCGTGTCGGCGCTCGAGTTGATGTGCACGAAGTGGAGCTTCGCACCAGCGGCTTTCGCCGCCGCGATCGTCGAATCGAGCCCTGCGATGCCGCCGCGCATATGGATGTGTGCGGAGGCGCCGCCGCCGGCCACGCGAAACATCCGTTCGATCTCCGCCATGTTCGCGCCTGGCGTGTACGCGCTGCCGAACCCCACCGCCACAGCCCCCTCGGCGAGCCCACGGCGGAGGATCGCCTCCATTTCGGTCTGCTGCGCGTCTGACGCGATGCCGCTCCCTCCCACACCGGCCGGGAGTAGCGCGGTGCCCGGGTCGTGCAGCACCTGCATCCGTGCCTTGATGTGGCCGATGCTCGCGCCGTAGTTGACGATCTGCCCCTTCTCGCGTTCGGCGTACCACTTGGCGATGTCGCCGGTACCGACTTCGATCTCGAGCGCGGACGTCACGCCGTCCCGCACCATCAGGCCGTATGACTCTTCGTTCTGCCCGTGTTCGTGGAGGTCGATGAACCCCGGCGCGACGACGAGGCCCGTCGCGTCGACGACGCGCGTCCCCTTGAGCGTGCCCTCGGAGATCGCGACGATCTTCCCGCCAGTGATGCCAACGTGGCGAACGGCATCGAGACCCGACTCCGGATCCATCACGCGGCCGTTGGCGATGACCAGATCATACGTCGGGGAAGAACAGGCGGCGGCAAGGATTACCGCGGCAATGATGGCCGCTGAGGCGAGTCGGTTGGGTGTCATGGTGCTGGGAAACTCGGCGGTCTTGCCCCAGAGCGCAATCGGCGCGAAGCTAGTCGCTGGTCAATACCCTCGAATTCGGAGCTACCGTGCCGATCTTCCATCGTTTCCGCTGCGGGTGCAGCGCGTCGCGCATTCGCGTCGTCATCCTCACCGCTGTCGTCGCAACCGCGTGGCCGGCGAGTGGCGCGCGGGCGCAGGCGCCCGCGCCAGCGACTCCGAGCGCGAACGTCGCTGCGAACGCCGACGTCCTCGGCGCCGAACGCCTCTTTTCGGCGTGGATGGAAGGGCAGCTTGCGTATCGTGGGCTTCCCGGCGTCGTCGTCGGCGTGGTGAGCGACCAGCAACTCGTGTGGGCGAAGGGGTTCGGTTTCGCGGACGTCAAGGCGAAGATCCCGATGTCGCCCGAAACGAAGTTCCGTATGGCATCACACAGCAAGCTGTTCACGGCCATCGCCATCATGCAGCTGCGGGAAGAAGGGAAGCTGCACCTCGATGATCCCGTCGAGAAATACCTCCCCTGGTTCAAGGCCGCGCCGGCGGGCGATGACGACGGGCAGATCACGATCGAACAGCTGCTGTCCCACAGTTCGGGACTCCAGCGTGAAGCGGGTGACCACTGGGTGTCATTCGACTTCCCGACAGAGGAGCAGCTCAAGCGCCTCTACGCCGACCGCAAGGCTGCGTTCGCGCCGTCGGTGCGCTGGAAGTACTCCAACCTCGCCTACTCCGTGGCCGGCATGGTCATCGAGCAGGTGAGCGGGCAGAAGTGGGCCGATTACGTTGCTCGCAACATCTTCCAGCCGATCGGAATGGCGTCGTCAAGCGTGGACAAGAATGTCAGCGGCCTCACCGTGCCCTACGGGCGGCGGATGCCCGACGGCACGCGCGAAACGCTGCCCTTCGTTGACGCACACGGAATGGCGGCCGCCACCGGCGTGACGTCTACTCTGGCCGACATGGCCAGGTTCGTTTCTGCCAACTTCCGCCGCGGTGCACGTGGCGGCGCACAGGTGGTGAGCAGCGGATCGTGGCGTGAAATGCACCGCGTGCGATCGGTGGAGGAGAACTGGACCTCCGGCTCAGGCCTGGGCTACGATATCAGTCGGATCAACAATCGGACGTGGACGGGCCACGGCGGCGGTTATCCGGGGAACACGACGCAGACGCTCATCCAGCTCGACGACAAGGTCGGCATCATCGTCCTGACCAACACCAACGATTCCAATCCCGGCGACATCGCACGTCAGTTGATCGCCACCGTTGGCGTAGCGGTCGCGAAGGTGACGGCGCAGAAGCCGGCGGCGGTCGCGTGGGACGATTCGTGGGCACGGTTCGCGGGCCTGTATCGCGGACGCGGCGGCGATTCACATGTGGTGCTGCTCAACCAGAAGCTCGTGATCATCACGCCCAACGGCACGAACGTGGACAATCCGGTCGAACTCGTTCCGCTCGGCGGCGGTCGGTTTCGCTTCACGGCGGCAACGGGTGGTGGCGTGGTGGGCGAGGTGGTGCGATTCGTTGAGGAGTCCGGGCGTCCGATGCGGATGTACACGGGCGACGGCTGGATCGACCGGATCGCCACGCCTTAGCTTCAAGTCCATGAACATGCCTTCGAAGCGGAGTTCAATCGTCGGGCTCGGGCTGAGTGTAGCGTTCGCGGCCTTGGTTCCGTACTCGGTCAGCGCGCAGTCCACCGATCCTCGCGCCGCGGTGATCGTCGTTGCCGACTCCGCGCTCGCCGCCATCACCCGCGGAGATGCGATCGCGCTCACTGACCTGATGGTGCCGGAGGCCGTGATGTATCCGACGTCCACCAAGGACGGCGTCACCACCTACCGTGTGCGCACGCGCGAAGCGCAGCGCACCGCGTCGCTCAACGGCGTCGTCGAACGCGGGTTCAAGCCCACGGCAATGGTGAACGGCGGCGTCGCGATGGTCTGGATGCCGTACGATCTCTACGTCAACGGCGCCTGGTCGCACTGTGGAGCCGACGTATTTACGCTTGTGAAGGCCGACGGCAAGTGGCGCATTGCGTCGCTCGCCTATAGCGCCGAGCAGCCGCCGGTGTGCGAGAAACATCCGTCGGGCCCGCCAGCGAAGCCGTGACCGCGGTCGTCGCCACCAGGAAGCGTTTCCCGGTGACCTCGTGCTCGTGGACAATTGGTTCACCGAACTGCGTGACAAGCTGAAAGTCAGGAAGTAGGCTACCCGAGCCAATACACCAGGAGACGCACGATGTCGAAGTACACCCGCAAGGATTTTCTCGGACTCGGCGCGCTCGTCGCCGGCTCGCTTGGTGCGAAGCAGTTGTCAGCGCTCGAGGCGCCGATGGGCAATGCGTCGCCGAGCGCGCCGCTCGGATCGCCACTCCCTCCCATGCGCCAGCGAGGAGCGGGCGTCGTCGCCGACACGATCGTCGTGAACGCGCGCGTGCTCACACAGGATGCGGCCCAGCCCCGCGCCGAGGCCATCGCGATACGCGAAGGGCGTTTCCTCGCGGTCGGCTCCAACGCCGACATCCGCAATCTTGCCAACGCAAGCACGAAGGTCATCGATGCTGCGCGCATGACGGTCGTGCCCGGCTTCATTGACACGCACAACCATGCGGGCGGCACGACGCTTCTATATGAAGTACTGGTCGGCAACCCGTTCGAGGTCGAGTTCGTCACCATCCAGAGCATCATCGACAAGCTCAAGGCCAAGGCGCAGCAGTCACCGCCGGGCACCTGGATCGAGGGCTACTTCCACGACGACACCAAGCTCAAGGACAAGCGCCCGCTGAATACCAGCGACCTCGACAAAGTGTCCACCGAGCACCCCGTGGTCGTTCGGCACCGCGGCGGTCACACGTCGTTCTACAACAGCAAAGCGTTCGCGATGGCGGGCATCACGAAGAACACGCCGAATGTGCCCGGCGGCACATACGATAAGGACGCGAGCGGGGAACTGAATGGCCGGGTGACCGACCGCGCTACGGCACCGTTCAACCGCGTAGGGACGCGAGCGCAGTACACTCCCGAGCAACGCGCCCAGCGCGACCGCGATGGCATCGCGCATATCTCCAAGGAGTTCGCGCGCTACGGTCTCACCAGCGTGCACCACGAGGGCGGCGACCTCGCCGCCATCCAGGACGTCCGCGCGCGCGGCGATCTGCTGCACCGCGTGAGTTACGAAGCGCAGGGCGGCATGGTGGACACGATGATCGCCAACGGTATCAAGACCGGCTTCGGCGACGAGTGGGTCAGGTTCGGCGCCACCTCGGAGCACTCCGTGGATGGCTCATTCTCCGAGCGCACGATGGCGTTGAGTACGCCCTATCCGGGCCAGAACGGCTACAAGGGGAATGTCACCGAGACGCAGGACGTCCTCGACGCCTGGGTCGAGAAGGTGCACCGCGCCGGTATCCAGGTGAACATCCACGCCAATGGCGACGTGGCCATCGACAGTTATCTCACTGCCGTCGAGCGCGCGCAGAAGGCGTTCCCGCGGAAAGACTTCCGGCCCAAGATTACGCACTGCACGCTGATCAACGACGACCTCATCCGGCGCATCAAGGCGCTCGATGCGATCCCGGCCTGCTTCACGACGTACGCGTACTACAACACCGACAAGTTCCCGTTCTATGGCGAGGACCTGATGAAGCGGAGCATGGCGTTCCGCTCAATGCTCGACGCCGGCATCCACGCCGCGGCCGGGTCGGACTTCAGCCCTGGGCCATTTGCCCCGTTGATGGGCATCCAAGGCATGGTCACGCGCAGAGGCTGGGACGGCACCACGTGGGGCCTCAACCAGCGCGTTTCCGTGGACGAAGCGATTCGGATCAACACCCTGAACGGGGCGTATGCGTCGTTCGAGGAGAACATCAAGGGCACGATCACCGCCGGCAAGCTCGCCGACTTCGTGATCCTCGACCGTGATCCGCACGATGGTGACCCGAACACCATCAAGGACGTCAAGATCGTGCGGACGGTGACGGGTGGGCGGACGGTGTACGGCGGATGATGCGGGCCCTGATGGCGATCCCGGTTGCCATCTCGCTGCTCCGCGCCAATTGGCACGGCGCCGACAAGGACGTTCCCGCCGTCGCCAAACTCAACAAACTCTCTCTGCCCAACAAAAAATGAAGAAGCCCATGGCGTTCACCGTCGCTGCATGGTCAGCCTGCGCTGCCGCCAGTTTCCTCGCGATTAGCCCGGCACACGCGCAGAAGGTCCACCAGCTTCCCGCCACGCCGAGCACGGTCGCGTGGGGCTATTACTGGTCGTTGGCCAAGCCCGCGATCACGGTGAACTCGGGCGACATCGTCGAAGTCGAGACGATCATGACGAACAATACTGCCGGCCTTGAGCGGATGGGCGTAAAGCCCGAGGAAATCCCGCAGTGGATGCGCGACCTGCAGACGGTGCCCCAGGATCAGCGCGGCCCCGGCGGGCACGTGCTCACCGGTCCGATTTATGTGACCGGCGCCGACTCGGGCGATGTCCTCGAAGTGAAGATGCTGTCGATCACCTTGCCGATTGCGTACGGCTACAACGGCTGTAGTGGATTCGTGCGCGAACTCTGCCGCGCCCCCGGCGACACCAGCACGGGACGCGGTGGCCGAGGCGGCGGTGGCGGTTCGCGCGTGATCTACATGGACCGACAGAAGATGACGGCCGAGATCTCGCCTGGCATCACCGTGCCGCTCAAGCCATTCTGGGGAAGCATCGGTGTCGCGCCGGCGGCCGAGAAGGGCAAGGTGAACAGCAACCCGCCGTCGCAGCACGCTGGCAACATGGACAACAAGGAGCTCGTCGCCGGTACGACGCTCTACGTGCCCGTGTGGGCCAAGGGCGCGCTCCTTGAGCTCGGAGACGGTCACGCTACCCAGGGCGACGGTGAAGTGGACCAGACCGGCCTCGAGACCAACCTCAAGGGCCGCATTCAGGTTGTCGTGCGCAAGGACCTGAAGTTCGACTGGCCGCGGATCGAGACGCCGACGCACTGGATCACGATGGGCGCTGATACGTCGCTCGTCGTGGCCACGAAAACTGCCATTGGCAACATGGTCAAGTTCCTCATGGAGACGAAGGGCATTACGCAGATTCAGGCATACCAGGCAGCGTCCATGGCCGCCGATTTGCACATTACTCAGCTGGTTGACGGAAACGTTGGAGTGCACATGATGATCGCGAAGGAATACCTGAAGGCGAGACCATAAGTGTTTGTGAGTCGATTGATGACATTCGCAGCGCGCGCGACGCGCAATACCGAGGTCGCCGCCGCGATGTTCCTGCTTGCGTCAGCGGGCTGCATTGCCTCCGGCACCACTGACCCCGGTACAGCGAACACGGGTACAGACAACAGAATCGCATTTCCGGCGTACCGGATTAACGCGAGCTGGAGCGCGGGGAAGACGGGCCTCCCATCGACCACGGTGCCCACGCCGCCGCCAAACGGATCGTTCGGGACGATCTGTGCGCCAAGTACGATCGTTGCTGAAAATCACCCCACGCAGTACCCAGCGTTTGCGAATGGCGGCGCGGCGTTGCTGCTCGTTGGCAGCAGCTGCACGAGCCCGGTGTACATCGCGATCTGTCGCACGGGCGTCAACGCGGCCACGCAGGTGTCGTCGTTTGGCAAATGCGCGGACGATCCGCGACTGACCGAAGTGGCGAACGTCGCTATCCTGCGCATCGGGTCGGCTACCACGACGCGACCGCTTTCCTTTGGCGAAACGTCTACCGCACTCGACGTGGTGCTCTTTTTCTGCTCCAATGAGACGGACTTCAACTTCTCATTGTCGAAACCAAAGCCGGGCGTCGCGCCAACCGACTGCGTCGAGCGGTAACGCGCGAAGGGCGTCAGCGCGCACGGATGGCGGCTTGACCCACCATGCCTGCTCGCCGCGGAATTGAGCCGCCCATATATTCGGCGCATGCAAGCCCCCGCTCGTTTCAGTCGCGCCCACCGGTTGGTTCTCGCCGGCGCCGCGATCCTGCCTGCTCTCGTGGCCGCGCAGCGCCCAACGATCAGCACGGCGGTCCAGCCCTTCGTTGCGATTGACGCTCCCGTCGTCGCGTTCACCCACGTCAGGGTCATCGATGGTACTGGTTCCGCCGCACGGGCCGACCAGACCGTCATCATCACGGGCGACAAGATCACCGCAGTCGGCGACGCGGCGCGCACGCCAGCCCCCACTGGCGCCAAGATCATGGATGGGACCGGCAAAACGCTGATCCCTGGCCTCGTGATGGTCCACGAGCACCTGTTTTATCCCACGGGCCCGGGCGTCTACGGCAACCTCGCCGAGAGTTTTTCGCGGCTGTACCTGGCGGGTGGCGTAACGGCGATGCGCACCGGCGGCAACATGAATGGCTTCGGCGAAATCGCGCTCGCGCGCGCCATTGCGAAAGGCGAGAAGCCCGGGCCTTGGGTTGATGCAACGGCACCCTACCTCGAAGGCCCCGGCCTCGCGCTCGGACAGGTGTACGCACTCAAGGATGTTGCCGACGCGCGCCGTCACGTGAACTACTGGGCCGACATGGGCGCCACGTCGTTCAAGTCGTACATGCACATCTCGCGCGACGAGCTCAAGGCCGCTGCTGAGGAAGTGCATAAGCGCGGTATGAAGATCACCGGCCATCTCTGCTCGGTGACATACCGTGAGGCGGCCGAACTCGGTATCGACAACCTCGAGCACGGATTTTTTGCGTCCACCGATTTCGTGAAGGACAAGAAGCCCGACGAATGCCCCGGACAGAATGTTGGGCAAGCGAGCATCGCCGCGCTCAGCCAGGATGACCCCGCGTTCAAGTCACTCGTCGCCGAGCTTGTGAAGTACAAGGTCGCGCTCACCTCGACGCTCACGGTTTTTGAAGCGGGTGCCGCTGGCGCCGCGGGCCGCGCCATTCCACCGGGGCTCGAGATGCTCGAGCCGGTGCTCAAGGAACAGTACGAGCAGCGCTACGCCAGCGCACAGCGCAATCCGAACGCGGCGAACGTGAAGTTGCTGCAGAACGCCATGAAGCTGGAACTCGCCTTCGTGCGGCTTGGAGGCACGCTGATCGCCGGCACCGATCCGACTGGCGGCGGCGGTGTGATTCCGGGCTTTTCCAACCAGCACCAGATCGAACTGCTGGTCGAGGCGGGTTTCTCCCCACTCGAGGCGATCAAGATCTCGACGATGAATGGCGCGACGTATCTGAACAGGGCCGACCGCATCGGGAGCATCGCCGTCGGCAAGCAGGCCGATCTTGTGCTCGTTGCCGGTGATCCGTCGGCGAATATCAGCGATATTCGAAAAGTGGAACTCGTGTTCAAGCAGGGAATCGGGTACGACCCAGCGAAGCTGATCGCGTCGGTCAAGGGCAAGGTCGGCGTCTTCTAGGCTGCGGAGTACATACCGACCGCGACTTGCGACCGGCGCATCGCTTCTTGGTGAGGATTTCGCCAAATTCACATTAAGCCCCGCAAAGTCGCTGATCGGAACAAAGAAGGTCGTCGAGGCAAGCGTCGTTCCGCCGGTCTTGTTCGGTTCTTGCTGCCGACTGTCTATTACCATCTACCAACTGTTTCCCACATGCCATTCGGCCGCGGTTTCTTTCTCGCACTCGCCAAGAGCAGCTACCTCAACGACCACGTCACCAAGTGGGGGTTTGTTCGGCGCGCGACGCGAAGGTTTATGCCGGGCGAGGCACCTGAGGATGCGCTCAATGCCTGCGCCGAGCTCGCAAAATCTGGTCGCGGAACGATTTTCACCAAACTCGGCGAAGCCATCACGAGCCGCGACGAAGCCACGGTCGTCCGCGATCACTATTTCTGGATCTTTGACCAGATCAAGGCGAAGGGTCTGCCCGGCCACGTCAGTGTGAAGCCCACGCAGCTCGGCCTCGATATCGAGCCGGGCATGTGCCAGAACTACACTGAAGAACTCGCCGCCAAGGCGCAGTCCACCGGGAGCTTCCTCTGGATTGACATGGAAGATTCGTCGTACGTCGACCGCACGCTCTCGCTCTATCGCTCAGTGAAGGCCAAGTATCCGGATACCGGCATCGCGATGCAGGCATATCTCTTCCGCACTCCGAAGGACGTGCAAGACCTGCTCACCGTGAAGCCGGTGATTCGCTTGGTGAAGGGCGCCTACGCCGAACCGCCGCATATCGCGTTCCCGCGCAAAGCCGATACCGACCGCGCGTACTACGAGTTGGCTGACACCATGCTCAAGGCCGCGGCTTCGGGAACCTGCCTGCCAATTTTTGGAACACACGACGTCGCGCTTGTCGGGCGCATTATTGCGCGTGCGAAGGCGCTGGGTGTCGCGCCAGGGAAGTACGAAGTGCACATGCTCTACGGGATCAAAGACGGCGAACAGAAACGACTCCGCGCCGACAATCAGGTCGTAAAGACGCTGATCTCGTACGGGAGTTCATGGTTCAAGTGGTACATGCGCCGCCTCGCCGAGCGCCCGGCCAATGTCGGGTTTGTGATTCGGTCGATGCTGGGGTAGCGCTCAGGCATTCAGCGCGTTCGCAATCCCCTCGAACGCGCGGCCATGCACGGCGGTGACGCCAGTGTTGGCCACCAGCGCGCGAACATCGGTGCCGGTGATACTCCCGGCCGCGATCACGCGAATGCGCTGTTCGGCCCGCTCCACCAACTGGCGAATGCGTTCGGTGCCTTCGGTGGCTGTTTTCGCCGCGCCGCTGGTGAGCAGGCCATTCACCTGAAGCGAGACCAGCAGCTCCAGCGCCTCGTCCTGATCCCGCACCTGATCAAACGCGCGATGAAACACCACGCGCAGCGGCGTGGCGACATGAATGAGCTCGGCCATCTTCTGTACGTCCACGTCACCGTCTGGCGTCAGAACGCCAAAGGCGAAACCGTCCACGCCGAGTTCCTTGGCAACGACGATGTCCTTCTTCATGATCTCGATCTCGTCGTCCGAATAGACGAAGTTCCCGACTCGCGGGCGAATCAACACGTTCACTGATGTCAGCAGCATCTCCGAGCATCGCGCAATCAGGCCGGCGCTTGGAGTGGTGCCGCCGTCAGTCAGTGGACCACAGAGCTCGATGCGCTGCGTCGGAGTGTTCTGCGCCCGTACGGCGGCGTCAAACGTGTCAACCGCCGCCTCCACCAGAACGGAAGGCGACGGCGTGTTCATTGACATGCGCCGCCACGCGCTGCGGGGGTGGCCGCGATGAGCAGAGTATGGGTTACAGGCATGCGACGGATGGTCGGCTGGCGAGGGGGAATAGGGTGCTCCAGCAAGATGTGACTTGCCCCGGAAACGCGAAAGACAGATCCTTCGGTGTGGGCGAACCCTACTTCACCCGCGGCATCCCCATGCTGCCGGTTGCTAACCTCAGGCGGGCCATCGACTTCTACGTCGATGTGCTCGGCTTTCGCCTTGGCTTCAACGCCGGTTCGTACGGCGGAGTCAGGCGCGACGCCATTGAAATCCACTTCTCTTTGGCCAACGCCGACACCCCCGGTGAGCGCTCCGGGTGCCGCGTGGAAGTGACGGAAATCCGACGGCTCTACAGCCAGTTTCGCGACAAGGACGTGATCGACCCGCAGGGCGACATCGGTCCCAAGCCCTGGGGGACGACCGAGTTCACCGTCCGTGACCCGGACGGCAACGCGCTCACCTTCGTAGAAGTCTTCGGACTGGGGTCCTGAAGAGGGCTACGCCGCGTCCTGCATCTTGAAGACGTAGGCCGCCGCCGCAGCGCCAGCGAACGGCCCCACCGCGTACACCCAGGCGAGGGCCGAAGGGGTTTGCCCGGCAATCATCTCGACGATCGCCGGTGCGAGACCAACTGCCGGATTGAATGCGCCGCCAGTGATTCCGCCAAACGCGACCGCGAACGCTGCGACCGTCGCACCGATTGCCAGGCCGAAATAGCTGTTGCCTTCCGTTCCGCGCCCGGTCGCCACGTGCAATACGACATAGGCGAGCCCGAAGGTCGCCACGGCTTCGCCGAACACCGCTTTCATCATGCTAGTCGCTTCTGCCGGCGCAACATGCAATGCGCGGCCCGTCAGCTTCCAGACGAGTAGGGCGGCGAGCACGCCTCCCACCAGCTGCGCGCTCCAGTACGGCACGAGTTTCGCCGCCGGTAGCGCGCCGCGGAGCATCGCCGCGAGTGACACCGCCGGATTGTAATGCGCGCCAGAAAGCCGGCCGCCGGCATATACCATCACCATCAGCGTGAAGCCAATTGCAATTGGCGCGAGTGGGGCGCCCTGGTTCACGCTCAGTCCGACCGCGAGGACAAGAAAAAACGTCCCAATCATCTCCGTCACCAGCGCTTTCATCGCAATGCTCCTGCGTGGGGGGTGGCGCAGCTAGCGGCCAGTTGAATAAGTATGACATGAGTCACGTGTAGTTCACTATAACCGATCCCGGGAGAGACCCCCACCATGGTCAAGGAATTCGTTGACTTCCTCAAGCAATACGGCGTGATTGGCCTCGCCATCGCCGTCATTATTGGCGGAAAGCTTGGCGATCTCATCAAGTCGGTGGTGGACGGCCTCCTGATGCCGTTCGTCGGCATGCTCACGCCGAGCGGTGATTGGCGTCAGGCGAGCTGGGAAATCAACAAAGCCAAATTCATGTACGGTCCCGTGATCGGCGCGACCATCGATTTTGTCATCGTCGCGGCGGTCGTTTTTGTCATCGCCAAGACCGTACTCAGGGAAAAAGAAGTCACCAAGAAGTAGCCACGCCCGACGGGGTTCTGCGGCGCTACGGTTTCTTCTTCACGCCGCCGAACTTCCATTCGTACGAAAGGTCGAGGCCAATCTGGTACGTGTCGCCGATCGTACCCACTCGGCTGCATGGAGCCGGCCCGGGGTCGATCGTGATTGCCGCGCCGATGCTGCGCTTCGGACGATACTCGACCGCCGTCCCCAGCCAGAATGGCGAACTCGCGGTGGTGGACACGCGGCTGCCGCGACACACGCCGCCGCTCACGCTGAAAAACGAGTCCGTGCCCATCTGTCGGCCGCCAGTCACAGCGAAACTGTTGAGCAGGTTGTCCACCGGGTTGGCGAACGTGCTTTGCGCGTTGTCATTCGCCACTGTGTTGACCTGCAGCGTGCTGAAAAACGGGAGCAGCGTTCCCAGGAACCCCTCGAGTACGCCGCCGAGCGAAGGAACTAAGGCGGCCGCAGCGGTGCGGCCAGGATTCGCCCGCGCCTGATCGAGCGCGAAGCTCGACTGGCCAAACACCAGATAGCTGATGATCTCGCCCTGTCCTACCGCTGAGCCCTGGTCGCTCGTCAGGTCGAGTCGTGGCTTTCCTGTTGTGCCATACAGGTGCGCACCGATGTGAATGTCGTCGTCGACACCGCGCACCGTGTACGACGTGAAAATGTCGAGTGCGGCAGGAATGTCGGGCGTGCCTTCAAGAATCACTGAACCGGAATCCACGCGGAACGTTCGCTTGATCAGCCCCAAGTCTACTCGATAGGTGCCGCGCGTTGCCGAGACGGCGCCGCTGATCCAGGGCCTGTTGAGTGCGCCAAAGAGCTCCACGTCGCCGGACAGCTGGACGTTCGCGTCCTTGGACTTGAGTCGCACGTCGTTGCCAAGCGTCACCGTGACGCCATCCACGTTCGGCATGCCGACAATCTGTTTGGTGCCGGCCGACCGGCCGATAACGCGCGCGCGCTTTTGCGGACCGATGGTGAACACCGCGTATGGCAGCCGCACGGCGCCGGTCAGACGCGGCTCGCCGAGGGCGCCAGTGATCCCAAGCTCCCAACTCGCTTCGGCCGTCGCGAGCCGCGGGTCATCAATCACGCGAAACCGCGATGCCGTGCTCTGCAGGTTGACCAACCACTTGCTCCAATTGGTTCCGGCCAGCCGGATCACGCCGGTGATCGCCGCGCTGTCCTGCGGAGAGTCGCCGTCCGACAGGCGCAGGCGCTTCACGAACACCGAGTCGCCGGCGAGTGCGAGTGCCATCTCGGCGCTCCGCGCGACGAACCCGTACGCGGGAAGTTCAAACGCGCCGTTGTGGAGGTTCAGTGTGCCGCGGCCGGTCGGATGGCGCAGTGTGCCGCCGACATCGACCAGTCCATGCACGCTGCCGCCGAGTCCCGTCACACTCGGCGCCAACGCTTCGAAATCGGCGAGCGTGAGGCTGTCGGCGCGAAGCGTCAGCGCCATGGGTGCTTCAATGACGCGGTCTTCGACTTCACGCAACGAGAGGTCGAGCGGAACGTTGCCGGTGATGTCGAGCACGCGGCGTCCGCCGATTGTCGCGTTGAGTGTGATCGCCGCCTTCCGAGCGGCATAGTTGCCTTCGAAGGCCAGCGTCGGCCGCGCGCGATCCGCCGAGCGAATCGAATCCAGCGTGGCGGTCGCGGCGATCAACGGTGCGTCGCGCGTCCCCGTGATGCGCGCCAACGCCGAGAGTTTTCCGGAGAGGTCGGCGGGGAAGTATCCGAGAAAGCCAATCTCTTCAAACCCGAGGGAAACGATCCGCATCGACGCACTGATGGGGCCAGTCTCTGGCACGGAGCCGTATGCGGCAGCCAGGGCGCCATGATCGCTGCGCATGACCAGCGAGTCGAGCTCGGTCGCCCGCGGCGTGATCCAGGCGTGGGCAGGGGCAGTCAACCGCCAGCGGTGTTCGCCAAGGCTGGAGGTGAGAGAATCAAGTCGAATACGAAAACCCTCTTCGGGCCACGTGACCTCTCCGACTCCGGCGACGCGAATCGTATCGCCTACACTTGCCGTTGCCGTGACGCGCAGGCGCTCACCGCTATCGAACTGCGCTGTGACTGACGCCAGATCAACACCGGCGTTGCCGTTCGACAGCGACTCCACTGTGCCTCGGATCGTGCCCGTTGCATGGTCGGGTAGCGCGCGCATGTCCACGCGGCCGGTACCGTTGCGCAGTCCTACCGTGCCGATGCTCATACGCTCAGCGCCGATGTCGGCGCGCAGCGCCATGTTCTCGAAGGAGCCTTGCAAGACGCCGTTGGTGGCGCGAAGCCGTCCACGCATGTCCTTGAATCGCGGCGCTCCGGTGCTGTCGAGCATCAGCGTGCGCAGTACGCTCAACGAGTCGATCATGGCCGCGAACGTCACGGAATCGGCGGCGCCTTCACCCCTGCGCGCCAGCCGGCCGCGTGCATCCACCGCCCATCCATCGGCGCGAACATCCGCCGTGTCCATATGGAAGCCGGATGCATCCAGGCCGAAGCGAACGACGCCGGCCCGTACGTGCGACTCGCCGATCTTCGACGTCGAATCAAATCGTATGCCAATGTGCCGGTCGACCTGCGTCTTTGTGTCGTTGATGTCGAGCACGACCGCGCCATCAATGGACATCACCGGAATGTCTTTGCGATCCACGAACGTTCGCGGATCGAGCTTGGAGACGGTGCCGTTCAGCTCCATGACGACGCGGATGGAGTCGAGCAGGGTCGTGCCGGCGACATGTGCGCTGGTCGCGCCCGATTGCGCGGTGACGTCGAGCGTAAGCGTATCACCAGTCGCGTGGGCGTCGAGCGTGCCGTGTGCGGTCCCTTGAATCGGGGTGGTCGTGCGGTCACGAATGAGTGTCGCGAGCGCGATGGTGTCGAGTACGAGCTTGGCATCGAGCCATCGCGTGCGGGTATCGGACGCAATGCGTCCCGCTCCACTGAACGTGGATCGCGCCCTCGCACCATCCACGTGCTGGAGCCAGAGATTGCGAAACGTCAGGTCCTTCGTCGGGCCGTCGAGTTGCACATGTCCCATCAGCACGCCATGGAGCGAATCCGCCACCGTCGCAATGGCGCCAATCGTCCGTACATCGAGCGAATCGATGCGCAGGTCCATGTTGATCAATCGAGTACCGGCCCCTGTGAGGTCGAGCGCGCCTGCGCCTACGAGGTGCGAGTGCGCCCCTTTCGCACGCGCGTCGGCAAACGCGACGGCCGCCGCATCAATCAGCAGGCTGTCGAGCCGTCCGCCGCGCCCGCGGAGCGTTCCGGTCAGCGCGCCACGCCACGCCGGCTTGAGGATGGAGTCGCCAAACACATCACGCAGCAGCGCGAAGTCGAGCGACTGGAAGTCGATGGCCAGATCGGTGACTTCCGTTGGCCGACCAGGCGCAACGGTGAGTGATCCGGCCAGGTGCGAGTTGACGGCTCGGAGATCGAACTGGCTGATGATGTATCGAAAGCCGCCGCGGGGAGCAGAGCGCACCGTCAGTCTGGCGCTGGCGACGCCGGTGTGCGGCAAGAGCGTCGATACCCAGCGCACGTCAGGAATCGACATGCTGTCGGCGCGAACGTCGAGGACAACAGACACGGGCTTCTTCGACGGCCACGACACGACGCCTTGTACTCCGGCACGTGACGCGGGTAGTCGCAGCGTCGGCACGTCAATCCGAATCGAGTCGCTCCACCAGCGAATGTGACCCATCGCCGACACGACCGTGACGGGCGGACTATCAATGCCCAGCCGTAGCGCGCGGATTGGCGCCCAGCCACCAACGGAATCGCGCGACGACAGCGTGGTCGCGCCCAGCGCGATGTTGATCCCCGAGTACACGCGGCGCTGCAACGGCAGCGCGGGGGTCGTGTCGAGTGACAGCATCTCCATGCGGGCATCAATCAGTGCGACGCTGTCCACCGTGACGATCCCGCGTGCGCCCGACGGCCTCGGCGGCCCGCTCGACGGGCGTATCAGGTAGCTCACGTTCCAGTTGCCATCGCGCCGTTGCTCGAGAAAAGCCCTGACGCCTTCCAGGCGCACCAGCCCCAACCGTATGTCGCCGCCCAAGAGCGACGACACCGATGCATCGGCTGACGCATGCGCAATTGAGATCACCGGGCGCCCGGCCGAGTCGACGAGTGCGAGTGAGTCCACGCTCCACGGCCCGCCAAGCCCGCCACGCAGGGCGCCCATGGAAAAGTGCACGCCCTTCGCCAATCGTCCATTGACCTGCGCCTCGACCACGTGACCCACCTGCCGCCGTCCCCACGCCGTTTCTGTGGCGACGACCGCAGCGATGAGCACGAGCACGATCCCGCCGAGCATCATGGCGCTCGCCGACACCAGGACTTTGGTGCGGCGCCTCAAAAGGCGTTGCCCAAGCTGAAGTGAAAGGTCAGCCGCGAAAGCGGGGTGCGAGTGCCGGTGGGGAGGAACGTGGCTGGGCAGGAGTTCGAACTCGACGACGCACCCGCACCAAGGACCAGTGGGTCGGTCGTGCCGGGGCTCACGCAAATCGCCCGTCCGACGATGCCCTTCGACGCATCACCAGGAATCACGAGAAAGGCAGGCCCAGGTTCCAATGAGTTCGGGTTGTAGCCAATGTCCACACGGAACGGACCGAGTGGCGTGATCAGGCGAACGCCAATACCTGGCGTGGCGCGCGCATCGGCATTGGTCGCGCTGAACAGATCGCGCGTATTCCAGACTCGGCCCACGTCGAGAAAGACCACCCACCGCAGGAGATCGTTCGGCCAACCACGTCGTGTGCGCAGTTCGAGATTGGCGATCCACATCGCATTGCCACCACTCGGCGCGATGCGCGGGATTTCATCGCCCGCGCGTGCGGCACCGATCACGGTGCCGTCCGTCGCGGATACGGTATCGGCCACCGACACGATATAGCTGCCAGGGCCGAGCAGGTTCTGCCCGTACCCACGTACGGAATTTTGCCCACCGCCGTAGAACCGTTCCGCCGGCGGCAACAGAAACGAACGATCGGCCGGCGAAATCACGGCGCCGATCTGCGCGCGCCACGCCACCGTCACCCACTCGGTGATCGGGTGGTACGCCGCCAGCTCAGCGGTGGCGCGGCCAAAGTCGATCGGTAGAATCCTGCCGATGGACGCATGGCCGTACTTCGTCTCCACCATCCAGCGGTAGCCCGTGCCCGGATCGTCCGTCGGCAAGAGCGGGTTCTTCGTCAGCGTGGCGATGATGCTGTGTTGCGGCGAGCGCAGCACGAAGCTTGCCACATCCTCGAGACGGCAGAATCCAAATCGGGTGCACGACACAGCGCGGTCGGCCGTCGTGCGGCTGTCAGTGTAGGCGTACTGCAGCGTGGCGCTCAGCCGGTCGCCCACTTCGTGCGTGGCGCTGACGAGTCCGCCAATTTCGGTGGTCTGTTCATACGCGTTCACGGCGGACCGGCGCTCGCTGAAGACCGTGAACTCGGGCTGCCACCGGCTGTCGCCAAAACCGAACAGACCGCGCGGGCGAAGCGTTGCGCCGGCGTAGTAGTTGAGCTGCTGGCTGAACGGATCGTTCCGTACGCGCGTGGCGCAGAGCGACCGCAAGCCGGTCAACGGTTCGGCGAGTCCAATCTTGGACAGTCGCCCATTCAGCTCGAGCCGGTAACCAGACCCAAAGAGATTCTGTTCCACCAAGCGCGTCTGGGCGCGAAAACAATCGAGCGTGCCCCAGCCGGCGGCAGCGCGCACACGGCGCCGGTCGCTTTCAGTAACCACCAGCGCAAGGCCGATCGTGTCTGTTGCCGTGCCGGAATCGCTCCGGGTGGCCGTCGTATCAAGCTTCACCTGTCGATACAAATCGAGCGCCGCGATGCGGCGCTGGCCTTCGGATATGCGCCGTCCGCTGAATTGTTCGCCGGTGCGAATCCCCAACGTGCTTCGCACCTGTGCTTCGCTCAGTGCGGGCTTGGTCGCGTTTGGGGTGATCTGAATGCTCACCTGCCCGATCCACGTCAGCGGCCCGGGTGTGAACGTCAGCATCACTGATCCCGAACGCGCAGCCGTGTCGCCGACAATCGCAATCTCACGCGGTCGCGAGCGTGCATACCCTGCATCGCGCAGTGTTGCTTGCAGCGAGTCGGCGAGGGACGTCACGACGGAATCGTCCAGCGGTGCCCCCATCAGCTTGCGCACCGCTGCCGCCGAGTCACCGGCATCGTGGGGGAGACCGGCAATGACCACGGACGTGATCTGGATCGGCGTCCCTTCTTGGATCGTGAAGGTGACGCGCGCCCGACGGTCACCGTGCCGCGTCACACTCGGCGCGACGTGCGCGGCAATGAATCCGCGATCACGGTAGAGCGCTTCGATCTGTGCCGCATCGCTGACAACTTCGGCGGAGTCGAGGCAGGTGAGCACGCCAAAGTTCCATCCAAACCAGCGCCGAAACACTCCCGTGCGCTCCGTGGTCACCTGCCCGGCGACGTCACCGGTCGGGACGCGCTTGGCGCCCGTGAACACGACGTCGTCCACCATCGGGTGACGCACCGTGCACGGATTCTTCTGCGCGAGCCCCGTCGTCGCCGCGGCGCAGAGCGCAACGCCTGCTACCAAGGCAGAGCGAACGAGTCGACGGGCGGAGTCTCGCATGGAGGCCTGCAAGTTATCGTTGCGGTGCATCGCCCCGCACCGACTCACCCGTCTGGATGAATCCTTCTGTCAGCCGCTTTCAGCGTCCGCGCGGCTTGACTCGGCGCGTCGCCTCGGCCTCGAGAGGATTCTCTGGCCACGGGTGTCGCGGGTACCGGCCGCGCATCTCCTTGCGCACCTCCGCATACGACCCGCGCCAGAACCCTCCAAGGTCGCGCGTCACCTGCAGCGGACGCCCCGCTGGGGAAAGCAGATGGAGCGTCACGGCCACCTTCCCACCGCCAATGCGCGGCGTCTCCGGCGTGCCGAAGAGTTCCTGCATCCGCACGGCAATCAGCGGCGCTGCGGGATCCGCGTAGTCCACCGGAATCCGCGAGCCGGTCGCTACTTCGATATGCGTCGGCGCGAGCGCGTCAAGCGATCCGCGGCGTTTCGGTGGTACGCGCGACAGCAACGCGTGCGCGAGATCGGCTTTGGCGATATCACCGAGGCGATGCACGCCCTCCAGCGCGGGCGCAAACCACTCGTCGAGTGAGTCGAGTAACGCCGCATCATCCATAGCCGGCCAGTCAGGGCCAATCGTGTGTAGAAATGTCAGGCGCTCGCGCATGCGTGCTGCGGCATCGTTCCACGCGATCGCGGCGATGCCGTCACGCCGCACGCGCGAAAGAATCGCGGGCACAATGAGCGCGGCGTCGCGCACCTTCGTGACGCGTTCGGCGAGCACCAGCGCGCCCAGCATTCGGCGAACGGTTTGTGTCATCGCACCGGATGTGTCGTCAAACGCGACCTCCGACGACTCGGTGATCTGATTCGCAAAGAGCGTGTCGAGCGCCGCGCGGTCCAGTGCGGCGGCCAGAAACACCCGCGCGTCATCGCGGGCACCGTCCGTGTCCGCAATTGCAATCGCGCCCTCGCGGGCGAGCGGCGACACTTCCGAGAGCTGCGCACCGCGCCCGTTTCGCATGCGGAAGCTCCCGCGGCCACCCGTGCGCGCGAGCGCCACACGGTCGGGATACGCCAGCGCGAGCAGTTCGCCGGCGTACGCCACATCGTCGTCGGCAGGCGCGCGGGCAGCTTGACCACCGCGCACTTCACGAAAGGCTTCGCTCACCCGTTCGCTGATCCGCCGCGCTTCTTCGCGCACCCGCATCACGCGGCCGCGATCCACAACGCTCCAGTCGCCGCCCGATTCACGGCGCACTGCCGCGATGCGAATCGCCAGATCGGGATCAACGTCCATCTCACGCTTGATCAGTACGTCGCGTTCACCGAGCAGCGCCGCAATTTCACAGGCGAGGCGCGTGTGGCCGAGTTCGCGTCCGCGGAGAACCAGATGGGCGAGTCGCGGATGCAGCCCCATGTTCGCCATTCGCGCACCGTGCGGCGTGATGGTGCCACGATCATCGAGTGCGTCGAGTTCGGTCAGCAGTCCGCGCGCCTGGCTTAGCGCCGACGGTGGCGGTGCATCGAGCCAGGCGAGCGTGGTCACGTCCTCAACGCCGGCAACCGCAAGGTCCAGCGCGAGCGGCGCGAGATCTGCGCTGAGTATCTCCGGTGTCCGGTGCGCCATGAGCGCGAGATGCTCGGCCTCACTCCAGAGTCGATAGCAGGCACCCGGCGCCACGCGCCCGGCGCGGCCACGACGCTGTTCGGCAGAGTCCTGCGTGATGCGAACCGTTTCAAGCCGAGTCATCCCTGAGAGCAGGTCCATGCGCGGCACGCGCGCGAGTCCAGAGTCGACCACGGCGCGGACGCCTTCGATCGTCAGACTGGTTTCAGCAATCGATGTCGCGAGCACCACCTTGCGCGTCCCTGGAGCGGAAGCCGAGATGGCGGCATCCTGCTCCTCCTCCGGCATCGTGCCATGCAGCGCGAACAATCGCGTGTTTCGCTCGGAGCAGAGCCCTGCGATTCGGTCCGCGATGCGTTTGATCTCCCCCGCGCCGGGCAGGAACACGAGGACATCACCATCCGTCTCATCGAGCGCGCGCTGTACGGCAGCGGGGATGCCCTCGAGCGGGCGGCCACCAGCCCGCTGGGGAATCCACTGCGTAGAAACCGGAAATGCGCGCCCCTGTGCCGTGATCACCGGTGCGCTGCCGAGCAACGTGCCCACATGTTCGCCGTCGAGCGTTGCGGACATGACGACCAGGCGGAGCTCCGGGCGCAGCAACTCCGCCGTCCGAAGCGTGAGCGCGAGCCCCGTGTCGGCAATCACGCTGCGTTCGTGAAATTCGTCGAAAATCACGGCGGCCACACCATCCAGCGTCGGGTCGGTGATGAGCATGCGTGTCAGCACGCCCTCCGTGACCACCTCAATTCGAGTGGTGGCGCTTACGCGCGTTTCGCCGCGCACACGAAACCCAACGAGCCCACCGAGTGGTTGGCCGGCCATGAACGACATGCGCCGCGCCGCTGCTCGTGCCGCGAGCCGGCGTGGCTCGAGCATCACGATCTTCTGGCCCACCGCCCATGGCTCGTCCACGAGCGCCAGCGGCACCGCCGTCGTCTTGCCGGCGCCAGGCGGGGCCTGCAGTACTGCGCGGCCGCCAGCGCGAAGAGCCGCACGCAGCGCGGGTATGACTTCATCAATAGGCAGCGGCTGGCGGGTCACACCTGAAACCTATCGGGCCCGCGAGGGCGTATTTGCATGCAGCGCCAAATATCATTCGTGCATCCCATGACCAGCCCTGTTCGCTTTGCACCGAAGGCCATCGCGTTCTGGCCTGTCCTGGTTTTCATCGCCGTCGGCGATTTTCTGACGAAGCGGATCGCCGAGCGCGTGCTGACGTTGCACGTCCCGCAGAGCGTTGTTGGTGACTGGGTGCGGATGACCCTCACCTACAATACCGGTGCCGCGATGAACATCTCGCTCGGCGACTGGTCTCGGGTCGTACTGTCGGCGGTCGCGATCGGCATGATTGCCATGCTCTTCCACATGTATCGGTCTGCCGAGGGAACCGACGTCTGGCAGGCGCTGGCCCTCGGATTGGTGGCCGGAGGGGCACTCGGCAACCTGATGGACCGGCTCCGGTCAGCCCGGGGCGTAGTGGACTTCATAGACGTCGGCACCGCGGACTGGCGGTTCTGGATCTTCAACGTGGCCGACACCGGGGTGAGCGTCGGGGCGGTGCTGCTCGCGCTTGTCCTTTGGCTCCGGCCAGGCCCCGTGGAGCAGCCGGCGGCCCAGGCAGCCGGCAACTCACCGATGCCGGCCCCCGCCGACCCTGGCCCTTCCCCCAACGGGCCTTCCCCCAACGGGCCTTGAGCCGGCGTAGGCAGGCGTAGGCAGGGGACTGTAGGACGCGGTATCTTTTCGGCCCGTCTCTAGCCGGAGCACGATTCGTGTCCGATACCCCGAAGTCGCCTTCACCACGCCGTCGGTTCATTGCCAGCCTTGTCGGTGGCACGGCGGCCCTCGCGGCCGGAACCGTTGGCGCACGCGATCTCTTTGCGCAGGGCGGTGGAATGCCCGTCTATCCGCCGCCGCAGGGCGGATGGGACATGTCGTGGACTGACAAGGTGGAGAAGGCGAAGCACCGCCTCGTTGTCGATTGCGCCGGCGTAGACGATGGTCTCGCGCTGACCAATGCGCAGACCGTCCTCGCCGGATACAAGGACGTCTACAACACCGCCGATGCCGACATGGCCATCGTGGTCGTCATCCGGCACAAGGCCGTCCAGATGGTGCTCAATGACGATATCTGGGCGAAGTGGAAGATCGGCGAGCAGCTCAGCATCAAGGACGGCGCCGAGCCGGCTCTGCGCAACACCTTCGCCAAGGGCAGCGGCCGCGGCGGTGGTTCCTCGATGGAAGGCCTCATGCAGCGCGGGGTCATCATCCTCTGCTGCAACCTCGCGCTCATGCGCTCGGCAGGGCAGTTCGCCACGGCGATGAGCATGCCGGTGGATGAAGCACGCAAGCTGTTCATTGATTCGCTCGTGCCGGGCATTATCCGTCAGACGAACGGCGTCTTCGCGGTCACTCGCGCGCAGGAAGCCGGGGCCCATTTCCTGAAGTCCACCTGATCTGAGGCGGGGCGGGCGATGACTGCGCGGCGAAAGAAGGGTTCAGGAGCGATCGCTAAGTCGTACGACCGGGCGTATTTCGACCGGTGGTACCGCGATCCGCGCCGCCGCGTGGCCACGTCGGCCGACGTGTTGCGTAAGGCGCGCCTCGTCGTGGGTATTGCCGAGGCCCTGCTGCAGCGGCCCGTACGCTCGGCGCTCGACGTAGGCTGCGGCGAAGGAGCGTGGCGCAAGGCGCTGCGCTCGTTGCGGCCGGGACTTCGTTACGTCGGCATTGATTCCAGCGCGTACGTCGTGTCGCGATTCGGGCGCGCGCGTGGCATTCGCTACGGGACGTTCGGTTCGCTGCCAACAGCGGAACTCGACGGACCGTTCGACCTCGTCATCTGCTGCGATGTGCTGCAGTACGTGCAGACGCCGGAGCTTTCGCGCGGACTCGAGGCGGTCGCTGGTGCGCTCGCTGGCGTCGCGTACCTCGAGGCCTACACCACGGCCGATGAAGTGGTTGGCGATCGGAACGGCTGGTTCCACCGGCCGCCGGCCTTTTATCGTCGCGCGTTTGGACGCGCCGGGCTGACCGGTGTGGGCATGCACTGCTGGGTGGGCGAGAGCCTGCGTCACGCGACGGCGGCGCTGGAGCGGGCGTAACCCCCGTCGCCTCGATGGCTCGAAGCGCTGCTGACGGGGTACGCTGACGGATGACCATGCTCCTGCGGCAGACCCTGCTGCGCCCGGGGTCGACGCTGGTGATCCTGATCGTCGCCTGCACAGACGCCGTCGCGCCGAACCCCGTCGCGCCGAACCCCGTCGGCGTGTGGGGCGGGGCGCACGTCCGGCTCGAGATCGTCAACCTTCCGACCAGCGGCGTTCCGAGTGGCGGCCCTGTCGAATTCGACTGCGCGCATGGGTCGATCAATGCGTCGGTGACGACGGACAATTCCGGTCGCTTCGACGCGCCCGGCGTGTACATCCAGGAGCACGGTGGACCAATTCGCGAAGGCGAGCAGGTGATTGTCCACCCGGCGCGGTATTCTGGCCAGATCAGCGGCAACCGGATGACACTCACCGTCACGCGCACAGATTCGGCATGGTCAGCCGGCCCGTTCACGCTGGACCGCGGCGTCGCCGGTTCCGTTTTCAAGTGTCTCTGATTTGTCCGCGCTAGTCCAAATCTCGCGGCATCTTGACGCATCAAGAAATTTAGTTACGTTATTTCCATGGCCGTCGCCCACGCACTCGACACGAAAAAGGCTTCGCGATGGTTCCACGCGCTGTCGGACGAGACGCGCCTGGGGATCATTGAGCGGCTGCTCGACGGAGAGCGCTGCGTCTGTGAGCTGACCGATGATCTCGATGCCGCGCAGTCGCGTCTTTCGTTTCATCTCAAAACCTTGAAAGACGCCGGCCTCGTCGCCGATCGGCGCGAAGGGCGCTGGGCGTACTATACGCTCAATCGCGAAACCTTCGGCGAAGTCGAAGCCATTCTCGACGCGTTCCGTGATTCCATGAAATCTCCGCGCAAAAACGCGAAGTGCTGCTAGTCTTTTTTTTCAAGCCACACATCAATATTTCTTGTTTGACAGAGGCGTAGATGAGCACGCAACAGGGTGAGGCACTCAGGGAAGTCGTGCGCGAGAAGTACGGCGCCGCCGCGGCGAAAGTCGCCGCCGGAGAATCGGCCATTTCGTGCTGCGGCTCTGAGACCGCGACCGGTTCGAGTGCGTGTTGCGGGTCGACGACGGCCGCCTGGGATCCGATCACGTCCGACCTCTACGACAAAGGCCAGACAGACGGCATCCCCGCCGAGGCGCTGCTCGCATCGCTCGGCTGCGGCAACCCGACGATGCTCGCCGCGCTCAAGCCCGGCGAAGTGGTGCTCGACCTCGGCTCCGGCGGCGGCATCGATGTGTTGCTCTCGGCCAAGCGCGTCGGCCCGACCGGCAAGGCGTATGGCCTGGATATGACCGACGAGATGCTCGCGCTGGCGAATGAGAACAAGAAGCGCGCCGGCGCTACGAATGTCGAGTTCCTCCGTGGCGAAATCGAGAATATTCCGCTGCCGAGCAATACCGTGGACGTGATCATTTCGAATTGCGTCGTGAATCTCTCTGGCGACAAGCGTCGAGTGATCCAGGAAGCGTTCCGCGTGCTGAAGCCTGGTGGGCGATTCGCGATCTCCGACGTGGTCGTTCGCGGCGAAGTCCCTGATTCAGTGCGCAAGAACATGGAGCTCTGGATCGGCTGCGTGGCCGGTGCGCTGGAGGAGAATGAGTTCATTTCGCTGCTCAGCGAGGCGGGCTTCGAGAATCCGTCCATCGAGCCGACGCGGGTGTACGAAGCGAAAGATGCCGCGGCGTTTCTTGCGGGCACGGGCCTCGATGTCGCGACCGTCGCGGCACAGATCGAGAATAAGTTCATCAGCGCCTTTGTCCGGGGCACCAAGCCGTTGCCAGGCGCAGGCGGGGCAGGGTCGGCAAACGCGCCGTGCTGCGGACCGGACTGCTGTAAGTAGTTCAGGCTTTCCGAAACAGAAACGAACGTCTCGATCAATGAAGTACGCGCTGATCTCGGATATCCACGCCAACCTGCCTGCACTCGAGGCGGTGTTGGCGGATGTCCGCGGGCGACCCGATGTGGACGCGATCTACCACCTCGGCGATCTCGTGGGCTACGCACCGTGGCCAAACGAAGTGGTGCAGCGAATCGCTGATGAGCGAATCGCGGGCGTCGCCGGCAACTACGACTCGACGGTTGCGACTGACTACAAGCACTGCGGTTGCCAGTACGAGGATCCGCGTCAGGAACAGCTGTCGCACCTCTCGTACGCGTGGACACGTGCGGCGGTCAGCACTGAGACAAAGGTATGGCTCGGGGCGTTGCCCTTTCGGATTGACCTCCGTCCGCTCGGCGGGCACAGCTCAGGCCCGACGGTAATCCTTGTGCATGGCAATCAGGTGCTGAACACCGTATACGTGCACGCCGATCGGTCCGACGATTTTCTGAGGAAGCTTGGTGCCGGGGCAGGCGCCAAAGCCGGCGACGTCGTTTGCTGTGGGCACACGCACAAGCCGTGGGATCGCACGGTCGACGACATCCGGTATGTGAACACCGGAAGCGTGGGCCGGCCGAAGGACGGCGATTGGCGCGCCGGCTACGTGCTGCTTGATGTCATGCCAGCTGGTGTGACGGTAGAGTTTGCGCGGGTCGAGTACGATCTCGACGCGGCGATGTTGGGAATTCGCGCCAGCACATTGCCGGACGAGTTCGCCGCGTACCTGCAGACAGGGGGGCACGCAACGTGAGCAATACTCGTGATGCGAGGCGATGGGCCGGCGAGGCAATTGGCACTTTCTTTCTCGTGCTGATCGGTCCCGGTGCAATAATGGTGGACGCGTACACCAACGGCGCGATCGGCCACGCCGGAGTCGCGTTGTCATTTGCGTTCGTGATCGTCGCGATGATCTACGCAGTTGGGCACCTGTCCGGAGCGCACCTGAATCCGGCAGTGACGATCGGGTTCTGGTCGGTGGGGCGCTTTCCTTCAACAGAGGTTGTGCCCTACATCCTGTCGCAGCTCGCCGGCGCCACGGCCGCGGCGGCCGCCCTCACGATAGCGTTGGGGCCGGCCGGGCACGCCGGCGCAACGCTTCCCGCAGTGTCCGTGCCGGTCGCGTTTGGCGTCGAATGGCTGCTGTCGTTCGCGCTGATGTTCGTCATCATGGCGGTTGCGACGGATGATCGGATCCCCGGCGGATTCGCAGCGGTTGGGGTTGGCCTCACCGTCGGCTTCTGTGCGATGGCGGGCGGACCGCTCACCGGCGCGTCCATGAACCCCGCCCGCTCATTCGGACCCGCAGTTGCAGGAGGCGAGTGGAGCGCCCACTGGGTCTACTGGGTCGCCCCGATCACCGCGATGGCCCTCGCAGCGCGGGTCTACAACGTCCTGCGCCCGGCGTCCCCGCCATCGTCGACTTGACTCCGGCTCGGAGATAAGCAACCTTTCATCCGGATATACGGATGAAAGGAACTCCCCTCTTCGGCCGACTGGCCGCCCTCTCGGACCCGATTCGTGCGCGCCTCTTGGCCGTGCTCGAACGGCACGAACTCACGGTTGGTGAGTTGCATCGGGCGTTGCAGCTGCCGCAGTCCACCGTGAGTCGCCACCTGCGCGCGCTCGCTGACGCCGGTTGGGTGTCGAGCCGCGAAGATGGCACAAGCAACCTCTATAGAATCGCCGCCTCGGAGAAAGATCCCGCCGCGCGAAAGCTCTGGCTCGCCGTCCGGGAAGAACTCGGCGGGCTTGCCGCCGTCCAGCGCGATGCCGATCGTGTGCGTGGCGTACTCGCTGCGCGCCACACCACGTCGCAGAAGTTTTTTGCCTCGAGCGCGGGGCAGTGGGACAAGCTCCGCGCCGAACTCTTTGGCGACCGCGCCGAACTCTTCGCGCTCCTCGGCCTGCTCGATGCGAACTGGACGGTCGCCGACCTCGGCTGCGGCACCGGCCAGCTGGCGGAATCACTTGCGCCGTTCGTGAAGCAGGTGATTGCGGTTGACGAGTCGTCCGCGATGCTGCGCGCTGCGAAGGCGCGTCTCGCTGCACATGACAACGTTGAACTCCGCCAGGGAACACTTGAATCACTGCCGCTCGCGAATGGCGAAGTCGATGTCGCCGTGCTCTCGTTGGTCCTGCATTACATCAGTGAGCCCGCATCGCTTCTCACCGGCGTTCGAAAGTCGCTCGCGCCAAAGGGTCGGCTGCTCGTGCTCGACATACTCCCGCACGACCGGGCGGATCTGCGTAACAAGATGGGCCACGCCTGGCAGGGCTTTGGTGAATCGCAGCTGAAGGCCTGGAGCAAGGAAGCCGGCTTCGCGTCGTGTTGCTTTGCTCCTCTTCCTTCGATGCCGTCAGCCAAGGGCCCCGGTTTGTTCGTGGCGTCGCTGAGTGTGTAGTTGGCAGTAGGTAGTTGGCAGTTCGTAGTTGGCAGTTCGTGGTTTCCGTTCGCTGTTCACGCGGCACCGATGACTCGTTACTCGCCCTTGTTGTTATCCACTACTCGCTACTCTCCACTCCCATGACCGCCACTCTCGCTCCGCACTCTTTCTCCGCCACCGCCGCCGCCGGCCGCGAGCCGTTCAAGGTCCGCGATCTTAACCTGGCTGACTTCGGACGCAAGGAAATCCGCCTTGCCGAGTTCGAGATGCCTGGGCTCATGGCACTCCGAAAGGAGTACGGAACGAGCAAGCCGCTGACGGGCGCAAAAATCATGGGCTCGCTGCACATGACCGTGCAGACCGCCGTCCTCATCGAGACCCTCGCCCACCTCGGCGCCGATGTGCGCTGGGTGAGTTGCAATATTTTCTCCACGCAGGACCACGCCGCCTCTGCAGTCGTCGTCGGCCCGAACGGCACCGTCGCCGCGCCGAGTGGCGTTCCGGTGTACGCGTGGAAGGGCGAAACGCTGCAGGAGTACTGGTGGTGCACCGAGCAGGCGCTCCTCTGGCCCGACGGCACCGGCCCGAATCTCCTCCTTGACGATGGCGGCGACGCCACGCTCCTCATTCACAAGGGCGTTGAGTTCGAAGCGGCCGGAAAAGTGCCGCAGCACAACCCGGCCGCCGAGAGCGAGGAGTACGGCATCATCCTCGATCTGCTCACTGCGCATCTCAAGAAGACACCGAAGCGCTGGACCGTCGTCGCAAAGGCCATCAAGGGCGTGTCGGAAGAGACGACTACCGGTGTGCACCGCCTCTACGAAATGATGAAGGCCGGGACGCTTCTCTTTCCGGCTATCAACGTCAACGACTCCGTCACCAAGTCGAAGTTCGACAACCTCTACGGTTGCCGGCACTCGCTCACCGACGGCATCCTCCGCGCGAGCGACGTGATGCTCGCCGGCAAGGTCGCCGTCATCATGGGCTACGGCGACGTGGGCAAGGGCTGTGCGCAGGCACTCAAGGGGCAGGGCGCGCGCGTCGTCATCGCCGAAATCGATCCGATCTGCGCGCTGCAGGCGGCGATGGAAGGCTACCAGGTCACGACGCTCGAGAGCGTTGTGAAGACCGCGGACATCTTCATCACGGCCACGGGCAACAAGGACATCATCACGGCGAAGCACATGTCGCTGATGAAGGACAAGGCCATCGTCGGCAACATCGGCCACTTCGACAACGAGATCGACATGGCCGGCCTCAAGTCGTTCGAAGGAATCGAACGGATCAACATCAAGCCGCAGTATGACGAGTGGGTTTTCCCTGACGGACACAGCGTCATGGTCCTCGCCGAAGGCCGCCTGCTCAACCTTGGCTGCGCCACGGGCCATCCGAGTTTCGTGATGAGCTGTTCGTTCACGAATCAGGTCGTCGCGCAAATCGACTTGCACCTGGCCGCGCAGGGCAAGCCCACGGTGTCGGGGACGAAGTACGATGCGAAGAACGTTTACACGCTGCCCAAGAAACTCGACGAGAAGGTGGCGCGCCTGCACCTCGAGAAGATCGGCGTGACGCTCACGGAGCTCTCAGCGGATCAGGCGTCGTACATCGGTGTGGCGGTCGAGGGCCCGTACAAGTCGGACCACTACCGGTACTAAACCGCTCGTCGCGCTACTTCATCCAGAGGACCGCATAGAACGGTCCTCTGGTGCGTAGTCCGCCCGTGGACGATGCTCGGCATCCGGCGGCGCGAAGGTACCGTGCCACCGTGCCGGACGGTTCTGATCCAGGCGGGTAAAGCTCAACCATCTCCACGTCCGCGGCACGCCACGAGTTGAGTGTGGTGCTGCCGACGGCGCGTCGGCCGTCCTGCAAGACGCAGATCTGGTTCGATGCGTTCTGCAGATCGAACGCCAGCGACGCGCCGCCTTTCGTCCATTTGAGTGCTTCGCCGAGCGCCATGTCGCTGAACGGCGCGAGCTCTTCCTCAGAGATCACCACGGCGCGTGGCGCGCGCATCGACATGCGAAGCGTCGCGTCGTGCCAGGCGGCAAGCACCGTGTTGGCTTCGCCGGCCGCTTCGGCTCGTCGCGTTGCGGAGAGCTTCGGGTCAAGCATTTCGATATGGACCACGATGCCGCGCCATTCGTGCATCTGCACAGCCGTGGTCGTTGCGTAGTAGCCCTCTTTCATCGTTCGAAAGACGACGGAGCCGTCGCGCACGGCCGTCAGGATGAACCAGCCGTCATCGCCGGTGGTGAGCGTGCGCTTGTCGCCAGTGATCACGTCGATCGTGGCGCCCGGTACGGGCTTGTCATGCTCATCCACGACCACGCCCGAGAGCACATTGATCCGCGCGCGCACCTTTACGGTGTCGAGCATCGATGGCGCCGGAAGCATCGTCACTGAAATATTCAGCGACCGCTCAGGCACGCGAACGGATGCCCGTGCCGGGAGGTAGCCGATGCCGCGAAATACAAGATCCTGCACGCCCTTGGGTGCGCCGAGTATGGCAAACGCACCGCGGGTGTCCGTGCGCGTCGTGAACTTGGTGCCCTCGAGAAACACCTCGATGCCAGCGACGGGAATGCCACCGACGGCCGTCACCTTGCCGACGATGTTTGGTGTGATCGTTGTATCCTGCGCGCCGGCAGTCGACGCGCGCAGCGCCAGTGCCGCGACGACAAGAGCCGTGAATCGGAACCGACGGGCGCCGGTTGTCTGTGTCATGCTAAATACTACCCCGTTGTGTCCAGGCTTTGCCGGGTACGGACGCTCCGGGCTTGGCGGACAGGTGAACGACGGACGAAATGTGAGGTCCCGAAGCTCCGCGGGCGAACGGGAGTGCGGTATTTTCCTCCATCCCGCGCCCCAGCCCCTTCTATATGAAACCGATCGTACGCCGCGCTGCCATGTTTTCTGCCGCCCTGGCCCTGCTGGTCACCCTTCTGGTGACCCTGGTGGCGGCCATCGCGCCGCCCGTATTGGCCCAGCGCGGTTCCAAGTCGGCGCCCAAGCCGGCGCCAAAGGCGCAATCCAAAACGCCGCCCACTCGCGAAGCCGCACGCGCGCATGCGATCGAGATCCTGACCGCGTCACCACTTGTGGACGGGCACAACGACCTGCCCTGGGCGATTCGCGAGCAGAAGGGACAGGAGCGCGACGTTGACGCCTACGACCTTCGCAAAAAGACGCCGCACCAGACCGACCTCGCGCGCATACGCTCAGGTCACCTCGGCGGGCAGTTCTGGTCGGTGTATATCCCGGGCGACATCAAGGACTCGGGTTTCGCGCGTGTTCAGCTCGAGCAGATTGACATCGCGCGGCGCATGATCGCGAAGTACCCAGAGGCATTTGTCCCTGCGCTCACCGCCGCCGATATGCGTTCGGCCTTCAAGAATCACAAGGTTGGGTCCATGCTGGGCATGGAAGGCGGTCATGCGATAGAGAACTCGCTGGGTTCGCTCCGCGCCTACTACGACTTGGGCGTGCGCTACATGACGCTCACGCACAATGTCACGCTCGACTGGGCCGACGCCGCGAACGATGAAGCCAAGCATGGCGGCCTCACGAACTTCGGCAAGGAAGTGGTCCGCGAGATGAACCGGCTCGGCATGCTGGTCGATCTCTCGCATGTGTCGCCGGGCGTCATGAGCAATGCGCTCGACGTGTCCGAAGCGCCCGTCATGTACTCGCACTCCTCGGCCCGCGCGATTGTGGATCATCCGCGCAACGTGCCCGATTCCATCCTCAAGCGCCTGCCCAAAAATGGCGGTGTCGTGATGGTGAACTTCTATCCGGGCTTCGATTCGCCGTCGCTGCGCGCGCACGGGCTCGAGCGCGCGCGACAGCAGGCCGCGCTCAAACAGCGCCTTGGCGCCGACACCTCGGGCGCTTCGCGTGAACTCAAGGTGTGGGACGCGTCACATCCCGCGCCCCGCGCCACGCTGGCGGAGGTCGCGAACATGATTGACCACATCAAGAAGACGGCCGGCGCCGACAACGTCGGCATCGGGAGCGACTTCGACGGCGTGGACGATGAACTGCCCATCGGGCTAGAAGACCTCTCGAATTATCCCGATCTTTTCGCCGAGTTGATCATCCGCGGGTGGAGCGACACAGACCTGAAGAAGCTGGCCGGCGAAAACATCCTGCGCGCGCTTGAAAAGGCGGAGCAGGTGGCCAAGCGACTCCAGCGTGAGCGTCCGGCGAGCACGAAGACCATCGAGGAATTGGACGGAAAGCCGCGGCCGAAGGCCTAGGGCGCTAACAATCTGCTTCGGATGATTAACGAGCTGCGGCCCTCTGCAGACGAAGTGCTGGCGCAGGCGCGGCAGCAGTTTCTGGAGGCCGCGCGCAGTACCGTCAGTCGATTCGAGGAGCTGGGCGCAGCAGTGGCGGCCGATCCTGGCGCGGCGGAAGCGTTATCGGCCATCCAGCGCGAGCTGCACCGCCTCAACGGGAGCGCCGCCACCTTCGGCTTTCCGCGGATGGGTCGCCTGGCGGCCGCGCTGGAGAGCGCCGTGAAAAAATGGTCTGCCGACCCGGCGCTCGACCCGGACCGGCGGGCGCCGGTCATCGCCCGCTTTCTCCAGGCGTTGCGCGTCGAACTCGCCGGGCACACCGGTGAGTTTCCCTTGGCCGCGGGCCGAAGGCTCTTCATCGTCGGCCTCAAGGATGTCGTCGCGGTTCCGCTCACCACCGAAGCGGGCGCTCGCGGGTTCCAGGTGGAGCGGCTTGGCAGCGAGGAATTGGACGAGGCGCTCGCGGAGGGACGGCCCGACGGCGTGATCGCGGCGCCCGACGCCGTAGCCGGGGCGCCACTCGACGGTATCGCGTTGGTGCTGATCGACTCGAGCGCGCAGAATCCCGCCACCGTGATCGATGCCCTCGAGGCACGAATCGCTGCGTCTGCACCCGCCGAGCGTGGCGCCGTACTGATGGTTGACGACGATCCGGTGATGCGTACGCTGGTCCAGGTGGCGTGCAAGCAGGCCAATCTCGGCGTCACGGTCGCCGGAGATGCGGCCGCCTTTCGCACCGCGCTCACCGCACTCAGCGCATCATCGCCGACCGTCGTCGTGATCGACATCGAAGTCGGGGAGATCAACGGGCTCGACCTCGTGCGTGAGACCCGTGCCAATGCCGCAACAGCGGCGACGCCGATTCTCGTGCTGTCGGGTCATGCCGACGCTGCGATGCGCGCGTCGGCGCTGGCCGTTGGAGCGACGGACTACCTCATGAAGCCCATCAGCCTCCCGATGCTCACCGCGAAGCTGGCGGCATGGGGCACGCGCGCGGAGAAAGTGTAGCGGGCCGGACTATATTCACTCTCCACCCTTCGCACCGTCGCGCACCGCCCAATGAACGCCCCCGCTACGCCACTCCACGCCCTGCACGCCGCCGGCCAGTCCATCTGGCTCGACTTCATCGACCGGACGCTGCTCGCCAGCGGCGAACTCGCGCGCCGCATCCCGGCCGACGCGCTCACCGGAATGACGTCGAATCCGACCATCTTCGAAAAGGCACTCGCCCACGGCAACGCCTACGACGCACAACTCAAGTCGCTCGCCAGTGATCGCACGCCTTGGGCGATATTTGAGGCGGTCGAGACGGAAGACGTACGCAACGCCTGCGACATCTTCCGCGCGACCTACGATGCCGCAAAAGGTGGCGATGGGTTTGTGTCCATCGAAGTCTCACCGGGCACGGCCCACGACACCGAAGGAACGGTGCAGGAAGCGCATCGCCTCTGGTCCACCGTCGCGCGGCCGAACGTCATGATCAAAGTGCCGGGCACGCCGGCTGGATGTGCGGCGCTTCGCCGCCTCATCGCCGACGGCATCAACGTCAACGTCACCCTCCTCTTCTCGCTCGGCGCGTACGCCAACATCATCGAGGCATACCTCAGCGGCCTTGAGGATCGCGCCAAGGCGGGGCAGCCGCTCGGTCCGGTGTCGTCCGTCGCCAGCTTCTTCGTGAGCCGTGTGGACAGCGAAATCGACAAACGGCTCGACGCGATTGGTACGCCGGACGCGCTCGCGTTGCGCGGGAAGGCGGCGGTGGCCAACGCCCGCCTCGCATATGCGCTCTTCCGTGAGAAGTTCTCCGGCGCCCGCTGGGATGCGCTCGCCGGCAAGGACGCGCGCGTGCAACGCCCGCTCTGGGCGAGCACCGGAACCAAGAATCCCGCCTACTCCGACGTGGTGTACGTTGAAACACTGATCGCACCGCACACCGTGAACACCTTTCCACCGGCCACGCTCGACGCCTTCCGCGACCATGGCAAGGTCGCGCGCACCGCGGATATCGACGACGCCGGCTCGCAACAGGTGATTGATCAGCTGGCGAAGCTCGGCATCTCGCTCGACGCGGTCACAGACAAACTGCTCGCAGAGGGGCTCGACTCGTTCCAGAAGTCCTTCAACTCGTTGCTCGCCGGCATCGAAGAAAAAGTGTCGGCGCTCGGCCGCACCCAACCGGCGGCCCGTTGATCACGCACGCGCGCACCAAGATCGTCTGCACCATCGGGCCGGCGTCCGCGGACCCGGCGGTCCTCCGCGCGCTCGTTGACGCCGGGATGAATGTCGCGCGAATCAATTTTTCGCACGGCACGCACGAAGGACATACGAAGGTCATCGCGGCGGTGCGCGCCATCGCCAGGGAATCCGGGCGCCCGATTGCGATTCTCGGCGACCTCCAGGGCCCACGCATCCGGATCGGCGATCTGGCTGCACCGCTCGACGTCCAGCCGGAAACCGAATACACCTTTGTGCCGGAAGCGCACGCCAAGGGCGCTGATATCCCCGTCACCTACGACCACATCGCAAAAGATGTGCGCGCAGGGAGTCGTATTCTCGTGAATGACGGGCTGCTGGAATTCGAAGTGCTGGCCGTTGACGGTGAACGCGTGCGCGTCCGCAACGTGCATGGCGGCGAGATGAAATCGCACAAGGGGATGAATCTCCCAGGCACCGATGTGTCGGCGCCGTCGATCACAGAGAAGGATCTCGTCGACATCAAGTTCGCCGTCGAACAGGACGTGTCGTATCTCGCGCTGAGCTTTGTGCGCCGCCCCGAGGACATCGCCGGTCTGCGCGCCCTCATTCCGACGGGCATGCTCATCGTTGCGAAGATCGAGAAGGACAGCGCCGTCGATCGCATCGAAGAAATACTCCAGGCCACCGACGCTGTGATGGTCGCGCGCGGCGATCTTGGCGTGGAACTCCCGTTCGAGCGAGTTCCGCTTGAGCAGAAGCGGATCATCGGTCTCGCCAATCGGTTCGGTCGTCCGGTGATCACGGCCACGCAGATGCTCGAGTCCATGATCGAAAATCCGCGGCCGACCCGTGCCGAAGCCAACGATGTCGCCAATGCGGTGCTCGACGGCACTGACGCCGTCATGCTCTCGGCAGAGACTGCATCCGGGGCATATCCGGTGCTCGCCGTTCAGGCCATGCATCGCATCGCGGCTTCGGCTGAGACCTATCCCGTGCAGCGCGGGACCGGCCTCGATCGGCTGGAACCGGGAACGGCATCCATCGAAGAAACAATTGCGTCGGCGACGGTGACGGCGGTGCGGCTTAGCGGCGCCAAGTGCGTCATCGTGTTCACCAAGAGCGGGTTCAGCGCGCGGGTCGTTGCCGCGCGCCGTCCGAACGTTCCGATCGTCGTGCTGACGGACCAAGCGCGTACCTGGCGACAACTTGCTCTGGTGTGGGGGGTCTCCCCCTTCCTGGTGCCACACTGCGAGACGTACGACCAGATGGCGGGTGCTGCACGTGCGTTGGTCACTCGCGAAGGCTTCGCGAAGACGGGCGAACGTGTCGTGATCACCGCCGGCGTGCCCTTCGACGTGCCAGGCTCGACGAATACGCTCAAGGTGGAGACGGTCTGACGCGCCGACGCGCGCACGCCGAGTTGAACTCGTGAAACTCACTTTTCTCGGCACTGGCACGAGCTTCGGCGTTCCGCAGGTCGGGTGTCAATGCTCGGTCTGTCTCTCGCGGGATCCGCGCGATAAGCGCACGCGGGTTGGCGCCGTGATCGAAGCCGGTTCGGCGCGCATCCTCATCGATACGCCGCCTGAGCTACGACTGCAACTCATCGCGAATGGGATCGACAAGGTGGATGCCGTGCTCTACACGCACGATCATGCCGATCACACGCACGGGATCGATGACGTGCGCAGTTTCGCGTTCGGCGCCGGCTCTCCATTGCCGATCTACGGACCAGCCGAGACGCTGGCGAGCCTCGGTCGCAAATTTGCGTACATTTTTGATCCGTCGATGAAGCCGCTCCCCGGAACTTCCAAGCCTGAGGGAACGTTGCGCCCGCTCGAAGCGGGCGTACGGGTGTCCGTCGCGGGCATGGATGTAACGCCGGTGGAGGTGCCGCATGGAAACATGAGAGTCTTCGGGTATCGCGTCGGATCCGTTGGCTACGTCACGGACGCCAAAGAACTTCCCGCCGCCGCCGAAGCGACACTGCGTGGCGTCAAAGTGCTCGTGCTCAACGCGCTTTTCCTGAAGTCGCATCCCACGCACCTCTCAGTCGGCGAAGCCATAGCCACGGCGCAGCGCGTCGGGGCTGAGCGCACCTTTCTGACTCACCTCACGCATCGGATTTCGCATGCGGAACTCGAAGCGGAACTGCCGGATACGATCCGTCCGGCATTCGACGGCCTTCAGGTCACGGTCGACTAGACATGCCGATGCAGATTAATGACGCGCGGATGATGATGTCGGCGGTGCCGTCCGGCGTGGCGCCCGACGAGTGGAACGCGTTGGCCATCCGATTCGGCGAGGTGCACACCGCCGTTGAGGCCGATCGCAAAAACGGTCGCTACGGTTTCACTGAACTCGATGCGCAGGCCGCCGAGTTCAAGCGCGTGGCAGATTTCGCGAAGGGTGCAGTCGGGCAGTTTTACGATGTGGTCGTCCTTGGCATTGGCGGATCATCGCTCGGCGCGATTGCGTTGCGTTCGGCGCTTGGGGCGGTTGAAGGTGCGCCACGCCTTCACGTCGTCGATAACATCGATCCCGCAACCTTCGCGGCACTGCTCGCGCGCGTATCGCTCGACCGCACGTTGTGGTGCGTCGTGTCGAAGTCCGGCGGCACCGTGGAGACGCTCGCGCAATACGCCATCGTGCGCGATCGCCTCGCGTTCGCGGGGCTCGCGCCGTCGAAGCATCTCGCGATCGTCACCGACCCAACCAGTGGCCCGCTGCGCGCGATTGCCGTACGCGATTCGATTCCCGCGTTTGCGGTGCCGGCGAATGTCGGTGGCCGGTTCAGCGTGCTCACGCCGGTCGGCACACTTCCGGCTGCGCTCGCCGGGCATGACGTGGCTGCGCTCCTCGCAGGTGCAAAGACCATGCTGGCACAGTGCGCCACGCCTTCGCTGAGCGACAATCCCGCCGGCCAGTTTGCCACGCTCCTCTGGCGTGCGCATCAGCGGGCGGGGCAGGGTACGCACGTGTTCATGCCCTACTCCGATGCACTGCGCGACATCGCGCCCTGGTTCGTCCAGCTCTGGGCCGAAAGCCTTGGCAAGGTGGACGCCGACGGATTGCCACAGGGTCCCACGCCGCTCGCCGCGCGTGGCGCGACCGACCAGCACAGCCTCCTCCAGTTGCTCATGGAAGGGCCGGCCGACAAGGTCGTGGCGTTCGTGCGCGTCGCCGCGCGCGACATCGACCTCACCGTGCCAGCAACGGGCGACATGCCCGAAGCCGCTGCCTTTATGCGCGGTCGAACGCTAGGCGAGCTCATCGATGCCGAGGCTACGGCGACCGCCAGTGCGCTCGGCCGCGCCGGGCGTCCAAGCCTCACGATCACGCTCGAGCGAGCTGACGCGCACAACGCCGGCGAGCTGCTGATGATGCTGATGCTCGCGACGGTGTACGCCGGTGCGCTCTACCGGGTGAATCCGCTCGACCAACCGGGAGTTCAGCTGGGCAAGAAACTTGCGAAGGAAGCACTGACCAGCCGTACGCCGTAGATTCTCGGCGGCCGACCACCGTCGTCGTCCTCCCGCATCAATCCGTGCCTGGCGGTAACCCCGGGCAGCGGTTGGAAACGCGGAACTACTTCACCTTCTCCAGCCGATCCTGCAGCGCCTTGTTCGTCGGCGCTTTCGCCGCCATCGGCTCAAGGATCATCCGCGCCGAATCCTTCTTGCCCGCGCCGATGTACGCATCCACCTTCGCGAGCTGATACCGGCGGTACGTCCGCGCCGTGTCGGCCGGCATCGGGATCTTCGCCAGCGCCGTCAGCGCCCCAGCGAAGTCTTTCTTGTCGATAATCAATGACTCGGCGCCCATGATCTGTGCCGTCTGGTCTTCCGGGAACTTCGCGGCGAGTTCCGCATACCCCGCGGCAGCCCCCGCATCGTTCTTCTGCGCACGGCTCAGCGCCGCACGGTGATACAGCCCGGCCTTGAGCAGGTTGTTCACGTCCGTCGTGTCGCCGGAGCGCGTGCCGATGCCGCCGGCGTACGAGTACACGAGTTCGCCGCCCGCCTGGCCGGTCTCGTAGATCTCGAATGCGCCCCAGACGCCGAGTGCCGCGGTCGCCATCATCCCGAACTTGCGCCACTTGGCGAGCGCTGGCACGAGGAACGCGAGTTCGAGCGCCCCGATGACGAGCAGCAGGTTTCGGAGGTCGATGCCTTCTTCCTCGTGTTCCTGCACCGCGCGCACCGCGCCGGGGATCCGCTCCGTGACGCCGTGGGCATCAGTGCCCGAACGCACCGCGAAGTAGGCCGCCGCCGCGCCAATCACGATCAGGGCCGTCGCCGCAGGATTCGTCCACTTGAACTTCCCCGTGAGCGACACCCAGCGAAAGAAGATGCCAAGGCCGGCACCGACGATGACGAAGTGGACGATTTGAGGATGAAAGAACCCGATGTTCGGCATGTCGGAGATGGGAGAAGTGGGCGGCAAAGTGGCAATACTCACGGGTCGGCTTACGTTCGCCGCGTACCCGCCTGACCCGATTATAACGCACCCCAGCGCCCTCCCGTTGGTAACCGCCTGTCCAGAAACGAGTTGGCGGAGCATGCTCCAATGGGAATGGAACGTCCGGACCGTTGATTCGACGCCCGAAAAATAGCATCTTTAATGTCTGTCTCGCACCACTCGGCCGCACTCGTAAACCGGCTCTGTTTTTATCCGGTCCGCGCGCCCTCAACTATGGCTCCTGCAATGCCTTCTGCAACAGCGTCCGGCCCCGCTGCCGTGCTCAGCCGGATTTTCGGCAGCGCGGTGACGGCGAGCCATTCCGGCCTGATGGTCAGCGATGCGGCCGCGCTCAAGTCCGGCAAGATGGACCAACTCGTTCGCCTCGCGGTGTTCGGCGACGAAGCCGAACGCGAGATGGCCCGCTGGGCCATTTGGGAAATCGGACAGGCGGTTGGCGTGCGCGCCGCATCGATTCACGATCTCTACATGGCGCGTGGCCGCGGCGAGTGCCACGGCTTCACCACGCCTGCGATCAACGTGCGCGGCATGTCGTACGACACGGCACGGTCAATCTTCCGCACCGCCATCAAGCTCAAGGCCGGCGCGTTCCTCCTCGAAATCGCGCGCTCCGAAATCGTCTACACCGAGCAGCGCCCGGCCGAATACGTCGCCGTCATGCTAGCTGCGGCGCTCCGCGAAGGGTTTCGTGGACCGGTGTTCATTCAGGGCGACCACTTCCAAGTCAACGCCAAGAAGTACGCCGTCGATCCCAGCCTGGAGGTCTCCGGCGTGAAAGCGCTCGCCACCGAGGCCATCGCCGCCGGGTTCTACAACATCGATATCGACACCTCCACCCTCGTCGACCTCAAGCACGCCACGCTCGCCGAGCAGCAGCGCCTCAACTACGAAGTCGGAGTCGACATCACGCGCCACGTGCGTGGCCTCGAACCGGCAGGTGTCACGATTTCGCTCGGCGGGGAAATCGGCGAAGTGGGAACCGAAAACTCCACTGTGCCGGAACTGCAGGCCTTCATGTCGGGGTATAACAACACGTTGGCTTCCCAGGCTCCGGGTATGATCGGACTCTCGAAGATCAGCGTGCAGAGCGGTACCTCCCACGGCGGAGTCGTCCTCGCGGACGGCTCCATCGCGGATGTGAAGCTCGACTTCAATACGCTCAAGGAACTGGGTGAAGTGGCGCGGAAGGACTTCGGCCTCTCCGGTGCGGTGCAGCATGGCGCGTCGACGCTCACCGACGGCGCCTTCAACCAGTTTCCCAAGTGCGAAACGGCAGAGATTCATCTCGCCACGGGCTTCCAGAACATGCTCTACGACGGCATGCCGCCCGCATTGCGCGATGAGATCTACGCTTGGCTGAGTGCCAACGCAGCCGATGAGCGCAAACCGAAGGATTCAGACGAACAGTTCTTTTACAAGACTCGCAAGAAGGCGCTCGGCCCCTTCAAGCGGAAGTTGTGGGACCTGGCCGAGAATACGCGCGCGTCGCTCGGCCGCGCGTTTGATGCAAAGTTCGAATTCCTGTTCACACAGCTTGGCGTCGCCGGAACTGCGGCGACGGTCGGGCGATTTGTGCGCGCGCCGGAGCAGCATCGTCCGGCGCCGTCGGGATCGAGTGTTCCTGCGGCCACCGCGGCCGCACACGACGATGCCGACGCGGGCGAATAGCATTTCACTTACAAGGAGCATCAGATGAATCGCAGGTTCGTTGGAATCGCCCTCGCAGCCGTGGCCTTTGTGGCCGCGGCCTGTGATGGTTCGAAGAAGGAGCTCGAGAAGACGCTCGTGCAGGTGCAGCAGATTTCGGCCGAGAAGGACTCGCTCCTCAAGGACGTGATGGCCACGTCGCAGTTCATCGCGGACGTCAGTACCGAATTAGCCAACGTGAAGAGCCGTGCAGCCGGCAAGCCGGTCGTCGGCAAGCCGGGCGAGATGGAGAGCAACTTGACGCCCTCGCAGCAGCGTGATGCGATCAAGGCCAAGGTGGCCGAGCTGACGGCCCGCCTCAACGAGAGCGAGTCGCGCCTCGGGGCAAGCCGCAATCGCGTGCGTGACCTCACGGCCAACAACGCCGGCCTCGCCTCGCAGCTCGCGGCGTATGACTCGACGATCGCGTCGTTCAAGAAAATCATCGACACGCAGAAGACGGAAATCGCATCGCTCACCGAGCAGTTGAACGCGGTGCAGGCCGAGAACACCGGGCTCAAGGCCGACAAGGCCGTGCTCACGACGGAAAAGACGCAGCTCACCGCCGAGAAGACGCAGCTCACCGTCGAGAAGAACACGGTGTACTACGTCATCGGCACCGAAGACGAGCTGTTCAAGAAGGGCATCATCATCAAGCAGGGTGGCATGCTCGGGCTTGGCAAGACTGCCGTGCCTGCCGCGACGCTCAAGGAATCGGACTTCACGGCCGTGGATCGCACGGCCGTGATGGAGATTGCGTTCCCGAAGGCCGACAAGGCGTACAAGATCATCTCGCGCCAGGACATCACCGCGCTGGCCACGGCGCCGGACAAGTCCGATCGCATCAAGGGCGGGGTCAAGGTTACCGACGCCGTGAAGTTCTGGGGACCGTCCAAGTTCCTGATCCTGATGGAGCAGTAGCAGCTTGATCCAGTGGACGCCGGCCGAAGTCGCCGACTTCGGCCGGCGTCTTTGGAACAAGGGAAGGGAGGACGACGTCCTCTTTCTCGCCGGCGGGGTGGCCTTCAACATCCTCCTCGCCGGCGTTCCCTTTTTCCTCCTCTTGGCGTCCGGCCTCGGCTACGTCCTCGGCGGGTCACAGGCCGCGTCTACGGGCGCAGTGGCGGCCTTCGTGCAGGACCTCTTTCCCGGCACCTGGAGCGGCAAGGGCTCGCTGCTCGATCCCGTGTTGAAGGACATCGTCCGCACGCGAGGAACCGTGGGGGTGTTCGGCGCCATTGCGTTCGTCTGGTTTTCCACGCGCCTCTTCGGGTCGATGCGGGCCGTGTTCAACAAAGTGTTCGATGTGCCCAAGAGCCACGGCTTCATCCTCGGCAAAGTGCTGGATGCCTGGCTGACGCTGGTGTCGACCGCCCTCGTCGTCGCCTGGATTGTCGCGTCGGCCTACATCGCCGTTGCCCGCTCGCGCGGCGTGGCATTTCTCGCACAAGTCGGGCTGCACAGCGATGCCGTGATGAAGCCGCTGACCTACGTGACCGGCCGGCTCGTCACCTTTGCGCTGGTCTGCGCGATGTTCTTCGCGCTGTACAAGGCGCTGCCGCGCCGGCGCGTGCGCTGGGAACAGGCGCTTGCCGGCGCCCTGACGAGCGCGGTGCTGTTCGAGATCGCGCGGTGGACCTTCACCCTGGTCGTGCATTCGTACAACCCGGCATCGCTCTACACCGGCACACTCGCGGCAATCGTGGTCGTAGTGTTCTGGGTCTATTACGGTGCGCTCATCGTGATTGTCGGTGGCGAGGCTTCACAGGTGCATGAACGCGCACACGAAGCGAGATTGAAGGAGTCGCAGCCGCCTCAACCCGTCGCCAGACTCCCGTACACGTGATCGACCTCCGTTCCGACACCGTGACGAAGCCGTCGCCCGGCATGCGCAAGGCAATTGCCGAGGCGGACGTCGGTGATGACGTGCTCGATGGCGACCCGACCGTTCGCAAGCTCGAAGCCAAAACCGCCGAACTGCTTGGCGCCGAAGCCGCGCTCTTTTTCCCCACGGGCACGATGGCCAATGAGGTCGCCATCTGGTGCCTCGGAAAGCCTGGCACGGAACTCTTCGTCCACGAAGACGCGCACATCGTCGATCGTGAAAAGGCCGGTGCCGCTGCGCTCGCTGGCATGCAGCCGCGGCTGATTCGCGGTGCCCCACGCGCCACGCTGGAAACCTTCAAGGCGGCAGTGCGCGCGCCAAGCGGCTATCTCCCGCGCGCGTCGTTGCTCTGTCTGGAAAACACCCACAATAGCGGCGGCGGAATTGTGACGCCTGCTGATGAGCTGCACGCCATTGCTGATGCCGGACGCAAACTTGGATTACACGTACTCCTCGACGGCGCACGCCTCTGGAATGCAAGTGCCGCAAGCGGGACGCCGTTGTCAGCATTCGCGTCTTGTGCGGACGCGACGATGGTCTCGTTCAGCAAAGGACTCGGCGCACCTGTCGGCGCGGCGCTCGCCGGGAGCAAGACGCTGATGTTCGAGGCGCATGAAGCGCGCCGTCGCTTCGGCGGTGGCATGCGACAGTCAGGAGTGCTCGCCGCGGGTTGTCTCTATGGCATCGAGCATAACCTCGGCCGCCTCAAGGACGACCACGCCGCCGCCAAGGCCTTTGCTGCGATTGTGTCGGAAGCGAAGACGGCAACGGTCACGACTCCGGAAACCAATATCGTCATGATCACCGTGCCCTCGGGCACCGATCCGGCGACGGTAGAACGCGAGGCCGGCAAGCGCGGCGTCGCTGTATCCCTCTGGGACACGACGCGCGTGCGCGCTGTCACCCATCTCGATGTGTCCATGGAGGACGTCGTCCGTGCGGCGACGATTCTCCGCGATCTGTTTTCCGGCGCAAAATCCTGAGGACGTCACGTCATGCAACACGCTGAAGCCTTCCTGAAGATCGTCAACGACGCGAAGGCGAACATCAAGGAACTCACAATCGCCGAAACCAAGGCCCGGGTGGATGCGGACAAGAGCATCAAGCTCATCGATGTCCGCGAAGACCGGGAATGGGCGCTGGGGCACATCGACGGCGCCGAGCACATCGGCAAGGGCGTCATTGAGCGCGACATTGAGACGAAAATTCCGGACAAGGACACGGAGGTCATCCTCTACTGTGGCGGCGGCTTCCGAAGCGCACTGTCGGCCGAAGTGCTCCAAAAGATGGGCTACACGAATGTTGCGTCGATGGACGGCGGGTGGCGTGCCTGGGCCGAAGCTGGCTATCCCATCGAAATGTGACTGATCCCGAACGCCGCGTCCGCGACAGCTTCGCCAAGCAGGCGTTCATGACGCTGCTCGGCGCGAACCTGCTTCGGGTGTCTCCCGGCGAAGTGGACATCGAGCTTCCATTCCGGGAGGACCTCGCACAGCAGCATGGCTACCTGCACGCCGGCGTGACCACCGCGATCGCCGATAGCGCCTGCGGCTACGCAGCCCTTTCGCTCATGCCCGCCGACGCCGCCGTCCTCAGTGTCGAGTTCAAGGTGAACATGCTCACACCAGCCCAAGGGCGCCGATTTCTCGCCATGGGACGGGTCGTCAAGTCGGGCCGGACTATCACCGTCGTGCGTGGCGACGTACTCGCATTCGACGACCAGGGCGAGACCCGGCCGGTCCTGGCCATGCTCGGGACCATGATCACGGCCAGCGGCCGAGGCATCGCGGACTAGACGGCAGGGGCACCGCCTAGAGACTAGTCGGTGCATCGATTCTATATGACTTCGCCGCCGCAGCCTCCAAACAAGCGCCCGACCGTAGCGAGATAGCACGGGGCGGGTGTAACTTCGCGTGACCCCACCTCACCTGGAGCATCTCGTGACCGTATCGCGTCGTCGGTTCGTTCAGTCCATCGGAGTTGGAGGCGCCGCACTCGGCGCCGGTGGTGCCGGAGTGTTCGGCGCGCCTCTCATTTCCGCCCGCGGGCACGAAGCACTGTGGGCATTCCAGGGGCAGGGTCAGGCCGTGGATCCAGGCGCGGCGCGCCGCGCCGATCGCCGCATGGCTGCCGCGCCCGGTATGGTGCGTATTGATTCAAACGAGAATCCGATCGGTCCGGGCAAAAAAGCGATCGACGCGATTCGCGCGCACTTCGACGAGTGCAATCGCTACCCGATCGTGGCCGAAGACGATGTGATCGCCACGATTGCCAAGCTGCAGGGTGTCGCGCCGGAGAACGTGATGTTGGGTTGCGGTTCGGGCGAACTCCTTCGCGCGGCCGACAATGCCTTTCTCTCCAAAACGTCAGCGTACGTCGCTGGCGGCCCCACGTTTGAGGCCCCGGGTGACTGGGCCAAGTTCATCGGCGCCGAAGTGCGCAGCGTGCCGGTAGACTCGAAGCTGGGCCTCGACCTCGACGCGATGGGTGCTGCTTCGCGCGGCGCGGGCCTTGTCTATCTCTGCAATCCGAACAACCCGACGGCCACGGTACACACCAAGGCCGACGTGATGGCATTCATTGAAAAGGTGAACAAGCTCTCGCCGGAGACCACGATCCTGGTGGACGAGGCGTACTTCGAGTACGTCGACGCCGCCGGTTACGGAACGGTTATCCCGGCAGCGATTCAGAATCCGCGCGTGCTCGTGCTGCGCACGTTCTCGAAGGTGTTCGGCATGGCCGGCCTTCGCATCGGCTATGCGGTTGGCCGTCCGGAGACGCTCGCCAAGGTGAAGCAGTGGACGCTCGGCTCGAACATCAGCCAACTGACCTTGGTCGCCGCGCACGCCGCGCTCGAGGATACCGCACACATTACGGCTGAAGTCGCCCGCAATCGCGAAGTGAAGGCGTTCACCCGCAAGTTCTTCGCCGATGGCGGATACACGATGACCAGCGCCGACGCGAACTTCATGATGGTGGACATCAAGCGCGACGCTGCGGCATTCAAAAAGCTGGCCCTCAAGCAGGGTATCGCGATCGGGCGGTCGTTCCCGCCGCTCACGAACCAGGCCCGCATCACCTTCGGTACGATGCCGGAGATGAAAAAGGCCGTCGCGGTTTTCAAAGAGTTGCTCAGCAATGGCAACCGCGCGGCGGGGTCGTAACGGTATATTTCCCTTGCTCCAGGTCCCGGAGGACGTGAGCCTGCCAACTCCGCCAGGGCCGAAAGGCAGCAACGGTACGTAGTGTCTGACGCTGCTCCGTAAGGCCTGGGGCACTGGCGCGGGGGGTCATCCGAAAGGGTGGTCCCCCGCGCTTCTTTTTGTGCCGACGCGATGTGCTAGCGCGCGAGTGCCGCGCCGCCAACCCACACGGCGGCGATTGTTCTCACGTTGGAGATGTTCGCGAGCGGATCGGCGTCGAGCACGACGAAGTCCGCCCACTTGCCGGCCTCGAGCGTGCCTACCTGGCCGTCAATCTTCATGCATTTCGCCGCGTCGCGCGTAGCCGCCGCGATCGCCTGTGCCGACGTCAGTCCGGCCTTCACCATGAGTTCGAGTTCCATCAACTCGAAGTAGCCCTGAAAGCGGCCCATCGGGCCGGTGTCGGTACCCATCGCAATCATCACGCCAGCATCCGAAAGCTTCTTCAGATTCTTGCTCGCCATCTCGAGCGCGACTTTGTAGCGCTGCGCACTCGCACTCTCTCGCACCGCCTGCTGGCGAGCTGACTCTTTGAGCGTGCTCACCCACTGCAAGTTCGCGTGCGAAAGAAAGAGCGGATCGGTGAACCAGGCCGGCGTCGACTCGTACACGAACGTCGAGACTTCGCGCATGAGCGTGGGGCTCACGCAAACTCCGCGCGCCTTGAGTGCGGAAATCACCTCGGCGTCCACCTCAACGTCGCGGATGCTATGGGCGACGAAATCAGCACCGGCCGCGAGCACGGCCTTGGCGTCATTCAGATAGAACAGATGGACCGCGGCACGCATGCCGTCCATGTGCGCCTGATCGATCACCGCGCGGTACACCTCGGGCACCATCTTCGGCGTCGTGCCGAGGTTGTCGTCCACGCGGATCTTCACGATGTCAGTCTTCTGCGCGGCGACACCGTCCACTTGGGCGCGCGCTTCCGCTGCATTGCGAGGATTGAGCACCGGCCCCGCGACCCACACGCGGCCGCGACCGAGCGCCGGCCTGGACTGCTCGGCGCGGGCGGCAATCACGTCCGCCGGTTCGCTCCCCAAGCTGAAGACGGATGTGACGCCGTAGGCGGCGTAGGTCGCGAGGTCACTCAGGTTGCTCACGTGCCCGTGTGCGTTCACCAGTCCAGGCATCACGAACTTCCCGGCGAGCGCGACGCGCTGCGCGCCCGCCGGAATCGTCACCGTCGCTGCTGCGCCAACCGCCACCACGCGGCCATCGCGCACCAACATCGTCGCATTCGCAATTGACGCGCGCCCAGTACCGTCAATGAGCGTCGCGCCGGTAAACGCCGTGACGCTCGGCTCCTGCGCACCGGCCATCGATGCGAGCGCGGCGACGAGCACTGCGGCGCGGATGCGCACGATCTACTTCTTGACCGTGATCTTGACTGGTTTCGACACGAGGTCCGGGCCAATCACCTTGTGTTCGAAATCACCCAGCACGAGGCGCAGCGTGTACGTGCCCGGAGCGAGCGTGAGCGACGTCTCGATCAAACCCGTCCCGAAATGCAGGTTCAGCGAATCCTTCGGAATCACCGTGCCGGGTGCGCCGGCTTCCGTGTTGATCAGCAGATGGAAGTGGCCCGAACCGGTCGCGTTCACACCGGCGGGAGCTACGCCAAAGTTCTTGAGCCCGAAGACGACGGGGAATGTGGTCGCCACGGTTGCGTCGCCGGCTGGCGAGCGAATGAAAATTTCAGGCTTTGGCGCTGGTGCGGCTGCCTGCGCGGTGACAATCGTCGGGGCGACGAGCAACGCGAACAGAATGGGTCGAATCACAATGTCCTCCAGGACAATGGGGCTCGCGAAGCTTAGCGTAGCGCCGCATGCTGGTCGGTGCCGAGCGCAGAATCGCAGTGCGCTGGGTACGACGGCGCAGGACATTCCGGCCCCTGGCCACGCTGCCGTCCGGCTGACTCTTTCGCCCGGTCTGGCCAGCTACCCGGCGGACGGAGCTGAAGCGCCCGACCTGATTCGCGCTGCCGACGACCGCCTCCTTGAGGCCTAGCGGGCGGGCCGGAATCGGGTGGTTCACCCTCCGGTTTTGACTGCGGGCCCCGGCGGGCCCCGGAGGGCCCAAACGGGGGTGGGGGGGGCCGCAGGGTTGGACCGGCGTCAACCATATGGCGCTTCGGCCCGTAACCCGTACATTAGAGTCATTCCAATAGGCGTCCGATCGGTTGGGTTCTCGATACCTGTTACCGGGTGAAGGGGTAAACATGGCTCGTTCCGCAGTCATCGCGGTGCTCGGATTTCTGGCTTTCAGCACCGGCACAACCACCGGTGCTGGTCTGCCTTCGCACGCTGCTGTGCGAAGTGATTCCACTCCGCCGCGCCGTCCGTCCGTAGTGCACGCGCCCGCCAAAAGCGGGAATCCTGCGATCGGTGCGCGCGGCATCGAGGTCAAGGCGCTCACCGGCGTGGTGAAGCAGTACTGCCAGAGCTGCCACAATCCGAAGTTGCTGAAGGGCAACTTGAACCTCGACGGGTTCAACGTCGATTCCTCGACCGCCGACATTGAAGTTTCTGAGAAAGTCATTCGCAAGCTGCGCACAGCGATGATGCCGCCGCCGACGTCGCGCAAGCCGGGCGGTGACACGCTCGTCGCGCTCGTCGAGACGATGGAGCAGGTGATTGACCGCGAGTCAAAGCCCAACCCGGGCTCGCGCCCCTTCCAACGCCTCAACCGCCCGGAGTACGAAGCGGCGGTGCGCGACCTGCTGAGCGTGGAAGTCAACGCCGGCGATTTCCTTCCGCTGGACACCAAGAGCGCAAACTTCGACAACATTGCCGACGTGCAGGCGCTGTCGCCGACGATGCTTGACGCCTACCTGAACGCGGCGGCCGTGGTGAGCCGCATGGCGGTCGGCGACAAGTCAGTCCAGCCAATTCCGGTCACCTACCGGCTCTCTCCATTTGTTTCGCAGCACCCGTGGGAGCATGTCGAAGGCACGCCGTACGGCACGCGGGGCGGCGTCGTTGAAATGCACACCTTCCCCGCGGACGGGAAATACGTTTTCCGGGTGAACATCGGCGGTGGGCTCGGCACGCGGCTCGAAGATCTCGACTTCTCGGTGGATGGCGAGCGCATCGCGCTGCTTGCCTATGAAAAGGGCATCGAAACGTCGTTGAGTTCGGCCGACGCGCCGCAAGGCGCCGACTTCGTTCGGACCGAACCCATCCTCATCAAGGGCGGCCAGCGCAAGATTTCCGTTTCGTTCGTCCGCCGCAACGAAGGTCCCTTCGAAGATCTCATCAGGCCGCACGACTGGTCGATGGCCAGCAATGGCAGCGCCAGCGCCGGAACGACGGCGGCGCCGCACGTCATCGAACTCACGGTCACGGGTCCTGAGAAAGCGCTCGGGCTCTCGGAGTCCGTGAGCCGCAAAAAGATTTTCACCTGCACACCGAAAACGAAGCTGCAGGAGTTGCCGTGCGCCGAGCAGGTGATTTCGAAGGTTGCCACCCGCGCGTATCGCCGTCCGCTCGCGAAGCGAGACACCGACGCCCTGATGAAGTTCTATAAGTCGGGCGCTGCGCAGGGTGGGTTTGACGAGGGGGTTCGCACCGCACTGCAGGCCGTGCTCGCAAGCCCGTATTTCGTTTTCCGCTTCGAAAAGGTTCCGGCCGGCTTGGCCCCAGGCCGTGACTACGCGATCAGCGATGTGGAGCTGGCGTCGCGGCTCTCGTTCTTCCTCTGGGGCAGCATCCCTGATGACCGGCTCTTGTCACTGGCCACGGCCGGAACGCTGTCGCAGCCGCCGGTGCTCAACGCCGAAGTGAAACGGATGCTCACCGATCCGCGCAGCGAAGCACTCGCCCCGCGGTTCGCTGCCCAGTGGCTCCGCCTGCAAGATCTCGAGAAGGTCCATCCGGATGCGTTCTTCTTCCCGGACTTCGACCAGCAGATGGCCGATGCCATGCACAAGGAGACCGAACTGTTCTTCATGGACATCGTGCGCAATGATCGGAGCGTGTTCGATCTGTACACGGCCGATTGGACCTATGTGAATGAACGTCTCGCGAAGCACTATGGTATTCCGAACGTGGCGGGCGACTACTTCCGGAAGGTGAGCTACCCGGATACCACGCGCCGCGGCCTGCTCGGCCAGGGCAGCATCCTGGTGCAGACCTCGCTGGCGAACCGCACGTCGCCCGTGCTCCGCGGCAAGTGGGTGATGCAGGTGCTCCTCGGAGCCCCGCCACCACCACCACCGCCCGATGTGCCCGCGCTCGATGAAACCGGTGATGGTCTGGATGGCCGGCAGCTCACCACGCGCGAGCGGATGGAAATCCATCGCAAGAACCCCACCTGCAATGCCTGCCACCAGTACATCGACCCCATCGGGCTGTCGCTCGACAACTTCGATGTGACCGGTAAGTGGCGCTTTCGCGAGAACGGCGTCCTGCTCGACACCAAGGGCAAGATGTACGACGGGCGAATTGTCTCCTCGCCCACGGAGCTGCTTACGTCGCTGATGTCGCGTCCCACGCCGCTCGTCCGCACGCTGACGGAAAACCTGATGGCCTATGCCATCGGCCGTCGCGTCGAGGACTTTGACCAGCCCGCAGTGCGTGCCATCGTCCGTGAGTCCGACAAGAAAGGCAACAAGTTCTCGTCGCTCGTCACGGCCATCGTCAACTCACCCGCCTTCCGGAAGCGTCGCGCCGATCCTGCCGCGAGCAACGCCAACGGTGATGCGAATTCGAAGTCGTCCCAGTTGTCCCACCAGTCGCGATAGTCAGCGAACCCCACGGAGCCTTCCCGATGACCTTTCTGACGCGTAGTGCCATGCCCCGCCGCACCTTCCTGCAAGGTGTGGGCGCGGCCGTAGCACTCCCTTATCTCGACTCGATGGTGCCGGCGCTCAGGCGCTTTGGCGCCCCGGACGAGAAGACCCGGCTCATTGCCATCGAAACGGTGCACGGTGCCGCCGGTTCGAATATTCTCGGTGCATCCAAGAACCTCTGGGCGCCCGCCAAGGTGGGCCGCGACTTCGAGTTCATTAACGACAGCGCGCTGCTCCCGCTCGAGCCATGGCGGAAGCACCTCACCATCGTCAGCAACACGGACGTCCGCATGGCCGAGGCGTTCGACGCGCCGGAAATCGGCGGCGACCATTTCCGGTCCAGCGCGGTGTTTCTCACGCAGGCCCACCCGAAGCAGACCAACGGGTCGGATCTCTACGTCGGAACATCACTCGATCAGATCGCGGCGAAGCGCCTCGGCGCCGACACGCCGCTGCCCTCGATGCAGCTCTGCATCGAGAATCTCGACCAGGCCGGCGGTTGCGACTACAACTACGCCTGCGCCTACACGGATACGATCAGCTGGGCGAGCCCGAACGAGCCGCTCCCGATGATCCGCAACCCGCGCGTGGCGTTTGACCTGCTCTTCGGCGCCGGCAACAACAATGCCGACCGCATGTCGCGTCGCAAGGCCAACCAGAGCATCCTCGACTGGATCACTGGTGAAGTCACCGGCCTCAAGAAGAACCTCGGCTCCGAAGATCGCGCGCGCATCGACAAGTACCTCACGGACATTCGTGAACTCGAGCGCCGTATTCAGGCCGTCGAGAAAAAGAACTCGAGCGGTGAAGTACGGGCGATTCCGGAAGCGCCGATCGGCGTGCCCGATTCGTACGAAGAGCACATCAAGCTCATGTTCGACATTCAGGTGCTCGCGTTCCAGTCCGACACGACGCGCGTGATCTCGTTCAAGACGGGTCGCGACGCATCAGCGCGTGCCTACCCGGATAGCGGCACGACGAAGGGCTTCCACCCGCTCTCGCATCACGGCGGACGCGAATCGACGGTCATGGAATACAACCTGATCAACAAATATCACGTCAGCATGCTGCCGTACCTGCTCGACAAGCTGAAGAACTCGCCCGAAGGCGATTCGAACCTGCTCGAGAAGACCGGCATCATCTACGGCTCGCCGATGGCCGACAGCAACATTCACAACCATCGCCGTTGCCCGCTCATCTTCCTCGGACACGCCAACGGCCGCATCGAGGGCAATCTGCACCTCAAGGCGCCGGACGGCACGCCGATGGCAAACGCATTGCTTTCGTTCATGCATGGCCTCGGCATGGACGACATGAAGTCCTTCGGCGACTCGAGTGGCGAGTTCGCCATTTCGCACTAAGGAGGACCGCACATGACCAAGATGAACAGGCTGCGGATGCTGGCGTTGCTGGTGATCCCCGCCATGATTGGCGCCGGTTCAGCGCCAACGACGCCCATCGCCGATGCGGCGATGCGCGGCGACCTGGCGGCTGTCCGGTCGCTCGTGGCGTCAGGAAAGGATGTGAATGGAGCCCAGGGCGACGGCATGACCGCGTTGCACTGGGCGGCCGACCGCGGCGACCTGCCGATGGTCGAAGTGCTGCTCAAAGCGAAGGCGTCGGTTAGCGCGACCACGCGCTCGGCCAGCTACACGCCGCTGCATATTGCCGCGAAGGGCGGACACAGCGCGATTATGGTGGCCTTACTCAACGCTGGTGCCGATCCGAACGTCATGACCGGCTCCGGGGCCACTGCGCTGCACCTGGCGTCGGGTTCTGGCGCCACGGAAGGCGCGACGGCACTCCTTGATAAGGGCGCCGATCCGAACGTCCGTGAAAAGCTCTACGGCCAAACGCCGCTGATCTTTGCCGCCGAGTTCAACCGGGCGCAGACGATCACGATGCTCATCAAGCGCGGCGCCAATACGGCCATCAAGACGCGAAAGATCAACCTCGCCGAAGAGACGGCCGCCGACCAGGCGGCTTCTAAAAAGCGAAATGAAATCCTGATTTCATTTGAACTCGACAAACATCCGGATTCAGTACGGCGTTTGATTGGGCAGGGTGGGGCTGACGTCCCGAGCGCCGCGCTTGCCTCGCGCGGTTTCACGATGCAGTCGCTCGGATTTGCTGCGTTGATTCCTGGCGCAGCAGATGCCGCCGGCGGTGGTCGTGGTGGTGCGCCGGCCTTCCAGGGTGGTGGCGGTGGCCGACAGCTTCAGGGCCCGCAGCCGAAGGGTCCGTTTACACCGGCACAGGTGCAGCAGGCGATTGCCGCGGGCCGTCAGGTGTTGCTCAACCCCGAGGCGACGAAGGGACCTGTTCGCGAAGTCGTTGATACCATCAACGGTGGCGTTGCAGGGTTCCTGAATGCCGTCGGTGCGATGGGCGCGATGACGCCGCTGCACCATGCGATTCGTCAGGGCAATCAGGCGGCGGTCGACGCGCTGCTGGCTGGTGGCGCCGACTTGAATACGCCAAACGACGTTGACGGTACGACGCCGCTGCTACAGGCGATTATCAACGGCCACTTCGACATGGCGTTGACGCTGGTCAAGCGGGGCGCCAATGTGAACACGCCCAACTCGGCAAACCTCGCGCCGCTTTACGCGACGATCAATACGTTCTGGGCGCCGCGCTCGCGGTTCCCGCAGCCGCAAGCTGTGCAGACCCAGAAGGCGACGCATCTCGAACTGATGGATGCGCTGCTCAAGGCCGGCGCAAAGACCGATGTTCGGTTGAGTTCGCAGTTTTGGTATTTTGCGTACAACAACTGCGGTAACGCGAACTGCGGACTCGAGAACATCACCGGCACGACGCCCTTCTGGCGCGCGGCGTATTCGCTCGACGTTGACGCCATGAAGATGCTGGTGAAGGCCGGAGCAGATGTCACGGTTCCGTCCTCCATACCGGCAGCCGGCGGCCGCGGTGGCCGTGGAGCTCCGGGTGGCCAGCAGCCGTCAGGTGCCGGTGTTGACCCACTCATCCCGTTTGATCCGAACGCTGGTGGTGGTGGTGGCGGTGGTGGTGGTCGCGGCCAGATTCAGGCCGGTCCGCCACTCGATCCGGCCATCGACTCGGCTTCGAAGGCGGTGCCTGCGGGCGTCGGTGTATTCCCTATTCACGCGGTGGCCGGCGTCGGCTACGGCAATGGGTTCGCCGGTAACGCCCATCGTCACGCACCTGACGCGTGGATGGCATCCATGAAGTATGTCGTCGAAGAGCTCCATGCCGACGTGAACGCCCGCGACAACGGCGGCTACACGCCAATGCACCATGCCGCCGCGCGTGGCGACAACGAGATGATTAAGTATCTCGTGTCAAAGGGCGCTGATGTGAAGGCCGTGGCGCGTAATGGCCGTACGACGGTCGATATGGCCAACGGCCCGGTCTCGCGCATCACGCCGCTGCCGGAAACGATCGCCCTGCTGGAAAAGCTCGGCGCCAAGAACAGCCACAAGTGCGCCTCCTGTTGGTGAGTTGAGCGCACCGCACGATTGCGACGGCCGCCGGCGGAGAACGCCGGCGGCCGTTTGCTTGGAACGCCGCGCCTGATCTCGATGCCGAGCGCTACGCCACCACAGTCGAAGCCAGGGCTGATATTCGCCGATCTGCTCGGCTCGCTCGCCCGCGTGCTCGACGGCGCGGCGAGGCGCAGCATCACGGCGCAGTTGATGGCGGAAGGCGACTCCGGCGATGTGCTCGCGGCGCTCCGGCGCGGCATGCGCGCCCACACCTTTGCGACAGATGCCTCGCCGGTTTCGTTGCGCCGAATTGTGGACACGCTCGACGCCCGCACCCGGAAGGAAGGTCTGCATGTCCTCCACGGATGGGACTACCGCACGCACAAGCGGCCCGACGACATCGCACCGGTGCTGCTACTCGACTACTGTACCCGGCTTGGCGTGCCCGAGCCGCGTATTAGGGAATCGGTGGAGCTCCTGCTGGACCAATACTGGACCGCATTGCTCGCGCTCATTGCCGTTCGCGCCTGGGACGACGGCGATCCCAACGCGAACCTCGACCGCATCAGCCAACTCGTGAGGTCGGTGAATGGCCCGGACGGCAGCGGCAATCCGGTTGTGGATGACGCCGAGTCGTTGCTGATGCTGGCGGTGGCGTACTACCACCCTGAGGAGCAGGCGTACGATGAGCTTCTGGCCAAGGTGTGGACCCTCGATGCCGCGCACCGGCTTCGCGTGGCGCTGCCGGCCGCAGCGATTCTGGGGAGCCACCTGCGGTGGGGCCTTCGCTTCATGTACCAGAAGGACGTGGGGCGGATGCGCGACGACAACATCGTTGACTATCCGTGGGTGCTCTTTGCCCTGAGTACGCTGATGCACGAGTACGAACGGATGCAGGCGAGCGGTGAGCAGACAGCGGCGCGCGAGCGCGTCGTGGAAGCACTGTTCGATGGTCTCTCCGCAGATCCTTGGGCATTTACCGGCAAGGCGCCGGCATTCCTCTCGGCACACGAGGCGGTCCACGCGGAGTTGCGCAGCGCGCTCGGCCGGCAGCGCGACCATCTGCTCGAAGAGTTTGGCCGCGTCGCGCCAACAACCAAGACGTATTCGCCCCTCGGGCTCGGCTGCAACTTCCTGTCCAATGCAGCGGTCGCGACGGCGGCCATCGCGCTCGAGGATGAGGCCCGCTATCCCTCGCTCAACGCGCTCTTCACGCGCGCGCCGTCAGGTGAGCCCGCGCCCGGGCCGGCCGAGCGCTACGCCAGGCGCCTGATGCAGTACGCGGCCGAGCCTGCGCGGCTCGGCGCCGGCGGTGCGCCGCTGATCGTGTACGACCCGTACGACTCCGTGCACTACTACAACACGGTCGTTCGCACGCTCAAGGAGCTGAAGTAGCCCTACCGCTCCATCGTGAGCATCAGCTTCAGGTGGTCGTCAGCGACGTTCAGTCCGCCTTCGCCCACTTCCGGGCCCACGCGGCCATCGGCGTTCGCATCCTTGCCGTTCATCAACTGATCGGACATGGCGGCGAGCTCACTGACGAGTCCAGCGGCCTCGGCGGCGCTCGTGGAGGCGATGATCTTCTGTGCGAGCGCGATCAAAGCATCGGCGCGCTGAATAGTATTGCGCGCGCAAATGGCGATGTGCCGGGAGTGTAGCAGCACATTGGCCGACGCGCCGGTGACTTGTGCAGCCAACTCGATGTGAGTGGCCACGCCATCGGCCGCCTTCTTCACGCCGTATCCCTGGCCGGGGCCGGCCGTCACGACCGTCGGATCGAGCGCGTTGATCACATGGCCAGCATGCAGCTTCATGTAGTCGAGATTCGTCGGCTGGCGCGTCGCCAGTTGCGCATGCGTCGCGGCGATGCGCGATTCCGCGATGGCGGCCGTCAATAGGCCCACCCCGCTCGGTGTGTTGCCGAACGCATTGACCACATGCCCAATATGAACACCCACCTGTCCGGCTGGCACATTTACGGTCGCCGCGACCGGCATGGCGCCGGGAAGTGGGGTGCCCGTGATGACCACGACCATGCTGTCATAGAGCTGGCGTGCCTGGAGATCGGAGCTGATGACGAAGGTCCGACGGCGATACTCCGCCTCGCTCAGGCCGCTCTTGAGCAGAATAGTGGACACCTGCGACGCCAGGCGTTGGCGCAGCTCCTGCTGCTGCTCATCCTTTTTGTTGCGCACCATCGTGAGCTGAGCGCCCACCGAGTCGCGCACCTTGCTGATGGTTACTTCGATTCGGGCGAGCGTTGCGATGTCGTCTTTCGACATGGCTGGAGCTGCCTGTTGAGCCGCCGCGGCGCTAGCGGTGGCAACGAGGGCGAAGAACGAGAACGAGAGGGCAGTCTGGCGGGGGGTCATACAGGTCTCCGTCGGGCGAATTTAGCTTTCAAATGGCGGTACCCTTTGATGATACAGCCGTGGCACCGGGTCCGCATCTGTAATACGCGCCGTCGCCGTGGATCGTGGACACCGACGGCCCTCCTGCCGTACCTTGAGGTGGTTGCGGGTCGCCCTTCCGGAGGAATGCCATGTCCACCGATCGACGCTCATTCATCAAGTCCGTTTCGGTTGCCGGGACTGCCATCGGGCTTGGCGCCGTGCCGAAGCTCGCCTTCGGAGGTACGCCGGAGCCTAATGGGGTGTGGACCCCAAGCCCCGTGGGCAAGGCGCGGGTCCCGCTCAATATCCTGATCCTGGGCGGAACGGGCTTCACCGGCCCCGAGCAGGTGGAATACGCCATCGCCCGCGGCCACCGCGTAACCCTCTTCAACCGCGGCAAGACGCGCCCGGGCCTCTTCAAGGGCAAGGTCGCCGAGGAGCTGATCGGCGACTTGAACGGCGATGTGAGCGCACTAAAGGGGAAGAAGTTCGATGTTGTCATCGATAACCCGACCACGCTGCCCTGGTGGGTAAAGAACGTCGCAACGCAGCTCAAGGGAAACGTCAAACACTACATCTTCATCTCCACCACCTCGGTCTACAACGACCAGAGCGAAATCGGGATCAATGAGAACAGCCCGACGGTGCCGATGCCCGAAGGGCTCGATCCCTATCAGCCCGATCAGCGCAATGAGAAGCAGCAGGCCGCCTCGTCGAACCCGGCTTACTATGGGGCATTCAAGGCGCGCGCCGAACGCGAAGTGGCAGCGCAGTATCCCGATGCGTGGACCGTCATTCGTCCCTGTCTGATCGTTGGGCCGCTCGACCGCACCGATCGGTTTACCTGGTGGCCGGCGCGCATTGAGCGTGGTGGCGAAGTTCTCGCACCTGATAAGCCCGACGATCCGTGCCAGTTCATTGACTCGCGCGACCTTGCCGAGTTCACCGTGCGCATGGCCGAGGCACGCGAGCTGGGCACCTACAATGCGATCGGACCCCGCGATCCGATGACAGTGTCGGAAATGCTCTACGGCGTGAAGGCCGTCACCTCGGCGGGCGCGTCGTTCACCTGGGTGCCCTGGGATTTCCTGCAGGAACAGAAGGTGCGTCCGTGGCGCGACATGACCGTCTGGCAACCGCCGTACGGCCGGACGGCCGGGTACCAGCGGCGTAGCGCAGCGAAGGCTATCGCCAAAGGGCTCACGTTCCGGCCCGTCGCCGTGACCGCCAAGGACACGCTCGACTGGCACAAGACGCGTCCTGAAGCCGAGCAACTCGCGACGATCAACGGCGAGATCAATGGCATCGGTCTCAAGCGCGAAGCGGAAGTACTCGCCGCGTGGCACGCGAAAACAAAGGCGGGCCGATGAGTCTCAGTCGACGGGATTTTCTCACCGGCGCCAGTGGCACCACTGGAGGCACCACTGGAGGCACCACTGGAGGCACCACTGGTGGCACCACTGGTGGCACTGCTCACGGAGCGGGCCGCGCACCAGGTTCGCTCGCGCATGAACGCCTGAACCCGCATGGCGCGCCACTCAACATTCTCATTCTTGGCGGCACGGGGTTCACCGGGCCCGAGCAAGTCGAGTATGCCACGGCGAGGGGGCACAAGGTCACGCTCTTCAACCGCAATCGCACGCGTCCGGATTTCTTCAAGGGACGCGTCGACCAGCTGATCGGCGACCTGACCACGGACGTCAGCGCGCTCAAGGGAACGTCGTTCGACGTCGTCATCGACAATCCGACCACGTTGCCGCTCTGGGTGCGCAATGTGGCGGAACACCTGAGCGGCCACACCAAGCACTACATCTTCATCTCAACGCTCTCGGCGTATGCGAGTGATGCCGTGGCGGATCTGGACGAGACCGACAAAACCCATGAGTTGCCGGCGGGCATGGATCCGTATGCGGTCAAGCCGGAAGACGCGCGCAAGGGTGGCAACTACGGCGTGTTGAAGGCGGAGTCCGAGCGCGAGGTGGCGCGGAAATACCCGGGCATTCATACCATCATTCGGCCGGGGCTCATTGTCGGCCCGCTCGACGCGACCGACCGTTTCACCTACTGGCCCGTGCGGATCGACAAGGGCGGTGAAGTGCTGGCGCCTGGCGATCCGACCGATCCCGAGCAGATCATTGATTCACGTGATCTCGCGGAGTGGACGATCCGGATGGCCGAAAACCGCGTGTTCGGCACGTTCAATGGTTGCGGCCCGCAGCAGCCGCAACCGATGGCCGAGATGCTTGGTGGAATCAAGGCCATCACGACCGCCGGCGCGCAGTTCACCTGGGTGCCCGCCGACTTTCTCCAGTCACAAAACGTGCGGGCCTGGTCGAACATGCCGGTGTGGTTTCCCCCGAAGCGGTCGCCCGGATTTTCCACGCGCAGCAATGCGCGCGCGCTACAGGCGGGGCTCACGTTCCGTCCGCTCGCCGTCACCGCAAAGGAAACGCTCGAATGGCACAAGACGCGGCCGCCTGAGGCCCAGCAGGCGCTGGCCGACGGCAAGACCAGCGGTCTTTCCGCCGCACGCGAGACTGAAGTGCTCGCGGCCTGGCACGCTTTCAAGAAGAGCGCGCCCTGAACGAATCGGCGGCCGCGGGCTCGGAGGCGGCGGGCGGGCCACCTCCCGGCGCGCTGTATCATGCGCTGCGCCGCGCAGTAGACGTGCGCCCTGACGAAGTGCGAGCGGTTGTCGTCGCGTTCGTCTACTTCTTTTTCGCGCTCTCGAGTTGGTTTGTCTTACGGCCGATGCGCGATACGGTCGCCGCATCGAGTGGCGCGACGCAGCTCTCGTGGCTCTGGGTCGGCACGCTCGGCACCATGCTGGTTGCCAACGCCGTCTTTTCCGCCGTGGTAGTGCGGTTTCCCCCACGGAAGTTCATCCCGTACGCCTACCACGCCGTCGCACTGTCGCTCGTGGCGTTTTACGTCGCGTTCCGCATGCTCGGCGCGGTTGAAGGGTCGGCGGCCGACCTCTGGATTGGGCGCGCGTTCTATGTCTGGACGAGCGTCTTCAACCTCTTTGTGACGTCGCTGTTCTGGTGCTTCATGGCCGATGCGTTCCAGAGCGAGCAGGCGAAACGGCTCTTCGGCTTTATCGGCGTTGGTGGAACGCTCGGCTCGATCAGCGGATCGGCGGTGACGGCGGGTCTCGCGGCACGTCTGGGCTCGGCAAATCTGCTCATCGTGAGCGTCGTCCTCATCGAAATCGCCGTGCTGGCGGTTCTGCAGTTTCCGCAGACCGCCGCCATGAGTACCGGAGGCACCGGCGCAGTGTCGGTGCGTGGGCGCGGGGCGAAGGGTGACGATAGCGCCGCGCTCGGCGGTAGCGTGTTTGCGGGCTTCACGCATGTCATCAAATCGCGCTACCTCGTGGCAACGGCCGTGTTCATCGCGCTCTTTACCTTCGGTTCCACCTTTCTGTACTTCGAACAATCCGCGATTATCGGCGCAACCTTTGCTGATCGGACGTCGCGCACCGTTGTGCTGGCGCGCATCGAGCTTGCCGTGCAGGTGCTGACGGTGTTGACGCAGATCTTCTTCACGGGACGACTGATCCGCTGGTTTGGACTCGGCGTTGTGCTCGCCGTGGTTCCGTTGCTGTCCATGGTAGGGTTCGGTTTGCTCGGTGGCGTCTCGAGCTTTGCCGCTGTGGCGTCGTTTGTGGTGTTGCGGCGCGCCGGCAACTTCGCGCTGACCAATCCGGCGATGGAAGTGCTGTTCACGGTGGTCCCGCGCGAGGACAAGTACAAAGCCAAGAGCTTCATCGAAACGTTCGTCTACCGGATTGGTGACCAGGCGGGTGCGTGGACCTTTGCTGGACTCGTGGCGCTCGGGCTGTCGTACACGCACATCGCGTGGTTCGCCGTCCCAATCTGCGCGGTCTGGCTGGGCGTAAGCGTCTGGTTGGCAAGACAGCAGGCCTTGCTTGCGCAAGCTGTTGTGGGACAATCGGTTAGCATCGCCCCTGACCGGGACGTCTAGTCCACGGCGAAGCGGGCGGTGCCGCCGATTCGGCGACGAACAACATCACCAGGTGATCCAGACCGTGCTGGCCGCAGAGCTCGTGGCGAAGGGCGGCATGCTCGACGGAGACCGCGATTCGGCTCCGGCTGCTGAGCCCACGCAGGTGGCGTCGGCTCCAGCCCGTGAGCCGACGCGCGAAACACCGGCGCCGGCCCCGTGGAATGCACCGAAGGCTGTGACTCCGCCTAAAAAGCCGTAGTTCCACGCCAGCACGCGCGCCCAGTACGCGCGCCCAGTACGCGCACCCAGTACGCGCACCCGGCACGCGCACCCGGCACGCGCGCCCGCTGCTGGTTCAGCGCCGCTGTCGGCATCAGGTTGACGGCGGCGCGCTGTTGTTCTAGCGCTTGAGAAACTCGCGGGTGAGCGCGGCGGTGAGCGCGTCCAGATTTGCAGAGAGCGGGGCAAATCCGGAGGTCTTGGCGACAGCGGCTTCGTCGAGGTAGAGCGCGCGGTTGATCTCGACCTGCACGCTATGCACACCATTGCCAGGCACACCGACCCGCTGAACGATCGTCCCGCCCTGGTACGGATCGTTGACTGACACGGAATAGCCCAGCCCCCGCAGCGTGTCTGCGATGCACCCGGTGAACGCTGGCTCGGCGCTCATGCCGTTGCGGTCCGATACCACGAAGTCGGTGCGGCGCGCGCCGGGACCATCCGGCGTCATGGCATTGCCCACGGACTTCATTGAGTGCCAGTTGACGTGCCACACGGTGCCATGCGCTGCGCGAAGGGCGGCGACGAGCGCCTTGAGTGCAACATGGTAGGGCCCATACACCGTCTCGATCCGCCCGCGAACATCCGCGACCGAGAGCGGCCCTGCGTTCACCTCGATCCCTGGCACGACATACCGTCGAATAAGTCCCAGTCCGCGCGCGGATTTCTCCGTCGGCGCGATTGGGCCAGCCCAGGGCGCGGCCAGCAACTCGGCGTCGATGTCTGTTTCCGGCCGGTTGAGATCGATGTAGCAGCGCGGGTACAGTGCCTCGAGGACGCACGCGCCATGCGCGGTCGCGCCGGCGAGGAGTTCGTCGACGTAGGCGTCCTCACCGCGGCGGAGTTCGGCGCGCGTAGCTTTGGTCTTCCACTCGGCCGGGTAGTCGCGGCCGCTGTGCGGTGTGTCGTACAGCAGTACGGGCGGCTCCGGGTGGGGCCGCCGAATGCGGAACGCAGCGTTCACTGCGCGCTCACAGTCCGATGAGCACGGCGACGGTCAGCGCAACCGAGCAGAGCGCCACGAGTATGAGTGCGAGTGGCATCACGAACCGGATCCATTCCCCGTAGGCGACTTTACCCGTCGCGAGATAGGCGAGGAGCATGCCCGACGTTGGCGTCAGTGTGTTCATGAGGCCGTTGCCAAAGAGGAACGCCTGCACGGTCACCTGGCCGGACACGCCGGAGAGCTGGCCGATGGGTCCGAGAATCGGCATGGTCACCGCCGCCTTGCCTGATGTCGACGGAATGAACACGTCAATCACCATCTGAAGCCACATCATCCCATTGGCGACGAACACCGGATGGCGTCCCTCGACCAGGCTGGTCAGCGACGCGATGATGGTGTCGAGCACCATGCCTTCGCGCAGGATCACTTCGACGGCCGCGGCCAGCCCGACGAGAAGCGCGGCGAGCATCATGCCCTGCATGCCTTTCACGAACGACTGCGACGCTTCGCGTGAACTCACGCGGCCGACGATCGCGATGACGAGGGCGAGCGCGATGTACATCGCGCTGAGCTCTGGGTTGCTCCAATTGTGCTCGTGTACTCCCCAAATCATCACACCGATCGCGAGGCCGAGCGCGGCGAGCACGGCCATGTGACCCCCGGTGAACGGTTCGGCGACGAAGACGGCGCGTGGCGCGGCGGCTCCGGCGGTGCCGGCACCGCGCGGGGCGCGGAGCACGTACCAGATGCCGATGGGGAGAAACACCGCGAGCGTCGCGAATCGGAACCAGGCGCCTGAGAACACCGGCAAGCCAACGAGTGGTTGCGCGACGGCGAGCGCGAGGGGATTCGTGACGGAGGTCAGGTAGCCGATTTTTGCGGCGACCGTCACCATCGCCGTACCGAACAACGCATCGCGCCCGAGGCGTTCGGCGAGCACGAGCGCGATCGGGATGATCACGAGGTACTCGGAGATCAGCCCCAGGAAAGTGCTGCCGCACGCGAGCATGATCATGAACACCGGAACGACGATGTTCGCATTCCCGCCCGTGATCACCAGCAGTCGATCAATGCCCGCGTTGACCGCGTTGGTGTGCTGCAGCACGCCGAACATCCCGCCGATGAAGAGGATCATCATGATGAGCGGCGCCGCGCGCACCATGCCTGTGGGAATCGACGTCAGAATGGCGAGCGGGCTGGCCGGATAGGCGACGCTGTCGTTGCCGGCCTTCAGTTGCAGCACACCGGCGCCGAAGTCCTTGGGAATGGTGTGGAAGCTTCCCGGCACGACCGGGCCCGCCTTCGTGCGCGCATAGCGCCCGGCGGGGACCACGTAGGTCAGTGCGACGGACGCAGTGATGATGAGCAGCATCATCACGACGGCATGCGGCATGCGGCGCCGCGCGGTGGTCGGCGCGGCGTGGCGTGTGGAGCTCGATTCGGTTCCGTGGTCAGTGCTCACTCGGCAAAAACGTCGCGCGAGGTGAACGCCAACGCAAGCGGCGCGCTCCCTACGGAGTCTTCGTGCCCGGCATGGTCAACTGTCGAATTCCCAGCGCGCCGTACGCGGCGGCGAGTGGGAAGAGCAGCACGAGGAACATGGAGAGCGTCCCGGTCGTCACGCCGTTCTTCATCACGGCCTGCGCGGGAATCCACACGCCGACGGCGAGCGCGATGAGCCAGACGCGCCGCGGTGCGAGGAACGCGAGCAGTCCGGTCGTCAGCAACAGCAAGCCGACGGTAATTCCCGTGTCGTCCCAGTTCGGGCGCGTGTCGACCCAGTTGATCGCGAAGCCACTGGCGATCGCGAGGGCGAGGATGACAAGCTCGACCAGACGAGTCCGCGGCTGGGTAGGCATACATAGCAATGCTATGTATGCCTACCGAGGGCGTCAAGGCTCTTGGGCAGTCGCTATCACCAGACTCAATCGTCAATTCACGGAGCATTCGAATCGCAGCGCCAACGTTCCAATACACAACTCCAACCCCAAGGGGACCCATGAACGCAAAGTTCCTCACGTCGTGGCTGGCTGCTTTCGTCGTATGGATGGGTCTGAGCTTCGCCGTTCACGGTGCCTGGTTAGCGCCGAACTATGCTGCCCTTGGCAGCTTGTATCGGCCCGAAGCCGATCAGATGGGCTACCTGCCATACATGCTTGGCGCGCACGTGCTGATGGCCGCCGGATTTGTCTGGATTTACCAGCGCGGCATCTCGGCCGCCGAGTGGATGGGACAAGGCATTCGGTACGGCCTCGCGATGGGACTGGTGGCGACACCGATGTATCTCGTCTACTACGCCGTGCAACCGATGCCGCGCCGCCTCGTCGCTATGCAGATCGTTGGCGACGGCGTAACGCTTGTCGTGGTTGGTATCGTGACCGCCTTCCTGAATAAGTCGAGCGCGAAGGCCTAGCGAAGGCCTGGCGCGAAGTTTCTGAACGTCGGCCGGCGCAGCGTTTCCATTTCGGACGTTGCGCCGGCCATCTTTCTGCCCCATGGACAACGTCTGTCATTCGCTCGCCGGCGCGGCCATCGCGCAGGCCGGGTTTGCACGCCGACTGCCGCGCGCGACGCTGCTCGGCATTATCGCCGCCAACATTCCCGATGTGGACGCCGTCACCTACCTCGGCGCCGACAACGCCTTTGCCGTTTCGTTTCGGCGCGGGTGGACGCACGGACTGCCGGCGTTGATCGTGTGGGCGATCGCGCTTTCGCTCGCATTCGCATGGTGGGCGCGACGCCGTCCGATTTCACCCGCGGGTCTGGCCGGGGCTGATACGGCGATCGGTTCAGACGGCGGCGCTGCACCCCGCTCCTGGCGCGCCTACCTCCCGCTCGCCGCAATCGCCGTCGTCAGCCACCCGTCGCTCGACTGGCTGAACAACTACGGTGTCCGGCTCCTGATGCCGTTCAGCAACGAGTGGTTCTACGGCGACACGCTGTTCATTGTCGATCCGACGCTCATCGGGTTGTTCGCGCTCGGCTGGTTTGCCTCGTCACGTCTGCTCCGCGCCGGATCGCCCCGGGCCGAATTGGCCGCGCGCGCCGCACTCACGCTCGCGTTGGTGTATATCGCCGCGATGAAGTTCATGAGTGAGTCGTCGCGCGCCGAAGTTGAACGGCGTGACGGAGTCAGGTTCTCCCGCCCCGATCTCATGGTGGCGCCGGAACCGCTGTCGTTCACGCGACGGCTGGTCATGCAGCGCACGCCCGACGGGATCACGGAACGTCGCGCTGTCTGGAATGGCACGCATGCCGTCCTCGAACGCGCGTCGGCCGCCGAACCCACGGGAGTCACGCCGGCACTCACCGCGGCCATTCGCGCCACGCGCGACGGTGAGCGATTCCTCCGCTGGTCGCGTTTTCCCTACTTCGTGCGCGGAGCCGGGGCCGACTCGAACACGGTGTTCGTCGGCGACGCGCGCTACTCGTCGGGTGCGACCGAATCCTGGGCCGGAATTCGCGTGCCGCTGAAGTGATTCCTCGTTAGCTTTTCGGCATGCCGCTCGCGCTCGCCCGAAAGTACCGCCCCCGTCGTTTTGCCGATGTCGCGGTACAGACCCATGTGGCCACCACGCTGCGCAGCGCCATTGAGCACGATCGTGTGGCCCAGGCCTACCTCTTTTGCGGGCCGCGCGGCACGGGCAAGACCACGCTGGCACGTGTGCTGGCCATGGCGCTCAACTGCGAGAAGCGCCGTCCGGATCGCGAGCCCTGCGGCGACTGCCCGAGTTGCGACCGGATTTGGGCTGGATCGGCGTCGCTCGACGTCGTCGAAATCGATGCGGCCAGCAACCGCGGCGTGGACGATGCCCGCGACCTCCGTGAACGCGCGATGTATGCCCCCACCGGCGATGACCGGTACAAGGTGTACATCATTGACGAAGCGCACATGCTCACGAAGGAAGCGTGGAATGCGCTCCTGAAAATCATTGAGGAACCGCCGCCGCGCGTGGTGTTTGTGTTTGCCACCACGGAACCACAGAAAATCGCCAACCAGGCGGCGCCGATTCTCTCGCGCGTGCAGCGATTCGACCTGCGCCGCATGAGCCCGCACGATGTGCGCGAGCGCCTCATCACGGTGCTCGCGGCCGAGCAGGTGACCGCAGAGCCCGATGCCCTCGTCATGCTGGCGCGCGCAGCCGACGGCTCCATGCGCGATGCGCTGTCGTTGACGGATCAGGTGCTCTCGCTCGGCACGGGCGCGGTGACCGCGCAGCTGGTGCGCGAGACGCTCGGCCTCGTGCACGACGACGAAATCCTCGGGCTCCTCACCGTCATCGCCGAGCGGCGCGCGGGCGATGTGTTCACGGAAGTCGCGCGGCTCTCCGACCATGGTGCCGACTTTGGTCTCCTGCTGGCCGGCGTGACCGATGCGCTTCGCGGCGAGCTCGCCATCGCACTCGGCGCCGGCCTCATGGATCTCTCGGAACGGATGCGTGGCGCACTCGAAGCAGCGAAAGGCCGCTTCTCTCCGCCGGACCTGCTCCGCATGCTGCATTTGGTGGTCGAACTCGAACCGCATTTCCGGCGTAGCGCGCAACAACAGTTGTTGTTTGAAACGATTCTTGTTCGCTTCGCGCTGCTCGACCGCACGGTGGACCTCGAAGATGTGCTGCGCGGCTTGCCGGCCGGCGGCGGAGCGCTGGAGCGCCCGCGTCCCCCGATCGCCCGCGTGGCTGAAGCACGCCCAACTGCCATGCTCGCCGATGCGCCCCCGGCCGCCGGCCCTCCGATGGAGCCAGTTGAGCTGAACCGACTTGCTGGCCGCTGGGATGACGTCGTGGAGGCCGTTCGCGCCTCGGGGAGGGGTCTTGTGGCCTCCTCGCTCGCCGAGGCCACACCGCACGCCGTTGCCAATGGGGTAGTGACCATCCACGTCGCGAGCGAAGCCTTACAAGCGGCCATCGACAGCGGCGCCGAGTCGATTCTGACGGCGATGCGAACGCTCTTCACGGGAATCCAGCGCGTCGTGACGAGTCGCACCGAACCAGCGGCCGCTCCGGTACGAGCGGCGGGCCATGTTGGCCAGGCGGGCGCGGGCAAGCGGATGACCGAAGCCGATGTTACGGCCAGCCGGGTTGCCATGCTCCGGAAGGGCGCGCCGCTTCTCGACGCGGCCTTTGATACGCTGGACCTTCGGCTCGTCGACTAAGCGCTCGCCAGGTCCGATTGCTGCTGTTGCGATAAGTGGCTAACCTTATGACAGTCTTGGACTTATAGCGTAGCCAATAATGACTGACATTCTGAAAATCATGCAGCAGGCGCAGCAGATGCAGTCCCGCATCGAGGAGATGCAGGGCGTGCTTCAGCGCACAACGGTTTCGGGGTCGGCCGGCGGCGGGATGGTGACGGTTGAAGCCGACGGCAAGGGAACGGTCAGGAAGGTCAAGATCGACCCGAGTGTTGTGAATCCATCTGATATTGAAATGCTGGAAGACCTCGTGGTCGTGGCCATCGGTGAAGCGCAACGAAAGGCGACCGAGCTCGCGCAGGCTGAAATGCAGAAGGTGAGCGTGGGGATGAACCTCCCCTTTCCCATGAAGCTTCCGTTCTGACCCGCGCGGCCAACGATGTCTGCGATTGACGACCTGGTGACCGAGCTGGCGCGCCTCCCAACGATCGGGAGGAAGTCGGCTATGCGGCTGACGTACCATTTGCTGAAGCAGCCGCCCGAGCAGAGCAAGCGGCTCGCCAGCGCCTTGAGCACGTTGACCGATCGCGTGCGGCGGTGCGACCGCTGCGGAAACCTGACGGAGGATGCGCTCTGCGGTATTTGCGCCGATGCGCGGCGGGACCATGCGACGGTCTGCGTGGTGGAAGAGGCGGGTGACATCGCCGCGATTGAGCGCACAGGCGAGTTTCGGGGGGTATTTCACGTGCTCGGCGGGCGGCTTTCACCCCTCGATGGGGTTGGGCCGGACGACTTGGCGGTGGTAGGGCTGGTGGCCCGCGTCAAGGCGGGAGGGGTGCGCGAGGTGATCCTCGCGACCAACCCGAAGCTCGAAGGCGAGGCCACCGCGCTGTATGTTCAAGAGCAGTTGGCGGGGCAAAACGTGCTGGTCACCCGGATCGCGCGCGGTATTCCGGTGGGCGGCGATCTCGAGTATGCCGATGGCGTCACGATCGCGCAGGCGATGACGGCCAGGAGAGAAATGACGTGAAGAGAGCGCTGTGAGCGGTTCTGCCAGTTGGTCATTCACGGAAGAGGACTTTGCCGCGATTACACAATCGCTGCAGAAGTTCCTCTTTGAGAGCAATGCGCGCTGCGCGTTGCTCGTGGATCGGTCGGGCCAGCTCGTGGCCACGGTCGGTGAACAGCCGAACTTCGATCCCACGGCGTTTGCGACGTTGACCGCCGCGGACTTCAGTGCCAACGACCAGCTCGCTCGCCTCATTGGAGAAACTGATTTCAATTCCCTTTTTCACCAGGGCGAGAAAGAGTCGATGTACCTCGCCGACATCGCGAGACGAATTATTCTCGTCACGCTGTTCGACAATCGCACGACGCTGGGCCTCGTGCGCCTCAAGATGAAGGAAACGGTGGGTGAACTGACCACGTTGTTCCACGAAGTGTTCTCCCGCGGCGGGCCAGGAAAGCCCCAGCAGGCCGGGCTGCTCGCCGGCGCCTATGATGAAATCGACAAGCTGTTTGGATAAGGAGAATCAGCCATGTCGATGATCAACTACGCGTCACGCGAGATCAACTGCAAAATCGTGTACTACGGTTCTGGGCTTGGTGGCAAGACAACCAGCCTCGAGCATGTGTACACCAAGACGAAGCCCGACACGCGAGGCAAGCTGATTTCGCTTGCCACGGAATCGGAACGCACGCTCTTCTTCGATTTTCTTCCGGTTGATCTGGGGACGATTCGCGGCTTCAAGACGCGCTTTCATCTCTACACCGTGCCCGGCCAGGTGTACTACAACGCCTCGCGCAAACTCATTCTAAAGGGCGCCGACGGGATCGTGTTCGTCGCCGACTCGCAGGTGGAGCGCATGGAGGCAAATCAGGAAGCCATGCAAAACTTGTACGACAACATGGCCGAGTATGGGTACGACCTCACGAAGATGCCGTTCGTGTTGCAGTACAATAAGCGGGACCTCCGGAATGCCGCGCCGCTCGCCGACCTGCAAAACGCGCTCAACCCGGGTTGGGAAGTCACCGACGCGGCCAAGCAGCGCGTCACGCCCGACCCTGCGCACGCGGGCGAGACTCTGGTTGCCCAGATCCCGACCGGTGAATGGGTGGAGCGCGCACCGTACTTCGAAGCGGTCGCCGTCACCGGTGATGGCGTATTCGAAACGCTTCGCGCCGTGAGTAAGCTCGTGCTCAAGACACTCTCGTAAGCAACGCCGGAACTGGAGCGATGAGTTCGAGGCCCTCGGCGTGAATCTTCCCAACTGGCTTACCGTCGGGCGCATCGCTTTTACGCCATTCCTCGTGTGGCTGCCGATGCAGGAAGATCCGGGTTACCGCCTCGCCGCGTTCGTGCTCTACCTCGCCGTCGCGGTGACCGACTACTACGATGGCATGCTCGCGCGCACGCGCGGCTTGGTGACCGACCTTGGCAAAATGCTGGATCCGTTCGCTGACAAGTTGCTGCTCCTCGGCACGTTCGTCCCGATGTTCTGGCTGATGGCGCCGGAAAGCGATCTGTTGCACCGCTGGATTTCGAGTGCCGGTGTCGCGCGCGACGTCCTCTCACACTATCCGTTCGTCATCAGCCTCGGCAGCGTGGATGTGCGTGTGCCGCTCCCCTGGTGGGTGGTTGTCATCGTCCTTGGCCGCGAACTCGCGATGACGGTGCTCCGCCAGATGGCGCACCGGCGCGGGACGGTGATTGCGTCGATCTTCGCGGCGAAGCTGAAGACGGCGTTTCAGCTCATCTGGATTGGCGCGGCGTACTTCTGGTTTTTTGTCGCGACCGTGGACCGTATTGATGTCCGCGACAGCCTCCGCTGGGACTTCCTCGCCAACCTCGCCGGAATTGTCGGTGTGATTGCGATGGTGGTCAGCGTGGCGCTGACGGTGTACTCGATGGGGGTCTACGTCTGGCGGTTCGGGCGAATCGCGACGGCAGCGAAGTCGTGAACATCGAACTCGTCACCATCGGCGACGAACTCCTCCTCGGATTCACGCTCGACTCGAATGGCGCGCACCTTGCGCGTGAGCTCGCCGCAATTGGCGTTGCGGTTGTGCGGCGCACTTCAGTTGGCGACGAAGCCGAAGCGATCACCGCAGCAGTACGAGAGGCGCTGGAGCGCACTGGTGCGGTGATTACCACCGGCGGACTCGGCCCGACCAGCGACGACCTCACAAAGCCGAGCATCGCTGCTGCGTTTGGGCGCGGGATGCGCCTCGACACCGATATTCTTGAAGCGCTTCGCGCCCGCTGGATTGCGCGCGGCTGGGGCAAGACGCTGCCCAAGGCCAACGAGCAGCAGGCACTGGTTCCAGAGGGCGCGACGATTCTCACCAACCGCCACGGCTCAGCTCCGGGTATCTGGCTTGAGGACGAGCGCTCGCGCTGGGTGGCGATGCTGCCAGGCGTTCCACGCGAGATGCGCGGCATGTTCGCCGAGGAAGTGCTGCCGAAGGTGCGCGAGCGCTTGGGATCGGGCCCGACGTCTGTGGTCGTGTCGCGCACCGTTCGCACAACCGGCATCGCTGAGTCGTTGCTCGCCGACACCCTCAAGCCGATCGAGTCGCACCTTGCCGGGCTCTCGCTCGCCTTTCTTCCGGGATGGGCCGGCGTGGACTTGCGGCTCACGTCGCGCGGGCGCGGCACGACAGACGCAACGGCGATTCTCGATGCGGCCGCAGCGGCATTGACCGAAACCATCGGCCCGTTCGCGTATGGCTCGGGGAACGATGACCTCGCTGCAGTCGTGCTCGCTCAACTGAGTACGAACGGCATGACGCTCGTCGTGGCCGAGAGCTGTACGGGCGGTATGCTCGGCGCGCGCGTCACGGCAATTCCAGGGTCGAGTCACTTCTTTCTCGGCGGCGTAATTGCCTACGCCAACGAAGTGAAGACGACGCACCTCGGCGTAGGCGACGACACGCTCATCAAGTTCGGTGCGGTGAGTGAAGAAGCAGCTCGCGAAATGGCCATAGGCGTACGGGCGCGCTACCGCGCAGATGTTGCTGTGGCGATTACCGGTGTTGCCGGACCGGATGGTGGCACGCCCGAAAAGCCCGTGGGGACGGTCTGTTTCGCTCTCGACGTGCGCGGAGCCGTAAAGACCGCCAGACGGCAGATGATCGGCGATCGCGAGGAGGTCCGGCAGCGGTCGGCCCAGTGGGCCCTCGACCTCGTTCGGCGGCGGCTACGCGGCGATTCATAGGGCTTTTGCCCGCCGAAACGGCGGGGTGTACGCCGACGTAGTGTCCTCTGGCTGACCAGTTGGCTTGAACCAGATGGCACGACTGTTGCCCCATCTGGTTGCATGCGACGAAATTCAATTCAACGATGAAGAAACCGCCCCCAGAAGTCGACCCGACCGCCACCGCGGACGAGGAACTGCCGCCAGCGTCTCAGGCGGCGGGCGAAGCCCTGCGCAACGGTGGGTCGGATGCCGGGCACGCGACCGACGCTGGAGCCGAGCAGGAGATCGCGGCGCTCGCGAAGGAAGTGGCGATTCAGAAGGACAAGTATCTCCGGTTGTACGCCGACTTTGAAAACTCGCGCAAGCGCGCTGTGCGCGAGCGGCAGGAAGCCGAGTCGAAGGGCATGGGCATGCTCGTCAAGGGAATTCTCGAGAGCCTCGACGATCTTGGGCGCGTGGCGCATCTCGATCCTGCGGCGACCGACACGAAGACCGTCGTTGATGGCGTCGAGCTGGTCGAACGCAAACTGCTGAAGTCACTGGCCGGGCACGGCCTTGAGTTAATTAATCCCGTGGATGCGCCCTTTGACCCGGCGTTTCACGAAGCCATCACCACCACACCGGCGGCGACGAAAGATGAAGATCACGTTGTCGCGCTGGTCTATCAGGTCGGATATCTGTTCAATGGGATGCTGCTGCGCCCGGCGCGCGTGGTTGTGAAGCAGTGGCAGGGCGGCGCTGACAGCGCGGCGAACTAACTCCGCCAGCGACCGCCAACGATCATGGCCAAAAAGGACTACTACAGCGTCCTTGGGGTGGCCGAAAAAGCCACGGCTGACGAGATCAAGAAGCAATACCGTCGGATGGCCAAGCAGTACCACCCCGACACGAACAAGGCCGATCCCAAGGCCACCGAACGCTTCAAGGAAATTTCAGAAGCGTATCAGGTGCTTGGCGACGAGAAGAAGCGACAGCAGTACGACGAGATGCGTCGGCTTGGCGCGTTCGATGGGCTGAGTTCGCGCGGAGGCGGTACCAGCTCGCGGTCAGGCGGTGGCCGTTCGAGCGGTGGCGCGGGCGGGGCGAAGTATGAGGAGTACGACGTTGGTGGCCTCGGCGGCCTTGGGGATCTCTTCAGCTCAATGTTTGGCGGCGGCCGGAGCCAGCGTCAGTCGGGGCCAGAGCAAGGACAGAGCGTCGAAACCACGCTCGAAATTCCGTTCCGCGTTGCCGCACTTGGCGGCAAGGTGCCGATCGACCTCGAAGTGAATGAAGAGTGTGTGCCCTGCCGCGGAACTGGTGCCGCTCCTGGCGCGAAAGTGCAGAGCTGCCCAGAGTGCGGTGGCGTTGGCGCGATCTCGTTCGGTCAAGGGAGCTTTGCGGTGAATCGGCCCTGCCCGAGGTGCCTCGGCAAGGGCAGCGTCGCGACGGAGAAGTGTGGCACCTGTGGTGGTGCGGGCGATCAGCGCGTACGGCGCAAACTGAATATCTCGGTTCCGGCAGGCACGGAGACCGGCTCCAAGATCCGCCTGAAGGGCCAGGGCGGTCGCGGACTGCGTGGTGGACCGGCAGGCGACGTGCTCCTCACGTTCAACGTGAAGGACGATCCCACATGGGATCGCGAAGGGCTCGATCTCGTGGTGCGCGCCAGCGTGAACATCGCGCAGGCGACGCTCGGATCGAAGGTGACGGTGGAGACGCTGGACGAGAAGAAAGTGTCGATCAAGATTCCGGCCGGCACGCCGAGCAGCAAGCGGTTCCGGATTCGCGGGCAGGGAATCAAGAAGGATGAAAAGCATGGCGACCTTATCGTCGAAGTATCTGTCGCCGTTCCCGAAAAGCTGACTCACGAACAGGAAAAGCTGATGAAAGCTTTCGCCGAGGCGGCCGCGCTCAAGTACTAAGCACGACTCGTGCGAGCCGGTTGGGGGCTTTCGAGTTCATGCACGTAACGTACGAGCGGCACTCGGCTCTATCGTTGGATCATCATGAGGTAAACAACAAATGACTCAAGTGTGGAATCCCGCACTTGAGTCATACGACAGTGTGCTGCTTTGTGTGTTCGCCCGCGATAGCGCCGAGACCTCCCCGCTGGTGCCGAGCCCCTAGGCGAGGACTGGAAGCGCGGCGCGCCGCGACGTCGCGATGAATCCTCCGCCAAGCACCACATCACCTGAGTAGAATACGGCCGACTGTCCGGGCGCGATGGCAGAGACGGGTTCGTCGAGCGCGATTTCGATTTCGTTCGCGTCAATGCGAATGACGGTGGCGGGGGCGATGGGTGCGCGATGGCGGACGCGCACGCCGAGGGTATCGCCGAGGTGCGGCGCATCGGCCATCCAGCTGACGCCGCGCGCGACGAGCCCGCGACCGAGCAGTTCTTCGCGCGGACCGATGATCACCGCGCGGTCGGCGGCGCGAATGGCGATGACGAACATGGGTTCGCTGTATCCGCCGGGCAGGGCCTTTCGCTGGCCGATCGTGTAGCGCGCGAAACCTTCGTGCTCGCCGACAATGGTCCCGTCGCCCAGCATGAACGGACCGGGATTGAGCGCCGGTGCGTCGGCCGGCAGCTCGCGCTTGAGGATGGCGACATAGTCGCCGTTGGGCACAAAACAGATTTCCTGACTCTCGGCTTTATCGGCGACGCGAGGCAATTGGAGGTCGCGCGCGATCTGGCGCGTTTCGACCTTCGTCAGGTTGCCTATCGGCAGCATCAGGCGCGGCACGACAGCGCGATCGATTCCCCAGAGGAAATAGGTTTGGTCCTTGGCGTCATCCGTGCCACGGAGGAGCTTGCCGCCTTCGGCGCGTGCGTAGTGACCGGTGGCGACGAACGGCGCGTCAATCGCATCCGCCTTTGCGACGAGGTCACTGAACTTCGTGAAAGTGTTGCAGCGCACACAGGGAATCGGTGTGCGGCCCTCCGCGTACTCCTGGACGAAATCGGCGATCACATCGCGGCCGAAATGATCCACCATGTTGAGTACGTAGTGGGGAATGCCGAGGAGCTGGGCCACGCGGCGTGCATCGCTGGTGGAGTCGAGCGAGCAGCAGGGGCGGTCGGGAAGTTCGGCGCCGTCTTCGAAGAGTTTCATCGTGACGCCGACACAATCGTATCCTTCTTTCACCAGCAGCGCCGCGGCGACGGATGAATCAACGCCGCCGGACATCGCGACGAGTACGCGGGGCTTGTTAGGCCGCAACGATTCCGCGCGCCTTCATCGCCAGCTTCGCGAACACGTCAATGGCGCGGTCGATACCGGCATCGTTATTCAGCGAGCCGACGCTCATGCGGACTGACGCGCCTTTGTTGCCGCCCGGATTGAGCGCTGCAAGCACATGTGAGTTCCCCGTACTCCCGCTCTGGCAGGCCGAGCCGCCCGAACAGGCGATGCCCATGAGGTCAAGCGCCATCAGCATGGCCTCGGCGTCGGCGCCGGGCACGGTGATGTTGAGAATGTGCGGCGCACGATCGCCGCCGCCGGCATTGACGATCGCATCGGGGACCTTGGCGAGAATCCCATGCTCGAGTCGGTCACGCAACGCGCGGTAGGCGGTGCAGTGGGCTTCGCGCTCGGCAACGGCGAGCTCGCAGGCCTTCGCGAGGCCGATGGCCGATGCAACGTTTTCAGTCCCAGGTCGACGCCCGCGATCCTGTGCCCCGCCAAAGAAGAGCGGCTCGAGCGGCGCCCCGCGACGGAGGTACATCGCGCCGATGCCCTTCGGCGCACCGATCTTGTGACCGCTGATGCTCGCAAAGTCGAAGGGAATCGTCTTGGCGTTGACGTCAATCTTGCCGAAGGCCTGCACGGCGTCGGTGTGAAAGAACACACCGCGCGATTTTGCGAGCGCGGCGAGTTCGGCGATAGGCTGAATCGTTCCGACTTCGTTGTTGACCCACATCACAGATGCGAGCGCAACGTCGTCCGTGAGCTTCGCTCGGGCATCGTCCATGATGACGGTGCCGTTGCCATCTAGAGATAGGAATCGCTCTGTAGCGCCTTCAGCGGCCGCCTTGTGCACGCTCTCGAGTACGGCTTTGTGCTCGATGGGCGTGGTGACGACAGTGGTACGTCCCTTGGCCTTCAGAATGCGCCAACCGCCGAGGATGGCGAGGTTGTCGGCTTCGGTGCCGCCTGATGTGAAACAGACTTCGTCAGATGAGGCGCCGAGGCAGGCGGCTACACGCTCGCGGGCCTCGTCGAGGGCAGTGCGGGCTTCACGACCCCAGCGGTGCGCGCTTGACGGATTGCCGAAGCGCGCCTCGAAATAGGGGAGCATGGCATCCAGCACTTCCCGGCGGACAGGAGTGGTGGCGGCATGATCGAGATAGATAGGCTCGGGCATCGAGTGCTAAAGATAAGCGGGAATGGGGCGGGTCGGTGAGCGTCCGCTTGAGCGGTGTGCTTCTCCGAACGCAGGGCGCGCCGAGGATGCGGGCGCAGAGGGCTTCGAGGTAGACCGTCAGATCGGGGAGTTCGGGTACGGCGCTAGATTACGCCTCCGCCGGGAATTGCAACAACTCTGGAGCAATGGGAAACCTGAATCTCGTCAGCTTCATCTTCCTCGTCGTCCTGTTCGTGCTGCTGCCCCGCGCTGCGCTGCGGTCGGCACGACAGCTGCGACAGGCCCATGTAGACGGTCAGGCGCCGCCGCGCCTCAGGATGGCGCTCTCGACGATGTTCTCGCTCACCGTGCTCTGGTTTCTGGCGGCGATCAACTCGGCGGCGTACGGCAAGCATCTCTTTTCGCTGGGTGGGCTCGGGCTGCGCGAAGTGGGGATTGGCGTCATCGGTTTCGCCCTGCTCCTGCTCACAATTCCGATTTCGCGTGCGCTGCGCAAACCGGATGAGGACCGGCGCCGTCTGATCTTCAGCCTGGCGCCGCGAAATGCGAGAGAATGGGTGGTGTACGCCCTGATTGCCGTGATGGCCGGCATCGCGGAAGAATCGGCCTATCGCGGAGTGGCGGTGTGGATTCTCACACCGATCTTCGGAAGCCCACTGCCGGCGATGTTTCTTTCAGCGATGGCCTTCGGTGTGGCACACGCGGTGCAGGGGGCCAAGGCGATGGCGGTCGTGTTCTTCCTGGCCCTGATCCTTCAGGGGCTGGTGTGGATGACCAACACGCTCGTGATCGCGATGGTCGCGCACGCGGCGTACGACCTGGTCGCCGGGTACGTCCTGTCGCAGCGAGCGAGGGAACTCGCCGCGGAGCGTGTGGAGGACAGTGCCGCGGCTACGCCGGGTTGAACAACTTGGCGCGCACCGCCCAGAGGGTCGGGAAGAATCGCTGACTCACTGAGCGCGCAAGGAACTGTGCGCCGAGCGTCCCACCGGTGCCGCCCGTTCCGGGGCCAATGATTCGTTCAACGAGTTGCACGTGGAGGAAACGCCAGCGCTGAAAGGCCTGGTCGTACTCGAGAAGCGCTTCGGCGAGAAAGAAAACCGGATCGGGCCCCGGGCCGGTGTAAAGTGACTCGAGTGTCTTGCCCCGATCGGCGGCGAGTTCGTGAAACAGATCTTCGAGCCGAGGCATTTCGAGCGCAGCCTGCAATGGCCCCGGAATGGTGCCCGCCGCCTTGAGCACGCCAACGAAATGGTCGTCGCGCATGCCGGAGAGCGCGCCGATCAGCCGAAACTGCTGGCTCTGCTGGCCGCTCGAGTTGCCGAGAAAGCTGCGGAATTGCTGAAAGCGTTGCGGCGGCAGCGTGTCGAGTGACGAGAGTTGCTCTGCCACGATGCGCATCAGCGTGTTGATGCGTTGCACATGCCAGAGGGCAAGTTCGGCGTCACCACTCTTGAGCCTGTCAATCAGCGCATGCAGCTGCTGGATGATGACCTTAAACCAGAGCTCGCTTGCCTGATGTACGACAATGAACAGCAGCTCGTCCGGATGCTCCGGTGAGGAGCGGAGGCGCTGCAGCGCGAGCAGCTCATCGAGCGCGAGGTAGTCGGGATAATTGACGTCGTCGGCCGTCAAAAGGTGGAAACCTCGAGGGTGGAGATGTCGTCAACGCGCATGGTTTCGTGTGTGTAGTAGGGTTCGCCGAAGCGGCACCGAATGAGTGAGCCGTAGTGCGACGCCTGGTGGCGCAGCACTTGGTAGAGTGGATCGCCAGTAGGGTAGACCTCACCGGCCTGCGTGGCGCCGTCGAATTGCGAGCCGTAGCACCGCACCGCGTTGAGCTTGGTCTCGAAATCGTCGCTGATATCCACGACGAAAGTCGGCTTCACATGATCTTCGCGGTAGGCAATCGCGTGCACGACTTTGCGCGGTCGGTACGCCGGCACATCGGGCGCCACCTTGGCGAGGCCAGCCACAAACACGGCGTCGCGAATGAGTTGCGCGGCCACCCGATGGTCCGGGTGCCGTCCGCGCGGTGCTGGAGCGATCACCACCGCAGGCCGAAGCCGTCGAATGATCCGTGCCAGTGCGGCGCGCGTCTCCGGAGTGTTGGTGATACCCGCATCGGGCAACGCGAGATTCTCGCGAACCTCCACACCGAGGATGGCCGCCGCTTTGGCGGCTTCGTCCGCGCGCGTGGCGGCCGAGCCGCGCGACCCCATCTCGCCCTGCGTGAGGTCCACGATGCCTGTGCGGCGGCCGAGGCGCTTGAGCCGTGCGAGGGTGCCGCCGCAGGTGAGTTCCACATCGTCGCGGTGTGCGCCGATCGCGAGCACGTCGAGTTCGTGTTTCACCACAGAAAGATACATCTTTCATCCATGCAAACCGTTTCAATTCCAGGCGCGCCCCCACCGGGCGGCCACTATTCTCCCGGCGTCGTCCACAACGGCTTCGTCTTCGTCTCCGGTCAGCTGCCGATTGTGCCCGGGCAAACCGAGCATCGCGTGGGCACGATCGAAGAACAAACCGAGCAGTGCCTCCGCAACGTCGAACGAGTGCTCGTAGCCGCGGGCAGTTCGCTCAACCAATGCGTGCAGATGACGCTGTACATCGCCGATGGGGACATGTGGTCCCGCGTGAATGCGGTGTATGCCAAAGTCCTTGGCGACCATCGGCCCGCACGAGCCGTGGTGCCCGTGAAGGATCTGCACTTCGGCTACCAGATTGAGATTCAGGCGGTCGGGATGGTGGGGTGACGGGTTGAGCGGCGCGGCGGCCACAAGCACTCGTGCGCGTGGCAGGCCGTTGCCGCACCGCTTCTCAGTGCATACGCGGCGGCGAAGCGCATGCTGCTGTACGGAGGGCCGCGTGAATGCGATGACGGCCAGGGCGATCCGCGGCAAATAACTGTGGCGGTGGCGGGCAATCAAAAGGGCGGCGAGCCGAAGCTCGCCGCCCTTTTGCCTACTTCTTACTTCTTGTTCTTAGAGCCCGCCGCCACGACGGCCGCGGCCGGCAGCTGCTGCGTTCTCGTCGAACTTCGCCTTGTCGGCATCTGCCGTGAGCAGCGCCTTCAGGTCAGCGTTACGCTTGCCATTGGCTTCCGTCATCTTCTCACGGAAATCCGGGGCCTGACGATCCATGCTCATAAGGCTTTCACGGGCCTTCGTGATGGTCGCCTTCGCCTTCGCGGTTTGGTCCGCGTTGAGCGTCACGCCGTTGAACAGGCGCGAGAGCTGCACTGAGTCCTGGGCTTCCGGGCTCATCGCCGGACCACGGCCACCACCACCACCACCACCACCACCCTGGGCCGAGGCGGCGCCGGCCATCACGGCCAACAGGCCAACTGCTGCGACAATCTTCTTCATAGTGATCTCCCTGATCGAGATTTCTGACGTTGTGTGCGGCGAATGTGCCACACGAGTTCTACTCCTAAAGATACGATTTGCGTACCTATTCCGTTGTTAATGCCCAGTTAAGGAATGTGGGCCGCGTTACTCGTACCGCAGCGCGTCAATGGGGTCCATCCGGGCGGCTCGTCGGGCCGGGACAATCCCGAACACGACGCCGATGCCGACGCTCACGATCACCGCGATGGCGGTGAGGCCAATCGGTGGATCGGACTGGATCGACATGAGGGCCGACACGCCGCGCCCGACGCTGAGCCCGGCAAGGATCCCCACCACACCGCCAATGCCGGTGAGTGTGGCCGCCTCGATCAGGAACTGGATCAGGATATCTCGCTTTGTAGCACCGAGTGCTTTACGGACACCGATTTCCCGGGTGCGTGCCGTGACCGACACCGTCATGATGGCCATGACGCCGATGCCGCCGACCATCAGCGCCACCGAGGCAAGCACGATCATCACGAGGAAGAAGGTGCTGGTGATGCCGTTGAAGGTGTCGAGAATCTGGTCCTGCGTGAGCATGTCGAAGCTGTTCTTGTCGGCCGGACGCAACCGTCGCATCTCGCGCAGCGCGACCGTGACGGCGTCTTGCGCATCTACCACGCTCACGCCGGGCTTCGGCTTTACGCAGATGAACAACGCGTTCGTCTTGTCGACGTTGTAGGCGAAGTACACGTACCGGAACGGCATGATGCCGCCGTTGTCCGTGCCCGGCGGCGTGAAGATGTTCTGCGGCGGTACATACAACCCGATGACTTCCACTGGTCGGCCGCCAATCAGAATCGTTTTGCCGAGCGGATCGACGCGACCGAAAAGCCGCAGCGCCTTGTTCTCCTGAATTACGGCGACCGGCGAGCCGCTGCGCAGTTCAGCTTTGGTGAACCAGCGCCCCCTCGACAGTTCACCGCCTTGTATTTCCTGAAAGAATTCGTCGGCGCCGGTAATAATCGTCGGACGCGTGCGTTCTCCATTGAACTCGAGACGCGCCTGAATCTGCGCCCAGATGCCGGCATAGCCGATCTGCGGAAGGAGCTTGATGCGCTCGGCCTCTTCCCATACCAGGTTGGGGCGGATGCGAATCCACTTCGGAAGCCGGTCAGGATTCACGGGCGACGTGTTGAACACTTTCATCACGTAAAACGTTGTCGGACCGGCAACTTCGAATGCGTTGGAGATTTGTTTCTGGATCCCTTGCACGATCGACGCCATCGTCATCACCGTCGAAACGCCGATGACCACCCCGAGCATCGTCAGGCCGGAGCGAAGCTTGTTTGCGCGAAGGGTGTCGATGGCGATCCCGAAGTTTTCCCTCCACGTGTCGAGCGATAGTTGGCGGTGAATCATCATTCCGCCCGTAGCGCCGTAATCGGGTCAAGCTTCGCGGCGCGGCTGGCCGGATACACTCCGAACAGCACTCCCACTCCTGCGCCGAGCAGCACGGCGACGGTGACCGACCACCAGGTGACGCGCGCGGGCAGCGGAGACACCGCAGCCACGAGCGCCGAGAAGCCCCACCCGCCGAGGACGCCGAGGATACCGCCGGCTGTGGCGAGCGCGATTGCCTCGGCAAGGAACTGCCGTTCAATGTCCTTGGCCTTGGCGCCGACCGCCTTGCGAATGCCGATCTCGCGGGTGCGCTCGGTGACGGCCATGAGCATGATGTTCATGATCACAATTCCGCCGACCACGACGCCGATGGCCACGACGGCCGGGATCACGCTGAAGAGTACGGCCGTGAGCTGCTTCCAGAAGTCCACGAGCGCCGCCGCGGTTTCAATCGAAAAGTCAGCCGACTGACCGGGGCGCAGGTGATGCGCAATACGCATCGCTTCTTCCGCCTTCGCGATGCCGGGCGCGACGTCTTCGGCGTCTTTCATTTTCACGTTGATCGTGGTCGTCAGCCGCCGGCCATAGAGCATTTCGTAGCGCGTGAGTGGAAGGAGCGCGAACGAGTCAAACGATTGCCCCAGCACGCGCCCCTTGGCCGCGACGACGCCGACAACTTCAAACTGTTCGAGCCCCACACGAACGAACTGGCCGAGCGGGCTCGCGGTCTCAAAGAGCTTCTCTGCGACTTCGTGCCCAAGTACGGCCACTGGGCGCCGTTGGGCGAGGTCGATGTCAGTCAGGCCACGCCCCGCCTCGATCTTGTAATCACGCACCTGCAGAAAGGGCGGAGTGATCCCGAAGACGAGAATGTCACCCACCGTGCGGTCGCGCCAGCGGACATCTGATTGCGGCGTTGGAAAGCCTGAAGTCAGCCCGACAGCAACGGCATCCGGCACGGCATCGGTGACCGCCTGTGCATCTGCGGCAGTAATGCGCGGGCGTCGCGCGACCAGCCTCCACGCCTCGTCATCGAAGAATCCCACCTGCAGCGGCGTCCGTCGCACTTCGAATGCGTTGGTGCCGATCACGGCGCCCGCGATGTTCTCTTTGACGTAGGCGTTCATCCCCTGGATGATCGCAACCACGGCAACAAGAAACCCCACCGACACGATGATGCCGAGGAGGGTGAAAAACGACCGAAGTTTGTTGGCGGCTATTTCGCCGAGGGCCGTTCTGAAAATGTCGCGCTTTTGCACCGGGAACCCCGCGCGCTACTCGTGGCGGAGGGCCGCCACAGGGTCGAGTTTGGCTGCTCGCATCGCCGGGTACATCCCAAAGGCGATGCCGGTGATGGCGCTCATGGCGAGCGCTGCGACGACGGCCTCAGGCGGCACGGATGCCGCGATCGGGGTGGCCGACTTGACGATCATTGCGACGATCCAGCCGAGCACCAGGCCAATCATGGCGCCTGTGGCCGTCAGCGTGACGGCCTCAACCAGGAACTGCCAGAGAATGGTGAGGCGCGTGGCTCCGAGCGCCTTTCGCACACCGATTTCGCGCGTACGCTCGGTGACGGAGATCATCATGATGGCCACGACGCCAACGCCGCCGACCAACAGGCCGACTGACGACAGGGCGATCATCACGAGGAAGAACATGCCGAACAGTTTGTTGTACACGTCGAGCAGACGGTCCTGCGTGACGATGGCGAAGTTCGACTCACGGCTGGGGCGCAAGCCGCGCAACGCGCGGAAGGCCGCCTGCACATCGTCCATCGCGACATCCGTCGGGACACCAGCGGTCGGCTTGACCACGAGTCCCATCCATTGCACCCGGGCGCCGAGGTGCCGCGACAGCGACGTAATCGGCATGACGACTTTCGGACGCTCGGGGCCGGAGAGGAAGCTCGCACCCTCTTTGTAGATGCCAATCACGGTGAACGGCCCGCCGCGCGACTGTTGCCCGCGGCCAGACGTTTCGAGAACGATTTCCTTGCCCAGCGCTGGCTCGCCGCTGAACAAGCGTTCGGCGGCAACCGTGTTGATGACCACGACGCGCGATGAGGCGCGCACTTCCTGTTCGGTGAATACTCGGCCGTCCTGCATGTCTGGCGGATTCACACGCGCCCAGTTCGCGGTCGTGCCGAGCGCAGTGGCCGAGGCGAGGTAGCGGTCGCGGTACTTGATCGAAGCGCCCCACCCCTGCTGGGCGAGCACTTCGGCGACGGACGGAATACGGGCCAGCGCTTCGACTTCAGGAAAGGTGATCGGCGGATTGGAGCGCCATTTGCACGAATCACCCGAGTCGTCGCAGCGCTCGAACACAATCGGGAATCGCTGGACGAAGAACGTGGTCGGGCCGGCCGCTTCAAACTGCTGCGCGACGCTGACGTTGATGCCGTGGATGGCCGCGGAGATCACGACGACGACGAACACGCCAACGGCGACGCCAAGAATCGTCAGGCCCGCGCGCACGCGGTTTGCCTTCATCGCCTCGAAGGCGATCCCGACGCCTTCGAGGGACATCTTGATGCGGTCGACCAACGGCATGCTCATGCTATTCCTGTCTTAAGGCAGCGACGGGGTCGAGCAAGGACGCGCGGCTCGCCGGATACACACCGGAGATGATGCCGACACCGGCGCCGATGAGCACGCCGACCACAATGGACCAGGGCGCGACGTAGGTCGGCATCGGCGTGGTCGTGCGGATGATGAACGCGAGCGCTGCGCCGGCCGCGATGCCGAGGATCGCGCCAAAGGTGCTCAGCGTGGAAGCCTCGATCATGAACTGCGCCAGAATGTCGCGCCGCTTGGCGCCAAGCGCCTTGCGGATCCCGATTTCGTGCGTGCGTTCGGCGACGGCAACCAACCTGATGTTCATGATCACGATCGCCCCAACCACGAGTCCCACGGCCGGCAGGGCGATGCCGGCGAGGACGAGGTACTGCTTGATTTTATTCCAAAAATCCAGCGCCGTGTCGGCCGTCTGAAGTGAGAAGTTGTCCTTCTGGGATGGGCGGAGTTGGTGGCGCGCGCGCATCACGGCGCGAACCTTTTCTTGCACGTCCGTGAGCGCTTCCGGCGTCGGCGCCTGAATGGCCATCACGTCGATCGCGTGGGCCTCGCGATTGAGCAGGCGGTGAATCGGCGAACGGAATGGCGCGTACACGTAGTTGTCGAACGACATGCCAAAGGCACTGCCGAGGGACTCGCCGATCCCGACGACGGTATAGAGTTTGCCGCCAATCTTGACCTGGCGGCCGAGCGCATCAACCGTGGGGAAGAGGCGCGCCACAAGGTCCGGGCCAAGGACGACGACGCTGGCGCCTGACGTCATTTCACCAGGCGTAAAGAGCCGTCCGCTGGTGACGCCCATCTTCTTGATCTGGAAATAGTCGCCGTCCATCGCCGTGATCGACGCCGAACGCGGCCGCGAGTACGGCGACTCCACCTTGAGCCCGGCGTCGGACGACATTGACCAGAGCGTGCCTTCGGGCAGGGCGGCGGCGACGGCGGGGACGTCCGACTCCAGAATGCGCGGCCGGCGCGCGTACTCGAGCCCGGTCGCCCGGTCCACGTCGCCAATGTTGATGTTCGGCCGGCTCCGGAGCTCGAATGAGTTCAGAGCAATGAGTTTGCCGACGAGGTCGTTCTCCATGTAGCGGCCCATACCGTCGACGATCGAGACGACGGCAATGAGGAACATGACGCCGATGCAGACACCAAGCGCCGTGAAGAAGCTCTTGAGCTTCTGCACGCGGATGGTGGCCAGCGCGAGGCGAACGGCTTCGAAAAACGGCACGAGGGTGAGTTGCTGACGGGGAGAGGTGCGCGAGTGAACGCTAGTGCGCGCCGCCACCAAGCTTTTCGGCGAACTTTTCACGACGATCATCGCTGGCAATCAGGCCGTCGCGAAGCACGACAACGCGGCGCGCGTGCGCGGCGATGTCGGGTTCGTGCGTGACCATGATGACCGTCTGGCCGGATTCGGCGAGCGACTCGAACACCTTCATGATTTCCTCGGACGTCGAGGAATCGAGGTTGCCGGTGGGTTCGTCGGCGAGCAGGATGGACGGACGGTTCACGAGGGCGCGGGCAATCGCCACACGCTGGCGCTGGCCGCCGGAGAGTTCGTTCGGGCGGTGATGCACGCGGTTGCCAAGGCCGACGGCCTCCAGGGCTTCATTCGCGCGCTGCTTGCGCTCGCCCGACGAAATGCCGGCGTACACGAGCGGCAGCTCGACGTTGTGGAGCGCCGAAGCGCGGGGCAGGAGGTTGAACGTCTGGAAGACGAACCCGATTTCCTTGTTGCGCACGCGAGCGAGGTCATCGTCCTTCATGGTCGAGACCATCTGACCGTTGAGCCAGTATTCGCCGGCGTTGGGCGTGTCGAGGCAGCCGATGAGGTTCATCAGCGTCGACTTGCCTGAGCCTGACGGGCCCATGATGGCGACGTATTCGTTGCGGCGCACGGCGAGGTTCACGCCGCGCAGCGCGCGGACGATTTCGCCGCCCATGTCATACTCACGCTTGATTTCGCGCGTGACGATGACCCAGTCCTTGCCGGGCGCGGTGCCGGCTGCGCCGACGACGGCGTGACGTTCGGCGGTCGTCGAAAGTGGTGCTTCTTCGGTGTTGTTGCTCATGATGGTTTAGCTCCCGGCCTTTTTGGTGGTGTTGGCGGCGGGCTTCGGTGCGACCGCTTCGCGAACCATGGTGCCGTCCTTGAGTTCACGAATCGCCTGGTAGGTGCCACCGACGATTTTTTCGGTTCCCGTCAGCCCTGAAAGTACCTCAAAGTACTTCTCCCCTGCGATCCCAACCTTTACGGGCTTGAAGGTCACTTTGTTGTCCGCCCCAACCACGAAAACGCCTTCGACGTCCTTGCGGCCTACCTGCTTTTGGGGCGCGGCTTTTCCGGGCACCGTGGCCGTGTCTCCGTTCTTCAGTTCCTCGTTCTCACGGACGGTGAGCGCGATGATCGGAATCGACAGTACGCTGGTGCGCGAGTCCGTGATGATCTTGGCGGTGGCCGAGAAATCCGGCTTAGTGTCCTTGGGCGGATTGATCAGACGGATCGTGACTTCGTAGTCGATGGCCTGGTCGGAGGTGCTCGCCGAGGCGCCGCGCACCGAGCTGTTCGAGATCTTGACGACCCGGCCATTGAACGTGGTGTCCGGAAACGCATCGAGCTGCACGACGGTGGAGTCTCCAATCTTGATCCGCGAGACATCCGTCTCGTCAACCTTCACCTTGGTTTCGAGCGTACTCATGTCCGAGATGGTCAGCAGCGTCGCGGCGTCGCGGTTCATGGTGCCCTGGATCGCCGTTTCGCCCTGCTCAACAACGAGGCGCGTGATTCGCCCGGCCATTTCGGCGTAGAGCGTCGTCTTGGCGAGCCGGACTCGTGCGTCTTTCACGCCGGCCTCGGCCTGCTCGACGTTGTGCCGCGATGCATCCACCAGCGCCTTGTTGACGTCCACGGCGGTCTGCAGCTGCTCGAGCTGCTCGCCCGAAACCAGGTTCGGGTTGCTCTTGCGGATGTCCTGTGAGCGACGGAAGCTGTTTTCCGCCTGCTGGAGGTTTGCCGCCGACTGCGCCGCCGATGCCTTGGTGTTGGCCAGCTGCGCTTCCGAACGCTGCAGCGCGGCCTCGAACTCCTGTGGATCAATCTGCAGCAGCAGCTGACCCTTGGTCACGTTGTCGCCTTCCTTCACGGCGAGCCGGGTGATGCGGCCCGTGATGTCGGCGGCAACGTCAACCTTCGTCTGGGCCCGCACCTGGCCGCTGGCCGTGACCGAGGCGACGAGGTCGCGCTTCTCGACCGTCTCCATACGGACTTCCGTGGCCTTGTTGCTGTTCTTCTTCGCGGCGAGGACGCCGACGACGCCGGCGCCAACGACGACGACGGCGAATATGCCAAGTTTGACGTTCTTGCTCATGGCTACAATCTCAGTTAGCGGAGGGGACGGCCGACGGCGCCTTCGAGCGCTGCGAACGACCGGTGGAATTCGTACAGCGCATCGATGCGACTGGTCTCAGCCGATTCGAAGTCGGAACGCGCCTGCTGCAAATCGACCAGACTGTTGAGCCCGACGCGGTAGCGCTCCTGTGCCAGCTGCAGCGCGTTGCGCGCGGCCTGGGCGTTCTGTTCCTGCAACCGGAAGGCGCGGTAGCCGACCGTGAGGGTTGTCCACGCCGACGTGATGTCGGCGGTGAGCTTCAGCTCTTGCGAGCGGATGTTGTAGCGCGCGTCCACTTCGCCCGCGGCGGCGTCCTGCAGATTCGTCTCGCGGTTGAAGCCGTCGAAGAGTGCCAGCGACAGGCCGAGCGAGAGGTTGTACGGGTTGGACGTGAACTTGAGCGGGAACTGTTCGTTCTGGTCGCGCAGCGCGTTGGCCTGCGCGTCCGTGAAGGCGATCGAGCTGCACGCGGCGGTAATGCCGGGCATGCCGGCGCCACGGCGAAGCGAGTCGGTGGTGAAGCAGCTGGCGCGGCTGCCGGCGATCTGCGCCTTGCCCTGGTTTACGAGATACTCGCCGTCCTTGTACTTCTGCGACGTTCCGCCAAACGAGGCGCTGGCGAACACCGAGGGCAGGTAGGCGCCCTGCGACGACCGGTAGGTCGCGTTCGCTGCGGAGGCGCGGTACTTGAGCGCCTTGAGCGTCGGATTCGCATCCGTCGCCATCTGGAGCAGCGAGGCGACCGTCAGCTTCGGCTCGGTGACCTCGAACTTTGAGGTCAGGGCGACGTTGTCCGGCTTGTCGACGCCGAGTTGCTGGAAGAGCTGCAGCATGGCCACGTCGGCCAGATTGTGGGCTCGGAGCGAGGCAACCTGCCCCGTCCCCAGTGCGACCTCTGCGCGAAGTACGTCGAGTGACGTGGCCGAGCCGACACCGGCCTTGGCGCGGGCGAGCTCGAGCTGCAGCTGGTTGGAGGTAATCAGCGAGTCCTGGACGGCAGCACGTGCCTGCGTTTGCAGTACAAAGAGGTATTGCTGCGAAACACCTGACACGAGGGCCTGCTCAACGGCCGCAACGTCGCTGGACGACGCGTCTTCATTCGCCTGCGACCGGCGCAGGTTGGCAAAGCTGTTCGCGCTCAGGCTGGCCTGGAAGCTGAGGCCCCAGGACGAAGAGAGCAGGTCGGAGTTGGCACCGAACGCGACGCCGTTGAAGATCTGCGGCTTGCCCTGACGATAGCCAAACGAGGTGTTCGTGCTCGCGGTCGGCAGGAAAGCGCCATAGGCGTTCCGGACGGCGTGCCCAGCTCGCCGACGGCTATTCAGCGAAAGCTGGTAGCCGGGGTTGTATTGCTTTGCGAGGCGAATTGCTTCCTCGAGCGTGAGCGAGGTCGGGACGGACGGGCTCTGGGCCACGGCTGAGCCCAGCGGTCCGATAAGAGCAAAGGAGAGGAGGGACAACTTCAGCAGGCGCATCGAGTTCGGTTCCTAAAGGAGGCGTTCGGCAACCCTTACGGACGGGAGGCCAGGTTGGTTTCAGTAGAGCAGCTGTGCACAAAACGGCGCTGCACGGGGGCCAAAGTCAGTCGCGAATTGCCACCAGTTGGAGGGCCGGAATCGCGACTTTGAGGATCCTGCCGTCGCGGCCGAGCCAGACTTCGCGGATCACTCCACCGGCGGTCCGCAGCAGCAGCCGGGTGGTCTCGAACTGTCGCAGGTCGATGTTCAGGCGCTCCTGCCCGACCAGTTCGACACGCACCGACTCCACAACGTTTCGTCGTGGCGAGAGGACCGGTACCGTGGCACCGGCCCCGCGCCGAGCGATGAACCAGAGCTGGTGAACGATGTCGTCGTCAGCGGCAACGGTGCCCGCCGGGAGCCGGAATTCTCGCGCCGATTCCCCGTCCGAGTGGATCAGGCGCGACGAGTACCGATCGCGGGAGGCTTGCCCACTGTAGGACTCGGTGAGCTGGCCGCTATCGCGGACCTCACGCTGGTACCGCACCGGAAACCCGCTCGTGTCAGCGTTCAATCCAGGTGCGGTTCGCCGCGAGCCAATGGCCTGCGTAGCCTGTGCCACGAGCACCCGCCCCTCGGATCCCGGGGCGGACCGAATTGAGAAATCTTCACGCCCAATCCGCTCGCCGTCGCGGTAGAGCGTGAAGCTCCCTTCGTCGAGCGAGAGGACTTGCGCCCCGGCCGCGGACGCGGCGCAGAGGACGCACAGGGCTGCCAGATACCTTTTCCGGAACATCGACGAAAGATAGCCCGTGCCCAGCCGGTGCTGTCGTGGGTATAATCCGCTCGTGCGGCGATCCCGGAGCGGGTGGTGGGCGGTGGCGGCGGCGGCGCTTCTCTCTGGCGCCGGCTGGCTGCGTACGGACTCCGGAGCGCTGCTCGTGGCTACGGCGGTCGCAGTAATTGCGACGGCGGCTGCCACCTGGAAGCTTCGTCCGTCCCCGGCGGCCTCAGGTTGCGCCGCTGTGCTGCTCGCGTTCGTCCTCCTCGAGGCCAACAACGCCCGGCGTGAGTCGCGTTTTGCGGCGAACGCTGCCGCGGAAGGGGGGGCGAAAGCCGCTTTGGCGACGTCGGCCATCGCTGCGCGGCTTGGCGAGGAAGCCGACCGCCTCCGCTCGCTCGCCGTCAATGCGCTCGACGCGCCCGCCGATGCCGTCACGGCATTCGCAGCGCTCGACCGGATGCGTGGGAGCGAGCGGGCACGATCGGTGGCGCTGACGCGTGGTGGCGCGCTCGTCGCATGGTCCGGCCACTACCTCGCGCCGGTGGATTCGCTCCCCGGTCCTGTCGGCGTGGTGGCCAGCGACTTCTACCTGATTCTCTACGCCATCGCCGGACGCGGGGGCGACCGCGCCATCGCGGCGACGCTGATTCATGCGGAGCCGCCGGCGCAGGCGCTGACCGAGGCATTGGATGAACCGATGGCGTCTAGTTATGACGTGGCGGGTTTCGCCTATCGTGGCCCCGCTGCCGCTGGCGATTCGGGCGCCGTGGTGAATCTGGCCGGCGTTCCTGTTCTCTCCGTGCAGGCGATTGCGCTCGGCACACCGGAACTGCGCCAGCGGATGGCGGAGGGCGGACGGGAGCGCGGCATCGCGACGCTTGGGCTGGCGCTGCTGCTCTTCCTGGGCGCTACGTGGCGAACGGGCCGGTTGGCCGAACGGTATGGCGCGCTAGGCGTGACGCTCACCTTCGTCGCGCTCGTCCCACTCGCGGCACTCTCCAATCGCTCATCGCTCTTCAACCCGTCGTTCTTCTTTGTCGGTGCCGGTGGACCGCTCACGGCCAGCATTGGCGCGCTCGCGCTCGCGGCGGCCACGGTGCTCGTCGGCGTGCTGGCAACGGAGCGGGCGCGGCTCTTCCCGCGTGCGCGCTGGCGGGCCGCGATTGTCATTGCCACGGTTGCCATGCTCGGTCCGTTCCTGTTGAGCACGATGTCGCGCGGGATCCGGTTCCCGGCCAACGGGGCGTCGGTCGTCCTCTGGCTCGCATGGGAAACGGGCGTGTTCCTGATTGCGGTCGTCGTGCTCTTCGCTGGGATCGCCGCCGGCGAAGCCGCCCTTGGCGAACGTCGAGGGCTTCCGTCCTGGGTGGCACCGCTGCTCGCGGCAGCCGCGACGGCGGTCGCGCCGTTTGTCGTCGAGGCGCGCGGTGGGCTCCCGCAGTGGTACACCTTGTTCTGGGCCGCGGCGATTGTCGCCATCGCGCTGGCGCGGCGCGCACCGACATCGCTCTGGGCGGCCGCAACGGTGGCGGCGTTCGGCGCGACCACGCTCGTCTGGAGCGAGACGGTCAAGGCGCGGGTGCTGCTGGCCGATCAGGATGTTGCTGCCCTCACGCGGGCCGACTCGAGCGCGAGTGCATTGGTGCGACGATTCCCGAGCCACCTCGACTCGCTGACGGCACCGCGGACGCGGGTGGAGTTGCTCGCCCGCTATGCCGGGTCTGATCTGGCGAGCAGTGATTTTCCAGTGGACATCACGTCGTGGAGTCCGCGCGGCGCGGTCATGGCCGACCTGCGGGTCGGGATTGGCCCGGGGACTGCCCGCGGCGTGGAGTATTTCGCGCGTGAAGCGGCCGTCGCGATGCGGCCAACGCTTACCCATGTACCGGCGGAAGCCGGCATGCTCACGGTGCTCGCGATTCCGCACGCCGACCGGTCGGTGACGACGGTGGTGGTCGCGCAACGCACGCGGTTGGTGACGGCGGATCCATTTCCCACGATCACCGGGCTCGGTCGTCCGCGCGACGAAGGGGGCATCGCGCCGTACACGCTGCAGCCGGCGGCGGCCGGCATGTCACAATACATCTCCACAACGGCGCAGTGGACGCGACCGCGCGCCGATGAATTGCACGGCGACTGGTTCCTGCCGACGACGGGCGGCGGCGTGCTCCACGTCCATGCCCGCGTGCCACTCACCGGCTACAGCGCGCTGGCCACGCGCGGCGGCCTGATTGTGTGCATCAATCTTGCCGTGGTCGGGTTCCTCTGGCTCATGCTGGTGGTGGCCGATGGCGGCGCCTTGCGCTGGGCCCGGGAACACGGGCGCACCTGGCTGCGCAGCTATCGCGCCCGGCTGTCGGTCTCACTCTTTGCGGCCTTTGTGGTTCCGGCGCTTGCGTTTGCCGCCTGGAGCTACCAACGATTGCAAGACGACGATGCGCAGACCCGCGGATTGCTCGTGCGCGAAACGCTGCGCGGCGTGTCGGCCACCCAAGGCGGGCTCGATTCACTCTCTGCCCGCTTCGACACGCCGCTCTTTCTGTATGCGAATGGCGTCCTGATCATGACCAGCGATCCGCTCTTCGACGCGCTCGCCCCGATCGGCCGATTGTTGCCAAGTGAGGCGGCGCGGGCCCTGTTGCAGACGGACGACGGTTTCGCGACCGCGGAGTTGAACGTGGCCGGTCAGCAAATGCGGTTCGGTTTCCGCGTTGTGTCCGACACGGGGACGGCGGCCAATCTCGTGCTTGCGGCGCCGGCCCGCACGGCGGAACTCGCGCTTGATACGCGGCGCCGCGATCTCACCTTCTTTGTGCTTTTTGCAACTGTGGTCGGCGCGCTTGGCGCACTGTGGATCTCCGGCATGGCTGGTCAGACCTTCTCGCGCCCCATCGGCGAGCTGCGCGCCGGTGCGCTGGCGCTCGCCGCCGGTGATCGCGAACCGCGGCTGGCCGGCGATCCGCCACCGGAGTTCGAGCCGGTGTTCAACGCGTTCCGACAGATGGCGCGCGACCTCGAAGCGGGGCGGGCCCGCGACGCACGGGCGCAGCGCGTGCTTGCCTGGGGTGAGATGGCGCGCCAGGTCGCGCACGAGATCAAGAATCCGCTGACGCCGATGCGGCTCGGCGTGCAGCACCTGCAACGCGCCAAGGACGATCCACGCGTGGATTTCCGGCGGGCGTTTGACGAAAACGCCGTCCGGCTGCTGGAAGAAATCGACCGGCTCGACGAAATCGCGCGCGCGTTCAGTCGCTACGGCGCTGCACCAGACACGCAGCCCGCAGCCGAGCGGATGGATGTGGCGGAATCCGTGCGTGATGTCATCCGGCTCGAGCAGCTTGGTGCCGACGGCGTCGTGTGGGAGGCCAAGGGCATTGATGCGCCGGCACTCGCGCTGGCCCGTCCGACCGAGCTGCGCGAAGTGCTCCTGAACCTCCTCGAAAACGCGCGGCTCGCGAACGCGCGCCACGTTTCCGCGACCGTTGCCGTTCGCGAGGGGCAGGTGGTCGTCTCGGTGAGCGACGACGGACACGGCATTGCGGCCGAGCTGCTGTCGCGCGTGTTTGAACCACATTTCTCAACACGCACGAGTGGCAGCGGGCTCGGCCTCGCCATCAGCCGTCGCATGATCGAAGGATGGGGCGGAACAATTGGCGTGGAGAGCGTTGTCGGCGCAGGAACGACGTTGACCATCTCACTGGTTCCCGCGACGCACGGCTGACATTTTTCATGGCGATGGCAAGCGACGACCTGCTCGGCCCTGCAACACGCACCACCGAACTCCCGTCCCATCTCGCCGCGTGGCAGCTTCCGCCGGGATGGCGCTGGGGTGAGAGCGGTTTGCTGGTCAACCGCCGCCACGTCCAGGAAATCCGCGACTCCTTTGACCGGTCACTCGCACTGGTCACGGCGCCAGACCCGGCGCACGAAGGATGGCTCTTCAGCGAAGCGCATCATCTCGCGCACCTGAACCATCCGGTGGTGCCCACGACGTACCACTACTGGTCCGGTCATGCGGGAAATCGGCGCGGTCCGGGATACCTGCGCCGCTGGATTGCCGGCGAAACCGTTGGCGCGCGAATGCGACGGTTGGGCACGGACACGGTGCCATACATGCTGCGCGTGCTGCGCGCCGCGGGCTCGGCGATTGCCTATCTGCACGACGCGCAGACGGTGCATGGCGCGATCTCGCCCGATTCCGTGTATGTGACACCGACCGGTCGCGTCTGGCTGCTCGGTTGGCCGTGGGCGGTGCCGCGCGCTGACATTCCCGCCGGCATCAGGCCCGACCCGCGCTGGACGCCGACACCGGCCGAGTGGTCTGCGGACGAATGGGCGCCGACGGCGGAGAGCGACCAATGGCAGCTTGCCGCGACGTGCTTTGCCGTGCTGTCCGGCGAGCTTCCTCCGCGCCGCGAGATTCCGCCCATGCGCTGGGTGCGTCCGGACTGTCCCGCGAACGTGGCGGAGCTGCTCGACCGCGCGCTCTCAGTGAATCCGGCGGACCGATTTCACTCGGTGGCGTCGCTCCTGCGAGCGATCGAAAAGATTTCATCATCCGGGAGCTCTGCAGTCACCGGCCTCGAAGTTGCCTCGGGCGAGTTCAAATCCATGAACGAGGAGCAACGGCTCCGCTGGGCCACGGGCGACGACTATGAAGTGCTGGCAGCGCTCGGTTCTGGCACGTTTGGTTCCGTGTGGCGTGTGCGTGACCTCACGCTGCAGCGCGAAGTGGCGCTCAAGATGCTGCATCCTTCGGTGGCGCGTAGCGAAGATGCGGTGTCGCGTTTTCGGAAGGAAGCGCAGCTTGCCGCGCGCCTGCAGCATCCCGCCATCGTGCCGATCTACGCCTGGGAGCAGAAGGGTGGCGTGCACTGGTATGTCATGGAGCTCGAAGACGAGGGCTCCATTGGTGACTTGGTGCGCCGCCTCGGGCCTCGCCCGATTGACGAAGTGGCGCCGCAGCTGGCCTTCATGCTCGAGGGGCTCGCCGCCGCGCACCAACACGGCATCATCCATCGCGACCTGAAGCCGGAGAATATTCTGCTGAGTCGCTACGGGAACTGGCGCATCGCCGACTTCGGCATCGCCAACGCCCTCGGAGAAGACCGGACCGGGACAAGCGGTACGCCGGCGTTCGCGCCGCCCGAACAACTGCTCGGCGAGTCGCAGGGCGCGGCGGCCGATCTCTTCGCTGTCGCCGGCATTGCCTACTTCGCGCTCACCGGGTCCGCGCCGTTCGCGGGCACCGACGGGCGCGCGATTCTCGCGCAGCAACTCGCGGGCAAGACCGATCTCTCGCGCGTACCGGAAGTGCTGCGCGAATGGTTCGCGAAGGGCTTGTCGCCCGATCCGCATGCGCGTTTTGCCGATGCCGCGCTGATGCGCGATGCGTGGAACGCAGCGGCCCGGCCGCTCGTACGCGCATCGGAAGACCTTCCGCTGGCGGAACGCATCCGCCGCGCCGCTGAACATCTGTTCGGCTAACGCATTCGAGCGCAGGCGGCGGGAAGTCCCGACGCCTGCGCTCGAATCGCTAGAGCTTGTACAACTTCGCGGCGTTGCCGCCGAAGATCTTCGCCCGGTCGGCCTCACTGATGTTCAGCGCGCCAAGCGCTTCCTTCATCAGGGGAATGCTGCCGATGGCGTGCGGGTAGTCGCTGCCGGCCATGATGTGATCCACGCCGGCAAAGTCGATGGCGAGTTCGATCGCCTTCGGGTTGAAATTCACCGTGTCGTAGTACCAGTGCTTCAGGTATTCGCTCGGCAATTGCCTGATGTTGGCGCGGCATTCCGGAAATGCCTTGTAGCCACGATCGAAGCGTTCGACGAGGTACGGAACTGCTCCGCCCAAGTGTGAGAGTACCCATTTGATCTTGGGGTATCGCTCCGCGACGCCGCTGAACACCAGCTTGCCTGCAGCCAGCGTCGTGTCCATCAGGAACCCAACCAGTGGCATGAGCCAGTAGTCCGCCATCGCTTCCACTCCCGACGGAAAGGTCGGGTGAATGTGCAGGACGAGTTCTTTGTCATTCGCGTATTCGTAGAGCGGCCAGTAGCGCTCGTCCGCGAGTGCGATGCCGTTCACATTGGAAAAAAGCATCGCGCCGGGAAACTTGAGTTCTTCAACCGCGCGGCGGAGTTCCTTCACCGATGCGACCGGGTCGTTGAGGGGGAGCGTCGCGAGCGAGGCGAATCGCGGTGATCGTTCCTGGACGATGCGCGCGAAGTCGTCATTCGTGATGGCGGCGAGATGCGCGGCCACGGCTGGCGTCTCTACGTGCGTCCCTGGTGTCGTCAGCGTGATGATTTGCGTGTCCACGCCTTCCTTCTCGAGCACGGAGGCGCGATACGCGATGTCGCGGTGGCCAGGGACGGCGACGTTGTAGTCGCCGGGGTAGTGGATTTCCGGATTCCCCTCGGCGTCGTACTTCACGGTGACCGAGCTCTCGCCGCGCTTCAGCGCATCGAGGTAGGCGGGCGGATAGAAATGGTTGTGAACGTCAATGATGCGCACGCGAGTTGCTCCAATGCGAAGTCGTACGGTGGGTCAGATCGAAGGAGGCGAATCGACGGAACGCCTCTGCACCCAAACGTAGTAGACCGGAAGGCCGGCCAGTACAATGGCGAGGCCAATGGTGGCCTCCGCGGGATCGCGGAGCATCCGATTAATGACAATAGCGAGCGATGATACGATGAATAGTGCTGGGAGGACGGGATAGCCCCACGCGCGGTACGCCGGCGCATACTCCGGACGCCGGCGCATCGTGAAGAGCGCGAGGGCGAGCATCGCGAAAAAAATCCACTCGGTGTAGACGACTCGTGTGACCAGTTTGCCGAAGGTGCCGGTCCAGATCAGCACCGCGGCCCATCCCGCCTGCAGCACGATCGCGCGGTGCGGCGTGCCATGCTTCGGGTGGAGCGCGGCCATCCATTTAAACGCGAGCCCGTCGGCTGCCATCGCCTGATAGACGCGTGGGCCGGCGAGAATCACGCCGTTGAGCGCGCCAAGCGCCGAGAGCATCACAAGGATGGAGACTACGCGGGCGCCGATTGGTCCAACGATGGCTTCTGCGACATCGGCGGCCACGCGGGTGGAGGCCGCGACCTTTTCGATTGGCAGGACGTAGAGATAGGCGGCATTGATCAGGACATAGAGTACCGTGACGGTCAGCGTGCCGATCATCAGCGCTTTCGGGATCGTGCGGGTTGGGTCGACGGTTTCTTCCGCCGTGTACGACACCATGTGCCATCCGCCGTAGGCGAAGAGGCCGGCGACGAGTGCGACGACGATACCGTCAGTGGTAATCGGCGCGGCGGCGGCACTCGGCGCTGCGCTTGCCGGTGTGCCGAGTGCGAAGGCGACGATGATGAGCCCCATCAACGCGCCGACCTTAATGATCGTCAGCACCAGCTGCAGTGTGCCGCCGTGCTGTACCCCGCGATGGTTCACGGCCGACAACGCGGCGACCGCCCCAATGGCCACGAGCTTCGTGCCGCTGTCGTCGAGTGCGACAAACGTGTTGAAATACCGAGCGAACACCACGGCAATGGCGGCGACGATCCCGGTGTGCATGCTCCAAAACATTGCCCAGCCCCACAGAAATCCGGCGGCTGGCGAAAACGCACGAGCGAGGAACACATATACGCCGCCGGTGGCAGGCCACGCCGAAGAGAGTTCCGCGATGACAAGCGCGCCGATGAGCGTGAGCAGTCCGGCGGCGAACCAGACCCCGATGGCCACGCGTCCGTCCGGTACGGCGCGGATGATCTCCGTTGGCTGCACGAAGATCGAGGCGCCGATGATGATGCCGGCAACGATGGCCGACGCGCGCCAGACGCCGATGGATCGGCGGAGTCCGCTCACCGGTTCACGGAGCAACGGATCCTCGCACGGTTTTGACGTTGACGAACTCGCGCAGGCCATGGACACCGACTTCGCGCCCGTATCCCGAGCCCTTCACACCGCCAAACGGGATGCGCGGATCGGACGCGACGAGGGCATTGATGAACACCATTCCCACGTCGAGGCTGCTCACACAGTGCTCGGCGACGCTGGCGTCGCGTGTCCACACTGACGATCCGAGCCCGAGCGGAGTCGCATTGGCGAGGACGAGCGCTTCGTCCACGCCGCTGACGCGGAATATTGGGGCAGCGGGGCCAAAGGTTTCCTCGGTTGCCGCGGCCGAGTCGAGCGGCACGTTGCTGAGCACCGTCGGCTCGTAGAACCAGCCATCGCGCTGGGCGCGCGATCCACCGACAAGCAGTGTGGCGCCGGACGTGATCGTCCGGTCGACCTGCGAAGCGATGTCCCGCGCACCCTGTTCGGTCGCGAGCGGGCCGATGTCAGTCGTGTCATCGGCGGGGTCGCCAACCTTGAGTGCGCGCACACGCGAGACGAACGCCGCCTCGAAGGCGTCGGCGACGCGGTGATCAACGATGAACCGCTTCGCGCAGACGCAGGACTGTCCATTGTTGAGCATGCGCGCTGTGACCGCCGTCTGGGCCGCTCGCTCAATGTCGGCGTCGGCGAGCACGATGAACGGATCGCTCCCCCCGAGTTCGAGGACGCATTTCTTGGTGACGCGCCCGGCGTGCGAGGCAATATCTCGACCAGCGGCTTCGCTCCCGGTGACCGTGACGGCCGCGATGCGCGGATCGGCAATCAGCGCGGCCACACCGGATGCGGGAATCAGCAAGGTCTGAAACAGGCCCTCCGGGGCTCCCGCTTCGCGGAAGAGCTGTTCAATCGCCAGGGCGCACTGCGGCACATTGCTCGCATGCTTGAGGACCATCGCGTTACCGGCCATCAGTGCTGGCACGGCGGCACGGAAGACTTGCCAGAACGGAAAATTCCACGGCATCACTGCAAGGATGACGCCGAGGGGTTCATACCGGATGCGACCTGAAAAATCGGCCGCCGTGATGCGCTCCGTGGCGAGCATGAGCTCGCCCTCCGCGGCGTAGTACCGGCAGCCGAAGGCACACTTGGCGACCTCGTCGCGAGCCGAGCGCAGGGTTTTGCCCATTTCGAGTGTGGCCAGCCGGGCCAGTGTCTCGCGCTCGGTGTCGAGCCGAATTGCGACCGCGGTCAGCAGTGCGGCTCGGCGGGAGAGCGGCACCCGGCGCCATTCGGCCGCGCTACGGGCGGCTCGACCGAGGGCTTCCTCCACGAATACGCCGGTGTGCGATTCGAATGCGCGGAGGAGCAGGCCCGTTGAGGGATTGACCGAGGCTATCGCCATGGCTTCAAGGTACGCACCGCCGCGCCAACTCGGGGCAGAGCAAAGCGTGTGAAGCTGCTATCCTTCGTGTCGCACCCCATGGTGAATCCTATGCGAAACGTCGCTGCAACCATTTCTCTCGCGTCACTTGCCGCTGCAACTGCGGCTGGCGCGCAGCGCCCGGCAGCCCTCGACACGACGCGTGCCGACTCGGCAAGCGCACTCTCGCAGGTGCGGGTGACGGTGACGCGAGCCGGGATGACGGTGCAGCGCGCGCCCTGGGCCGTGGCGGTTCAGAACCGAGGCGATCTCTCGCGCGGCCAGGCGACGATCGGCATTGACGAGGCGCTCAACAACGTGCCGGGGGTGATGGTGGCCAACCGGTACAATTGGTCGGTGGATCAACGCCTGTCGATTCGCGGGGCCGGTTCTCGAGCGAACTTCGGCATCCGCGGCGTGAAGGTGCTCATGGACGGCGTTCCTCAGTCGCTGCCTGACGGACAGAACCAGCTCACCAACATCGATCTCGCCGATGTGGCGAGAGTCGAGGTGCTTCGTGGCTCGGCATCGTCGCTCTACGGAAATGGATCGGGCGGCGTAATTGCATTCGAGAGCGATCGCGCGGCGCCGGATCCGCTTGGCCTTTCGGCGCGGTACAGCGGTGGCTCGTTCGGGATGTCCAAGGGTCAGGTGCGGTTGTCGGGGCGGCTTAAGCGCGCCACCGGAACGTTGTCGGTGTCGCGCACGAAAGTTCCCGGATTCCGCCTCTTTGACAGTGCCGAAGTGCGACAGGTGATGTCGACGGCGGACTATGCGATTGGCGCGGGCAGCACGCTCGAATTGCGGGCGAGCTACGCGGATATGCCAACGTCACTCAATCCAGGCGCGCTGACTGTCGCCGAGTATGCGAAGAACCGCGATTCCGCATCGGCGACGAACCTCGCACGGTACGCAAACAAGGTGCTGGCGCAATCGCAGTTTTCGGCGCGGCTCGCGCACGACGGCGAGCGGTTTCGAATGTCTGCTGTGGCGTACGTGCAGCGGCGGTTCGTGGACAATCCGCTGGCCACGGCACCGCCGGGCACGACCGGCGCGGCGATTGGCACGCTCTCGACCTTGAATCGGTGGGTCACCGGCGCGCGGGTTGACCTGTCGTTGGAGCGCCGCGATGCGCCGCGCCTGCCGCGTGTCAACGTGGGAATTGATGTGCAGCGATCGCTGGATATTCGCCGGAACTGGCGGGTCACGGCGGGCAAGCGGAAGTCGGCGACGGATTCAATCTTCCTCGATCAGGGGGAAAGCGTCATCTCGGTTGGACCCTTCGGGTCATTCCTCTGGTCGCCGGTCGAGCCGCTGACACTCAGCATGGGCGTGCGCAGCGACAAACTCACATTTGATGTTGCGGATCGGTTTCTGAAAGACGGCGTCAACAACAGTGCGACGCGCGACATGAATGCGACGACGGCGCACATCGGGGCGAGTTGGGTGTTTTCGCCGATGCTGACGGCCTACGCGAATACGGGCGGTGCGTTCGAGACACCCACGACGACGGAGTTGTCGGCGCGGCCAGGCGGACTCGGCGGGTTCAATCCCGATCTTGGGCCGCAGCATATCGCCACGGTCGAAGCCGGCATGCGCGGCGAGTTCTCGCGCTTCAGCTATACGGCCACGGCATTCCAGTCGTCGTACCGCGACGCGATCGTCCAGTATCTTGAGTCGAATGGCCGCGCCTATTTTCGGAATGCGGGCAAGACGCGCAATCAGGGCGTTGAGATTGGCCTGACTACGGCGGTGACATCCTGGCTCGATGCCAACGTCGCATGGACCGAGTCGTACTACCGATTCTCGAAGTACCTCGCTCCGCGCACGGCGACAATCACTGATACGCTGGACGGGAAGCGCGTCGCGGGTGTGCCAGACCGGTTTGTGCGTCTTGGTGCACGAACGCGCTGGCGTTCGGCGACGCTCGATATCGATCACACCTGGAGTGGCACGATGTTCGGCGACGACCGGAACACGGTGAAGGTCGCGGACTGGGGGAAGGGCGCCTTGAACGCGCGGGTGGGATGGACGGGAGAGTTCGGCGGCACGCGCGTGTCGCCGTTCGTGGCGGTGAACAACGCGTTCAACGTCGATTATGTGGGATCCGTTAACGTGAATGGTGCCGCCGGGCGAGTGCTCGAGCCGGCGCCACTCAGGAACTTCTACGTTGGGGTCGAAACGGGATGGCGCGTCGTACGCTGAAGCTGGTGGCGGTTGATCGACCGTTCGTCGTTCGTGGCTCGAAGATCGCCGGGAAGGGCGCGTTCGCCACGCGGGACATCAAGAAGGGAGAGCGCATCATCGAGTATCTCGGTGAGCGTATTACGCATGCGGTGTCTGACGCCCGCTACGACGATCATTCGGGCCCGGCGCACCACACTTTTCTGTTCAATGTGAATCGGTCGGTGGTGATCGACGCGTACGTGGACGGCAACGCCGCGCGATTCATCAACCATTCGTGCGACCCGAACTGCGAGTCGGAAATCGAGCGCGGGCGCGTGTTCATTGATGCGCTCCGGCCCATTAAAAAGGGCGAGGAACTGGCCTACGACTACGCCTACGGACGCGACGGTACCGAGACGATTGAAGACGAAATGGAGCTGTACGGCTGTCGGTGTGGTTCGAAGAAATGCCGAGGCACGATTCTCGAGGAAGTGACCAAGGCGCAGCGCGCCAAGCTCGAGGCGAAAGCCAATCGTGTCCACCACGAAAAGCACACCGCGGCGCGAACGTCGCACCACAAGAAGTAGCTCGGATGGCGCCCCAGCGGGGGCGCGGTCCGTGGTGGTGGACAGGGAATCGGTTCGCGCACGGACGTTAGCGTTACTCGCCTGCCTCACGGAGCGGAGATGATCGTCGGAGCACTGTTGGCGGCTCTATTGCAGGGACCGGGCGCCACGCCACCTGTTTATAGCGGGCGGGAACGGCAGCTCGAGGTGCGGCCACCCCGTGTGGAAGCCGATATCACGGTCGACGGCAGGCTTGACGAGCCGGTGTGGCAACGCGCGGCGCTCCTCTCCGGCTTCTCGCAATTCACTCCGCAGGACGGCATCGCGGCGGCCGACTCGACCCAGGTGCGCATCTGGTATTCGCCAACGGCGATCTACTTCGGTGTACGCGCCTTCCAGCCCGCGGGAACGGTGCGCGCCACGCTTGCCGATCGCGACAAGATCAGCAGCGAGGATCAGGTGCAGATTCTGCTCGGCACCTTCAACGACCGTCGGCAGGCGACGGTGTTGATGGTCAATCCGCTCGGTATTCAGGCAGACGGGACGATCGTGGAGCGAGGGACGCTGGGTGGTGGCGGCTTCACGGGCCAGCTCGCCGCCCGCGAGTCGCCCGACCTCAGCCCCGACTATGTGTTCCAGTCGAAGGGTCGTCTGACCGAGTTCGGTTACGAAGTCGAGATCCGCGTTCCGTTCAAGAGTCTCAAGTATCAGTCGGTCGACGTGCAATCGTGGGACATCAATATCGCGCGATTGGTGCAGTACACCGGGTATGAGGACAGCTGGGCTCCCGCGAAGCGCGCGGCCGCGAGCTTCCTTGGCCAGGGCGGGTCGCTGGCCGGCTTGACGGACCTTCGGCGCGGACTCGTCGTGGACGTCACTCCGGAAGCGACGCAGCGCACCGAAGGCGCTCCAGGCGTTCCGGTATCGAGCGGAGGCTGGGCGTACAACTCGAAATCACCGGCGATCGGAGCGACGGCGCGTTGGGGCATCACGAACAACCTGACGCTCACCGCGACGGCGAATCCCGATTTCTCGCAGGTCGAGGCCGACGCCACGCCGACGGTCCTGGATCCGCGCCGGACCGTCTCGTTCGCCGAAAAACGTCCGTTCTTCCTCGACGGCAGCGAACAATTTACCGTCCCGAATAACCTCATCTACACCCGGGCCATCGTGCAGCCCCTCGGTGCGCTGAAGCTCGCCGGCAAGGTCGCGGGCAACGATGTGGCGGTGCTCGTCGCCGAAGACATGGCCGGCGCGTCGACGTCCAGGGCCGACCACCCCATTTTCAAGATCCTGCGCGTACAGCACGATCTCGGACGTCAGTCACGCATCGGCATGGCCTACACGGACCGAACGGACGGGCCGAACTGGAACCGCGTGCTCGATGTGGACGGTCGCTGGGTCTGGAAGACGATCAACTCGATTCAGTACCAGCTGGCCGGGAGTATGACGCGGCAGGCCGGTACCACCGTCAATGGGCCGCTTTGGGACGTGCGGTTTGCGAGGGCGGGGCGCAACCTCAGCATCCGATCGTCGTTCACCGGCAACGGCGATCAGTTCTTCACCAAATCGGGATTCCTCTCGCGAAACGGGGAGGTGCACGCGACGCTCGCTCCGCGCTACACCTGGTTCTACCCGCGCGGCTCCACGTTCGAGCAGTTCTCGATCGACGTACTGGCCTACGATGCGATCTGGACGTACAAGAACTGGCTGCACTCCGGCGACGCACGGGACAAGAAGTTCCACGCCAGCTTTCAGGGACAGCTCAAGGGCGGGTGGTCCGCGAACGCGGCCATCTACTACGAGTCGTTCGGATACGATCCGGGTTTTTACGGAGCGCGCTACAAGATCGAAGTGCCGAGGGCGGGGTCGGCGACGGCCAAGGATACGATTGGCTTTAAGGGCACGCCGCGCATCTTCAATCGAGACTGGGTGTTCGCGCTCACCAGTCCGAAACTGAAGTACATCTCGTTCTCGCTGACCGGTATCGGAGGACAGGACGAGAACTTCGCCGAATGGGCGCAGGCGAACATCTGGTACCTCAACGGGAGCGCGGAAATCCGGCCCACCGACCAGCTGCGCATTACGCAGTCGCTGGCGTTCACCGACTACTTCCGCCGTACCGACGGAACGCGGGTCACTCGGACGCTGATTCCGCGCACCAAGATGGAGTACCAGATCACGCGCGACCTGTTCGTCCGGGTGATTGGCGAGTACGCGTCGAACTACAGCGATGCCCTGCGCGACGTGACGCGCACGGAAGGTCCGCTGCTTGTGAAGAGTGGAGGCAAGTGGGTCAAGACGGTGCGCACAACGACCAATGCCGTGCGCGCCGATTTCCTGCTCTCGTACCGCCCCACACCGGGCACCGTCTTCTACGCGGGCTATGACGCGCAGATGACCGAGCCGGCGGCGTTCTCGTTCGGCGGGCTCGACCGCACGAACGACGCCTTCTTCCTCAAGCTCAGCTATTTGTTCCGGTACTAGAGGCTACCGATTCTTCTTGCCCACGATCATGTCGTGTACCGACGTGTCCCAGGCATCGAGCGCGCCCTTGTCCGTGGTGAGCAGCGAGACGACGATGCCGATGAGGAACGACCCGGGAATCGTGACGATTCCTGGATTCCTGAGCGAGAACCATGCGCTCGTTTCTTTGAGAATGTCCACCTGGATGACCGGCGACAGATAGATCAGCAGCAGCGTGCCGAAGGTCCCGCTCACCATGCTCGCCACCGCGCCGGCAGTCGTGCAGCGTCGCCAGAAAATCGAGAGCACGAGAGCAGGGAAATTCGCGCTCGCGGCGATAGCGAATGCGAGCCCGACCATGAACGCGACGTTCTGGCCTTTGAACAGGATGCCGAGGACGATCGCGACAAGGCCGAGGCCGAGCGAGGCCACGCGAGCCACTTTGAGTTCTTCTCCGTCTCGCGCTTGACCTTTCCGCACCACGTTGGTCCACAGGTCGTGCGAGAGGGCCGCCGCGCCTGAGAGCGTCAGGCCGGCGACCACGGCGAGAATCGTGGCGAATGCGACCGCGGCGATGAATCCGAGGAACGGTGTCCCGCCCAGGAACTCAGCGAGGAGCGGCGCGGCCATGTTGCCACCCTTGTCGATCGCCTTGATGGCGTCGGGCCCGACAAGCACCATCGCGCCAAAGCCCAGGATGAACGTCAGTAGATAGAAGAAGCCGATGAGGCCCGTGGCGTAGAATACCGAACGCCGCGCCGCACGCGCGTCAGGAACCGTGTAGAAGCGCATCAGGATGTGCGGCAGGCCGGCGGTGCCGAACATCAGCGCCATGCCGAGCGAAATTGTATCGAGTGGATTTGCAACGAGCTTGCCGGGCGCAAGCACTCCGGCGCCGTATTTCGCGCTGGCCGCCGCGAACAGTTCCATCGGATTCATGTGGAACTTGAGCAGGACCATGAGCGCGAGCAGCGCGGCGCCGCTGAGGAGCAGCGCGGCCTTCACGATCTGCACCCACGTGGTCGCGAGCATGCCGCCAAAGAGTACATACGCGATCATCGCCGCGCCGACGATCACTACGGCCGTCTCATACGACAGTCCGAACATCAGTTTGATCAGCGTCCCCGCTCCCACCATCTGTGCAATCAGGTAGAGCGTGACGGTCGAGAGCGTCCCGAGTGCGGCCGCCAGTCGTACCGGTGTCTGCTGGAGTCGCGTCGCCACGACGTCCGCGAACGTGAACTTCCCGAGGTTGCGCAGGGGTTCCGCGATCAGGAAGAGCACGATCGGCCAACCGACGAGCCAGCCCGTGGAATAGATCAGTCCATCGAATCCGCTGGTGGCGACGAGTCCGGCAATGCCCAGAAAACTTGCGGCGCTCATGTAGTCGCCGGCGAGCGCCCATCCGTTCTGGCCTGCGGTGACGGTGCGTCCGGCCGCGTAGAAGTGCTCAGCGCTCTTTGTCTTCCGCGCTGCCCAGTAGGTGATACCGAGCGTAATGGAGATAAAAGCAAAGAAGAATGCCATCGCCACCGTGTTCGGTTCGCCGATGGCGGTGGTTGGCGCCGCAACCTGCGCCGTCGCCGCTTGCGTGAGAAACCCGACAGGCGTCATCATCGCGCTTCGTTCCGGTTGATTTCGGCGAGCGCGTCATCGTACTTCGTGTTGGCCCATCGCACATAGAACCAGGTGAGCGTCCACGACGCGACGATAACCAGCGCCCCGAGGAGAATGCCGACGGAGAGCCCGGGATTCAGGAGTGTGCCCATGAGTTCCTTGTGATACGCGATCAGCAGGATGAATCCGAAGTAGACGATCGCGACGAGTGCCGTGAGCACAATCGCAATGCGCCAGCGCCGGACATGCAGCGCATGCGAACTCACTTCTTCCACTCCTGGCTGACCCGCGCCGTAAGGATCGCGTCGAGCTTGGGAAACGCCTTCTTGAGGTAGGCGTTGCCGCTCTTCGAGATCATGCCCTGGTCCGGCGCTTCCCCGTAACCCTTGTAGAGCAAATCGACAACGCTCATGCCGCTGATCACGGTGGCCACCGGGGCGAACTTCATGCCGTCCAGCTGTGCGTTGGCCGCGAAGTTGATGAAGAGCTGCGTGGTACGGGTGTTCGGCCCGCGCGCAGCAAATGACATCGTGCCGCGCGAGTTGCTGACGCGCACGGGTTCATCGGGAATGGTGCGGCTGAACCAGGCGGCCGAGACTTTCGGGTCGCCATTGAATCCAAACTGCGCCATGAAGCCCGGCACAACGCGGTAGAACACGACGCCGTCGTAGTACTTGGCATTGAACAGGTAATAGAGCCGATCCGCAGCCTTCGGCGACCAGACGCGACGGACCCGGACAACAAACTCACCTTTGGTTGTCGTGAACGTGACATTGAAGCTGTCCGGCCCGACCGCAGCCACCTTCGCGGCGTCAGGCTTGGTGAGATCTTGCGCCGACGCCGATGCGACGGCAACGAAGAGGATGGCGAAGAGGCGAAGTCGGATGGTCATGGTGGATCGAAGCGAGAAAGGTTGTCGTGAGTGAATATAGAGGTGCTACCGGTGTTTCCATTCCTGAACAATGCGGGCGGAAATCACATGGTCGAGCTTGGGATACCCGCGGATCAGGTAGGCGTTGCCTTGTCGCCCAATACTGTCCTGGCTGGGGCCCTGGCCGCGCGGCGCAGCCTCTCCGTACCCCTTGTAGAGGGAATCGACCACCGCGTCCATGCCAGCAGTGACCTGCCCGAACACGGCGAACCGCAGCGTGTCGAGGCGGGAGTTGTCGCCGAAGTTGATGAAGAGCTGCGTGGTGCGCGTGTTCGCACCGCCGGCGGCGAATGACAGAGTGCCGCGCACGTTACTCTTCCGCGCCGTGTCATCCGGGATCCGCGTGCCACGCCACGCGCGCGTGACCGCCGTGTCGCCACTGAGTCCGAACTGGGCGACGAATCCAGGCACCACCCGGAAAAACCGGACGCCGTCAAAATATCGAGCGCGGGCGAGCGAGTAGATGCGGTCTGCGCCTCTGGGTGCCCAGTCGCGATGGACGCGTACGTCGAAGGCGCCGCGCGAACTCAGAAAGCGCACCGTGAAACTGTCGGGGGCCGCCGCGTCCGTGCCGACGGCGACCGCGGGTTTACTGGTCACCGGCGCTGCGCAGGCGCTGCCGACCGCGGCGAGTGCAGCAAGCGCAACCAGCGGAGCCAGCGGAGCCAGCGGAGCCAGCGGAGCCAGCGCCGTCACGCGCCCGGCACGCCGGCCGGCACGCCGGCCTGACGGCCTGACGGCTCGCCTGGCTTCCCGACTGGCAGCCGGGGAGGTTCACGCATGAGTGAATTCATGACGCGCGTAATGTTCGCTGTCGCGTGCGAACACCGCAACCGGATCTGTCTATTCGGCCGTCAGGCGCTTGATGAGCGACTGCGTCCGCGCCTGTACCGCCGCGACGGACTTGGTGATGGCAGCGGTCGTCTGCGCGCTGGACCCGCCGAGTTCGATATCCGTTGTCGAGTTGAGCGCGCCGACGTACCACGTGCTCCACACGTCGATGATGTGACGCTCCTTCGTCTGGTCGCCACCCTTGGCGATGGCTTCGCGGCCAAGGGTCGCTTCCACTTCCAGGCGCGCGAGCGCGGCTCGTTCGAGTTCGGCAATGATCGCGCGCGCCTTGTTGCCGTCAGCTGACGCGAGGATGAGGCCGCTGACTAACGCGGCCGTGCCGGCGTTTTGCAGCGTGGTCGACGAGACCATCTCGATGCGGTCGCCGTCGGTGTGATAGAACTGGTCCGTGAAGTGCCAGAAGAGGACGCCCGGCTTTCCATTGTTGAGGTATGCCGTGTGGTCACTGCCTCCTTCGAACGGGTTGGTCTTGACCACCCAACCCGTTGCGGCGCCCAGCTCAAGACACCGGGCAAGCAGGAAATCGTTGAAGTAGTGCGGCGTCATCGCGCTCTCTTCAAGTGCGCGTCCGCCCCACTCGGTGTGTTTGTCCTCGCCGCGCGTCCAGAGGGCGGAGGGGTCGGGCATTTTCTCGATCAGGAATGTTCCCCCGGTCTTCTGTGTGTCTTCGCCGACCATGTCGAGGCTGATGCCCCACCGAACGCCTTTGAGGCGCTCCTGGTCCTGCTTGAGGTAGCGATCGGTGACGCGGATCTCCTGTCCCCAGAGCATCGTGATCGTGCGCTTGGGATCGGCGCGACCGGTCTTCACCAGCTCGGCGAGGGTCCGGGCGGCTTCGGTCAGCGCGCCGACGCCCGAGGCGTCATCATTGGCGCCGGGTTCCTGGATATGCGAGCTGTAGACGAAGCGCTCGTCGGGCTTCGCGCTTCCGCGGACCTCGGCGACGATCGCGAGTTCGGTGGCCGGATTGACGAAGTGTGATTTCGTTTCGACGTGAAGACGCACCGGCCCGGCGGCGAGCGCGGCGTTGAGTTGGCGGCGCGCATCGAATGACAAAATGATGCCCCAGCCCTTCTTGCTGCTGTCGAAGCCGATGCTGGAAAACTGAATCGAGTGCGTGTTCTTTTCGGGCTGCGTGTAGGCGGGCATTGCGTAGGCCATGACGCCGGCAGCACCGCGCTTTACGACCGCTTCTGTGAAGAGCTGCCCGATGCGTCCATCGGCGACGACGATTTTTCCCGCGACATTCGCCGCATCGAGGGCGGCCGGTGTCACGGCGTCGACCTTCACGAGCTCGGCGTCCATGCCGCCCGGCGCGGTAGAGAATGAATTCGATGCCAGCATGTTGCGGTTGGTGGCGAACGCGAGAATCGGCGCGCCGGCCTTGCCGGCACCGCCGGCGATGCGCACGGTTGCATCGAGTGGCTCCCACGCCGCTGTCGTCATCGGATACTTCTCGATGCGGTAGGTCAGTCGATCACTCGGTTTTGCGGCGGACTGCTCGACGTAGCCAGCCGCAGCCAGTCGCGCGGCAACATGGAGGGCGCTCGAGTCGAAGCCCGGGTTGCCAGGCCAGCGCACGAATTTGTCCATGAAGGCTACCGTTTCTTTCGCGCGCATGCCGGAGAACAGCGGGCGAACCGCGGCGAACTCATGGTCGGCGATGGGCGAACGGACTACGGTGGCCGCCGCGGCCTTCTGCGCCTGCGCTGATACACGGCGAGGCGACATGGAGAGGCAGGCGAGCGCCGTGAAGACGATCGGTGTGATGCGCATGGAGGAGACGAGGCCTAGATGATGCGTGGGTCGTACACGAGAATGACGTTCGCGCGACGCGACACGCGTCCGTTCTGGTAGTCAAACGGCACGGTGATGGTCTTCCCGGCGACAGTGCCGCCAAGGATCCGCAGGCCATCGCCGCCACGCTTTGGGTCGGGTACAAATCGGATAGTGACGCCGTCGCGGGTCCATGTTCCGAACACGGTCATTCGCTGCAGCGGCTCGGAACTGGTTTTCTGCCCCTTCGCGGCGAGGGTCTGTCGGTAGCGCAGCGCGGCGCGGAACTCTCCGTTCCGCTTCACGGTCAACTGGAGCTCGGCAAACTCGATCACGTACTGCACGCCCTGATCGTCAGTCGCGAGATCGGTCACGGGGAGTTTCTTGCCGTCGAGCCGAGACGACACGAAGGTGCCGAAGACGAGGCCGGTGTCGGCAGGGGCAGGCGGTTTCTCCGCCGTTGCTGCCGCAGGCGACTTTGCCGATCTCGACGGCGGCGCCTGTTGTGCGCCGATGCCGGACGTGAGGCAGGACCCGGCGAGGGCCAAGAGCGCGAGGCGGCAGGTGTGTTTCATCACCCGGAAGCTATCGCGCCCGCACGCGGGCAGCTGGGTCGCCTCGTTCGTTACTTGAAGTCCCGCGACTGTTGGGTGAGCGACTCAGCCTCGATCGCCTCGTACTGCCGCCCGACGATGGAAAGCGCGTTGCCCTCACGGCCGATGTAGCCGTGCACGAGCACGAACTGCGCGCGCTTCACGATGTCTTCATTGGGCTCCACGTCGTCCTTCTTCACCACGACGTTGATGAACCCATGCTCATCCTCCAGTAACAGGAAGAGCACCCCATTCGCCGTATGCGGCCGCTGGCGAATAACGACGAGCCCGGCAACGGAGACGTCCTTCCGATTGGGCATACGTTCGATCTCGCTGCTGTCCTTTACGCCGAGGGCCTTGAGGCGCTCTCGGTGGGCCATCATGGGATGGCCGTTGATGGTGATGCCGGTGGAGTAGTAGTCGAGCGTGATGATCTCGTCGCGCGTGAGCGGAGCGGGGTGGTGCGGTGTGCGATGCGCGGGCGCGAGGGGCAGCGTGTCGTTCATGGCCCGCAGCGCTTCCCACGCGGCACGGCGCCGATCGGGCTCCCAGGCAGAGAAGGCGCCGGCCTGCGCGAGAAAGTTCACTTCGGCGCGCGTGAGCGTGGCGCGCGATGTGACGTCGGCGATGGAGTCGAAGGGCGCGCGGAGTCGCGCGTGGCGCAGGGACTCCAGCGCGCGCTGGCTGACGCCGCGCACGAAGCGCCAGCCCACGCGCAGCGCCGGGTGTGGCGTGGACGGCGCTGTGCGCACGAAGCGCCGCTGAATGGCCTGCCGCTCCGCCGTGAGCGGCAACGCGCGTTCGGTGGTGCATTCCCAGTCGCCTGAGTGCAGGCAGGGCGGTCGTACTTCCACGCCATGCCGCTTGGCCTCGTGAATCAGTGTGGCCGGCGAGTAAAACCCCATCGGCCACGCATTGAGAATCCCGAGGAAGAACTCCGTCGGGTAGTGCACCTTGAGCCAGGCCGTCGCGTAGGCGATGAGCGCAAAACTCCAGGCATGTGATTCGGGGAAACCGTAGTTCGCGAAGCCCCGCATGTCGTCGCAGATCTGCTGCGCCATCTCCGGCGGAATGCGCGGCGTGATGTCGTTGTTCACCAGTCGCTCGCGCAGGCGCTCCAGTGCGGCGAGCAATCGCGCTTCCTTTCGCATATTGCCCATCGTGCGCCGCATGTCATCGGCTTCGGCGCCGGTGTAACCGGCGAGTGCCATCGCGATGGCCATGGCCTGTTCCTGGAAAATCGGAATCCCCTGCGTGCGTTTGAGAATCGGTTCGAGCGCCGGATGCACGTACGTGGGCTCTTCGTGCCCGCGACGTCGCTTGATGTACGGGCGCACGAACTTCGCCTGAATGGGGCCGGGCCGAATGAGCGCCACCTGCACGACGATGTCGTAGAGCCGGTCGGGCTTGGTATGCACCACCGATGCGATCTGCGCGCGGCTCTCGATCTGAAACGTGCCCACCGTCTCGCCGCGCGAGATGAGGTCGTAGGTCGGTTGATCATCGATGGGCAGCTTGTACATCGTAGGCCGCCGCCCGACGCGCGCTTCGATGGCGTCAAAGGCGCGACGCACCATCGCGAGCCCGCCGAGTCCGAGGAAATCAAACTTGGGCACGCCGATGGCATCGAGGTCGTCCTTGTCGAACTGGACGATGGTCCGCCCCATGTTCGTCTGCTCGATGGGGAGCCAGTTGCCGAGCGGCTGACCGGAGAGCACGAACCCGCCAACATGCGTGGCACGGAGACGGGGCAGCCCCTCAAAGCCGGAGATAGCGCGGAGCAGCGATCTTACGCGCGGCGCATTGATGTCGAGCCCCGCTTGCACCGCGTACTTCTCCTGCATCTTGATTGCGGCGTCGAGTGGATCGTACCGATGCAGCTTCCTGGAAATGGACGTGGCGAGATCCGCTGGATAGCCAAATGCGCGCATCGCGTCCTGCACGGCGTTCGGCGCGCGGTAGGTCTGCACTATGCAGGCGATGGCGGCGTGCGGCCGCGCGTAGCGCTCGTACATGTAGTCGATCACTTCCTCGCGCCGGTCATGCTCGAAGTCCACGTCAATGTCCGGCGCCTCGGCCTTTCCGTCCACGCGGGTTTCCGAGAGAAAACGTTCGAAGAGGAGGCCGTTTTTCACGGGATCCACCGCCGAGATGCCGAGGCAATAGACGACGGCGGAGTTGGCGGCGCTCCCGCGGCCCTGGCAGAGAATCCCGCGCGCCTGGGCGAAGCGCACGGCATCCCACATGACGAGGAAAAATCCGGCGAATCCGAGTTGCTTGATGAGGGCGAGTTCGTGGTCGAGTTGTTTTGTCTGCGCGTCACTGAGCGTGGCGCCCCAACGAGTCGCGGCCCCCTCGTACACGCGCGCGCGGAGGAAATCGTTCTCGTGCGTTCCGGCGGGCACGGGGAAGGAGGGCAGGGGCGGACGCATCCACGAGAGATCGAACCCGCATTGACTCGCGATGCGCGCCGCTTCGTCGAGGCCCGATTCGCAGCCCTTCCAGCGGAGACGAAGGTTGGCGGGGGCGAGGAGTTTCCACTCGCCGTTGGGATGCAACACGCCGGCCTTGAGTGCGTCATCAATCGTCATCTCATGTCGCAGCGCCGTGAGCAGATCGTGCACGAGGCGGCTCGTGTCGTCGATGTAGCGCGCGTCCTGCGCGGCTACCCAGCTCACGCCGCCGCGCGCGGCGAGGCGGATGAGTTCTGCGGCAAGCACCGCTTCGGCGCCATCCACATGATGGAGATGCACTTCCACCGCGACGTGCTCACCGAACGCTTCTTTCCACTCGGCCAGTATTCGGTCGGCGCGGTCCCGATCATTGGCACGCAGGAGCGTGGCGCACGTGCCCGACGCAGGCCCGGTGAGTGCGAACAGTCCGTCGGCGCGCTCGGCCACCTGCGCCCAAGTGACGTTCGGTTGGCCGCGCCGCATGCCGGCGTGCGTCTTTTCCCACGTTTTCCAGATCCCCACGCGCGATTCAGTGACGAGCGCGGCGAGGTTTCGGTAGCCGGCCTCGGTGCGCGCGAGAAATGCGACGGGACGGCCGTCCACATTGAGTTCGGCGCCCGCGATCATCTGAATGCCGCGTAACTTCGCGATGAGCGCGGCGCGCACGAGGCCACCCAAGTCCGCTGTATCCGTGATCCCAAGTGCCGAGTACCCGAGGTCTGCCGCGCGATCGACCATCGCCTCTGGCGTGACTGCGCCATCGCCGAAGGAGAAGGCGGTGTGCGCGCGGAGTTCGACAGCTGGCAGGGTCATAATCGGGTTGGAAAAGATACCGAATAAAAGCCGAAGCACAAGGGGGCGCGATGTCACTGTTCGCATCACAAAGCGCTGCTGTTGTCTGGCGCTGACGAAGCCGTTCTCGCATCTATTACAAAGGCGCGGCCAGCGCCTGAATGACACCAGCCACCAACCGACCGCAGCGGAGACACTAATGACCGTGCGCCACGAACTCGAACTTCTCGACCAGTTGCAGGCCGAGGCCGAGCTGATGGGAGAGGAAAGCGAAGACTTTGGCGGCCTCGCGCGCCGCGACTTTGTCTTTCTCTCGCTCGTGAGTGCGGCGGCGACGACCTTCGGTTTCGGTGCGAATGCACTGGCGCAAGGCGCTGCCGGTGGGGCTCCAGGCGGGCCTCCGGGCGCGCCGCAGGCACCGCTTCCGCCGCTCGGCAATGGCGAGCCCGTGTCGTGGACCTTCCAGCCATGGCCTGGCGGCACCGGCGACCTGATGGAGAAACTCATCGCCGAGCGCGGTGCGGCCGCATTCAAGCGTGAGAAGTTCGTGGTGCAGCCATGGGTTGGCGCTGTGCCGACGGACCCAGAGACGATAGCCTTTCTTCCCGTGCATCGGCTCTCCGCATTGATCGCGGCGAAGAAGATCACGTCGACGCAGCTCACGAAGATCTACCTCGAGCGGCTTAAGCGGCTCGACCCGACGCTGCTCTGTGCCGTGACGATCATGGAAGAGCAGGCGCTCGCCGAAGCCGCGCGTGCCGATGCCGAACTCAAGGCCGGCAAAAATCGTGGCCCGCTGCACGGCATTCCGTATGGCGTGAAGGATCTCTTCTCGACAAAGGGCGTGCGCACGACCTGGGGCTCGAAGGATTTCGAGAATCGCATCATTGATGAGGACGCCGAGGTCGTGGTGCGTCTGCGCGAAGCCGGTGCAGTGCTTATCGCGAAGCTTGCGACGGGCCTCTTCGCCTCTGGCGATCAGTGGTACCGCGGCCGCACGAACAATCCGTGGGATGTGCGCCGTGGATCGAGCGGTTCTTCGGCCGGCCCGTCGTCCGCGACGGCGGCAGGCTGCGTGGCGTTCGGAATCGGAACCGAAACATCTGGTTCAATCGTATCGCCAGCACGCGAGTGCGGACTCAGCGCGCTCCGTCCAACGTTTGGTCGCGTGAGCCGGTACGGCGGTATGGTGCTGGCCTGGTCGCAGGACCGTGTCGGGCCCATCTGTCGGACCATCGAAGACTGCGCGCTCGTGTTCAATATCATTCACGGCGTGGACGTCAAGGATCCTGGTACGGTGACCACGCCGTTTCATTTCGACCGTAACATCAAACTTGCCTCGCTGAAGATTGGCGTCGATGCCATGGCCCCGAAGGAGTTCATGGACGGCCTCAAGGCCCTCGGCGCCACTCCCACGCCGCTCGGCCCGCGTCCGACGCTCGCCGGTGGCGGTTTTGGTGGCGAGTCTTCCGCCGCATTCGACTCGTACGTGCAGATGAAGGCGAAGGAACTTGGCATCGACCTCGCCTCGATTCCCGAGCCGCAGCCCGGTCGCGGTGGTGGCGGTGGTGGTGGCGGCGGTGCTCGCGGCGGTGGTCGCGGCGCGGCGGACACTTCTGCGGCAGGGCGCGCTGGTGCAGCAGCTGCCGCAGCAGCGGGCGCAGGTGCGGGCGGTCGTGGCGATGCGGGAAATCCAACCGGCATGGCGGCGCTCACGCGCTGGACGGGTGGCCGTTTCCCGCGTGCCTTTGATTTCATCAACGCACAGCGCCGTCGGCACATTCTGATCAGCGAGATGCAGACGCTGCTGAAGGGGCTCGACATGTACGTGCCTGGCGCCGGCGGATTCGACGTCGGTCTCCACGCCTCGACAGGGCATCCCTGCGCGGTGGTGCAGTACAAGTTCGAGCCGCAGCCGTCAGGTCGCGGCGGTGGTCCCGGTGGCGGTGGTGCTGGTGGCGGTGGTCGCGCCGGTGCTGATTCGACCACGCCGCCGGTGGTGTACAATCCGCAGCCGATTTGCGCAGTGCTCGCGGGCAATCTCTACAACGACGACAAGATTCTTTCGGTGGCGCATCAGTTCCAGATTCACTCGGAGTGGCATAACAAGCACCCGAAGTTGTAATCCGCGATCACGAGCGTTTGTTCAGTCCCACCAGCCATGGAGATACCACTGGCTGGTGGGATTGCTCGTTTCGCGTCTTCGTGCACGTGTTCCCGCGCGGCCCGGTTTGCGTTCGTTCGCATCGCGAAAGATCCAGACCAACACGCCTTCGCGCGTAACGCAGCGGAAATACTCGCGCGCGTAGGCCGTGTCGCCGTCCCAGTGACGGCCCGAGACGCGCTCAGGGCCGGCCACATTCACCACCTCGTGCCAGCCATTGGCATCGCGGTACCGCACGGGCACGAGATGATCGCGGCGCGGTGACGTCTCGACGGTAATCGAGAGCGGCGATGGTGCGAGCTGCAGGAGGAGCTGCGGTTTCACCGGCTGCAGCCGTTCACGCACGGCGGAGGGAAGCGTGGTGAGACGAATCGTCTGGCGTGGCACCTGCGGTACCCAGGTGGTGCGTTCATCGAGCAACGGGTGCGCCGTGTTCTGCGGCGCAACCACTACAGCGCCCTGATCCTCGATGAGGCGCGCGACGGCATCCTCCGTCGCCTGGTTGCTCGCGAGTCCCTTATCAAACAAATCACCCTGCGGTGCCTCACGCTCGGCGATCGTCGACGCGTGCACGGTGATGCCCGTGACGGCAGCACTGAGCGTCATGCGCTCTACGCGCGTGCGCGCGAGCCGCACCCAGGTGCGGCGATTGGCCGTGGGGCGTGACGCGCGAATCACTTCGACATGCACCTGTTTGTTGGTGAGCGCGAAGTCAATCGTGAGATCGCGCGCGCCCTCGCCGGTGGTGATGAGCGTCGTGCAGACGCGTTCGATGAGATTGTTGAGCACGAAGAGTAGTCGCGTCGGATCCTTGAGCGCGTACTCCACCCAGTCGAGTGAGGCGTGGGGCGCCTCGGGCGGCGAGGGCGAGAAGATCAGCCGATTGTCATCCGCGCGCGCGAGACGCCAGAGCGGCACGGCGGTGGCGCCGAGCCGGACTTCGATGGATTCGCGTTCGAGCGCCGCGAGTTCGCCGCAGGTGGAAACGCCGATGCCGAAGAGCAGGGGACGGAGCCGCCGGTCGGGCTCCAGTGCGCTGAGCGGAAAGAGCGCGACGTACGCGCGATCGGTGCCGGGCTGAACGACAACGAGCTGATGCGCGCCGCCCATCGCCGCGAGCATCGCCGCGATGGGCGTGTCGGCCACACCGGCGCGCACATGCTGCACGCCGCGCCGTTCGAGCATCGCAATGAGTTCGGCGGCGAGCATCGCTTTGCCATGCACGGAAAATCCATGCGCGTCGGCCCAGATCACACCACGTTCGCCAACTGCCACGCGTGGCGCGCGCGCGAGGAGTGTGGCCGCGATTTCAGGGCGCGCGGCCTGGCCCCCTGCGGCTGCGCTGGTTGCTGGTTTTGGGATTTCCTGACCGCCCGCGACGGTCTGCCAGGCCGGGCTCCAGAGACAGACGAAGCTCATGCGACTGTACCGGAAGAGTGAAAGTCGTGCGTTTGTTCCAGCCGAGTGCGTGCACCTCGGCTTCGAGTCGAACATCGTGCGCTTCGGCCGGTTCGCCGAAGGGATCGTGATGCCAGCGGTAGGCGTCGGGCGCGATGCGCACGGCGAGACGGAGCGCGGCCATGGTGGCGCGCTCGGTCAGCGCGACGAATGCACCGCCTCCTTCATGCGCAGCGCGCACGAGGCGCACACAGTCGGCGCTGGCGAGTTCGGTGCCGGCGAGCACGACGATGCGGAATCCGCCGGAGCGGAGCAGGAGATCAGCGGCGGCGATGGCTTGTTTGTCGCTGCGCGGACGGACGAGGAGCGGCCCATCATCCCAGAACGCACCGGTGATGGTGAGCGAGCCGTCTATCCAGGCGGAGCGATCGCCGTTAGCGATGGTGGCGAGACAGGCAGCGCGAAGAATCGACGTGCTGCCGCCGTGAGGTTCGCAGAGGGAGAGCTTGCCGAGCGGGAATCCGCCGCCGGGGAGCGCGCGATCGAGCTCGGTGATGCCGGTTGCCGCAGGCCTGACCGTTCGCCGCGCGAGGGGGATCGCGTCGGGGAACTTCTGCTCAATGAGGGTCCGAAGAGCGCGGAGTTCGGCGAGTTGGGCGGACATCTATAAGAAGGATTGGTGCCGGATTATAACCCGAACAAAAGCCGAAAGTAAGAGCGGGAATGGGGCGGTGGTGGGTGCGGATGCGGCGCGAGGTACTCGGGGATGGGTGAGGTGAAGGTCCCCTCCGTCTCATGCACCGTGCACCTCGCCCGTGCCGGCACCAGTTCCCGTGGTTGCAATGATTCGATTGTAGCTGCAGTGAATCCAATCGCGACGCCAGACGTGTGAACCGCCATGCTGTCGCATGCTCGCCGCCATCCGCTCCGCCTCAGTGCTCGGGATCGACGCCATCGACATCATCGTCGAGGTCGATGTCGTTCCCGGCCTTCCCGCATGGACCATCGTTGGGCTCGCGTCCAACGCCGTGAAGGAAGCGCGCGAGCGCGTGAGTGCCGCGCTCGCGAACTCCGGCTTCGATGTGCCGTCGCGACGTATCACGGTGAACCTCTCCCCGGCCGACGTGCGAAAGGAGGGTACGTCATTCGATTTGCCCATCGCACTCGCGTTGCTCGCCGCGACGGGATCACTTCCGCCGGCGGCAATCGAAGGGCTCATTGTCGCGGGTGAGTTGGGACTCGACGGAAGTATTCGTCCCATTCGCGGCGCGCTCTCGCTCGCACGCGCGGCCGCTCGCACAAATGCTTGCCTGGTCGTGCCGGATGCAAATGTCGCCGAGGCCACGCTGGCCGGCACGGCGCGAATTGCGTCGGCATCGACGTTAGGCGCACTCGTTACCCAGTTGCGAAATCACGGACCGACACTGGCGTGCGTCACGGCGCCCGAACGCCCACGCGAACGATGTGATTCTGCCGACGCGCTCGACTTTGCCGACGTCTCCGGTCAGGCGGCGGCGAAACGCGCGCTCGAGATCGCGGCGGCAGGAGGGCACAACGTCTTGATGATGGGTCCGCCTGGCGCGGGCAAGACCATGCTTGCACGGCGGCTCCCAGCCATCCTCCCAGCGCTTACCGAAGAAGAACTTCTCGAAGTCGTCGCAATTCACTCGGTGGGCGGACTTATCGTGCCCGGCACGATCCCGTCGTGCACGCCGCCCTTCCGCGCGCCGCATCACACCATCTCGCTCGCCGGGCTCATCGGGGGCGGGCCAGGCCCGCGTCCGGGCGAAGTGAGCCTGGCCCACCGCGGCGTGCTCTTTCTCGACGAACTGCTCGAACTGCCGCGCCATGTGCTCGATGCTATGCGCCAGCCACTTGAAGATGGCTGCGTGGTGATCGCGCGCGCGGCGCACGCGGTCGCGTTTCCCGCGCGATTTCAACTGATTGCTGCGGCGAATCCCTGCAAGTGCGGACACTCGCTGAGCAACAACGGACGTTGCCAGTGCAGTACATCGGACATCGAGCGATACCGATCGCGGCTCAGCGGGCCACTCGCGGACCGGATTGACCTGCATGTACACGTCGGTGCCGTCGACATTACGGCACTCGGTTCCGCGAAGGATGAAGAGTCGTCAGCGTCAATCCGAAAACGTGTCGCTGTCGCGCGCGATCGGCAGCGCGAACGCTACGAGCCGCTCGGGGGCGTGCGCACCAATGCCGATGCGCCGGGGCGGTGGTTGGCGGAGTTCGGCGAAATCAGTCGCGACGCGCGCATCCAGTTGGTAGCGGCGTCAGAGCGGCTCGAGATGAGTGCGCGGGCGTACCATCGAGCGCTGCGTGTGGCGCGCACGATCGCCGATCTCGACGGCGATACGCAGGTCAGTCAATCGGCGATGGCTGAAGCGCTGCACTACCGGACGTGACGGTGCCCTTGGGCAACGGCAGTACATAGCCCACTTCGGCGGGACGATTGCCGCGATTGATATGGCGCGCGTTTTCGTAGCGGGTCTCACTGGCTGGGGTTGCCACGGAGACGCTGGAGGCCGAAAAACTTGCGCATGCCCTCCCGGGCAGCCCCCGAAGCGGGCTGCCCGGGATCCAGGACTACCGCTCGAGCCGCACTCCGACGAATGCAACGGTGCCCGGCGCGCGATAGCGGGAAACTTCTTCGTACTTCGCGCCAAGTGCATTGTCCACGCGCGCTACGATCGCCAGACCGTTCACGCTCGTGACCGGCACGACCGCCGAGATGTCGAGCTTGGTATACGCCGGCAACGAGAGTGCCACGACTGGGTAGGCTGCGAAATCACGATCGTCTCGCGCACCGACCCGTATGCCGGTCAGCGAAATGCTGGCGCCGGTCGCGAACGACTGCGTGGCACCGAGCGTGATCGTGTGCGGCGGACGCCGGAGCAGCTTCTCGCCCTTCACGTAGCTCGCACCGGCCGACTTGTCGAAGCCCGCTTCAGTCACCCGTGTGTCCGTCCACGCCCATGTGCCGTTGATGGTGGTGTGCTCCGCCGCTCGCCAGATGGCAGCCACCTCGACGCCGTTCGCATTGGCGCCGGCGACGTTGTAGTAGTTCGGCGCGCCGCGCTTCGGTGTCGTGCCGGAGTACTGGATCACGTCGCGGAATTGCTGCAGGTAGGCAGTCACATTCAGCGTGACCAATCCGTCGGCGAGGAAAGCGTCGATGCCGAGTTCCGCACTCTGCGACCGCTCAGGCTTGAGTGCCGGGTTTCCGACCGTGTAGCCGGCTGCAAAGTTCTCGAAGAAACTCGGCGCCTTGAATGCCGAGCCAACCGCTACGTGCGCCCGCACGCTGGGTCCGAGCGTGAACGCCGCACTCGCGCGCGTGGTGCTGAATGAGCCGAACGCACTATTCTGGTCGAGGCGCGCGCCAAAGGCGTACGACATGCGATCGGTCGCGTCGCCAATCGCCTGGGCGTACCAGCCCGTGTTGTGCCGCGCAGCCTCGAACCTGCCGGCACTGGGCCCGTATTGACTGAGAGAAAACGATGTGCTCTGCTCGCGGTCGCGCGCGAACTCGGCGCCGACCGTTACGGTGGCGCGCTCGTTCAACCGCGCGTTGAGCCGAACGTCGGCGCTGCGTCGCGTGCGCGCCGAACGAGAGTAGTACCCGTAGAAGCCCAGCGTATCGGCTTTCGTGTCGGGTCCGTCATTGGAGCGCGGCAAATACTCATTCGACGCGAGTGTGGTGCGGAGTTCGACGCGCTCGGTCAGTTTGCGTCCGGCATCGATACTCACCAGAAATCGATGATCGGTTTGTTCAGAGTTATGATCGGCCACCGTCCCGTCATACTCGGTGGGGTAGTGGTAGGTCGCCCCGGACCACCGCGCGGAGACTCTCGCATCCGTCCGCGAATCGGGTGTGAGCCGCAGCGAACCACTCAGCACGTCGTTCACGTATGTGTTGTTGAACGCGAGCATCCCGTCGGTCGAGTGGTGCGCGCCGAAGATTGAGTATCCCACGGTCGCGTTGCCGCCGGAGAGCCCGAGTTCGCTGCGCATGGATGCTTCGGATCCGTCGCCAACGAGCGCATGGACTTTGAGCGCGCCGCGCCCTTCGCGCGTGAAGAGCTGGATCACGCCGGTTACCGCATCGGATCCGTATAGTACGCTCGCCGGACCACGCACCACTTCGATGCGATCGAGATTGTCGGTCGTGATGTTTGCGAGGTCCACAATGCCACCCGCGTCGTTGATCGGCACCCCGTCGATCAGCACGCGCACGTAGTTGCTATTGCCGCCGCGCAGGAAGAGCGACACCTGCGATCCGGTCGGCCCGCTGGCGACGAGCGTCGCGCCCGGGACGAGCCGCACGGCATCCTGCACTCGTGTGATACCGCGCGCCCGAAGGTCGTCGCCACGTAGCACTGTGGTGGTCGCCGTCGGCGCGACGGTCGACACGGAGACTCGTGTGGCCGTGATGACCGCCGGCGACAGCGTGTCGCGCGCCGCTGACGGCTGAGCCGGCGTGGGTGATTGTGCGCCGCTGCGGGTCACTGGCAACGCCAGCGTGACCGCCGAGATCGACGCGAGAAACAGAGCAGTGTTGAAACGCATAAGGGCTCCTTTCTCCGCGAAGAAAGAAGCCCGTAACGTTCGGTAATTCGTGGGCGAATCCCGACGAAGCACCGTACGCCACCAGCCCTCCCCCGAGGGAACTGTGAACGTGGCGCGAACGTGGGTCGTCTCCTGGCTCCGGGCTGCCCGTCTCGCCTTCCCGACGTCGTGAAACCGCTCGTCAGTGGCTGCTTGAGGGGGCGTTGCTTCTGGTACTACCCGTTACAGTGGCGGGGCCGCGCCGGTTTCGAACCGGCTTCCGTGTCCCGCGTTCGCAATGAACATCGATTGTCTGTCGAACCTAATCAGCGGCGCGCGTTGTGCAACGCTCACTGACCCATACCCCGGAGAGAGACCGTCGAATAGGTTCCCGTTATCTTGCGTATTCCAGCATTGGAGAGCCCGTGACGCCCCGCGAATCGACCTCAAATGAGGCGACGGCCAGCGATGGTGCCGACGAGCGCGAAGCTGCGCTGACGGCATGGCTTGTCGCACGGGGGTCTGTGATGATTGGCTACAGCGGCGGGGTCGACTCGGCATACCTCGCGGCCGCTGCCCTCGAAGCGCTCGGCCCAGACCGGACCATTGGAGTCATTGGGCGCAGCCCGTCATACCCGGAAGCGCAATGGACCGCGGCCCTCGAGGTCGCACGCCAGATTGGGCTCACGGTTCGTGAAGTGGCGACCAACGAGATGGAGGATCCGCGCTACGCGGCGAATCCGTCCAATCGCTGCTATTTCTGCAAGACGGAACTCTGGTCGCACCTTGCTCCGCTCGCGCGTGAACTCGGAATCGCGACGGTCGTTGACGGCACGAATGCCGACGATCTCACCGGGCATCGCCCTGGCAAGGCCGCGGCGACAGAGTGGGGCGTTGCATCGCCGCTCGCGGACGTGGGCCTGACGAAAGCGCAGATCCGTTTCCTCTCGGCGCGGCGCGGCTTGCCGACCTGGGATCAACCCTCGTCGCCTTGCCTCAGTTCGCGCCTGCCGACGGGCATCACCGTGACGCCGCTGCGACTCGCTAAGGTCGAGGCGGCGGAGCGCGCGGCCCGCGCCATTGGAATTCGCGGCGATCTCCGGGTGCGCTACCATGGGGACACGGCGCGCGTGGAGCTCGGAAGCGCAGAGCTCGACGCCTGGCGCGCGGGCGACTCACGTCGAGCGCTTCGCGCGGCCATCGCGAGCGCGGGATTTGATCGTGTTGAGCTGGACCTTCGTGGCTTCCGCACCGGTATGACCAATCAGCCGGCTGATGCGGGATCGCTCGACGTGCTGGAGGCCTGATGTTCGGTTGCATTGGACGGATCGTTGTGTTGGCCGCGCTGATTGTCGTCGGTGCGGTGGGCTACGTCACCCGCGGATACTGGGAACCAAAGGTGCGGGCCAGGCTTGGATGGAAGCCGGCCGTTGTCGCGGCGGCGCCCGCCTGGGAAGTGATTACTCCCGCCGGTGCCGAACGCGCGCGCACCGCGATTGCGACGCTCAAGAAGCCCACGGGCCCGTCTTTTCTGAACGTGAAGGTCGGCGACCTCGTGGCATTTGCACTCGACTCGGCGCTCCATGGATGGGGCCCCGCAGCGCCTGGCAAAGCCGGCGCCGAGGCGCTTGCCGGAGAAAACACGGTTTCAATCCGCGGAACAATTCACACCAAGGACTTGGGCGGCGCAGCGGCACTCGGCCCGTTGGCTGGAGTGCTCGAGGGCGATCAGCCGATTGAAGTGCGTGGTCGTCTCGAGATTGCTGGCAACGGGCGCGCGCAGCTTCGGGTCGAGCGAATCGCGCTCAAGAATCTTGTTTTGCCGTCAGCGGCGATCGGCGTCATCGTCCAGCGGTTCGCTCCGCGCAAGGACAAGACGATGGATGCCGCCTCAATCGTGCTGACCCTCCCACGTGAGATCGCCGATATCCGTGTGACCCCGGGCCGCGTGACGCTGTACAAGGCGGCCAAGTGAGCCGGCGAATCCTCGTCGTGGACGATGAGCAGGGCATTCGTGCCGCGCTCACCCAGCTGCTCGAGTACGAGGGCTACGAAACGCGAACTGCATCTGGCGGCACTGAGGCACTGAGGGAAGCCGAGCAGTGGCAGCCGCACCTCGTTTTTCTCGATGTGAAAATGGCGGGCATGGATGGCATCGAGACGCTCAAACGACTCCGCGAGCGCCATCCGAGCCAGGTGGTGGTGATGATCAGCGGGCATGCCACAATCCAGACTGCGGTCGAAGCCACCCAGCTCGGCGCGTACGACATTCTCGAAAAGCCGCTCGACACAGATCGGATCCTCGTCACGCTGCGCAACGCGCTCGGCCGGCTCGATCTCACCGAGGAGAATGCGCAGCTTCGCGAGCACATCGAGTCGCGCTTCGAGATGGTCGGCCGGTCGGCCGGGATTCGCGATCTGATCGCGCAGATCGAACGTGTCGCCGCGACGCCGGCGCGCGTCCTGATCACCGGCGATAACGGCACTGGCAAGGAACTCGTCGCGCGCGCACTGCATAAGAACTCGGCGCGCGCACGAAAGCCGTTTGTCGAGGTGAATTGTGCCGCGATTCCCTCTGAACTGATCGAGAGCGAACTGTTCGGGCATATGAAGGGTTCGTTCACCGGCGCCGTGCAGGATCATCCGGGGAAGTTCGAGCAGGCGGACGGCGGCACGCTCTTCCTCGACGAAATCGGCGACATGGCCGTGGCGGCACAGGCGAAGGTGCTTCGCGTGTTGCAGGAAGGCGAAGTCACCCGCATTGGTGGAACGCACCCGCGCCACGTGGACGTGCGCGTCATCGCCGCAACCAACAAACGGCTCGAGGATGAAATTGCCGCCGGACGGTTTCGAGAGGATCTCTTCTATCGCCTGAACGTGCTTCCGTTGCACGTGCCAGCGCTCCGCGAACGCCGCGAGGATATTCCGCAGCTTGTGCAACATTTTACAGGCCAGCTGGCGCGCGAAGGGAACGCCACTCGCGTGACGATCTCTCCCGATGCGCTCGCGCGGCTCACGTCGTTTGACTGGCCCGGAAATGTTCGCGAACTTCGCAATACGATCGAGCGATTGGTGATCCTGTGCACTGGGCCGACTGTCACAGTCACCGATGTAGACCGCCTGGTCGGCGCGCGGAATCTCGATGTGGGAACGGTCGGTGCGATTCAGTCAGCGCGCACATTTGAAGAGTTCAAGCTGTCCGCCGAGCGGTCGTTTCTGCTCGCCAAGTTGCGGGAGCATGACTGGAACGTCGCTGAGACATCGAGGGCGTTGCAGATGCCGCGCTCCAATCTCTACAAGAAAATCGAGCGCCATAAGCTAGAGCGCGCCGACGCATGAATGATCGAAACTGGGACGCCGAACTGAAGAAGATTGATAGCGCCATGGAATCGGTGTCTGACGAAGCCATGTTCCCGGCGAAGGCGGCAAAGTCACTCGGCGCGCGCGCCGCGGCTGAAGGCGCGCAGCGCACAACGTCAACACTTGGCGTCTTTGCGCGCCTCTCGCTGGCGGTCGCCCTTGGCGTGGCCATCGTGTTCTGGCCCTACGCGGCCCGCTGCGGGCTTGGGCTCGCCGCCTACATGGGCGCCGTCGCGACACTGATCGGCGCCGGCGTGTGGAGTGCGGTGTGGACCTGGCGCCATCGCGCGGCCAAGGGACATTCGCTCGCCCTGTTACTGGTCGTCTGGGGGCTGGTTCTTGGTTCCATCGAAGTCCTGCCTCGCATCGGATACGCGATTCCGTCGGCAAGCCACCCGGCCAACTGGACCTGCCCGTAAACGAATGTCGGCGGTGCTCCGGTTGTCGTTCTGTTCACTACCCACTCCCCACTACCAACTACCTACTCAAATGAAATCCTGGTCGAACTTCATCGGCGGCGCGTGGGTTCCGCCGGTCGCAGGCAACTATATCGAGAATACCAATCCCGCCGACACGCGGGACGTGATTGGACGATTTCCCAAATCGGATGAAGCCGATGTCAACCGCGCCGTTGCGTCCGCGCAGCGCGGTTTTCAGCAGTGGCGGCGCACGCCGGCCCCGGCGCGCGGCGATGTGCTTCGACGCGTCGGCGAACTCCTCTCGGCGCGCAAGGAAGAAATCGCTGATCTGATGACGCGCGAGATGGGCAAGCCGCTCGCCGAAACCCGCGGCGACGTACAAGAGGGGATCGACACGGCGTTTTATGCGGCGACCGAGGGACGCCGACTGTTCGGGCATACGGTGCCGAGCGAACTCGCGAACAAGTGGGCGATGAGCTTTCGCCGGCCGATTGGTATCGCGGGGCTCATCACCCCTTTCAATTTTCCGCTCGCGATTCCGACATGGAAGGGCTTCCCGGCGCTCGTCTGTGGCAATGCGGTCATCCTCAAGCCGGGCGAGGATGTGCCCCACACGGCCACCGTCCTCGTGGAGATTCTGCTCGAAGCTGGCCTGCCGCCTGAAGTGATTCAGCTCGTGCACGGTGCGGGCGAGGCCGGCGCGGCCATCGTCGCGCACCCGGATGTAAACCTCATTTCATTCACCGGTTCGACGGACACGGGCAGCCTTGTCGGCGAGACCTGTGGGCGCATGCATAAGCGGCTCTCGCTCGAAATGGGCGGGAAGAACGCCATGATCGTGCTCAACGACGCCGACCTCGATCTGGCCCTTGAAGGGATTCTCTGGGGCGCCTTCGGCACCACAGGGCAGCGCTGCACCGCCACGAGCCGGCTCATCGTACAGGACGGCGTGCACGACGAGTTTGTGGACATGCTCGCCAAGCGCGCCGAACGCCTGGTGCTCGGCGACGGGCGCAAGAAGGGAACCGATGTCGGCCCGCTCGTGAATGCAGACGCCGTGAGCAAGGTCGACCGCTACGTCGCGATTGGCGCCGCGGAGTGTGAACTCCGACTCGGTGGGAGCCGCGCCACCGCAGCCGGGCTCGAGAACGGTCACTTCTACAAGCCGACAATCTTTACGAACGTCGCCGCGCGGTCTCGCCTGGAGCAAGAAGAGATTTTTGGACCCGTGCTGTCGGTGATTCGCGTGAAGGACACGAACGAGGCATTCACGGTGAACAACGACGTGCGCTACGGTCTCTCGTCTTCGGTATACACGCGTGACGTGAATGTGGCGTTCCGCGCGTTGAACGAGCTCGACAATGGAATTACTTACATCAATGCGCCGACGATTGGCGCCGAAGCGCATCTGCCCTTTGGTGGTGTCAAACAGACGGGCAACGGCCACCGTGAGGGCGGCTGGGAAGTGTACGAGTTCTATTCGGAAACGAAGGTGGGCTATGTGGACTACAGCGGCCGCTTGCAGCGCGCGCAGATAGACAACTATTAACGAGTCATGACCACGCCCATCGATCCCGTCGCGGGCGGGTCGCCAGAGCCGACTGAACAGGCGTCGGCGCTGGCGCCGCCCGCTGGCCCGCGGCTCGGCGCTCGAGTTGGTCGGGCCTTGCTTGAATGGGCGAAGTCCGTGTCGCTGGCGGTGCTGCTCTTTCTGGTCCTTCGCGCGTTCCTCGTGGAGGCGTTCAAGATTCCGAGCGGTTCGATGGAAGGCACGCTGCTGGTTGGCGACTTTCTCCTTGTGAACAAGCTGGTCTACGGCGCTGAGGTGCCATTTACCGGCGGCAAACGGCTCCCGGCCATCAGTCAGCCGAAGAACGGCGACATCCTCGTCTTCCTCTGGCCGGAAGATCCCACGAAGAACCTCGTCAAGCGTCTGGTCGGCGTCCCTGGCGACACCGTGGCCATGGAAAAAGGCGTGCTGATAAGGAATGGCGTACGGCAGGTGGAGAACTACGCTCGCCACCTCGAACCGAACTTCGACCCCAGTGACGACGATTTTTATTGGCAACGCGGGTTTTTGGTACCACAGGCACGGGCAGCGGCAGCGTATCATCCCTCACGCAACAACTGGGGACCGATCATCGTGCCGCAACGTCATTACTTCGTACTCGGCGACAACCGCGACAACTCGCTCGACAGTCGCTACTGGGGATTCGTCCCGGATTCGCTGGTGCGCGGTCGTCCAATCTTTGTGTACTACAGTTACATCCCCGACAGTACCACCTCGCTCGACTGGCTTGCGCACGTCAGATGGAAGCGGCTGGGCACGCGGCCACAATGACCGGCACCGCCGAACGCTGATCTTCCGCACTGTCACTCCGCGCTCCACATTCCTGCAGGTTGCTCCCCCACATTCCGCCCGGGCACCACGAACACCATGACTGGCGCGCCGCACCGGCGGCATTCATTCGAGGAAGGCCCGCTCGACCAGTACCTGCGCGACATCAGCATCTACCCGCTGATCAATCGCGAACAGGAAGTCGATCTCGCGCTCAAGATCCGCAAGAATGACCAGGAAGCGCTCGATACGCTCGTGCGATCGAACCTGCGCTTCGTGGTGTCGGTCGCCAAGAAATACCAGAATCAGGGCGTTTCACTCAGCGACCTGATCAACGAGGGCAACCTCGGGCTCATCCGGGCCGCACACAAGTTTGACGAGACGAAGGGGATCAAGTTTATCTCCTACGCCGTCTGGTGGATCCGTCAGGCCATCCTGCAGGCCCTTTCCGAGCAAAGCCGCATCGTACGCGTACCGTTGAATCGCGCCGGCACGTTGCATCGTATCGGCAAACGCGCCAGGGCGCTGCTCCAGGAACTTGGCCGCGAGGCAACACACGCGGAAATCGCCGAAGGCATGGAGATTACGGAAGAAGAAGTTTCGAAAACGATTTCCATCTCACAGGCCCACGTTTCCCTCGACGCACCGATGAACCCAGGCGAAGACAATCGCCTGCTGGATTACCTCCCCGATTCGACGAACCTCACGCCCGACGAAGAGATGTTCAGCAAGGCGCTGACGCAGTCCATCCATGACGCGCTCGGTGGCCTCAAGGAGCGCGAGGCGAAGATCCTCACGCTCTACTTCGGGCTGGATGGTGCGGAACCGATGACCCTCGAGGATATCGGCGAAAAGTTAAACATCACTCGCGAGCGCGTGCGCCAGATCAAGGAAAAGGCGCTTTCACGGCTCCGACACGTCTCGCGTGCCCGCGCACTGGAGAGCTACCTCGGTTGAGTCCAGCGCCCGTCACCCTCACGGGACGGACGATTCGGCTGGAACCGCTGAGCCCGTCGCACGTGCCTGCACTGGCTACAATCGCGGCGGACGCCGAGATCTTCAAATGGTTCCCGGTCAGCCTCGCGTCGCCCGCCGCCATAGAGAAATGGATGAACGAGGCGCTGTCCGCCCAGGCTGCCCGCACGGCGCTTCCGTTTGCCACGGTCTTGCTGGAAGGAAACCGAGTCATCGGATCGACCCGATTCATGAACATCAGTGAGTTCGACGGGCGCTACGAAATTGGCGGCACCTGGCTGGCGGAGTCCTTGCAACGGACGGCGGCCAACAGCGAAGCCAAGTACCTGATGCTGAGGCACGCGTTCGAGACCCTCGGCGCCCGGCGGGTGGAGCTCAAGACCCACGTGAAGAACGCCAAGTCGCGCCGGGCCATCGAGCGGCTCGGCGCGGTATTTGAAGGCACGCACCGGAACCATATGCGCATGCCGGACGGCACCATGCGGGACTCGGTCTGGTATTCCATCACGGATGCGGAATGGCCGGCCGCGAAGGCTCGCCTCGAGACGTGGCTCGCTCCACGTGCCTAGATTGGGGGCATGCCCCCGACCGCGTCCTTTGATGTGACCACAGGCGTCGACCTGCAGGAGGTCGACAACGCCATCAATCAGGCGAACAAGGAAGTCGCGCAGCGCTACGACTTCAAGGGCGCCACCATCGAAATCGAGTTCAAGCGCGCCGAAGGACTCATCGCGCTCCTCGCCGACACCGACATGCGCATGCGCGCGATGTTCGATGTGGTGCAGGGCAAGCTGATCAAGCGCGGCGTGCCGGTGAAAAACCTCGATCCTGGCGAAATAATTCCTGCCGGCGGCGACATGTTGCGCCGCGAGATCAAGCTCAAGCAGGCGCTCGATGTCGAAACGGCCAAGAAGGTCGTGGCGGCCATCAAGGAGCAAAAATTCAAAAAGGTGACCGCGTCAATTCAGTCCGATCAGGTGCGCGTGAGCGCACCGTCGCGCGATGAACTGCAAGCGGTGATCACCTTTCTCCGGACCCAGGACGTCGGAGTCGAGTTGCAGTTCGGCAACTACCGGTAACGGGATGCGCGTAGCCCTGATCACGCTCGGTTGCGACAAGAATACCGTTGATTCGGAGCGCTACCTCGGTGCGCTCATCGAGCATGGCGCGGTGCAGGTGCACGACCCGGCCACGGCGGATGTCGTCGTCGTGAACACCTGCGGATTCATCGATGCCGCCAAGCGCGAGTCGATTGATGCGATCGTCAGCGCCACCAAGCTGAAGGAAGACGGCACGGTGCAGGCGGTCATCGCGGTGGGCTGCATGGTCCAGCGGCACGAAGCTGAACTCCGCGAAGCACTGCCGGAGGTTGATCTTTTCCTCGGCGCGGCCGACACCGAGCAACTCGTGCCGCAGCTCCAGGCGCGTGGCCTGCTGGGCCCGGCCGACGCGCTGCACCCGGGAGTGCGTACCTACTCTGGCGATGCGCCCCACGTGCGCTACCTCAAGCTGAGCGAAGGGTGCGATCATGGGTGCGCCTTCTGCGCCATTCCGCTCATGCGGGGCAAGCACCGGTCGTTTGCGCTCGATGATGTGGTCCGCGAAGCGCAGTTGCTTGAGCTCCAGGGCGCCCGCGAAGTGAACCTCGTGGCGCAGGATCTCGCGCACTACGGCCGTGACCGTCGTGACGGCGTTGGCCTGCCCGAAGCGCTCGAAGCCCTCATTCGCGATACCACGATTCCGTGGATTCGCCTGATGTACCTCTATTCCGCTGGCATTACCCCCAAGCTGCTCGACGTGATCGCCCGCGAACCGCGCATTGTGCGGTACCTCGATATGCCGATGCAGCATGCGGCCGACGCCGTACTGACGCGTATGCGCCGCCCAGAGCGCCAACGCACCATTCGCGAAAAGGTCGCCCGCTATCGCGAGGCCGTGCAGGGGGTGGCCATTCGCACGACCTGCATCGTTGGGTTCCCAGGCGAAACCGATGCGGATTTCCTGGAGTTAATGGCCTTTTTGGAAGAGATGCGGTTCGAGCGCGTCGGCGCGTTCACCTATTCCGAGCAGGAAGGCACCCACGCCGCCACGATGGACGACGACGTGCCGGAGTCCATCAAACGTGAGCGCCTGGAGTTGCTCACCGAACTGCAGCGCAGCATCACCGATGAGCGCTACAGTGAGCGTGTTGGCCAAACGGTTGTCGCGCTCGCTGACGGCGGCAAGCAAGCGCGACTGCCCTGGCAGGCGGACGACATTGACGGCGTCACCGTACTCGACCGAGGCGTTGCTGCCGGTTCGCTGGTTGAGGTCGAGGTCACCGGCACGGATGACTACGACTTCACCGCAGTCGTACGACGCGTGATCAGCGCGCCATCGACGGCGAAGCCCGAACTGCCGCGCTATCTGCCCGTGGCCTCGATGGGAGCGTTCGGACGGTGAGCGATTCGGCCCGGCGCCGAGTCACGCTGCACGTGGCACAGGCCGGAGTGGTTCTCGTCGCCCTCGCTGTCAGTTCGCTCGGCGCCTGCGTCACGCGACGCATCCCCGATCCCGGGCCGCCGATGATCATCCTTCCGCCGTCGCGAAATCGGCCAGCGGCCGATACCGCCAAGCGCGCGCCGGCCGTTGAGCTGCCAACCAATCCAACGCCAGACGCGCCGAAAGACGGCAACCTCGATGTTCGGGTAGCGCTTGCCACCGCCGCCCAGGAAGCGCCGCTCAGCGCCACCGGCCCGTGGCGTTTGTACGACGCAAACAACGGTCTCATCGTGCGCGGGCGCGCGGAAGATACCTGGACCATTCAGCGCCGCGGACTGGAACTTCGGGCCGTCGCACGAACCGGGCAAGCCGCGCGAATGAGCGAAGGGCACGTGACCATTCGCCCTGACGCGCCTGAGCACTTTGTCACCTTCGCTGGACGGCGTTATCGCGGCGCGGTGCGTGTCGTCGCCTCGGATTCTGGATTGGTTGTCGTGAACGTGCTCGGCGTTGAAGACTATTTGCGCGGTGTGGTGCCCCTCGAAATCGGTGTCCGCGGGCCGAATGAACAGGCCGCGGTCGAAGCGCAGGCCATCGCGGCGCGAAGCTATACCTGGGTCAGACTGAATACGGCACAGGCGGCTGACCCGCGAACGTCGACATTCGACATGGCCGCCACCGTTGCAGACCAAGTGTATGGCGGAGCTGACGCCGAGCGTGAGCCAACCGACCGCGCCGTGCGAACGACGGCCGGAATGGTGTTGAAATTCGGCGGTCGCGTGGTGGACGCGCCCTATTCGTCCACGTGCGGTGGCGAGAGTGCGGCGCCTGAAGAAGTGTGGCGCGTTGGCCCGTCGGGGTACCTGCGCCGCGTGAGCGACAGGATTCCCGGCTCGGCGGACCGTTACTATTGCGATATCGCGCCGCGATTTTCGTGGACCAAGGAGTTCTTGACCGCTGAACTGGACGCTGTGGCGCGGAGCTACCTGAGGCAGTACACCGAGGACCTCTCGGGCGCGCCGGGCCATATTCGCGGACTCTCCATCGACGCGCGCACGCCGAGTGGGCGCGTGGCTCGCGCCGTCTTCATGACGGAGCAAGGCGCGTACGCCGTTCGCGGCAATGACATCCGGTACGTGCTCCGCTCCAGCGGGGCCGAGATCCTCAACAGTACCTATTTTTCCGTGAACACCGAGTCGGCGCGCGATGGGTCGCTCGCCCGCGTGGTGCTCCGGGGCAATGGATACGGGCACGGCGTGGGGATGTGCCAGTGGGGGGCCATCGGTCGCGCACGCGCAGGACAGACGGCCCGCAGTATTCTGGCAGCGTATTACCCTGGCACCACCGTCGGTCCCGCCTCTTGATCTTCCTCATGCACAGCAGCCACACAACCAATCGGAGCAGCAATGCGCGCGGCCTGCGCGGCTGGATGGCGGTCGGCGCGATCGCGTTGGCGGTGTCGCTGACCACCGCTCGCGATGCCGGTGCGCAGCGAAGCGGCGCAACCGTGCAGCTGCTCGGAAGCCTCGGCCCTGATTCGCTCGTCGTCTCCATTCTGACGATGGGGCAGGGAGAAGAACTCTTCGATCGGTTTGGCCACATGTCGCTGCGCGTGCGCAACGTTCGCACCGGCCTCGATTCGGCGTGGAACTGGGGGATGTACGATTTCAACTCGCCCAACTTCATTCCGCGATTTCTCACCGGCGACACGCGGTACTGGATGGCGGGATTCCCGTCGCCGTTTCTTGTGAACTACTACCAGCGCCAAGGGCGCGCGGTCTGGGAACAGACGCTCGATCTCGACCGGCAGGAAGCGGATTCACTGCTGACGTTTCTGCGATGGCAGGCGCGCGACGAAAACAAGTTCTACCGGTATGACTACTATCTCGACAACTGTTCCACGCGTGTTCGCGACGCCATCGATGCCGTGCTGGGCGGCGGCCTCCGTCGTGCGATGACCGGTCCTGGTCGCGCGCTCACTTGGCGCGGAGAAACGCTGCGCCTTGCCGCCGATTTTCCGGTGACCGGATTCGGCATGACCTTTGCCCTCGGTCCCCGCGCCGACGTGCCGATGTCCGCATGGGAAGAACTCTTCGTGCCGATGCGCCTCCGCGACGCCATCAACGACCTGAACGTCACGCGGCCGCTTGGGCAGCGCGCGCTCGTCCGCAGCGAGCAGTTGCTCGTGGCTGAGGGGAAATTCACCGAAGCCAGCGCGGCACCCACGTTCACGAAGGCCGCACTCTTGCTCGGCCTCGTGCTGGCCTGCGCCTTCATGGCCTTCGGCGGATTGCTGAGCGAGCCGAGGTGGGCGCGTGTCACGTTCAATGTTTCCGCCAGCGCGTGGCATCTGGTGGCTGGCCTCGCTGGCACGCTCGTGCTCCTGGCCGGCCTGTTCACGCGGCATGTATTCATGGCCACGAACGCAAATGTGCTGCTTGGGACACCAGTGTCGATTGCGCTCGCGGTGCTCATTCTGCTCCCGGGGTCATCACGGCACAGAGCGCGAATGCTGAAGGCCGCGACCGCGCTGGCGCTGTTCACGGCGGCCGCTGCGCTCCTCTCGCTCGCGTCACACGCCTTCGAGGTCGTTTCGCCCCGGGATATCGCACCGGCGGTGTTCGCGTCTCTCGGCCACACAGCAATCGCATTCGCGCTGTACTGGCGCTCACACGGTCAGGGAGAACCCACGTGACGTTTTCTGTCGGTGTGGACGTCGGTGGGACATTCACCGATCTCGCGGCCGTCGGGAAGGACGGGCGCGTAGTCGCGCGAAAGGTGCTGAGTACGCCAGCGGATCAGAGTGAAGGCGTTGCCAATGCGATGGCCGCGCTCGGCGCACCGGGTCGCGACGTGACCCGTATTGCGCATGGCACGACCGTCGTGACCAATCTGTTGCTCGAGCGAAAGGGCGCACGCGTGGTGCTCTGTGCCACCGCCGGCGCCGCAGACCTGCTCGAGCTGCGCCGCCAAGAACGTGCCTCGCTCTACGATCTGTCGATGCACCATCCGGCGCCGCTGGTGCCGGATGAGCGCGTCGTGGCCGTCGACGAACGGATTGCCGCCGTTGCCGTTCGCAAAGTGCTCACCAATGCAGAAGCGACCCGCGTGGCGACCGAAGTCGCGGCGCTCAATCCGGACATCGTCGTCGTCTCGCTCTTGCACGCCTACGCCGACAACACGCACGAGAATCGGCTTGCGGCGGCGATTCGAAAACGACTGCCGAACGTCGACGTCGTCTGCAGCGCGGACGTCCTGCCTGAAATTCGCGAGTACGAGCGCACCGCGACGGCAGTGGCAGAGGGATATGCCCGACCGCGCGTGCGCCGGTACATCGAGCATCTGAGTGCGCGGCTTCGCGCCAATGGTTTTCCCGCGCCAAACGTCATGACGAGCGGCGGCGGAATGCTTCCGGCGGTCGACGCGGCATCGCGGGCCGCATCGCTCGCGCTGTCCGGTCCCGCCGGCGGGGTCGTCGGAGCGGCCGCAGTGCTGCGCGCGGCAAAGCTCGGTGATGCGCTCACCATTGATATCGGCGGCACGAGCGCGGATGCCGGCCTGATTCTCGGTGGTGAACCCTTGGTCGAGCCTGGCGGCAGCGTTGCCGGCGTTCCTATCGCGCTGCCGCGCGTGCTCGTCGAGACGGTAAGTGCCGGAGGCGGCAGCATCGCGTGGGTGGATGCCGGCGGCGCACTGCGCGTGGGCCCGCAGAGTGCGGGTGCGGTACCGGGACCAGTGGCATTCGGTCGCGGCGGCACTGAACCAACCGTCACTGACGCGCACATCGTGCTCGGGCGCCTCGACGCGGCCGAACTGTCCGGTGGTGTGAAGCTCGACCGCGTGAACGCGCGCGCCGCCGTCGCCTCACTCGCGAAGCAGATGCGCGCCACGACGGAACGAACGGCAGAGGCCATTGTAGCGATCGCCGACGCGGCGGTCGCGCGGGCGCTGCGCCGGGTGAGCGTCGAGCGCGGCGTGGATCCGCGCGCCTGCGTGCTCGTGGCGTTCGGCGGCGGCGGCCCGCTGCATGGCTGCGGACTGGCCGATATGCTCGGGATGAAGCGCATCCTCGTGCCGCCGCACGCCGGCGTCTTGAGCGCGCTTGGTCTTGCGATCGCACCGGAGCGGCGCGAAGCCGCGACAAGCGTCATGCGCGAAGCGCGGTCGATGTCCAAGCCGGAAGTGTCCGCGCTACACACCGGCCTCGGAAAACGCGCCAGCGGCGCGATGAAGGGCGCGCGGATCAGTGCGCATGCGCGCGTGCGCTACGCTGGGCAGGGGTATGAACTCGACGTGCCATTTTCCGCGCGCGAAGATGGCGCGGCCGTTGCGCGGCGATTCGTCACGCTGCACGAAAAGCGATACGGGTTTGCGCTTGACCGGCCGATAGAAATCGTCGCCGCCCGCGCTGCGGCAGTAGGCAAACCGCATAAACTCGCGCTCGCCGTCAAAGGAATAACCGCGCAGAAGCCGGTCCGCGGCCCGAGCGTGATCACCCTTCCGGACGCAACGATGGTCGTCGCGCGTGGCTGGACCGCACGCGCGCTGCCGATCGGCGGCTGGATGCTGGAGCGCAAATGACCGCTCGTTTCGACGCCCTGACACTTTCGGTGATGTCCAACGCGGTCGCGATGATCGCGGAGGAGATGGGCACGGTGCTCGAGCGCGGCTCGCTGTCGCCGAATATTCGCGAACGGCGCGATGCGTCGTCGGCCATTTTCGACTCGCGCGGGAGGATGATTGCGCAGGCCGCCCACATTCCGGTGCACTTGGGCGCGATGCCGGAGTCGGTGCGCGCGGTCATGGCGCGCAAGCCGGCTCCGGGCGACGTCTTCCTGCTGAACAGTCCGTTTGATGGCGGTTCGCACCTGCCGGACCTCACGATGGTTGAAGCAGTGTCCGAGCGCGGCAAGATCGTCGGCTATACCTCAGTGCGCGCGCACCACGCCGATGTCGGTGGCATGAGCCCCGGCTCCATGCCACAGGGTGCGACGGAACTGGTGCAGGAAGGTTTGCACCTGCCGCCGATTCGCTTGGCTCCGAAGGGGGTGCTCGATGAATCGCTGCTGGAACTCATTCTCGCGAACGTGCGCACGCCAGGTGAACGGCGCGGTGATCTCGAAGCGCAGCGCGGCGCCTGTGCGGCCGGCGCGGCGGGCTGGCGAGCGCTGCTCGCCCGCGAGGGAGCCCCGCGCATGGCCGGCGCCTGCGACGCACTGCTCGATTACACCGAGCGGCGCGCGCGCGCGCGGTTGCGCGAAATCGGCCGCGTGAGCGGTCGCGCCGAAGACATGCTCGAAGGCGACGGTGTCAGCGACACGCCGGTGCGCTTCGCGGTCCATCTGCGAATCGACAATGGGTCAATGCATCTCGACTTTACCGGTACGTCGCCACGGGTACGAGGGAACGTGAACACCGTGAAAGCGGTCGTGCGCGCCGCCGCGATTTTTGTGTTGCGCTCGCTCCTCGACGACGACGTCCCGACGAACGAAGGCATCTCGCGTCCGGTGCACATCGTCACGCCGGACGATTGTGTGCTGGACGCCCGCTGGCCGTCGGCGGTCGCGGCGGGCAATGTTGAAACGTCGCAGCGCGTCACCGACCTGCTCTTTGCCGCCTTCGCGGATGCCGGCGTTCCGGTGCCCGCGCAAGGGCAGGGGACCATGAACAACGTCACGTTCGGCGGGCCGGGCTGGACCTTCTATGAAACCCTCGGCGGTGGCCAAGGTGCGTCCGCCCGCGGCCCAGGACCGAGCGCCGTGCACGTGGGGATGAGCAACACGCGCAATACGCCGATTGAATCGCTCGAACGATCCTACCCGATGGAAATCACAGAGTATCGCATTCGGCGCGGATCCGGCGGCGCCGGCGCGATGGCGGGCGGCGATGGTCTCGTGCGACGCTATCGCGTGTTGGAGCGCTGCACGGTGACGCTGGTGACCGAGCGCCGTACCCGCGCGCCGCGCGGTGCCATGGGCGGCAGCGACGGTGCGATGGGCATCAACCGGCTGAACGGAACGCCGCTCCCTGCCAAATGTCGCCTCGAACTTAACGCCGGCGACGAAATTACCCTTCAGACACCAGGCGGCGGCGGCTGGGGCCGCGCCTAAGCGCCGCGCAAAGGCGTCCGCTCGGTCGTCGGCATCGCCATCGAGCGGCGCTTGGCCGGCTCTGACTGCACAAGCATGAACACCTTCGCCTCGATAAAGGCGCTCAGCACCGCATTGTCGATTGCGCCCTCCTTCGCCTCGTCCCTGAGGATGTCGAGCGCGCGTTCCCATGGTACCGCACGCTTATAGGGCCGGTCCGTCGCGGTAAGCGCGTCGTAGATGTCGCTGATGGTCATCATGCGCGTTTGCACCGGAATTGCTGCCGCCGCAATCTGACGCGGGTACCCCTTCGCATTCAGTTTCTCGTGGTGGCCGTAGGCGATGGCCGGGATGTGCCGCAACTCGCGCGTCCACGGAATCTGCACGATAAACCGATAGGTATGCGTGACATGTGACTCGATTTTACGCCGTTCCCGCGGGTCGAGGTTGCCCTTGTTGATCATCAGGTAGCGCAACTCGTCGTCGGACAGCAACGGCTTCTCGACGCCGTCAAAATCGAGGAAGGTGCGTGCATTGATCGTCTCGAGATCGTCGAACTTGCCTTCCGGGAGAATCGTCGGCATCGGCAGGCGGGCAGCGCTGAGCTGGTGGGTCACGTATAATCCTTGACCCAGATCCTCCTTTTTGCGCGGCCCAGCGACGATTCGCGTTAGGCGCCGACTTTCATGTGCGAACCCCGTCCTCAAAACTTGACGATCGTGCGACCCTGTCTCCGATATGCGCTCACACTCGCGGCGATCATCACCGCCGTTGGGTCAATAGGGGCGCAGCCGTCGTCCAAGCGCGCCACCGCGACGCGCCTCGCTGGTCCCGCGCCACGAATCGATGGCCGCCTCGACGACGCGGCATGGGTCGGCCAGGTGCCCATTGAGGATTTCGAGCAGCAGCGGCCGATCGAAGGCGCGGCCCCCTCCGAGCGAACCCAGGTGTTCGTTCGATACGACGATGACGCGATCTACGTCGGTGCGCGGATGTACCGGGAACACCCGGAACAAATTCTCCGCAGCATCGGTCGGCGAGACGGGTCGGCGAACTCGGAGCATTTGCAACTCACGTTCGACACGCACCGCGATCGGCGCACCGGCTACGCGTTCATCATTTCCGCTGCGGGTGTTCGTGGAGACTTTCATCACTCGCAGGACGATGAGCATCGTGGCCGGGAAGGCCAGTACGATCCGGTGTGGGAAGGAAGTGCGGTGATTGATTCGCTCGGGTGGTCGGCCGAGATGCGCATTCCATTTTCACAATTGCGGTTTCCGACGGCTGACACGCAGGAATGGGGGTTGCAGCTCGACCGCTGGATGCCTGACAAGAACGAAGACTTGCAGTGGATCATGATTCCGACCAAGGAGAACGGCTACATCTCCCGGTTCGGCACCCTCACCGGCATCGCGGGCGTGAAAGCGCGGCGACCGGTTGAACTGCTGCCGTATGTGGCGTCCGACGCCACGCGTTCGGCGGTCACGAACACGGCCAATCCATTTCGCAACCCGACCAAGGCCCGCGCCGGGCTGGATGCGAAGTTCGGCATTGGGTCGAACCTGACCGTCGACGCCACGATCAACCCCGACTTCGGCCAGGTCGAGTCGGATCCCGCCGAAGTGAACCTTTCGGCGTTCGAAACGATCGTCGAAGAGCGCCGGCCCTTCTTCACCGAAGGGGCGCAGCTGCTGCGCGTTGAGGGACCGAACTACTTCTACTCGCGGCGCATCGGCTCGGCGCCCCACCTCGCTGCAAGCGGCGACTTTGTCGACCAGCCGCGCGCCAGCACGATCATGGGGGCGGCAAAGCTCACCGGCCGCACGGCCTCGCGACTCTCGGTTGGCGCGCTGCTCGCGATGACCGATCGTACAAACGCGCGAACATTCATGCTCGATAGCAGCCGCACGAGCGAGGTGCGCGTCGAACCGCGTACGGAGTACGCCGTGGTACGGCTCCAGCAGGAGATCGGTGCACAGGCGTCCACCGTGGGCGGCATGTTCACGGCGATGCGCCGCGAACTTGGGGGCGACACGGCCCTCTCGGCGCGGCTCACCGGCACCGCCATCGCAGGCGGAGTCGACTGGCGCATCCGCTTGCAGCAGGGGCGATATGCCATCAGCGGCTTCGCGGGCTTCAGTCATGTCATGGGCGACTCGCTGGCGATTGGGCGCATTCAGCGGTCGAGCGGACACTATCTCCAGCGCCCCGACGGCGACTACCTCGACTACAACACGGCACGTCGCTCGCTCTCGGGCTACACCGCATCCATTCGTGCCGACAAGGACGCCGGGCTCCACATCCTCTGGGGCGCGCAGGTCTCGACCGAGTCGAAGGGCTACGAGGTGAACGACGTGGGACGTCTGCAGTCGGCGGACGGCATCGACTACAACGCGGACATTCAAATTCGAGAAACGGAGCCCGGTCCGTATTTCAGGAATTGGCGCCTCGGGTTCGTGACGCGTGGCTCGTTCAACTATGGCAGCAACCATACCAACGAGGAGTGGAACCAGAACACCACGCTCACCTTACAAAATTTCTGGACCCTTAACCTGAACACGAAGTTCGACCTGTCGACGCTCGATGACCGGCTCACGCGCGGCGGACCTTTGATGCGGACGGCGTTCAACTGGGGGCAGGAGTATCGGTTGAACAGCGCGTCGGGCAGCAAGATCGGTTGGCGGACCAGCTTCAACTGGAACCGTGACGCGCTGGGTGGATGGCGCAACAACGTCAGCGGTGGCATAACACTGCGCCCCACGCCCCGGTGGCAGCTCTCGTTCGATCCAAGCTACGTCGTGAGCACCGATGCACGACAATACGTGACGTCGCTGGCCGCCCCGGCGGCGACCCGTACGTTCGGCGCGCGGTATCTGTTCGCATATGTCGATCGCGTGACGACCTCCGTCCGCACACGGCTCAACTACGCCTTTTCTCCATCGTTTACCCTCGAGGGGTATGCAGAACCGTTCGCCGCAAGCGGGCGCTACCACGGCATCGGAGAGCTGCGCGCGCCGCAGACGAACGTGCTCCGCAACTACGGCACCGACGGGACGACCATCACGCGGGCACCCGACGGATCGTACGCGGTCATGGCGGACGGTACCGAATTCTCGCTGACGAATCGCGACTTCAATGTGCTATCCTTCCGCTCAAACGTGGTCCTCCGGTGGGAATGGCATCCGGGCAGCACGTTGTTTGTCGTCTGGCAGCAGAATCGCCGCGCGTCTGATGCACTGGGCGAGCCGGTGCGCGCCGGTGACCTCTTGAACACGACGCACGCAGCAGGGGATAACTACGTCGCCCTCAAGCTGAGCTATTGGCTGCCGCTGACTGGGCGCCAATAGCGAACTGCCTGTACGCTCGCGCCAAGGTGTTTCCAAAACCTGCCCGCAACCCGTTGCGCCACAATCCTTTGCAGACTTGAACGGCGGGCCTCTCCTCGCTATATTAAGAGGCTCGTCCAAAGTACAGTTCTTTTCGAGGTCCCAATGAAGCCCGAAATCCATCCCGTGTACGCCACCGCGAAAGTCAATTGCGCGTGCGGCAATGCATTCCAGACTCGCTCCACGCAGGCCGAGATTCACACCGACATCTGCGCGGCGTGCCACCCGTTCTATACCGGCAAGTTGCGTCTCGTTGATACGGCCGGCCGTGTCGAACGTTTCCGCCAGAAGTACGCGAAGCCGACACCGGCGACGACGACCGCCTAAGGCGGTCACAGTTTGGCGCTCCGCGACTTACTCGCCGATGCGGTCAACCGCGCGGCGGCCGTAGAACGCGAGCTTCTCGATCCGAAGACAGTTCGCGACGCCAAACTGCTGGCGTCGCTTGGGCGTGAACATCAGCGGCTCGGCCAGGTGGTCGAGCGCGCCGATGCACTGAAGAAGTTGGACGACGAGCTCACGTCAACACGCGAGCTCGCGTCGTCTGATGACGCGGAGATGGCTGCCGAGGCGCACTCCGAAATTGGCCGGCTGCAGGAGTCGATCGCCAAGATCGAGACCCAGCTGTTGCCGCTCGTCATCCCGCACGATCCCCTCGACGATCGTAACTGCATCGTTGAACTCCGCGCGGGCACGGGCGGCGACGAGGCGGCGCTTTTTGCAGCCGACATCTGGCGCATGTACACGCGTTACATCGAACGACTCGGCTGGAAGATCGAGGCCATCTCGATGTCCGACGGCACGCTCGGCGGCATCAAGGAAGTGATTTTCAAGGTTCTCGGCACCGGCGCGTTCGGACAGATGCGCTGGGAGAGCGGCGTCCATCGCGTGCAGCGCGTGCCCGCCACGGAGACGGCAGGCCGCATCCACACGTCGGCGGCGACCGTTGCGGTACTGCCCGAAGCCGAAGAAATCGACATGAAGATCGAGGCCAAGGATCTTCGCATCGACGTGTTCCGCTCGAGCGGTCCCGGTGGACAGAGCGTGAACACCACCGACAGCGCCGTGCGCATCACGCACATGCCGTCGGGGATCGTCGTCTCGCAGCAGGACCAGAAAAGCCAGCTGCAGAACAAGCTCAAAGGCATGGAAGTGCTTCGCGCGCGTCTGCTCGACGCGAGGATCGCCGAGCAGGAAGCGGAACGGTCGCGGTTGCGGCGGTCGCAGGTGAGCACCGGTGACCGCTCGGCGAAAATCCGGACCTACAACTATCCCCAGAGTCGCGTCACCGACCACCGCATCAACTTCACGACCCACAACCTGCCGGCGGTCATGAACGGCGAAATCGGTCCGTTGATCGAAGCACTGAAGTTGGCCGACGTGGAGGAGAAGCTCAGCGTCGGTGAGGAGTAGCCCATGTCGGTTGGCGAGCTGCTCGACGAGCTGGCCGTGGTGCTCGCCGGAGACGGCGTGCCGCCCGACCGGGGCGGCGCGCGCGACCTGATTGCGGCGGTGCTGGACCAGCCGCGGTTCTGGCCGACGGCACACCGGGAGCTGACCCTCGACGCCGCACCGCTGCATAGGGCACGAACGGCCGCCGCGGCCATTCGCACGGGGACCCCATTTGCCTACGCGGTTGGCACGGCGGCGTTCCGGCATCTCACGCTTCAGGTGGACCCCCGCGTGCTCATCCCACGTCCGGAAACCGAGATGCTCGTGGACCTCGCGCTCGGCGGTACAGGCGGACGGGGGACGATCGCCGATATCGGCACCGGTTCGGGCGCCATCGCGTTAGCGCTTGCCGCTGAGGGAAAGTTTGAGCGGATTTTCGCCGTGGACCTCTCCGCCGATGCGCTCGACGCCGCGCGGGCAAACCTCTTGGCGATTCCGGCCGAAAAACGTGAATTGATCGAGTTTCGGCAGGGTGATCTGACCGCTCCGTTGGCCGGATTGCAGCTGACGGCGGTGGTCTCCAATCCGCCCTATATTGCGTTGACCGAACGGGACGAGCTTCCGGCGTCCGTACGCGAGCACGAGCCGGCGATGGCACTGTTCGGCGGTGACGATGGAATGGCAGTGATTGACCGGCTCGTGGCTGGGGCGGCAGATGTGGTCGCGCCTGGCGGTGTGCTGGTGATCGAGATCGACTCGCGGCGCGCGCAGCTCGCGCGGACCCGGGCGGAAACCAATGGCCGGTGGAGCGATGTCCAAATCCGGCCTGACCTGACGGGCCGCGATCGCTTCCTCGTGGCCCGGCGATCCACACGGTAACAACGAGACATGCTAAGCGAACGAGCCATCGAACTGGGCCGCATCATTGGCCAGACTGCCGAATATCAGGCTGTGAAGCGCGCGAGCGACGCGCTCACTGACGACAAGGAAGCCGTGGCGCTCCTTGAGAAAATGGAGCGGCTGCGGCAGGAAGCGCAGCGCGCCATTGGCCGCGGTGAGCAGCCGACCGCCGAGATGGAACAGCAGCTCGATGCGCTGCTGGGAGAAATCCAGACGAACGCCACCTATCAGCGCGTGCTCGTGGCCAACGAGAACTTCGACAAGGTCATGGTCCAGGTGAACCAATGGATCCTGGACGGTATAAAGAAGGGTGCGACGAGTTCCATCATTACTCTGGCTTAACGCATCCATGGGCGGACGACTCGTCGTGTTCGAAGGCGTTGAAGGAGCGGGGAAGTCCACCCAGCTCCTGCGCCTTCGTGCGCGCATCGAACAGTCCGGCCACGCGTGCGTGATCTTCCGCGAGCCGGGCGGCACGCTGTTGGGCGACTGGATTCGTGACGGCGTGCTCGCCAAGGACTGGGCGATCGATCCGCGCGCCGAGGCGCATCTGTTCATGGCCTCGCGCGCGCAGCTCGTCGCGGGCGAGATTCGCCCGGCGCTCGAGCGCGGCGCGTGCGTGCTGCTCGACCGCTTCTTTCTGTCAACGTACGCATATCAGATTGGCGGCCGCGGCCTTGGCGCCGAGGAAGTCCGCGTGGCGAATCGTCTTGCCACCGGCGGGCTCGTTCCCGATCTCACCCTGCTGCTGGCCATTCCGGCGAACGTCGGTTTGTCGCGCGCTGAGCATCGTGGTCCCACAGACCGTATGGAGCGCGCCGGATCGGTGTTTCTGCAGACGGTCGCCGATGCCTTCACTCGGTTCGCCACGCCTGAGTGGCAGTCGCAGCACCCGGAAGCGGGGCCCATTGCGACCGTTGATGCGATTGGATCGCCCGAGGAAGTCGAGCAGCGCATCGTGGCGGTGATGGCGGCCCGCCTGCCGGGGCTCGCCGCGAAGACGGAGCGCGTCGCGTGAAAAACTGGCGCTATGCGCTCGTGGGATTGGTGCTCGGAATCGGGCTCGCCGGCGGCGCGTGGCTGATCTGGCGCGTGGCGCGCCGCGGCGACGCTCCGGGCGAACTGTCGGCCGCACAGGGACGCCAGCTGCTCGACAACGTGATGCGCCGCGTCCAGCGCTCTTGGGTCGACTCGCTCTCGCCCGACGAGATCTACCGACGAACGGCGCTCGGATTGATCGAGGAACTGCGTGATCCCAATACGCAGTATCTCACGGAAGACCGCATCAAGCGGCTGCGCGAGACAACGACCGGCACCTATTCCGGCGTCGGCATGTCGCTCGACTCGCGCGACGGGTGGTTGACCGTGACACATGTGCGCCTCGGGACTCCCGCCGAACGCGCCGGCATCGCGATTGGCGACCGCCTCGTGGAAATCGACGGCACGACGATGCGCGGCTGGACGCAGTCTGAGGCCGTGAAGGCGCTCCGCGGGCAGGCCGGCACCAAGCTCAATCTGAGCATTCGGCGCGGTGCCGCGACGGCCAAGATTCCTCTCCGGGTCGAGCGCGAGGAGATTCATGTGAGCGCGGTCACGCGTGCCGCGGTGCTGAGCAGTTCGGTTGGGTATTTCCTCGTGTCGACGTTCAACGACTCCACCACGCACGATGTCGAGCGGACGATGGACTCCCTCGTGACCGCCGGTGCGCAGGGCGTCATCATTGACCTTCGGGGCAATCCGGGTGGACTGCTGTCGCAGGGAGTAGAAATGGCCGACCTCTTTCTCGACAAAGGAACCCAGATCGCGTCAACGAAAGGCCGGATGGTCGGCGCGAACGTGGAGTACCTCGACAAGTCAGGCCAGCGCTGGCCGGGCCGGCCGATCGTCGTCCTCGTCAACGGCAACACGGCGAGTTCGGCTGAAATCTTTGCCGGCGCGCTGCAGGATCATGATCGCGCGCTCGTGGTGGGCCGGCAGACGTACGGCAAAGGCAGCGCCCAAACCGTCCTGCAACTCGAAGATGGCGGCGCCCTCAAACTCACGAGTGCGCGGTGGTATACGCCGTTGGGCCGCAGTCTCGAGCGCCCGCATCGCGGACGCAGCGACAGCGATCCGGAGGACACCGTCCGCGCGACGTACCGCACCAAGGCCGGACGCACGCTGACCGGCGGCGGTGGCATTCATCCCGATATCACTGCTGGCGATAGCTCGCTTTCACCGGCCGAGCGGGCGTGGGTTCATGCGATCGGCACCAGCGTCGCGGCGTTCCGCGTTGCACTGACAAACGCCGCCGAGCAGATCGGGCGGAGTCAGAAAATCCGCGACCCGCTGTTCATGGTCGATGCGGCGATGCGTGACGTGCTGTTCCAGGCGATGCGTGCGCAGCAGGTCATGGTGCAGCGCGTCGTGTTCGATGATGTGCACGAGTCCATCGATCGCCTTCTCGGTCAGGAACTCGCGCGAATGTCATTCGGCATTCCGGGCGCACAGCAGCGCGCCGTGCGCACTGACCCCGTGGTAGCGCAGGCCGTCAAGTTATTGCAGGGCGTTGAGACCGCAGCGGCGCTCTTTAAACGGGTCCCGCCGGCAAAAGCGACGACGTCCACCGGAGCGCTAAACTAGCCCGCTTCGCCCGCTTGGCGTGCTTCGCCCGCTTAGCGTGCTTAGCGGGTAGGCGGCGGCTTCAAACCGCCCATCAGCGCCGTGGCATCGATCACCTTTACGTTCGGTGGCACCACGAAGGTGAGCGCGTCGCGCGACAACTCCACGTCCGTGCGAATGTCACGAAACCGGACGCGGCGCTTGAGCCCGCTCAGTTCAACGGCTTCGAGCTGGCGGACAAGCGCATCCTCGCGATCAATCCACAGCATGGCCTTCACAAACGGTGCGTTCTGGGCGCGTGGTGTCAGGGTGACGACGGTCACCGGGCGGCCGCCGATGTCTTCCGCTGGACCTTCAGTGATCTTGTAGGTGACCCGGGGTGTAGTGAGGAGCTGCGTAAGCAGGTCAATCTGCGCGCCCTGTGCAATCGGCAGCTTGAGCGCCTGGCCGCGCGCCGAGCTCGGGAGATACACCCAAATCGCGGTGCCATCGGAAACGATCGCGTCGCCGGCGGGGTCGCTGAATCGAAACGCAAACTTTGACGGGCCCTGCTGCAGGAACTCGCCGTGTGAGTTCCGCACCTGCTTCGTGTCGGGATTGGTGAGCACCTGGTCGAACGCCGCCCGCAAGCCGCGTCCGCTGGCGATGTAGCGCGACGCGCGATCAAGGAGCGAATCGGTTTGCGCTGACTGCGCCGCAAGCGGTGCGGCCGTGATGACGAGCGCTCCTACGGCCGCTACCAGCGCGCCAATCCGGCGCCGGCTCACTCCCATACTCACGCCAACGCTCACGCGACGCCGGCTGGCGTACCCGTTATTTGTCGATCGACCGCCTCGGCCACTCGACGCAGCTGGCGCATCAGGTCGGTGAACTGGTCAACCGTGAGGGACTGGGCGCCGTCGCTCAACGCACGTTCCGGATGTGGGTGCACTTCGATAATGAGTCCGTCGGCGCCAGCGGCGAGCGCGGCGCGTGCCATCGGCGTCACTTTATCGCGGCGACCGGTCCCGTGGCTCGGATCCGCCACAATCGGCAGATGCGACAGGCCATGGACCACGGGAATCGCCGTCAGGTCGAAGAGATTCCGTGCCGACGTGTCGAAGCTGCGCAGGCCGCGCTCGCAGAGAATGACGTTTGGATTGCCCTCGCTCAGGATGTATTCGGCTGAGAGGAGGAGGTCTTCGATCGTAGCGGCCATTCCGCGCTTGAGCAGGACCGGCTTCTTGATGCGGCCGACCGTCTTGAGCAGCGAATAGTTCTGCATGTTGCGTGCGCCAATCTGAATCAGGTCGGCCACCTCGGCGACCATATGCGCGCCTTCGTCGTCCATCGCTTCGGTCACGATGGCCAGTCCGGTCTCGCGCTTGGCGAGGGCCAGCAGCTCGAGGCCCTTCTGGCCAAGCCCCTGAAATGAGTAGGGCGAGCTGCGGGGCTTGAAGGCACCACCGCGGAGCGCGACGGCGCCAGCGGCTTTCACCGCGCGAGCCGCCTCAAGGATCTGTTCTTCGGACTCCACGGAGCAGGGCCCTGCGATCATCGGTACGTCTTCGCCGCCAAAACTGACACCGGGCGCGATAGTCACGATCGTCGATTCCGGCTTCCACTCGCGCGACACCTGCTTGTAGGTGTTCGAGACGTGGATGATCTGGGCGACGCCGGGGAGCTCAGAGACGAGCGCGCTATCCACCCGCCGGTCGTTCCCGATCAGCCCCACGGTTGTGCGGGAAGATCCGGGCATGGCCACGGGCGAGTAGCCCATCGCCCGGATCGTTTCGCAGACCCGGTCGATATCAACCTTTGTGGCGTTATTGGACATGACGACCAGCATAGAGCGCACCTTCAAGAGGAGCATGAAATATATTCCAGCTCTACCCAAGAAACTGCCCAAATGACCCGCTCATTTCGCCTCATTTCGCTCGTCGGCGCCGTTGCGCTGATTGGCGCGGCCGCCTCCCCGATCGCCGCACGGCTCCAGCAGCGGAGCAGCTACGACAAGTCGTTCTGGGCGGCCATGCGATACCGATCCATAGGGCCCGCGCGAGGCGGCCGGGTCACGACGGTGACGGGTGTGCCCTCGGAGCCTCGCACCTACTTCATGGGGTCATCCGGCGGTGGGGTCTGGAAGACCACCGATGCCGGCGTCACATGGCAGAATGTGTCGGACGGCCAGATTCCGGTCGGATCAATGGGTGCGCTCGACGTCTCGCTTTCGAACCCGGCGATTGTGTACGCGGGCACGGGCTCGTCGAAAATCCGAAGCAACGTGTCCATCGGCCGCGGGATGTACAAATCCACCGACGCCGGGCGCACCTGGGCCTTCTCGGGGCTCCGCGATGTCGGGCAGATCGCGACGATTCGCGTGCATCCTTCGAACCCCGATCTGGCGTACGTCGCGGCGCAGGGCAATCCGTTTGTGCCGAACAAGGAACGCGGCGTCTACAAGACCACCGACGGCGGCAAGACCTGGAAGAACGTCTTGTTCGTCACGGACAGCACCGGCGCGACCGACCTTGAGTTCCAGCCGGGGAATCCGAACGTGTTGTTCGCGGCCATGTGGCATGGCCAGCGCAAACCGTGGACGATCGTCAGCGGTGCGCGGGAAGGCGGTATCTACAAGAGCACCGACGGTGGCGAGTCGTGGACCAAGCTCGGCGGTGGTCTCCCCAATCAACTGTTCGGCCGCAGCAACGTGGCGATCTCGAAAGCGATGCCAAATCGCATCTATGCGTTGATTGAAGCCAAGCCCGGCGGCGGCTTGTATCGCTCCGAGGATGGCGGCGCGACCTGGGCGTTAATCAACGGCGCGCAGAATCTTTGGACTCGCCCATTCTACTACACCACGCTTGGCGTGGATCCGAACAACGCGGATGTGGTTTGGGTTGGCAACGAAGGCTGGTTCAAGAGCACCGACGGCGGAAAGACGTTCCGCAGCTCGCCCGTTCCGCATGGTGACAATCATGACGTCTGGATCAATCCGAACAACTCGGATCTGATGATCCAGGCCAATGACGGCGGCGCGACGGTGTCGCAAGACGGCGGACGCACCTGGAGCACGGAGAACAACCAGCCGACCGCTGAGCTCTACCAGTTGTACGTGGACAATCAGTATCCGCTCCGGCTCTACGGCGCACAGCAGGACAACTCGACACTCATTGTCCCCACCGGACCCACGGGCGCCGGCTACGACACCGAGTGGCGCGTCGGTCCCGGCTGCGAGACGGGCCCGATTATGCCGCACCCCACCAATCCGGACACCGTCTACGGCTCGTGCAAGGGGCAATTCAGCCGGAAGTCAATGCGCTCGGGGCAGGAGTGGCAGTCGTGGGTGGGCGGGGAATCACTCTACGGAAATGGCGGGGCGACGCTGACCTACCGATTCCAGCGCGTCTCGCCGATGGAGATTTCGCCGTTCAATCCCAAGGTCATCTACTACGGCTCGCAGTATCTGCACCGCTCGGTGGACGAGGGGATCAGCTGGCAGAAGATGAGTCCCGACTTGACGGCCTTCCCGCCGGGCGAGCCGCAGCAGTCGAGTGGAACCCCCATCACGATCGACGCGACCGGCGAAGAGATGTACAGTGTGGTGTACGCTATTCGCGAGTCGCCGGTACAGAAGGGCGTGATCTGGACGGGCGCGAACGACGGTCCGTTCTGGGTCACGAAGGACGACGGAAAGACCTGGGCGAATGTGACCCCGAAGGATCTCCCGCCGGGTGGTCGCGTCCAGAACATCGAACCGAGCCCGCATCGTGCGGGCACGGCCTACTACGCGGTCTATCGCTACCTGCTCGGCGATTTCCAGCCGTACATCTATCGCACCGACGATTTCGGCAAGACGTGGAAACGGCTTACCGACGGCAAGAATGGCATCGCGATTGACGAGCCAACGCGCGTGGTGCGCGAAGATCCAAAGCGGCCGAAGCTGCTCTACGCCGGTACGGAATTCGGGATGTACATCTCGTTCGACGACGGCGACCACTGGCAGAGCTTCCAGCAAAACCTGCCGAATACGCCAGTCACCGACATCAAGATCGTCAACAACGACCTGCTGCTTTCAACGATGGGCCGGTCATTCTGGGTCCTCGACAACCTGACCCCGCTGCATCAACTCTCGGACAAGGTCGCCGGTGCGCCGGTCACGCTGTTCAAGCCGCGCGAGTCGGTGCGCAACATTGCTGGTGGGCGGGGCGGTGGCGGCCGGGGGAATCCTGCTGCACCACAGTTTCTTCCGGTGGGTGCGCAGCTCGACTTTTATCTCGCCGCGCCTCCAGCTGGCGACATCCGCCTCGATGTACTCGACTCCGCTGGACGGGTCATACGATCCATCTCGAGCGCGGCGCCCGCGGCTGCGCCTGTTGTCGAGGCGGCGCCGGATGATGAAGAGGGCGGTGGCGGACGCGGTGGTGCGCCTCCACCGCGGTTGCCCAAGGCTGCGGGACTGAACCGGTTCACCTGGGACCTCCGGTATCCGGGCGTATGGCAGGGGAATGGTCGCCCGGAAGCCGGCAATGGTCCGCTCGCGCCACCGGGTAAGTATTCGGTTCGACTGGTTGCCGGCTCCACGACGGAAACGCAGCCGCTCGCCCTTTCGCCCGATCCGCGGGCAACGCGCGACGGCGTTTCAGCTGCAGACCTTCGCGCACTGTTCGCGCACAACGTCCGTGTTCGCGACATGGTCAGCGACATGAACCGCACGGTGGCACGCGTCCGCGCCGCACAGGCACGGCTGCGGAATGCAACCGGCGCGGCGGCCGACACGCTCACGCAACTCAACGCGCTCGCCGCAAAGCTCATCACACCGTCTATCCGCTACAGCCAGCCGGCGCTGCAATCGCATATCACCTACCTGTACTCGATGACGACGCAGGCCGACCAACGTGTGCCGCGCGACGCGATTGAGCGCGCCGTGGTGTTGCGCAAGCAGCTCGAAGAGATTCAGCTGATGCTGTCGAAGCTGCTCGGGCCGGCGATGTAGTCGGTCAGGAACCGCGGCGAAAAATCGGCTAGCGGCCGAGGAAGAGCGCTTTGCGGATTTGCGTGACGCCGTCGCCGGTGAACTTGATGAGGTACACGCCGGGACGGACGATGCGACCGAAATCGTCCGTCCCGTCCCAGGACAAGCGTTCGTCACAACCGGAGTCACTGTTAACCACCGCCCGTCCCCAGCGGCCGGACGGAAGGGTGCCGCCCAGGCCACGACCTGGCAGGATCTTGGCCACGTGATTCCCGCGGAGATCCAGCACTTCCAGCGAAATGTCTGACTGACGCCGCAAGTCGAACCAGATGCAGGTGGCGTTGAGCCGGTCGTTGGGGAAGGGATTCGGAAAGTTCTGGAAGAGCACGGTGGCGATCGGTGCGTTCGCGCTAGCGATCACGAAACTCGACGCACTGATGACGCGCAGGCTGTCACCAGTACCCGCAACCGCCGACACCGTCCACCGGTACGGCGTGTTCGATTCGAGGTCGGCAAAGGCCGTGAACACCGTGTCGGCCAGCGTGGCGGACTGGACAACGAATCCATCCGACGAACGCGAGATTGCGACTGTGTAGCGCCACGGGGTGACTGGCAGGAAAATCGCCGGCGAGCTCCAGGTGAAGCGTGGGCGGTTGGCGTCAACGGTCGAACCGTTCAGGTTGTTCGGTGCGATAAGGGTCAGCCACGGCGACGTGCGCCGCGGTCCGTCCGCTTGTGAGCTGATCAGCGCACCCTGCGCCGTGCGGGCCACGGCGCGCCACCAGACGTTGCTGGAGGGCGGGAGAAGCCGCGGGATCACGATGGTGGCGACCGACCCGCTGACCGTGGTATCGGCAAAGAGTGGTGCTGCAAAATCAGCACTCAGTGCCACTTCGAGGCGGATGCTGAGCGGCAGCTCGGCCGCGACAAATCCGCTCGTCGAGATGGTGAACCGCGGCGTGCCCTCGTGAAGGGGATTGCCGCCGGCGTTGTTCACCACCACTGACCGCTGCGCGGCGAGCGATGTGCTCGCCGCGAGGCCAACCGCCAGCGCGATTGCGACAGCAACCCCGCCGCGCATCGCGCGGCGCGCGTTCCACCAGCGCGCCGGCTCAGCCAGCCGCATCAGGCCGCGGCGCCCGGCTCCGTGCTGTCGACCGCGGGCCCACGCATCCGCACGCTGACGAGCGACGAGACGCCTGGCTCCTGCATCGTGACACCATACACCGCGTCGGACGCTTCCGTCGTGGTGCGCGGGTTGTGCGTGATGACGATGAACTGGGTGTTCTTTTTGAATTCATTGAGCATGCGCACGAACCGACCAACGTTCTGGTCGTCGAGCGGTGCGTCCACTTCGTCGAGGAGACAGAACGGGCTTGGCTTCGTAAGAAAAATGCCGAAGAGGAGGGAAAGCGCCACCAGCGCGCGTTCGCCGCTCGAAAGCAAGTGAATACGCTGCGTCTTCTTGCCGCGTGGCGAGGCATGAATCTCAATGTCGCAGTCCAGCGGGGCGTCGGGATTTTCCAGCTTGAGGTCGCACTCGCCGCCGCCGAACAGCGTGAGGAAGATGTGGCGGAAGTGCGAACGGACCTCGTCAAACGTCTTGATGAACATCTCGCGTGCCGTGACGTCGATCTCCTTGATGGCCTGCCGGAGCGACTCGCGGGCCTGCGTAATGTCGTTGCGCTGGGTTTCCAGCAGCTCGAGGCGCTTCTGTTCCTCGGTGTGCTCCTCGATCGCCAGCGGATTCACCGGACCGAGCGATTCGACCTGCGTGCGCAGCGCTTCGGCTTCCGTGCGCAGCGCGTCATCTTCGGCTTCCACCGGTGTGTACGTCGCGAAGAGATCGTCGAGCGGGCGACGCCATTCGGTTTCCAGGCGCTCGCGGATCGCCGTTCGGCGACCAGCAAGTTCGGTGTGCCGTAGCTCTGCGTGATGTAAGTTGTCGCCGACCGCCGATGCGAGGCGCCGTGCCGTATCGAACGCCTGCTCGGCGGCGACCAGCGCGGCATCGGCGTCGCGAACGGCCTGTTCCGCTGCTGCCAGTGTGACTTCCGCGGCCGCAAGTGATGCGGTGCGCGCCACCAGTTCACCCTGCCAGGACGACATCTCGCGCGCAACTTCCGCGTCGCCGGATGAAAGAGTTTCGAGCTCGAGTTGCAGGGACTGGATTCGCGTGTTGGCCAACTCGCGTTCCTTGGCGAGGCGGTCGCGTCGTTCGCCGGCCACGACGCGCCGCGCTTCGGCCTGCGCATATGACACCTGTGCGGCAGAACGGGACTCGCGTGCCGCTTCCTGTCGCTCCTCTGCGGCGACAACTGCGGCGCGTGCGTCGGCAAGTTCCGTGTCGATGGACGCGATTTCCGCCCGTGCCTGCTCCAGCGTACCGGCACCTTCGCCCACCTTCGCCGTCAATGCATCGCGGCGTCCGGTCAGCTGCGCGGTGAGCGCCACCGCATCGGCGAGTGCGCGCGCCGCTTGCTGGTTGGCGCGTTCCGTTTCCCCGCGCTGCCTCGCGGCGAGCTCGCGGCGGCCATGCGAGAACGTGGACGCCTCACGCGCTGAGACAACGGCCTGTTCCGCCGCCGCCAGGGCCTGCTGCGTACCGCTGATGGCCGCTGCGGCCGCCGCCTGCCGTGCACCAAGCCCAGCCAGGTCTGCGCGTAGCGCAAAGAGCTCCGCCCGCCGCCTGAGCGGCCCCGCTGAAGCGCCGGTGCCCGGAAGCCATACGGCGCCACGCGCGTCAACGAATGCCGTGCCATCGTCCAGTGGCTTCACTTGCCCGAGCAGTGCGCGCACCCACGCGCTTCCCGGACCATCACTTTTTACCAGTGCTCCCAGATCCGCGGCAGCGCCGAGGTTGGCAAGCGCGGGCGCGTCGAGCGGAAGCAGGAGCAGCGCGCCGGGATTCGTATTGGCATGCCAACGGCGAATGCGCTCAGCAACCTCGCTATCGCGCACGATCACGGCGTGGGCCGTCGCGCCAAGGAACCGCTCAACCTGTGCGGCGGTGCCCGGATCGGCACCGATGAAGTCCGTCAGCGGACCGACAACGGCGCCGTCGCCGAATTGTGCGCGGTCGCGCAATAGGCGCGCCGCTGCCGGGGCCAGGCCAACGCGCTCGCGTTCGAGCGCTTCGAGTCCGTCCACCTTGCCGGCGAGCGCCGTGTGTTCTTCTTCCACCTTTCGCGCGTCGAGGCGCGCATTGGCTTCGGCATCGTGTGCGGCATGCGCGGCGCGCTGGGCTTCAGCGAGCGCGCCGTCAGCGACCACCGACGCGCGGTCGGCATCGGCGAGCGCGGTTTCGGCGAGTGCATGCGCATCGGACGCCTGGCGCTGGGCGAACGCCAGTGCGGCATGTTCTTCCGAAAGCGTGGCCGAGCGTTGCGCGACTTCGGCAAGTTCCCGGTCGGCCGCCTCGAGGTCCAGCTCCACGCGTCGCAGGGTGTCCTGCAGTTCGCGTACCCGCCGCTCCGCGCGCACCTGAATATCGCGGCCCTGGGCGACGGCACCGCGGGCTTCTTCTTCCTCACCCACCGAACGCTGCAGCGACTGGCCCGCATCGCGGAGCGATGCTTCGAGCGCCTGTTCCTCGGCTTCCGCCGAGGCGAACTCAGCGACGACGCGCTCACCGTGGGCAAGGCCCTCACTCTTTTCCATTTCGGCGCGTTCCAGTCGCTGGAGCGCGTTCTTGTGTCGTTCGTCGGCAACGGCGATCTGCCCTTGCAGCTTGAGCACGGCCTCGCGCAGTTCGGCGGTCAACCGCGAGTGGTCGCCGCGAGACTGTTCGGCGGCGCCACGGGTGACGTGGGCGCCGTCGCGCTGCCGCTCGGACGTTGCTTCGGCTTCGTGTGCCTCCGGCAGCCGGTCACGGAGGCTGGCCACGCGTTCATCGAGCTCTGTGAGCTCGCCCGACCATGCCGACATCTCGCGCGACGCGAGGGTGAGTTCAACGGCAAAGCGCCGTTCCATGATTTCCACGTGCCGTTCTGCACGCTTCCGCTGCCGCGCCAGCGAGCGCACCTGCGTGGTGACCTCGGAGATCAGGTCTTCGAGTCGCGCGAGGTCCGCCGTCGTCTGCTCGAGGCTTCGTTCGGTGCTGCGGCGACGGTCGCGATAGAGGCCGACGCCGGCCGCTTCCTCGAAGAGTTCACGACGGTCATCGGGACGGTCAGAGAGGAGCGCGTCGATCATCTTGCTTTCGATCACCACGCCGCTCTCGGCGCCAAGCCCCGTGCCGCGCACGAGGTCCTGAATGTCGCGCAAGCGGCATGGTGTGTTATTCAGCAGATATTCGCTTTCCCCGGACCGCGAGAGGCGCCGAGTGAGGACCACTTCGCGGAAGGGAACCGGAAGCGCGCCGTCGTCGTTGGAAAAGGTCATCGACACTTCGGCGATGTTGACGGGCCGTCGAGCCGACGATCCCTGAAAAATGACCTCTTCCATCTTGGCGCCGCGCAGCAGTCGTGCGCGCTGCTCGCCGAGCACCCATCGCACCGCGTCAGAGACGTTCGACTTTCCGCACCCATTCGGGCCGACGATCGCCGTCACGCCGGGTTCGAAATGCAACTCCGTCGCATCGGCAAAGGACTTGAAGCCGTGCATTTCAAGCTTGGTCAGCCGCACCTAGTCTGGTCTCCCGGTTCGATATGCCACTATGGGTGTTCCGCCTGCGTTGTGCACCAGCGCTGCCATCGTGGCGCCCTGGGCCACTGTGCCGAACGCGCCCGCATAGACGCGAACGCTTCCGTCATCCTGCGTCAGCGCGTACGGGACGAGTCCTTTCGCGCGCCACACTTCCATCACTGCCCGTGTCCGTTCGTGCGACGCGCTGTCCGCCAGCAGCAGCGCATAGGGTGCGGACACCACCACACCGCCATCGGCCGCCACGATTCGTTTTCGGCGCAACGTCGCGATCGCAGAATCTGCCGTCGCCGCGTCGTACCACGCCCCAACCAAAACTTTGTGCCACTTCGATGCTCCCCGCGCACCATTTCGTACGGCCACAACTGCAATTGTAGCGGCCGGGAGCCCTGTGTCGCCGGCATGGTCGTGCAGCCATGAATTTGCATCGGTGGCGGTGTTCGCCGCCATGACTTCAATTGCGTATGGCGCGCGCCGTCCGGCGTCAACTGTGCCGAGTCGTTCCATGAATGCCACCGTGTCCGCGCCCGCGGCGACGTCCACAGGAGCGGGTGGGCGGCGCTCGGGAAGTGTAACCGTGCCCGTCGGTGCGTGACGGGCGCGAATCCAAAGGACGCTTGCGCCGCCGGCGCCCAGCGCTGCGGTCAGGATCGCGCCGGCCACCATGGCGCTGCCCACTTCTGGCCCTTTGCCCACCCTCCACCAGGGACGACCTCGCTTGCGCGTCGCGCCGACGGTTGCCGCGAGTGTGATGCCGCCGGGCGCACGGCGTGCGGGCCCGTTCCACACCAGGCCAGCTCCGGCTGCGCCGAGCACGGGAATCACGGCGGACTCTGCCGGGGCGATGAGCACGAGGAGGCCCCCGGCCTCGCCAAAACCAGAGATCAGGCGCGTCCAGCGGTCTGGAGACAGCAGGGTGGGCTCGTTTTTCACGCGGTCACCCGCGGGCAATACAAAGAGTGACGCGTTGTCCGGCACGGGACGCGCAATCTCGTTCAGCCCTATGCCGTCACGGAACGATTCGGCGAGCCCCTTCGCGTCCTCGCCGCCGGCGAGCGCATATAGCGGCGCCGCATCGCCCTGAAGGTCACCTATTGCTACGCGGCGGGTCGCGGATGCGGCGACGGCAATCGCTACGGCAACGCGCGCGGCAGCGTCCGCATTCGGACCAGCGACGACCACCGCTGCGGCGTCGACCAGGTGCGCTGCGACGTCCGCCGGGTTTTCAAAATCTGCCGCCCTAGGCGGCGCCGGGGTCACGGCGCATCCTCGTACACCCAGTAGGGGAGTCCGGTGCGCCGTCCGGCCCGCTCGGCTTCCTCGCGCGTTGGGAAGGGTCCGTAAACAATACGCCAGATAGACACCCCGTCACGTGTGCCCTTGGCCACGCGCACCGGCTTGCCATCAACATGAATGCTCGCGGACAGCAGCTTTGCGCGTTGTTCGTCCAGCATGGCGGCAAACGAGAGGGTCCAAACGGCGCCTCTCTTTGCGGCGTCCGCCGGTGGCTCGTCACGCGCGGGAGCCGGGGCGGGGGGCGTCGCTGGCGTTGCGCCCGGCGCGGGCGCGACGGCCGAGTCTGGCGCGGCTGTGCGCGTGGAGTCGGTAGAGTCCGCATCAAAGTTGACCGGGACGTCCAGTCCCTTAGCGCGCGGACGGAATCCGTTCCACCGGATGAGCGCCCACAAGTCGGCCGCCCCGTCTACGTAACGCCGGCGCACTTTGCCAGTCACCGGATCGACATCCACTGCGTCTGTGGAATCGAGCGCGAGGATCGCGCCGTCAGGCGCAACCAAAGGCACATCGGCGCGCCACTTGGTTGCAATGACGCGCACGACGCGCGAATCGGCAACGGAAATCACCGCAGCCGAATCCTGGCCGTCACGCTCGGCGAGGACATACCGACCGTCGGGGTCCATGCGCAGCGCGGCGGCCGGCGCCCCGATGTTGATCGTGCGCACCACCTTCTCTTCGTAGCGGTCGATCACGGCGATGGTTGGCTCGCCGGCCAGCGCGACAAAGATCCGGTCGCCGCTTGGCGTTGCGGCGGCGGCAACAGCAGGGCCGGGGAGCGCGACGGTACGCGTGCGGGCCAGATCGCGGACGCGAACGCCGGCGAGCCCGGAGTCGGTCGCGAAGTAGATCCGGTCGCCGAGCGGTGTCGGCACCGCGAACGTCACCTTCGGTACCCACGCCGTGTCGGTAATGCGTGCTTCAGGAGGATGGAGCCGACGAAGCACCGATCGCGTGCCAATGTCGTTCAGCAGCACCAGGGAACCGTCGGGCTGCGGCAAGAGCATACGCGGCGTCAGTGCCGACCCGTAGGACCAGTTTCCACTCGGCGTGAGCCGCTGCACTTCGCGCTTGGCCGTAATGCCGAACACGGCCCAGCCATCCGCGCTAACCAGCGAGCGGAGGCCTGCAGGCGCGGCGGGCGTCGCAAAGCCGAGCCGAAGCTCGAGCCGGCCGGGAATGCCCTTGGCGTCCACAAACGCCAGCGTGCCCTGTTCGTCGTCGAATGCGAGCAGCCGCTCAGCTGCCGGCACCGGCTGCGACGAGGTCCAGAGCACAGAGTCGGTGGCCCAGCGGTAGGCGCGGGCGGCTCCGCCCGCACGCGGCAGCCGCACGAGCACGGCATCGGGGCCGGCCCACGCGGCGCCTTTGACGGATTTTTGCGCAGACGGCAAAGTCCCGTCGCATCCGACGGCGGCGATGACCAGCAGGGCCGTAATTACGCGTCGCACACGAGCAAGTTAGCGGAAAGTGGACTGAAAAAAACTGCGGGCGGCACCGTGAGGCGCCGCCCGCTTTTGTTCTTCGTTCCGGCCAGCTACCTGCTGCCAACTGCCTGCTTCGTCAGAACGCCGGCCCAATCGAGAACACCCAATACGGCTTGCGACTGAATCCGTCGCGGGGCCAGGCGTAGCTCCAGTTCAGGATTGCAAAGTTGAACAGGTTTACCCGCAGGCCGTAGCCAAAGCTGCGAAGCGGGAACCGCTGCTTGGTGAAGTCGTAGTTCTGCGGCTGCGTAAGGCTCACATCCTGGCCGCCGCTCCACGCCACGCCCGCGTCATAGAACAAGAGTCCATCAATCGGCGGCAGGCTGATGGGCAACACGCCAAGGTCAATGCGTCGCACCAGCGGGAAGCGCAGCTCCGCATTACCGACGGCGATACGACTGCCAATGAGTTGAATTGCTGAGCAGGCCGAACCGTCCTTGCTCGTGCCGTTTCTGCCATTGGTGCCGCAGTCGGCGGACTGGTAGTTCTCGCGGTCGTAGCCGCGAATGTAGAACGGGTATCCGATGTACTGCGGATAGCGCAGCTCGCCCTTGCCGACGTTGATATTCGCGTAGAAGCGCGTCGAGAAGGTGAGGAAGCTGAAGAGAATGGCGTCGTACCGGCGAACGTCCGCCGTGTAGTTCACCCAACTGCTGTCGCCGGAAAGGTTCGGTCGCACTTCGAGGCGATAGCGGTGGCCGTACATCGGCCCCGTTGACGCGTTCAGCGCGTTGTCGGACACATAGGCGGCGTAGGGCGAGGCGTAGTTGAGTGTACCGCCCCCGCGAATGCTGTCGAGGTAGAACCCGCTGTAGCCGAACGAGCTGACGGCCTGCGACAGGTACATGCGCGCGCGGTCGATGCTGGTGAACTGGGCGCCAACTTCGAAGCGATCAAAACGATTGATCGGATACGAGGCCTGCCCGAGCGCCTGACGCACGACGTAGCGCTCAAAAATCTGAGACTGCAGCGCAACCCCATTTGCGGCGACCGGGGACTGCGTATAGCTGCCGAGGAAGAAGTACGGCTGTTGAATCGCGCCCAAGCCCCAGTTGAGCCGCCGCGCCGAGTTCTGGTAGAAGACGAACGCCTGCGCTTCCTCGAACCGGCCGTTGAGGCTCCCAGAGACGGCGAGCTGGCGATTGCCAAGCAGGTCGCCGAAGACGAGCGTGGTGCCGCCATAGACGCCGCGCCCGAAGTTCTCCTGGGTGTACCCGATGGACGGCCGCGAGATGTACTCGGGGCGAAGGGTCGCGGTGTACGCCTCGCTCTTCAGCGACGATTCCGGCGGCAGTGCCAGTGCCGTGCTGTCCATAAGCGCCGCAACCGACACGGGATTCGTCGACCCGGGTGCTCCTGGTGGTGGCACATCGGCAGACGGGCGAATGCCCGTGCCGGAGCGATACACCGAAATCCGCCGGCCGAACGCCGTGTCGCGTGATGCTTCCACCGCGCGCTGTGCAATGGCCAGGAGGTTGGCGGCCGCTTCTGCCCGTGCCGCCGCCGACGTGTCGAGCGCCGTGAGCGCGCCGGTGAGCGCGCCGGTGAGGGGGCCGGTGAGGGGGCCGCGGGCCACCGTCACGCTGGGGGCGACGTACGGTTCTTTTTTCAGCTGGCGAGGATTGCTCACTGACCAGACCGTGTACTCGCCGTTGTCCATGTAGACGAAGGCGAGCTTGTCGGCCTGGCGTGCCCAGGTGATGGCCGGACTGTTTTCCGTCATTGACGCCACTCCGCCGACGAGGCGCGTCAGCTGATAGTGGGCCTTGGCGTCGAAATCGTAGAGGAAGATCTGCGAGATGCCGGTGCGATCGCTCATGAACGCCACGGACTTTCCGTCGGGCGCCCACTGCGGGTTGAGATTCGTGCCGGCCTGGCCGGGAATCGTCTCGATCTTGTTGGCGTCGAGATCAAGAATGTTGATCTGCCACTTGGCGAAGTGGAGCAGCGTCAGGTCGGTCTTCGGCCCACGATCGCTGGCGAACGCAATCTTGCGTCCGTCAGGCGACCAGGCGGGCATGACCGCGCCGTAGAAGTCATTCGTCAGGGCGCGGAGATTCTTGCCGTCGATGTCGATGATATACAGGTTGCTGAATCCGCCGCGGCTTCCCGAAAAGACGATGCGTTTGCCGTCGGGCGAGAACGACGGACCGATCATTTGGTCGAGGTTCGTATCGAACTGGTGGACGATTGCGCGACGGCGGATATCGAGCAGGAAGAGGGCGTCCCTGCCTTTGGTCTGCGCCGTGTACGCCAATTGCTTTCCGTCCGGCGAGAACGCACTCTGCGAGTAGATGTAGCGCAGCTCTTCCGTCTCGGCATTGAGCGTGCTGTTCGTCAGCCGCTTCACACGCTTGCCCGTCTGCGCATCCGCGAGATACAGGTCGAGGAAGACCTCGGCCTTGAGCAGGGAGCCCGTCGAGATGTAGGCGATCTGGCGTCCGTCATTCGACAGCGCCGGCGCGACATAGACCGGGATGATGGCGGACGTACGACGCGAGTTGAGCATCGGTTGCGCAAACTTGCGAGGCCGGTCGAGCGATGCGACGCCAGGCAGAAACTGCGTCTGGATCGCTTCCTTCCACTCATCGCCGAGATCGTCCAGGCCGATACCGGTGAAGCGCTTGAACGCCCGGTCGATGCCCGAGCTTCCGGCCGCCTGCAGAATCTCGCCGATCATCTCATCGCCCCACTTCGCGCCGATGAAGCGCCAGAACGCCTCTCCGTAGCGATAGGGGAACCATCGATTCGGCTCATCCGTCATTTGCTGCATGCTCGGGATATTGCCGTTCAGCGCCGCGTCACGAACCACCGCATCCGTGGCCGGGTGGTCGGGGCCGATGGAGAGGTACTCGGCCATGCCTTCAATGAACCAGCCGGGCAGTTGTTTTCCGCCGCCCACCTCGCCCATCGCCACGGCCGCACCCGTGCGGCCGCGGAACTGAATGTCATACTGGAACTGGTGCACCATTTCGTGCGTGAGCACGTGCTCGGTCTGCCCCAGGTCCTGCTCGAAAAAGAACATGTTGCGCTGGCGCACGGCGTCAGTGACACCGCCGGTGCCTTCGCCCAAGTCGCCCGTCACGTTGTTCTGCGCGAAATCACCGCGCGACGCGAAGAGCACGATTGGTTTTCGTTCCTTGAACTGATAGTTCAGCAGACGCGAGAGGCGGGCGTACGAGCGCTCGGCCATCCGCGCGACCATGTTCGCGCCGGTCTCAATTTCCCCATAGTAGTGCACTTCGAAGTGATCGGTCTTGATGACGCGCCAGGCAAACTGCTTGTACTGCACCTGATTCTGTCCGAAGTAGGCTTGCGCCTGAAGGACATGGGCCGCGGGAGCCGCAAGACACACGGCAGCGGCGAGGAGGAAGTGCGTCCGGCTGAATCGGAAACGCATCGGCTGAATCCTCTAGCGAGTCAGCGCAAGCGCCGGGGCATCGCCCCACAGGCGCTCGAGCTGGTAGTACTCACGCAACGACGGGTGAAACACATGCACCACGAAATCCAGATAGTCGATCACCACCCACCGGCCGGCACCGAGCCCTTCCACTGCCACTGACGTCATCCCGGTCGCGTCCAGCTCCTTCATCATATTCTCGGCCACGCTCCGGACGTGAGTGTCCGACGTGCCGGTTGCAATCACAAAGTAGTCCGTCATGTCGGTGACGCCGCGCAAGTCGATCAGCACAACGTCGCCGGCCTTGTTGGCCATGCAGGATTCGGCTGCGCGCCGCGCCTGCCTGGTGCTCGCGATATCAGGCTGCCGGAGCGAGGCGCTCATGCTGCCGAAATCCTGTTCGCGTGTGTTCCACGGATAATAGGCCCCGGGCGCGTCCAAGTTCCCTCTGGAAGACGTCGGTCGCACGCCGGCGTGAGCATCGCGAATATCCGCGAGCGTGCCAGGGTGCGACCGATGCGGTTCGTTGCCGAGCCGCGAGTGCCGGAGGTGCCCGGCACTAGCCCTTGATCACCCAGACCTTGATCTCCGCCTTTACGTCGGCGTGGAGCTTGATCGGCACCTTGTACACGCCCAGGGCGCGGATCGGCTCGTGCAGGTCGATCATCCGCTTCTCAATGTGCACACCCTGCGCCTCGAGCTGCTGCGCGATGTCGCCCGACGTTACCGAACCGAACAGCTTGCCATCTTCGCCCACTCGGGCGGAGAAGGTGAGCGAAATCGGCTCGAGCTTGTTCGCTAGTTCCTGCGCCGCGTCGCGGCGTGTGTTTTCGGCGGCCTCAAGGCGACCCTTCTCCTGCGCAATGCGCTTGAGATTGCCAGGCGTCGCTTCGTAGGCGATGCCGCGCGGCAGCAGGTAGTTGCGACCGAAGCCGGGCGACACGGTGACCACGTCACCTGGGTGACCGAGCTTCTCGACGGCTTCTCGAAGAATGACTTCCATAAAATTGTACCTCGTGTCGGGTATAGTTACGTTTTTGGCCGTGCGCGAGAACGCCAGTCGAGCCAGGTGTCACCGACACCGATCCCGAGCGCCATCACGCCCAGCACATTCCAAAACAGCAAGGCGAACACCACCAGCAACGCGGTCGCCAACCGGCCCGGCGACGCGACCCACAGGAACACTCCGACGCCGCGAATCGTGTAAAGAGCGCCGAAGAAGAGCAGCAGATTGGCCCCGATGGCGCGAGCAATCGCCACCGTGGGGAGGAGTACCAGCGCCAGCCCACCAACCACGCCCCACACCATGTGGTCGTTGAACCGGAAGTCGCGGATCGAGCCAAGCGGCGGACCAATCCGCGCGCGGCCGAGCCGGTGATACATCGCCCACGCCAACGCGAGCGCCGCGAGGGCCTCGAGTGCGGCGAGGGAGGGGAAGAGCGAGCGAGCAGACGCCGGGAGCGCGGTGAGCTGCGCCTCGACGAGATCGGCCATCTCGCCTGCCGACGGATTCTGTGCGACAAAATCCTTCCACTCGGGCATGCCCGTCATCTGGCGCCACCCGGTGCGTGACTCTTCGGCGCGGCGGCCTGCTTCAGCCGCCACACCGTCGGCAACCCGGGCTGGGCCGCCAGGCACTGCCACGATCACCAGCAGCGCGACGCCAACGGACATCGCCACGGCACGGAGTGCGCGCGGGAGGAACGGCTCAGTCGTCTGGCGCCGCGCCATCGCGAGCGCACCGAACGAAGCCGCGACCAACAGTGCCCATCCGCCCTGAAGTGCCGGAAACAGGCCTGTTCCGCCGGAGAGTCTCGCGATTGACCAGGCCGCGACGAGCGTCCAGATGGCGGCCAGCATGGCCCGTCCACCGGCCAACCATCCCACGATGGCGCAGCCGGCGAGCGCCGGTGCAAGCAGCAGAGCGGTCTGTTCCGTGGGGAGCAGCACGCGCAGCAGCGGTGTCATGGGAATGAGCAGAAACGCGATCGTCGCGAGCGTGACACGGCCCCAGCCACGCTCACGCGTGGCAGGGACGTCCACAGTTTCGGCGGTGATCGCGGACACGTCGGTTTCCGGCTTACGGATTGTGACCGCGCGTGTATGGCAGGATCGCGAGGTAGCGAGCCTTCTTGATCGCCGTCGCCAGCTGGCGCTGGTGACGCGCATCAACGCCCGAGAGACGGCTCGGAAGGATCTTGCCGTTGTCGGTGATGAAACGGGCCAGGAAACGCTCGTCCTTGTAGTCGACGTAGCGGATGCCGGCTTCGGTGATGGGGCAGGTCTTCTTCTGTCGGCGCATGGTTATTCCTCGTCGTCGTCATCGTCGTCCGACTTGCGGCGGGCGGCGAGCTGTTCTTCGGTCATGGGCGGTGCGCCGAGCTCATGCTCGCGCACGGTGATCAGGTACCGGACCACGTGCTCGTCAAGCTTGAGCGCGCGCTCGAACTCGGGCAGGGTCTTGGGTTCCGCATGGAAGCGGGCAATCACGTAGTAGCCCGTCTCGCGCGTACCAATCTTGTACGCGAGCTGGCGTCGACCCCAATGGTCGAGCGTGATCTCCTGCTGGGTGCCCAGCAGGCCGTGATGCTTGGCGAGCTTTTCGTTGATGGCGGCGTCTTCGAGTGCAGAATCGAAGATGTAGACCGCCTCGTATTCACGAGACAATTCGGCAATCCTCCTTTGGTCTTTTCGCCCCCTGCGGGTTGCCGACGCAGGGGGAGGCAGGAACCGGTACCGGCGGGCGCCGGAGCGGTCCATGTCGTGATTATTCCTGAAGATAGCGGCTCGGCCGCTGGCGGTCAACGTGGGGCGATATGCCCCTAAGTTGTTGCTACGTCAGACGTTGAAGCGAAACAGCAGCACGTCGCCATCCTGGACGACGTATTCCTTGCCTTCGGAGCGAACGACGCCTTTTTCGCGCGCGCCCTTCCAGCCGTCGTGCGCAAGAAAATCATCGTAGCTCACCGTTTCGGCCCGAATGAAGCCGCGTTCGAAATCGGTGTGGATCACGCCGGCGGCTTTGGGACCCGTGTCGCCACGGTGGATGGTCCAGGCGCGGACCTCTTTTTCACCGGCGGTGAAATAGGTCTGGAGGCCGAGGAGGTGGTAGCCGCCGCGAATGAGCCGGTCGAGGCCTGCAGATTCGAGACCGAGCGACGAGAGGAACTCCGCGCGCTCTTCAGGGGCCAGCTCCGCGAGTTCGCCTTCGATCTTGGCGGAGAACGTCACGACCTCGGCGGGCTCGCGGTCGCGCGCGATGGCCGCGCGCAACGCCTTCACATGCGCGCCTTCGTCGCCCTGCAGCTCGCCATCGGTGACGTTGGCCGCGTAGAGCACCGGCTTGAGCGTGAGCAACTGCAGCGTGGCGAGCATGGCGCGCTCAGTGTCGGTGAGCAGCACATGCCAGAGCGCCTTGCCCTCCGCGAGCGACGCGTGCGCCTTCTCGAGTGCGGGGAGTTCGGCCTGCGCTTCCTTTTCTCCCGTGCGCGCAGCGCGCTTCGATTTGTCGAGCCGCTTCTCCACGACGCCGAGGTCGGCGAGGGCGAGCTCGAACTCGATCACCTCGCGGTCGCGGACCGGATCGACGCTGCCCATCACGTGCGTGACGTCGGGGTCGTCGAAGCAGCGGACGACGTGCACGATCGCATCGGTCTCGCGGATGTTCGTCAGGAACTTGTTGCCGAGTCCTTCGCCTTGGGATGCACCCTTCACGAGGCAGGTGATGTCGACGAACTGCACGACGGCCGGAACCGTGCGCTCGGGTTTCACGATCTCGGCAAGCTTCACGAGTCGGAGGTCGGGCACCTCGACCATGCCAACATTCGGATCGACCGTGCAGAACGGATAATTCGCGGCCTCGGCCTTCGCGGCCGTGAGGGCGTTGAAGAGGGACGATTTTCCGACGTTCGGGAGGCCGACGATTCCTAAGGAGAGCAAAGACGTAGACGGTAGTGGGTAACGACAGCGGCGAGTACCGAGTACCGCGTACGGCGTACCGGGTTGCCGACGCGGACGCGCCGGCGCGCCGTGAAATCTATCTCGATGCAGTGAAAACGATGTCGAACTCGACAATCATTCGCGCCAGTTTGTGCGGCTCACCAGGAGGGCGTATGCAGGACTTCAGGAAGCTCGACGTCTGGACCAAGGCGCACGAACTCGCCGTGCAGTGTTTTCAGCTCACCCAAGAGGGGCCGGGCGCGGCGTTTCCAGGACTCGTCGCGCAGATGCGGCGTGCAGCCAGCGCAATCCCCGCGAACATCGCCGAAGGGTGCGGGCATACCTCGCAAGCGGAACTGGCGCGTTTTCTCCAGCACGCAATCGCATGGGCGATTGAGCTGGAGTATCACCTGCTGCTGGCGCGTGACCTCGACCTGCTTCCCCTCGCCGCGTATGCGCGGCTCGATGCGCGAACGACGCAGGTGCGCCAGATGCTGATTGGCCTGTTGAAGCGGGTGCGCGAGCAGCGGAAGCCGCTCCCTCGCCAAGCCGATCGACTCGGCGCCGCTCGCCGCTAAACGGGGTACACGGTACTCGCGACCCGGTCCTCGCCGTTGCGGTTACTCACTACCGTCTCCCGCCTTTCCCGGAAAGGCGTTCATCGTCTTCTTCATCCCTTCTGCGATCCAGAGCTCGATCGCCTCGGTCAGCGGCGGAAGCAGATCCAGCACCGCGCCCGTGTCGCCCTTGCCCATGGACGACAGCACGTAGTCGCTGAGCGAACCCGACCGCTCTCGCTCCTCCGGCGGCCCCACGCCGATCCGCAGTCGCCCGTACTCCTGTGTGCCGACGTGGGCTTCAACGCTCTTGAGTCCGTTGTGCCCGCCTGCTGAACCTTTTTCGCGAAAGCGGTAGCGGCCAACGGGCAGTGCGACTTCATCCACGGCCACGAGCAGGTCGTTCGCCACGGCGAAGAACGGCCGCCGCTTGTACTGGCGCAGCACTGCGCCAGACAGGTTCATGTAGGTCTGCGGCTTCACCAGCCGCACGCGAGCGCCGTGCACCACGCCGGACGACACGCGTGCCTCGCCGTCATTTTTCCAGCCCTCAAAACGCCAAACGTCGGCGAGGTGGTCAACGACCCACCAGCCGACGTTGTGACGCGTCTTTTCGTATTCCTTTCCCGGATTCCCCAATCCGACGATGACTTTCATGCGTCGACGGGAAGCGCGTCAGGCCGCCGCGCGGAGGGGGGAACGGCGAATGCCATCCCCGCCGCGCGGCAACCGCACGACTACTTCTTGTCCTTCTCCGGCGCCGCGCCTTCGGCCCCGTCCTCGTCGTCCGGCTTCGCCTTGCGGATGAGCTCGGGTTCGGCTGGCGTTGCTGCCGTCGTTTCGCCCGCTGCCGCCGGTGCCGCGACTTCCTTCGGAATCACGCAGACGCAGATCGTGCCGGCCGGATCGTCCAGCACCGTCACGCCGTCCGGAATCTTCACGTCGCGGATGTGCAGCGACTTGCCCACCTGCAGCGACGTGACATCCACGTCGATGTGGTTCGGGATGTTCGCCGGATCGACCGAGATGTGCAGCTCGCGGATCGTTTCGTCGAGAATACCGCCGCCCATACGGACGCCGTCCGGTGTGCCGACGAACTTGAGGGGCACGCGTACCGTGATCTTCTCACCGGCTACGAGCTCCTGGAAATCGACGTGCAGAATATTGCGCTTGACCGGATGGCGCTGGAGCTCGCGAATGATCGTGCGCGCCATCGTGCCAGCGACGTCAAGTTCGATGACCGTCGTGGTGTAGCTGATCTTCTCGAGCAACTTGTTCAGCGTGTGCTCGTCGAGGGTGAGCGAGAGCGGCTCGCGCTTGTGCCCGTAGATGATCGCGGGAATCGCACCCTTCGCGCGCAGCTTGCGCGCGGCGCCCTTGCCGACTGTGGTCCGCAGGGTCGCGGGAAACTTGACTGATGCCATGGGGAAGCCTGCCTCTGATTCGCGGTGCGCAACGTGGGTTCCCGGTCATTCGCCGGCCCGGCGGAGCACCTGGGGAGCAGATGGTAGTCGGTAGACGGTCGTTCGCCGTCTCCTGCCTACCGTCTACCGTCTATTCAAACAAACTGCTCACACTCTGATCCGCGTGTGTAAACCGGATCGCCTTCGCAAACAAATCTCCGACCGACAAGATCGTCAGCGCGGGAAAGCGCCGCGACTCGGGAATCGCAATCGAGTTGGTCACCGTGACCTCCTTGATTGGCGCCTTCGAGAGCCGCTCCACCGCAGGGCCCGACAGCAGCGCATGCGTCGCGCATACGTAGATGTCTTTCGCCCCGAGGTCCTTCAAGGCGCGCGCGGCTTCGCTCACCGTGCCCGCTGTATCAATCATGTCGTCGGGGATGAGGCAGTCCTTGCCCTCAACATCGCCGACCACGTTCACCACTTCCGCCACGTTCGCCGCGGGACGCCGCTTGTCGATGATAGCGAGGGATCCGTTGAGCCGCTTCGCAAATCCACGGGCCATCTTCGCGCTGCCGACATCCGGTGCCACCACCACAAGGTCCTGCAGTTGCTTCTTGCGATAGTGTGACGTGAACACCGGTGAGCCGTACAGATGATCCACCGGCAAATCGAACATGCCCTGCAACTGATGGGCGTGGAAGTCGAGTCCGAGGACTCGCGCCGCGCCCGCTGCCTCAATCAGGTTCGCCATCAGCTTGGCGCCGATGGCCACGCGCGGCTGGTCCTTGCGGTCCTGCCTCGCGTACCCAAAGTAGGGAATCACGACTGTCACTCGTGCGGCCGACGCGCGACGGGCCGCGTCAATGAGCAACAGCATCTCCAGAATGTTTTCCGCGGGTGGGTTCGTCGATTGCACGATGAACACATCCGCGCCCCGGACATTCTCGTCGATACGGACGAAAACCTCTCCGTCCGCAAACCGGCTCGTCGTGCACTTGCAGAGTTCCACGCCCAGGCTGGCGGAGATCTCTTCTGCGAGTCCGCGATTGCTCGTTCCGGCGAGAACGCGGAACGTGTTGACCGGTACCGACAATCCATCCATGGGAAGCCTTGTAACCTAAGCTATTGCAGAGGGTTAGTCAACGTGGAGAGTACTCCCGCAGCGAGTTGCCCCTGGTGGATTCGAACCACCATTCTGTGCTCCAAAGGCACATGTCCTGCCATTGGACGAAGGGGCAGCGCGGGAAATGTAGTGGACCTGCCGAACGGCTCCAAATGTCCGCGTCACACTGGGGGCGAGCGGCGTGTGCCAGGCACACGCCGCCACACGGGGAAGTGCGGTCCGCGCCCTAGCTCACTTCGACGTCGGCCACCCGCGTCAGCGTCTGCGCGTGCAGCGCCGAGAATCCCTGCGGCGTGGCAATCACGCCCCCTGAAGGGCGCTTACTGAACACCCCGAACACCGTCGAGCCCGACCCGGTCATTTGTACCAGCGGCGATCCGGCCGCCATCAGCAGGGCAATCGCGCGGGAGAGCTCGGGATGGTGCGCGACGACCACGTCTTGCAGGTCGTTGCCGGCGAGCGTCGCGATCTCACGCCACGAGAACGCGTGCTCACTCGAAACCGGTACGGTGGGCCCGCCGCCATCGCGCGCGATGGCGGCTTCGACGGTCGCCAGTGCAATACCGCTCGCTGGCGTCGCCATCCGGCTCCGTTTCCGCGGTTCCTTCTCGTGCGCCGCCGCGTACCACCCAAACGCGTCTGCGCTCGAGACGGAGAATGGCGGCACCAACAGGATCAGGTCGCGCTGGTGTGGCGCCGGGCAGGCCGCGATGACGTCGCCGCGCACGAAGCCGATGGCCGTGGCGGTGGTGCTCGCGAGAAATGGCACGTCCGCACCGAGGGCTCGTGCGATGGCGAAAATCGTCTCGTCAGGGAGTGTGTTTGGCGCCATCGCATTGAGCGCGCGGAGCACCGCACCGGCGTCGGCGCTGCCACCGCCGAGTCCGCCACCGACGGGAATGTTCTTGACGATCTCGATCGCAAACGTGTCGGGCCACGCCGCCACGTCGCGAAAGGCGAGCGCCGCGCGCCACGCCAGGTTTTTCTCGACAGGACCGACATCGGCACCGCTGCATTCAAGTGAGCGGCCTTCCACTTCGGTGCGAATGGTCACGTCATCAGCGAGCGACACGCGCTGAAAGAGCGTTTCCAGCTGGTGATATCCGCTCGGTTCTCTCCCGAGAATCCGCAAGAACAAGTTGACCTTCGCCTGCGCCTCTATTTTCGCCGTGGGCACAGTCAGTGTGCGCTAGGCGGCGATGCGGCTGGTGGCGTGCCGGTGCCGGTGCCGCTACCGGTACTGGCGCTACTCGCTCCGCCGCGGAAATCGGAGAACTGGAGTTTCATCTGGGTGAGGTACCACCCGCCCATTACGGTGATCGGGATGTACGAGAGGATGTGGAAGCCGAGCGCCCATGCGACGGCTTGGGTTGGCGCCACGCCGTAGAGAGCGAGCCCGACCGTCCCAGACATCTCGAAGAGGCCAAAAAATCCGGGCGACGATGGCGCCGCCACTGCGATCGCGACGAGGCCCTGCAGCAGGAGTCCTGCGCTCAGCGGCGCATCAATGCCCAGCGCCTTGAACCCGAGCCAGAATGCGAAACCGTTGCAGAGCCAGTGCAGCACCGTCCAGAGCACGACTTCGAGCATCAGCTTTGGATCTCGCAGCACGCGCAGACCCTCCACGAAGCCGGCAATGAGGGCGTGCGCCTTGGGCGCCAATTTCGGCGCGACGGCGCCCACCACCGCGTCCACCATTCGCGCCATCAGATCAGGCGCAAAGAGCAGAAAGAGCGCACCGCAGAGGATCAATCCGAGGAAGAGCACAATCGGCGTCAGGTACGTGCTGAGCGGCGTTCCCGCGATCGTCTGGCCGGCGTGAAACGCCGGATCAAGTGTGGCCGCGAGCATCAGCAGGATGATGACCGTGCCGTCGAACAACCGATCCACGGCCAGCGAGGCGAACGCCGCCGTGAACTTCACCTGCGGCTGTGACCGCGTGAGCACGAATGGGCGCGCGAACTCTCCCGCACGCAACGGCGCGACGTTGTTCATCATCATGCCGATCGCGGTCGCCTGCCAGAGCGGCCAGAGCGGGAGTCGCCCGTAGCTCGGCGCGAGCAGCGCCTGCCACCGCCGCGCGCGTAGCGGGAAAATCAGCGTGGCGAAAAAGGTGCACGCCACCCAGAGCAGAAGGTTCGACCCGGCCAGCGCAGCCCACACCCGCGCGAGGTCCTGGTCCCTCAGCACCCACCAGAGGAGCGCGGCGCTGAGCGCAATTCCCAGCGCGCCCCGCCAGCCGAGGCGCACCGGTTACTCCGACGTGGCCAGTTCGAGCAGGTCGAGCAGCTCGGCGAGCGCGTCCTGCTCAGGCGGCGTGGCGCCACCCTTGATCGATTCGCTGACGACGATGGCGCGGGCCAGCGCCGACTTGCCGCGGTAGAGCAGATCCTGAATCGGCACGACGCCATCGTCTTCGTCGACGTTGGCTGGCTCGGCCATCGGTTCTGCGTTGAGCCGCGCGAGGCCGGTCAATCCAGACTCGAGCGCCTGTGTAAGCGAGACGCCCGTCGGTGCCGGCAACATGAACGCCCCGGTCGCACGCGACACGGCGGCGATCGGCGCATACGGCGTCGGCATCGAGGACGGCGTGAGCCGCGGCGTTTGAACCGCAGGCGGCGGCACAACCGGCGGAGGCATCGTGGGTGTCTGCGCAACAGGCGGCGTGGGAATCCTGAACGCATCCGTCCCCGACGGCGGCGCGGCCACCTGGGTGGTCATTCTTGGCGTCGGCTCCGATACACGGCCGGTCGAGAGTGAAATCGCGAGCTGTTCGAGCGCGTCGAGCGCCGGCGCTTCCATCGCGGCCGCCGCCTGCACGAGGCCCTGCGCCGTGCGAGCGGTCGCGCGCTCGCCAAAACTTTCTGCCGCGCGTTGCAGGGCGAGCGTGCCGCTCTTCAGCGCGTTCGCGAGGCGCTGCTTGGACGGACCGTCGGCGGCGCGACGGGCATCGCCGACGAGCCGGCGGAGGTGTTCCGCCTGGCTGACGACTTCCATGCGGAAGCGCTGGCTCGGCGTCGTTGGTGGATTCGGCGCGGCATGCACGACGTGATGGCCGCCGCCACTGGGGAAGAGCGCCGCAATCGGAACGACGTAATCCTTGTCGTCGGAGCCGGCGATGAGCAGCGACGCGGCCGCATTGAACGTCGCGACGGCGGGCGACACCACGTTTGGCTGCCGACTGTTCTGCACCGCGTCGGACGCTTCGCGCAGTACGTCGGCAGCGGTGCGAAAGAGGTAGCGGTGCGAATCGCTCGGGATCGCGCCAAGCTCAAGCGCCTTCGCCGTATCGTCGATCGTGTCGATGACATCTTTGAGCGGCGGAAAGTCGGCGAGCGCCGCAATCCCCCGCAGCCCGCGCACGCGGCGCACGGTTTCACCGAGCGATTCGAACGGACCGCCCTGATCCGCCCAGCGGCGCAGTCCGGCGGCGATATCGGCGGTCTCGGCGGCCATCCAGAGCACGCTGCCAATCGCCAGTATCGGCGTGACCACCGACCGCCTGGAGAATGCCGGCGCCAGCGTGTCGAGTTCGGCGGAACGGGCCGCCGCGCGATGCTCCTCCGCTTTGCCCCACGTGCGCGCCGCGTGAATCAGAATCTTGACGTCATCAATCGCGGCGACGAACGCCGAGCGAAGCTGCGGGCTCCACTTCAGGCTGCCGTCGCGGAGTCCACGGCCAAGCCGTTCGAGTCCGGTCGCGACTTTTGCAATGCCGTCCACGCGCGCCATCGTCGCGCTGCCCCGCAGCGCCCGCGCGTTGCGGGTGAACACGTCGAGGTCCGGCACGTTGCCGGATGCCTTGGCGAGCGCACCGTCGAGCTGCTCGGTGTACTCGCCGGCCTCTAGGACGAAGAAGTCGAGAAGACCCTGTGTCATTCGACTGAAAAGTTAGTGTTTCGCCGCACGTCCGGTCAGGCCGTCGCTCAGATGGAACCGGCGCGCGCCGCGTCGAGCGCCGCACGCATTGACCGGACGACTGCAGGAAGTCCCACGTAAATCGCGTTGCTCACGATCGAGTGGCCGATATTCACTTCCTCGATTTCCGGAATCGCGGCGATCGGGCCGACGTTGGCCGTCGTGAGGCCGTGGCCGGCGTGTACCGCGAGGCCGAAGGCGGCCGCCTGTTTCGCCGCGCTCTGCAGCGCGAGGAGGGGCCGTTCATCGTGGGGATGATCGGCGTACCGGCCGGTATGCAGCTCGATAGCGTGCGCGCCAAGCCAGTGCGCGCGTTCGACCATCACGGGCACCGGATCAATGAAAAGGCTGGTCCGGATTCCAGTGGCGGCCAGCCGTTTGATGGCCGCTTCGAGGCGTTCCGGTTCGCGCGTGACGTCGAGTCCGCCCTCCGTGGTGATTTCTTCCCGCTTTTCGGGAACGAGAGTCACCTGATAGGGCTTTAGCCGTTCAGCGATGGCCACCATCTCGTCGGTGCAGGCGATTTCGAGGTTGAAGGGCGTCCGAATCGTGCCCTTCAGCCGGGTTACATCGTCATCCTGCATATGGCGACGGTCTTCGCGCAGGTGCGCGGTAATCCCGTCCGCGCCGGCGTCTTCACAGAGACGCGCGGCCTGAACCGGATCCGGCTCGCTTGCGCGTCGCGCCTGCCGAATCGTGGCGACGTGATCGACGTTGATACAAAGTCGTAAGTGCATACAGGGGAATAATGTATACCTCGCCGGCAATCACGAGCACAGTTCGGCCTGCTCGTCCAATGATCCAGGAGATTCGCGTGAAGTCCCATGCCGCGTTGGTGCTCGCCATTGGTGCCCTTGCTGCGACCTCGGCCTGTCGCACCGTGCAGATGGGTGTGACCCCTGCGGGTGGATCGAGCTCAGGTTTGAGCTCGATGGTGGGCGCGGCAACGCCAAAAGGCGCTGTGGAAATGATGCTCACCGCCGCGAAGATGCAGGACATTCAGGCGCTCTCGGCGGTCTGGGGCGACGAAAAGGGGATGACCCGCGACCGGGTGGACCGCAACGAACTCGAAACGCGCAGCATCGACCTGATCTGTCTGCTCAAGCATGATTCCGAGCGTATCGGCGAGCCGCAGCAGGCCAGTGGCAACCGTTTCCTGATCAACACCGACCTGACGCAGGGCACGAACAGGGCGACGACGACCTTCACCGTCGCCCGCTCGCCAGCTGGCCGCTGGCTGGTGACGACCTTTGACGTTGTCGCCTTGCAGAGCAAGGGATTCTGCAGACGCACGGGCGGTTGAGTCGCCGTGCGGTGACCCGGGGCTGAGCCTCGGAAGACCCCGGGGGACTCCTTGCCCCGGCGGTTAGTATTCGGAAAGCTCGATCAGGATTCCGCCGGTCGTTTTTGGGTGCAGGAAGGCGACACGCTTGCCTTCGGCTCCCCGACGGGGTTCCAGATCGATCGGAGTGATGCCTGCGGCTCGGCAACGCGCCAGGATGTCGTCAATGTCATCGACCGCGAGGCACAGGTGATGGATGCCTGGGCCGCGCTTCTCGATGAACTTGGCGATCGGCGTTCCGTCGGCGGCAGGCTCGAGCAGTTCGATCAACGCACCACCGGCTGCGTAGCCGGCGATGCGGGCACCGTCGGAGTCGGCGAGCGGGACGTCGGCGAGTCCGAGGATGTCACGGAGCAGGGGTTGCAGTGCGTCGTGGTCGCGGACCGCGAGTCCGACGTGAGCGATGGTGGTACCGCGGCGAGGTTGGGACACTGGAGCCGGTAGATGGTGGATGGCCGATGGCAGCGCCGCACGGGGCGGCGCTGAGCGAACACTACGGAGACGAGCAGACGATGTCGAACGCGGTGACGGTGACGGACGCGGATTTCGAGGCCCAGGTGGAGCAGCACGCCGGCCTCACGGTGGTGGATTTCTGGGCGACCTGGTGCGGCCCGTGCCGCATGATTGCTCCGATCCTCGACCAGCTCGCGGAAGAGTACACGGGCAAGGTGCGCGTGGCGAAGCTCGACGTGGACTCAAATCAGAAGACCACGACGCGGTTCAACGTGCGGTCCATCCCGGCGATGCTGTTCTTCAAGGACGGCAAACTGGTGGACCAGGTGATCGGGGCGGTGCCCAAGACGGCACTGGCGGCGAAGTTCGCGCAGCACGGTGCCTGAACAGTGACGGCTCGGGCCGGCGTGTCGCTTTGCGCCGGCCCGCGTTCGTATTTTTGGCCCCGTGAGTCTCCCCGCCGGATCGCTGCGTTTCCCCCGATTTCGGGTGTTGTTGCCCCGGACTCGTCTGGCGTACGTGCATCTCCGCAATCTCTTCACCGATGCCAAGCGCGATCGCAGCGCGCGGGTCTTCGGGTACGTCTGCGTCTGGCTTCCCGAAGAGTTTCTCCTTTTCTTCCTGCAGGAAGGAGAGATCGTCAACGTCACGGCGAGTCCGGACGGCCAGCGCTTTCATCCGATCGCCGTTGCCGATGCCATTGCGAAAGTTCCGCGCGAAGCGGAGTACGGTGAAGTCTGCTTTTACGAGGCGGACGATGAACTGCTCGCAATGATGTACTGGACCCAACTCGGCGAGCCGGTGCCATGGCCACAGGATATCAATCCGGGCAAGCCCGACGCGGTGTTCGGCTACCTGAACGCCACGATGCACGACGGCGTGCTCGAAGTGATCAGCGACGAAGGGCGCACCTACGCGCGCGTGCGCGACGGCAGGGTGGCACGCGGCTACTTCTCCGACGACGGGTTCGGCGAATCGGAGGAGCAGATACGCGGCCTGCTGGCCGCGCCGGACAAATGGGTGCGCGCGCGTCTCTGGCCGGTGCCGGCTCCGTTGCCGCATCAGGCGGCGCCCGCGCTCATCCAGGTGTATCGCGAGGTGATGACCAATACGGTGCGGCGCCTGATTACCTCGGGCTCGCCGAATGCCTCGGCCGTGGCGGAACAAGCGCGTCGACATCTTATGCCGCAGCATCCGGCGCTGGAACGCATGGCCGTGTCGCTGGACGCATCGCCGAACAGTGGTGGCTCGACTTCCACGATGGGGTACAGCCGGTCGGCCTCGTCCGCCGTGAAGGATCCGATCGCCGACACGCGCGCGTTGAGCGCCGCCATTGGCGCCTGGCTGACTGAGATTCTCTGGACCGCGCCGCCTGCAAATGGCACACCCCCGGAGCGTTTTCTCGAAGAGCTCCTCCGCGAGCGTCGCCACATGTTTCAGGGTGCCGGCCTCTTCGATGCGCTGGGCTGGAAGCTCTTCGTGTGACGACGCCGCCGCCGGCGGGATCGCTCTATGTGGTCAGCACGCCGATCGGAAATCTCTCCGACCTGAGTCACCGCGCAATCGAGGTGCTCAATAGTGTTGCCACTGTTCTCGCCGAAGACACGCGGCACTCCCGGACGTTGCTCGCCCGTTACGACATCCGCACCCGGATGGAGTCGTACCACGAACACAACGAAGCCCGAGTCGCCGAAAAGGTCATGGCGCGGATTCTTGCAGGCGAATCAGTCGCACTGGTGTCGGATGCGGGGACGCCGCTGCTCTCGGATCCCGGCGCCCGGCTGATCACGGCCGCAATCGAGGCGGGAATAACCATCGTTCCGGTGCCCGGCGCATCGGCGCTGCTGGCAGCCCTTGTCGGCGCAGGAATGTCCGCGGATCGGTTCACCTACTTCGGATTCCTCGAGCGGAAAGGGAAGGCCCGGTCGGACGCGATCGCCGAGATCGTCGCGTCGCGCCACACGTCCGTAGTGTATGAAGCTCCGGGCCGGGTGGGCGCGCTGCTCGCGGACCTGGCCGAGGCCGGTGCCGGCGACCGTGCAGCGGTCGTCGCCCGTGAGCTAACCAAGCAGTTTGAGGAGTTCAGTCGGGCGACAGCGTCGGAGTTGGCCGCGAAGTACGCCGAGGCAGCGCCGCGTGGCGAGGTGGTGGTCCTGGTGGCTGGGGCGGCCGATGTCGTGGTGGACGAGGCGGCGGTCCGCACGCGGGCTGCCGAACTGAAGGCCGAGGGTTTGAGCGCACGGGAGGTGGCCCGCGTACTTTCTATAGAGTGCGGGGCGTCCCGAAACCTGGCCTACCGGATCGCACACGAATGATTCGTAAGACTGTCGCATCGCTCCTCGTCATGCTGGCGTGCTTGCCGATTCTCGGCAGCACTCCGGAGGCGGGCAGCACTTCAGACCGCGCCGGCGCGGAGTTTTTCGCGCCGCGGCTTGCCATCGCCCGCCTGCAGTACGACGGTGGCGGCGATTGGTACGCGAACCCGTCCAGTATTCCGAACCTGCTCAAGGCCATCCGGCAGCGCACGTCATTTCCTGCTGAGTCTGCCGAAGCGCGCGTCACGCTCATGGATGACCGGCTCTGGGACTACCCGTTCCTGCACCTGACGGGGCATGGAAACATCACGTTCTCGGACGCCGAAGTATTGCGGTTGCGGGAATACCTCGCGCGCGGCGGGTTCCTGCATATCGACGATAACTACGGCCTCGACGAGCATATCCGCCGCGAGATGAAAAAGGTCTTCGCCGAACGCGAGTTTGTGGATGTGCCGCTCACGCACCCGGTGTATCACGTCGTGTATGACTTTCCGAAAGGGTTGCCGAAGATTCATGAGCACGACGGAAAGCCGGCGCGTGGCTATGGCATTTTTCTCGGAAACCGGCTGGCGGTGTACTACAGCTGGGAAAGTGATCTCGGAAATGGATGGGAAGATCTCGGGACGTACGCCGATCCAGCCGAATTGCATGAGCAGGCGCTGCGGATGGGTGTGAACCTCTTTACCTATGCCGTCACGAGCCGGCCCGCGTCATGACCCTTCTTGCAATGGTGGAGCGCGAGCGCTCCCGAGCGCTACGACTGCTGCGCGCCGCGGTGTCGGCGCGCGCAATTGCCGCCGTGCTGGCCGTGCTTTCGCTGGGCGCATTGGCACTGGGCGGGTCGCGATGGATCGTGCTGCCCAGGCCGGTGCCATTCCTCATCTGGGGCGCGGCCGTTGCACTCGCCGCCTGGATGCTGCGCCGTGGTTCGCATGCGGTTCGCGACGAAGCGTCGTCGGTGGCGATTGCCGGTGCCATGGAGCGCGAGCAGAAACTTCGCGACGGATCGGTGCGTGGCATCGTCGAGCTCGCGGAAAACAAAACCGTATTCGTGAAGCGCGCCGCTGAACGGCTCGCCGAAACACTTGCACCGATTCCGTCCCCGCTCGCCCCGGCGCTCGAGCAGCGCCTCGCGCGCAGCGCGATGCGTGCGGCCGCCGTCATCGTGCCGGCCGTGCTCATCGGTTCGCTCGTCGCGGCACGCTCGACCGATGGCTGGCGCGCGCTGGCGCACCCGGTGGACGCGTGGAACGGTGCGCTGCTTCCCAAGATCGAACTCGCTGATGTGCCCAAGCGCCTGTTGCGCGGCTCGTCGCTGAAGCTGACGGTGAAGGCTGGCGGCCGTTCGACCGTGATGCTGCGGCGTCGCAGCACGGGCAACGCGTGGGTCGAAATGCCGTTGACGCTCACCGCTGGCGTCGTGACGACCGAACTTGGTCCACTCGATGCCGACATGACGCTCGTGGCGAGTGATGGCCGCGCCGTGAGCGACACGGCCGTGATCCGTATCGTGGATCGCCCGTTCCTCGGCGATGTGTCGGTGCTCGCGACCTATCCGTCGTACCTCAAGCGCGCGCCGGAAACACTGCCGGGTGACGCGCCGCTGCGGCTTCCGGCGGGCACCTCGGTCGAAATCTCGGGCCATGCCTCTGAACCGCTCGCCATGGTCTCGCTCTCGCACGGGCGCGACACGATGCGGTTGAAGCCGGACGGACGCCGGTTCAGTGGCCGCTTCCAGCCAACCGAAACCGCGAGCTGGGAGTGGACGGCTCGCGGCCAGACGACGCAGATCGCGGACGTTCCTCCGTCGCTCTCCATTGAGGTCATGCCGGACTCGGCGCCGGTTGCTGAAATCCTTTCGCCGGCGGTGGATTCTCTCGTCGAGCCGAAGGACAAGGTCGAAGTCGAGTTGCTGGCGAGCGACGACCATGCCCTTGAAAACGTGTCGATCAAGATCTGGCGTGTGCTCGCCAGCGGCGCCGTAGAGCCCGCTGCCGCCCAGCAGCTTGGCGGTGCGGGCCTTGCCGACTGGACGGGCGTGTTCGTCCTCGACCTCGCCAAGTTCAACCTGAAGGCCGGCGATGCGATGCACTTGCAACTCATCGCACGCGATGCGTCACCCAGGCGCGCCGAAGGCGTCAGTCGTGAACTGACGCTGAAAGTTCCCGCGACTGACGAACAGCGCAGCTCCGCGCGCGCCGCGGCCGATTCCGCCGCCGCACGCATCGCGGCGCTGTCCAAGGCGATGCAGCAGCTGCAGCAGAAGACGGCCGAGGCGGCCAGCCAGCGCGATCCGAAGACCGGCGAAGCGAAGCCGATGGACTTCGACAAGTCGCAGGAGGCACAGGGCCTCGCGCAGCAGCAGAAGGAAATGCAGCAACGCATGCAGGCCATGCAGCAGGCTGCCAAGGGGCTCGAAGACAAGCTGCGTCAAGCCGGCGCGCTCGACACGGCGCTCGCGAGTCAGCTCAAGCAGGCGCAGGACTTGATGCGTCAGGCGCTGACACCTGAAATGCTGGCAGCCCTGAAGAAGCTGGAGAACTCGTCGCAGCAACTGTCGGGCGAGCAGTCGAAGCAGTCGCTGGCCGAACTGGCAGAGCAGCAGAAGAAAATGCGCGACGCGCTGGAGAAGAGCGCCGAAATCCTGAAGCGCGCGGCGCTCGAAGGGGCGATGCAGACGCTGAAGGACGAGGCAAGCGAGCTCTCCAAGGCGCAACGCGCACAGGCTGACAGCGGTCGCGCGCAGGACAACAAGGACATCCTCAAGAAACTTGAGGAGCGCACCCAGCAGCTCACGAAGGATCTAGAGGCGCTGCAGCAGCGCCTGAAGCGCGACGGCGCCGACACCGCCGCCAAGCAGGCTGACGCGGCGCTCGACGAGGCGAAGAAGGCCGACAAGGCGCTTGAGAAGGCGCTCGCGCAGGCCACGGGTCAAGAGAAGCAGGCCCAGCCTCAGCCTGGCCAGCAGCAGCAGCAGCCGGGCCAGCAGCAGCAGCCGGGCCAGCAGCAGCAGCCGGGCCAGCAGCCGCAGCCTGGCCAACAGCAGCAGGGTGGCCAACAGCAGCAGGGGGGCCAACAGCAGCAGGGTGGCCAGCAGCAGCAGGGTGGCCAACAGCAGCAGGGCGGCCAACAGCAGCAGGGCGGCCAACAGCAGCAGGGCGGCCAGCAACAGCAGGGCGGCAAACCCCAGCCGGGACAGCAGGGTGCACAAGGCGCCGCGCAGCAAGCTGGCGATGCGTTGCAGAAGGCCGCCGAAGCGCTCTCGGAAGGCCGCAAGGCGCAGGTGGATCAGTGGAAGAATGAAGTGACCGGTGAAATCGACCGGTCGCTTCAGGAAATGCTGCAGCTCGCGCGCCAGCAGGACGATCTCGCCAACAAGGCCCGTCGCAACCCGAACGACGCATCGCTCCGGTCGGAGCAGGGCGCGCTCGAGCAGGGCGTGAACAAGGCGGCGCAGCGCCTGCAGGACGAAGCCAAGCGGTCGGCGCTCGTGTCGCAGGGATCACAGCGGGCCATGGCCGACGCGCAGTCTCGCGTGCAGCAGGCCGCCAAGGACGCGAATGATCCGCGCACCATGGCACAGGCCGCGGCCACGATGGCTGATGCCGCCGCCGCGCTGCGTCAGGTGGGTGGATCGCTCGCGCGTGATCGTGAGCGCGCAAACGCGTCACAGTCGGCGTCTGGATTGCCGGAACTGCTTTCGCAGTTGCAGCAGCTGGCGCAGCAGCAGGGCAGTCTCAACGGCCAGATGCAGAGCCTCCTCCAGATGGCACAGCAGCAGGCGCGTCAGGGGCAGAATGGCGAGGCCAAGACGCAGGCGCGTGAGCTGAGCAGGACGCAGCGCGATGTGGCGCGCGCCCTCGCCGAAGTTGGCGACGCCGATCAGTCCGGCCGCGCAGCAGAGTTGGCGCGCGAGGCGAAGCAGTTGGCGCAGGCACTCGAGCAGGGCGCGGTAGACCCCGCCGTGCTGGAACGCCAGCAGCGCCTCTTCCGTCGCATGCTCGATGCCGGCAAGACGCTGGAGAATGACAAAACGGACGAGTCGGCCAAGCGCGAGTCGAAGCCGGGCGACCAGTCGAATCCGTTCCTTCCGCCCAACGGCACGGCAACCGGCAAGGCCTCGCTCAAGTACCGCGTGCCGGAGTGGAATGAACTGCGTGGGTTGAATCCCGATGAGCGGCGGCTGGTGATCGATTACTTCCGTCGCCTCAACGGCGAAAAGCCGTAACGACCGCGGAAGCGGTAGACGGGAGATGGTAGACAGAAGCCTTTTGAAGGTCGTCGCAGCGAGCCACCGCCTCACGCCCGTCGTTGCGCGTGTTGCTGCGCACGCATTTGCGCACGCCGTTGCGCTCGCAATTGCGCTCGCCGTTTCGGTTGGCGCACTCAGCCGCGTGGCGCAGTCGCAGGCGCAGGCCACCGTCATCACCAAGGCGGTCGAGCTTGAGCAGGCAGGCCGTTGGCGCGATGCGGTCGTTGCGTGGCGCGGCGTCATTGACGGCGGAGATCCGGGGCAGGGCGTGCTCGGACTCGAGCGCGTGTTCTCGCAGCTCGGGCAGGAAGACTCCGTCGTCGTCGCGCTCGATACGCTGCTGCCGCGGCGTCCCTCCGATCGCATCCTGCGCGGCGTGCAACTGCGCATTCTGCGCGCGCTCGGGCGCGACAAGGACGTGCAGGCGGCGTTCGAGGCGTGGCTCGTGGCCGCCCCAAAGGACGTGGCACCGTACAAGGAGTACGCGAACCAGTTGATTGCCGACACGCGCACGCCGGCCGCCGACTCGGTGCTGCAGCGCGGAGTGGCGGCGCTGGGTTCGAATCAGGGGTTGCTCATTGAAATGGCGCAGCTGCAAATCGCGTTCGGCAAGTGGGGCCGCGGCGCGGCACTCTGGCGCGGTGTGATGGCGGTGGAAGCCTATATGGACCAGTCCGCGCTTTTTTCGCTCGGGAATACGCCGGCGTCGGAACGCGATTCCGTGCGCATGGCGCTCGCGGGCACAATCACGGCGCCCGCCGATGCCAGTACGCGAAAGGTGCACGGCCAACTCGAACTGCAGTGGGGGAATCCTCGCGAAGGGTGGCGGATACTCGCGACGCTCACGATTGCGGATTCGGCCTTCGACACCTGGAGCGATTTTGCGTCCGAGGCCGAGCGAACGCAGGCCTGGCTGCCCGCGCGCGACGCCCTGATGAAAATGCAGACCGCCCGGCCCGCGATTGGAAACCTGTTGCGCGCCGCGTCGGCGTCGGTGTCCGGCGGAGATCCGGCCGCCGCGCTGGTGATTCTCACGGCGGCGCGCGGCAAGGCCGACGCGACGGCGATTCGCACGCAGATCCTTCCGCTCGAAGTGCGCGCGCTGACGAATCTCGGACGCGCCGCAGATGCGCAATCGCTGGTGACGCGTGACGGGTCGCTGGCCGACGCCATCACGCAGCGCCAGTTCGCCAAGCAGATCGCCTGGGGCTGGGTGCGCGCCGGCGAAGTGGACAAGGCGCGGAAGGCCCTGGCCGGCGCGAGCGGCGACGACGATGAAGAAGTGTCCGGCTGGATTGCCCTCTTCGACGGTGACCTCAAGCTTGCCCGCCTCGGGCTTCGGCGTCCGGCGGATGCCACGCCCGATGTCGTCACGGCCATGGCGATGCTTGGCCGCACACGGGCCGATTCCGGTCGCGTGGCGGGGGCGGCGTTTCTGGCGCTGGCGCGTGGTGACACCGCCGGCGCGGCGCAGCGCTTTGAGCACGCCGCCGACGAGCTGGGTGACGTCGCGCCCTTGCTGCTTGGTTACGCGGCGCGGCTCTGGAGCCAGCGGAAGGCCGACGGTCAGGCCATCGCGCTCTGGTCGCGGATTGTTCTCCGCTACCCACTCGCGCCCGAAGCGGCCGAATCAGACTTGGAATGGGCGCGTACTTTGCGCCGAAAAGGCGATGCCCCGGCTGCCGCGGAGCGCCTCGAACACCTTATCCTTTCCTTCCCCAACAGCGCGCTCGTGCCGCAGGCCCGTCGCGAATTGGAACTCCTCAGGAGCGGCGTCGTTTGATGCGCACCCATATGACCTTCGCGACCACCACGATTCGGATCCTCGCCGTTGCCCTCGTTGCCGCCACGCTTGCTGGCGCTTCGCAAGCGGCTGCGCAGCACCTGCTGATTCCGATGGACGAGACGCAGCAGAATCACCTGCGCGCGTACGGACTCACCTTCCAGGCGCTCAAGAATGGCGACCGGGCGGAATGGTGGATCAATTATCGCGGGGGAAGTTTTCTGCTCCCGGACAGCCCGGCGATGCGACGCAAGGCGCAGCTCGATGGCGTGACGGTCATCATCATCGACGATGCCGCTATCACGGTTGCCCGCGCGGAAATCGCCAAGAGCAACATGGACGCCATTCCGCTCGAAAAAGCGCCGCGCGTCGCGATCTACTCCCCGCCCAAGTCGCCGCCGTGGGACGACGCGGTGACGCTCGCCCTCAAGTACGCCGGCATCGAATACACGCAGATCTGGGACGATGACGTCCTCGGCGTGGATATCGCGAAGTACGACTGGATTCACCTCTTCCACGAAGATTTTACCGGGCAGTTCAACAAGCTCTATCTCGGCTTCCGCGATCAGCCCTGGTTTATCGAACAGCGCGATCGCGACATGGCGACGGCGACCAAGCACGGCTACGCCAATGTCCCCGCACTCAAGAAGGCGGTGGCCGGCCGGCTGCGCAATTTCGTGGAAAAGGGCGGCTTTATCTTTGCGATGTGCGGCGCCACCGAAACCATCGAGCTGGCGCTCGCGGCCGCCAACGTGGACATCGCCGCCGCATTTACGGACGGTACGCCCATGGACCCCGATGCAGACGCCAGGATGGATTGGAGCAAGACCTTTGCGTTTCAGGGGGCCCATCTCGAGATGAATCCCGGCGTCAATGCCATGAGTGACATTGACGGACATCAGGTGAACGTCGCGTCGCGTCGTCAGAGCCTGAACACCTTCACGCTGTTCAACTTCTCTGCCAAGTTCGACCCGGTCAACACGATGCTCGTGCAGAACCATCGCAACGTCGTGCCCGACTTCTACGGTGTCACCACCTCGTTCGCCAAGGCAAGACTCAAACCGGGTGCCACCGTGCTGGCAAACGAAGAGGGCACTCCCTGGGTGAAGTACCTCCACGGTGATTTCGGGAAAGGCTCGTGGACCTATCTTGGCGGCCACGATCCTGAGGATCCGCAGCACAATATCGGCGCGCCGCCCACCGATCTGGCGCAGCGTCCGAACTCGCCCGGGTACCGGCTGATCCTCAATAACGTCCTCTTCCCGGCTGCAAAGAAGAAGCCGCTTAAGACGTGACCAGCGGCGCGCCCAGCGGGCGCGGCGGCAAACCTCCAGTCGCACACTCCAGCGCAGCGGTCGTCGCCAAATCCGGCGCAGGGGCGGGGCGTGCGGGTGCGCCCATTGCGGGTGCGCCCATCGCGGGGCCGCGACTTGCGCCGAATGCGGCGCGCGCGATTAAGACGGCAATCGCCCTCGCCGGTGGGCGCGAAGTGTGCTTTGCCTGCCAGGTGGACGCGAATGAACTGATCGTGAGCGCGCGTGCCGTCGCGCGTGGCGACTCGAACAGCGTCCTTGCGCTTCCGGGTTTTGCGCGTCGCGGCGAGATGCTCGTGCACAACCATCCGTCGGGCAATCTCGAGCCGTCGGGGCCTGACCTCGATATCGCCGCGCGGATGCATGACGACGGCATCGGGTTCGGTATCGTGGATAACGCGGCTGAGCGGGTGTACGTGGTCGTCGAAGTTCCGCGCGCGGTGGACGTGAAGCCGCTCGACGCGGACGATACCGCCGCACTGCTGGGTCCGGATGGCCCGATCGCCAAGAGCCTTGGCCGCTACGAAGACCGTCCCAGTCAGCGCGAGATGGCCTCGCGCATCGCGGAACTGTATTCGAAGGGCGGCATCGGGCTCCTCGAAGCCGGCACGGGCGTCGGCAAGTCGCTCGGCTATCTGATTCCGGCGCTGCGCTGGGCCGCGGCAAATGGCGAGCGCACGATTGTCAGCACGAACACGATTACGCTGCAGGAACAGCTCGTCGGTAAGGATCTGCCGTTTCTCGAAGAGGCGCTCACCGACCAGCCGGTGCGATTTGCGTTGCTCAAGGGATGGCGCAACTACGTTTGCCTCCAGCGCCTCGATCACGCGCGCGCCTCGTCCACGTCGCTCTTCGACGATGGTGCGCGCGCCGATCTGGAAATGATTGATGGCTGGGCCGCGCGCACCAAGGACGGCTCGCTCGCCGACTTGCCGTCGGCTCCGCGGCCAGACGTGTGGGATGAAGTCGCGGCCGAGGGGGATTTGTGTACCCGGCTGCGCTGTCCGCACTTCAATCGCTGCTTCGTGTTCACCGCGCGGCGCGCGGCGGCTGAGGCCGATGTCGTGGTCGTGAACCACCACCTGCTGATGGCCGATCTCGCGGTACGGCGCGCATCGCAGAACTGGAGCGAATCGGCGGTGCTGCCGTCGTATGCACGGTTGATCATTGATGAAGGGCACCACCTCGAGGATGCGGCGTCGGCCCACTTGGCCTCGACGGCGTCGCGCCGCGGCATCCTGCGGTTGCTGTCCCGGCTCGAGCGAAAGGGGAGGGGATTGCTCCCGACTCTCGAGCAACGGCTCGCGCAGTCGAACGACCTGCTCTCCACTGCCAGCCTCGACCTCGTGCGTGTGCGACTCTATGGCGCCACGGCAGCGGCGCGGCAGACCACGGAACGGCTTTTCGATGTGCTTGACGAGTGGATGACGCGCCGCTCGGACACGCAGGTGCGGCTCACCTGGAAGTTTGACGACGACGAGATCTGGCGCGGCGGGCTCACCCGCGCGTTGGACGACATGCTGCGGGAGCTCGACGCGCTGTCCGACGGACTGATCCTTGTTCGCGACCGTATCGAGACCGACGAGCGGAAGGCGGAAGAACTCGCGACGGTGCTGGGCGAGCTGCGCGGCGCCGTGCGGCGACTCGAGAATGCCGGTGATGCGCTGCGCGGGGCGCTGCGTCCCGGCCCGGATTCTGACGAGCGGGTGCGGTGGATCGAAGCGCGCGGCGGCAGCGGCGCTGGCGATGATACAGACGGTGGTGGGCGCGAGCGCCCGCGACATGTGGGCGTGGCGAGCGTGCCACTGAACCTCGCGCCGATTCTGCGTGACGATCTCTTCCGCCGAGTGGAAACCTGCATCGTGACCAGCGCGACGCTCGCGGTCGGCGACGGCTTCGGGTTTATTGCTGGGCGGCTTGGGCTCGACGAGGACGATGTTGAGCCGACGACGGCAGTCCTCGGCTCGCCCTTCGACTACGCGACGCAGGCGGTGCTGGCGATTCCCACGGACCTGCCCATTCCCTCGTCCGGTGAGGGAAGTCACGTCGAGGCGGTCGCCGGCGTCGCGGCCGATCTCATTCGCGCGGCCGGCGGCGGGGTGTTCCTCCTGTTCACGAGTCACCGCGACGTGAAGGAGGCGGCCCGGCTCCTCCGCGCTGCGGGAATCGAGAAGGACTGGCCGTTGCTCGTGCATGGAGAGGATTCGCGCGATGCCATCCTGCGCCGGTTCCGCGCGCATGGTGACGCGGTGCTGGTCGGGACGGCCTCGTTTTGGGAAGGCGTGGATGTGCCGGGCCGCGCACTGCGGGGCCTGCTGCTCGCCCGCATTCCGTTCCGTGTGCCGTCCGAGCCCATCACGGCCGCCCATTGCGAGGCCATCGAGGCCGCCGGTGGCGACGCCTTCGCGACCTACATGGTGCCCCACGCCGCACTCCGGCTCAAACAGGGGTTCGGCCGCCTGATCCGTTCAACTGAGGATCGCGGCGCCGTCGTCATCTGTGACCCCCGGGTTGTGCGTAAGGGATATGGAGCGGCGCTCTTGGCAGGGCTCCCTCCGGCTCGCCGCATTGACGGGCCGTGGGCCAAACTGCGGCCTGAATTAGAGAAGTTTTATCGTGCGACCGAAACCTCAACTCACGGGTAGATTCTAGTGATGAAACGTCCAGGAAAAATTATCTGCGTGGGCCGCAACTACCTCGACCACGCCAAGGAAATGGGGGGCGACGTGCCCAAGGAACCGCTGCTGTTCCTCAAGCCGCCGTCCTGCGTGATTGATGCCGGCGTGGCGATTGAACTGCCGCCTGGCGCCGGCCGCATCGATTTCGAAGGTGAAATCGGCGTGGTGATCGGCACGACAATCAAGCACGCCGACGAGGCGACTGCGCGAAAGGCCATTCGCGGTCTCGTTGCTGCTAACGATGTGTCGGCTCGGGAGTGGCAGAAGAACGACGGGCAGTGGGCGCGCGCCAAGGGGTGCGACACCTTCCTGCCGCTCGGCGACGAAGCGCCGGCACCCGCCGACCTCAGCACGGTCACGGTGGTGACGCGGCACAACGGCGTGGAGAAGCAGCGTGCCACGGGCGGCGACATGGCCTTCTCCATTCCAACGCTGATTGTCTACATCACCAAATACATCACGCTCGAGCCGGGCGATCTGATTCTCACCGGCACGCCGGCAGGTGTTGCCGAGTTGAAGCCGGGCGATACGGTTGAAGTCGAGTTGGTGGGGTTGTCGAAGGTGAGCAGCCCGGTCGCGGCCGGCCGGTAGCGAGAGCGACCGCGTGAGCGAGCAGCGCCGTCGCGCGATTTCCACGCCGGGCGAACGCCGAGATCCGGCGGTTCGCGGACCGGGTTCGATCGTCGCGTCGGTCATGGTGCACGTCGTTGCGGTGCTCGTGCTCGTCCAACTCACGATCGGTCCGGCTGATTGGATCGATTCCATGATGCGTTCGGCGCCCACGCCTCCCGTGGAACGCATCGGCTTCCTGCAGCTGCCGCGTGGCGAGCCACCGAAAGAAGCTCCGCGCCGTGGCGGTGACAATCGGGCCTTCTCACCGACGCCGTCGGCGCCGGCACCTGTCGCGCCCATACAGATTCCTTCGGCGTTGCCGCCGATTCCCAACCGGCCGCCGCGCACCGCCGGCGATTTAGGCAGCGGGCCGCTGGTGGGCGGCGGAGGAGATACGCGTGGGGTGCGCCCGTCCTATTCCGATCCGCGGATCTGGGCTCCGTCGGCGCCGGTCGTTACGGCGCCGCTTTCGGCGCCGGCGCGCCTGGATAGCGCCATGTTGCCGATCTATACCGCGCTCATTGATTCGATGCGCCGCGCCAACGGCGGGCGCGATCCGGGCGATTGGACCAAGACGATCGGCGGCCAGAAGTACGGGATTGACCGGAAGTTCATCCGCCTGGGTCCGGTCTCAATTCCGACCGCGCTGCTCGCGCTGCTGCCGCTGAACATTCAGGGGAATCCGACGACGATTGATCACGATCGTCGGCTGCAGCAGATGCGCGGTGAAATTCTTGAGCAGGCCGCGCGAGCCGCGCGGGACGACGATTTTCAGAAGGCGGTGAAGTCGCTTCGCGAGCGGAAGCAGAAGGAACGCGACGACGCCAAGAAGGCGGAAACGCCGCCGGCTAAGATCGTTCCGTAGCCGGTCCGCGGGGCGGGCGAATGACGCCCGCGACCACGCCAAGCACCACAAAATCGTCGGTCGAGTTGAGCTCCACTTCGTCGCCGGCGCCGCTTGCGTCGAGCACCAGCGTCGCGCCGCGCCGCGTCATGGCGCGTACAAGCAGGGCGGCGCCCACCCGCGCCACGATCAGGTCGCCGTCATGTGCACGGGCCGACGGGTGCACCAACACGAGGTCATTCTCGAGAATACCATGTTCGGGCGCGCCATGCGGCAGCGCGCGCACCAGGAAGGCATCGGGGGCGACGACGAGGCGCCGGTCGAGCGTCACATGGTCATCCACGTCGAGGACGCCGGTGGACGGATTCAGCCCGAGTAGGGGCACCGGCATCGTGCCCATGGTCCAGGCGAAGCCGACGAGCGACACGCCGCGTGACCGGCCATGCTGCTTGCGGACGTAGCCTTTTGTCTCGAGCGAGTCGAGCATGTCGGCGACTGATTTTGTGCTTGGGATCTTCAGCGCCTTTCCGATTTCGCGCACACTTGGCTGATAGGTGTGTTCCGCGAGAAAGTCGAGGAGGAACTGGTACATCTCCTCCTCGATTCTGGTGAGCGGTTCGCGCGGCGCAGTCATGGGAGTGCTCTTCCGCGCTATGCGGCGAGATGCGGGTGCGTGAGCGCCGCGTCGATCCGCGCCAGCGACCGGTCGCGTCCGAGGAGCAGGAGCACATCAAACATGCCCGGGCTCGCTGCGACGCCAAGGAGTACGACACGGAGTGGCTGCATCACCTTGCCGGCGCCAAGCCCTTCGGCTTCGGCCAGGCCGCGGAGTGCGAGTTCCATTGCGGCAGCGTCCCAGGTGGGAAGTGCCTCGAGCGCCGCGCGCGCGCCGCCGAGGAGTTTCCGCGTGAGCGAGGCGTCCTTCCATTGCTTGGCCACGGCATCGGCGTCGAACGTGACCGTCGCACCGAAATACGGTGCGGACTGCTTCGCGAGGTCGTCAATGGTTCGCGCGCGGACGCGGAGCAACTCGATCAACGTGCATACCCACGCCTCGTTGGCCGAGAGTTCCACGGCGGTCGCGACGCCCGTGGCCACGATGGCGTCAACCACGCGCGGCGTCAGCACCTCCATCGGCATGTGCATGAGATGCTGGGCATTCATCCACTCCAGCTTCTTCATGTCGAACACCGATGCCTTCGCGAGCAGTCCCTCCTCGCTGAAGAGCGAAATCATCTCGGCCTGCGTCATCACCTCGCGGTCGCCGCCCGGGCTCCAGCCAAGCAGGGCAAGGAAGTTGCACATCGCCTCGGGCATGATGCCGAGTCCTTCATAGTCGCCCACGGCCGTCGCCCCGTGGCGCTTCGAGAGTTTCTTGCCGTCGGTGCCGAGCACATTGGGAAAGTGCGCGAACACCGGGAGTGCCGCGCCGAGGGCGCGGTAGAGCAGAATCTGCTTTGGCGTGTTGGAAATGTGGTCCTCGCCGCGCAGCACATGCGTGATGCGCATGTCGATATCGTCGGAGACCACCGCGAGGTTGTAGATCGGCGTCCCGTCTGAGCGGAGAATGACGAGGTCGTCAATGTCCTTGTTGGGAAAGCTGATTTCGCCATGCACCATATCGGTCCAGGCCGTGTGACCGTCAGGCACGCGGAAGCGAATCGTATGCGGAGCTCCTGCGGCTGCGCGCTGTTCAACCTCGGCCGCGTCGAGCAGATCGCAGCGCCGGTCGTAGCGAAACGATTCCTTTCGCGATTCCGCATCGGCACGGCGGGCGTCGAGCTCGGCCGACGTACAGAAGCAGCGATACGCCGCGCCGGACTCGAGCAGGGCGTGTGCGTCGCGCTGGTGCCGGGCGACGTTGGCTCCCTGGTGGACGACGTCTTCTTCCCAGGTGAGTCCGAGCCAAGTCAGGCCATGGTAAATGGCGCGCGTGGACTCGTCGGTGCTGCGCGCCTTGTCCGTGTCTTCGATACGGAGCAGAAACTGGCCGCCGAGCTTGCGGGCGTAGAGCCAGTTGAAGAGCGCGGTGCGCGCGCCACCCACGTGGAGATAGCCGGTGGGGGATGGGGCAAAGCGGACGCGGACCATGTGCGGGGCAACGGGACGGCGGGTGGCTCACGGCCCCCGTAATTCTTAATTCATTCTGCCAACTGATAGCTACTGTCTAACGCCTACTCTCTGCCTCTTTCACGGAGACGGAGGGATTCGAACCCTCGATACAGGTTTAACCCCGTATAACGGTTTAGCAAACCGCCGCCTTCAGCCTCTCGGCCACGTCTCCCAATTGTCCTACCACAACTTAGCTACCCGACCTGTACTGCCTCAAGCGCCTGTAGGATCTGTTCCGGACTGAACTTGCTCTTCCGCATCGGGTGCCCTCCTCCTCCTGGAGTGTGGCCCCGATCCGACGGGATGTCAAAGCGCGAGTCACCCTGGAGGAGAAATCGGGGACCCAGGCCCTGCTGGCACCCGCTCAAGTTCATTCCCCGTGCGCACTACGTGCGGGAACATTCCCGCCACGCTAACGTTAAAGGGCGGTACGCCGCCCGACTTTTCTGACACTTTATACTTTCTCCAATGATGCCACGAAACACTCTGCGCCGCCGAGCCGGCCTGACTATTCTTGTCGCTGCCTTCGCTTCGTTTCTCCTCTCCGTCTGGCTGTGGTTCACGGGCAGCCACGAGCAGGGTCTTTATGTGGGACTGTGGGTGCCCTCAATTCTCTCGTTCGGGTGCGTCGCACTCCAGATCAGCGGTGACCGCGTTGAGTGACCTCGTCCTGTTTGCGATCGGGCTGGCAGTCGCAGTTCCGGCAGCGACCGTCGTGGTCGCTCTGTTGTACGCCGCCGGCATCGATGAGCAAGAAGCGAAAAAGAGTCAGGCACAGCGGGTGTGAACTGGATCCGCTGCTGCGGGCGTAGACGGGGCACTGGCTTCCTCAGTGCACGTCAGCCCGGGATGATCCAGTCCACACTCGTGAAATCAGACGGCCGGGTACGGCGTTGAGGCGCCATCAACTGCCATGAAGCGCACCTACCTGGTTGTCGGCCACTCGAGCGGTATCGGACTTGCACTCACTCGGCTGGCACTGGAGGCAGGCCACGCGGTGGTCGGAGTGTCGCGACGCGTTTCGGGCATTTCCATGCCTGACCTCAGCGAACGCCAGGCCGACGTGCTCGAGGCCGATGTCGCCTCGCTAGATCTACCGGCTGCCCTGGACGGCGTTGCGTACTGCCCCGGGAGCCTGAATCTCAAGTCGTTCGGGGGGCTTCAGGAATCACAGTTCCTGGACGACTTCCGTATTTCAGCGCTCGGTGCGGTGCGCGTGCTCCAGGCGACCGCCAATGCCCTCAAGGCCGGCCGGCAGCCCGGCGTCGTGCTCTTCAGCACAGTGGCAGTGCGGCAGGGCATGCCGTTTCACGCATCGATTGCGATGGCCAAGGGGGCGGTGGAGGGGCTCACCCGATCGCTCGCGGCGGAATGGGCGCCGGTGATCCGCGTCAACGCTGTTGCGCCATCGCTCACAAGCACCCCCCTCACGGCGCGGCTTCTTTCGAGCGACGAGCGCCTGCAGGCGAGCCGGGACCGTCACCCACTCCGCCAGGTTGGGCAGCCCGACGACGTCGCCGCAACCGCGCTGTTCCTCCTTGGCGATCAATCGCGGTGGATCACCGGCCAAGTCTGGGGGGTGGACGGCGGGATGTCCAGCGTGCGCACCGAGCGACGTGGGGACAGCTGAGGCAAACCTTGCCGTCGGCTGCCGCGGACGACGCCCGCCTTGCGTGGCGCTGCTCATCGATCAGACGAGCGTGCCCCCTGCAATGCCAATACAGAGCACGAGCATACCGAGCGCGGGTAGCGATTTCTGCAGCGGATCGCGGACTCTGACGTGCATCGCCAGCGCTCCGAGCATCAGAACGCAGATCAGCGCGGCCGCCGGGAATATCACCGCCGGGAACCAGATGCCCGCGATTAATGCCAGTGCCGATCCCACCTTGAGTGTCCCGATGGCGTAGGCGAACCATGCCGGCAGTCCGTATGCGGCAAACTCCTCCAGCATCGAGGCGGCGTTGGCTCCCCGATACGCCGTGGGTCGATTGAATCGCAGCAGCCACACATTCAGTAGTCCAAGCGCCGCTGCGACCTGCAGGATGACCATGACCGTTCTCATATCCGCTCCAGTGTGTGACACGTAATGTCGCGCTCTGCGGGGGTGAAGACTACTAAGATAAGGATACAATGCAACTCGCCGCAGCCCTTGCGCAGGCCCTCTCGATCGTCGCGTTTGCCGGGTACGGCACGAGCGCGTTGGTGACCGACCACATGGCGGCGGAATTCCGGCGCTTCGGTCTCGCCCATTTACGAGTGCTGACCGGCACCCTGCAAATCGTGGGAAGCGTGGCCCTTTTCGTCGGTTACTTCTTCCGTCCACTGCTCTTGCTGTCGGCCGGCGGCTTCGCAGCGATGATGGTGATTGGACTGGTCGTACGACTGAGGATCCGGGATCCGTTTGTCGAGATGATCCCGGCGTTCACTCTCATGTGCCTTAATCTGTTTGTGGCCTTCTCCGCGTCATCGCGCGGGTGAGCGCACCGGGGTCGCGGGTTCAAAACCTGTTCAGATAAGCGGAGCCACTTCTTGGTCGGAAGGCCAGTGCCGGAGCCGGGACGGGTCTGGCGGTTGGCGTGCATAAGTCGTATGTGATTGTCAGTAAGGCACTCCCTACGTCAAAATTGTCACGAATGGAGACCGTCATGCTCGGGCACGCGTGTTCTCGACTTTTTGCACTGCTAGGCGCTTTGTCCCTCACTTTTTCGGCAGCCCATGCTGCGGCCGCCGGCGCCACCGGTACAGTGCGAGGTCGGGTCACCGCCGCCGATGACGGCTCGCCCGTCGCCTCCGCGCAGGTGTCCATCGTCGGCACGCGGCTCATGGCGCTCACGAATTCCAACGGCGACTACGTATTGCCGGGCGTGACGAGCGGTCCCGTGACGGTCCGTATCGTGCGCATCGGCTACCAGCCGGCGACGCAGGCGGCGGTGGTTCCCGACGGAGGGACCGTCGTCGCGAACTTCAGCGCGGCCCGCTCGGTGACCCGCCTCGAAGAGGTCGTCACGACAGCCACCGGAGACCTGGCGCGTCGCGAGGTCGGCAACGTCATGGCAACATTGTCCGCAGACAAGCTGACCAAGGAGGCACCCGTGACGAACGTCAACGAGATCCTCCAGTCGCGCGTCCCCGGGGTGCTCGTCGTCCAGGGTTCCGGGCAGGTCGGCGCGTCGTCGTCCATCCGCATTCGCGGCACGAGCTCGCTGTCGCTCAGCAATGAGCCGATCGTGATCGTCGACGGCATCCGTTACGACAACAACGCCATTACCGCGAACACCACGACGCAGCGCGTCAACGCGTTCAGCGACTTCAACCCCGAGGACATCGAGACCATCGACGTCATCAAGGGCCCGTCGGCGGCAGCGCTCTACGGCACCGCGGCCGCGAACGGCGTCATCGTCATCAAGACCAAGCGCGGCACCCAGGGCAAGACGCAGTGGCGCCTCTTCGGCGAACAGGGCCAGATCTCGCAGCCGTCGAAGTTCGAGGACAATTGGCAGAGCTGGGGTCGCAACGTGGTGAACGGCGTGCCGACCGGCGCCCCGATCCAGTGCAAGGTGGTCAACCTCGCGCTCGGCCGTTGCGTGCAGGACAGCCTGTCGAGAAACAACCCGTACGCCAACCCGCTGACCAATCCGTACAAGACAGGCGAGGCCCGAACCGCCGGCGTCTCCGCCGGGGGCGGAAACGATCTCCTCCGGTACTTCGTGTCGCTCACCCGGCAGAACGAGGTGGGCCCATACCAGATGCCTGACACGGACGTGAAGCGCATCACCGTTGAGCGCGGCACCCGGCCGACCGGCATCCAGCTCCGTCCGAATCAGCTGCAGCAGACGTCGCTGCGCGGCAACTTCTCGTTCTCGCTGGCGCCGAAGGCGACGTTAGACGTGAACGTGGGGTACATCGACCGCAACCTGCACACGCCGTTCGACGGCGGTTTCTTCGCCGGCATGACGTTCCAGCTGATGACGGCGCCCGGGTACGCCTACAACCGCACGCTCGGGACGCAGCGCGAGTTCGTCGGTGACATCTTCTCTATCGAACAGCGGCTGACCGAACAGCGGTTGACCGCGAGCACCACGTTCAACTGGAACCCGTTCGACTGGCTCAAGGTGAACTCGGTGATCGGGATCGACCAGAACAACCAGTACAACTATCGCATGCAGAAGAACGGCGAGGGCACCAGCGTCGGTGTCGCGTGGGGCCCGATCGGCCGTGAAGGCGGCAAGGACGCCGACCGCATCAACCTGACCAAGACATCGTTCAACGGCAGCGCGACGGCGACAAGGAACCTGACCAGCGAGATTACGTCGAAAACCACGTTGGGCGTCCAGTGGTTCAAGGACCAGACGTACGACACGTTCGTCGAAGGGTACGGGCTCCTCCCTGGCGCCACGTCGCCGAACGCCGCAGGCCGCATCCGGATCTCGTCCGAGTTCACCACGGAGAACGCCACTGAAGGCGTCTTCCTCGAGCAGCAGCTCGCGTGGCGCGACCGGCTCTTCGGAACGATCGGCGTGCGGCAGGACAAGAACAGCGCGTTCGGCCGGTCGGTCGGCAACACCCAGTACCCCCGGGCATCGCTGTCGTACCTGATCTCCGACGAGAAGTGGTTCCCGGCCATCAAGTACATCGACCGCATCCGCCTCCGCACCGCGTGGGGAAAGGCCGGCGTCCAGCCCTCCACGATCGCCGCCCTGCAGTTCCTGTCGGGCGCGACCTTCCCGATCGGCGGTTCCGAGGTCCCCGGATTGCGCCTGAGCAGCATCGGCAATCCCGGCCTGAAGCCCGAGGTCACGACGGAGCTTGAACTCGGCGCCGACTTCGCGCTCCTCAAGGAGCGCATCAACATCGAAGTCACGTATTTCAACAAGCAGAGCCACGACGCGCTCTTCGCGCGCCCGCTGCCACCGTCGTATGGTGCCGGCGGATCGCAGTTCCAGAACCTCGCCTCCGTCGAGAATACGGGAGTGGAACTCTCCGTTGACGGCCAGGTGATCGACCGTCCGTACTTCAACTGGAACCTTCGGGTCGGCGGGTCGCACCTCAAGAACAAGCTCAAGGACGCGGGCACCGTGCCGCTGGCGGTCACGCCGGGCAACCGCCAGGTCGTCGGGTATCCGCTCAATGGGCTCTGGGATCGCAAGATCATTTCCTATACGGACGCGAACAGCGACGGCAAGATCACGGAGAACGAGGTTGTGCTCTCCGATACGGCGCTGTTCAAGGGATCGACGCTCCCGGAGTGGGAGGCCGGCGTCACGAACACGTTCGGCTTCCTGAAGAACACGGTGCACATCACCGCGCAGTTCGACTACCGCGGCGGGTTCTTCAACCAGTGGGGCTACGAGAGCCAGCGGTGCGTGTCCACCGGCAATTGCCGCGCGGTCAACGATCCGAAGGCGCCGCTTGAGGCGCAGGCGCGTGCGGTCATGGGCGCCAGCTCCGCGAACAAGACGATCTGGGGCTTCTTCGTCCCGAACGATTTTCTCCGCGTCCGGGAACTCAGCGTCACCTACGACTTCCCGAAGGACCTCACGCAGAAGTACCTCCGCTCGAACGGCGCGTCGCTCTCGCTGAGCGGGCGCAACTTAGGCGTGCTCTGGACCAAGTACCCCGGGCTCGACCCCGAAGCGAACAGCTCCGTCGCCAACACGGGCGGCGGCAACAATGACTTCTACTCGCCGCCGGTGCTGCGGACCTACCAGGTGCGGTTCAATGTCGCGTTCTAACATGACCAACGGTTTTCTCCCATTCGGAGCCCGACGGACGATGACTTCCATTCAGACCAAGGCGCGCACGCGCCGCGTGGGGCCGTGGGCGTGGCAGGTCGCCGCTGCCCTGGTCCTCACCGCGTGCGACACCAGCTCGCTGCTGGACGTGAACACGCCGGATCAGATCACGCCAATCGCCGCGGCCAGCCCCGCGGGCGCGGCGGCAATTCGTGCGGCCGCGATCGGCAACTTCGCCAATTTCTTCGCCGGTGATCCCTCCGGTGGATCGCCGGTCGGCATGAACATGTACAGCGGGATATTCGCCGACGAGATCATCTCGTCGCGCGGTGGAACCGAGCACCTCGACCAGCGCGCCCAGAACGACAACCTGTTCCCGTCGACGTCGTGGAACGTGGTGGGCACCGCGAGCACGCAGATCATTCGGGCAATCAAGGCGCTCAACACGTACGTCGCCGCCAGCGCGTCGCGGAACACGCAGGTCGGCGAACTGTATGCGAAAGAAGGGTTCCTGATGACCATCACCGCCGAGATCTTCTGCAACGGCGTCCCGATTGCCAATGCCGATGATGCCAATCCGGTCACGGAGAGCCTCAGCAACGTCGTCCTCTACACTCGCGCGCTTGCTCAGTTCGACTCGGCGCTCGCCCTCTTGTCGCCGACGGCCGCCGGCGACCTGACGTACCGTTACATGGCCCGCGTCGGAAAGGCGCGCGCCCTGACGAACCTCAACAAGTACCCCCAGGCGGTCGCCGTCCTCGGAGCGGGCGGAGACGGCGCTGGCAGCGCCGCCATCCCCAGCTCGTTCGTGTACAACACGGATTACGGCACAGTGTCGATCGTCAATACCATGTACGATTGGATGGTGGCCACGCCGAACTTCGGTGCGGCCGACAAGGAGGGAGGCAATGGACTCGACTTCCTGAGCTCCGGCGATCCGCGCGTCAAGGCCGCCAAGACGACCGTGGCGGGTCAGGACGGCACGCGCATCTTCACCTCGCTGATGTACCCGCTGCCCACGTCGCCCGTCCCGCTCGCCACCGGCACCGAGGCCCGTCTGATCGAGGCCGAGGCGCTCCTCGCCGCAGGCGACGCCACTGGCTGGCTCAACGGGCTCAACGCCCTGCGCGCGGCCTTCACGGGCGCTCCCGCGCTGGCGCCATTGGCCGACCCCGGTACCAATGATGCCCGCGTCAACCTGATGTTCCGCGAGCGCGGGTTCTGGTTGTACATGACGGCCCATCGCGTCGGTGACCTTCGCCGGCTCAGCCGCCAGTACGGACGCGCGTCAGAGACGATTTGGCCGACGGGCGCCTACTTCAAGGGCGGCGTCTACGGCACCGACGTGGCACTCAAGCCATCGCAGGCGGAGCAGAACAACGGCGCTTGGAAGGCCTGCACGGACCGGAATCCGTAGGCGGGATCGGCGGCATCGCAGGTATGACGGAGAGGGGCCGGTTCGCGACGCGAGCCGGCCCCTCTCCTGTTTTCAACCAACCTCAGCCAATCGCGATCTTGCCCGCGTTCGCCGAGAGCCACGCGTCGAAGTTCTGCAGCGCCGGGTTCAGCCCGCGCGCCACCACCGGATCACGATACCGCAGGAACTCCTCGCCCAGGATCTGCTGGAACTGGAACATGTTGCCCAGGTCTTGGGCGCCGGGGAAACCGAGGCTGCGGTAGGCGTCGAACGGCACGTCGTAGAAGTTGATCGGCTTGCCGAGTGCCTTCCCCATTTTTTCGGCCATCTGCGGGCCGGTGAGATTCTCGCCGGAAATGCCGAAGCGATGGCCGACGGCGCTCGTCCCGTTCTGGAAGATCCCGTACGCGCACGGGCCGATGTCGGCGGCGGCGATGCCCGGAAGCGTGGCGCCACCGAGCGGGAGCGCGAGCACGAGACTGCCGTCTTCACCCGCGCGCGGGCCCATGCCAAAGTAGATGAAGTTGTCCCAGTAGAACGCGGCCATCAGATACGAGGTGGGCGCGGCTTCCTTGGCGAATACGTCGTCCATCACGCCCTTGGAGTCGAAGTGCGGGCACTTGTACTTGCCGTGCAGGGTGGGGAGTCGCGCGTCGTCGAGCGGAATCCACTTGCGCACGTCCTCGAGCGTGGACCACACAACGTGCTGAACGCCGGCGGCCTTGGTGGCGCGCGCCATCGCGGCAGCCTGCTTGCCCTCACGGTCGCCGTCGCCGTGCTCCCAGAAATTCGTCACGCAAAAGGCGCCATGGGCACCGGCGAGCGCCGCCGTGAGCGTCTCGGGCTTGTCGGTGTCGGCGGCGACCACTTGGGCGCCGAGAGCGGCGAGCGCCTGGGCTTTGTCGGAGTTGGCGTCGCGCGTGATCGCGCGGGCGGTGAAGGGTCCGTTCTTGTCGGCGAGAATGGCGCGGACCAGCCCGCCCCCCTGTGCGCCAGTGGCTCCGAATACCGCGATGATCTTCTTGCCGGACATTATTGCCCCATTGGTGAGTAGTCAGGTACTGAGATAAATGTAATGGGGCGCGTGTGGTACCTCCGATCTACCCGATCCCAGGTCGGACCGAGGCCAGACGAACGCGGCGAGAGTACCCGTCGCCGGTCCGAATATTGCCACTGGTCAGTTGGACGGAGCCGTACCTGAACGAAGGAAACCCCCGCGGAGCGAACGCTGCTCCGAGGGGGTTTTGTCTTTATGCGCAACGGAGGGCACAGGACTCGAACCTGTAAGCGGCTTTCACCGCGGCGGTTTTCAAGACCGCTGCCTTACCAATTAGGACTAGCCCTCCCCAAGCCCAA
>JAPLKU010000017.1 GCA_026387935.1 Gemmatimonadota bacterium | reverse complement strand
GCCCAGGGCGCGCTCACCATTCCGCCACCGCGCGGAATGCTCAGCGATTTTGCCGGTGTGATCAGCGCCGAGCGCGCTGATCAGATCGAGCGCCTCGCGCAGTTCGTGCGGGCAAAGAGCGGCGGCGAGATTGCCATCGTCACGCTGCGCGATCTTGGCGGGCGCGAGGTGGGCGACGTGGCACTGCAGATTGGCCGCGAATGGAAGGTGGGCTCGAAGGCAGCGATCGGCGATGCCAAACGAAATGCGGGCGTTGTGGTGCTGCTCGCGCCAAAGGAAACGAGTCCGGACGGTCGCGGCTATCTCAGCATCACGACCGGCAACGGCACGGAAGGGTTCCTCCCCGACGCGGTGGCCGGTGATATCCGTCGCGAAGCGTCAGCGCTGCTCGCCCAGCAGCGGCAGCGCGACTACGGCGCGGCGCTCTATTTGATAACGGCGCGACTCGCCGAGCGTTTCGCTGGTGAGTTCAAGTTTTCGCTCGATTCGGCCGGCATCCAAGCGCCACCTCGCACCCGCCGCGCGCGCGGCGAGCCGTCTGGCGAGCCGTCTGGCGGGGGCGGCATCTCGCCCTTCTCCGCGCTGATTTTCTTTGTCGTCATCGTGCTGTTGCTTTCGCGCGGGCGGCACAGTGGCTGCATGGGCTTTCTCCTCGGACAGGCCATTGGCCAGGCGATGGGCGGCGGCGGCCGGTGGGGCGGTGGCGGCGGCTTTGGTGGTGGCGGAGGCGGAGGAGGGTTCGGCGGCTTTGGCGGCGGCGGCGGATTCTCCGGCGGCGGGTCGAGCGGGAGTTTTTAGAAGAGGCCGGAAGAAGAACTGCGAAGGGTGGTCTAGAAGAAGAAACAAAAAGAAAGAACGAAGAGGCAGATTTTTAAGAGGAATACCAATGACACTCGACGAACTGGTCACCCAACTCAAGGCTGCGCATGGTGACGCGCTGCTCGGCGTGGTCGTGTACGGATCCACTGCGACGGATCCCGCCGCGAAATCCGGGCACAACGTCCTGGTTGTAGTCCGCGCACTTGACGTGAAGGCGCTCCAGGCGTCGGGCGCGATTGGCCGGTCGTGGCAGGAGGCTGGGAACGCCGTGCCGCTGACCATGACCGACGCCGAGTGGAAGTCGAGCGCGGATGTGTTCGCGATCGAGCATGCCGATATTGCGGACAGGAATCGTGTGCTCCATGCGGCGGGCGGGTTCGCGGTGATGCCGCGTGCGTCGATCAGTGATGCGGACATTCGGAGCCAACTGGAGTACGAGGCTTTGGCCATGCTGCTGGCCGTGCGGGGCGGCATCGCGGCGGTCGGCCGTGACGCCAAGCAGCAGCGGGCACTGTTGGGGGCGCAGGCCAGCCGGGCGGTGGCGCTCTTTCGGGCCGGGATTCGCCTTTCCGGGGCCGATCCAGCGGCTGAGGCCGTCGCGGTGTGCACACAGGCCGGATCGCTGGCTGGGTTCGACTCCGGGCCTTTTGCAGCGGCACTGGGACAACGGCGCGGAACAGCGGAAATTCCAAAGTCCGAACTGGATGCCGTTCTCGGTGGGTTCCACGCCGGATTAATGAAGTTCGTGGCACATATTGACGATCAGTCCGTAGGGTAACTGCAGGGCAGAGCGTCGTAATTTGAGTTCACACTTTCTCCCACTGGTGAGACAAGCACACATGCGATACCAACGGCTCGGATTTGCCCCCGTATTCCTCGCGCTTACGGTGATGATGTCCGGCTGCGGCTACAACGACATCCAGACACTTGATGAAGGGGCGAGCAAGGCCAAGCAGCAGATTGCCGTACAGCTGCAGCGCCGCGCGGACCTCATTCCCAATCTTGTTGAAGTTGTGAAAGGCTTCGCCAAGCAGGAGTCCGAAGTGTTCACGAACGTGGCCGAAGCGCGCGCCAAGCTCGGCGGCGCCATCACGGGCGGCAACCTGGGCCAAATGGCCGCGGCGTCGCAGGGGCTGAACGGCGCACTGGGCCGTTTGCTCGCGATCAGCGAGTCGTACCCCCAGCTCAAGTCCAATGAGAACTTCCTGCGGTTGCAGGATGAGCTTTCGGGAACGGAAAACCGGATTGGCGTTGCGCGCACGGATTACAACAGCGCCGTCAACGAGTACAACACCTACATCCGGAAGTTCCCGCAGGTGATGACGGCGAAGGTGATGAGCATGCAACCGCGCGAGTATTTCGACGCGGACAAGGCCGCCGCGACGGTGCCGAAGATTGACATGACGACGCCGGCGAAGAAGCCATAGTTCGCCGGCCGATCGGCAGGGAAGTGAAGAGGGCGCCCATCCCGGGCGCCCTCTTTTGTTTCGTCAGTCTGCGCGTTTTTCTGGCAGCACGTAGCGGAGCGGATCCACTGGCTTTCCGTTCACATGCACTTCGTAATGCAGGTGCGGGCCAACGCTGAGGCCGGTATTGCCGACTGTGGCAATGAGCTGTGAGCGCGACACGGGTTGACCCGCTCGAACCATGATGCGCGAGCAGTGGGCAAAGCGGGTCACGATGCCGTTGCCGTGATCGATCTCAAAACTGTTTCCGTAGCCAGGTTCGAAGCCGATGTTGCGCACCGTTCCGCTCGCTGGCGCGATGATCGGCGCCCCCATGGGCGCGCTGACATCGATGCCTTCGTGCGGCCGTTTGTCATGGAGAATCGGGTGCATCCGGCTCAGCGAGAAATGACTCGACAGCCATCCCGTCGTGGGCATAATGGACGGCGTGTTCGCGACGCGCTCGAGATTCCGATTGAGCGTGTCGCTGACGGCGCGGAAGCTCTGCGACAGCTCACTGGCGCGCCTCGTCAGCTCGTCAATGTCCGGCCCCGATCCGCCAAAGGAGAGCCGATTGAGGAAGGGCTTGCTTTTCGGTGCCGAGGGAAGGAATGCCGTGATACGCCGAGCGTCGTCACTGCGCTGCTCCGCGTATGCGGTGGCGGGCGAAGCTGCCATCGTTCCTCGCAGGAGTGAGTCTTCGGAGATGCCGGCGAGTGCGCGGATTTCCTGATCGCGCTTCATGATTCCGCTGATCGTGTCGCTGAGCGCCGAGAATCGCACCTCGATGCCGCGCATTTCCCCGCGCAGCCGCGCGTTGTCGGCGAGCAGCAATCGCGCGCCTGGCGTCGCGTACGGCGTGAAGAGAAAGACCAGTGCGGCAAGGAGGGTTGCTGCAACGAATCCGCCGGCCCACCAAGCGGCTTTACGGTGCGTTTCGGTGACCGTGAACGACCGCGCCCGTTCGTTGTCGGACGGGACGATCATGATGGTCCAGGAGCGCCGGGGCATCCCTATATACTGGCCGGCTCGGCCGGCCTCGGGAAGAGGCCATCGCCCTTTTTGACCTGCCAGCCGGTCGCCTGCAGCGCGGCTAGCTGCGCGTAGGGCATGGCTCCCGCTGTTCCGGGGCCTCCCAACTGCGTCCAGAGCGCCTCGGCCTTGTTCGGCATGTAGGCCGCGAGGGCCACGGCCTGGCGCGCGAGCGAACGCACGAGGGCGGCGAGCACGACGTCGAGTTCGGCAGACTTCGCCGGGTCTTTCGCCAGCGCCCAGGGCTGCGAGGTCTGGATGAAGAGATTTGCACGGGTCGTGGTGCGGGCAATCGCGTCGAGCGCTTCGTGCAGGAGATAGCCGCGTGAGCCATCAAGTGCAGACTGGGCAGCGGCGAGATCGGCGCCGTCTTCGGCGTCGAGCGATGCGGCAGCCGCGGGCGGTACCACGCCCGCGCGATACTTCTCGATCATCGCCGTGACACGGCTCGCGAGGTTGCCAAGCCCGTTGGCAAGTTCGGAGGTGTAGACGGCTTCGAATCGCTCGACGGAATAGCTGCCGTCGCCGTCGAACGGGATTTCGCGCAGCAGGAAATAGCGAAACGCATCGGGGCCGAAGCGGGCGATTTCGTCGGTGAGTGAAATCTTCACGCCGGCCGACTTGGAGAACCGTTCTCCACCAAAGGAGAGGAACCCATGCCCCCAAACACGTTCGGGGAGCGGAAGTTCTGCGGCCTGCAGCATGGCAGGCCAGACGACGGCATGCAGTCGGGTGATGTCCTTACCGACGATATGCAGCGAGGCAGGCCAGCGATCCTTGAAACCCTTGGCTGGGTAGCCGGTGGCCGTGAGGTAGTTGGGCAGCGCGTCGAACCAGACCCACGTCCCCTGAACTTCGGGAGATGGGCCTTGGGTAGCGGGTGACGGAATGGGGAAGGGAATCGCCCACGCGAGCCGCGCGCGGGTAATCGACAAATCCTCCAGGCCTGAGGCGAGGAGGGCACGAATTTCATTTCGGCGCGATTCCGGCTGAATGAAATTTGGCCGCTCCTCGACGAGGCGCGAGAGAAAGCCCTGATACTTGGAGAGACGGAAAAACCAGTTCTTCTCCTTGGTCCACTCGAGGTCGCGCGTGGGGTGCAGCACACACTTCTTGTCGACGATTTCGTCGGCGCGCTTAAAGAGCTCGCACCCTACGCAGTACCACCCTTCGTACTCCTTTTCGTAGAAATCTTCAGGCGACGCCTCGGCGATGCGCTTGATGAAGGCGCGCACTCCGCTCTTGTGCGGCGCGTCCGTGGTACGTATGAACTGGTCGTAGGAAATGCCGAGCAGGTCCCACATGGTGCGGAACTTGACGGCAATCTCATCAACGAACGTTTGCGGCTCGATACCAAGTGCCGCGGCCGTCTGCGCGACCTTCTGGCCGTGCTCGTCCATGCCGATGAGGAAGTGGACGTTCCGGCCCATCTGGCGGTGCGCGCGCGCGATCACGTCGGCGCCGATTTTTTCGAGAGCGTGCCCGAAATGCGGCTCGCCGTTGGCGTAGTCGATTGCCGTGGTGATGTAGAATTTCTCGCCGGTCATTCCGCTCCTCCGTTCGGTGCATCACCGCCGGACGGCGGACTGGATTCCCCGCCTTGCTGTCCACCCTGTGAACCACCTTGTTCCGGGCCGAGATTCCCGCGACGACCGCCACGCCGCCCACGGCGGCGACGGCGACCGCTGCCGGGTTCTCCCTGCGTGGCGCCAGGAGGACCCGCGCCCTGGACAGGCGTGCCACCCGGTGTCGGCGTGCCCGACTCCGCGCTCGCCGGCGTGGTGTCACGCGGCGGTTGCTGCTGACCACGTGGACGCTGATCACGCGGTTGATCGCGACGCTGGTCGCGCCCGTCGTTGCGCCCGTCGTTGCGCCCTTGACTCCGCTGCCGATTCTTGCTCTTCTGCTCCGGCGAACGTGGTTCGCGTGGTGGTCGCTCGGGCTGCGACTGCCCTGCTTGTTGCGCCGGTTTCTGCGATTGTTGCGTCGGCTGAGGTCGCGGGCGTTCGCGATGTTGCCGCGGCATCGGACGCGGAATGACTTCTTCCTCGAGCTCGCCGCCATCGTTCGCCGTACGCTCGTCTTCGACGACGGTGACCGGCTCGCCCGCCATTTCCTGCCGGAGTTGCACAAGCGGCACAATCCGCGACTCGCCAACCGGATTGCGCAGCGTCACGGTCTCACGGAAAATGTCGAGTGAGGAAACCTTCTCCTCACCGAGTGCCGTCGTGATGATTTTCCCTTCCTTGGGGAACCGTTTGCGCTGGGTGACATAGAACTCATGCTCATAGCGCAGGCAGCACATGAGCCGCCCGCAGGCGCCGGAGATCTGCGCCGGGTTGAGCGTCGAGAGATGCTGATCCTTGGCGACACTCGACTTCACCGGGATCAACTCCGGCAGCCAGCTGGCGCTGCAGAGCTGGCGGCCACAGCGGCCGACGCCGTCCACGCGCTTGGCTTCATCGCGCACGCCGATGTGCCACATATGCACGCGCGTACCAAGCGAGCCTTCGAGCTGCCGGACGAGCTGCCGGAAGTCCACGCGCTGCTCCGCCGTGAAGAACACGGTGAGGCGTTTTTTGTCCAACTGCCACTCGGTATCGGAAATCTTCAGGTCGAGCCCGAGCGCGCGGACCTTCTCGATGGCGCGCACCCGCACGTGGTACTCGTCCGCACGTTGCTGCGTGGCGCGCGTGATCTCGTCGCCGTTCGCGGCGCGCATCGCCTTACGCAGGGGATTGGAGCTCGCCTTGCCATGCGTCGTGCCGGCTTTGCGCTTGAGGGCGAGGTCCCCGGTGGCATGGACATGACCGAGATCCTCGCCGCGTTCGACTTCCACGACAACGGCCGTCGTTACGGCGGGAGCGTCTTCAAAAGGCCAGTCGAAGAACTCGCGCCGATTTCCCTTGAATGAAACTTCGATTACCACGGGGCTACCACCCTATTCATCGGTCTCGCCCATGCGGAGGTACTTCTCGCGCCGGCGGCGTACGAGCTTGTCGGGCTTGAGTCGGCGCAGTTCATCCACATGTTTGATGAGGGCGTCGTGTAACGACGTGGCGGTACTCTCGTGGTCGGCATGCGCGCCGCCAGGTGGTTCCGCAATCACTTCGTCCACGATGTGGTGATCGATCAGGTCCTGCGCCGTGATCTTGAGGGCCGTCGCGGCCTTCTCGCGCATCTCGAGACTCTTGCCGTCGTTCCAGAGAATCGCGGCGCATCCTTCCACCGTGATCACCGAATAGACGGAATTCGACAGCATCATTACGCGGTCGGCCACGCCCAGTGCGAGTGCGCCGCCTGAGCCGCCCTCGCCAATGACCGTGGCAATGATCGGCACGGTGAGTTGGCTCATCTCGAGCAGGTTTCTCGCGATGGCTTCGCTTTGGCCGCGCTCTTCGGCGCCGATTCCGGCCCACGCGCCCGGCGTATCAATGAACGTCAACACCGGGACGTGGAACTTCTCCGCGAGCTTCATGAGCCGCAGGGCCTTGCGGTACCCCTCGGGATGCGGCATCCCGAAGTTACGATGCAGGTTTTCCTTGGTGTCGTGACCGCGCTGCTGGCCGATGATCATGACGGTCTCACCATCGAGGCGCGCCCAGCCGCCCACGATGGCCGGATCGTCGCGGAAGGCGCGATCGCCATGGAGTTCAATCCAGTCGGTAAACGCGAGCCGCACGTAGTCGAGCGTGAAGGGACGTCGCGGATTGCGGGCCACCTGCACGCGCTGCAGCGGTGTGAGGTTCTGGTACACCTCGACACGCAGTGCCTTCAGCTTCTGTTCGAGCGGGGCGAGTTCGGCAGAAATGTCCACTGAGCGTTCAAGCGACGAGCGCTTGATGTCGTCAATCTGCCGTTCGAGTTCGATCAGCGGTTTCTCGAATTCCATCGCGGATGTACCCATTCGTGTACTTAGCCTCCGCGCACGAGTTGGACCCGTTCAGTACCGAGCAGTGCGCGCAGTTCGAGCAGCGCGTTGCTGGCCGGGGAGAGTGTCAGTGTGGCGGAGCGCATACGCACCTTTGTCCCGTCGGTGCCGAGCCAGCGCACCTCGAGTGGCGCCGCGCCCGGGTGTGCTTCGACCACGGCGCGAATGTCGGCGAGCACGCCTGTCGAAATGGACGGATCAGGCGCAAGATCAATTGCGACTGCGATCTGGCCTGTCGTGCGAAGTTCGGCCAGCCGCGTGACGGACTCGACGATGAAGGTCGGATTGTCGGCCAACTGATCGCGACGGCCGTATGCACCCTTGAGGAGCACCGGAACGTCGGACACGATGCGGTCCTTGATCGCAGCCCAGGCTTCGGGGAAGACGAGGACTTCGCCAGCGCCAGAGAAATCTTCGACGGTGAGTCGGGCAAACTCATTGCCTGACTTCTTTGAGATCTGCTTCTTGATGGTCGTGACGACGACGGTAAGCGCCATCGGCTGGTCGTGCCACTGGCCGAGCGTGCCGACGGTGTGTGTGGCGAGGAGTTCAGTTTCGGCGCGGAAGGGCTCGAGCGGATGGCCGGAGATGTAGAAGCCGAGAACTTCCTTTTCCTTCGTCAGTCGCTCATGCTCAGACATCTCGGCGACGGTCGGCAGCACTGGGCGCAGCGTCGTTTTCGGATTGGCCGACGATTCGCCGAAGAGGGAGCCCTGGCCAGTCGCGATTTCGGTCTGCGCGAGAGACGCGGCCTGGATGGCGCCGTCGAGCGCGCCGGCGAACTGCGCGCGGTGCCCGCCGAGTGAATCGAATGCGCCTGAGTACAGCAGCGCTTCGAAGACGCGCTTGTTGCAGAGGCGGAGGTCCACACGTTCCGCGAAATCGTAAATGGATCCAAACGCCTTCTTCGAGCGGCCCGCGATGATGGAATCAATCGCCGAGCGGCCCACGTTGCGCACGGCGCCGAGTCCGAAGCGAACCTGCTTGTCGCCGATGACGGTGAAGCGATAGCCGCTTTCGTTCACGTCGGGCGGCAGGATCTCGATGCCGAGGTCACGCGCCTCGCTGATGTACTTGACCACGGAGTCCGTGTCGCCGATGCAGGCTGACAGCAGCGACGCCATGAACTCGGCGGGGTGGTGCACCTTCAGGTACGCGGTGTGGTACGAGAGCACCGAGTATGCGACCGAGTGCGACTTATTGAAGCCGTAGCGGCCGAAGGTTTCGATCTGTGCGCCGATTTCCTCGATGATTTTCCTATCGTAGCCTTTGGCGATGGCCTTGGTCACGAACTTGTCGATTTCTGCGCGGATCAGCTCCGCGTCCTTCTTGCCCACGGCTTTTCTCAGCACATCGGCTTCAGCGAGCGAAATGCCCGCGAGCCGCTGCGCGATGCGCATCACCTGTTCCTGATAGGTGATGACGCCATACGTCGGCGAGAGAATCTCTTCGAGTTCCGGCAGCGCGTAGCTCACCGGCTCTTCGCCACGCTTGCGGCGGCAATAGACCTTGTGCATGCCCGCGTCGAGCGGGCCTGGGCGCATCAGGGCGCTCGACGCGACGAGATCGTCGAAGCGGTCGGCGCGCATGGAGCGGAGCAGGTCGGTGCCGAGCGGCGATTCAAACTGGAAGACGCCGGCGGTGCGGCCAGCGCGCAGCGCGCGGTAGGTGGCCTCGTCGTCGAGTGGGAGCGTGGCGAGATCAGGAGCGGTCAGGCCGCGCGCCGTGATGTTCTCGAGCGCGTGATGGAGGATCGTGAGCGTGGTGAGGCCCAGGAAGTCCATCTTCAGCATGCCCGCCTTTTCGAGCGCGTTCATGTCGAACTGCGTGACCACTACTCGTTCATCATTGCCCTGGGCAGACCCCTTCGTTTCCTGCGTGCAGACGGGCACGTACTCGTCGAGGGGACCTGGCGCGATCACGACACCAGCCGCGTGCACGCCGGCGTGGCGCGAGAGGCCTTCGAGCGCGATGGCGTAATCGAGGAACTGCTCGTGCCGGTCGTCCTGCTGGTACAGCTTCTTGAGCTCGGGCACCTTCTCGATGGCTTCCTTCACCGTAAGCGAGAAGTTCGGCTGGTTCGGAATCATCTTCGCGATCGCGTCGGTCTCGGCCGGCGTGAAGCCCATCACGCGGCCCACGTCCTTGATGGCGGCGCGAGACTTGAGCGTTCCAAACGTGATGATCTGGCCCACGCAGTCGCGCCCATACTTGTTGCGGACGTACTCGAGTACTTCGCCGCGGCGCTCTTCGCAAAAGTCCACGTCGATGTCGGGCATCGACACGCGCTCGGGATTCAGGAAGCGTTCGAAGAGCAGATCGAACTTGAGCGGGCAGACGTCGGTGATCTTGAGCGAGTACGCGACCAGCGATCCGGCGGCAGAGCCACGACCGGGGCCGACCGGAATGCCACGGTCGCGTGCGGCCTGGATGAAATCGGCGACGATGAGGAAATAGCCCGCGTAGCCTGTCTTGGTGATGACGCCGAGCTCGTAGTCGAGGCGTTCCTTGGCATTGTCGGGGAGCGGGGAGCCGTAGCGCTCCTTGGCACCGGCGGTCGCGAGCTTGACGAGGTAATCGTTCTCCGTTTTCGCGCCCTTGGGCAGCGGGAAGGCGGGGAGGTGGTATTTCTTGGTGAACTCGACACTCACCTGATCGGCAATGGCGAGCGTGTTCTCGAGCACTTCCGGGTGTTTCGGAAAGTGATCGCTGACTTCGTCGGCGCTCTTGAAGTAGAGGCCGTTGTCGTAGCGCATGCGGTCGGCGTCGAGCCGGTCCTTCTTGAGGCCGATGCAGAGCAGCACGTCGTGCGCGTCATGATCCTCGGCCCGGAGGAAGTGCGAGTCGTTTGTCGCGACGACGTTGAGGCCAGTGGACTTGGCCAGTTTGAAGATTTCGGCGTTCAGTGTTTTCTGCTCGCCGGCCTCGTGCGCCTGGACTTCGAGGTAGTAACGGTCCTTGAAGACGTTCGCGTACCACTCCGCCGCTTCCTTCGCGGCGTCGAATCGGCCGCCGAGGAGGTGTGTGGCAACCTCGCCAGCCATGCAGGCGCTGGAGACGATGATGCCGGCGTTGTACTTGGCGAGCAGCTCGCGGTCCACCCGGGGCTTGGAGTAGAAGCCCTCGGTGTAGGCAAGCGAGGAAAGCTTGACGAGGTTGCGATACCCTTCGAGGTCGCGCGCGAGGAGGACGAGGTGGTAGTAGTTGCGCTCGCCAGCGGCGGCGCGGGCCTTGAGCTTTCGATCGCCGGGGGCGACATACGCCTCCATCCCGATAATCGGCTTGACTCCCGCCTTCTTCGCCTTCTCCTGAAACTCCCACGCAGCGTGCAAATTACCGTGGTCGGTAATTGCGAGTGCGGGTTGTTCGAACTCCTTCGCCTTGGCGATGAGATCGTCGATCCGGTTCGCTCCGTCGAGGAGCGAATACTCGGAATGGCAGTGGAGGTGTACGAAGCTCATCGGATGTCTCTAAGGTAGCCCTTCGAGACGCGGTCTGTCAAAGGAAATTCAGCCATGAAAAATCTGTATAAAGCATTGACTGACAACGTGTTATGGCTCGCACGGTTTATGCATGTTCGGCAACACTTCCGTCTGGTGTTGCTGGGGGCTGTGTTCTGCGTCAGCGCGTGCAATCGCGAGCAGCCGGTTGAGCCGGAAATCGAGCACCGGATTCGCGTTATTTCCGGCGACCATCAGGTGGGAAGCGCTGGGAATCCGCTGGCGTCGGCTCTGATGATCGGCGTCGAGCGTGCCGATGGCACCGCGGCGATCGGCGTGCGTGTTCGTTTTACCGTCACGCGCGGCGCAGCCGGTGGCTCGCGGGTGGACGATCCGATCGGAGTGACTGACGCGACTGGACAGGCCACCGCGCGGATCGTGCTCGGCCAGGCGGGCGACACGACGGTCGTTGACGTCGCATTCGCGGCGACTGACGGTGGAGGGGTCCAGTTTACCGCGACGGCGGTGGCGGCGCCGATCGTCAGGTCGGCAGTGCCGGGCGCGGCGCGCGCCGGCGACACGCTGACACTCACCGGCAGCGGATTTGTGGTTGGCGGCACGCGCGTGAAGATTGGCGAAGCCGAGTCGCCCGTTTTGCCGGGCGGGAGTACGACGAGCGTGCGGATGGTGGTGCCACCGTGCCTTGCGGGAGGTGAAACGCTGGTTGCCGCAGTGATCGGCGACGTCGTATCCAACGCGCGCGTGGTGACGATCGCGACTTCGACCTCCACGATCACGCTGCGAAATTTTGAATCGACGACGGTGCCGGCCAGCCGGCTCGGTGATTGCCTCAGCTTTGCCGGCGAGGCGGGCGCGACGTACCTCGTGTCGGCGCAGTTCGCAGCGGGCGCGCAACCGCCATTTCTCTCGGACTGGCGGCTCGGGGCGTCGGGAACGGCGGGTACGCTACCGGCGGCGGTCGTGTCTCCCAACCCGGCAGGCTCGAACCGCGGCCTCGCACAGCGCGAGTTTGAATCGACCCTGCGTGCGCTTGAGTTGCGGATCGCGAATCAGGCGCGGGCCGAGGCGGCGTCGCGCACGGCGTCGCGCACCGCGTCGCGCACCGCGTCGCGCACGGCGCGGAGTGCGCTCGCGACAAGCGTGGACCGTGGCGGCGTGCTGGCCAGTGCAGTGGCCGCACCCGCGCTTGGGTCGCTACGCGGCTTCTCGGTTGTCGCCGCGGTGGACGGTTCACGGTTTGCGCGCGTGACGGCGCGCCTGCGTTTTGCCGGCGAACATGTACTTCTCTACACCGACACGACAGAGCGGGCGCTCACCGATGCGCGGATTACCGCGCTGGCTTCACTCATGGATCGCGATCTCTATCCACTCGACGCGAAGGCGTTTGGCTCGGAGTCGGATGTGGATGGAAACGGGCGGATCATCGTGTTGCTCACGCCGGTGGTCAACGCGCTCGCCCAGGCGACGGATTGCGTGCAGCGTGGGTACGTGACCGGATTTTTCTATGGGCTCGATGTGCTCGAGCGAGCGGAGCAGAGCAATGCCGCCGAGATTTTCTATGGGCTCGTTCCCGATTCCACTGGGCGATACAGCTGCGCGCACCAGGAGCCCGATGTCATCCGTACGCTGCAGGGTACGTTCGTGCACGAGTTGCAGCACCTGATTTCATTCAACCAGCATGTCCTTGCGCGCGGCGGCGATTCCGAGGAGACGTGGCTGAACGAAGGGCTGAGCCACATGGCCGAGGAATTGGCGTCGAAACTCTTCGAGGCCCGGTATCCCGCGCCGTTGGGGCGAAGCACCACCACGCAGCTTTTCCCTGATTCGGCAGCGCCATTCATCGCGCCGCAGTTGCTCAATGCGTATGTGTATTTGAATTCCACGCAGAATCATTCGGTCACGAGCTACGACGGGACGGGCTCAATCGAGGAGCGCGGCGCGACCTGGTTGTTTCTCCGCTGGCTCGCGGACCAGAAAGGGGATGCGATTTTTCGCCGGCTCGTGGAATCTCCGGCGGTTGGCACTGCGAATGTGGAGCGGGTTGCCGGCGAACCGTTTGGCGCGCTCTTCGGCGATTTCAGCCTTGCCCTCGTTGGCGATTCACTTCCCGGTGTTGCGCGAATAGCCGTGCCGCCACGGCAGCGGTTTCTCTCGCGAAACCTTCGTCAGCTGATGGCGCGCGAGGCAGTAGTCGCAGGATTCACGAACCCCTTTCCTCTGCCGACTTACCTGCTGCCGCCCGGCGCCTCGTTGCGTTCGGCGATGTTGCCAGGCACCATGATGCATGCGATCGTGCGCTCTGATGGCACCGGCAAACCGATTCGCCTCGCGCTCACCACGCCGGGGCTCGCACTGCTTCCCGCGTTTCTGGCAGGTCAGGTGGGCATCATGAGGCTGCCGCCATGATCATTCGTCGCAACGGACAGTCTCGCCCAGCTGCGGTGCTGCGAAGCGTAGTGTTCGTGGCCACGCTCCTTGGCGCTCCTCGTTCTGCCATGGCGCAGGCGTCGCACGCTGGGATCCTGCTGACGCTTCCGACATCGACGCGCTCACTCGGACTTGGCGATGCGACGGTCGCCTCGATCAGTGACGAATGGTCGCTCTTTGCATCGCCGGCGCAGTTAGCGAAGGCGACGCGGTTTGGCGCGGCCGTTGCATCGGAAGCGTATATCGCGTCCACGCAGCTCAGTGCGGGGGCCGTCACCTTTCCAGCCTGGCGCGGCACGATTGGCATTGGCGCCACGATGCTCGACTACGGTAGCGTGAAGGAGATCGTCGCGCCGGCGGTTGGAGTCGATGGAGCCGAGACGGGGCGCAACGTGTCGGCGCAGGACGTCGCGTTTGAAATTGGCTACGCGCGGACGCTGCCGTGGATCGCAGGCCTCCGGAGTGGCATCACGGTGGAGATGATGCGCACGAGCGTAGCCGATCTCTCTGCCGATGGTGTTGCTGCGTCGCTCGGCGTCGCGTGGACATCGCACCGTGGATGGGACCTCGCCGCCGCGTACCAGCACGTGGGTACTACAGTGAAACTCGGGGCGACGAGCGGCTCGCTCCCAGCAATCTGGCGCGTGGGAGTCGCGGCGCCGGTGCAGCATTTCCAGCGCGCCAGGCTGCGCCCGATGGCCGAGTTGCGCGGGGTGCGCGGTGATCTGAGTGCAACCGCAGCCGCGGAGTTGTTGTGGCCAGGAGTGCGCGGCGCCGAGTTCGTGGCGCGGGCCGGCTACACGGTGCGGGATGGCAGTGATGATCGATGGCCGGTGGCGCTCGGCGCGGGCGTGGTGATGGGTCGCTTCAGCGTGGACTATGCCATGGAGCGTTTCCGTCGCATCGATCAGGTGACGCACCGCATCGGCATTCGCTTCGCGCGCGCGGCGCCCGCCGGCGCCTCGACCAACAGGTGAGGCAGCGCAAACTCGTGCGCCCGCGACTTGGGTGGATTGGTTGGCTGCTGCTCGGCGTCGTTGGTGGCGCGGCGCTGATTGTTGCCGCGACTCCCATGGGGCGGTACCTCGTACGCGGCGCATGGGAAGAAGCGCGCATTTTGTCGCGCCGAAAGTCGATTGCGGGACTGGTTGCGGATTCGAGGACTCCCCCGGCGACGCGCGCGAAGCTCGAACTGGTGCTCGCCGCGCGCAAGTTTGCCGTGGATTCGCTCGGGCTTCCGACCAAGCAAGTGTTCACGAAGTTCGCGCAGCTCGATCATGACACGCTCGTGCTCGTGCTTTCGGGCACTCGGCGCGATGCGTTGGTGCCAGCGTCGTGGTGGTTTCCCGTTGTGGGGCGCGTGCCGTACAAGGGATTCTTTGATTTCGCCGCGGCGGCGCGCGCGGAGCGCGATCTCGCGGCGGAGGGCTATGACACGTACCTGCGACCCGCTCCGGCGTTCAGCACGCTTGGCTGGTTTAACGATCCACTCCTTTCGACGACGCTGTCGGACGACCCGCTCTTCATCGTGCAGACGGTGATCCACGAGCTGACGCACAACCGGCTGTACTTGCCCGGTGAGGCGGTGTTCAACGAGAGCTTTGCGGAGTTCGTGGGGAATCGAGGGACGGTTGAGTTTTTCCTTGCGCGCGGCGACGCGACGAATGCGCGGACGGCCGAAGCGCGCTGGACCGATGAGCGATTGCTTGGCACGGTGTGGGAGCGGGCGTATCGGGAGATCGACTCCGTGTTCAAGGCGTTGCCGTACGCCGGTGCGGCGCGCGCTAATTCAGGCGGAGACTCGGTCGTGCGAACGTCGCGCCTCACGGGGCGCGACTCGGTGTATGCGCGCGTGCGGCGATTGCTCGTGGACACGATCGCGCCGCAACTGGCGACGATTGACAAGACGTACGGCGCGCGCGTGCGTCTCGATAACGCTGCGTTGCTTGCACGGCGGATCTACGCGACGGGCTTGGGAGATTTCGAGCGCGCGTGGGAGCGGGACGGGCGCAGTGTGCGGCGAACAGTGGATCGAATCGCGCAGGCTGCGGCGGCGGGCGGCGATCCGTACTCAGTCGTGCGCTAGCCGCCAAACCGTCCGCGGAGTTGCGCCCTGAGGTCAACCACTGGTGCCGCCGACGGGTCGGTAACCTCGGTGGTGGCCACAGACTCGACGACGATGCGCTGCATTCCCTCACGTACCCCGCGGTCGAGAAAGCGTGACACCTGGTCCAGCGAGTAGTCGGCGCCGCGCCGCGTATCGTACACGTTGAGTGGATAGCTCACCGCCATGTGATTTCGTGCGCGGGTCATGGCCACGTAGAGAAGGCGGCGCTCCTCCTCGACCTGCTCGTCGTCGCCCAGGGCGCGCGCAAGCGGGAAGTATCCGTCCACGGCCCAGATGACGAAGACGGCGTCCCATTCGCGGCCCTTGGCGCTGTGCGCGGTGGAGAGGACGAGCGTGTCGTCTTCAGAGTCCGAGCCGAAGCCGAGGTCCTGTGTGGACTGCGGCGGCTCGAGGGCGAGCGCGGAGAGGAAGGCCGCGCGGCTCGGGTATCCGCCGGCGATGGTCTGCAGTTGATCGAGGTCCGCGAGGCGCGGCTCTACGCGGTCGTATCGCTCACGCAAAATGTTGTCGTACACGCGGCGAATAGCCGCGATTTCGCGCGAGAGCGCGCCCTCGCCGTCGGGCGTGGATCCACGCAGGGCTTCGAACAGTACCGCGAGCGCGCCATGCGCCGCGCGCGCCCGCGGCGGCGCTGCGAACGAAGCAAAGGCGGCAAGGCTCCATGCGGCGCCATGCAAATGATCAATCGCGCTGCGGGCCGTGGTGTCGCCGATGCCAGGGAGGAGGAGGAGCAGTCGGTACCAGCTGACTTCGTCGCGCGGATTTTCGAGAATACGTAGGAAGGAAAGCACGTCTTTCACATGCGCGGCTTCGAGAAACTTGAGACCGCCCCATTTCTCAAAGGGCACACGCCGCGCCGCGAGTTCAATCTCGAGATCAGCGCTCATGTAGCCCGCGCGGAAGAGGACGGCCATTTCGCGAAGTGGCGTTCCGTTCTCGTGGAGTTCGAGAATGCGATCCACCACGAAGCGTGTCTGCGCCTGCTCATCGTGCGCGGTGACGAGCCAGGGTTTCTCCCCACCAGTGCGGCGTGTGTGGAGATTCTTCGTGTAGCGTTCCTCCGCGCGCGAAATCAGCGTGTTCGTGACGTCGAGCATGGGCTGTGTGGAGCGGTAGTTCTCTTCGAGCGCGACGACGGTCGTTCCGGCAAACTGCTGCGGGAAGTCCAGGATGTTGCGAATCGTCGCCCCGCGGAACGAGTAGATGCTCTGCGCGTCGTCGCCGACCACGGTGATGTTGCGGTGCGCGCCGGCCATCCCCTGCAGGATTCGTGATTGCAGCACGTTCGTGTCCTGATACTCGTCGACCAGTACGTGGTCGTAGAGCCCGGAGATTTTCGCCGCAAGCGCGCCAAGGGAGTTTGCGCCCGCCCCATCGCCGCCAACGAGCATGGCCCAGAACAGGAGCAGGTCGTCGTAGTCCACGAGATTGCGGTCCTGCTTGCGCGCTGTGTAGTCGGCGAAAATCTTCTGGAACGCTTCTTCGTGGTCGGCGAACTGCGGATACTCGTCGGAGAGCAGCGCCGCGACAGGGATTTCGGTGTTGACATGGCGGCTGTACACGCGGTGCAGCGTTTCCTTTTTCGGAAACCGGCGCTTCTTGTCGGCGAAGCCGAGTTGCGCCCGCGAGAGCTGCATCAGGTCTTCCGCGTCGCCCTGATCCATGATGGTGAAATCGGCGGCGATGCCGGCCTGTGGGCCGAACTTGCGCAGCAGCCGGTGCGCGGTGGCGTGGAAGGTGCCGCCATGCACCGCTCGTCCCTCGCTGCCGACGAGGCGTTCCACCCGCGAAAGCATTTCTTGCGCCGAGCGGCGCGTGAACGTCAGCAGCAGAATGCGTTCCGGGCGAGCGCCAGTATCTATGAGATGCGCGACTCGGTGTACGAGCGTGCGCGTTTTACCCGTTCCGGCGCCGGCGACGATGAGCAGCGGGCCGCCGCAATGCGTCGCAGCGCGCGATTGCGCTTCGTTCAGCCCGTCCGTGCCATGTGCTGCGCGCGGGCCGACTTCGCGGCTCCTCAGAGGGTAGACTTTCGCTTCTTCCGTCACCCCGGCAATATACCGAAAGCCCTCTCTGTGGCGGAACGTGGCGCTTCGGGGGGCCAGCCGGTTACTTCTGCAGGGTTGTGATGGGCTCTGCAGGGATGCGAAGGATCGTGAAGGGTCATTGGCATCGGGTATTGGCCAGAGGTGCCCGTAGTCATTCACCACGGGGGCGCGCATGGGTACCGGGAGACGACAATTGGTAGGCCGCGCGGCGAGCGCCGCACGCATCACGCTTGCACTCATGGTCGTTGGCACCTCACGGCCAGGTGTGGCGAAGGCACAGACGCCCCCAACATTGCCGCAACGCACAACCACGCTCTCGGGCGTTGTCACGAACCTGAACGGTGTTCCCGTTCCGCGAGCCGAGGTTTTGATCGCCGGCATCGAGTTGAAGGCCATTTCCAACGATTCTGGCGTCTTCGAGTTTCTTGCCGCGCCAGTTGGCCGGGTGCGGCTGATCGCACGCCGAATTGGATTCGAAGCCGCCGAACAGCGGGTGACGCTGGAGGAAGGACGTCACAAGCAAGTGGATTTCGAACTCAAGGGCATTGCCGAGCAGCTCGATTCGGTGATGATCCGCGAAGCCGGCAGCAATGGTCGCATGACCGACTTCTGGGCACGACGGATGGTCGGCGTAGGGGCGTTCATCACGCACGCAGATATCGAGCGTCGCCATCCTCAGCGGCCGAGTGATTTGTTGCGCACCGTCGCTGGGGTTCGCGTCACCAATGGTGAGACCAACTTTGACCACACGACGATCAGCATGGGTCGGAACACTGTGCTGAGCCGCAGCGGGCGCAGTTCCGGACCGACGCTGGCCAATGATTGCAAGGTGTCGTACTACGTGGACGGATCGTACGTGCCGTCGGGCACGTTCCATATGGACGACATGTCCGCGCTCATGGTCGAAGCGATAGAGGTCTATCGCGGACCGTCGGAAACGCCGGCGAAGCTCCGCCAGCGCGACACGGCGTGCGGCGTGATCGTGATCTGGACGCGCGAGCCGCCGTCGAAGCCTCCGGCGCTGGCCTAGGCTGACGGAGTGATCAACGGCACCTCGTTTTCTATTCGACGAACCGACGCCGCAGGTTCGGTGCTGGCCATCATCGCCATCGGTGCGGTAGTCCGATTCCTGCTCGCGGCTACAGTCGGGCTTGGCGTAGACGAGTCATACGCCGTCGCGGTGGCTCGGCAGCTCTCGCTCTCGTACTTCGACCATCCTCCGCTCCACTTCTGGATTGCAGGAATCTTCGCGAAGCTCGCCCATAGCGAATCGTCAGCGGTTGTGCGCCTGCCGTTCGTGCTGTGCTTTGCCGGCACGACCTGGTTCACCTTCACGATCGGCCGGCGACTGTTCAACGAACAGGCCGGGCTGATCGGCGCGCTGCTCCTGAACGTGTCGGCGGTGTTCAGTCTCAGCACCGGCGGATGGGTGTTACCAGACGGCCCGCTGATGCTCCTGACCACTGCGGCGGTCGACCAGATTTCCGCGCTGCTGTTCGGCGACGACGCGCGTAATCCATTCGCGACGTGGCTCGTGGCCGGATTGCTCACCGGGCTCGCGATGCTCTCCAAGTATCACGGCGTGTTTGTGCTCGCCGGAACGTTTGGATTTCTGGTCACGACGCCGCGCTACCGGAAGTGGCTTGCGACACCGGGGCCGTACGTCGGCGCGTTGGTCGCGCTCGCCTGCTTCACGCCCGTCGTGGTCTGGAATGCGCAGCACCACTGGGCGTCATTCGCATTCCAGAGCACGCGCGCGACGCCGGGGACGGGGATTCATCTTGAAACGCTGCTCGCCAACATCGGTGGCCAGATGGCGTGGGTGCTGCCGTGGATTTTCATCCCACTCGCGGCCTCGGTGTGGCGCACGTTTCGGGCCGGCCCGAGTGACGAGCGGCGCTGGTTTCTGCTCTCGATTGCCGCCGGACCGATAGTCGTGTTCACGCTCATTGCGTTGCGCGGCGATGTCGGGCTCCCGCACTGGCAGGCGCCGGGGTGGCTCTTTGTGTTCCCGGTGCTCGGCGCCGGTGTGGCTGAACGGCTCGCGCGCGCGGACGCCGGTGCGAGGCGTTGGCTGCGATGGAGTGTCAGCGGGTACGGCGTTCTGATTCTGGTGCTCACCACGCACGCAGCCACGGGTTGGATGGCGCGGGTGGCGCCGAAAGCGTTTGAGCGCGGCGATCCGACGGGCGACCTCGTAACCTGGCGGATGCTGCGACCGACGCTCGAATCGCTCGGCTACGTTCCGAACGTTGGCTTCATCGCGGCCACGAGCTGGATTCAGGCGGGCAAGGCCTCAGTCGCGATGGGGCCAGAGATGCCCGTGCTCTGCCTCTGCGCCGATCCGCATCATTTCTTCTACACACACTCCGACAGCGCCTTCCTCGGCCAGGACGCGATCATCGTGAAGAAAGTGCGCGAGAATGACGATGTGCTCGAACGCTTCGCACCCTACTTCGAACGCATTGATCCGATCACGCGGTTCGGTGTGTACCGCGGTCGGCAAATGGTGATGATGCTCGATGTGTATCGGGCGAAGAACTTCAAGGCGCTCTACCCGACCGACCAGCCGCGGTAGTCCGGCAGCAACCGCCTTTATCGCGCGTCCCCGCGAAACCGCCAGAAGGTGAGATTGCCGCGCTGAACCGAAAGGAGTCGGCGCTCCTCGGGCGACCGGCCGTCACCTATGAGCGCCGCGAGATCAGCGAGGAAAATCGAGTTTCCGAAGAGCGTGTGGCCGAGCGCGTCGGCGCGGATGCGTGTGGCATCGATCGTGTCCATGCCGCGCACTACCGTAAGTGAATCGCCACCTAAGCCTAAACGCCAGACTCCGTTGACCGAGCGCGATGCGCGCAGGGCGTCGTCGTCGCTCGACGCATAGAGCGTCACGCGGAGCGAGTGCGCCACGAGGACGGGCAATAGTTCGCGCCGGAAGACTCTCGCGTCGATGTCGGGTGCGGCGAGTACCACCTGCGCGAACTTTGCCGCCGAGTCGGCGGGCGTGACGAGCGCGGCGGCTTTGCCGATGACCTCGGAGCCCATCGAGTGCCCGAGCAGGTGAACATGGTCAGGCTGCGCCGCCGGCACGATGTTGCGCACGAGGCGGAGCAGATGATAGCCGGCGTTGCGCGCGGTCTGGAGATCGCGCACATAGCTCGTCACTGATGCCGCGGAGGGCCAGCTGAAGACGACAACGCTGCCGTCGAAGTTCATGTCGGCGGCGATCTGTGCGGCGCGAACGGCGGCGTCTTCGAACGACACGTTGAAGCCGTGCACGAAGACAAGCACGTTCCGCGATCGCGTGGCGGCAATATCGCCAGCGAGGCGCTGCACAAAGCGCGCGGAGTCTGTCGTGACCACATTCGTGACGAAGAACGCACGCTGAGGATCGGGAGGCGCGCCGAAGGCTGAATAGATCGACGACGTGCGTGGCAACTCACCGGTGCCACGCGCGCGATAGCCGGGCACATTTACTCCGACGACGGCGAACTGAAGTGAGTCGGCGTCGTCGCCGGTGAAGCGGTTGGCCGGGCGATCGCTGGAGACGAACCGTCGGGTGGTGGCGAGGAATACGGTCACGCGTCCGGAGCCGGAGTCCAGCGACGCATAGGAGCGCGGCCGGTCGGCGCGGGGTAGTGGTGCAGGGATTGTCGCGACGATTGGTTCCGGGATTGGCGTCGTGCCGCCGCATGCGGAACTCAGCGCCAACACACCCGCCGCGACCGAGCGTGCCAGCGTTCGGATTGTCACGGCGACGGTACGCTTGGCGCCGCCAGCGTCGTTCGGAGCGCATCGGCGTCAATCGCGACCGCCGAGAGGCCGAAACGTGCGGCGGTGGCCGCGATGACAGCGGTGCGGACGTCGTCGAACAACGATGCCGACGGGGCAAAGCAGGTGGAGATGTTCTGTTCGAGGAGTTCGCGTGCGACGCTTGTCATCACGACATCAGTGATGCCGCAGGGCACCATGACGTCGAAATACGAGAGGTCCGTCGTCACGTTGAGAGCAAACCCGTGCCACGTGACCCACTGGCGGGCGTGCACGCCGATGGACGCGATCTTCCGGTCGTTCGTCCATACCCCAGTTTTGCCAATATTCTGGTTGGCGACGATTCCGATTGCCGCGAGCGCGTCGATGAGCAGCTGTTCCACCTGCCGGAGGTACCAGTGCAAATCTTCCTTGTGCCGCTTGAGGTCGATGATCGGATAGCCGACGAGTTGACCCGGGCCGTGGAACGTGACATCGCCGCCACGCTCGACGTCAAAGAGTTCGATGCCGCGCGCCGCGAGATTCGCTGCACTGAGCAGCAGGTGTCCGTCCTTGGTGCTCCGCCCGGTTGTGACGACCGGCGGATGCTCAACGAGGATCAGGAGGTCCTGGTCTAGCCGCCCGTCGAGCCGCGCGCGCGCGGCCGCGCGCTGCAGTTCCAGCGCATCGGTATACCCAACGGTCCCGAGCGAGGCGACGAGCAGGTGGCGGTGGGTCGACGACATGGTCTAAATCTATTCTTCCGGCCGGAGGTTCTCGGCTCAGTCGCCGCCGTCCGGTTGGCGCGGTAGTTTTAGGAATCATGCGGCATCTCTGGATTGCGGTACTCATAGTTGCTGCGGCCTGCCATTCGGCGCCGCAGACCAAGCCCATCGTTCTCGCTTCCGGCGTCGGGGTGGTGGGAAATGGCTCGGCGGCGATGACCATCGCGCTGGCGACGGCCGACAGTGCGGCGCGGGCGTTTGCGCCCGCTGACGTCGACTTCATGCAGGGGATGATTCCGCACCATGCTCAGGCGGTGCAGATGGCGGGCTGGGCGCCTTCACATGGCGCCCGCGCCGATGTCCAGCGCCTCTGCGAACGCATCGTGGTCGCGCAGCGCGATGAGATACATATGATGCGCCGCTGGCTGGGCGAGCGGGCGCAGGCAGTCCCCGACTCCACAGCCACCCGCCACGTGATGAAGATGGGCGGCATGGTCCACGAAGAGATGATGCCGGGCATGCTGAGCGACGAGGAGATGGCCGCGCTGGAAAAGGCGCGTGGTGTGGCGTTCGACCGGCTCTTTCTCAACGGCATGATTCGCCATCACCGCGGCGCGATCGAAATGGTGACCACCTTATTCAGCCACGGCAACGCTGGTCACGACGAGACCGTATTCAGGTTTGCCAACGATGTGGTCTCGGATCAGTCGGCCGAGATCAGTTTGATGCTCAGGATGCTGGAGACGGTACCGTAGGAACAGACGGTAGATGGCAGACGGTAGTCGGTAGAACGGTTTTCAAACCTCAGAGGTCCTCCCCACGATGCGTACTTCCAGACTCGCGTTTGTTTTTGCAGTGCTTCTCGTTGTCGCCGCCGCCTGCTCGCGCGGGCTCACGCCCGGCGGCCCGCCGCGTCCGGCTGACGGCCGAACCGTCTCCGGCGACATTTCGCTCTCGAATTCGCCGCTGATGAAGTATCCGGAAACCGCCAAGGCGCCGAATCCGGATCCGCGCATTGGCCTCAAGCCGGGCGCCGCTGCCAGCGAGGCCGGCGAAGCGGCATTCAACATGAAGCTGTTGTCGAACTCGCCGGCACCGCCGGCATTCACAGGCCGCGGCGCGACAGGTTCTGACCTCGCGTTCTCGGGCACCTACGCGATTCAGGGCAACTATCGCGGCTTCGCGATCTGGGAGATGTCCAACCCGCGCTCACCCAAACTCGTGTCGGCATATCTCTGCCCGACGAGCCAGGGCGACCCGACGGTGTACGGCAACCTGCTCTTCATCTCCGGCGAATCGCAGGGCGCGCGCAATGACTGCGGTACGACGCCGATCACCGACTCGGTGAGCATGGACCGGTTCCGTGGTGTTCGCGTGTTCGACATCTCGAACAAGGCGAGTCCGCGACTCATTACCAACGTGCAGACGTGCCGCGGTTCGCACACGAATTCGCTCGTGCAGGATCCGGGCGACAAGGACAACATCTACGTCTACGTCTCGGGTTATTCGGCGGTGCGTTCGTCAAAGGAACTTGCGAACTGTCAGGACGCGCCGGCCGGTGACTCGAGCAGCGCGCGGTTCCGTATCGAAATCATCAAGGTGCCACTCAAGAACCCCGAGCGTGCGGCAGTGGTGAACTCACCGCACCTTCTCGCTGATCTCGCCGGTCGCACGGTTCACGCACCGCCGCCGTCTGATACGGGCGCGCGCGGTGGCCGTGGCGGTGGTCGTGGCGCTCCGCCTCCGGGCGCGGTTGCCGGCGCAGGTGGCGCTGCTGGCGGCGCCGGTGCTGCAGCTGGTGCTGCAACCGGTGCTACAGCTGGTGCTCCTCCGGCTGGCGGCCGTGCGGGTGGCGGCCGCGCGGGTGGCGGCGGCGGTGGCGGCGGCGGTGGCGGTGGTGGCGTCGGTCAGAGCGGTTGCCACGACATCACGGCATATCCTGCGGTTGGCTACGCCGGTGGGGCCTGCGCCGGCTACGGATTGCTCTTCGATATTCGTGACCCAAAAAACCCGAAGCGCCTCAAGTCCGTCGCTGACTCCAACATGTCCTTCTGGCATTCGGCCACGTTCAGCAACGACGGATCGAAGCTGCTCTTCTCCGACGAGTGGGGCGGCGGTGGCGCACCGCGGTGCCGCGCGACCGACAAGATGGAATGGGGCGGCAACGCGATCTTCACTGTCGAAGATGGCGAGCTGAAGTTCAAGAGCTATTACAAGATGCCGGCTCCGCAGACGAACGAAGAGATCTGCACGGCGCATAACGGCTCGCTCATTCCGATTCCGGGTCGCGATGTGATGGTGCAGGCCTTCTACATGGGCGGCGCGACCGTATTCGACTGGACCGATCCGGCGAAGCCGATCGAGATTGGCTTCTTCGATCGCGGGCCGGGTGGCGGCTACTGGTCCACGTACTGGTACAACGGCGTGATTGTTTCGTCGGATGAGGCGCGCGGACTCGACGTGCACGAGCTGACGCCGAGTCAGTACCTCTCGCAGAACGAAATCGACGCAGCGAAGACGGTGCGCTACGAGCAGTTCAACTCTCAGGAGCAGCCGCACACGGTGTGGCCGCCAAGTCTCCCGCTGGCGCGGGCGTATCTGGACCAGCTCGAGCGGAATAGCGGGCTTTCGGCGAGCCGTATTGCGGCGATCCGGAACGACCTTATGTCGGCGGAGCGCGGCGGATGTGGCGGACGGAACGCCGCGCTCGCGACGATCGGCACGTCGGTCACCGGCGACGTAGCCGGTGCGTCTGACAAGGGACGCGTGCAGCTGGTGGCGAAGGCGATCGCCGATCTCTCGAAGGTGACCTGCGTGTCGCCAGTTATTCCGTAACGCACGAGCAAGCGACAAGTCGTGACGCAGTGACGGCGCGCTCCGGACGATTGGTCCGGAGCGCGCCGTTGCTTTCTACCGCAGTTACGGCTTGAGCATTGCCTGTTGGCGGCTGATGCGTTGCGGCCGGTCCGACGCGAAGCGCTGGATGCCGCTCACGATCGAGGCGACGTCGAGGTGCGCCTCGGCGACCACGTCGGATTCATTTCCGCCGGTGAGCCACTGGTGATCCCAGTCTGACGTCATCGAATACTCGTCGGTGAGCGGGCCGACGTTTTTGACGGGCCACACGCGGCGCGTCCCGGTGCAGACGACCATGAGGTCGGCGAGCGCGTCGGGTGGCAGCACTGAGTCGCGATACGCCGCGCTCTGGTGATCGAAGAGTTCTTCGCTGATGGCCGCAATGACGCGAATGTTGATGCCAGCGGCCTCGAGCTTGGGCAACGCACTCACCACGTTGAACGTGGCGCTCGAGCCATGTGCGATGACGTAGCCATGGCGCGGCTTGCCGGGTGCGAAATCGCGAATGATGTAGAACCCTTTCGCGGCCGCACGAATGTCAGTGTCGGCGAACGTGGTGCGGTCGGCGACAGGGAAGTCGGGGCGCGCAACCTCGAGGGTGATGATGCCGACCTTCGGATTGCGCGCGGCGATTTCCGCGGCGGCGAAGTAGCCCGGCGCAACGTCGTTGTAGTCCCAGAAGTTGAGATGAATCGTCTGGTTGCGTGGGAAGAGCTTCCATACCTGGGGCGCAAAAATGCCGAAGTGGCTGCGGCCGTCGGCGGCAGTTTCAGGGCCCGAGTGGCCAACGAGGATATGCAGCACGCCCATGCGGAAGCGGCTGTCCTGATTCTGCTGACTCCAGATTCGCGCCGGCGTGTACATGAGCGGCGTGAACGCGCCGTAGGTGCCGCTGATCGCCCAGACGCCGGCAAACTTCTCCGGATCCAGCGAGGCGCTCTGCGACACCATGCCGATCGCCGTGCTGACGTTGCCGGCTTCCTGAATGGCCGCCTTGATGCGGGTGGCGTGCGGATTGGTTTCTGGATCGTAGTGACCCCAGAGACTGCCGTGCTCGAGATTGATGGATTCCGAGAGATCGGCGGCGAGCGTCAGCATCCGATTGTCGGTGACGTAGTTCAGCCATTTCACGATTTCGGAAATGCAGCGCCGCGCGCCGGCCATTTCGCCGGGCTTCTTGAAGAGCGCGATCGAGACGTTCTTCGTCGCGCCAGATGCGGCATTCGTGACGGTCACCTTCTGCGGTTCGAGCGGAAGCTTTGCCACCCGGAGCCGCTCGTCCTGGAAGGGATCGGTGTTGATCGCGATGCGCACTTTGGGCTCAGTGAGCGTGTCGGCGATGCCGACCAGGCGCTCGGCGAGCCATTCGCCGGTTCCGGTGCTGTGGAGCACGGACATCACGACGTCGATGTTGGTCTTGAACTGCACGAGCCGGTCACGCTCGGTCTTGGTTGCGCCGTCACGAATGCCGGCAAAGGTGACGCCGTACCGCTTCTCGAACGTCTCTGCGAGCGAGACGAAATACTCCGAGTTCATCTTGAAGCCGTACGGATGCGACTTGTAGTTCACGATCTGTTCGCGATCGGCAGAGATCTTTCCGCCGACTGCGGCGGGCCAGTAGCCCTTCGTCGTTTTGCCGATGGCTACGAGCGGACGGCGATCGGCAGCGTCCATCCGTTCCATCGCTGAGAGGACGTCCAACACCTGCCCGTAGTCATTGCCGTCGCCGACGTTGAGCACGTGCCACCCGTAGCAGCGCCACTGCTCGGCGAGGTCGTAGACGTCGGCGTACTTCTGGTCGATCACGCCGCCGATGAGTGAATCATCGATGCCGGCATTGTTCTCGGAGATCATCACCCGCAGCCGCTTCCCGACCTTGAGCGCGAGCGCCTGGGTCTTGAGCTCTTGTGCGTGGCCTTCGGTCATCGCAAACTCGCCTTCAAAGGCGATCACCTTCGGGCCGCCGTCGATAGGCGCGCCAATGATATCCCAGAATGCCGCCTTGCCGGCCGCGGTCGCGATGCCGATTCCTGACGGCCCGCCATTTACGTCATTCGTGAGGTCGGTGCTCTCCGCGTGGCCGGCGAGAGAACGGATGCCACGGATCTTCGACTGCGTGAAGAGTGGATCGCTGTCGAGCCCGTTGTCCTTGAGCATCGTGGCCAGTGCTCCCGCGCCGCGCCGAAAGCCAAGCGCGTCAATGCCGAACATGCCGATTGTCGGATCAACCGCGTAGCGCTGGTCGCCAGTGGCAGTGTGTTTCCGCGCCATCGCCTCGCCCATCAGCATCCAGAGGCTGTAGCAGGTGTTGATGCAGTGCCCGCCGGCGAGGAGGAACTTGTCGCTGTACGGATGCTTCGGGCGCCGATAATCGAATCGGAGGCCACCGCGCTCGGGGCCGGCGAGGTGTGTGGCGACGTTGTATGGCGTGTACGCGAGCGGACCGCCGAAGTGACCCGTCTGGGAGTAGTTCCCCATCAAGGTGAGGGTCATGCAGGTCAGGAACCCGACGTCTTCAAAGCGCGCGAGATCTTCGGTCGCGCCAGGTAGGGCGCTGCCGGTGGGGGATTTTATTGTTGTGGGCATGAGGTGTAGTTACGCTATGGGCGCACCGAGCGTTGTCGTGGCATCGGCGAGGATGACGTCGCTCGCTTTTTCGCTGATCATATCGACGGCGGTTACAATGAAATTCCCTACACGCTGATAAACGCCGCCGCCCACTCGGCGCGCGACTTGTCCTCTTCAAAAAGCTTGTCGAGGTCAGCAATCACGGTGTTGCCTTCCTTGCGGACGGCAAACCGGTCGAGTGAACGCGTCGCCCGGCCTTCCATGAACACACCCTCAGGCGTGTACTTGGAATCGTGCTTCGGGCACTGGAAGCGTTTGTCCTTGTCGAGCCACTTGAGCGCCGTGTTCTGGTGCGGGCAGGTACGGGCAAAGACGAACAGCTTTCCGCCGACCCGCGCAACCATGGTGTCGTTCTTCTTGTCGACGTTTACGCCGTCGGTTGCTGGAATCGGATAGGTCGTCGAATCGCCGTGGCGTGCGATCGACTCAATGGCGCCCATCGGCATGGCGCCGGCGCGCGATCCGGCAACGCCGATGGCGGCGACAATGAGTGCGGCATCGCGCAGAAAGGCGCGTCGACCGACATCACATCCGGGGCAGGGGCCGTTCGTGCGCCCCATGCTGTCGTTGGTCACGATCGTGAGTTTCCCCTAGGAAGCGCTCATCAGGATCACGCCGATGAGCGTCGTGGTCAGCCAGAGGATCAGGCTCGCAATGGCGCCCATGGTGAAGCGTCCCCAGAGGGGATTCGCTGGCGACGGATTCGTTGTCAGCGAGTGCTCGGTGCGCATCACGAGATATCCATTCGACAGCAACAGCACGAACAGCGCCATCTTCGTCCAGTACACCGGCGAGACGAGAAAGGTCTCGACATCGGCGAGCATCATCGCGAGCCCACTGACCACGATGATGGCGAGCGCCGTGACCACCGGCTTGTGGATGCCGGCGAAATCGCGGAGTACGCGACGCCGCTCCTCAATGTCCGCTGTGCGGACGCGAAGCGCCGTGCGATCCGAGGCGATCGCAAAACCACCCCCAACCAGCAGCGAGCCGAGGTGGGCGTAGGTGACCGACGCGGACACGACCTTCGAGTGCGAGTAGAGCTCGTTCCACGGCTTGACCGCGGCCGCGAGGGTTTCGACGATGGACATTGGGGAGTGTGGGGCTCGTGCTAGTGATTGCCGATGACGTCGTCACCTTCACCATTACCCGTCGGAATCGTGATCGTGACGGATCCGGCCGCGGCATCGAATGCTGACGTCAACACCCGCAGGCTTGTGGTGCGTTCGCCGCCGAGCCAGGTGCCGACAGCCGAGAAGCGCGCCCCGTGGCGCGGGCAGGTAAACCCACCCGACTGGATGGACACCGTTGCGCCTTGATGGGGGCAGCGCATGGAGAGCGCCACATAGGTTGTTTCGCTGCTTCGCACCAGGGCGATTGGCGACGAGCTGTTGCCGTCCACCCTGGCAATGCCGCCGACGACGGCGAGTGCTGGAACGGTCGCGAGCGTCACCAGCAGCTTGGTGCCGTTGGCGACAGGCGTTGCCGGAGCGGTGGTCGTCGTGGCCGGCATGCTGAGGGTGCCAGTCACTGCGTTGTATGTCATCGGGTATGACGTCAGATTCGCGGTGGCCTGACCGCCGGTCCAGGTGCCTGTCGTTGAAAAGCGGGCGCCATGGTTTGGGCAGACGAACCCGGCGCCCGACACGTTCACGGTCGTGCCCTGGTGCGGGCACCTGAGCGACAGGGCGACGAAGCTGGTGGCCCCGATACGCACGATGGCGAGCGGGCCAGCGGCGGGGTCTGTGATCTGGACGATTCCGCCGACGACGCTGAGCGCCGGATAATCGGTTACGCGGAGGCTCAGGCCGGCGGTCGGAGCGAGAGGCGTGGCCGGGACCTGCGGATCCCACACGCCAGTGCCACAGGCATCGGTGAGCAACGCCGCGACGGCCACGAGCGTGGACTGCGAAAGAAAGGTGCGCCGGTCGAGCGCGCATCCGCTGCAGGGGGCGTCGTGTGTGGCGCTCATCAGTCTCTCCGGATGGGCGAAAGCATCATGAGGTATGACGCCAAGGCCGCGCTTCCGGAAAGGATGGCCGCCGTGCGGTGTTGATTCCGGACGTCGCCGGACTGCTTTGCCGTGCGCGACAGCTGACCGACATACGCAAACCCGGCGTCGGAGGCGAGCATGAGGATCGCATGCGTGGTGCGCCACGCACGGCCCTTCTCGTTGTCTCGCGTTTCGATGAGGTTCCACACTCCGGTAACCGTATTCGTCGCGAAGAGTGCAAGGACGCCGGTCGCGAGCACGGGATGGGTGCGCTTGACCCACTCCGGCGAATCGGTCCCCTCGTTGATGAGCGTCTGTCCGGTGTAGTACTGCCCGACGAAGAGCGGGATCATGGCCCAGCTCGCGGCTTTGTGGATCGAGAGGCGGGTGGCGTACCAGTCACTCAGTTCCACCGCCTTCGCGCGCTTTCGTGCGACGGTGTCCGTCGCCGGGGCCGATACGCCCGCTGGCGCTTCACGAGGGCCGCTGTTCGCCGCGCGAGGGAACTCGAGCGTGTCGACACCTCCCATGACAATTACACCGGCCAGGGCGAGGGCAAACATCCAGCCTCCTCAGATGAGCGTGCTTCCGCTGCGCGCTGCGCGTCCCGGATACTACCGCGCGGACCGCAAAAGGTTCACTACTAAGGGTTTTCCCGACAGCGGCGCGCAGGCGGTCGTTCAGGACCGCTCGAGCGCGCCGCTGTCGTCACGCCCGCTTCGGCATTTGCATGCGTCCTACGCGTGAATCATCCGCCCCATCGCGTCCAGCGTCGCCTCGGCGATCGCTTCAGACAGCGTCGGGTGCGCGTGAATCGCGAGTTCGATCTCCTCTACGGTGAATTCGTTTTCGCGCGCGACCGCGAGCTCGTGAATGAGCTCAGTGGCGTGCGCCCCGACGATGTGCGCGCCGAGGATTTCGCCGTACTTCACATCGCGAATGATCTTCACGAAACCTTCGGTCTCGCCCGAGGTGCGCGCACGTCCATTCGCGCTGAAGGGAAACTTGCCGACTTTGTACTCAATCTTCTTCTCCTTCACCTGCGCTTCCGTCATGCCAATGGAAGCCACTTCGGGGTGGCAGTAGGTCGCGTTGGGCACGTTGCCATAGTTGAGCGGGTGGAATTTCTGGCCCGCGATCACCTCGGCCACGATCATGCCCTCGCGCTCGCCCTTGTGGGCGAGCATCGGCGGGCCGGCTACGTCACCAATGGCGTAGAGGCCCTTGACGCTCGTTTCCATGCGCTCGTTGATCTTGATGAAACCACGATCGGTGAGCGCAACTCCCGCTTCCTTGAGCCCGATGCCGTCGATGTTTGCCGCGCGACCTGCCGCGACGAGCACAACATCCACTTCGATTTCGTTCTTCGCGCCGCCTGACTCCACGGTCAGCTTCACTGACGACTTGCCGACCTTGGCGGCGGTCATCTTGGCGCCGACCATCACGTCGATGCCGCGCTTCTTGAAGCTGCGGCCAACTTCGACGCCACAATCCGCGTCTTCGAGTGGCAAGATCTGTGGCATCACTTCGATGAGCGTCACCTTGCTGCCGAAGGCGTTGAACACGTCGGCGAACTCGCAACCAACTGCGCCAGCTCCCACAATCGCGATGGTCTTGGGCGCCTTGTCGAGAATCAGCGCCTCGTCCGATGAAATGACAGTGGTCTTGTTGAGATCGAGCCCGGCCTGCGGGAGGCCCTTCACGCGCGAGCCGGTCGAAATCACCACACCCTTCGTCGCGGTGTGCGTTTCGGTCTTACCGTCCGCGGTGACCTTCACCGACTTGCCGGAACCGAGGACGCCAAGGCCCTTGATCCAGGTGATCTTGTTCTTCTTGAAGAGGAACTCAACGCCCTTTGAGTTCTTGCCGCTCACGTCGCGCGAACGCTTCATGGCTACGCCGTAGTCGAGCTTCACTTCGCCGACGTTGACGCCGAACTCCGCGGCGTGCTTCACGCGGTTGGCGATACTGGCGGCTTCGAGCAGCGCCTTGGCCGGGATACAACCCCAGAGCACGCAGGTGCCGCCGAGTCCTTCGCGTTCGATCACTGCGACGTTCTGGCCAAGCTGTGCGGCGCGAATGGCGCCGACGTACCCGGCGGGACCGCCGCCGAGGAAAATCACGTCAAAGGATGCCATTTCAGTAGACCAGCATGAGTGGGTTTTCAATCATCTTGCGAAGGGTCTGCAGGAACCGCGCCCCAACCGCGCCGTCCACGGCACGGTGATCGCAGCTCATCGTGACGCGCAGCGTCTTTCGGAAGGTGACCGCACCATCGGCGCCCTTCACCGGCTTGTCCTCAATCGCGCCGATCGCGAGGATGCCAACTTCGGGCGGATTGATGATCGCGGTGAACTGCTCGATCTGCATCATGCCGAGGTTGCTCACGGAGAAACTCGAACCCGTGAACTCTTCGGGCTTGAGCTTCCGCTCGCGGGCCTTCTTGGCGAGCGCCTTTGATTCCGCGCTGATCTCCGAGAGGCGCTTCTGGTCGGCGTCAAAGATCACCGGCACGATGAGCCCGTCATCCGTCGCGACGGCCATGCCGAGGTTCACGCGATTCCAGTACCGGATGTGGTCGCCGAGCCAGTGCGCGTTCACTTCGGGATGCTGCGCAAGCGCCGTCGCCGTCGCCTTCAGGATGATGTCATTGAAGGAGACCTTGTACTCGTCACCCATCGCGGCCATCGCGGTGCGCATTTCGCCCGCGCGCTCGAGATCGAACTCGGCGGTGAGATAGAACGTCGGAATCGGGCCGATGGACTCGGCGAGCCGACGCGCGATGGTCTTTCGGATCTGCGTGAGAGCGATGTCGTCGTAGTCAGCGCCGCTGGACGGGCGCTTTGCCGGCGCAGCCGCTGCACGAGGAGCCGTCGCGGCGCTTTCGATATCGCGCTTGATGATGCGCCCGCCGGGGCCGCTGCCCTGGACGCCGCTCAGGTCGAGGCCGATGCGCGCGCCCGCGTCGCGGCGGTTCCGATCTCGCCCGACGCCGCGCGGACCCGCGAGGAGGTCGAGGCCTTCGCCCGGTCTCTGCGCGACCGCGCCCGCGCGCCGGCGCCCGTGCCGCGCCAGTGACGTCATCGCCCCGTCGCCGGGGCGGCCCAAATCTGCGAGCCTGAGCCCGCAAGG
>JAPLKU010000006.1 GCA_026387935.1 Gemmatimonadota bacterium | reverse complement strand
GACATCGTAATAGAGGTAGGTGGTACTTCCTCCTGTACTGCTAGTAAACCCGCTCGTCGTGAACAGCGTGACTTGCGCACCCAAGGTGAATGTCACGCCCGGCACCACGGCCACGGCCACGAGCGCCTTCGCCCCATTGTGATAGAACAGTTCTCGGCCCGTATGTGACCAGTGTGGCGAGCTGCCGCCGGCCTGAGAGACTTGCCAACGACCAGCGTCCACGTTGGGGTAGGGACGTACGTACACCTCGTCACGCCCCGATTCGTCCGAGGTATACGCCAACCACCGCCCATCGGGGGAGAGCGCTGGTGAGGTCTCGCTAAAAGCCGGTGACGCAATCAATGGGACGGTCGCTGTATCGCCGCGGTGCCATAGGGCAATATCCGGGACGCCCGACAGGCGCAGGATGAACGTGTTGCTGTCTGGTGTCAGCGCCACCGCAAAAAAACCTCGCTGGCCCCTGAACAGCGTGTCCACGGCACCGGTCCCATCGGCTCGCCGGCTGCGGAGGAGGGTGGTTCCACCGGCGTATAGCACCCGCTGTCCGTTCGGTGTCCAGACCGGGTTGAGGTTATTCCCCTCGAACGTGAGCTTGCTGAGCGTGCCTGACGTGCGGCCGAGTTGCTTGATCCAGATGTCATTACCACCGCCTGTCCGGGCGATGGTCAGGGCGAGGCGCTGCCCGTCCGGGGAGAGGGCGATCGCGTTTCCATTCAGCACTTGGGACATTTCCATCGTCCACGCCGAATCCATCAGCGTCATCGCCCCCGCCCGAGTGACCCAGACCGGTTCCACCAACATGCCGCCTCCGCCGCTGGTGCCGGCTACGAAAATGGCGGTGCCATTGGCCGACACCGCCATATCCGCCGCGTTATTACTGGTCCGCACCCCGCTCATCATCGGCGTCGGAGGCTGCGTGAACGTGAGCGTCTTGATATCGAAGGGCGCCGCGAAGACGCCACCGTCTTGCCGCACAAACGCAACGATCCCCCCCGGCAGCGACCACGCGTGCAGGGCTTGTGTGGTCAGCACCGTGACCTTGGGTTGATCCGACCGGAGGTCAAGGACACGAAGCTCCGAACTGCTGCAACCGCCATTGCACGCCACGACGAGCGCCGCCTTTACGCCCTGCACGCGCGCCAGATACCGCATGTTCCGAGCGGCAGAATCGCCCGGCGTATTCGTCAACACATGGCGAGCGATGCCACCATCCTGCCCCACGGCCATGACGTCCACATGCCGATCCACAAACAGAATCGTGCCGTCCTCCAGCCATGTGAGTGCAGAGTTCGTCGCAAGGGCGGAGTCGGCGATGGCGATCGCCGAGCCGCCGAGTCGGGGCACTTTCTGCACCTTGCCGTCACGCGTCACGAATGCGATCCATGCGCCGTCTGGCGAGAAGGTGGGAGCGCCAGCCACACCGGCGGTTCCAGCCAGCGCGGTGACCTCGAGCCGGTCGCGCTCCTTGATGTACAGCTGTCTAACAGTTCCCTCGCCATCCACGAAGACCACCGTCCCGCCGTCCGGCGAGATCGCCAGTCCCTTTGCGACGCGATCGAGCGGGATCTGCTGGTTCTCCCACAGGATCATGCGACTGCGGCTGACGATTGGTACCGCGGCTGGCTTCAGCCAGCCCCAGAGGGTGGTGCCCAGCAGCACCGCCGCGAGCGCGGAGGAGATGAGGGCAATGCTTTTCAGTCTCCCTGAGCTCGCGGCGCTGCCACCGATGTGCATCGCCGAGGCCTGCACGGCCCCGCTCCGGTACAACGGATTCCCCAGTGCATCGGCGAACGCCTTCGCGCTCTCAAAGCGGTCAGCCGGCAGTTTCTCGAGGGACTTCGCCAACGCGTCGGCGACATGGAGCGGCACGCTCTTCCGGTGCTTCGTCACCGCCTCGGCGGGCTCGGTAATAATTTTCATGATGATTTGCTGCGCCACCGCCCCAGTAAACGGCGGGTGACCCGTGAGCATCTCATACAGCACGGAGCCCACCGAATACACATCGCTCCGCGCCGTGATCTCCTTCTCCGCGGTTGCTTGTTCCGGCGACATGTAGTGCGGCGTGCCGAGCGAGAGCCCCGTCTCCGTCATGCGCCCGCCCGCGGCGGCACTGACCGCGAGCGCAATCCCGAAGTCCGCCACCATCGGGCGACCGTCATTCATCAAAATGTTTTCGGGCTTGA
>JAPLKU010000008.1 GCA_026387935.1 Gemmatimonadota bacterium | reverse complement strand
GGCCGATGGTGGCGCGCAGCAGTTACAGGAACAGGCCGCGAGGCTCGTTCGCGAGGCCGCGCTCGCCAAAGCCGCCGGCGCGACACTGGCGGTTCGGCGAGTGAGTGATTTTGTTCGCGTCAATCGTGTCGAAGGGCTCGCCCTCGGCGCGGGTACGTCGCTCCGGCTCGGCGGTCCCTGGTCGGTGCGCCTCTCGGGGCGATACGGATTGGACGATCATCGGATCAAACACGAACTCGGCGTGCATTGGCAATCCCTCAGCGGTCTCAAACTGGGTGTCGCGACTTTTGATGATCTTCGGCCGGTCGGCGAGGTGGACGAATCGAGCCTCATCGGGAACTCGATCGCGTCGCAGGAGCTCGGCGTTGATCTGACCGACCTCTTCCGCGCCGAAGGCATGTCCCTCGTGGTACAAGGGGGAAACCGGCTCCGTTGGCGCCTCTCGGCGGAACGGGTCCGCGAATCACCGGTTGGCGTACACGGCAAGCCGTGGTCGGGGAACTATCGGTTGGGATTCGTCTCTGACGTCGCGTCGGTCGATCAGCTGCAGTGGGAGCTGAGCGGGAGCCGCCTCGCCGGGCCGGTCGAGTCGGTCTGGAGCGGCTTGGGAACGCTCGCGCTGGTCTCGTCAAATGCGCCGCTGCAGGGCCGTCGCGTGACCAATGCGCGCGCGCAAATCAACGTCACCGGTGAGCACGAGCTCGGCCCCGGCATACTGACGCTCCGAACCGTTGCCGCCTCGGTGTTCGGCGCCCGCGTGCCGGTGCAGCAGCAGATCATGTTTGGTGGCCCTGAGACTGCACCTGGCTACGCCACGCACACGCTTCGCGGCGGGGCTGGAGTGACGAGTCGGCTGGAATGGCGGGCGAGGGTGGGGTCGTTCCCCGTGTCGCTCGCGCGCTTTGGCACGACCCGCGTACCGGTGATCCTCGCGCCATTTGTGCAAGGCGCGTGGATCTCGTCCGCGACCGGCCCTTCGTCAACCGTCGGCCCTCAGCGGTCGGCCGGGTTCGGCCTGATCTCGCTCCACGACCTCCTTCGGCTCGACGTGGCCCGCGGCTTGGACCGAGGTGGGAAGTGGTCTTTGCGGCTCGATTTTGGCCATGCTTTTTGGCCGATCCTCTGATGCCCGAATAGGTTGCAAACGGTTGCAGGACTGCAGCGCTGGCCGCTTGCTTGTATCAGGCGCGCGTATGTACGCTTTAGTATTAGTCTTGGCATCAGCCCGGCCGGTTTTCCGGCGCTGGTTAGCGCTGCCTGACCACCCTTCTCCTCCGAATGGGAACCTCCGCACGATCCGCGCGTGACGAATGGCTGCTGCCGACACTCGAGGGACTCTTGTCCCCTGAGTCGTTTGCGAAGCTCAAGGCGTCGCGTGAGAACAGTTTTTGGGAGGCCGTGGTCCGCCAGAATCTGGTGAGGGACGAGGACATCCTCGCCGCACTGGCCACGCGGTTCCGCATGAAGATTGCGAACGTCCAGCAGGTGTCACAGCAGGCGCGCGAACTCGTTCCCGAACAGCTCGTCCGGAAGTACCGCGTGCTGCCGCTGGCGATTTCGGATTCGATTCTCGACATCGCCACCGCGGATCCGCACGATCTCGATTGCGAACGCACGCTCGCCTTTGCGCTCGGCCGTACGGTGCGCATGTCGCTCGCGTCGCCCGCACAAATCGCGACGCGTCTCGAAGCGGTGTACCGCCCGCAGGACGTCCTCGAAAAGATCCTCGAGAACGTCGCCGGCGACTATGACATCGAGTCGATTCAGGAATCGGTTGACGAAGCGGACATGGAACTGGGCGCACAGCGCGGCCAGGAACGCCCCGTCATCCAGCTGGTGGACCGGATCGTGGCCGAGGGCATCGCGTCGCGCGCGTCGGACATTCACCTTGAGCCGGAAGAAGGCGGCGTGGCGGTGCGGTACCGCATCGACGGCGTGCTCCGGCAGGTGATGGTGCTGCCGAAGGCCGCGGGCGTGCCGCTCGTGTCTCGCGTAAAGATCATGGCGCAGTTGGACATCGCTGACCGTCTGCGTCCGCAGGATGGCCGCGCGCGCGTCGCGGTCAGCGGCAATCGTGTCGACCTCCGCGTCTCAACGTTGCCGGCGTCGCAGGGCGAAAAAGTCGTCATTCGTATTCTCGACCAGCGCGCCACCGTGCTGTCGCTGGAGAACCTCGGACTCAATCCCGACGAACTCGAGCGCATCAAGCTCCTGCTCGATACGCGCGAAGGAATTATTCTCGTCACGGGCCCAACCGGCTCGGGCAAGACGACAACGCTGTACTCGATGCTGCGCAGCATTCAGACGCGCGGCGTGAACATCGTCACTGTCGAAGACCCGGTCGAATACCGGCTCGCCGGCGTCGTGCAGGTGCAGGTGAACGAAAAGGCTGGGCTCACATTCCCTGCCGCCCTTCGCTCAATCCTGCGTCAGGATCCTGACGTCATCCTCGTCGGCGAAGTGCGCGACAAGGAAACGGCCGGCATCACCGTGCAGGCGTCGCTCACCGTCCACTTGGTGCTCAGTACGCTCCACACAATTGACGCGGCGAGTTCCGTCACGCGTCTCGTGGACATTGGTGTTGAGACCTACAAGATCGCTGCGGCGCTCAAGGGCGTGCTCGCACAACGCCTGGTGCGCCGCCTCTGCCCGCATTGCCGCGAGCTGCAGGTGGGCGCGGTGCCCGATCGGCTGCGCACCTGGTTCGCGCAGGGCGTGACGCTCTATCGCGCCGTGGGCTGCTCTGAATGCTCGCAGACCGGCTATCGCGGGCGACTCGCGCTCACGGAAGTGCTCGTCATGACGCCCGAACTCGAACGCCGCATCGCGGCCAACGAGCCCGCCGATCGCATCGCCGACGCCGCGCGCGAAGGTGGCATGCGCGGCCTCTGGGAATCCGGCGTGTCGCACGTCCGCAACGGCTCGAGCAGCATTGACGAACTGCTGCGCGTGCTGGAAATGCCGTCGGACCAGTCCGATCGAGCGTCTGTCGCCATGGCTCGGCAGACGTCGCTGGATGGCGGCACCGTCGATCTGCTGCCCGCTGGCGGGCCACCAGCCGTCAAAACACTGCACACGCGACCGCAGCGCTTCGAAGGGGACAGCTTCCAGCTGCTCGACGAAGGCAAGTCGGCGAACGGTCGTTTGAAGAAGGTGCTCCTCGTTGAAGACGAAGACGCGCTCCGTCGAGTGATGAAGGATCTGCTGGAGCGCGAAGGGTTCACCGTATTCGAAGCCGCGGACGGCGTCATCGCGCTCGACGAGATTGACCGCGCCGGGCCGGACATCGTCGTGCTCGACTTGAACTTGCCGCGCCTCGACGGCTATGGCGTGCTCAGCCATCTGCGCTCGCGCCCGGCGACGGCGAACCTGCCCGTAATCGTGCTCACCGCGAAGGGCGACGAGGACAGTGAAGTGCGCGTGTTCGAGTACGGCGCGAGCGACTACCTCATGAAACCGTTCCGCCCGCGCGCCCTCTCGGCGCGCTTGCACGCGCTGCTCGGCCGCAGCCGGGAATAGCCGCGCGGCACCGCGCCCAATTGTCCCAGCACGTGCCGAACGCAAAACAACCCACCACGCGAATCGTCGCCGGCGTCGTTGACGTCGTCGTGATCCGTCGCGTCGGCCAAGCCTGGCGCGTGCTCACGCTCGAGCGCGCGCCCGGCGCGCGCAGCACGGGCGCGTGGGAGATTGTCCACGGCAGCATCGAGCCCGGCGAGCCGCCGGTGCAGGCGGCCCTGCGGGAACTGCGCGAGGAAACAGGATTGCAGCCCGAGCGTCTCTACAGCATCACGGCCAATCCGTTCTATCTCGCAAAGTCGGACACGCTGCAGATCTCGGTCGCGTTCGCCGCCGTCGTCGGCAGCACGCAGTTCACTCTCGGACCCGAGCACTCTCGCGCAAAGTGGGAGACGTTCGCGGCCGCGAAGAAGCGGCTGGCGTGGCCGAGGACGCACGACCTGCTGCGGCAGGTGGCGTGGATACTCAGGGACGGGACGGCTGGGGCGTTAGAGGACGTACTCCGCAGCCGGTAGCACGTAGGAACGACTGCCGTACGCGGTGCTGGGTACTCGCGTTTGTCGCTACTCGCTACTCACTACCCTTCGTATTCGATGTGCGCGACGCTGCCCACGCCTCAGCCGGCGCGTTCGGCTTGACCCGCACCGACTTGGCTGGGATCCCCACGTTCACGTGGTACGGCCGCACGTCCTTCGTCGCGACGGCCACCGCGCCCACCATCCCTTGCACGCCGACACGCACCCCGGCCAACACCGTCGCGTGGTAGGTGATCCGCACGCCCTCCTCCAGAATCGTCGCCGCGTTCGTCACGTCCGCCTGCTCGACGATGCTGTGGGTGTGGCTGTAGATGTTCGCGTAGTCGCTGATGGAGACCTTGTTGCCCATCTGGATGCCGCCGCGGTCATCGAGTAACACGTGACGGTGCACCACGACGTCATCACCACATTCGATGTTGTAGCCGAACGAGAACTCCACATGCTGGAACGCCTTGAATCGCGCGCCGCACGTCTTGAAAATGTGCGGGGCGAGAATCCGCCTGAGCCGCACACCGAGATCCACGTTCTGCCCGCCAATGGGCAGCCGGTCAAATGAGTACCAGAGCCAGAGTAGGGGTTTCACGCGCTGGAACTTTGCGTCGTCGCACTCGGCGTAGTACTCGGGTTCGAGCGTGATGTTGCGCGAGTCGAGCGCGGCCAGCGAAATCCGAGTGCCCTGCGCCAGCTGGTCGTCGTTGACGGCCGTGGCCCAGTTGGCCACATAATCCGGAAACGCCAGTTCGCAGAGCAACTCACGGCAGAATCGCGGACGGTCGAGCGACGCGTCGCGCAGTGCGCCTTCGATGCGTTCCAGCCACGCCTCGGCCACCGGTGCGAGGGGTGTGGCGCCGAGCTTGCGAAGGGGTTTGATCGTCATCGGGAGTTCCTCACAGATGGAGGCGCGCCAGTGGTCGCTCTTGTTTTGGCTGTGCTACGGCCTACGCGCAACAGCGGCGCGAGACCAGATGGCCGCGCGCTCGCGTTCGAGCAGCCCAAGCAGTTGATCGGCCCAGGCGCTGGTGCTCTTGCCGCCAAGCGTCACCACCAGCGGCTGTGACACGGATACGGCAGGGTCAAAGGCGAAGATGGCGTCCACGCTCCGTCCCTGCGCCAAGCGGCCGTCCTGAAAACCGGTGACGAGGGGAATCACGTCCAGCGGCCGGAAGTCGCGGCCCGCGCTCCGTATCTGCACGTCACGTGGGTCGTAGCGCGCCTCGCCCTGCTGCACGTTGAAATACTGCACATACCAAGCCTGAATCGTGGACAGGCCGAGCCGTGTCCGCATGCGGTCGAGTTCCGTCGCATGCGCCTCTCGCAGCGCATGCAGCGAGGTGTACGAATCCGGAGCCAGCGCGCGGATCACCGACTCGTCGAGCGGAATGGCCCGAATGGTCAGTCCCTGCAGCTGCACCGTGAGCGCGAGATCATCGCGCTTGAGCGAGCCGTAGTTCGCGGGAATCAAACCGGGGTTCGTGGGCTGCCGAGCGGCGCTGTCAATGCGAGCGGTGCCCGCGGTGCTCACCACCTGCGCGCGGCCGGCTTCCGGCACCGACGCACAGGCGGCCACAGTCAATGCCAGAAGCGCACGCCATGAGGCGCGCATGCGAATCAACGCCACGGCGGAGAATCGAGCAGCGACACGACGGCCTCCGCCAGATCATCCCGCCCTCGCCCGGACACCGCGCTCGTGGACACGATCTGATCTTCATCCACCTCGAGCGCACGCGCAAGCGCCGTCGACCGTTCGACGGCCTCTTTCGCCGACAGCTTGTCCATCTTCGTCAGGACAATCAGTGTGGGAATGCCGAGGTCGCCGAGGTAGTCGCGCATCGCGCGGTCATCTGCGGTTGGCTCGTGGCGGGCATCAACGAGCAGTACCACGCCGCGGAGCTGCTTGCTGGCGTAGAGATAGCCCTCAATGAGCGGCTTCCACGCGGCCTTCTTGTCTTTCGAGATCTTCGCGTACCCGTATCCCGGCAGGTCGGCCAGAATAAAGGTCTCGTTGATCTTGAAAAAGTTGATTTCGCGCGTGCGCCCCGGCGTCTTGCTGACGCGGGCCAGCGAACGGTTGCCGACGAGCTTGTTCAGCAGGGACGACTTGCCGACGTTCGACCGGCCGGCGAAGGCGACTTCGGGCAGCGTCGTCTCGGGGCGCCAACCGGCATGGTCGGCCATTCCGCCGAGGAACTCCATGTGCCGGATGACGAGCGGATTGACCGGCGGGTGTATTGCGACAACGTCCGCGGCCGGTTCGGTCCTTGGCTCGGTGCTCTTGTCGCCGCCGGCGGGTCCTGACCGGGGAATACTACGCCTCCTTCTTCTGCCGCCGCGGCGCCAGTTCGAGCAGCGGAGGCGCGCCATTCGTCACGCTCGCCTCCGTCACTTTCACTTCCACGACATCATCACGGCCCGGCAGGTCGAACATGGTGTCCATCAGCATGTTTTCGAGAATCGCACGCAATCCACGCGCACCCGTGCCGCGCTCGATGGCCTTCTTCGCAATCGCCTTCAGCGCTGATTCCTCGAACGAGATCTTCACGTCTTCGAGTTCGAAGAGCTTTGCGTACTGCTTCGTGAGCGCGTTACGCGGCTCCTTGAGGATCGTGACGAGGGCCTCTTCGTCGAGCGCTTCAAGTGGCACGGCAACCGGAAGGCGACCCACGAGTTCGGGGATGAGCCCAAAGCGGAGCAGATCGTCCGGCTCCACGTCGCCGAAGACGTTCTTCGCCGCACCCACGCGGCCCTTCGCTTCCGCCGAGTTGAATCCAATCTTCCGCCGCCCGAGCCGGGCTTCGATGATCTTCTCGAGCCCGTCGAACGCGCCGCCGCAGATGAAGAGAATGTCCTTGGTGTTGATCTGGATGTATTCCTGCTGCGGGTGCTTGCGACCACCCTGCGGCGGAACGCTTGCCACGGTGCCTTCGAGAATCTTCAGTAGCGCCTGCTGCACACCCTCGCCCGACACGTCGCGGGTGATGCTCGGATTCTCGCTCTTCCGCGCGATCTTGTCGATTTCGTCGATGTAGACAATGCCGCGCTCGCATTCAGCGACGTTGAAGTCGCCTGCTTGCAGCAGTAGCACGAGAATATTTTCGACGTCCTCACCGACGTATCCGGCTTCTGTCAGTGTCGTGGCGTCGGCAATCGTGAACGGCACATCGAGAATGCGCGCCAACGTCTGCGCGAGCAGCGTCTTGCCAACCCCGGTGGGGCCGAGGAGGAGGATGTTCGACTTGTCGAGCTCGACATCCCCTTCACGTTTGGCGCCCGCGTTGATGCGCTTGTAGTGATTGTGCACGGCGACGGCGAGCGCCTTCTTCGCCTTCTCCTGGCCAATCACATACTGGTCGAGGACGTCCTTGATCTCTTGCGGGGCAGGGACCTGTGTGACGGCCTCGGCAACCTCACGCTCTTCGTCCTCGGCAAGAATCTCATTGCAGAGGGCGATGCACTCGTTGCAGATGTAGACCGAGGGCCCTGAGATGAACTTCCTCACCGAGTCCTTGGACTTCCCGCAGAACGAGCAGCGGAGATGGCGGTCGTGCGACATCGAGGTCATGGATTGCTGCCGTCACTCCTCAGGAGTTGTTTGCGTCGTATCGCGCGACCCGCGGTGGACCCCAGGGCTGCCGCACCCCGCTTGATGAGTATCGGCATGGACACGCGTCACATTCGACGCCCGGTCTTTCCCCTGCGTAACAGTACCCCGCGGTCCAGTTCACTACAATGATGGGAACAGGGGCTTGTGAACGAATTCACAAGCCCCTGTTCCGGCACCCAGTCCGGCCATTACTTGGCGCCTGCTCCTGCCAACTCCTTGATCATCTCCGGACTCTGCGTGATGACCGTATCAATCAGTCCGTACGCCTTGGCCTCTTCAGCCGACATGAAAAAGTCCCGCTCCATGTCGCGCTCAATCTGCTCGATCGGTCGGCCCGTGTGCTTGCAGTACAGCCCGTTCATTTGCGCGCGGAGATAGAGAATCTCCTTCGCCTGAATCTCGATGTCCGACGCCGTGCCCTGCGCGCCACCCGACGGCTGGTGAATCATGATCCGCGAGTGCGGGAGCGCTGAGCGCTTACCAGCGCGCCCTGCCGCGAGCAGGAACGACCCCATGGAGGCGGCCATGCCCATGCAGATCGTCGCCACCGGTGAACGCAGGAACTGCATCGTGTCGTAAATCGCCATGCCGCTGGAAACGTTTCCGCCCGGCGAGTTCAGATAGAGGTAGATGTCGCGCCCCGGGTTATCCGCATCCAGGAAGAGCAACTGGGCGATGATCATGTTCGCCACGTCGTCATTGATCGGCGTGCCGAGGAAGATGATCCGGTCCATCAGCAGTCGGGAATAGACGTCGTAGCTGCGCTCGCCACGACTCGACCGCTCGATGACATAAGGATTCGGGATGATGGTCATGCGGGTGTCGTCCTTGGTTGAAGCGGGTAAGTGCTTCGGGAATTCTGCTGGTTATTCAGCTTCTACGGTGTTGCGCGCGAGCAGCCACTCGAACACGCGTTCTTCAGTAATCGAACGCTCGATCTCCTTCAGCCGTCCCGCCTTTTGCAGCGACGCGTACAGCTCGCCCACTTTCAGGCCGCGCGTGGTGGCCAGTTCGGCGATCTTGTCGTCCACGTCTTTCTCGGTCGCGATGAGTTTTTCCTTCAGGGCGATGGTGTCAATCACCATGTCGCGCCGCACCTGCCGCTCGGCCATCGGCATGAACTCCGCCGCAAACTTCTCTGCATCAGCTTCCGGCACCTGATAGGCCTGCGCATACGCGCCGACCACCTGTCGCACCCAGCTCGGCGGCACGTCGAAACTGTTGGCAGTCAGAATGTCGTCAATCAACTTGCCGCGCACCCCGGAGTCGGACTCGCGAGTCGCTTGCGTCTCCAGGTCGGTGCGTACGGCGGCGCGTAAGGCCTCAATCGTTTCGAAATCGCCGAGCTCGCGCGCGAGTGCGTCGTCGAGGTCAGGCAGCGATTTCCGCTTCACGTCCGTGAGCGCGACGCGGACCGTCTTTGTCTTGCCGCGCTGCGCTTCGTCGGGGAAGTCGTCAGGCCACTTCACGGGACGTTCCGCCGAACCCCCCGGTGCAAGTTCCATGACGAGCTCTTCAATCGCGGCGATGATCTGGCCCGCACCGAGAACAAGGCGGTATTCCTTGCTGTCGGCCGACGGCACGTCGCCGCCGGTGACCGCGAGCTGCACGGTGACGAGGTCGCCTTCCTTCGGCTTGTCCTCGAGCGGTGTCCACGCCGCTTTCTCGTCGCGGAGCTGCTCGATCTGCGCGTTGAGCATCTCGTCGGTCACAACGGCGCTGGTCCGTTTGACCTTGAATCCCTCAACGCGGGCGAGCTGCACGTCCGGGCGCACTTCACAGTGCAACTCGAAGGTGAGCGCCTCGCCGTCGGTGTAAGTGACCTCGTGCGCATGCGGCTGCGTCACGGGATCGAGTTTTTCGGATTCAATGACGCGGAGGTACGCCTCGCGCATCAGCGCGTCGAGCGCTTCCTGGCGGATAGCGTCGGCGTACTGCTTGCGGACGATGTTCGCGGGCGCCTTGCCGGGCCGGAAGCCTGGAATGCGCACCTGTTTGGCCACGCGGCCGGCCGCGCGCTCGCGCGCGTCGTTGACGGTTGCGGCGCTGACGCTGACGCGAAGGCGCCGTTCGGCGCCCGATGATTTACGGTCGGTGACTTCGAGTTCCATAGGCCTGAAAGATAATCGTGTAGCCTCTCCCAACTGCCAATTCCCAACGGTTTCTATGCGAGAGCCGGGGGTCGAACCCGGATGCCTTGCGGCACAGGATCCTAAGTCCTGCGCGTCTGCCAGTTTCGCCACTCTCGCGACATCACTAACCAAACGGGGAGCCCGTTGCCGGACTCCCCGTTCAACCCACCAGGAGTCCGTTTATTCGGCGATTCGTAGGTTCACGACGCGCGAGTTCGTTGCGCCGTTCTGCGGGTTTGTGGAGTAGACCATGAGACCAACATACTGGCCCACCTTCAGCTTGCCCAACTCGCGCTGCAGGTCCGCCACGGTGGCCACGGCCACCTGATTCGGGAACCGAATCGCGGTGACAACGTCGGCCGGGAAGAGCTTCCCCTCGCTCGTTGAGCCTGGCGTCACGGAGACCACGGCAACGCCCTTCAGCTTGTCCGAGATCGGAAGGGTCTCTGAAAGCTTTGCCGATGTGCCTTCGACGGTAATTCCCAGCTTCGAAATCGCCAACGACGCACTCGGTTCATCAGGCTTTGCCTTGACGGCCACGGCGGCCGGCTTGGCGTCGTCACTCGGCGCCTCGGTCAGCTTCACCTTGATGGACTTCTTCTCTCCGTAGCGCACGACGTCGAGGGTGACCACGTCGCCGGGCTGCTTCATCCGCAGTATCCGTTGCAACGCGCTGACCCGATCGACCTTCTTGCCATCGGCCGCGACCACAATGTCACCACGTTCGACACCGGCCTTCTCTGCAGGGCTTTCGAGGCGGTCGCCCGCCACCGTCGTTTGAATGACGAGATCCTGGATCTTGGCGCCCGAAATTTCCTTCAGGTTGTTAACCGCTGCGTCTTCGGCAGAGACCTCACCCATCGACGCGCCCATGATGGCGCGGCGCACGCGGCCGTGGGCAATGATGTCATCCATCACCGTCTTGGCCAGCGTGATCGGAATCGCGAATCCGTAGCCCGTGTACGTGCCGGTCTGGCTGGCAATGGCCGAGTTGATGCCGATCACTTCGCCACGGGTGTTCACGAGCGGACCACCCGAGTTGCCGGGATTGATCGCCGCGTCGGTCTGAATGAAATCCTGAATCGCGTAGGTGTTCGAGTTGAGCCGGCGCAGCTCGTTCGACCGTCCTTTGGCACTCACGATGCCGGCCGTGACGGTAAAGTCGAGGCCGAGCGGGTTGCCAATCGCCAGCACCCACTCGCCGATGCGCGTCGTTGCGTCATCGCCGAACGTCAGCGCAGGAAGGTTCGTGCCGTCAATCTTGACCACGGCCACGTCGGTCTGCGGATCGCGCCCAATCACTTTCGCCTTGAACTCGCGACGGTCGGTGAGTTTGATCGTGATGCGGTCCATGCCTTCCACGACGTGGTTGTTCGTGAGCACGTAGCCGTCCTTGCTCACGAGGAACCCGGTGCCCGTTGCTGCAGCCGGTTCGGTTTCCGGATCAGGCTGCTGTCTGAAAAACTGTTCCATGCCCGGCGGAAGCTGCTGGCCGCCGCGGCGGCCGCCCGGTGGAGTGGGCCGATTCGCGGCGGGGCGCGCATCTCGCTCCGCGGCAATCGACACAACGGCTGGTGTCACCTTTTCTGCGATAGCGGCAAATCCACCCTGGATGTCGCCGGCGCCTGGTGCGGCGACGCTGACAATCGGGCCGCCCGCTCGCGTCTGCGCAACGAGCAGCTTGGTCCAGTCCATGGACGAGGCGAAGAGGACGCCGCCGACAAAGGCGATCGCGGCAACGGCAATGAGTCTGGGTCGGGTCAGGTTCGTGGTCATACGGTTTCTGTCCGTGCTGGTAGAGATGGTATTCGTGGCTGCGGTGGTGGGTTCTTCTTTCGTACTTCTTCCTTCTTGTCTGTATTAGACCCCGAGCGCGGCGCGGAGGTTTCCGCACCGCGCTCGGCATTAATCTACGATCTACTTCTCTTTCTTGTTGTCGACGATCTCGTAGTCGGCCTCGGCGACCTCTTCCTTTTTCGCCTCAGCATCTGCCGCGCCAGCGCCAGTGGCCGGCGCGCCTTCCGCCGGCGGGGCCGACTGCGCCTGTGCCGCGTACACGGACTGGCCGGCCGCCTGGAACGCCGCCGAAAGTTCTTCGAGCGCGCCCTTGATCTCGTTCATGTCGTCGCCGCGATGCGCTTTCTTGGCGCGCTCCACGGCTGCGGTGAGTCGCGTGCGGAGTTCTTCCGGCACCTTGTCCGACCATTCCTTCGATTCTTTCTCCACCTGGTACGTCAGCGTGTCGAGGCGGTTCTTGCTGTCAATCTCCTCGCGCTTTCGCTTGTCTTCGGCCGCGTTCGACTCCGCGTCCTTCACCATCTTGTCGATCTCGCTTTCCGAAAGCCCGCTCGACGCCTCAATGCGAATCTTCTGTTCCTTGCCGGTGGCCTTGTCCTTGGCCGCCACATGCAGGATACCGTTCGCGTCAATATCAAAGGTGACTTCCACCTGCGGCATGCCGCGTGCGGCAGGCGGAATGCCCGTCAGCTGGAACTTGCCAATGGTCTTGTTGTAGACGGCCAGCTCGCGCTCGCCCTGCAGCACGTGAATCTCGACCGTTGTCTGATTGTCGTCGGCCGTGGAAAACGTTTCCGACTTCTTCGTCGGGATCGTCGTGTTCCGCGGGATGAGTACCGTGGTCACGCCGCCCAGCGTCTCGATGCCGAGTGAGAGCGGCGACACGTCGAGGAGCAACACGTCCTTCTGCTCGCCGGTGAGCACGGCACCCTGAATGGCCGCGCCAACGGCCACGACTTCGTCCGGGTTCACGCCCTTGTTCGGCTCCTTGCCGAAGAAGGCCTTCACCACTTCCTGCACCTTGGGCATGCGTGTCGAGCCACCCACGAGCAGCACTTCGTCAATCTCCGACGGCTGCAGCTTCGCGTCGGCCAGCGCCTTCTTCATCGGCTCGAGCGTGCGCGTGACGAGGTCGTCCACGAGCTGTTCGAGCTTGGCGCGCGTGAGTTGGTAGTTGAGGTGCTTGGGGCCCGACTGGTCTGCCGTGATGAACGGCAGATTGATATCCGTCGTCATCGTGCCCGAGAGCTCGATCTTGGCCTTCTCGGCGGCTTCCTTCAGGCGCTGGAGTGCCATCGGATCCTTCGAGAGGTCAATCGCCTGGTCCTTCTTGAACTCCGTCACCAGCCAGTCAATCACGCGCTGGTCAAAGTCGTCGCCGCCCAGGTGCGTGTCGCCGTTGGTGGACTTCACTTCAAACTGACGCGTGCCGTCCACTTCGTAGAGTTCGAGCACCGAGATGTCGTAGGTGCCGCCGCCCAAGTCGAACACCGCAACCTTCTCATCCTTCTTGCCCTTGCGATCGAGGCCGTATGCGAGCGCGGCAGCCGTTGGCTCGTTGATGATGCGGAGCACGTCGAGGCCGGCAATCTTGCCGGCGTCCTTCGTGGCCTGGCGCTGTGAGTCGTTGAAGTACGCCGGCACCGTGACGACCGCCTTGGTGACCGGGTGGCCGAGGTAGTCCTCGGCGGTCTGCTTCATTTTTTGCAGGATCATCGCCGAGACTTCTGGCGGCGTGTATCGCTTGCCCTGCACTTCGACCGACGCGACGTCGTTCGTGCCGCTCTTTACGGCATAGGGTACGCGCTTAGTCTCCTCGGTCACCTCGGGCATCTTGCGGCCCATGAAGCGCTTGATCGAGAAGACGGTGTTCTGCGGATTGGTGACGGCCTGACGCTTGGCGATCTGGCCAACCAGGCGCTCGCCGTCCTTGCTGAAGCCTACGACCGACGGAGTGGTGCGTCCGCCTTCGGCGTTGGGGATGACGACCGGGTCGCCGCCTTCCATGACGGCGACAACGGAGTTCGTGGTGCCCAGGTCGATGCCGATAACTTTGTCTGCCATTGGATCCTCGAAAGGGATTCTCGCTTACCGGTTTATATGGGCAATCTTGGGGCCACAATTGTGTGCCATTTAGGCTAAATTCCGCCCCTGCGCTCCTCAGAGGGTCACTGACAGATTGGCAGGGCGGCGTTTCTGGTCGCTTTTCGGCAGGGTTTGCGTGGCCGCGCCGGTCTCGAAGGCTGGCACGCGCCGAGTGTAACGGTTCCGCCACAAGGCCTAATTTCACACGACAAGCGTTTGCGGCTCATCTTCGCCGGCCTGTAACTTTTCGTTAGCCCGAAGTTGTGACGCGCTTGCTCTGTCGTTTTATCTGGAGATCCCACCAGTGCGCCTGATCCCGAAGGACGAGGGTTTTTTCGACCTCTTTGATGGCCTGGCTGATCGCATGACAAAAGCAGCCGCGATTCTCAACGAACTTTTTTCCGAAACCACGCGGCTCGATCATTTCGCCGGCCAGATCAAGGATCTGGAACACCAGGCGGATGAAATCACGCACGAGATCATGCTTCGGCTCGACCGAAGCTTCGTCACGCCGCTCGATCGCGAGGACATTCATGCGCTCGCCACGGCGCTCGATAACGTCGTCGATCTCATTGACGGCACGGCGCGCCGCGCCCAGATGTTTCACCTCGCCGATCGGCGCGAGCCGGCCAAGCGGATGACGGTGGTCCTCGTTCGCGCCACCGAACTCATCAAGGAAGCGGTGCACAAGGTCCGGCAGCCGCAGGACGTTGGTCGCATCGCGCGCGCCATCAAGAAGTGCGAAGAGGAAGGCGATGCGCTGTACGCAGAGGCGGTGGCCGACCTGTTCAAGGGAACGCCGGACGCCCTCGACGTGATCAAGTGGAAGGAGGTGTTCGACAACATCGAGCATGCCCTCGACGAGAGTGAGGACGCGCTCAACGTCCTCGAGAGCATCTCCATCAAGAACAGCTGACGCGCCCGTGGTTACCTACATCCTGCTGATCATTGTCGTCGCGTTTTTCTTCGACTTCATCAACGGGTTCCACGATTCGGCCAACTCGATCGCGACGATCGTCGGAACCCGAGTGCTCTCGCCCTTCGCGGCCGTCGTCTGGGCTGCGACCTTCAACTTCGCTGCGGCCTTTTTCGGATCGACGGCCGTCGCCAAGGCGGTGAGCGGCGGGTATGTCGTGCAGTCGATCGTGGATGCCAACGTCATGTGCGCTGCGCTGATGGGCGCCATCGTCTGGAATCTCATTACCTGGTACTACGGCATTCCGTCGAGCTCATCGCATGCGCTCATTGGCGGATTTGCCGGCGCCGCGATCGCCAAGGGCGGATTTACCGCGCTGATGTGGGGCGAGAAGTGGATCCAGACGCTGCTCGCGATCGTCATTTCGCCGACGCTCGGCCTGATCGTCGGCCTGACCCTGATGGTGCTGGTGTTGAACCTGTTCCGGCACGCAACGCCGCGCTTGGTCGATCGGTTCTTCAGGCCCGGCCAGTTGGTGAGTTCGGCGATGCTGTCGTTTGCGCATGGCCAGAATGACGCGCAGAAGACGATGGGCATCATCGTGGCGCTGCTCGTGGCGGAGAAGCAGTACTTCGCCACCGAAACGGGAATCATGAGCCACCTCTATCTCGCCGATGCCTCGAGCGTGCCCAAGTGGATCGCGCTGTCGGCGTACACCTGCATCTCACTCGGCACGCTGTTCGGTGGTTGGCGCATCGTGCATACGATGGGCTCGCGCATCACGCGTCTGCGTCCGGTGAGCGGTTTCTGCGCGGAGACGGCCGGCGCCCTCGTCATCATGACGGCCACCAAGTTCGGTATTCCCGTGAGCACCACGCACACGATTACCGGTTCCATCGTTGGCGTCGGCGCCACACACCGTCTCTCTGGTGTTCGTTGGGGCCTCGCTGGTCGAATCGTCTGGGCCTGGGTCGTGACGATTCCGGCGGCGGCATTGATTGCCGCGGTCAGCTATTTCGGACTGAGTCACCTCGTCGCCAGGTGAGCCGGTGAACCCACCGCCGGCAGCGCCGGCGCTGTTCATCAACCGAGAAGTCTCTTGGCTGGAGTTCAACGGCCGCGTGCTGGCCGAGGCGTTCGACAACCGGGTACCGCTGCTGGAACGCGCCAAGTTCCTCTCAATTTTCGGTACGAATCTCGACGAGTTCTACATGGTGCGTGTGGCGGGGTTGCGGCGGCAGGTTGCCGGGCGGTTCTCGAACACGTCGCCAGATGCAATGTCTCCCCGCGACCAGCTCGACCACATCGAGCGTCGTGTTCGCGAAATGCTCGCGCAGGTTCAGGGGTTGCTTGAGGATGAGTTGCTGCCGGCGCTCGCCGAACGGGGCATTCGTCTGGTCGGCATGCACGAGGTCACGGTCGAAGAACGACGTGGGCTCGATGCATTCTTTGAGTCGCAGGTCTACCCGGTGCTTACGCCGCTGGCCGTGGATCCGGGCCATCCCTTTCCCTACATCTCGAATCTCTCGCTCTCGCTCGCCGTCGGGTTGCGTGACCCGGAGCGCGGCGTTGATCGATTTGCCCGTGTGAAGGTGCCCAAGTCGCTGCCTCGTTGGGTTCCGGTGCCGGGGCGCAAACATGAGTTCGTGCCGCTCGAGCAGGTGATTGGCGCGCAGTTGGGTGCGCTCTTTCCCGGCATGCAGGTGATCGGCTGGCACACCTTCCGCATCACGCGCTACTCCGACCTCGAGATCGCCGACACCGAAGAGTCCGAAGACTTCCTCGCGATGATCGAGGAGCAGGTCTTCCAGCGTCGCTTTGGCGAAGTGGTGCGCCTCGAAGTGCAGCCGGGCATGCCGGCGGCGGTTCGCAAGCTGTTGCTGGAGGAGCTCCGCGAGACCGACGAAGGCGAATCACTCACGCTCACCGAAGCGGACGTGCAGGAGCATGGGCCGATGCTCGACCTCGGCGACCTGATGTCGATGGCCATGCTTGACGCCCCGGAGTTACGCGACGCGCCGTACACGCCGATTGTGCCGGTGCCGCTGCGCGAGCCGGACCGGAGTGTGTTCGACGTCATTCGGGAGCGCGACCTGCTGGTGCACCATCCCTACGATTCGTTTACCGCGTCAGTCGAGCAGTTCATCGAAGCGGCGGCGCGCGATGAGCATGTGCTCGCGATCAAGATGACGCTCTACCGGACTTCCGGTGACAGCGCCATCGTGCGCGCGCTCACCACAGCGGCGCAGCGCGGCATTCAGGTGGCCGTGCTGGTCGAACTGCAGGCGCGCTTCGAAGAAGTGACCAACATCACCTGGGCGCGCACGCTGGAATCGTTCGGCGTGCACGTGGCCTATGGACTGCCCGGACTGAAGACGCACGCCAAGGTGGCCCTTGTCGTCCGGCGCGAAGCCGATGGCATCCGGCGCTACATGCATCTCTCGACCGGCAACTACAACGGTAAAACGGCCCGCGTCTACACCGACATCGGCCTCTTCACCTGTGCGGAGTCCATCGGCGCAGACGTCAGCGATCTGTTCAACCTGCTGACCGGTTTCTCGCGGCAGCGGGTATACCGGCGTCTCATTGTCGCCCCCACAGGAATGCGGGAACGGGTCGTGCAATTAATCGCGCGCGAGGCGGCCAACGCGCGGGACGGGAAGCCCGCGCGCATCATCGTGAAGATGAACGCGCTGGTGGACAAGGAATCGATCGACGCGCTGTACGACGCCTCGCAGGCGGGCGTGCAGATCGACCTGATCGTGCGCGGCATCTGCTGCCTTCGTCCAGGCGTACCCGGCGTCTCCGAGAACATTCGCGTCGTCAGCATCATCGGGCGATTCCTCGAGCACTCACGCATCTGGCACTTCGCCAACGGCGGGTCGCCTGAGTACTACATCGCCTCTGCTGACTGGATGCCGCGCAACTTCAGCCGTCGCGTCGAGGTGGCCGTGCCCGTTGAAGATCCGGCGCTGCATGTGCGGCTCGCGTCGTTGCTCGAGACCTGTCTCGCAGACGACCGTCAGGCCTGGGAGCTCGGCCCCGACGGGGCGTATGCCCGTCGTCGGCCGGAAACCGACACGCCGCACGCATCGCAGGCGTCATTCCTTCGTGACTCGTGGGGCAGAGGTCGCAATTCAGGCGCCACGGCAAGCGCCACGGCAAACGCCAATCGCCCGAGCGAAGTGTTCGGCTAGCGCTGCAGGCTATTCGCCGTCGGTCACGCCGTGGGCCGGATTATCGGGCTGCACCGCTTTTCCGCCCGGCCCGACAATCTCCACCGGAATCCTGATCACGCGCTCGAGCAGCGCCGACTTTCGCGCGGCGCCCCAGAGTTCGAGGCGCAGCGCGCGCGTCTTGCCTTTCGCGACGGGCGTGATGCGCAACGCCCGATCGAGCCAGCGCACGCGCACCAGGTCGACCGCTGCCGCATGCCCGCGGTCGAGTCCATCGGCCACGCGCAGGATCGCCGACAGACGGCGAATCTTCTGGCGCGCGCCCGCGTCGAGCCGCGCGTAGTCGCGGTGTCGCTTCTTGTTCGGCACCTGGCCACGATGATAGCGCGCGACATGCGCGATGACGACTTGTTCCTCGGGGGCAATGCCGAGCAGGTCGGCGTGCAGAATCAGGTGGTACGAATGCTTGTGGTGGCCCTGATAGTTGATGTGGTAGCCCACGTCGTGCAGAAGCGCGGCATCGCCGAGCATCGCGCGGTCGCCCGCATCGAGACCCATCCGGGTACCGATCGAGTCGAAGAGTTGCAGCGCCAGCTTCTGCACCTGCGCCGCGTGCGGCGCCTCATAGTGACACTTCTCGGCGAACTCGCGAACCGAGCGCGCGCGCGCCTCACCCGGATCGGCGACCGACGGAACCACATGCGCCGTCTCGAGCAAGAGTCCTTCTCGAATGCCATACGCCGAGGCTGCCACTTCTGGCGGTTCCACGCGACCGAGCACTTCGGCGACAACGGCGAGTCCAGCCACAATGATGTCGGCGCGACCGGCGTTGAGGCCGGGCACGTTGAGGCGGTCCGCGGCGGACATTCCGGCGAGCATCTCCAGAATCTGATCCACCTCTTCGCGCGGAATCCGTGTGCCATGCACTGAACGCGCCGCGCGCATCCCTTGGCGCGCGAGGTAGATGCCCGCGAGGTTGGTGAACGTGCCGCCCGAGCCGATGACGTCGGCGCCGCGCCAGTCGCGGACGGGCAGTGCGCGTTCGATGTCCTCACGCACATGCTTGCGCAGCTTCTTGATTCCCTTCGCCGCATCCGACCCGGTCAGGAACCTCTCCGTCAGGCGAATCGCGCCATAGGGCAGCGTGATGAGCCGCTCCACGAGTCCTTCGGCCGAGAGCGCGAGTTCCACCGAGCCGCCGCCGATGTCCACGACCACCGCGCGGCCGCGACCCAGCTCGAAGTGCGCTAACGCCGATCGAAAGGCGAGGCGTGCTTCCTCGTCGCCATTCAGGATCCGCACCTTGAGACCCGCCGCCTGTTTCACCTGTGCAAGGAACGCGGGGCCGTTGGCCGCGTCGCGCACCGCACTCGTGGCCACCGCTTCAATGCGTTTCGCACCGATCTGGCGCGCGAGTGTTGCCATGCGGACGAGCGCTTCCGTCGCTTGCGCCACGGCAGTTTCAGACAGCATGCGCTTCTTGCCGAGTCCCGCGCCAAGGCGCGGCGCGGCCTTCATTTCGTCAACGATGCGAATCGTGCCGTTGGGCGCGACGTCAGCGACAATCTGGCGAATGGAGTTCGATCCAACGTCGATCGCGGCGATGCGCTGTGAGCCCTCTTCCCGCGGCGCGCGATACGGGGCGTCGCCGCCAATCCGGAGCGTCGGCGCGGTCATCTCAACGAGTGGTGCGTGGCGCGCCTGAGGGACATGGCCCCGGAGTGAGAGACGTCAACGCCGAATCGTACTGCGCCACCACCGCTGGCGGCAGAGGGACGTACTCGAGGCGCCCGGCCGCCGCGGCGCCGTCGTGCAACGCCCAGCGGATAAAACCGACCACCTTGTCCCTTCGAGCCACATCCAGCGTCTGCGGGTCGAACACCAACCACGTGAGCGCGGCAATCGGATACGAGCGAGGCGCAGACGTCAGGATGAGCGACGGACCGTGGTCGCCACCAACAAAGGCGGCGGCAAGCGCGCCACGCACACTGGCATCCGAGGGCAGGACATCCTCGCCGAGCGCATTGCGCACGAGTGCGACCTGCAGATGGTAGAGCGTGGCGTAGGCCAACTCGGCGTAGCCAAGTGCACCCACCGTCTGTTGCACCTGCGCGCCGATGCCTTCGTTGCCTTCCACCGCCACGCCGATTGGCCACACCACGTCGCCGCCACTCTTCACGGCGCGGGGCCACTGAGCGCTGCTCGCGAGGAATGCGGCGAATGCGCGGCTTGTTCCGCTGCCTCCACCCCGGTGTACGACGGTGATCGCAAGCGCCGGAAGCGAGACCCCTGGATTTCGCGCCGCAATCGACGGCGCATCCCACCGCGTGACGCGGCCCGAAAAAATCTCTGCCAGGACATCAGCGTCGAGCCGCAGCGCCGAACGCACGCCCGGTAAGTTGTAGACAATCGCAATCGCGCCGGCGACAGTTGGCACCGCGAGGCGGGCACAGCCATTGGCGCGCTGGTCGGAATTGGTCAGCGCCCGGTCAATCGCGCCGAAGTCCACCTTCGCGGAGTCCAGTAGGCGAATCCCTTCGTCGGAACCGACCGAGAGGTAATTGATCCGCACGCCGGTGCGCTCGGCGTAATCGGCAAACCACCGGCGATAGAGCGGATAGGGAAAGGTGCCGCCCGCGCCGGTGAGGTCCACGCCGCCGGATGGCGCTTCGCGCCCGCAGGTTGCGGCGACGGCGATCACTGCGGCGACAGCACCAAGGTGAACCAGTCGGCGCCGTATCATGAACATCACCAGTTTCAAAACTGGTTGGAGTAGCTGAGAAACTTGAACTGGCCACGCGTTTCGACGATGGAGCCGAAGTAGCGACGCGTTACCGTGATTCCGGCCGGCTCGATCAGGCGGACGAGACAGCCTGCATAACGCGTGGTACGCCCTTCGTGGGCGACCTTCGGATCGCAGGAATGGCTGACGTAAACCAAGGGCTTGCCACTGTAGCGCTCGAGCAGGCGCCTGAGTCCTTTGTCGCTCGGATCCTGAATCAGTCGCCACGCCAGCGAAGGCGACTGACGATAGGGTGCCTGCGAGTACGGGGATTCGGGATAGTAGATGTCACCGAACTCGCGGGCACCCACGGCCATCGAGCGGAGCGCGAGCGTGTCGCCGGCAGAGAGGGCCGTCACAAAGCGGTGAATCAGAATGTCGAGCGAACCGGAACCGCCGGCGAACGCTGAGGCCGGCGTTCCACCGACCGCCGCGCGGAAGCGGCGGAGTTCTTCCTCGGGTGGAAAAATGGAGTCGATGACGTATCCGGGAAGCGTTCGGTTGACCGAATCCTGCCGGGCCCGCGCGGCCGAATCGGCACGTACCGAATCGGCGGTGGCAGCGGCGGCCGTCGCCTGCCTGTCGGAACCACCGCAGGCACTGAGTGCGACCAGCAGCAAGGGGATCAGCGTGAATCGGCGCATGGAGGAGTATAGTGCGGGCAGGCGGGCTCCAACGAAACAGCCGGCGCCCGACCTGGGCGCCGGCTGTTGCATTGCCACGATGCTAGTTGCGTGCGTATGCGGTCCAGCCGGTCCACCACTTCGCGCCGCCCGGCGCCGCGGCACCGAGGTACGCGGTGCCCGTGACGAACGTTCCCGCCTTGGTGGCGATGGCGCCGGTGAATGTCGAGAGCCCGCCCGTGGCGATGGGCGAACCTGTTGCCGGCGAGAAGTCGAACGCGGACAGGCCGGTGGGCGTCGCGCCAACCGCGGGGATTGCCGTGAACAGCGACGCCGCGGTGGCGGTGCTGAGCGTGAGGCTGTTCGCCGTGAGGTCGAGCAGGTTCTGCGTCGCCGAAGAATCCTGGAACACCTTCGGGATGTCGGCGAACAGCACGTTGCGCACTTGCAGGTCGGCCGAGGCCGACGGGGTCTTCGTGCTGCCGGCGCGCGTGTACGTCACCGCATCACGCAGGGAGATGCCGTCCGTCGACCAGCGGGCGAACACGCTGTTGACGTAATAGCCGCCCGTGCCACGGCGCAGCATCATGCCGTGCCCGCCGCCGGCGCCCATGCACGACGCCTGGCCGCAGCCGATAATGGTCACGTTGGCGATGAGCGGAATCGTGAACGGGGCAGAATCAAAGCCAAGATCGCAGCCCGTGCCGTTGCAGCCGTCGTTTTCGATGCCTTCGAGGTCCACCGAGTAGAATCCGCCGCCGGTGCGCGGAACGAGCTGCACCGTGCTCATGGCCACCACGAACTGGATGCGGCCCGAGAAGCCTTCCGACATGTCCAGCACGTCGTCGGCGGTCTCGAAGGCAACGAGGTGATCCAAGTCGAATCCGCCGCCGAAGAACTCGAACGAGTCGTCGAGGCCGGCCAGCGACTCGAGGTATGACGCGCGCGTGCCCGAGCCCACGGCCGCAAACGTAAAGGAGTTGAACTCCTGGTCCTGGATCGGTGCGAATCCGCCAAACTCCACGCGGACATAGGCCAGCGTGCCGGAGTTGTCGGTCGCTACGGTGCCGCCGTTGTACTGCACGGGGTAGTTCTTTCCGCTCACGATCGCGGTGCCGTCCGTGCCCGACCCTTCGATGTTGACCACGCCGCTGCGGTTGTCTGGCGCGTTGCCGATGAGGAGCAGGCCGCCCCAGTCACCGGGCTGACGCTGGCCCGCTGGGCGCGACGACGTGAACACGATCGGCGCGTCAACCGTGCCGACCGCCTGAATCTTCGCGCCACGCATGATCATCAGCGTCGATCCCAGGACATTGTAGTCGCCCTTGATCGTCGTGCCAGGCTGAATCGTCAGCGTCGCGCCGTTCGCCACGTGGATGAACCCGGACAGCGTGTAGGCCGTGTCGGCGAACAAGGTGCGGCTGGTCGTGATGTCGGTCGCGATCGAAGCCGCTGCGCTACCAAAGGCCAGCGTGGTGGCAGTCGCTTCCGCGGTCGACGCGCTTCGCGTGCCATTCTTGACAGATGTCACGCGGTACCGGTAGAGCGTCGTCGCTTTGAGCCCGGCGTCGTTATACGTCTGCGTGCCATCGGCGGTCAGCACCGCGATCGTCTTCACCGACGCAAATGTTCCTGTAGCAGCCTCGGCACGTTCGATGTCATAGCTCTCGCTCGAACGGCCACTGAACGTCACGCGGGCCGACGTGGACCCCGTGGGCGTGACCGAGAAGCCGAGCACCGGCAGCGGAGCCGACGGCCCGGTGGAGTCACTGGAATTGCAAGCGCTGGTCAGCGCAACGACGGCTGCAAGCGCGACGGTAAACCGGTGTAACGTGTGCATGCGAATCCTCATTGGGTGGTGCGACGTGTTGGCCAAAAAAGGCGAACGGGACGCAGCGCCGATGCGCTACGTCCCGTGTAATTGAATCGTGCCGTGTCATCGTTCAGTCCGTTTCCAGTCACGGCGGTGTCACGACCGCAGCGACGCATCGATCGCCATGCGCTACGGACGCCAGAGCACTCCGGCCTGAATGGTGCGGCCGCCGTTGTAGCTCTCGCGGATGACCGAGCCCTGGCTGATTTCGTGCGGCGTGTCGAGGAGGTTCTTGAGGTCGGTGCGAACCGTCACGAATGGTGACAGCGCCCAGCGCAGCGACAGATCCAGCACGTTGCGGGGCTGCTCGATCACATCCGGAAGCGGCGAGCTGCCGGCGGCAGTGAGCCGCTCGCCCACGCGGTTGAACAGGAGGGTTGCCGTGGACGCGCCCGTGTGCGACGAATAGGTCAGGCCCGTGTTGAGCACATACGGCGCTTGCCCAACCATCCGGCGGTTGAAGTTCGTCGACGCCGCCTGGCTGCTGGGGTCGAGGTGGATCTGGCTCTGCATCACAGTCGCGTTCGTGAAGAACGTGAACGGGGTAAAGAACTTGCCAAATGCGTCGAGATCCTTGCGCAGTTCGACCTCGACGCCATAGTTGTCGGCGCTTTTCGCGTTGGTGAAGAACACGAAGCTGGTGCCGCCGCTGCCCGCGCCATACACCCGTTCAATCGGGTTGACGAACTGCTTGGCGAACACCGCCAGGCTGATCACCTCGCCCGAACGCGGATAGAGCTCCCAGCGGATGTCGGCATTATTGACGTTGGTGCGCTGCAGGTTCTCGTCGCCCTGCACGTTCTCGCCGCCCACCACGTCGCGTGAAATGATCGGAGAGAGTTCGCGGTATTCCGGACGGGCCAGCGTGCGCGACGCGGAAATCCGAAGCTGCTGCGTTTCCGAGATCTTGAAGTTCACCGCCAGCGACGGGAGCAGGTCGTTCCAGAGCTTCGCCGTGCGAACCGGTGAGCCGAGTGTCGAAAAGGCGTCCACCTCGAGCCGGTCGCTCTCATAGCGCGCCCCGCCAATGACACGAACGCGCCGACCGACCGGGACTTCCGCCATCGCAAAGCCCGCGGAGATCTCGTCACGCGCGGTGTACGACCCGCCCTGCGAGAGTGGGCCAATGCTGAAGATGTTGGACGTCGCCGTGGCAAAACGCCCGTCAAAAATCTGTTCGGGCAAGAGCGCGCGCTGCGAGTTGTCGAGCCCGCGCGCCGCAATCGCGAACGAAAGGCTCTGCGCGTCGCGGGTGGTCGACCGGAAGAGGCCGCCAATCCGGATGGTGCTCATGCCGCTCGTGGGGCCGATTTCGAGTTGATAAGTACCACGATACTCGTGGTTGCTTTCGCGCAGGTCCGAGAAGGTGCGCACGGCGCCGCCGCTGCCGCCATTGACCCAGCGCAGTACATCGGATCCGGACGCGCCCTTCTCGATGGCCTGCACAAATTCGGAACGGTCCGGCTCGTAGCGGCGCACGCCGCTCGATGTCGCCGCCCAGTCAAACTTCTGCGCTACAGTGATCTGGTGCTCGCCGGAGAGCTGGCCCGAATAGACCGCCCGCTCGACGTACTGCATGCGCGTGATCTTGGCGCGAATGCCGTCGGACGAGAGCGTGCCGGTCTCGACACGGGCATCGTTGTCGCTGCCACGATTATACAAACCGTTGAAGCTGATCCGGTTGTTCGTGCCGATGTACGTGCTCAGGTTCGTGAGGCCGCCCCAGAGGACGCCCTGACTCACCGTCGATCCAGTGAATCGGTCGAGCTCCACCGTTGAGCCCTTCGTGTTGCCACGATCGGCGAGGGCGCGCACCTGATCGTCCTTCACGTCGGTGCCCGACGACATCGTCGCGGAAATCAGGTACCCCAGCCGGTGACCGAAGAGGATCGGGTCGTTGCCGCCAAAGGACGCCGAGCCGTTCAGCAGCGGAGCGCCGGTGCCGGTCTTCGGCGTCCAGGCGTTGCGGAACGACGAGGCGAGCAGGTTCATGTCTGCCTGCGTCAGCGTGAGATGCTGAAAATCGGTGATGCTCCGGATGAGCGGCGGCATGTCGCGGTCATGCTTGACCATGGCGAACGGCTCGCCGCCCACGCCGGTCGCGGAAAACAGGCTCGACCCCGTGGCGCCGGACGCGTATCCGCTGCCGAGTTGGACGGAGGCCGAACGCTTGGCCGGAAACTCCTTCGTCTTGATGTCGACCAGCGCGCCACTGAAGTCGCCCTGCTGGTCGGGAGTGAACGTCTTGGTCGTCGTGATCGTCTGGAGCAGGCCGGCGGGGAACATGTCGAGTGGAACCACCCGGCGTTCCGGCTCCGGGCTCGGTACGCGAGCACCGTTCAACGAGCTCGTGGTGTAGCGCTCGCCGAGGCCGCGGACAAACACATACTTGCCATCCTGCACCGTCACGCCGCTGACGCGCTTCACCGTCTGCGCCGCGTCGCCATCGGGGCTCTTCGCAATCTGCTCGGCGGTAATCGTGCTGACCACGCTGATCGAGTTCTTCTGCTGGTCCGTCGCTTCCGAAACGGTGCCCTTTTCAGCGGAAGCGGTGACGCTGACCGCCGTCAGGGTGATGGCGGCGTTGGCGATGGAAATGTTCTGTTCAACCGTCTTGCCCGCTTCGAGAAAGATGCCGGTGACTTGCTTGGGCGCGTAACCGATCCGGCGCACCTGCAGCGTCACCGTGCCGGTGGCGACTGCGTTGATCGTATAGCGGCCGTCAATTCCGGATAGCACGCCGATGGCGGTCCCAACAACCTGAACGCCGGCGTCGGTCACGCCTTGGCCGGTGGCGACGTCGACCACACGTCCAACGATGCGGCCGGTGGACCTGGCTTGTGAAATGGCGGCGGAAGGCGCGCCAAACAGGATCGTGAACAACAGGGTGATAACGGCGAAGCGGCGCATGGTCGCTGGGGGTCGGATTGGGGCGTGCGGGTCTCGCTCGGGACAGACGTCCTTCGCGCACACCTGATTATCCGATCGGCCCGTTTCGATCCGTCCACGGAACTGTAACGGCGATGTAACGGAGCCCTGTTACAAACCCCTGTTCCCGCTCTTTACCAGGTGCCGAGCGGCTACACCGGCCGCGGTGGGAACTGGGCCAGAATCGATGTGCCCTCTCCAACCATGCTTTCAGCCCGGACCCGCCCACCATGGGCCTCGACCAAGTGCTTCACGATCGCCAGGCCGAGCCCCGTGCCACCCTCGTCGCGCGAGCGGCCCTTGTCCACCCGGTAAAAGCGTTCGAAGATGCGCGGCAGGTGCTCTTGCTCGATGCCAATCCCGCTGTCGCGAACACCCACCGACACGCCGCCGCCATCCCGCAGTTGCGTGAATACCGTGACGTCGCCGGTCGCCGTATGCCGCACGGAGTTGTCCACGAGATTCCCGATGATCTGGCGCAGTGCCATGGGGTCGGCCCAGACCCGGCTCGCCCCGCTGGCGATGTGCGTCGTCAGCGTGAGACCTTTTTTCGACGCATCGCTGCGTGCCGTAGCCAGAGCGTCGGCCGCAATGCTTTCGATGTCGGCATCCACCGGGGTCGGCACCCATCCGCCGAGTTCAATCCGCGAAAGGTCGAGCAGATCGTCGACCAACCGCTGCATCCGCCGCGTATTCGACAGAATCTTCTGCGAGAATTGCTTGCGGTCATCCGGCAGCGGGTCGTCACTGACCAGAGTCTCGGCGAACCCGCCAATCACAGTAAGAGGGGTTCGCAGTTCATGCGAAACGTTCGCAACAAAGTTGCGCCGCACGGCTTCAAGACGCCGGAGACGCGTGAGGTCATAGAGGGCGAGGACGGAGCCTCCGCCGACCAGTGGGCGGGCAGTCACGTTCACGGTCCGGCCGGCGATCACCACTTCGGCCTCGTCCGTCGTCTCGCCTGCCAACGAGGCATCGAGCGCGGCGCGAAGCGCGACTTCCTTCGGCAACAGCTCCACCGCAAACGGCAACGGCGCCGCCAACGCAAGCAAGCGTCGCGCGTTCTCATTGATTCGCACGACCCGACGCGCCGTGTCGACGGCGATCACGCCTTCGTTGACCGATTCCGTGAGCTGCAGCAGGAGCGACTCATCGGCCTGCAGCGCGTCGAGACGGGCCGACAGTTGCTCGGCGAGTTGGTGCAGCGCCCGGGCGAGCTCACCGATTTCGCCCGGCGCACGGAGCGCGGGACGTGATCGCAGGTCGCCCGCGGCGATGGCGGCCGCCACATCGCGCAGCGCAATGACGGGCTGCGAAATCTTGCGTGCGAAAAACCAGGCGAGCACGAGCGCGACGGCCAGCGCCAAGAGTCCCGCGAACACGATGTCACTCCGCGCACTGGCCACAATCGCGTCGAGCGATCCAGTCGGCACCGACACGCGCGCCACGCCCAGCGGCGCGCGCACCGCGACGTACAACTCGATGTCGCCGCGCGACGGGCTCGTGCGAAGCGATGAACCAACGCGGCCCTGATTCGCGGCGAGCACCTCGGGGCGCTGCGAATGGTTCTCGAGGCGTTTGATACCATCGCGATCGAAATCGGTGTCACCGACGACGGTTCCGTCGGGCCGAATGAGCGTGACGCGCCGGCCCATCGCCGACCCGGCGCTCCGCGCGAGTTCAACCGGATCTGTGGACGGCGTCCAGCTGATTGCCACAAAGCGCGCCTCGCGCGCCAGCACATCCGCGGTCTCTTCTTGCAGACGGCTCGACAGCTGCCGATCCACGAGAAAGACCATGAACAGCACCAGCACGCCGACGACGCCAAGGACGCCGATCAGCAGCCGGCTGGTGAGCCTCACGCGCCCTTGGCCTGCGTTGCGCTGAGCCGGTAGCCGAATCCGCGCACGGTCTCGATGAGGTCGCCGGCCACGCCGAGCTTCGAGCGTAGACGCTGCACGTGCATGTCCACCGTTCGGGTCTGAATATCGGGCGCAGCTTCCCACACCGTTTCGAGCAGGTGCGTACGCGCCTGCACCCGGCCCCGGCGCTCGGCAAGCGTGAGCAGCAGCTTGTATTCCGTCGCGGTCAGGTCGAGTAGCTCGCCGCCAACACTCACCGTGTGTGCCGCGCGGTCAATCGTAATCGGGCCGGCCTGCAACACATCGCCGGCTTGCCCGGCGGCCGTGGTGCGCCGAAGGATCGCCTGCACGCGCAGGACGAGTTCCTGCGGGCTGAACGGCTTGGTGAGATAATCGTCTGCGCCGAGTGAGAGTCCCTTGATACGGTCCGGTTCTTCTTTGCGCGCCGTCAGCATCAGCACCGCAATGTCTTTGGTGCCCGCGTCGCCGCGGATCTCCCGCAGGACGTCGAAGCCCGAGAGTCCCGGGAGCATCAGGTCGAGCACCACCAGCGCCGGCCGTTCGCGCTTGGCCACGGCGACCGCATCGGGTCCGGTCGACGCACTCGATACCCGGTAGCCGGACTTGGCAAGGTGATACACGACGAGCGCCACGATATCCGGCTCGTCGTCCACAACGAGAATACGGGCGGTGGTCGCTGGTGCCGCAATCATGCTGGTGCCTCGGCGCGTTGACGAATGAGCGAGATGATCATGCCAATAGCCACTTCGTTTTCTCCACCGCGCGGGACCACGACGTCGGCGTAGCGCTTGGTGGGTTCCACAAACTGCAGGTGCATCGGTTTCACCGTGACGAGATACTGATCAATGATTTCATCCAGCGGGCGGCCCCGTTCGGCCACGTCGCGCCGCAAGCGGCGAATGAGCCGCTCGTCTGCGTCGGCATCCACGAACACCTTCACGTCACAGCGATTCCGTACGCGTTCGTCGGTGAAGAGGAGGATTCCATCCACGATGACGACGTCGGTCGCCGAAATGCGCTCCGGCTGCTCGCGGCGGAGATGCGTCGCATAATCATAGACCGGCTTGTCCACGGCCTCGCCGCGCCCAAGGGCGTCGAGCTGGGCCACGAAGAGGTCGAGGTCGAGCGCGTCCGGGTGATCCCAGTTCATCCGCTTGCGCGCCTCGAATGTGAGGTCCGGGCGGTGTCGGTAGTACGCGTCCATATCCACATGCGCCACGCGCGACGGGGCGAGTCCCTCGGCAATTCGCCGGGCGATAGTGGTCTTGCCGGATCCGGACCCGCCGGCGACGCCGATGATCAGGGGACGCATGATAAAAGGTGATTCCCGCTCGTCGTTACAATCTCCAAGGTCCCACGCCGAATCAGTAGGACATCAGGCGTCACGATCATGTATCGCCAGATGTACCGAAAGATAGCCGTCGCCGGGGTCGCTCTGGCGCCCCGTGCCGGGTAAGTTCGCTTATGGCTGCCCAACAGTTACTTCGAATTGTACTGACGGCTGCGGTGCTCACGTCGCGTGCGGCCTCTGGCCAGTCGGCGGCGCCCCAGAAGCCCATCGAGCTGATCATTGCGGCCACGACGGACATCCACGGTCGCATTCGTGGGTGGGACTACTACACCGATTCTGCCGAGTCCGGCCGCGGCCTGAGTCGCGTGGCAGGAATCTTCGATTCGCTGCGTGCGGCGGCCCCGGGTCGTGCGCTCTTCGTCGATGCCGGCGATTTCCTGCAGGGTAACGCCGTCACGTATGTCGCGTCGCGCCCAGGCTGGACCGGCCCCAATCCGGTGATCGCCGCGATGAACGCGCTCAAGTACGACGCCGTCGTGCTTGGCAATCACGAGTTCAACTACGGCCTGCCCTTTCTGGATCGCACGCTCGCGGCCGCGACCTTCCCGCTCCTGGCCGCGAACGTGCGCCGGATTGACGGCAAGCGCAGCTGGGCACCGGCGGCGTTTTTTGACCGCGGAGGCGTGCGCGTCGCCGTCATTGGCGTCACCACACCCTGGTCGATGGTGTGGGACAAGGTCACGCTCAACAAGAAACTACAGATCGACGACATCGTGACGGCGCTCCACCGCGCGGTGAAAGACGCACGGGCCGCCGGTGCGCAGGTGGTCGTCGTCGTGGCACATGCAGGATTCGATCCGGCGCCGGGAACCGATGCGGTGCTCCCCGGGGTCGGCGCCGAGAATCCCATGTCCACGGTGGCGAATGAAGTGCCCGGTATCGACCTCATCGTCGTTGGGCACTCGCACCGTGAAATCGCCGATACCACGATCAACGGCGTTTTGATGGTGCAGCCGCGGAACTGGGCAACGAGTGTGGCCGTCGCGACACTCCAGGTGGAGCGCAATGCGCCGGCCGCGGGGCGTGGTCGTGCGGGCCGCGGCGCGCCTTCGTGGAAGGTGACGGCGAAACACGGGGTGATTGTTCGTGCGGCCGGCCACGCCGAGGACAAAGCGATACTTGATCTCTCTGCCACCGCTCACGCCGCGGCGCGCAAATACACGGGCACAACAGTGGGGAAGACGGCCGTCGACTGGCGGTCGGACTCGGCGCGAACGCGCGACACGCCGATCATTGACTTCATCGGCGAAGTCATGCGCCGCACATCAGGAGCCGACGTTGCCTCTACGGCGGTCTTTTCCACACGCGTCAGGATTCCTGCCGGCCCGGTAACGGTCGCGCAGCTCGCCCAGCTCTACCCGTACGACAACTTCATTCGTGTCGTGCGCATGCCAGGCGACATGCTCAAGGCGTACATCGAGCAGAGCGCGCGCTACTTCAAGGTTACCGGGACCGGCGACGCGATGCACGCCGCGCCCGATCCGACCGTGATCGGATTCAACTACGAAGTCCTCACAGGCGCAGAGTATACGATTGACCTGACGCGCCCCGTTGGCGACCGCGTCGTCGGTCTGCGCGTGAAGGGTAAGGCGCTCGGTCCAGCGGACTCCGTGAACGTTGCGCTCACGAGAGTCGTGGAAAGTCGTGCCGCCGGCCCTCGTCGCCGAAATGCAGGCCGCGATTGACCGGCAGGGCGACTTCGAGGCCGTCCGCCGTCCGGCAACACCGCCGCCAACTGGGCCACCCACGGTGTCGACGGCAGCGACTACGACTACGGCTACGACTACGGGTGGGCGCGCCACGACGCTTCGCATTATTTCAACCAACGATTTTCACGGTGGCCTCGAAGCGCGCCAGGACGGCACCAGCGGCCGCCGAGGTGGCGCCGGCCAACTCGCGGGGGTCATTCGGCGGCTGCAGAGCGAATGCACGGCGAGCTGCACCTCGGTGCTTGTTGATGGCGGCGATCTGTTTCAGGGAACGCCCGCCTCAAACCTCGCCTTCGGCCGGCCCGTCATCGCCCTCTACAACGCCCTTGGCTATGCGGCGGCCGCGGTGGGCAATCATGATTTTGACTGGAGCCAGGACACGCTTCGTGCGCGCATGCGTGATGCAAAGTTCAGCATGCTCGCCGCAAACATTACCGATGCGGCGGGAAAGGCGGTGCCGTGGATCAGGCCCGACACCATGGTCGAGCGCGGCGGTGTGAAGATCGGCATCATCGGGCTCGCGCTGCTCGCTACCCCCGTCACGACCATGCCGTCGAACGTCGCAACCCTGCGATTCGTCCCTGGTGGCCCCATCGTGGCGGAGCGGGCGCGACAGCTGCGTGCGCGCGGAGCCGATCTCGTCATCGTCATCGCCCACGCGAGCTTCGACTGCACGGAGTCCTGCCGCGGCGAACTTGCCGACGTGGCACAGCAAGCCGGTGGGACGGTGGACGCATTCGTTGGCGGCCATTCGCACAATGAAGCGTCGGCAATGATCGGCGGCGTTCCGCTCATGCGCGCGCGCTCCAGCGGCCGCGCGGTTGCGGTCGTTGATCTCCCGATGAACCGCGCCGAGCGTGCGTCAGTGATGCCGCGCGTGGTCTATGTACAGAGCGACTCGGTCACACCCGAAGCCGGCATTGTGCGCCTCGTTGACGCGGCCGTTGCTCCGGTTCGTGAACTGGTGGCAAAGCCGATCGCCACAAACGCAGTGGAACTCCGCCGTGCCGGTCCGCAGCACGCGTTGGGCAATCTGATTGCCGACGCACAGCGCGCTGCCGGCGGCACCGATGTCGGCGTGATGAATAATGGCGGCATTCGGGCAACGCTTGCAGCTGGGCCGGTCACCTTCGGCGCGCTCTACGAAGTGCAGCCGTTCGGCAACATGCTGATGCGCCTCACGGCAACCGGCGCTGCGCTCAAGGCGTATCTCGAGCGCATCGTCCGCGGCCCACAGCCAAACGCGCACGTGAGCGGTGTCGTGCTTCGCTACGACCCTGAGCGCCCGCCTGGCGACCGGATCGTCGAGCTCACCGTCGGCGGCAAGCCACTCGATCCGAACCACACGTACACCGTGACGATGAGCGACTTCATGGCCACCGGCGGCGATGGGCTCGCCTTTGCTGCGCAGAAAGGGCCAGTCGAGACCGGCATCTCCGATCTCGACGCACTGATCACCTTCGTGCAGTCCCAGCCCGGCGCCGTGATCCGCGCCGATCCTATCGTGCGCCTTGCGCCGGTTCCCAAATGACCGAACCGGAGCGGCTGCGCGCCTTCGTGAACGGCGCCGCGGTTGAAGTCACCCGCGGAGGAACGGCGCTTGACGCGGTGCGCGCGGCGGACTCGGCCGCTGCCGACGAAGTGGCTGCCGGCACGCGAGCGGTCGCCGACAGCCGCGGGCTCGTGATTGATGCTTCGACGCCAGTGACCGGAGGCGCGGTGTTCCGCGTCGTGTCGCCCAAGGCGAAGCGCGCGGGAGATGCGTCCGCGTGAGCACGCGCCCACGTGCCCTCACGCGCACGCTCACGCGCACGCGCATGCTCACGCGCGACCAGCTCAAGCGGCTCCCGAAAGCGGAGTTGCACTGCCATCTCGACGGTTCGGTTCGCCCCGAAACTTTGCTCGAACTCGGGCGTGAGTTCGGCGTGCCGATGCCGGCGTCGACGCCTGAGGCGCTCGCGCAGCACATGTGGGTGCAGGATGCACGCCACCTCGAGGACTACCTCACGCGGTTCGACGTGACACTCGCGGTCATGCAGCGCGCAAATGCGCTGGAACGCGTCACGTACGAACTGCTCGAAGACGCGCACGCCGAAGGCATCCGCTACATGGAGATTCGGTATGCGCCGGTACTGAACACGCGCGGTGGCCTGACACTTGACGAAGCCGTCGAGGCGCCGAAACGTGCAATGGATCTTGCCGCGGCTGAGTTCGGAATCAAGAGCGGGCTTATCGTGTGCGCGCTGCGGCATCTCGATCCCATCGTGTCGTTTGAGCTCGCGCGACTGGCCGTCGCGCATGTCGGCCGCGGCGTGGTCGGTTTTGATCTGGCCGGCGGCGAAGCCGGTCATCCGGCCACCAATCATGCGGCGGCGTTTGTTCACGCCAAGGAGCACGGTCTCCTCTGCACCTGCCATGCCGGCGAAGGCGCTGGAGCCGACTCCGTTCGCGAAGCGGTCCATGTCTGCGGCGCGCAGCGGATTGGTCATGCGACGCGTCTCGCCGAGGACCCCAAACTGATGGACGAAGTCGGTGAGCGCGGCATCGCCATCGAGGCCTGTCTCACCAGCAACGTGCAAACGCACGCGGCCGCTGACTACGCCACGCACCCGGTGCGCACCTATCTCGAGCACGGCTTGAAGGTCACCCTCAATACCGATAACCGGCTCATGAGCCGCACGACCCTCACCGACGAGTACGAGCATGCGGTGAAGGCGCTGGACCTTGATGCCGATGCGGTCTGTGCCATTGCACGCGCGGGCTTCGAGAACGCGTTTCTCCCGCCTGATGAGCGCGCGGCACTCCTCGCGACGTTTGACGCCGAACTCGCCACGTTCCGGCAATCGTTGTGATCGACCGTGATGGCGACCCGTGGGCGGCTGCATGGGGCGCCGCGGCGGCTGCGACGGCTGCAACCATCGTGCGCGAACGGCTGGCGGTGCGCACTCCGGCAGCGGCGATCGTGCTCGGCTCAGGCCTCGGTGATGTAGTCAGCCGATTGCAGCATGTCCGCGAAATGCCCTATCAGGAGATTCCCGGCTTTTCCGCCACCGCCGTGGAAGGCCATGCTGGTCGGCTCTACGCCGGCACACTGGGCGGACGTGAAGTCATCGCGCTCGGTGGCCGGTTTCATATGTATGAGGGCCACACCGCACGCGCGTCGGCCTTCCCGGTGCGCGTGGTGCATGCGCTCGGCGCGCGCGTCCTGTTCGCGAGCAACGCGGCCGGCGGACTGGAACGCTCGCTCAATGCGGGCGATCTCGTGCTGCTCGACGATCATATCAACCTGACTGGGCACAATCCGCTTTTCGGCAGCGTCGAGCCGGGCGATGTGCGGTTTCCGGACATGTCGGCTGCACACTCGCCGCGGCTCCGCGCGCTGGTGCGAACAGCAGCGGCGGAACTCGGGATTGCGCTCAAGCCCGGCGTCTACGTCGGGCTGACGGGTCCGGTGTATGAGACGCCGAGCGAAGTTCGGATGCTCGCCGGCCTCGGCGCCACCGTGACGGGCATGTCCACGGTGTGCGAAGCGATAGTTGCTGCCGCGCTTGGTATGGAGTTCGTCGCGGTCAGCCTCGTCACGAACCCCGCCGCCGGATTATCCGACGGCCCCGTGCGACACGAGGACGTGATGATGGAGGCTGGACTCGCGTCCAAGCGCTTCGGCGACTTGCTAGAGTCATTCGTGAAAAAACTTTAGTCCGGGCTTCCAAACCGGCCGGGACCCCGGCGCTATCGGCCGGGATATAGGCGCTATCGGCTGGGAGCTCGGCGCTATCGGCTGGGATCGCGGCGCTATCGGCTGGGAGCTCGGCGCTATCGGCCGGGGTATAGGCGCTATCGGCTGGGATCGCGGCGCTATCAGCCGGGATATAGGCGCTATCGGCCGGGGTCTCGGCGCTATCGCGTGGAGCGGAACACCGCCGGAGTGTGCGGATTGCTCAGCGGCGCAGGCGGAGAAACGATTCTGGCGAAGGCAAAAAGATGATGAGGGGGTGCGAGGGAGAGTTCAGTTTGCGGCATGACAGAAACTGAACTCGCGCACCACGATCTTACCCGCTCCATCATCGGCGCGTTCTACGAATTGTACCGGACGCTCGGATACGGGTTCCTGGAGAGTCACTATTGCGCAGCGCTGGAGCGCGAACTCGTTGCAGCCGGGCATATGGTTTCCCGCGAACACGCGGTGCAGGTCATGTACAAGGGACAAGAACTCGGGTTTCATCGCCTCGACCTGCTCGTCGATGAATCGGTTGTCGTCGAGGTGAAGTCCACCGCCGCGCTGCACCCAGTCGCAAAGCGGCAACTGCACAATTACCTGCGGGCGACGAACCTTGAAGTCGGCTTGCTCCTGCACTTCGGCCCCGAAGCAAAGTTCCTCAGGATATTCACGCCGAACAGGTCCGATTCATCCGGCCGTGGTCCGCACCCGCGATAGCGCCGAGACCCCTCATTTGGTGCTTAGACCAACCCTGGGGCCGTTGCGCTACTTCTTCGTCGGCGGGCTCGGCGGCAACGACAGCAGCCGCTTCTTGAACGCCTGAAAGTTCGGCGAATCCTGCGTGAGCCCCTTCAGCGCGGCCGCCGGGTAGGTCGCAATCATTTGCTGCGATGCGGCAATCCGGTTTTCCTCGAGCGGATGCGAGAGGAAGAACGCATCCACGCCGTCCGGCCGCGACTTGCGTTCGTCCAACAGAATCCGAAACATCTGCGGAATCCCGGCCGGATCGAGATGCGCCCGGATCACGGTTTTCACCCCTTCAGCGTCGGCCTCGGATTCATCATCGCGACTGAACTTTGCGAAGACGCCGCCGGCGGCGAGTTGAATCCCCGTTTGCGCCAGTCCACTGTTGCAGATGTTCGTCAGGATGCAGGCCAGGGTCATCCCCATGTTGGCGCCCTGGGCTTTTTGCATCTGTTTGATGCTGTGCCGCCTGGTGACGTGCCCGATTTCGTGTCCGAGCACTCCGGCCACCTCGGCCAGGTTGGTCGCGCGTTCAATGAGCCCGCGATTCACGAAGATGTATCCACCCGGAATCGCAAATGCGTTGATCTCCTTGGCATCCACCACCGAGAAGTGCCAGGTCAGCGACCGGTCGTCGGTGACGCCGGCGAGCGAATCTCCGAGTACGTTGATATACCGGACGATTTCCGGGTCGCGAACGATGGGAAGCTCTTTCTCCACCTGGGCCGCGTAATTCTGGCCCATCTGGACTTCTTGCTGGGTGCTGATGGCGCAGCCGGTGCTGGCGACAATCGTGCAGAGGAGAAACGCGCGCGCGAGGCTGAGCGTCTTCGAAGTGTGGCGCGCCGTGTTGCTCGCCGTGTTGCTCGCCGTGTAACGCGCGCCGGTGGTTCGAATGGTCATGTCAGAGGCGGAATGGATCGGACTCAAGGAAAATCATCGGCAGCAGTGTTAACCCTCGCGAGGGACCTCAAGCGTCGCAAGGCGCGCGAGCGTTCGGCGCTCTTCGTCTCCGAAGGCGTTCGCGCGGTGGAGGATCTGCTGCGCGCCGCGCTGCCTATTTCTGGCGTGCTCGCCACGGAGAGCGTAGCGGAGCACCCGCGTGGGGCGGCGCTGATCGCGGCCGTCACGGCTCGCGGCCTGGACGTCGCCACGGTGAGCGAAGAAGAATTCAAGTCGGCGGCCGACACGGAGCACCCGCAGGGGGTGTAGGCGATCGCCGAACTTCCAGAGCGGACCCTCAGCTCGCGGACGCCGGCAGACCGGCAGCGCGTGCTCGTGCTCGACGGAATCCAGGATCCCGGCAACGTGGGAACACTGGTCCGCACCGCCGCGGCGCTGGGCGTGCAGACGCTGGTGGCCCTGCCCGGCACCGCAGACCTCTGGAACGCGAAAGTGGTGCGCGGCGCAGCGGGCGGTCACTTTCATGTCAACGTGATGCACGCTCCCCTGACCGAATTGCTCGACGTGCTGCGCGCGGCCGGCGTACCGCTCTGGGGCGCTGATGCGGCGGGACGCGCGGTGTCCTCCGTGCGCGCGCCGGCATCGCTGGCCATCGCCGTCGGGAATGAAGGCGCCGGCCTCAGCGCGGCCGTACGCGAGGCGGCGGCGGAATTCGTCTCCCTGCCCATGACGCCAGGCGTCGAATCACTCAATGTCGGCGTCGCCGCCGGCGTGCTGCTCTATGCGTTGAGCCGATGAGGGTCGTATGAGCGTCATCGTCTGGGTGTACGTGTTCTGTGTTGGCGCCTGCATCGGGTCCTTCCTGAACGTGTGCATCCTCCGCTGGCCGGCAGACGAGTCCGTCATCAGGCCGCGGTCGAAGTGTCCACGGTGCGGCAACGGGCTCGCGTGGTACGACAACATCCCCGTGGTCTCCTGGTTCGTGCTTCGCGCACGGTGCCGGAGCTGCGGCCTCCCGATTTCGCCGCTTTATCCGACGGTTGAGGCGCTCACGGGGCTCATCTGGGTCGCGTCAGTCGACTATGCCGGGCCGACGTTCCTGGCGCTCCGTCTCGCGATTTTCGTGACGATCCTCCTCGGGATCGCTGTAACCGACCTGCGGGAGTACGTCATCCCCGATGGCTTCACGGTGACCGGCCTGCTCTTCGTCATCGCAGCGAGCATCGCCGGCGTCTTTCTTGGCGGCGACTACCCATTCGCCGGCCCGCTCGACGCGCTGTTCGGCGCCTGCGTTGGCGCCGGCGCAATCACCATTGTCGGTTGGCTCGGCGAAGTCGCGCTCAAGAAGGAAGCGATGGGCTTCGGGGATTCGACCTTGATGGCCATGTCCGGCGCTGCGCTCGGACCCGGGCGTGCACTCCTCACCGTGCTGATTGCCGCGGTGCTTGGCGCCGCCGCATTCCTTCTGATGGTGATTCCCATTGCATGGCTCCGCGCGCGCGCCCGGAAGGTGGAATTCGAGACGCCGCTCGTACCCTTCGGCGTATTTCTCGCACCCGCCTCAGTGGTCGCACTGTTTTGGGGCGATCCACTGCTCACTTGGTACATCGGCCACCTCACCGGATGATTCGCTTACTCGCCGCACTCGCTACCGTCCCGTTGCTGGCCGCCTGCCAGGCTGACTCCTCCGCTGCGGCCGGCCCGTACGCCGCCGAGGTCGCCAAGGCGATTCCCATGGTCGAGAAGGCCACTGGGCTGAAGTTCAAAACCGCACCAAAGGTTCAGGCGCGGACCAAGGACGAACTCCGCGCTTTCCTCGAGAGCAAGTTCGACGAGGATCAACCGGCCCTTGAGCTGGCCAGCCAGGAGCGCGCCTACAAACTTTTCGGGGTCCTGCCGGACACCCTGAAGCTGAGGCCTTTTCTGCTCTCGTTACTGGCCGAGCAGGTCATTGGTTACTACGACCCGGCCACAAAAGTTCTGTACGTGGTAAGCGGCGGCTCCGGAGCTTCCGTGCCGCCGCCTGATGTGCTGAGCGTCACCATCACGCATGAACTCGTCCACGCGCTGCAGGACCAGTACCTGCCGCTCGATTCAATAGCCAAGATCCACGGCGACAATGACCGGTCGATGGCGGCGCAGGCGGTCATCGAAGGCGGCGCGACCTACGAGCAGTTGAGCGCGATGCTGGGCGGCGGGAACATGTTCTCGCGGATGCCCGGTGGTTGGGATCGAGTGCGCCAGACGATTCGCGACTCCCAGGGAACAATGCCGGTGTTTTCGACGGCGCCATTGTTCATCCAGGAGACGCTGCTGTTTCCATATCTGAGCGGTGCGGAGTTCATCCGGCAGTTCAAGGACAAGCGGCCCGGGCAGTCGTCCCTCGCCGCACTTCCGGTGAGCACCGAGCAGGTGATGCATCCGGAGAAGCTGCTCGAAAAAGTCGACTTGCCGATCACGGTCACGCTGCCGCGACCGACCGGTGCGACGGTGTCCTACGAGAATGGACTGGGCGAATTCGAAACGCGCCTGGTGCTCCACCAGCAGTTGAACGACGTGGCGTCGGCTTCACGCGGTGCCACAGGGTGGGGCGGTGATCGATACATGATCGTCACTACCCCGCAGGGCGCAGGACTGGTCTGGTTTACGGTTTGGGACACCCCGTTCGACGGCGCGGAGTTTCTCTCGCTGATGTCGCAGGCGATCGAAAAGCGACTCGATCTCAAGGATGGCGCTGGCGGTGCAGGCGCGACGCTGCGCTATTCGGGAAAAGGCAGGTCCGTGGAACTGGTCGCGGTGACGGTACAGGGGCATGCCGCGGTGATGTATACGGACGTTCCGGCGGGAGCCCGCACTCGGCTCATCGATCCGGCCAAGGTGAAGCTCGCCGGCATCAAGTAGTTGTTCAGCAGGGGTACAGCAGGGGTACAGCGTTCGTGCAGCCGTCGGGAGTAAGTGATGACCATTGCGAACTACATCTCCGCCGTGACGTCGCAGGACGGCAGTATCAATGCCTCGCTCGCCACGGGTACGCCCCAGACTGGCGGCGGCGTTCCCATTGTCACCGCACCGATTCCAGCTTTGAACCACCACGACCTACTAGCGCGCGACTCTGAACCTGGTGTCAAACCCCCGTTGAGAGGTCTCGGCGCTATCGCGGGTGGCGGACAAAGGCCGGACGCATCGGATGTGTTCGGCGCGACACTCCATCGGCGAACCGCAAGTACGGTGCGAGGTTGGCGCGGCGCTCGCAGTTCCCCCCAGCCAGTTGTAGTGGCTGTAACTGGTGCCTGTCCGGTCTATCCGGGAGTGTTCCGTACCCCGCGATAGCGCCGAGACCCTGATTGATTGCGGCGGTCGCTCAACAGGTTCCGTGTCTCTGGCAGTAGTGAAGCTGCGCTCACGCAGGCCACGCGTCGTCCGACGAACTCGGGCGAGGCGCTTGGTTTTCCGGGAGTTGCGCGTCGATCGCCGGCAGGTCTGCGTCTGGCGTGACGCTGAGCGGTGCGAGCAGCATTCGCGCGAGCACGTCATCCATTGATGCCGCGAAGGTGATGCGCATCTGTTCGCGAACGACGGCCGGCAGGTCGCGGAGATCCTTTGCATTCGCCGACGGCAGGATCACTTCGCGCAGACCGGCGCGGTACGAGGCGAGCACCTTTTCCTTTACGCCGCCAATCTCCAGAATGCGGCCGCGCAGCGTCACTTCGCCCGTCACGGCAATGTCGCGTCGCACCGGTCGGCGGCTCATCACGCTGGCAATCGCCAGTGTCACGGCCACGCCGGCGCTCGGGCCGTCTTTCGGCACAGAGCCTGCCGGAAAGTGGATGTGCAGGTCCGTCCGTTTCATCTCCGCGTCTTCAATGCGCAGTTGTTTCGCCATCGATCGCACGTAGGAGCAGGCCGCGTCCACCGACTCGCGCATGACGTCGCCGAGTTGGCCGGTCACATGCAGCTTGCCGGTGCCCGGCATCCGCAGCGCTTCGATGGTCATCAGTTCACCACCGGCGGCGGTCCACGCCAGTCCGGTGACGGTGCCGATTTCCGGCTCCACTTCGGCCTCGTCCGCGGGGTACCGCGGCGCGCCAAGCACCGCATCAATGCGCGCGCCATCCACGATCCACGCGCCTTCCTCGCCCTGTGCCTTGCGGCGCGCACGCCGGCGCATCAGTGCGGCCAGATTGCGCTCGAAGTTTCTGAGGCCGGCCTCGCGCGAATAGCGCGTGGACACCGTCGAGAGCGATTCGTCGGTGAACTGAAGATCGCGGTCGGTGATGCCATGTTCCTTGAAGAGTCGCGGCAGCAGGTAGCGCCACGCGATCTCGACTTTTTCCTCAACCGTGTAGCCGGCGATGCGAATCACTTCCATGCGATCACGCAGCGGCGCGGGAATATCCAGCAGCGAGTTCGCCGTGCAGATGAACAACACGGACGAGAGATCGAACGGCACGTTGAGATAGTGATCCACGAACGTTCCGTTCTGCGACGGATCGAGCACCTCGAGCATTGCCGCCAGCGGATCGCCGCCCGGCCCGCCCGCGGCCATCTTGTCGATTTCGTCAATCATCAACACCGGATTCTTCGACTGCGCGCGCCGCATGGCTTGCACGATGAGTCCCGGCATCGATCCCACATACGTGCGGCGGTGGCCACGCACTTCCGCTTCGTCGCGCACGCCGCCAACGGAGATGCGATAAAACGCGCGGCCAATGCTTGCCGCGATTGCTTCACCCAGTGACGTCTTGCCCGTGCCCGGCGGTCCGACCAAGCAAAGCACGGGCCCGTGGTCGCGGCCGCCCGCGCCAAGCAACTGACGCACAGAGAGGTATTCGAGGATGCGCTCCTTCGCTTCCTCGAGGCCGTAGTGCCGTTCGTCGAGGGCCTGTTCGACCTTGTCGAGCGGAATCTCCGCGCTGCCAGAGGCGCGCGTCCACGGCAGCGCGAGCACCCAATCGAGATAATTGCGCAGCACCTGATATTCGCTCGATGCGGCCGGTAACGAGCGGAGCCGTTCCGTTTCGCGACGCGCTTCCTGCGCGACATGTGCCGGCAGCCCGGCGTCGGCAATCTGGCGGAGCAGTTCATCCGCTTCGCTCTCGGTGCCATCGCGCTCGCCGAGTTCGGCGCGAATGGCCTGCAGCTGCTGCCGGAGGAAGAACTCGCGATGGTGCTGCGCGACATTCACCGTTGTTTTGCGCTGCACCTCGTCGACCACCTGCGCGCGTGCGACTTCTTTTTCGTACTTCAGCGCGAGCCGGTCGAGCCGCTCGGCCGGGTCGAGGCACTGGAGAAACTCGTCGCGCTCGCTGACGCGAAGGTTCGCGTGCGCGGCGGCGAGATCGGCCGCGCGCGACGGATGGTTCGCGTGCCGCGTGATCAGGCCGGCGAGTTCTGCCGGGAATTTCTCGTCGACTTCGGCGATGGTTTCCGCCGCGCGGATGATCCGTTCAATCGCAGCGTCCGCTGCGCCCGGCGTGGCGGCGGTTTCCTCGGCCACGCGCACCGCCGCCATGGCAAATGGCACGCGACGGGTGAGCGCGCCGATGTGCGCCCGTGCAACGCCCTCGAGTGTGACTTGCAGCGTGCCCGCGCCGGCGTCGGTGCGGTCGCGCACACGCGCCACCACGCCAATCCGTTCAACGAGGCGTTCGAGATCATCCGCGTTCGGCCCGAGCGCGACGGCAACGAGCACGAGCCCCTGATTGCCCTCGAGCGAACGGAGCAGCGCGAGGTTCTCGGCGGTCCCCACTTGCACGGCGATGCGTCCGTGCGGGAAGACGATTGTGCTGCGGAGCGCCAACAGTGGCAGCTCGTCCGGAAAAATCTGCGGCCGGTCGGTTGAAGGCGCAGGCACGAAGTGCAACCTAATGCGCCGGCGTTCAGGCTTGTAGTGCGTGGCCGCGGAGAACCGCGGAGAACCGCGGAAACCACACCGAGTTTCGCGGAGACGGCAACTGCAAATGCCGTGGTAACTGCAACGACTATGTCGACCTCCGCTGTCGTACCCCAATCAGTTGCCGTTGTAGTCTCCGCGGTTTCTCCGCTGCCGGTGTCAGTGAATCTCCGCGGTTCCGCATGCTAGATTCGGACTCATGTTCGACGAACTCCAGGAAAAACTCGCCGCCACCTTCGCGAAGCTCCGCGGGCGCGGCGTCCTCAACGAAGCCGATATCAAGGAAGGGCTGCGCGAGGTCCGTCGCGTCCTCCTTGAAGCCGACGTCAACTTCCAGCTCAGTCGCGAATTCCTTGAGCGCGTCGAGCAGCGCGCCATCGGCACGCTGCAGGTCAAGAGCGTTTCGCCGGCGCAACAACTCGTCAAGATTGTCTACGACGAACTCGTCGCGCTCCTCGGCGAACGGCGCGAAGGGCTCAAGCTCTCAAGCGTTCCGCCCACAGTTGTGATGCTCGTCGGGCTGCAAGGCTCAGGCAAGACGACGACGGCCGCCAAGCTCGCGCGCCGGCTCAAGGGCGAAGGCCGTCAAACGCGACTCGTCGCGCTCGACGTCTATCGTCCCGCCGCCATCGACCAGCTCGAAACGCTCGGGCGCGAACTCGAGATACCCGTCTACGCCGATCGCACCACGAACGACGTCGAAAAAATCGCGCGCGCCGGGCTCGATCAGTCGCGCCGCGAACGCGATCGTGTCGTGCTGCTCGATACCGCCGGCCGTGTGCCGATTGACGATGCCATGATGGACGAGCTGCGCCGCCTGAAGGAGGCGGTGCGTCCTGACGAAATCCTGCTCGTTGCCGACGGCATGACCGGCCAGGAAGCCGTGAAGATCGCGCAGGGCTTCGACGCCGCCATCGGGCTCACCGGCGTCATCCTCACGAAAATGGATGGCGATGCACGCGGCGGTGCGGCGCTCTCCATCTACGGCGTCACGAAGAAGCCCATCAAGTACATCGGGACGGGCGAAAAGACCGATGCCCTGGAAGAGTTCCATCCCGACCGCATGGCCGGCCGCATTCTCCAGCAGGGCGACGTCATTTCGCTCGTGGAAAAGGCGCAGGCCACGCGCAGGCCACGATGGACGCGGATGCGGCCAAGACGCTCGAGAAGAAAGTCCGCAAGGAAGGGATGGACCTGCAGGACTTCCTGTCGGCAATGAAGCAAATCGAGCGCCTGGGTCCCATCGAAGGCATCCTGCGCATGCTGCCTGGCGTCAATGCGAAGATGCTGAAGCAGGTCAACGCCGATCCCAAGCGGCTCAAGCACGCCGAGGCGATCGTGCTGTCCATGACGGCCGCCGAGCGAAAGAAACCCGAACTGCTCAACGGCTCGCGCCGCGCGCGCGTGGCCAAGGGCAGCGGACGCCCGATTAGCGACGTGAACCGGCTCCTCGACCAGTTCCGCGAGATGCAGAAGATGATGAAGAAGGCTGCGCAGGGGGGTGGAAGGGTCCCGCACGGGATGCCGAGAGGTTATCGTTAAATGCTGTTAGTGTTGCTCCTCTGTCCGTTTTGATCGATTTGTTTTCGACCGATTTTCTGAAGTCTCCGAGTGCGGACAGGAACTGCCTGTCATCGCGATGAGCTCGGCTGAAGCACCGACACACGTTTCGAGGATACCATCGTGGCCGTTCGTATTCGTCTCCGTCGTACCGGACGCAAGGATTCCCCGTCCTACCGCATTGTCGTGGTGGATGGTCGCAAGCCCCGCGAGGGCGAGTATCTCGAAAGCATCGGACAGTACACGCCGCGTGGCGGCGAGGGCGCGCTGAACCTGCTCAAGGATCGCGCCACCTACTGGCTCGACAACGGTGCGCAGCCGAGTGATACCGTCCGTTCGCTGTTGCGTCGTGCTGGCGTGCTCAAAGAACTTCACGAAGCACGGCTTGCCAAGAAGCTTGCCTGCGCCGCCGTGCCGGTCGCCGAGGCGTAACAACCGTCGCACACGCGATTGTCGGACGCGTGCGTCGTGCCTTCGGGCTGAAGGGCGAACTCGTCGTTCACCCGTCAACAGACGAGCCGGGCGAGGTGTTCGCGCCCGGCCG
>JAPLKU010000003.1 GCA_026387935.1 Gemmatimonadota bacterium | reverse complement strand
GTACGCCGCATAGCGCGTCACGAACGTCCGGCTGCAACCACTGCTGACTTCGGGATGCCCTTCACGCTCGTCGCACCGATGTGCCGCATCGCCGTCAGCGTCTCGGCGCGCAGCAGATCGATCACCTTTTCCACGCCCGGTTGACCAAACGCCGCGAGTGCCCAGAGATACGGGCGTCCGATGCCGACCGCGTTCGCTCCAAGCGCGAGCGCCTTCACGACATCCGTACCGCGGCGCACGCCGCTGTCGAAGAGTACCGGAATCTTTCCGTTCACCGCAGCAACAATCTCCGGCAGTGATTCAATCGACGATCGGCCGCCATCGTCCGCGCGGCCGCCATGATTCGAAACGTGGATGCCGTCGAGTCCGTGCTTGAGCGAGAGTTCGGCATCTTCGCGCGTAGCGAGGCCCTTCACGACGAGCTTCATCTTCACCGTGTCGCGCAACTTCTGGATCAGGTCCCAGGTCACCGACGGATAGGTGTAGGGCAACATGTCCGGTCCGAGACCGTCAAACATCGGCTTGCGCTTCATGTCGCCCGTGCCGCCGCCGCTGCCGCCGCGCGACGTCTCGTGACAGGTCTCGCACTTGCGCGTGTCCGCCAGCTTGCCGCGCTCGAGCGTAATGCGGTCACTACCGGGATTCAGATCTGCCGTGATCACGAGCACTGGTGATCCCGCCGCTTCGGCGCGCTTCACCATCTTCTTGCACGCTTCCCAGTCGCGCGGTGGATAGAGCTGATACCAGACCGGAGCGCCGCGCGCCGCGATGGCGTCTTCAATGGAAGTTGTTGCAACGGTCGAGAGCATCTGCAGCGAGTTCTTCGTCTTTGCGGCGCGCGACACAGCAATTTCGCCGAGCGGGTGCGCGAGCTTGTTACTGCCCGTGGGGCAGATGAAAATCGGGCTGTCGAACTGCTGCCCGAAGATCGTGGTGCTCATATCGACCTTCGACACATCGATCAGTCGGCGTGCGCGGAGAGCGAAGCGCTGAAACCCCTCGCGGTTGGCGCGTAGTGTGTCCTCGTTGTCCACGCCGGTGGCGATGTAGCCCCAGTGTGCCGGCGGGAGCTTCTCCCTGGCAACGGGCTCGAAGTCCATCACCTCGAGCGCCTGCCCTGCTTCGGTAATCAGCGCGCGCTGTTGCTGCGGTGGCGCAGCGAGAATCGTGCGAGCGACTTCCGGGAGTCCACCGGCGAGGGGGCTGGCCGCAAGGAATCCAAGGAACGCGCGGCGGTCCCAGTCGGGCATCTGCGAGAGTGTCATGCTGTAACTATGTCGCCGAACTGACCGCCTGCGCAACAATCCACACGCCAAGCGCCCCGATGACCGCGCCGACAATCATGCGAAAGCGCTTTGGCGGAATGCCGAGGAGCACGCGCTCACCGAGCAGTGTCCCGATGAGCACGCCGACGGTGGCGACACCAAGCGGTTGGTAGAGTCCGAGCAGTTCGGGCCCCGCGCGCCAGAGGTAGATCGGCGTGCGGGCGACGTCCACAAGCAGTCCCGTGGCGGTGGAGGTCGCGACGTAGGCGATAGGCGTGAGTGAGAACGAGAGCATCGCTGCTGCGCGCAGGCCGCCCTGGTTTCCCGCAAGGCCACCAAAGAGGCCGGAGAGCAATCCAGTACCGCTCACCACCCAGCCATGCGGCGTCCAGCGCGTGTTCCATTCGGTGATCGCGGCCACGCTGGTCACGATCAGCAACAGGCCAAGAATGAGTGTGATGGTTCGCCCGGAGAACCGTGCGTAGAGGAGCGCCCCGGCGAGCCCGCCCGCGGCGCTCAGTAATCCGAATCGGCGGATCACGGCGCGGTCCACGGCGTGTCGCAATCTCCACCACCTGAGCGTGGTGGCGGCCGCGTGGGGAACTGCAACGGCCGCGACGGCGGTTTCCATTCCAAACTGTGTGGCGAGCAGCGGGGTGAGAAGGCTGCCGATTCCAAACCCGGCGATCGAGGCCGTGGCGCCGCTGACCACTGCCACCAGGAATACCGCAGCAAGAAACATGAGGTACTCAGGCGAGAGCGACGCGCGACATTGCGAGCGCCGGCACAATCGGTTTCATGTCTCTCCAATGCCGAGCGTGAACAGCTGCACGTCGTGGTCACCATTCGGCGCACGTACCAGGGTGCGATAGTGCATGCCCAACCGGCCAAGCAGCGACTGCGACCTGGCATTCGCCGGTGCCACGATCGCCGCCAGCCGTTGGATGCCGAGCACATCGGTCGCGTGCGCGATCACGGCGCGTGACGCTTCGAACGCATATCCCTTCCCCCGGAACTCCGGCAAGAACGCAAATCCGATATCCACGTCATCGAGCCACTCGCGTTTGAGCAGCCCGCAAATGCCCATCGGTGTTTGCGTGACGCGGAGTTCGACGCACCAAAGCCCGAAGCCGAGGCGTTCGTACATCTCGAGCGGTCCCTGGTTCAGATACTCGATGGCATCGTCCACCGTGCGGACGCCGCGATCGCCGATGAACGTCAGGAAATCGGCGTCATTGAGCAGCTCCCAGACGAATGCCGCGTCGTCCAGCGTGAGGCGGCGAATAGCGAGCCGCTGTGTTTCGACGATAACGCTCATGCGTGTGCTCCTGTGGCATCGGACTCGAACGTCGTGCCATCAAGGCGCCGGGCCATCCGGACGAATGGCAATGCAACCCCATCAGGAAGGATGTCGCGCACGGCTTCGACTTCACGGAATCCGAGTGCGGCATAGAACGGCACGCCTGGGAGTGTGGCCATCAGTTCCAGGGCCGTGAATCCCGCCGCGACTGCGGCGGCCGAACAATGCGTGAGCAGGAGCCGGCCCATCCCCTTCCGCGCGAACTCCGGCGCGACGAAGAACGCGCGAATGCGCGCGGCATCGTTCGCCGGGTTGAGCAGCTCCGCGGGCTCCCCCACCGGACGCTGATCACCGCCGTAGAGCGAGCGTCGCCGGCTCCAGCCGCCGCAGGCCGCGAACGTGTCAGCCGATTCCACGATGTAATAGGTACCGTCCGCCACCAGCGACGAGTCGACGCCGAACACATGAGTGATCGCGGATTCGGTTTCGCGGTCTGTGTAAAATCCGCGACTCAACTCGCGCGCCGACCGCTGGATGAGCACGGTGAGCGCAGGAACATCGGCTGGCGTGGCGGCGCGAATCACTTACCGCTTGCGTGCAAGTTCTACTTCCGCAGCGAGGTAGCCAAACGCGCCCCACTGCCCTCCTGCGAGCTGCTGCTCGTACCGGGTGCGCACTGCGGGTGCCAAGGGAAAACTCCGCAGCGTATCGCCGAGCGTGGAGATGGCTTCAACGCCAGCGGGCAACGGGGCAGGGTCCTTGGTGAAGTCGATCTTCATGCGAATGCACGAAATCCAGCTCAAGGCCAGGTAAAGTGTTGCAAAGTTCCGCGGTCGCATCGGTTCAACTCCCCGCAAAATCCAGCAGCACACCAATATTGTCGTTGTCCGCCACCCGCAGGCCGGCCAAATACTGGTCCCGGAGGTCCGCCGCAGACAGCGCCGAGTTGGCGCCCCAGGTGAACGCTGCCCGCCCAAGTTCCACCATCAAAGAGTCCGTCATGAGGCGAGTCGCACGCCCATTTCCAAGCTCGAACGGGTGGATCTCCGATATGCGGTGGTGGAACCGGATGGCCAACTCATCCGCGGGGTAGGAGCTCTGCTGGATCCAGCCGCGGGCCTTCGCGATCACGTCTTCCACCCGGGTCGAGACCGTCCAGGCGGCCACGCCTCGCGACGACTTTTCGCGCCGATACCGCCCGGCGTGGTCCCACGTTTCGTCGAACATCTTCTTATGAAGTGTTCGCATGAACCGACTGGTTAAAACGGTCCCGCGCCGGCGCCGCTGTTCGAGCCAGGAAATCGCCTTGGCCATGTTTGCTTGCTCCCACGCGGCCAGTTCGTAGCGCGTCGAGAGGTGCAGGGGGAGGAGCGCCTGGCGCTCGCGAACCTCGAGCGCCCAGGTCCTGCCGGGAAGGAGGGTGACCATTACGGGTTCCGCATCGTTAGCCGATCTTCCGGGGCCGTCCAGGGTACGGGCGCGGCGGAGTTGGAGGCGCCGTGATGGGCTTGGGCTCATCCGCCCAGAGGCCCCGCGTCCGTTCCGTGGCGAGGTGTACCGCGAGCTCCTCCACCTGACGTTCCTGCTCGGCCGGCCCGACCACATGGGCGTCCAGCTTCATGGAATGGGCGATCCGCTGGACATGCCGTTCGGCCTGTTTCCGGCCCTGCCTGAGGAGCACCTGATTGAGGGAGCCGCGCGGGACGATCGCGTAGACCACTTCGCAGTCCATGGCCCCGGCGGCGTTCCGAAGAGATGTCCAAGTGGCGGTGCGCTTCTGTTCGGCGGCTTCGAGCTGGAGGACCGCTTGACGGGTTACGCCAATCCGTTTGGCGAGCTGCTCGGTAGTCATGCCGAGGGCTTGGCGGAGCGTCCGGATCCACCCTTCGCCAGGCGCCTCAAGCGCTGCGATTTCTCGCAGTTTCTCGAGCCTTTCCTCCAGCTGACGCAGTTGTATTACGCTAAGTCGTTTAGTCATAACAGCTTGTATGGCGCTTCCGGAATCTATCTTCTCGCCATACACGACGAACGAAAGAATAATATGTCACCTCTTCACTTAACTGACAATAAAAATATTGTCAATTCGGCACTGATTCGGACACATTTGCGATATTCGGTTCGGCGGCCGATCATTCGTCTATCCGCACCGTCCGCCACGCCAGGTCCAAGGAAATGCCGCTTTTCGACGTCGTCATAACGCACCTTGAACTGGCTCCGGCGGACTTCAAACCGAAGCGCTCGACCAGGACCGATGTGGCGTTTTCACACGTCAATCCGCCCTTGCCGGCCATCAACCGGTTCTTCTATATGACCGTTGGTGCCCGCTGGTTCTGGCTCGATCGGCGGCCGTGGACGCTCGCGCAGTGGTCGGAAAACGTCGCGAATAAAGATCGAATCGAAACCTGGATACTTTCAGCCGGCGGCGTCCCTGCCGGCTACGTCGAGCTCGATCGAAAGGAACCTGGCGTGGTCGAAATCAAGTACCTCGGGCTACTCGAGTCCTTCATCGGAGGGGGCCTGGGAGCGCACCTGCTGACGGCTGCCGTCGACCGGGCGATCGCCATGGGGGCCACCAAAGTCCTGCTCGATACCTGCAATCTGGACCACCCCAAAGCGCGCTCGAACTACGAAGCCAGAGGCTTCACGTACGTCCGCACTGAGACGAAAACAAAAGAGATCCCGAGTGGGCCGCCGGGACCATGGGAAGGCGCCTGATTTGGAGTTGCTTCGATTCTCGTGTCTGAATCCGGTACAGCGGTGAGCACCGCCGCCGAGGCCAAGCCGCGTCAAACTGGCACCGTTTTTCGGGTGATTCTGGCGATCAGTTTTTGCCATCTCCTGAACGACATGATGCAGTCGCTGCTGCCGGCGATCTACCCGAACCTGAAGGCGGATCTTGGCCTCACGTTCGGGCAGATAGGGCTGGTCACGCTGAGCTACCAGGTGACGGCGTCCATCCTCCAGCCGCTCGTCGGGCTCTACGCCGATCGCCGCCCTACGCCACTCGCACTCCCCGGCGGGACCCTCTTCACCCTCGCTGGCCTGACGGTCCTGTCGGCGGCCCATGTCTACCCAATGGTGGTCGCCGGGGCCTGTCTAATGGGGATGGGATCATCTGTTTTTCACCCGGAAGCGTCGCGGGTGGCGCGAATGGCCGCCGGCGGACAGCCCGGATTGTCCCAGTCCCTCTTTCAGGTAGGCGGAAACACCGGTTCGGCCCTCGGACCGCTCGCCGCCGCCCTGGTTGTGGTCCGCTGGGGACAGTCGAGTCTCGCCTTTTTCGCCCTTTTGGCCCTTTTGTCCTGCGCGATCCTCTGGAACGTGGGCGTTTGGTACAAACACCACGGTCTTGCGCGACTCGCGGCGGCAAAATCGAACCACGTGGACCTCGCACTGCCGCGCCGCGAGGTGATCCGAGCGATTTCGATTCTCCTCACCCTCATTTTTTCGAAATACATCTACCTCGCGAGCTTCACGAGCTACTTCACCTTCTATTTGATGCACAAGTTCGGCATCTCGGTCGGCAACGCGCAGCTGCATCTCTTCGCCTTTCTCGCCGCCGTCGCCGTAGGCACCATTGCCGGTGGCCCACTCGGCGATCGCTTCGGCCGCAAGCGCGTGATCTGGTTATCGATTGCCGGCGTGCTGCCATTCACGCTCGTGTTGCCGTATGCGAGTCTCTTCTGGACCGGACCGCTCACGGTCGTGATCGGACTGCTGCTCGCGTCAGCATTTCCCGCCATTGTGGTGTTCGCGCAGGAACTCGTGCCCGGAAAAGTTGGAATGATTTCGGGACTCTTCTACGGATTCTCGTTCGGTGTTGCCGGAGTTGGCGCCGGAGTGCTCGGCTATGTCGCGGACGTGGCCGGCATCGAGATGGTGTACAAAATCTGCGCCTTCATGCCGGTGATCGGCATGCTGGCCGCGTTTCTTCCCGACACACACGCCAAGCGCTGATGAAAGCACCACCCGAGCACTTCGAATCGCGTGCCTCGAATCGCGCGCGGGTTTCTCGTACATTCGGAGCGACGGTATTTGTCGTTCCCCCAACCTGCTGCATCCGGAGTTCTCCGATGAAGAATCGCGTCCTGACGATTGGCGCGCTTGTCCTTTCAGGCATCGTCGTCAGTGCCGCAACTCCAGCACCGGCACTCGCGCGGCAGTCTGCCGCGCAGGCGTCGGCAATGACGATGTCGACGACAACGACGCTGCAGGCAGAGCGTGCGGACGATCCGAAAGCCGCACCGGCCAGGCGCGAAGGCGATGGACCGTTTACGCGGCTCGTCGTCCGTGGCGTCACGCTCATCGATGGCACGGGCGGACCGCCGCGTGGCCCGGTGGACGTTGTCATAGAAGGCAATCGCATCGTGAACATCGCCAGCGCCGGCACGCCGGGTCTGCCGATGAGCGACTCGACCAAGCGTCCGCGTGGAGCCGTGCGGGAAATTCAGGCGGCGGGCATGTACATGATCCCCGGCATCGTGGACCTCCACGTGCATCAGGGTACCAAACAGAAGGCGCCCGACTCCGAGTACTACAACAAGCTCTGGCTCGCACATGGCATCACGGCGGTGCGCGGCGTGCCCTTCGCGAGCTTCGACTACTCCATCAAGGAAAAGGCGCGCAGCGCGAAGAATGAAATCACCGCGCCGCGGTACGTCGTGTATCAGCGCCCGGGCACGGGCTGGGACAAGGGAGCGGTGCGCACGCCGGCGCAGGCGCGCGAGTGGGTGCAGTGGCTCGCGCAGAATGGGGGCGATGGACTGAAGCTCGGCGCCGAGCGTCCGGACATCATGGCGGCGCTGCTTGATGAAGCGAAGAAGCTTGGACTCGGGAGCGTCGCGCACCTCCAACAGACCGGCGTCGCGCAAATGAATGCCGATGAGGCCACGCGGCTCGGCCTCCAGACGGTGACGCACTACTACGGATTGTTCGAGGCGATGTACGACAACAACTCGGTGCAGCCGTGGCCGGTGGACCTGAACTACAACAATGAACAGGATCGGTTCGGCCAGGTGGCCCGGCAGTGGAATCTCGTCACCCCGCGCAGCGAGAAATGGAACTCGCTGCTCAAGAAGTTCAAGGAACGCGACGTGACGCTCGACCCGACGATGGTGGCGTACCTCACCGGGCGCGACATGACGCATCACATAGCCGCGCCCTGGCACGCGAAGTACACGCTGCCATCGCTCTGGGATTACTACACGCCCAATCGCGAGAATCATGGATCGTACTGGTACTACTGGACCACGGCCGACGAAATCGCGTGGCGCAACTTCTATCGTGTGTGGATGCAGTTCCTCAACGACTACAAGAACATGGGCGGCCGCGTAACGGCGAGCTCGGACGCTGGGTTCATCTACAACACGCCGGGCTTCTCGACGATTCAGGAGATGGAGCTCTTGCAGGAGGCGGGCTTCCATCCGCTCGAAGTGATTCGCGCGGGCACGTACCACGCGGCGGAAACACTCGCGCGCAACAAGGCCACCCCGGTGGAGTACGGCAGTGTGCAGATTGGCAACCTCGCCGACCTCGCGATTGTCGACCAGAATCCACTCGAGAACTTGAAGGTGCTCTATGGCACCGGCGCGCTGAAGTTGAATGACAAAACCGGCAAGCCGGAGCAGGTGGGCGGTGTGAAGTGGACGATCAAGGACGGCATCGTCTATGACGCCAAGAAGTTGCTCGCCGATGTCGGCAAGATGGTCGAGGACCAGCGCAAGACTCGTCCCGCCGCTGACGTCGTGCGGCCGCGGTAAGCGATGACCGAAAGCACGAAGCCAGCGCAAACCGCGCGCGAGTTGCTGCGGCATGCAGTGGCCGTGGTCGCGTACCGCGGCGCGAAGGCGTTGCGCGGAGCACCATCGGACTTCGCCGACCTCAAGGCGGCTCCGTCAACGCGTGAACCGATCGAGATTTTGGCGCACATCAACGATCTGTATGACTGGGCGCTCTGGATGGCCAAGGGCGAGTGGACATGGAACAACTCGACGCCGGGAACATGGGAGAGCGAAGTCGCGCGGTTTCATGCCGGCCTCGCCGCCTTCGATGCGTACCTGGCGAGTGACGCGCAGCTCGGGAACTCCACGGAGCTGTTGATGTCCGGTCCGATTGCGGATTCACTCACGCACATCGGGCAGATCAACATGTTGCGCCGCATCGCAGGGTCGCCGGTGAAGGGCGAGAGCTATGCGCGCGCCGAAATCGTCGCGGGGCGGGTGGGCTCTGCCCAATCCGCCCCCAAACGGGACGCAGGTCGCGGTACTCGGCGGCGGGCCTGCGGGCACCACCGCCGCGCGGACGCTCGCTCACCTCGGCCATGAGGTGATGCTGCTCACGCGGCCTGCGCCGGGGCCACCGTTAGCCGAATCGCTGACACCGAGTTGCGCAAAGTTGCTCGCGCAGATTGGGGTGCTCGACGCGATCAACCGCGCTGGATTCGTGCGCTCCACCGGGCACACGGTGCGCTGGGGAACCGACGCCGAGCGCGTGGAGCGTTTCGCGGACGGCGGGCTTGGGTGGCAGCTGTCGCGAGCCGATCTCGACAAGGTGCTCCTGCGCGAGGCCAAGGCGGCCGGCGCGCTGGTCCATCGGCACGCGAGCGTGCGGGCCGTGACGGCGATCCCCCGAGGCGGCTCGCGTATTTCCTATGAAGAGCGTGGGCGTGTGCGCCACATCGACGCGCCGTGGGTGATTGACTGCACCGGGCGGTCGGGGATCATGTCGAGGAGCGGATCGGCCCGCGCGCCGACCGGCCCGCGCACGATTGCGATTGTCGGCACCTGGGAGCGGCGGCCGCATTGGCATCTCGCCGACGAATCGCACACGCATGTTGAGAGCTATCCGGGTGGCTGGGCATGGTCGGTGCCGCTGTCGCGCACGCGGCGACAAGTGACGGTGATGCTCGACCCATCGCGCACGGATGTGGCGCGCGGCAGTCGGTTGCGTTTGACGTATAAGGAAGAACTCGCCCGCACGACCATGATTCGTGACATGACCGAGCGCGCGAAATTCCTCGGCAGCCCGTGGGCGCGCGATGCATCGCCGTACGAGAGCGCCGGATCCGTGCGCGGGCGCGGTCGCGATCGAGTACTCGTGGCAGGCGATGCCGCGTCGTTCGTCGATCCGCTGTCGTCGTACGGAGTAAAGAAGGCGATGGCGTCTGCGTGGTTGGCGGCCATTGTTGTGCACAGCGCGCTGGTTGATCCAGCCATTGAAGGCCCGGCGCTTGAGTTCTTTGCCGCGCGTGAACGCGCGATGGTCGCGGGGCTCAGGCGCCAACTTGACGTCCTCGCGCGCGAAGCGGCGTCCGCGCACCCAGCGGGATACTGGGACGCGCGCGGCGGGTCCGACGTACTGGAGACGGCCAGTGACCCCGACGTCGCGGCGCTGCGCACCGACGCGAGGGTACAGGCGGCGTTCGCAGCGATCCGCGCGACGCCAACGCTTGTGCTGCGCCGGGTATGGAATGTGAAGCGTGAACCGCGGCCCGTTGTGCGCGATGATCGCGTCGTACTTGCCGATCACCTGATTGTACCAGCCTTTCCGGACGGCATTCGCTACATCCGGAGCGTTGACCTCACTGTGCTTGCTGAGGTTGCGCCAGCGCACCAGGACGTTCCGGCTCTCTTTGACGCCTACAATGCGGCTGCACCCGCTGTTTCAATCGAGGATTTTCTCGGCGCACTCGCCGTGGCGGTGGGGAAGGGCATCCTCGAGATCGGTGGCTGAGCCCGGTGTCGTCGCTGCCTCTAAATCGGCCCTTTGCTTGACTTTACGCGGTTCGATCGGCAATCTCACGCGGCACGCCCGATTTCCATTCGCCCGTCTCTGCCGGACAACGCTTCACCGCCTTCCTGACCGATGAACGCTGCGCGTGAAATGCGACTGGTTCTTCTTGTCGTTGCGGCCACCCTCTTGGTGGCCGTGCCCGCTTCCGTTACGCTGGCGCAGGGCGGGCGAGGTGGCCGCGGTGCAGGCGGAGCGACCGGGGCGACGACTAACCCGGGAGCACGCGACACCACACCCGGTTTCGCCATCAAGGACCAGGCCATCATTACGGCCTGCGTTCGCTGTCACTCGCGTGACACGACCACGGGCATCGTGCAGCGCATCTCGTTCGAGCGAAAGACACCGGAAGGATGGGAAACCTCCATTCGCCGGATGGTCACGCTCAACAGCGTGGACATCAAGCCTGAGGCGGCACGCGAAATCGTTCGCTATCTCTCGAACCATCAGGGCCTCGCGCCGGCCGAAGCGAAGCCGGGCCGGTTCGAGGCTGAACGACGCCTGATCAGCTGGAAGTACGACGGCGACACGGCGACGGAGCGGATCTGCCGGTCGTGCCATTCGATGGGCCGCGCCATTTTGCAGCGTCGCACGCGCGACGAGTGGGAACTACTCGTCGCGACGCACCGAGGGCTGTATCCGAATTCAGATTTCCAGGCGTTTCGCAGCGCTGGTCGCGGTGGACCCGGCGGTTCCGCGCAGCAGCCGATGGACGTCGCGATCGCGCACCTGGCGCGTGCTTTTCCACTGCGCACACCGGAATGGACCGCGTGGAGCGCCGGCATGCGCCCGGCCAGTATTGATGGCACCTGGTTCGTCTCCGGCTATGAGCCGGGGAAGGGCGCCTTCTATGGAAAGGCCGTCATCACCAAGCTGCTTGGCAAGGACGACGAGTTCACGAGCAAGACGACCTACCGGTACACGAAGGACGGTAAGACCGTCACGCGCACCGGGAAGAGCGTCGTCTACACCGGATTCCAGTGGCGTGGGCGCTCGATGGAATCGCCGGCCGACAGTGGCATGCGCGAAGTGATGAGTATTGAGCCGGGCTGGCAGGAGATGTCGGGCCGCTGGTTCAATGGTAGCTACGATGAGTTCGGCATGGACGTCAACTTTGCGCGCGTCACCGGTGGCGCGATGCTCGGCGGCGTCTCGCAACATGCGCTGCGATCCAACACCCGCGACCAGGATCTCACGATCTTCGGCTCGAACCTGCCTGCGAAGATTCTTCCGGCAGCCATCGACCTTGGGCCCGGCGTGAAGGTGTCGAAGGTCGTGAAGGCCTCGGCCGATTCGCTCGTGCTCAAAGTGGATGTGGATTCGGGCGCGGCCATCGGCTCGCGTGACCTGTTTATTGGCGGGGCATCTCGCCGATCGGGGCTCGCGGTGTATGACAAGGTGAGCCGCCTCAAGGTGACGCCTCTGGGAGGGCTCGCGCGCACCGGCGGCGCGACTTTCCCCAAGCAATTCCAGCAGTTCGAGGCCATCGCCGTCAACAACGGGCCGGACAACAAGCCCGACACCGCCGATGATATCGAAATCGGACTCGTGGACGCCATGTGGAGCATGGAGGAATACGGCGTCACCTACGACGATGACGACATCAAGTTTGTGGGCAAAATCGACGCGCACGGTTTGTTTTCGCCGGCGATCGACGGACCCAATGCCGCGCGCAGTGGCAATCGCAACAACATCGGCGACGTCTGGATCGTGGCCAACTGGCAACCGAAAGAGTCTGGCGCCAAGCCGCTCCGCGCACGCGCCCAGCTCATCGTCACCGTTCCGCTCTATGTGAAGTTCGTGCCCGCCCGCACTGCACCGTAGGAACAGATGCCCACGCTCTTCCGTCGCGGTGAGTTTCACGCCTTTGCCGGCGACGGTGCGCCGTATCTCTATCTCGTGCCGTCGGCCGCGGTGTTTCGGCTCGACGACGCGTCGGTGGCTGTACTCGACGCGATCGGCGACCGCGACATTGCGCCAGCCGACCTCGCGCGCTCACTCAGTGACCGCTTTCCGCTCCCCGATGTGAAGTCGGCGATTGAGGAGCTGGTGCGGATTCGCGCGGTGAAGGCGTTCGAGGCGCCGGTGAATCCTCCCATTGCTCCAGCGCCTGTCGTGGCCGCGCCGATGGTAACGCCTCCCAAGAAGCGTGTTCCGCTCACGACGCTCGTCGTGAACGTGACGAGCAAGTGCAATCTCTCCTGCACCTACTGCTACGAGTACGGCGAAGACAAGATCACCGAAGCGTCCACCAAGCCGCGCTTCATGGACGAAGCCACGGCCAAGCAGAGCGTGGATTTTCTCTTCGCCGAGTCGGGCGACCAGCAGTCGGTGAACCTGACGTTCTTCGGTGGCGAGACGCTGCTGAACTACAAGGTGCTCAAGGTGGCGCTGGCCTATGCGCGCGAGCGCGGCGCCGAACTCGGCAAGCGGGTCGAAGCGAGCCTCACGACCAATGGCACGCTGTTGCGGCCGGAGATCATTGATTGGCTCGCCGAAAACGACGTCGGTGTGACCGTGTCGATGGACGGCAACAAAGAGCAGCAGGACCAGTTCCGCGTGTTCAAGAACGGCATGGGCAGCTATGACACCATCGCGCCCAATGTGAAGGACCTGCTCTCGCGGAAGATGCGCCGCCCGGTGGGCGCGCGCGTCACGCTCACGAAGCAGAACCTCGACGTGGTGAGCATCTATCGCCATCTCGCCGACGAAATGGGCTTCTATGAAGTGGGCTTTGCTCCTGTGACCACGTCATGGCAGCGCGACTACGCCATTCAGGACGAAGGGTTTTTCGCGATGCTCGAGCAGTTTCAGTTCCTGGCCGCCGAGTATTTGGAGTTTGCGCTGGCCGGCAAGCGGCATCGTTTTTCCAACGTGCGCGACACGCTCGAGGAAATCCACAAGGGACTGTCCAAGTCGCATCCCTGCGGGGCGGGGATGGGGCTGATGGGCGTTGCCACTGACGGTGATGTGGCGCTGTGCCATCGCTTTGCCGGATCTGATACGCACAAGCTTGGTACCGTCAGCGGCGGAGTCGATCGCGCCCTGCAGGACGACTACCTCACGCGTCACCATATCGAGAGCAAGACCGATTGTAGTAAATGCTGGGCGCGTCCGCTCTGTGCGGGCGGCTGCTATCACGAAGCGCACACGCGCTACGGCGATACGCAGCACGCCAACCTGCACTATTGCGAGTGGATCCGGAGTTGGACGAACACCTGTCTCGAAGTGTACGGCGCCATCGCGGAAAAGCGGCCCGAGTTCCTTCAGCAGTTCGACTGAGGACACACCCATGGCACGACTCAAGGCAGTCAATCAGAAGGCGAGGCGAGTGGACCAGCAGACGCTGGATCCCAAGGACATCGCACAGGATGTCGTTGGGCTTCAGGGTGGCGCGCCCGGTTCGCCCACGGGCCCGAACGTTCCACTCGGTTGCTCATTCGTCTTCTCGCCGGGATGGGAAGTGGATTCGAGCGGTGGCACCGCCGGGCTCTGTCAGCCCGTTGAGCGCGATCTCTACGATTGCCACATCACCTGCTTCTGGCCCGCACACGTGCCCGACCTGTACAACCATGCGCCCGACTGGGTGGCCAAGTGCGCGTCGGCGCAGAAAGACTGGCGCAAAATCGACCTCATCTTTCCCTAGGCCCTGTGACCACCGCCCGCATGCGCCTTCGCACGCTCTTCGCCACCGCAACCGTTGCTGCATTAACCGCGGTTTCCGTTGCACCGCGCGCCGCTCAGGCGCAGCAGGCGCCCACCGGCACGTTCTACATGGGCACGTACGCCAACAAGATCCTCGTCATTGATGAGGCCACGCTGGCGGTGCGCGACTCCATCCCGCTCACAGTCGGCATACCGTACAAGATGCTGCTGTCGGAGAATCGCCAGCACTTCTACATCACGAATCCACGGCAGGACCAGGTGGAGATCGTGGACATCGCCTCACGGAAGAGCACGGGCCACTTCACGCTCAGCACGCCGCGTACCACGGTGCAGATCGACGGGTTCAACGTGGAGCCGAAGGAGCGGTTCGCGGTCATGCTCGTGCACTCCACCACGAAGCGGGCCGACCGGTACGAAATCACGAAGCCGATATTGCTCCGGTACGATCTCGCAAAACGTGTGGTGACCGATACGATTGCATGGCCGAGGGGGGAGGAGCGCGACAACGCGCAGATCATCTTCTCGCCGGATGGCGCGTTCATGTACTTCTTTACGAGTACGGACGTGCTCGTCTACGACGCGGTGACGCTGAAGCAGGTGGACACCTGGGACCTCGCGCAGAGTTTCTTCGAAGAGGGCATGGGTCGCATCAACGCCGGCTTCGGCGGCGACCTGTACGAGGAGCCCGGATTCTACACGAATCTCTTTCGCTCCACCGATCCGGTGAACCACCGGGCGATGATGGGCGTGGCGCGCATCGATCTCGCCAAGCGTTCGGTGGATTTCTTTTCGCTTGGGCCGAGCGCGAACACCACGTTTCGTCTGGCCCCGGGCAAGAAAATGGCGTACGGTCTCCACACTGAAGTGGGGAACCACCAGTTCTGGACCTTTGATCTTGAGAACCGGCGCGTGGTCGGGAAGACCGAGTTCGAAGGGCGCTCGCGCATGGGACTCACCGTGAGCACGAACGCCGCGCTCCTGTACATCCATACGGCCGGACCGACGATCGACGTATACGATGCGCGCACGTACAAGAAGCTGCGTACCGCCACGTACGACGCCGACATGACCGCGCTGGTCCTGATTCCCGCGCAGCCCACCGGCGCGGGCAGGTAATGTCCGGATGAAACCCATGCTGGCGCCGGAGGTGCGGCGCGCGCTGGGGTATGTCGCTCCATACAAACGATCGCTGGCGGTCGTCCTCGCGCTCTCCCTCGCGGGGACCGCGCTCGCGCTCGTGCTGCCCTACCTCTTTCGCGGCTTCATTGATCGCGCGCTGAATGGGCGCGACAGCGCGGCGCTCGCCGAGTACGTGATCCTGTTCTTCACGATCACGCTCGCGAGTTTCGTATTGAACGTGGTGAGCGGACTCCGTTACACGAAAGTGTCGGCGGACATTCTGTTCGACATGCGAATCACGCTTTTTCGCCACCTGCAGGCGCTGTCGCCACGCTTCTACGCGCGCATGCCGCTCGGGCAGATTGTCTCTCGCCTGAACAACGACATTGGCGAAATCCAACGCGTGGCCACTGAGGTCGCGCTGGCCTGGGTAAGCAATGTGCTCTTTTTGATCGGCACGATCGTGATTCTGGTCTACCTCGACCGCATGCTGTTCGTGGCGAGTCTGGCAATGTTGCCGCTCGCGCTCTGGGCGTTGGTCCGGTACCGCGCCAAGCTCGAAGGCTCGATTGCCGTGATGCGCGACGAGAGCGCCGGTATTGGCACTTTTCTCATTGACACGCTGCAGGCGATGAAGCTCGTCGTTGGGATGAACGCGCAGGACCGCGAGCAGGCGCGATTCCGTGCGCGCAACGACGGGTTCGTGGCATCGTTGATGGCGATGCGTCGGCTCACCTATTTCGCCGGCGGACTGCCGGGACTCCTGCTCTCGCTCGGCAGCGCCGCGGTGTTTCTCCTCGGTGGGTGGCGCGTGATTAACGGCACCATCACGATGGGTACCATGGTCGCCTTCGTCGCGTATCAGGTGCGACTCCTCGGCCCTATTCAGGGAATGATGGGACTCTACACCGGCATTGCGACCGCGCGGGTGTCGCTCCGGCGTGTGCACGAGATTCTCGATGCGCCCATTGACGTGCTCGAAGCAACGGACGCTGAACCGTGCAAGACGGCGCGCGGTGAACTCGCATTCCGAAATGTGACCTACACGTTTGATCGCGGCGCAGCGGTGCTCGACCGCGTGTCTCTTACGATCAAAGAAGGCGAGCACGTGGCCATCGTGGGTCCGAGCGGCGTGGGCAAGAGTACCGTTGCCGACCTGCTCGCCCGCCATCTCGATCCTGATAACGGCGCTGTGCTGCTCGACGGCCGCGACCTGAAATCGCTGCGACTATCCGACGCGCGGCGACATGTGGTGGTCGTCGATCAGGATCCGTCCGTGTTCAACGCGAGCATCGAAGACAACATTCGGTTTGCGCGCCCCGACGCCACCGACGGCGATGTGCTCGAGGCCGTGACGGCGAGCGGGCTCTCTGACCTCGTTGCCGCTTCACCAGACGGACTTCGCACCATGGTTGGTGAGCGGGGCCGCGCGCTATCGGCCGGTGAACGGCAGCGGCTCGCGATTGCGCGCGCATTTCTCGCCGACCCTGCGGTGCTCGTACTCGATGAAGCGACCGGCGCGCTCGATCCAGCGACCGAGCTGCAGGTGGTGTCGGGTTACGAAGCGGTGATGCGCGGACGCACGACCGTGGTGATCACGCATCGTCTCACACTGGCGCAGCGCGCCGATCGGATCATCGTGCTCGCCGGCGGCCGCATCGCGGAGGAGGGAACACCCGCTGAGCTCATGGCGAAGGGTGAAGCCTTCACTGCGCTGTTTGCCGTCGATACCGACGGCCGCGGATCGAACCACCATCCGGAAGGCCGGTCGGAGCAACGGCTCCGCGGGTGAGCGGCATCAGGGTCGCCGTCGTGGACAGCGGAATCACGGCTGGGCACGAGCATGTGGGCGACGTCGCAGCCGGAGTGTCGCTGGTGGCCGGCAGCGCCGACACCATTGATCGCCTCGGGCATGGCACGGCCGTCGCTGCGGCGATTCGCGAAAAGGCGCCGAACGCCGAGTTGGTTCCGGTGAAGGTGTTCGACCGTGGGCTCAAGACGGATGGCGCGATGCTCGCTGCGGCCATTACCTGGGCGGCCAAACACGAGTGCCGGGTGATCAACCTCTCGCTCGGCACGGCAAACACCGAACACGCCAAGGTACTTTCGGCCGCGGTCGCGACTGCGACGTACGACGGCGCACTGGTGGTCGCGGCGTACGAATCAACCGGCACCATCTGGTTGCCAGGTTCACTGCCGCGCGTGATCGGCGTGGTGGGGAGCGAGACGCTTGAGCGCTCGCAGGTGGTGGTTGAACCCGGCGCGCCCGAAACCGCGCTGCGCTTACGCGCCTCCATTTATCCACGGCCGATTCCGGGCGTTCCTCGCGAACGAAATCTGCATGGCGTGTCGTTTGCCGTGGCGAATGTGAGCGGCATGTTGGCGCAGTACCTCGACGAGGACGGCACCTGCAGCGGATTGCGGGGTTTCATTGCCAAGTTGCAGGCCGAAAGCCAGCAGCCCACCCCCACCTGAAATTGCCATGCTGATCACGCAACGTACTGCCCGTTGGGCGCTGCTTACGGTTGCGCTGCTGTCGCTTGCGCCGCTTGCGGTTCGCGCACAAGGGGTACGCGTCAAGCTTCCCGCCTGGCCCGATCTCATACTGCTGGACACGATGCGCTCGGAGCATCCTGTCAGTGCTCCGCCCGAAGCGGTGTACGCCGCAGTGCTCAAGATATTCTTCGAGCTAGGCATTCCCGTCGGCAACACTGACAACAAGGCGGGCATCATCGGCAGCGAGCGCTTCGAGCGCTCACGCAACCTGGCCGGCTTGCCGATGTCGAGGTCGTTCAGCTGCGGTGAATCAGCGACTGGGCCGAATGCCGATTCCTACCGGCTTACGATCGTCGTGGTCGCGTGGGTCACGCCACGGGCGGGCGGCGGTTCGACGCTGGCCACGGCAATGGCCGCGAGTGGTGCCGACAACGCGGGCGTGTCCAAGCCGCCGCGCGAATGTGCGTCACTCGGCCGTATCGAGGAGAAGATTCTCGATGGGGTGACTAAGTACGCGAAGTAGCCAGCTTCCACTGCAACCGCTCAGGTCCGTTTAAACGGAGCGGTCGCGGCGGATCTGGAGTTTCTTTCCCTTGATGGTGGTCGCTGCAAGTGCTGCGATCACTTCATCCACGATCGTCTCGGGCACCTCGACAATCGAGTGCCGGTCGAAGATGTGAATCGCGCCGACGTTGCCTGAGTCCACACCGAGTTCGCCGGTGATTGCGCCGACCAGATCGCCGGGACGGATTTTCACTTTCTTTCCGCCACCGACATAGATCTTCGCCACCTTCCACGTGGCGCGCGGGCGCGGCGCGGATCGGGGAGCGCCCGGCGTTCCTTTCGGCGTTCCCGGATCGCCGTACTTCGGCGGCCGGCTGCGCTCGCGAACTGCTGTGGCGGGAATCTCCTCTTCGTCCTTTTCAGACCCGGAGGCCGACTGCTTGAGCGCAGCCGCCGCGATGTCCGTCATCTTGAATTCTTTCGAGAGTGCGACCACGACGCCAGTCCACTGTTCGAGGTCGCCGCCCAAAATCACTTCACGGAGTGAGGCCTGCGCGAGTTCGAGGCGGCGCGTCTTGAGGTCGGCCACGGTCGGCACACTTGCGATCTCGACCACCTGTCCGGTCACGCGCTCGATGTTGGCGAGCATGCGCTGTTCACGAGGTTCGGCCAGCGTGATGGCGGTGCCGGTGCGGCCAGCGCGTCCCGTGCGACCGATGCGATGGACGTACGCATCGGCGGCAGCGGGCACATCGTAGTTCACGACATGTGAGACATGCTGCACGTCGAGTCCGCGCGCGGCGACGTCGGTGGCAATGAGCAGGTCTGTAGTATGCGCGCGTAACTTCTTCTTCACGCGGTCGCTCTGTTCCTGCGACAACCCGCCATGCAGCGCTTCGGAGTGATAGCCGCGCGCGTTGAGCGTTTCGGTGAGGTCGTCCACTTCGGTGCGTGTGCGGCAGAAGACAATCGCGCTCTTCGGCTGCTCCACGTCGAGAATGCGGCCGAGTGCGAGCATCTTGTGCGCGCGGGGGACGATGTAGGCCACCTGGCGAATCTTGGCGGACTTGCCCGCTTTGACCGCTTCGCTGTCGATGCGAATCACGAGCGGATCGCGCTGGTGCGTGCGCGCGATGGCAGAGATGCGCGGTGCGAGGGTCGCAGAAAAGAGTGCGACCTGCTTGTCGGCGGGTGTTGCGGCGAGAATCGCTTCGAGGTCTTCGGCGAAACCCATGTCGAGCATTTCGTCGGCTTCGTCGAGGACGACGGTGCGGACGCCGGCGAGGTGGACGGTCTTGCGGCGAATGTGGTCGAGCGCGCGGCCCGGTGTGGCGATGACGATGTCAGCACCGCGCTTGAGGGAGCGGATCTGCGCATCCATGGCGGCGCCTCCGTAAATCGGAACCGACGTCGCCCCAACGGACTTTCCGTACCTATAAATGGCTTCGGCCACCTGCATCGCAAGTTCGCGCGTCGGGACGAGGACCAGCGCGGTGGTGCGTTCGCGCGGTGGTGCGTCGAGCTTCAGCCGGTGGAGCAGGGGGAGTGCGAAGGCAGCGGTCTTGCCGGTGCCCGTCGCGGCCTGTGCGAGCACATCGCGGCCGGCGAGGAGCGGCGGAATGGCCGCGCTTTGGATCGGGGTTGGTTCTTCGTAGCCCAGCGCGGCGAGTGCAGCGAGCACGCGCGGGTCAAGGCCAAGCGCGGCAAATCCCGCGGGTGTTTCGGTGTCTGGAGCGTCGGGTTTGTCAGCGCGCTGGGTCATGACGAAAGGTAATCGATTGGACGCTTGGTCCCTCTCAGGAGGGCAAGAATGGGGAGAAGACGCGGCCCGACGGTTCGTCCACGACGAGGACTGCTGCGAATGGCCGAGGTGCGCCGCTGGATGTCTCACATGTATGGCGGTTGACAAATCCATCCGGGGCACGTACCGTCGATCCATCAATCAGCACATAACCCGGGAGCGATGGTATGAGAAAGCCGAACCATGGCGTGCGTTGGCTGTATCGACCCGTGGCACTCAGTGCTGGGGCGATTGCGCTCACGGCGGTCGCCTGCTCGAAGAATGTGATGTCCGACGTCACCGCGCCGACACCAGTGGTCGGCCTGCAGGCGAAGGCGCTCCCGGCGAATCAACCGGCGTACTTCGAGTTTCAAGTCGAGAAGGCTGCAACTCGAATTCAGGGCTCGGCCGTTCCAAAATATCCGGATATGCTGAAGCAGGCCGGGGTCGAGGGCGAAGTCCTGGCGCAGTATATCGTGGATGAAACGGGCACGCCGATGCCGGGGACGCTCAAGGTGCTGAAGTCCACGCATGAGCTCTTTCTCGCGGCAGTCAAGGAAGCCGTGCCGAACATTCGATTTACGCCGGCTGAGGTCGGTGGCCGAAAAGTGAAGCAGCTCGTGCAGCAGCCGTTCGTGTTTGGTTTGGCCGGATCACGGGCATTCCGCGAAATCATCTCGACGGACACAGGCGGCGCAGGTGGAAAGGGGCCCCGTGTACTGGCGCCGACCAAGGTGACGCCGCGCCCGTAACTGGCACATCGCTCAACGGGGGAGCGCGCCACTCGGCGCGCTCCCCCGTTTGCAATTCCAGCAGCGATCTATTTCGGAAACCCTGCCGTCGGCAGCTGCGGCGTGATCGCCATCGCGTTCTTGTAGTACACCTTCTTCAGTACATCATCCGGAAGGTCAATTCCATACAGCTTCCAGAAGGCGTGATAGTTCCGGTAGTAGTCGAAGTAGTCGTCCTTCGTCTCGAACACGCGCCAGTAGTAGGGATACTCCTCGGGCTGGAATGAGTCCTTGCCGAAGAGAATCCGGTCCTGGTACTTCACGAAGAAGTCGTGCCCCGCGCGCGGCTGGCGGCCAATGTCATAGAGCACGGCGCCGAGCTCGGCGTACACATTCGGCATCGCGTCGAACATCTTGCCCAAGCGGCCAAGATCGTTCGCATGCCAGCCCATGTGCGCGGCCACGAACTTCGTTTTCGGATGGCGCTTGAAGAGATTGTCGCGCTGCGTCATCAGGTCGTCAAAGGTCGGGCGACCCGTGCCCGGACCGTTGCGGCGATCATTGAAGAGGGAGAGCTCGAGCCATCGCTCATTCGAGAAATCAATCGGCTGAAAAAACTCTTCCGGCTCCGCGGTATGCACGAACACCGGAATATTCAACCGACCTGCCGCTTCGAACACTGGGTCGAGCTCGGGATCATCAATCTTGAGCAGCGTGCCATCGGCCTTCTTCGTGCTCAGGCCAAAGCCTTTTCCGATTTCACCAACACCAACCGCGCCCGCGGCCACATCGGCTTCGAGCTGCGCAACGGCCTTCGCGGCCCAGCCAGGCCCAACATCGCGGAAGTTGATGCCGGTGAGAATCCGAACCTTGTCCTTCATCTTCGGCGACGCCTTCACGAGCGCAACCGCACTCTTCAGCCGATCACCCGAAATGTTGTCCGCGACAACCATCATGCCGAGGTTCAGGTCGTCCATGAAGCCGCCGAGTTTCGCGAGTTCTTCGGCGTTGCTCAGGAACTGACTCACATGGGCGTGGTAGTCGATGGCCGGAAACTTCGCCTTCGGCACCTTGTGCTCGGGCACCTTCAGCGTGTTCCGCGGCCGATAATCCACAATGCTCGGCGGCGCGAACTCCGGGGCCATGCAGTTACGGGGGCGGATCTCAGTAGTGCCGGCAGGGCACTGCTCGCCTGGCTGAATTGTGGTCCCGCGGCCGCCTCGGCCTTGGGCGCCGGCGGCTGAACCGAGCATCGAAATAGTCGAAAGAATGGCGAGGGCGTTGATACCGCGCATGACTGATCCCTTCATATAGAAGTGGACGTGCAATTTGGCACAGTGGTGGGGTAGCCGCATCTGGGCCGGGACGAACGGTGAACCCTTCGCCCTCCTCCTTAGGTACGTGTCAGCAGGGGGAGTGCTGGACGACCCCTCCAAACCCACGATGTTCTCCACCTGCATTGTCTGCAGCAAACCCCTCGGCGACAACGAACGCAGACGATGGTTCGCGCGTACTGGATTGTAGAGATCGCCGAGATCGCGGACAACCTGCTCGCGCATGAGTCGGTGGATGAACGGTTCGGGCAACTCAAGGGAGGAATCGACGTATCTTGAGGTATGCCAGATGCGTTGATCGTCGCCGGCCCGCTCCGGTTTCGCGCCCGGTTTGAGGATGTGCTCGCTCCGAAGAGTTGCGCGCTGCTTCGCACAACGTTGCCGCTCGAGGCGCACATCGTCCAGGCGCGCTGGAGTGGCCAAGCTGCGTGGGTTCCACTCGGCGAGCGGAATTTCCCACTGCCACCTGAGAGCGCGACCGTCTATCCATTGCCGGGCCAAGTGCTGCTCTATCCTGGTGGCGTGAGCGAAACCGAGCTATTGATCGCCTACGGACCAACGCGGTTTGCGAGCAAAGCGGGTGACCTGGCGGGCAATCATGTCCTGACGATTGTTGAAGGGCTCGAGCAGCTTGCCGAGCTCGGGAATCTCGTGCTCTGGAAGGGCGCACAGTCGTTCAGGATGTCGCTCGAGACGTGAGCGGTCTTGCGGAGCACGGCTGGACCGCAGACGGCCGAGCTCGTCGATTGTCATCGCATTTTTGTCTCGGTTTACTCACTGGAGTACGCGTGAATCCCATCGCCGGAATCGGTCGACTTGTCGCGCTCGTGGTGTCGCTCGCTGCGCTCGCATCCTGCGGAGGTGGCGGCGGCGGCGGTGACAGCAAGAGCATTTTCACCGCGCCGGTGGACAACAGCGTATCGCGCATCGACATCGCACCGGCTGCGCCGACGTCACTGGTGTCGGGCGCAATCGCCACGTTTACCGCCACCGCATTTACCAAGACCAACACATCGCTCGGCTCGTCCGGCATCTCGTGGGCGTCGTCCAATGACGCGGTCGCCTCGGTCGCCGGTGGCGTGGTCACTGCGAAGTTGGTTGGCTCAGCGACCATCACCGCGACGAGTGGTGGTGTTTCGTCGAGTGGTGTGGTCGTCACCGTATCAGTTGGCCCACCGGCAACCCTGGCGGTGCGCACGCAACCTGGCGGCGCGACGTCGGGCGCGGCGTTTGCCACACAGCCCGTTGTCGAAGTGCGCGACGCGGCGGGAAACCTCGTGACCACATCGACGGCATCGGTGAACGTCGCGCTCGGTTCCGGCGGCGGCACACTCGCCGGCACCGCGACAGTTTCCGCAGTCGGTGGTGTCGCGACGTTCAGTGGTCTTTCCATCTCTGGTTTGATCGGCCTTCGCTCGCTGACGTTCACGGCGACAGGCGTGGCCGCGGCAACGTCGGGGACCTTTGCGCTCGATGCCGGGGTTGCGACCGTGCTGGCCATTCGCGCGCAACCCGTTGCCGCAACGGCCTATGCCGTGTTCACGACACCAGCGGTGGTGGAGAGTCGCGACGCGGCGGGCAACGCGGCGAGTTCCACGGCGGCCGTGACGGTGACGATTGCTTCAGGCGGTGGGACGCTCGGCGGGGCCACGAGTGTCAACGCCGTCGCCGGCGTCGCCACGTTCAGCACACTCACGATCAACGGCACCGCCGGTGCGCGCACACTCACGTTCACAAGCGGCGCACTGCCAGCGGTGACGAGCGCGAGCGTCACCGTCACCGCAGCCCCACCGGCGATCATCGCATTGGCTCCGTCGCCGGCCACGATTACGGCCATCGTCGGCACCCCGCCGGCCGCCCTGAACATATCGGTGACCAACTCTGGTGTCTTTCCACTCACAAATCTGCGAGTGCAGAGCATCACCTACTCGCCGATCAGTCCCGGCAGCTGGCTGGCAGCAACTTTCGCGTCCGGAACTGACGCACCGGCAACGCTGCGCCTGGCGGCGACGACGACGGGTATCACGCCGGCCACGTACACGGCGTCGGTGGTGTTAGCGGGAGACGGTACCGCGGCGCCAACAACAACGCTCATTGTCAATCTGGTGGTGCTGCCGACATCGAACAACGCATATGGCACGACGGCCAACAAGGTGAGTGTTGTCAGTATCGGCGCCGCGTTGTCGCCGGGACTGGTCACGACCATCGCTGGAGGCGTCGTCGCACCTGATCCGACCGTCACATACTCCGCACGGAGTTCGGCCATCGCCACGGTGGATGCGACGGGCCGGATCACCGGCGTGGCGCAGGGTCAGACGTGGATCGCCGCGCTCAGCACACAATCGAACTCCGATTCCGTACTCGTCATCGTGCCGCGAAGCACGGGGATAGTCCTCAAGAGTGACATCACGAAATTCGCGTTCGCGGTCGGCGACACGATCACGGTGCGCGTTCAGATCGATACCCGTGGCGCCTCGCTTGGCGCTGTCACGGCAACGGTCACCTGGCCGGTCTATACGGGACCGACCGGCGTCTTCGCGTCGATGTCGCTTGTCGATGTCGCCACCACGGCGAGTCCGCTTGCGCCCGCATTCGCCATCGACAATTCGGTGAATGTGATTCGCATCAATGGCGGATCATCTTCGGGCGCGACTGGCGTGGTGCTGCTCGCTGTGGTCCGATTTCGCGTGGCCAGGTCCGGCCTCACCGGGGTCTATCTCGCCGCAACGGAAATGCTCGGCGTGGATTTCACGAATCTCCTTCCGACCACGACCGTCACTCAATACCCGATCATCGTCCCATGAAGATTCCGATCATCTCCCTTCGGTCGACGGCGTGGCTGATTCGCGCCAGCATGACGCGCGCCGTCGGTGCCACGCTGGGTGCCACCGTGCTACTCACCGCCGGATGTCGCGACGCGAGCAACATTGTCGATACAGGACAGCAGCAATCCAAGCCGTCCATCACGCCCCGCACCAACCTCGCGATGCGCGGAGACACGGCGTTCGTCACCGTATGGCTCGACGTCCGCGGAGACGTGGGGAAGTTTGGAAGCTTCACCGGGCGTCTCCGCTACGATCAGGCAGCGTTTGAATACGGAGGTGAGGTCGCGATCACTGACGGCACGCTCAGGGCGGTGAACCCCAGACCTGGTGAAGTGCGCGTGGCCGGCGCTTCGGCCTCAGGCGTCGATCGCGCATCGCTGGCCCTGTTCAGGTTCCGCGCGAAGAATAGTTCGGGTGTTCCGAGCTTCCAGTTCGAGCTTGACGAACTGCATGAACTGTCACGGACCGATGCGCGTGTGAACATGCAACGCAGTGTTGGCTCGGGAGCCGTTCGATGATCGCCGCCAGAGCCATGATTCTTGCAGTTGCGTTCGGTGTGACGCCGGTGGTGGCGTGCGCGCCGGCGCGTCGCGCGAGCACTCCCGCGCAGGCGGCAACAGACGGGCGTCCGCGCATCAGCCGCCTCGAACCGGGGTCCGTGCGTCTCATTCGCGGCAATGTCACCGAGTTCGACATTCGCGGGAGCGGTTTCGATACGAGCCGTACGTCCCCAGGCAACACCGTTCGGATTGGCCAAGTCGTGCTGACCAGTGTGCCGAGCCGCGAGAATGGCACGCTGATCCGCGTGGCGTTGCCAGACGCTGTGCCGAGTGGCGGCGAAGCACCGCCTAGTCCATGGATGGGTGGTCGCTATCCCGTGTCGGTGCAAACCAGGGCCGGTACGTCAGACACGCTCTTCCTCGTGATTGCCAGCGCGGGAGGCAACCCATGATCCGCGCCACGCAGTTCATGCGACTGATAGCGCTTCCCGCCATCCTTGCGGTGGCCGCGTTGGAGCCGCTCGCGGCGCAGGAGCCGTACGAGGGCGCCGAGTTTCAGCGCCGAAGGCAGGCGTGGTTTGACGACCAGCGTGCGTATCCCAATGCCGAAGTGGATTGGGAGCGGCTCTTTCGTACACGGCAGTTGTTCATGGCCCGGCCCGCCAATCGTGGGCTCGCCGCGCTCACCGCTGCGTCGTCCGGAAGCTGGATACCGCTCGGTCCGAGCGGATTCTTCGGAATCGGCTACTGGGATTCCGGACCGCAGCTCGATGCCGGACGTGTTGATGCCATTGCGCTGCATCCCACCGCTACGGGAACGATGTTCGTCGCCTCGCCAAACGGTGGCATCTGGAACACGCAAAATGCCGGCGCGAGCTGGAATCCGCTCTTCGATGCACAGTGCACGCTGCAGATGTCCACGGTCAAAATCGATCCGGTCAATCCGAGCATCATGTACGCCGCGGCATCCCGCAGCAGCGGCGCCGCGGGGTGCTCGATCTTCCGCTCGCTCGATGGCGGTGCGTCGTGGGTCAGCTTCAACGGCAACCTGAATTTTACGGCCTACAACGGCGGGTTCATCAACGAGTTCTTCATCGACCCCGCCTCCGCCGGCAGCGCCACCGGAACGACGCTGATGTTCACCTTCAGCCAGAGCGGTATCTACCGTTCCACAAACAGCGGTACCACCTGGGCGCACCCGCTGCTCTTTGGTGTGGTTAACTCGATTGTCGCGCTGCCCGGTCAACCCGGTGTGCTGTTTGCGGGCGTGGCCGACTATGCCACGACGACATCCACGCGCAGCGGTGTGTATCGCTCATCGGACAATGGCGCGAACTGGACGCAACTCTCGAGTGGAAGCGTCGACTTCACCTCCACGGGGCGGTTCCAGCTCGCGGTGTCGCCGGCGCAGCCGAACTCGGTGTGGATTCTGGCGGGCAGCAAGACCTCGGCATTTCAGACCGTGAGCAAGTGGGACGACAACACCAACACGCTCACGGCGCAGACCGCGACGGGAATCGATCTGTCGTCCAGCGGTCGGACGCACTTCGGCTCGCAGGCGACGTACGATCTCGCGCTCGCCGTTGATCCCACGAATGCGAGCCGTATCTACATCGCCGGCGTGCGGGCGTTCCGCAGCACGAACGGTGGCGCCACGTTCACAGCGATGGGCACGGAAATTCACTGCGACTGGCACACCATCGTGATCAGCGCGGGCAACGTACGCCAGCTCTATGCCGGTACCGACGGCGGGGTGTATTCGTCGACGGATGGTGGCGATAGCTGGACGAGCCGCAACTATGGGCTCATGATCTCGATGTATTACCCTGGCATCACACAGCACCCAACTGATCCGAACATCGTGCTCGGCGGACTGCAGGACAACGGATCGCTGATAGCCAATGGCACCACGGTGTTCAACGCCGTGAGTGGCGGCGACGGCGGATATGCCGCCATCAACTATTCCTCGCCGACCACATTATGGACCACCTGTCAGTGGAGTTCGGGACCATGTATCTACCGGCGCGTGCCCGTTGGCACATCGTTTTCATCGCCAAATGTCAAAGCCGGAATCGTTGCCACCGACCGCGCGCAGTTCATTCCGCCGCTGGTGATGCATCCGACCGTGCCGACCACGCTCTACTTCGGCACGATGCGATTGTATCAGACAGTCAATGATGGCGTGCTCTGGACCGCGATCTCGTCCGACCTGACCAAGGGAACCGGCACCATCAAGGCCATCACTATTGCGCCGTCGGATCCGCTCACGATCTACGTCGGGGCGAGCGATGGCAATGTGCAGGTCACACGCGATGGTGGCGCCACATGGGCGGTGAGCACGACGAATCTGCCGAATCGTACCGTGACGCATATCGCGGTAGACCGCACGGACGCGGCGCGCGCCATGGTGACGTTCAGTGGACAGGGCGCGGCGCATGTGTACATCACCTCCGACGCCGGCCTGAACTGGGCGAACGCGAGCGGCAACCTCGCCGACATGCCGGTGAATGCCGCCGTGATGGTGGACGAGACGAACCACTTCTTCATTGGTAATGACGTCGGCGTGTTCGAAACGACCGACGCCGGCCTGACGTGGACAAACACACCGAGTGGATTGCCGAACGTCGTGGTCAACGACCTGTCGTACAACACGACCACGAAGCAGCTCGTGGCGGCTACGTATGGGCGCGGTCTGTTCAAGTACTCACTGTTGAATCCTTCCGCGGTGTTGCGCGGGGATGTGAACCGCGACGGTGTCGTGAACGCGTTCGACGCGCTGCTGATTCAACAGGCGCTGGTCGGCTTGCAACTACCTGCCGGGCAGACGAGCATGCCGCACGGTGATGCGAACTGCGACGGCAAGCTCGATGCCGCTGATGCGCTCATCGTGCTTGGCTTCGCCGTCGGGACTGCTACCGCGGGCGCGTGCGTGGGGACGAATCGGTAACGCAGGGCATCGTCGCCCGCCGAGGCCTACCGATTCCGGTCAGGCGTGCCGCGCGAGTCGCGCGGTGAGATGGCGTTTCACATCGGGCCATTCGTTCGGCAGGATGCTGTACATCACGATGTCGCGCACTGATCCGTCGCCGCGCGCGCCGTAGCGGCGGAGCGTTCCGTCGCGCTTTGCGCCGAGGCGCTCGATGGCGTTCTGCGAGCGGAAGTTGAACGCGTCGGTGCGGAGGCCCATCACTCCGCAGCCAAGCGTTTCAAAGCCGTGCGTGAACAGCAGCAGCTTGCAGGTGGTGTTTACGTTGCTGCGTTGACGGCTGGCGGCATACCAGGTGTAGCCGATCTCCACGCGGTCTATGGCCACCACGCAATCGTGGTAACGGGTGCTGCCAACAATCTTGTTCGTTGTGAGTTCTCGCACGGCCCAGGGCAGCATCGTGCCTGCGGCCTGCCCAGCGAGCGCGTCGCCGATGTACTTGTCGACTGTGTCCGGTGCGGGCACGACGGTGAACCAGAGCTCCCAGAGCTTTCCGTCGGCAGTCGCCTCGGCGAGGCCGGCCGCGTGTTCGTGGCCGAGTGGTTTGAGACGAATGCCGTGCCCTTCGAGTGTCACCGGTGCGAGTGTAATCGTCATGCCGATGAATCTACGGTGCTCGTCGGCTATGGGGTGGTAGCACGGGACGGCCCAAGTCTCATTCCGGTGGTGGCGCAGCATACGGCAAAGATCCCCCAGCCGTGCACACCGGTTCTAGCGCAACGCAATCGTGCGCGAATCTCCCCACCGGAGCGAGCGGCCACCATCCGTGTTCCAGAGGCATTCGCGAACCGTCATCCTGCCCGCCGTCCTGTCGATGCTGACGACTTCGAACGAGAGGCGGGTTTCGTCGCCGGCTGACAGGTGGCCCTTGATTGGCGAATCGACGCGGATGGTAGGGAGGGCAATGTTGCTCTCAGGCCCGCGATACGTATAGAACTCGTGTGCGTTGCTGTTGCCGTGAAAGTAGGCGCGAATCTCCGGGTGGCGCTGGACAAACGCCGCGAGCGCGCGTTCCTCAATGGGACTCCCGCGATCCGCCGTCGATCCCGCGACGGCGACGGGTAGTGCTGTGCCGTCCTTGTACCGCTCTGCAAGGAGATTCTCGAACCGATCTGTGGCGTTGATATCGCCCGAGGCGTTGGGATTCAGGAAGTGCTTCGGCTCTACATCCGGCTGGTCATGAGCAAACAGCATCACCGGGACGCCGCGTGCGACATTGCGAAGATCCGTTTCGAGCCACGCTCGCTCAGCCGAGTCGGGCCAGATGTGCACGAACACCAGATGCACGCCGGCAATATCGCGGCTCGCATGCACGCGGTCGCGTTGGTAGTCAAACGACGCGGCTGTTCTTGCCTCACGCGGCTGGACCATCATGTTATAGATCGCGGCCATCGGTGTTGCATCGCGACCGGGCGCGAGGGGAGCGTAGAACCCAACAGCATTCGACGCGTCGTGATTGCCCGGGAGCACCAGCACCTCAGTGGGCCGGCCATTTGGTCCGCGAGTTCGCACGCCGCGCAGATAGTCGGCGGCAAACTGGCTCCATGAAACCGCAGCGGGCTGAATACCTTCCTCGGCACGGTTGGCAATGTCGCCCTCCTCGATGAGGAAATCGAGTGCGTCAACCCGTTCTCCGGCGGCCACACCGGAGTCAGCAGGAAACCGAAACATCGGAAGGCGGTTCACCGACTCGACCAAAGCGCGATTGATTACGCTGGCGGCAACGTCGTGCATTCCCCTGAATGACGGCCGCTTGAGGCCATAGTGGGCGTCGGATGTGACGACGAACTGCAGGCCGCTCGACGGAGCGATGTTGTCAGAGGCGCCCGCGGTGTGCACCGCGTGCGACGTGCCGATGGCGCCCAGTGCCGTGGTGCAGAGTGCGGCGACGGCCGTCGCGCCGCGACGGCCTGTGAGACGGAAGATCATAGCGCCTAAATCTGCGACGTCGCGGGCTTCACTTCGACTGTTTCCCCAGCTGTCGCATGATCTTTACAATCTCGCGGGTCCACCGATTCCGGCCGGCCCGATTCCTCACGCCGCAGAACTCAGGTCCCCGGCCTCTTCAGCGCCTTCACCAGCACTGGGCTCCAGAGCGCGAGCGCCGCCGCCGGGTTCGCCTTGTTGTAGGCCGCGGCCGCGGCGTTGTACTGCTCGAGCAGCCGGTGTGGATCAATCATGCACTCGATGACTTCCTTGCGGCCGAACTTCTTTTCGATGGTCGTGGCCATCTTCCAGCCCACCGTGTACCAGGGGCCTTCCACGCCGTAGAACTCGTTCGCGGCGCCGCCAATCGCATCTGGCGAGGCGAGCTTACCGTCAATGACGCCGAGGAAGAACTCCTCGATGCGTTTGAGATCGCGGTTGAAGTGTGTCAGGTCGCGGTCCCAGCGCGCGCGATCGGCGGCGGAGCTCACCGCATGCGGATGCACGTTCGGCCCACCGGCGGCGGCGAGCATCGCAAAGCCTTCACCGAAGGCGCGGGTCCAGTCCGCGGCGATGCGCGCGTTGATTGAAAGAGAACCGACCATTGAGTCCGCACGCGTACCAATCGTCGAGAAGCCGATATGGTGCAGCTCATGTGCAATCGTGTTCTCGAACTGCGCCGCGGTCTGCTTCGTATCCAGGTACATCACGATTGACGGGTCGCGTTGCAGGTCGTACACAAACGAACTCGGCGCGGGCTTTAGCACGAGGTACACCGACGCGGCCACGCGCGCGTTCTCAGGCAGATACGCGAGCGCCTTGGCGCCGGCGCCGCGGATATCGGCGCGCTTGTACTTCTCAAGTGTGGTGCGTAGCGCCACGGCCCGTTTGCCCAGTGAATCCGAGAGCAGAAACGCCTGGAATACCGAATCCGGGAATGCATGCTCGGCTTCGATCTCGCGTTGGCGGAGCCGCTGGTAGCCATCGCTCTTGAAGAGCTTTCGCCAGTCGTCGTCGGTGAGGGCGTTCTTGTCCTTGTGCCACTCGACAATGCCGAGCGCGACAGCGGCCTCGGTGGTGTCGAAGCGGAGCTGGACCTGTGATGCGAGTACGGGGGGCGAAGACTGCGCAGCGGCGAGCTCGGCCGTCAGCCCGGTCGTCAGCGCGGTCGCGACGGTGACGGCCAGAGCGGACAGCGCGAGGGATCGGAGGAGGAGGCTGTTCATCATAGTAGGGACCAACAACAATACGGATTGGAGGGCTGGGATGCTCAGCGCGCTCTTACCGGGCGGATACACGACTCTGGCACCGTCCCAGAAGTTATCGGGAAGATTAGCGAGTTCAGGCGGGGGGGGGCGGCGCTCGATGTCCTCCTCAGTCATTGGGTCCATGAAGGTGAAGTCAGCCCGGCCCTGTCGTTGTAAGTATCACTATTCAAACAGTGAATGGCTCACGTCTGGAATCACAGACGTGAGCCATTCACTTGTTTGCTGCCTTTCTAGTTAACTCCGCGATAGCGCCGAGACCCCTATTTCTTTGGAGCCGCCGGCGGATCTTCCTTCCACCACCATTGCGGCGGTAGCGCCTTCACGCGCGGCCACACCTCATCAAGCGTGTTGCCGTCATAGAGCCGGCCATTCTTCATCACGAACTTCACCGAGTTCGTGTTGTGAATGTCGGTGAGCGGATTCTTGTCGAGCACCTGGAGGTCGGCGAGCTTGCCGACTTCGAGTGAGCCGAGGTCCTTGGAGAGGCCAATCGCGTCAGCGCCGTGAATCGTGGCGGCGCGGAGCGTCTCGAAGGGCGTCATCCCGCCGGACTGCATCATCCAGATCTCCCAGTGCACGCCGAGACCCTGGAGCTCGCCATGCGAGCCGAGCCCAACACGGCCGCCCGCTTTCACGAACTTCGCCAGCTGCTCGGCGTGGCCCTTGAAGATGTACTGGTCATCGCGACTGTAGCTCACGGTCTTCCACGAATCGAGCTCGTCGTGCGGCGTGAAGTGTTTGAGTTTCGCGTCTGCGTCGATGTTGTACCGCGCCAGATAATAGTCGCGGCCAATCGGACCACCGTACCCGACAATCAGCGTTGGCGTGTACGTGATGCCGCTGTTGGCCTCGAGCTCCACGACATCCTTGAAGAGCGGGAAGATCGGCATCGCGTGCTCGAGCCCCGGATAGCCGTCCTGCATCAGCGTGAGGTTCATGGAGAGGTTCGAACCACCTTCCGTGGTGGTCGTGAGCCCCAGTTCCTTCGCAGCCATGATGACCCACTGGCGCACCTTGCGGTCGCCGGCCAGGTACTGCTTGATGGTCTTGGTGTTGTAATGATCGGCGTAGCGGCGCACCACGTCGCGGGCCTCGTCGAGACTCTTGATGTTGTCGGCGGCAAAGATGCCGGGGCCGGTGGAGTAGAGGCGCGGCCCAATGAGCGCGCCGGTCTCCATGAGATCGGTGTAGGTGAGAATGTCCGTCGCCGACGTCTGCGGATCGCGCTGCGTGGTGACGCCGTACGCGAGGTTCGCGAGCAGCTGCGTCACCTGGTCGCGGTGGACGCCCCAGCCAAACCAGTTGTGCGCGTGAATGTCCACGTAGCCCGGCATGATCGTCTTGCCGCTCACGTCAATCACCTTCGCGCCGGCCGGCACCTTCACCGAACCGCTGGCGCCGATGGCCGCGATGCGATTGTCGGTGACCACCACGTCGCCCTTCGCGATGATCTGGTCGCCCTTCATCGTGACGAGTCGCGCGCCGCGGAGCACGACGCTGCCCTTCGGCTTGTCCTTGTTCGCGGTGATCCGGATGTCGAACCGGACGGCTTCGTATGCCATGGATAGTTTTTTGGTCGCGTCACGCGCAGCCGTGGCGGCTGCACCGCCGGCGCCACCGCCTGCACCCCCCGCGGGTGCCGCATTGGCGATAGAATCCGCGCGGCTCACCGAATCCCGTATCGCCAGCTCGGCGGTGTTCACATTGTACTGAAACCAGCTCTTGCCAATTGAATAGAACGCCGTGGCGCCGTCGTTGCTCCAGCCGATAAAGTCGCCACCCACGCGCGTGAGGCGCGTGGTGGGCACGCCACTTCCATTCACACCGATAGCAGGAGCCACGCCGACAACCGGTGGTACTGTGATCATGAAGACATTGTGTTCAGCGAGCACCAGCGCATGTTTACCGTCTGGCGAGAGCAGCACTTCGTCCGGCGAGGGCGGTGGTGGCGGCGTTGCACCCGGCGGAAGGGGCTGTGCCGGCGGCGGTGGTCCTGCCACGCGCACGACGATCTTCCGGTCGGTGCCGTCGAAGCGCATGGAGACGAGCCCTTCGTTGCCGGCCCATACATAGAGACGTGAGCTATCCGGCCCCACATGAGGCACGTTGCGCCCCTGCTGTGACTGGCCGCTGCCCGTCCACGCAATGCGCGTCGCTTCTCCACCAGCAGCGGGAATCGTGACGTACTCGAGCTCGGCGTTGCTCAGGTTGCCAAAATCCTCGAACTGGCGCATGCGGCTGTAGCGCGAGCCGCGCACGGCCATGATGCGCGAGCCGTCTTTCGTGTACGCGATCTTGTCGAAGTACGCGGCGACCCGCGTCAAACGCTCGGGCGTTCCGCCGCCGGCAAGCACGCGATAAATATTGCCACCAGCGGTATCGGTCCACGTGACGTACGCGATGTACCGGCCATCGGGCGACCAGACGGGCGCATGCTCCACCATCCCGCCCGCGGTAAGGCGGCGCGCGTTGCGCACCTGGCGCGTGGCCGTATCACCGGCGGCGGGCGCGGGCCCAAGTTCGCCGACATAGAGATTATCGAGCGCGGTGAACGCGACCAGCGCGCCATTGGGAGAGGAGCGCGTGCCGCGAATCTGCGTGACGACGAGCGTGGAATCGTTGTGCGGATACTCGAACTTGGCGAGCGCGCCCATCGTCTGCTCAACCTGCGCCACAAACGGAATCGCCGTTACCGCGCCGTCGGGGATCGACACGCGCCAGATCTTTCCGTTGTAACTCGTGATGAGCGACTTGGAGTCTGGCGTAAACGCCGAGGCGGGGTAGAGGTCGCGATCGTTTGCGCCGCCGCCCTGCGAGTTGTCGCGCTGCACATCCATCACGAGCCAGCGTTCTTCGCCCGTGGCGAGGTCGCGGAGCTTGAGCGCTTCGCGCGCATCATGACGCGTCGCGTACACGAGCCACTTGCCGTCCGGGCTCGCTACAGGGCGAAAGGCACCTTCGGTCTCATGTGTGCGCACGAGCGTGCGACCCGTTGCGCGATCGAACTGTGCAATCTGGTACTGACCAAGTCGGCGCGCGTTGCTGCGCGCGGCCTGTTCTTCGTTCTCTTCGCGCGCGGACATGATCTCGTCCGCGGCGAGTGCCAGCACCACCGGCACGCCGCCAGTGACGTTCACCCAGAGCGTGCGTCCGTCCGCGCTCGGCGCCGCGGCAATGTGCGATGCTGCTGCGCCACCCGCGCCCGCAGCTGCAGCAGCACCCTCGGCGCGCAAGCCAGTCAGCTGCACGCCAGAGCCACCGCTCGTGTTGTACATCCAGAGTTGGCCCGCGCGCGCGGCAATCACGTACTGTCCGTCGGCCGACCAGATGGGCGATGCGAAGTTGATGCGGTCGCTCTTGGTGAGAATGCGCGGCTTGGTGCCGTCGGCGTTGGCGATCCAGAGATTCTTGGATCCGTTGCGATCGCTCACGAACGCGATCTGCTTACCGTCAGGAGAGTAGCGCGGCTGCTGGTCCCAGCCCGTGCCGCTCGTGATGCGCGCCGCGGTGCCGCCGGCTACGGGAATCGTGTAGAGATCGCCGAGTATGTCGAAGGCGATGGTCTTGGCGTCCGGCGAAACGTCGAGGGAGATCCAGGACGCTTCATCCGTGGTGAAGCTGAGTTTGCGCGGGGTGATGAGCGGCAGCGAGCTGGTGCGCGCAGCAGCCTTGATGGCGCTGTCGTTTTGTGCGGGGGTTTGGGCAGTGAGCGCCGCGGCGGCGCAAATAGCGAAGGCCGCAGCAACGGCGAGCAGGCGAAGGGGCTTCATCACACGGGCTCCAATTCTATAGAAGGGGTCGCCCGCGGGGGCGAGGCGACCGTGGAAAAGTAGAACGATTGCTAGCCCACTGCCGCCCAAGGGCTGCGCGCTGCAATGGTATTCTGTGCGACGAGTTCAGGCTTAGCGGCGTGAAAAGACTGCGAATGAGCAAGCTGTCCGAAGAGCACTGGCGCTCTTTCGATCAGCTCTCGCACGTTCGTTCGGAACGCGTAGGCTGAGAATCCGCGCTCAGTCGCCTGGTCAACGAGGTCCGCAGCAGCGAGTCCGAAGGCGTCGAGCTGCGCTCAGGGGTGCCATGCGGGAATGCGCCCCAGGCCGCGCAACGTGCCCCATCGGTCGCGTGGTGCAGACTCCCGGCAACGTGAACCGAGCCGCGTTCGCTCGACAACCCCTACCGATACTCCCCCATCAACTCCTGTAGCTGCGCATTCCCCGGGCACAAATCCTTATGCGCCAAATCCACCAGCGGCGTCTTCACCGTCTTGTTCAGCGTATGCATTTCCGTTTGTGACCCCCCTTCCATGAAGAGGAGCCCCGTCGCGACTTCGCCCTTGTCGATGCAGTGCTTCACATGCGTGTACGCCGCGCCGCGGTCCGTGGGGTTGTAGTCCGCGGCCGTCTTCCGGAACCGCACGATCGACCCGTCGTGCATGGTCACGCTGGTGAGCCCGCCGGCCGCGCCCTGCTCCTGGCTGATTTCCTTGCGTAGCGGTACGAAATCGGCCGCCGCAATCTCCACCTCGTGCTCGCGCGTGTACTTGTAGCTCTTCGTGCTCCCCTCGTGATCGTTGAAACTCACGCAGGGACTGATTACGTCGATGAGCGCAAAGCCATTGTGCCGAAGCCCAGCCTTGAGAATGGGCACGAGCTGCGCCTTGTCGCCTGAGAACGAGCGCGCCACGAATGTCGCGCCGAGCGTGAGCGCCAGCAGCACGGGATCGATGGGCTGCATCTGGTTGGCTTCGCCGCGCTTAGCCGTGCTGCCAACATCGGCGCTCGCAGAGAACTGGCCCTTGGTGAGCCCGTACACGCCGTTGTTCTCGATCACGTAAAGCATCTGCACATTGCGCCGGATGGCGTGGCAGAGCTGGCCGAGCCCAATGGACAGCGAATCGCCATCACCGGAGATTCCGATATACGTCAGGCTCCGGTTGGCCGCGTTCGCCCCGCTCGTTACCGACGGCATGCGCCCATGCACGGAGTTGAAGCCGTGCGACTGCTTCATGAAATACGCCGTGGTCTTGGACGAGCACCCAATGCCGCTCATCTTCGCGGCCTTGTGCGGCGGAACGTCGAGTTCCCAGAACGCGGTGATCAGCGCCGCCGTCACCGAATCGTGACCGCACCCGGCGCACAACGTGCTCATGGCGCCTTCGTAATCACGCGTGGTGAGGCCAAGTCCGTTCTTGCGGAGGCTGGGATGCTTGACCGGGGGCTTCGCGATGGATGTCATGACTGGACTCCTGCCATCTGACCAGCCACGGCATCCACCACGACGTTCGCGGTGAGCGGGAGGCCGGCGTAGTCGAGAATGGAAAGCAACTTGTTGGGATTGGTATTCGTCTCGATCATGAGCATCGAGCGGAGCTGTGCGTCACGGTTCTGCTCCACCACGAAGATGCGCTCATGGTTCTCCAGGAACTCGACCACCTCATCACCAAAAGGGAAGCCGCGGATGCGCATATAGTCCACGGTGATGCCCTGGTCCTTGAGATGCGCGACGGCTTCGGTCACCGCGCCATTTGTGCCGCCAATCGCAATGACACCAACGTCATTGCCGGTGCTCGCAACGATGGGTTTCGGCACGGCGTTCGCCGCCGTCTTGAACTTGAGGGTGATGCGGTCGAGCACCGCCTTGTACTCGGGCGAATCTTCGGTGTACACGCCGTTGAGGTTGTGGCCGGAGCCGCGCGTGAAGAACGCGCCCTTGCCGCCAACGCCGGGCAACGTGCGCGATGGAATGCCGCCGCCGGTGTCCTGGTACCGGCCCCACTTCTCGAGTTTCGCGAGATCGTCCGCGTTGAGCACCCTGCCGCGGTTGGGCACGTACGTGTCGTCCCACTCAAGGCGCGGAATCATCCAGTCATTCATGCCGATATCCAGATCGCTCACCACAAACACGGGCGTCTGGAACAACTCGGCGAGATCGAACGCCTGGGGCGCCATGGTGAAGCACTCGCCCGGATCGGCGGGATAGAGACAGATGTGCTTGGTGTCGCCGTGCGACGCGTACGCGCAGGAGAACAAATCACTCTGCTGCGTGCGCGTGGGCATGCCGGTGGCAGGACCCACACGCTGCACGTCCACACACACCCACGGCACCTCGGCGTAGTACGCGAGGCCGATGAACTCCTGCATCAGCGAAATGCCAGGACCTGCAGTTGACGTGAACGCACGCGCACCGGCCCAGTTGGCGCCAATGACCATGCCGGCGGCCGAGAGTTCGTCTTCGGCCTGGATGATGATGTAGTTCTTCGTGCCGTCGGCGTTGGTGCGGTACTGCTGGCAGAACGCGGTGAACGCGTCCATCAGCGACGTACTTGGCGTGATGGGATACCAGGCGCCGACGGTCGCGCCGGCGAAGACCGCGCCGAGCCCGAAGGCGGTGTTGCCGTCGATGAGGATGTGCTCGCTCGTGGCGTTCATGCGCTTGAGCGAGAACGGGAGCGGGCAGGTGTAGTTCTTTTTTGCGTAGTCGTAGCCGAGTTTCACGGCCGTGAAGTTCATCTCGAGAACCTTGGGCTTCTTGCCGAACTTCTCACGGAGGAGTTCGGAGATCACATCGAGGTCGATGTCGAGAAATGCCGCGAGCGCGCCGGTGTAGACGATGTTGCGGAGGAGCACGCGGTCACGGTCGCGTTCGAACGTTTTCACACACAGTTCGCCGCAGGGAACGCCGAGCACGGTGGTGTTCTCGCGGTGCAGTTCCTCGGCGAGTGGCCAACTGGAGTCGTACATCAGGTAGCCGCCGTCACGGACGGTCTTCACGTCCTGCTTGTACGTCTCGGGGTTCATCGCGACGACGAAATCGATTTCCGCAGGGCGGGCGTTGTAGCCGTCCTTGGAGACTCTTATTTCATACCACGTCGGGAGGCCCTGGATGTTGGACGGGAAGATGTTCTTGCCCGTGACCGGGATGCCCATGCGGAAAATGGATTGCATCAGCAGGGTGTTTGCTGAGGCAGAGCCGGTTCCGTTTACGGTGGCGATCTTGAAACTGAAATCGTTCTGGCTGGACATGGTTCTTTAAGGAAGGGTCAAACGGCCACCGCTTCGGACTTTGCAAATGCATACGGAACCACCAACTCGAACTTTCTCATGTCCCACGCGGCGGTGGGGCAGCGCTCGGCACACAATCCGCAGTGCAGACACATGTCCTCGTCCTTCACCATCACGCGCTTGGTCTGCGGCAGCGCTGCGGACACGTAGATGTCCTGCGTCATGTTCAGCGCTGGCGCGATGAGACGCGTGCGGAGATCGTCTTCCGCACCGTCCGTCGTGATGGTCAGGCAATTCGTCGGGCAGATATCCACGCAAGCGTCGCATTCGATGCAGAGCGTATCCGTGAAGTGCGTTTCGATATCGCAGTTCAGGCAACGCTCCACCTCGCGCGCGGTCTGCTCGGGGGTGAAGCCGAGTTCGACTTCGGTGTGCACACTCTTGAAGCGCTCGACGAGCGCTTCGTGCGTCATCTTCTGTCGCGGTGACGTGTTGTAGTCGTTGCTATAGCTCCACGCGTGCATGCCGACCTTGGCACTCACGAGATTCATGCCGTACGCGGGGCGGTCGGTGACGGGCAGCTTTTCGCAGTACTGATGAATGGAAATGGCCGCCTGGTGACCATGCTCCACGGCCCAGATGATATTCGCCGGGCCCCACGCGGCGTCGCCGCCAAAGAAGACGTTCTTGAGTGACGACTGGTGCGTGGCCTTGTCCACCACGGGCATGTCCCATTTTGTGTCGAACTCGATGCCGATGTCGCGCTCCACCCACTCGAACGCGTTGTCCTGGCCAATGGCGAGAATCACCGAGTCGCAGGGAATGGTCAGCGTCTCGAGCACCTTGCTCGTGCCCTTACCGTCCTTTTCCGTCCACTCGAGGCGCTCGAACTCCATGCCGACGAGCTTGCCCTTTTCATAGACGAACCGCTTGGGCGCGTGGTTCTCGACGATGTCGATCAACTCTTCCTCGGCATCCTCGAGCTCCCACGGGCTGGCCTTGAAGTGCTTGCGGCCGCGGCGCGCGATGACCTTCACATCCTTGGCGCCGAGTCGCTTGGCAGTGCGGCAGCAATCCATGGCCGTGTTGCCGACGCCGATGATGAGAACCTTCTCCTCTATTTTTTCGATGTGCCCGAAGTGCACGCCGCCGAGCCACTCGATGCCGATGTGAATCACATCGTTCGAGTTGCCTTCGTGGCGACCGGGAACGTCGAGCTCCTTGCCCTTGGGCGCGCCTGATCCAACAAACACGGCGTCGTATCCCTCGGCCAGGAGCGCTTTCATTGAAGTGACGGCCGAGTTGTACTTGAGTTCGACGCCAGTGTCGAGAATCGCGTTGATTTCTTCGTCGAGCACCTGTGGCGGCAGCCGGAACGCGGGAATGTTCCAGCGCATGAGGCCGCCGGACTGGTCGCGCTTTTCGAGAATGGTGACTGAATAACCCAGCGGGCGCAGATCGTTCGCGACCGTGAGCGACGACGGGCCGCAGCCGATGAGGGCGACGCGCTTGCCGTTCTCTAATGAAGGGGGCTTGGGGAGAAACTCGGTGATGTCGCCCTTGAGATCGGCGGCGACACGCTTGAGCCGGCAGATGGCGACGGGTTTTCCGTCGACGCGACCGCGACGGCATGCCGGCTCGCATGGGCGATCGCAGGTGCGCCCAAGAATCCCAGGAAAGACATTCGATTCGCGATTGAGGAGATACGACTCGGCGTATTTCCCGTTGGCGATGAGCCGAAGGTATTCAGGGACGTTCGTGTGGGCGGGGCAGCCCCACTGGCAGTCCACGACTTTGTGGTAGTGGCGCGGATCGGAGACGTTCGTAGGCGTGGACATCAGCTGGATCTGAAGTTCGGAATTACGCGAAGAGCGTGTCTAATGAGTGTCGCGTTCGGTACCGGGGATTTCAAGACGAGATTCTCGAACCAAAACGCGCCCCCTAAAGTGCTGCAATGTTATGATGTTGCGCGAGATGGAGGTGGGATACGGCGGGGTCGTTCTGGATACGAGGGATACTGCGAACCGTTGAGCCGGGTACGAGTGCACGGCTCTTCCGGGCGCCGCCTAAAGTAATTACTATGTAATTACATCGGAGGCGCATGTGCGGGCAAAACTGGTCCGGATCGGCAATTCACGGGGCGTTCGGCTCCCCAAGGCGATGATCGAGGAGGTCGGGCTCGGCGACGAGCTCGAAATCTCGGTTCGCAAAGGGGAGATCGTGATTGCGCGCGTGAAAAAGGTGCGCGAAGGGTGGGCGGAGGATGCGAAATTGATGGCGAAGCTCGAGCCACCGGGAACCTGGCCGCATGCCGAGCCGACGCACTTCCATCTTTACGAACATGAATGGCCGATGGAAGATTTCGGGATCAAAGATGAGTGAGTCGGTGACCTTGAGGCGCGGCGATGTTGTCATCATCGCGCTTGCCGACCCGGTTCACCGTGAAATCGGAAAGCGACGACCTTTTGTCGTGGTCTCGCCCGACGAACTGAACATGCTAGGCGGAACGCATCTCGTCGCCCCGCTGACCACCGGGCATCATCCTTACATATATCGTGTTCCCTGTCAGTTTGCCGGACGCAAGGGACACGTCGTTCTCGATCAGATGATCGTCGTCGATTCTTCGCGAACGAGCCAGCCCGTCGGGCGTCTTGTGCCGGCTGCGCTTCGCGAAGTCCTGGCAGCGTTGCGTGACATGTTCGAAGAATAGAGGCGCCACATGGGCAAAAGCCGACTCGAAGCGTTCAGCGATGGCGTGATTGCCATCCTCATCACGATCATGATTCTCGAGCTCAAGGTGCCCGCGGGGCATGAGCTCGCGGACCTGCAGCCGCTCGTCGCGCCGATGCTGGCGTACCTGTTGAGCTTCATCTATCTGGGCATTTACTGGAACAATCATCATCACCTGCTGCAGGCGGTGAAGAAGGTGAACGGCAAGATCCTCTGGGCCAACGCGCACCTGCTCTTCTGGCTCTCCCTCGTGCCGCTCGCGACGCTCTGGCTTGGTGAATCGCACTTCGCGAAGGTACCGGGCATCATGTACGGCATCATTCTGTTCGGTGCGGGCGCGGCGTATTACATCCTCGCGCAGTCGCTCGTGAAGCACCATGGCAGTGAGTCCGCGATTGAAATGGCCATCGGCGCCGACGTGAAGGGAAAGCTTTCGCTGGTGCTGTACGCAGCGGCCATCGGCATCGGGTTCGTTCAGCCGATGATTTCAGCCGCGATCTACGCACTCGTCGCACTGATGTGGCTCGTGCCCGACACAAGAATCGAAAAAATCCTGACAGGCAACGACTGATGAGTCGGGTCACCCCTGACAGCTACCCCAAATCCTCATCGCGTGGCTGAACCTTTCGCCCGAGTTGATCGTAGCATTTAAGTAGGGCCCGCGCACTTTCGGGACCATACACCAACGCGATGGGTCGCGCTCGTGGTGTAAGCACACCGACCACCACTTTCGCCAGGTCGGCGTTTGATACAAGCGAAGGTCCGTATGACGGCTCAGAAGCATGCGTTTGGTGGCGAATGCCCGGACTCGAAGGAATGGGTCCGCTGCGCACCGAAATCATGACCGCCGTGCTCGCGTTCGTCGCGGTGGCCGCAATGGCCAAGAGCATCGACTCCGCCCACGGCGGTGTGGCAATCGGGGCGGCGCGATAACAAATCGCCGCACTCGTACCTGAGTGCGGCGACTGGTCCAGCGCACCGACCCGGACGTCAGGGCACGATGCCCTTGATGGTCGGGTACTTGATGCCGAGTTGTTCCATATACGTCCCGAATTTCGTCGGGTCGTAGTAGAACTTCTTCATCTCGTCCCGGTACTTCAGCATCTTGTCGGCGTTGAGCCAGATGGCCGGCATGTCAGTGGGCGCGATGAAGGGCTTGTACTTGATGGTCTTCGTCTGGACGTCGTTGAAGTATGCCCACGACTCGGTGATCGCCTTCGGCGTGAGCATCAGGTCGAGGATCGTCATCGCCTGGACCTTCGCGCCCGCCACGACACCCTTGTGCGCGATCGGCGTGGCCATCGCAATCGAGTTCACCCAGTTGTGCCCGGGCAGGTTCGGAATGTTCGACGGGAAGGTGAGCGTCACCATCGGTACATTCCAGCTCACGTCGCCGATATCGTCGGAGCCGGTACCACCACTCTGCGCCGTGTTCGGTGCGCGAAGCGGCGAGACGGTCGTGCGCAGTCCGGAATCCGGCACGCCGATTTCGCGCTGCACGGCCTTGGCGAGCTTCTGGTCGTCGGCACTCCACTTGGGCATGCCGACGGCGACGGCGTTGGCATGCATGATCTCCGCAACCGGCTTGTTCATGTGCGGCCGCCAGGCGGAACCGATGATCTGCGCACTCTCGAGTTGCGTGCCGGTCATCATCGCCGCGGCGTTCGCCTTCACCTTGGCGTCTTCGTACAGCGCGAGCGTCGACTCAAACGATGTGTTGCGGAAATAGAACCAGATCGACGCCGTTGGTGGCACAACGTTGGGTTGGTCGCCGCCGTCGGGAATGATGTAGTGCGAGCGATGCTGGAGTTCCATGTGCTCGCGCTGATACTCCCAGCTCGTCGCCATCAGCATGACGGCGTCGAGCGCGCTCTTGCCGCGCCATGGTGCGGCCGCCGCATGCGAACTCGATCCCTTGAAGTTGAAGCGCGCCGAAATCAGGAACAGCGCCTGCTCGTCGCCCCAGTTCAACTCGAACCCGTCGCTCACGTGCGCAAAGAGCGTGACGTCCACGTCCTTGAATACTCCCGCACGCACCAGAAACGCCTTCGTGCCGAGCTGCTCTTCCGCGACGCCGGGCCAGAGCACGAGCGTTCCCGGAATCTTCTCGCGCTCCATGATCTTCTTGACGGTGATTGCCGCCGCGATCTGCAGCGGCATGCCGGAGTTGTGGCCTTCGCCATGACCGGGTGCGCCGGTGATGATCGGGTCGCGATAGCCAACGCCGGGTTTGTTCGTGGCCTGCGGGATGTCGTCAATGTCGGAGCCGAGTGAAATCACCGGCTTTCCGGAGCCCCACCTGGCAACAAAGGCCGTGGGAATACCGGCGACGCCGCGCTCGACCTTGAAGCCGTTCTTCTCGAGAATGCCGGAGAGGTACTTCGACGTTTCGAACTCCTGGAACCCGAGCTCGGCGTACGAAAACACCTGATCCACCATCTGCTGGATCAGTTTCGCCTGACCGTCTATCTCGCGCGCGGCTTCGAGTTTGAGTGCGGCGAGGCGCGGGTCAGCTTGGGCTGCCGCCGATGACGAGAGCAGTGACCAGGCAAGCAGCAGGCGAGCGGCGAATTTCATCTGGCTCCAGTGGTGAAAGGTCTCGGCGCTAGCGCGGGTGGCGGACAGAAGCCGGATCAACGGCCCGGAAGTTCCAATGTTTTCTGACATCAAGACTTCCGAATCAGTCCGGATTTGTTCCGCACCCGCGCTAGCGCCGAGACAACAGTCGATCGGGAAAAACCTACGGTACAATCCCGCGCAGCGTCGGGTACTTGATGCCGAGCTGCTCGAGGTAGCTGCCGAACTTCGTGTCGTCGTAGTAGAACTTGATCATGTCAGGGCGGTACTTCTCCATCCGCTCCTTGTTGAGCCAGATGGGCGGCTTGTCCGTCGCGGCGAAAAACGGCTTGTACTTCGTCGTTGCCGTCTGCTCGGCGAAGTAGGCGTGCGCGTCGGTCACGAGCTGCGGCGTGGTGAGGATGTCGAGCATCGTCATCGCCTGCACCTTCGCGCCGGCCACGACGCCCTTGTGCGCGATGGGCGTCGCCATCGCGATCGCATTCGCCCAGTTGTGGCCCGGCGTGCCGGGAATGTTCGATGGGAATCGCAGTGTGATGGTCGGCATGGACCAGGCCACGTCGCCGATGTCATCAGAACCGCCGCCCGTGCGAGTTGCTTCCGGAGCCGGGCCGCCGAGTCCGCCAGTGACGCGTTCAGCGAGACCCGTTTCGCGGACGCCGAGTTCCTTCTGCAAACCCTTGGCGAGCGCCTGGTCCTTGTCGTCCCACTTGGGCATGCCGACTGCGGTGATGTTCTGATACATCGCCTCGGCTACCGGGCGATTGAAATGTCCGCTCCAGCCCGAGCCCACCATCATGATCGTGTCGATCTGCGTGCCCGTCATCATTGCGGCAGCGCGCGCCTTGACCTTGGCGTCTTCAAACATCGCCATCGTGCGATCGTAATCGAGATGGCGAAAGTAGAACCAGACTGCGGCCGTGGGTGGCACGACGTTCGGCTGGTCGCCGCCGTCGGTGATCACGTAGTGCGAACGCTGGGCGAGGTCCATGTGTTCGCGCTGGAACTCCCAGCTCGTGGCCATCAGCATCACGGCGTCGAGCGCGCTCTTGCCGCGCCAGGGGGCGCCGGCCGCGTGCGAGCTCGAACCTTTGAACTTGAAGATCGCGGACACCAGCGCGTTGCTGCTCGACTGGCCCCATGACACGCCGAGGTCGTTGCCTACGTGCGTGAAGAGGGTGACGTCGGCGTCCTTGAAGAGCCCTTCGCGCACGTACCAGGCCTTGCCGCTCATCAGCTCTTCGGCGACGCCCGGCCAAAGCACAATCGTGCCAGGCATCTTCTCGCGTTCCATGATCTTCTTGACCGCGAGGGCGGCCGCGATGTTCAGCGGCATGCCGGCGTTGTGGCCTTCGCCGTGGCCTGGTGCGCCGGTGACCTGCGGATCATGGTAGCCGACGCCCGGCTTGTTGCTCGCCTGGGGGATGTCGTCAATGTCGGAGCCGAGCGTGATGACCGGCTTGCCCGAGCCCCAGCGCGCAACGAAGCCCGTGGGAATGCCGGCGTACCCGCGCTCGACCTTGAATCCGTTCTTCTCGAGGACACCCGAGAGGTACTTCATCGTCTCGAATTCCTGGAAGCCGGGTTCGGCGAACGAGAAGACCTTGTCCACCATCACCTGGACCATTTTCGCGTTCTTCTCGATGTCGGCTGCGACTTCGGCCTTGAGCGCGTCGAGTTTCGGTGTGGAGGCGTACTTGTACTTGATGGAGTCGGCGGCGTTGCCGCGACCACCTCGGCCCTGGGCTGCGAGCAGCGAAGGCGCAACGAGGAGCGCGGTGAGAGCGAGGGAGAGAATCCGGCGGGGCATTGGTGCTTCTCCTATAGAGAGCGCATGTGGGACACTACCGAAAATACGACGTTGTGCCTAGCGAGGGGAATCGACGAGCCGGCGGGAGATGAGGAACACGGGGACGCTCGCGGCAAGCACGTAGAGCGCGTGAATGCTGTTCGTCCGGTCGGTGACGAAGCTGGCGCCGAGGAAGGTCAGGGCGCCGACGAGCACAATGGCTGGAATAACAGGGTAGCCCCAGGCCTTGTATGGGCGGGCCAGGTCGGGTTCGTTGCGTCGGAGCACAAAGAGTGACGTGAAGGTCGTCGCGTACTGCATCACAAAGAAGAACGCCGAGATGGCGAGTACGGTCTCAAAGGTTCCTGACAACACCAGCGCAAGCGTGATCGCCGCGCTCACGGCGAGCGCGATGAACGGCGTGCCGCCGAGGTTGACGGTCGCCATTCGGCGCGGGAGCAGCCCGTCGCTGGCCATCGCATACGGAACCCGTGGCGCCTGCATGAGAATGGCGCTCACGTTGCCGAGCAGGCTGACGACCATTACGGCGCTGACGATCCGTTCGCCCGTGCCGCCGAACGCCATCTTCGCGGCGGCAGCGGCCGCGAACTTTTCACCGGCGAGGTGCCCCATGCCGAGCGCGTAGACGAACGCGGCGTTGAGTGCGAGATAGACCAGCGCCACGGTCACGACACCCCATGCCATCGCGCGCGGAATCTCGCGCGCAGGGTTCTTCACCTCGCCACTGAAGTAGACGAGGCCGTTCCAGCCGTCGTAGGTGAAGATGACGTTCTGGAACGAGAGTACCAGCGCGGCGACGAACGCGGTGCCGACGGGGAAGGTCGTGACGGCGCTGCCGCTGTCCGCGCTGCGCGGAACGAGGAAGCAGGCCGCGGCGATCGCCAGCAACGCCAGCGTCTTGAGCACGCTGAGCAGTTTCTGTGTCACGTCGCCGGAGCGCACGCCGATCCAGTGCACGGCCGTGAAGCCCAGCACCGTTGCGATGGCGATCGGTGTCTGCCAGTGTGCGATCGCGGGAAAGAGCGCGCCGCTGAGTTCGCCCAATGCGATGGATCCGGCGGCCGCCGATCCGCAGACCGAGAACCAGTCGGTCCAGCCGACCACGAACCCGGGGTATTCGCCGAGCGCGCGCCGCGCATACACGTACTGGCCGCCCGATTGCGGAAGCGCGACGGCAAGTTCGGCCATCGTCATCGCGCCGCCCAGCGCGTAGAGGCCTCCGGCAATCCAGACGCCGAAGAACCAGTTCATCGATGGCAGCGCAGCCGCGATGTCGCCCGGTGTGCGCAGAATACCGGAGCCGATCGTGTTGCCGACGATGATCGCGAGCCCAAAGGCGACGCCGAGGACTTTGAGGAGGTGCCCGGCGGCGGGCTTGGGGGTGTCCGGAGATGGCATCGGGCGAAGCTACAACGCGAGCGGAGGACGTGCGAGTCAGCCCGACGGCTGGGGTGCGGTCGATCTCAGGCGCACTACGGCACCGCTCCCGCGGCTCCAGCCCTCCGCGGATCGGCACCCGCTGTCACGCGCCGTCCGTCAATCGAAATGGCGGCGCCATAGCCCTCTCGCAGCTCACCCTTGAGCGACACGAAATCGAAATCGTAGCCCATCTCGCGCATTTTCTTGATCACGTCAGGCGAGAAGCCGTCCTCCACCTGAATCATCACTGGACCGGGTGCACCCGCAGCGCCTCCGCGACCGCCACCACCGAGGCCGCCCGGTGCACCTGTGCCGGACGCTCCACCTCCGGACCCGCCCGCCTGCAGCAGCGGCGCCTCAGTTGGCACAAACGCGCCACCGCCGCCGCGGCCGCCCGGAAGAAACCGCGGCAGCTCGAGCGCCTGCTGCGGCGTCATGCCGAAGTCCATCAAGCCGATCAGCGTCTGGTACACGGCAGACGTGATCCACGCATTGCCGGCGGCGCCCACCGCGAACACCGGTCGATTGCCGCGCATCACGACGGTAGGAGCGAGGGTGCTGCCATGGCGAGCGAACGGCAGACGCGACCCGTACGCTGATGGATCGGTGCCATACGACGTGAGCTTGTCGTTGTAGATGAAGCCGAGTCCGGGCGTCACATAGAAGTTTCCGCCCCAGGTGCCGAGCGTTTGGGTGACGGCCACGGCGTTGCCCTCGTTGTCGGCAACAACGAAGGCCGTCGTACCGGCGGCGTGACAGTAGGTGACTTCGGCGGCATGATCGGCGCCGCAGCCGCGCTCTTCGGATGCCGCGGCCAGAGTCTCCATGAGTGGTTCGATGCTGGATCCGAGTTGCAGAGCAGGCTGTGCACGCACCTGGACACCGAGCTGAGCGTCACCGCTCTCCGGTGCACGCGTGGCGGGTGGAGGACACGAAAGCGTATCGGCTCGCAGGTCGGCCGCGCGAATCGCCTTGTCGGCGCGGAAGCAGGACCAGCGCACTTTGGCGGAATCTTTGCTGAGCTGCGCAGCGATGTCGATCGGCCACAGTCCCGGATCAGCCACGCGCCCGCGTGGAACGAGTGTCCACGACGCGAGCGCGGCGTGCAGCGACGCGGCATCGTCGAAATACGGACGCACGCCGCCGAACTGCTCGAGCAGATTGAACTTGCCGATGAGGTCTGCGCCACCGGATACCGGCGGCGCGCTCGACCAGATGGTGTAGCCGCGATACATCCCGCGCACCGGTTCGCGATCAGCGGCGAAATAGCGATTCAAGTCGGAGACCTTCATCGCGTTGCCCTTCGAGTGCAGATCGTCGGCGAGCTTCTGCGCCACCACGCCGCGATAAAACCCATCCGCACCACGCTCGGCCACCTGCTCGAGCACCCAGGCGAGGTCGGGGTTCTTCAGCGTGTCGCCCGCCACGAGCGGCTTGCCGTCGCGGAAGAAGAGCTTCTTGCTGCTTTCGTACTTGAGAAAATGCTCACGCTCTGTTGAGAGCGTCGTCGCCAAACCTTCGCTGACGATGTACCCGTCGCGCGCGGCGCGAATGGCCGGGGCCACGATCTCCTTCCATGTGACCTTTCCCGAACCGTACTGCTTGAACGCGCTGTACATCCCGGCAATGGTGCCTGGGACATTCGCGAGCACCGGACCGTCACTCGGATAGCGGCCGTTCTGCAGCAACGAAGTGTTCTGCAGTCCGGCGTCCTCGGGTACGCGCGTCATAAAATCGATGAGCGCGGGTTTGTCCAGTCTTGGGAGCGAGATGACCATCTGGCCGTAACCGCCGGGGCCGCTCGCATCGGGTTCGACCACGCCGAGCGCGAAGCTCACCGCCGCCGCCGCATCAACGGCATTGCCGCCCGCACGGAAGATCTCGAGCCCTGCAGCCGTCGCGACCGGGTGCGCGCTCGAAACCGCAGCGCGCCCGGTCGCCGGTTCACGCAACGACGGCCGCTCGCGAATCATCTTGTGCAGTACGCGCTGCAGTTCGTCGTCGTCCTTTGCGGCTGCGGCCTGCGGGCGATACTTGCCCGCGAGCGCCTCCCACTGCGCGCGCGGACCGCGCAGCGTGCCGTTGGCAAAGTACAGGTCGGCGGAGCGCTGCCACGTTTGTTCAAACACGTCCGTGTTGTGAGCTGCCCGCTCGCGCAGCACTTCGATGCGGGCTTCCACGCGGCCAGCGTCGGGCGCGATGGGCGCCGTGATCAACGCGAGCTGGCTGCGCACGCCAAACGGGTCGCGCACGGCACGATCACCGAGCCGGGCGGGATCGCCGTTGTAGCCCGGGCCGCCCTCGTCGATTTCGGCGATGGCAAGCTGCTTCCCATCGGGAGACCAGGCGACATCGCCGCGGCGCGAGGCGACGAAGTTCAGGTAGCTGCCATTGGCGGGGGTGACATAGATGCCCGTGCGTCCGCCACCGCTCGTGGAAAAGGCAACGCGTGAACCATCGGGCGACCAGGCAAGGCGTTCTGGTACGCGGTCGGCAACGGCGACGCCATCGCGATTGCTGGCAAGTGTGCGAATGATGAGGCGACGGCCCGTCTCGAACACCTGGATGTACGCGATACGCGTGCCGTCAGGTGAAAATGCGGGGGCCAGTTCTGCCTGCTCGCGATTGGTGAGTCGCTTCTCGGTGCCATCCGCCGCGCGAGTCCACACGCGCGCGCCGCCGCCGAATCCGCGAACGAAGGTGATGCTGCCGTCTGCCGCCATGTTCGGCGCACTATCGTCCTCGCGTGGCGTGGTGAGGCGCTCGGGCTTGTTCTCAGTCGTGCCGCCAACGGCAAGACGGTAAAGCGAGAATTTGCCGTCCACGTTTGACGAGTACACAATGGACTTTCCATCGCGCGACCAGGCCGGATCGCGATCCCACGCGGGGCCCGTCGTGAGGCGCAGCCAGGCGCCATTGGGCGCCGCCTGCGCGTAGAGGTCGCCATCAATAGAAACGGCGATGCGTCCGTCGGGTGCAAATGCAGGCGTACGCGCCCCTGTGAGACCGCCGTTGAGTGCGGCGTCCTGCGGGGCCAGAACGAGTGCGAAGACGAGTGCGAAAATGCCGTTCATTTCCCGATTACCTCAATGCGTGCGATGACGTCGCCCTCGAGGACGCTGTCAATGAGATCGATGCCCTCGATGACTTCGCCGAAGACGGTGTACTCCTTGTTGAGCCGGAAGTTGTCGCGGAGGTTCACGAACCACTGCGAGTCACCGGTGTCGTGCTCGCCGGTGCTCATGCCAATCGTGCCGCGCGCGTGCGGAACAACCCCGAGTTCGTCGCGGAAGAATCGTGGAAATCCGCGAAACTCATTGGCGCCCGGCGCGCCGCCCTGAATGACGAAGTCTGGTTCCACGCGGTGCCAGGTGTTGCCGTTGAACCAGCGGCTGCGCACCAGTGCGAGTACCCGCGCGGCCATCACGGGCGCGTTGTCGCCACGGAGGCGCACGACGAACGATCCGCCGCCGCTTGAATCCGCCATCACCACGCGAAGACGCACGTCCGCACCAAACGCGAGACGCACGGCGTCTGCCGGCAAGGCAATCGGCATCGGCGTGCAATGCGCTGCGGCGCCAGCCACGCCAAGCGTTGTGCCGATGGCGCCGTACGCACGGGCGATCGCGCAGTCGTAGTCAGCGGCCAGCGGCGCAACGCGCGACCAGTCACCAGCCTTCGCAAACTCGGCCACACGCTCTGCGACCGCCGCACGCACTCGGCGCGCGGTTTCACTCGAGTCGTGTTGCAGGCGCCGAGCCGCGTTGAGGCTCGCGCTGAGCACCGCGTCGCCGCGGGGCGAACCCTTCAACGCACTGGCCGCAGCGCGAATCACCGGATTGCCGCGACCGGCGAGCGCGGCGAGAAAGACATCGTCTGCGGAATGACCGGCGACGCGCGCGAGTCCACCGATCGCCGCTTCCTTCACATTGTCGTCCGCGTCAACCGCGAGACGGCGCAGCGTTGCCGTATCGCTCAACGTGGCGGCCGCACGCGCGGCATACGTCCGCAGCGTGGGAATTCGACTCGCAACGGCACGGGCGAGCACGGCGCGTGCCTCCGCTGGAGCAACACGAGCGAGCGCGGTGAGGCCGTGCGCCGTGGCGTGCCACGACACGGCGCCCTTCGTGCGCGCCGACGTGATGGGCATGGTCTTCGTCCAGTCACGCAGCGTCGCCAGGAGCGCCGCATTGCTCGCGCAACCGGCGGTCACGAGTTCGGCAGCGCGGAGACGTACGGGCCACGCGCTGTCGGCAAGCGCCGTATTCAGATCGTCGCATCTGTCATTCCTCGCACCGAGCGCACGATAGCGAAGCCGCCAGGCGGGGTCGGTGTACACTGGCGGCGCCGGCAGCGCCGGGATGGAATCACGCCGCACAAACGACGCATCGCGCGAGCGGCCCAGACCGCGCCGCGCAATCACTTGAATGCGAGGATCGGAATGGCGCATCCCGTCGGCATACGCTGCAGACGACGTATCGCGAGTTTCTTCGGCAAGGAGCAAGCGGCCGACGAGCGCGGAATCGGCGGCGGTGAGTCGCTGGGCGTTGGCAGTGTTCGCACCGCTGCTGGCGACAACCGCCAGCACTATGGCGAGGATGTTCAGTCTCATTGCTATATGATACGCCCGAATCCGTCCCTTCGGTCACCCTCGGCCAGTCACTCCGTACCGCTCGCGCCCGCGCCCCAACGGGCGGTAGGTTGATGGTAGGTTAGTGGTACGTTGATGGTGGGTTGGTGATGAACCAGAACCGGAGTTGCCTTGTGCCCCGCTGCCTGATTGCCTTTGCTGCATTGCTTGTTGCCGCCACGTCGGCCGGCGCGCAGCAGTACGACCTTGTCCTCTCCAACGCCACGATCATCGACGGATCCGGCGCCGCGCGATTCACCGGCGCTGTCGCCATCACGGGCGGCAAGATCACGCTCGTGTCCCGCACGCCGATTCCGGCGGCGCAGGCCAAGCGTGTCATCGATGTGAAGGGCCATGTCGTCGCGCCGGGCTTCATTGACATGCACGCGCATCTCGAGCCACTCCTCCAGATGCCCGACGCCGAAAGCGCGGCGCGCCAGGGCGTGACGCTTGCGCTGGGTGGCCCTGATGGCGGCGGGCCCTGGCCTTTCGGTTCCTATCTCGATTCAGCGAACAAGGCGAAGCTCGGTATCAACGTGGCGTATCTTGTCGGCCACAACACGATTCGGCGGACGGCGATGGGCACGGAGAATCGTGCACCGACCGCCGCCGAGCTGGAGAAAATGAAGGGCATGGTGGCGACGGCGATGAAGGAAGGCGCGTTCGGCCTCAGCACGGGCCTTCGCTACATCCCGGGCACCTTCTCGAAAGTCGAAGAAGTGATCGCACTCTCGAAGGTGGCTGCCGCGTCGGGTGGCATTTACACGTCGCACCTGCGAGAAGAGGGACTCGGACTCATTCAGGGCGTCGCGGAAGCGCTGGAGATTGGACGCCAGGCGAAGATTCCCATCATCCTCACGCACCACAAGGCGATTGGGCAGAAAATGTGGGGGAAGAGCGTCGTCACGCTGCACATGGTGGACTCGGCGCGAAAGGCCGGCACCGACGCGATGATGGACCAGTATCCGTATACGGCGAGCTCGACTGGCTTCGACGTGCTGATGCCGAACTGGGCGCTGGCGGGCGGAGTGCCCGAGCTCAAGAAGCGGCTCGCTAACCCCGAACTCCGCAACGCGATCGAGAAGGGCATTCTCGATCTACTCCTGAACGATCGTGGCGGTGGCGACATCAAGCGCGTGCAGTTTGCGAGCGTGTCATGGGACCCGACACTCAATGGCAAGACCCTCTACGACTGGGCCGTAAAGCGCGGGATTCAGCCAACGCCGGAAGGCGCCGTGCCGCTCGTGATCGAGGGCGTGCTCAAGGGCGGACCATCAATGGTGTTCCATGTGATTGACGAAGGCGACGTGCGCCGCATCATGCAGCACCCAATGACGATGATCGCGAGCGACGGACGACTCTCGAAGCCGGGCGCCGATGTGCCGCACCCCCGCAACTACGGAACGTTTCCGCGCGTACTCGGCGAATATGTGCGTGTGCAGAAGGTGTTGACGCTCGAGTCGGCGGTGAACAAGATGACCGGCATGCCGGCCAAGCGGCTCGGGCTCGGCGATCGCGGCTGCATCAAGGAAGGATGCGCGGCCGACATCACGGTGTTTGACCCGGCGACGGTGGCGGACAAAGGGACATTCGAGAATCCGCACCAGTATCCGGTGGGGATCGAGTGGGTCCTGGTCGCGGGAACTCCGGTCGTTGCCGATGGAAAGTTTACTGAGGCGCGACCAGGACACGTCCTACGGAAGAAGTAGTGAGTAGCGAGTAACTCCAAGGGCGGGTACCGAGTAGCGCGTACCCGGTACCCGGTACGCGCGGTGGTCCCAACGCCCTACCAGCTACTGCTTTTTTACGCGTGCGGTGTCGCCAACAGTCACCGCCGCCACCGCCGCCCCCAGCATTCGCACGCGTAGATCGTGCGGTTTCCGTTCCGTGCGCTCCGCCATGCGGTTGAAAACCTGCCGCGCCTTGCCATTCTGTCCCGTCTTGAGCAGCGCGACCACCGCGCCGTCGCGGAACGTGTCCTGATCAATCCACTTGAGTCCGTTCTCGAGCGAGAAGAGCAGCGCATCAATCTGCGCGGTAGCTTCGATCCAGTTGTAGCCCGACACCGCGCGCATGAATTTCACCGTTGCAACCGCATCGGCCGGCGCGTTCTGCGCTTTACAAAACTGGAGTACGGAGTCATAGAACGGATCGTACGACCAGCCCATCGTGCCGCCCATCAGATCTTTTTCCACTTCGTGGAACAGCAAAATGAACTCGGTCCAGTCCACCGGCGGGTGCCCGGCGGCCATCCGATCCTTCAGGGTCTGGTATTTCGAGGCAGCCAGCCGAAAGCGCGTGCGGTCGGCACCATCCACCGCCGGTCCGCGACCGGCGCGCAGCGCGGCTGACACCGCGCGGAAACGCACACGCTCGATGTCCAGTGGCGCGAGGGGCTCGTCGGTCGGATTAATCTTCACGCTCGCGAGCAATGCGCCAAGATCAAACCGATCTTCGCCCAATCCGGCAAATCCCTTCGCAAACCGTTTTTCGAATCGCGCCTGCTCCGTCGTGAGATCGAGCTTCGGATAGAAGTCCGAGTTCGCACCCGCCGCATCGCCGATGACGGCTGCGAGTGCTTCGCGATTGACGAGGAGCGTGCCCGTCGCCGCCTCGGGCGTGATCAGATGGAAACGCTTCAGGTCGATCTGGATATTCGGCAGGCTGTACACTGACCAGTCGGGCTTCGGCAGCACCGGCATGTTCGACGCGACGATGAGAATGTCCACGTCGGCCGTGAGATAGATCTCGTACGACGGAAAGTTCTTGTGCACCGCCTGGATTACCGAGAGTACGAGGCCGTCGTCAATTTCGTACAGGTGCAGCCACTGTCCGAAGACGCCGTTCGGCGTCAGGTATGTCCGAATGCGCTTGTAGAACTCGTCCGTGAACAATCCACTGACGCCGCTCACCCAGGGATTCGACGGCTCCGAAAGAATCAGATCGAACTTCTTGTTCGCTGCGGCGAAATAGCTCTTCGCATCATCGTGCACATAGTGCGAACGCGGATCGTCAAAGACGCGCTTGTTTACCGGGTAGAACGTGTGCGAGCCGTTGATCATCTCCGGCTCGATATCAATCGTCGTGAGCTCCTTGAGCGTCGGACTTCCGAGGAGGAAGTGGCTCGAGAGGCCTGATCCATTGCCGATCACCGCCGCGCGCTCGGCCTTTGGCACGTGCGCGAGCGTCGTGAGCGGCAACAGCACCTGCGTGGATTCATCGCCATCGAGTCGCGATGTCGCCTTCGTCGACGTATCGGCTTCGAACCACCCGGCGGAAAGCGACGCATCGGGCTTTCCATTCGTGGCAATCGAGTAGCTGCCGTCGTCGCTGTGGCGCACGCTCACCGTGGCCGTCCGACCGTCCTTATAGAAGACGATACCCTTGTCGCGCTCACCGGCTTTTGGCGCCTGCCCGTAACGGAAGACGCCGCTCGTGAGCACGCCGCGGTCGAAGTTTGTGTTCAGGTATCCGCCGGCGACGACCAACACGGTAGCACCGATGAGCGCGACGGCGAAGCGCTTGGTGTCCGCGCGCGTGCGACCGGCGAGGAACATCAGCCAGACGCCGAGCGCCATGTCGATGACGCCGCCGAGGATGAGCAGTGCCTTGAGGCCGATGAGCGGCATCAGCACGAGCGCCGAGAGCGCCACGCCGATAATTGAGCCGAGCGTGTTCACGCTGTACACGGCGCCGATGGACTTTTCGCCGCCGCCTGCGCCGATCAGAATACGCGTGATGAGTGGTAGCGTTATGCCGGCGCAGAAGGTCGCGGGCACCATCACCGCCACTGCAATGCCGTACTTCGCCAAGGTGAAGATCTGATAGGCCTCGGCGTTCTGGTCGAGGGCCTGGAGGAGAAACGCCATCCAGTTGAAACTCTGCAGATAGGCCGTGAGCGTGACGATGGCGAGCGCGCCCATCGCCCACTGGGCGACGGCCAGTGCGCGAAGAGGATCACGGAACTGGTCGGCTCGCTTCCGAACCCAGAAGGCGCCGAGCGCGAGCCCGAGGATGAACGCCGACAGCATGAGCTCGAACGAATGCGTGGCGCTGCCAAGCACGAGCGAGAGCATGCGAACCCACGCGATCTCATACATGAAGCTCGACAGTGCCGTGCCAGCTGCCACCGCGAGCAACACCCGCCAGAGAAGAGGCAGCTCAAGACCATGAGTCGCGGACGCGGACGCAACAACGGGTGGTTCAAGTCCTGGTGCACCACGCGGTCGCATCACACCAAACGCATCCATCTCCTCCGGCGACATGCGCGCCGCGCCGAACACGGTGAGGCCGACGACGATGTTGATGATCGCCGCGGTCAAAATCGTCCCCGGAAGCCCGACGATCCCAATCAGATAGAAGCCGGCGATCAGCACTCCAGCCGCGGCGCCGATGGAGTTCGCGAAATACAACATCCCGAGCACGCGCCCACTCTGCTCCATACCGTCGCGCGACACGCGGCGCAGGTAGCCGGATGTCATCAAGGGGAAGGTCATGCCGAGCAGGATGGACTGCGGCAGAATCAATAGGGCCGCGAGCGTCCACTTCATGGCGACCAGGGCGAAGCCGCCCGGCAGCGCGGGGAAGAGCGACGTGTAGGCGAAGTTCGTTGTCGCCAGATAGATGTTGTGAAAGAACAGCCCGAGCAGGCCGACCGCGACTTCAATGGCGGCATAGCCGACGAGCGGTTCCTTGATGCGGTCCGAGCGCCGTGACGCGATGGCCGCGCCGGCAGACATGCCGCCCAGATAGATGACGAGGACGATCACCTGCGCGTACGCCGAGTGACCGACGAAGAGTCCCAGGTACCGGCTCCAGATGGACTCATACATGAGTCCGGCGGCGCCCGAGAGGATGAAGCAGATCGTGAGGAGAGCCGGCATATGGGGGTCAAAGCTACATCCTATGAAAGGCGAACGGGCGGCTCGCTAAATGGTCGTATACGTCCGCCCGTAGCCTGCCGGCTCCCGCTGTCGTGTGTTGCGAAACTCAATGGGCGGAGAACAAATGGCAGATGCGTCGTAGGTGCTGGGCATCACCCAGGTGGCCATGACCGTCAGTGACGTGCCGCGCGCGGGGAATGTCTTTCGCGATGCCGTCGGGCTTCCGCAGCTCCCTATTCCTGCGCCGCCGACGATGGCGTTTCTAATGATGGGCGGTGTGAGGCTCATGATCACGCAGCCAGAGCCGGGCTTCACTCCTGGCAGCGAAACCGTCATTTACCTCGGCGCTGATGAGCGAAGTCAATACATGACAACGAGTTACCATATTGATACTGTCAGCTGAAACCTGACAATGTGCTGCGCCGTTGTATGCAAGTGATTGCTTGCTTAGAATGCAAGTGACCGTTTGCATCTTTTCACAAGGATACGGCTCCATGGCGCCACCAACCCGTGAACAAATTCTTGCCGCGGCGGCAAAGCTCTACGCCGAACATGGATTTCGTGGAACGACGACCCGCGCGATTGCCGAAACGGCCGGCGTAAACGAAGTCACACTCTTTCGCATTTTCGGCAGCAAAGAAACGCTGATTGTCGAAGCGATGCGCGCGCACTCAGTTCCGGTGCACGTTGGCACGCTTCCCGAAGTGCCCGTTGATCCGCAAGCCGAGCTCGCGGCCTGGGCGTTGCAGATGCGGAAAGTTCTCGTCTCCATGCGGTCGATGATCCGCCAGGCCATGAGCGACGCGGAACAGAATCCGGAGATGCAGCGCTGCACGCAGCGCGGTGCTGATGCCACAGTGGGTTCGCTGCGCCGTTATCTCGACTGCGTTCGCGACGAAGGATTCATCGCCGAGGGCGCGGAGACCCACGCCGCTGGCGCCATGCTGCTCGGCGCGCTGTACCACGACGCGATGTCGCGCGAGTTCATGCCGCACCTGTTCATCCCGGCCGCCACGGCGCCGGCGATCTACGCACGGCTCTGTTTGCAGTCACTCGGCTACAACGCTGCCGCGCACGCACCACAGCGCCTCGTCTCGTGAAGATCCGCTTCCCCGAACCGCTCACCGAAACGCTTCATATGTCTCCACCGTTCTCGCGCCGAATCGGCGCTTTCATCCTGATCACGGCTGTCGCCGTGCAAGCCAATGCGCAGGGCGCCACAAGCAGCGCACAGAGTGGCGCGCCAATCGCCGTCTCGCTCGCCGATGCGCTGCGCATTGCCGGCGGCGTTTCGCACACCGTGCGGGCAGCGGAAGCCGGCGCGTTGCGCGCGCGCGGCCAGCAGACGCAGGCCAAGTCGCAGTACTGGCCTCAGCTCACGGCGTCGGCCGGGTACCAGCGCGCAATCCAAAGTCAGTTCGCGGAAATCCAGAAGCGAGATGACGCGAACAAGGCGCCTTCACCAAAGCCGGCGAGCGACACCGGCAGCTCGACCAACAGCTTTGGGTCGATCTCCAAGATCTTCGCGTCGCCGGTGACGGAGACGGTATCGCTGAACTTCTCGCAGAACATCTTCACGGCGGGCAAGCTCGAAGCGTCGAACGCGCTCGCTGATGCGGCGCGTGCGGCCGCGGATATCGGGCTCGACGCGGTGAAGGCTCAAGTCGCGCTCGACGTTGCGCAGGCGTACTACGACGCTGTCGCGGCGGGCCAGCTCGCAGAAATCGCGGACAGCACGCTCGCGCAGGCCGATCGCTCACTCATTCATACGACGCTCGCGAACGAAGTCGGTTCGGCATCGGAGTTTGATCTGCTCCGCGCTCGCGTGGCACGCGACAACCAGCGGCCCGCCGTGATTCAGGCCAAGGGCAATCGCGATATCGCGTTGCTCCGCCTGCGTCAGTTGCTCGGCATTCCGCTCTCGCAGCCGTTGACGCTCACCACGCGCATTCGCGACGAAGGAGTTGCGCCGGCGCAGCCGGAAAACGTGACGATTGATCGCCCGATTGAAATTCCGGGCGCGAATCGCTCGCTCACGCCGGACACGACAGCCGCACGCCGTTCCGCGGTGCGCCAGGCCGAAGCGAATGTGGATGCGCTGCGCGCGGCGCTCCGTGCGGCCAAGTGGGAGCGGCTGCCGACGGTGAACATCACGTCGCTGTATCAGCGCTTTGCGTATCCGAGCACCGGCACGATTCTGCCCAACTCGCTCGGCTTGTTTTATCCCAACTGGGCCGTGACGGCGGGGGTCTCCTTCCCCGTGTTTACCGGCGGCCGGATTTCCGGCGATCGGATGGTGGCCGAAGCGAACCTGACGGAAGCGGAAGAAACGCTCGCCCAGACAAAAGAATACGCGGCGCTCGATGCACGCACGGCGGTGACGCAGCTCTCGCAGGCGCAATCGGCGTACGCGGCGAGCGTAGGCACCGACCAGCAGGCGGCCAAGGCCTACAGCATCGCCGAAGTGCGGCAGAAGGAAGGGATCTCCACGCAGGTTGAGCTGCTGCAGGCACGGACCCAGTTCGAGCAGGCACGGCTGAACCGTGTGCTCGCGGCGAAGGACCTTGAAGTGGCGAGGTTGAGAGTGGCGCTGCTGAAGGATCTGCCACTGGCTGCGCCGACTGCAGGTAGACGGTAGATGGTAACGACAACGAACGTAGACCGTAGACGGTGTACGGTGAACGGTATCCGTAGAACTGCAACGACAACTGCAACAGCAACTACAAAAACAAACCAACTGAGAACAGCATCGATGTCATCGAACAACCGAACCAACTACGTCATTCTTCTGACGGCCACTGCACTTGTTGCCGCCTGCGGCGGCAAGGGCGCGGAAGCCACCACGCCAGCCGTGGCGCCCATCGTCAGCGTCAGTCCCGAAAACATCACGGTCGCGACCAAGTCGATGATTACGAGTGGCCCCGCGATTTCGGGTACGCTTGTGGCAGACCGCACGGCCTCGATTCGCGCGGAAGTCGCCGGCTCGGTGGTCGCCGTGCTTCTCGATCCCGGCTCGCCGGTGAGCAAGGGCACTCCGCTCGTGCGCATTGACGACTCGGGCATTCGTGACGCATTCCTCTCCGCGAAGAGCGGCGTGACGCAGGCCGAGATGGGTGCGGACATCGCGAAGCGCGAAGCGGAACGTGCCGAGAAGTTGCTCGCTGCCGGCGCGATTGCGCAGAGCGCGGCGGAGCAGGCGCGGCGCGCGGCACTCGGCGCAACGGCCGCGCTCGACGATGCAAAGGCACGGCTCGCCAGCGCGCAGAAGAATATGGACAACACGGTGGTGAAGGCGCCCTACGACGGAATTGTGAGTGAGCGTCAGGTGAATCCGGGCGACGTGGTGGCACCGGGCGCACCGCTCGTCACGATTGTGGATCCGTCCACGATGCGCCTCGAAGGCGCTGTTCCTGCCGACCAGCTCGCATCGGTGCGCGTTGGAGCGCCGGTCACGTTTTCGGTGACAGGCTATCCAGGCCGCACCTTTACGGGCACAATCAGCAACATCTATCCGAGTGCGGATCCGGGCACGCGCCAGGTTCGCCTCTTTGCGCGCATTCCAAATGCAGGGCGCGGCCTCGTGGCGGGGCTCTACGCAACGGGTCGCGTGTCGAGCATCTCGCACGACGGTCTCGTGGTACCGGCCACGGCGATTGATCTTCGCGGACTGAAACCGATTGCCGCACGGCTCCACGGCGGGAAAGTCGAGCGCATTGATGTCACGCTTGGCACGCGCGACGAAGCAACGGAACGCGTTGAAATCACCTCCGGCGTCGCGGCCGGTGACACGCTGCTCCTCGGCGCCGCGCAGGGCATCACGCCCGGCACGCCGCTCCGCGTCTCCGCCGGCACGGACAAGGCCGCGCCGCAACCAACTGCTGCCCCCTCGCCGGCCACGAAGGCCCCAGCGAAGCCGGCCAAGCCGTAAGGATCCGACATGTTTATTTCAGATTTTGCGATCAAGAAGCCGATCGTCACCGTCGTTTCGATGGTGGCGCTCGTAGTGTTCGGCCTGTTCGCGCTCGCGCAGTTGCAGACCGACGAATTCCCCGACGTCGTGCAGCCGATCGTGAATGTCGCGATCCCGTATCCTGGCGCATCGCCTGACGTCGTCGAACGTGAAGTGCTCGACCGCATTGAAGAAGCGGTCTCCGGCATTTCCGGACTCGACCGCATGCAGGGCACCGCACAGGATGGTTTCGCGAATCTCACGGTGGCCTTCGTGTTCGAGAAGGACATCCAGCAGGCCTCGCAGGACATTCGCGACAAGATCTCGGCGATTCGCGATCAGCTCCCCGCGGAAATCAAGGAGCCGATTCTCTCGCGCTTCGATCCGCAGGACCAGCCGATCGTGCAGATCTCGCTCAATTCGAGTTCGCTCGATGCGCCGAGCCTGACGCGGCTGGCCGATCCGGGCATGACGAAGGAGTTGCGCTCCATTCCCGGAGTCGCCGATGCGAATGTGGTCGGCGGCGTGAAGCGCGAGCTGACCGTGGAGATCAAGCCTGACGCCATGCGCGCCGCGGGCATCAGCGTGAGTCAGTTGATGCAGGCGCTCCAAACACAGAACCTCGCAGTGCCGGTGGGCAAACTCTCAGGTGCGCTCGACGAACGGTCGATTCGTCTCCGCGGCAAGCTCGAAACGCCGGAAGACTTTCTCAAGCTCGTGGTGGCCGAGCGTAATGGCCGCACGATTCGGCTTGGTGAAGTGGCCGTCGCGCGCGATGGCACGGCGGAGCCGACCACCGCCGCGATCTTCAGTGGCCGCGACGCGATCGGCATCCTGATCAAGAAGTCGAAGGGCTACAGCACGTCGGAGGTGTCACGCGAAGTGCTCAAGCGCGTCGAGCTCATTCGCGCGACGCTGCCGGCCGGCACGAAGCTCGACATCGTGCAGAACGCGGGCGACCGCGTGGAAGCGTCGGTGTTGAACGTGGAGGAGGCGCTGGTGGAAGGTGCCGCACTCACGGTGCTGGTGGTGTTTGTGTTCCTGAACTCGTGGCGCTCAACGGTGATCACGGGCCTGGCGCTGCCGGTGTCTGTGATTTCGGCGTTCATTGCCGTGTGGGCCTTCGGGTTCACGCTGAATACGATGTCGCTGCTCGGACTGTCGCTCGCGATCGGCATCCTGATTGACGACGCGATCGTAGTGCGCGAGAATATCGTGCGGCACGTGGAAATGGGGAAAAACCATTTCCGCGCTTCGCACGAGGGCACCGACGAAATCGGTCTCGCCGTGGCCGCGACGACGTTTTCGATTGTCGCGGTATTCGTGCCGATCGGGTTCATGGGTGACGTGCCTGGCCAGTGGTTCAAGCCCTTCGCGCTCACGATCGCCTGCGCCGTGATGGTGTCGCTCTTTGTGAGCTTCTCGCTCGACCCAATGTTGTCGGCGTACTGGGCAGATCCGCACCAGGCGGAACACGAGAAGTCGTTCATCACCAGGGCGCTCGACCGGTTCAACAACTGGTTCAACCGCCAGGCCGATCGCTACACGAAGGTGGTGGCGTGGGCGCTTGACCACCGCTGGTCGATGGTGGCGATGGCGACCGCGTCGTTCGTGATCGCGCTCTACATCGCGGCGACGTACGTGGGCGGTGGGTTCGTGCCGAACTCGGACCGCAGCGAAGTGTTCGTCGAAGTGCAGACGCCACCGGGTTCGAACCTCGAGTACACGAAGATGAAGACGGAGGAAGCGGCGCGGATTGCGCGAGCGCACCCCGACCTCGTCGCGTACACCTTCTCGACCATCGGCGCGAGCAGCATTGCGATTCCGGGTGCCAGTCTGGCGGCATCCGACCTGGGCAGCCTCTACGTGCGCATGAAACCCAAGGCGCAGCGCAGTGTCAGTCAGTACCAGCTCGGTGAAATCCTCCGGCGTGAAATGCCGCAGGTTGGCGGCGCGCAGGTGTCGGTGTTCACTAGCGGATTCGGCGGCGCGCGCAAGCAGATTCAGCTTGAGCTCCGCGGCAAGGATGCCCTCGTCCTCGGCAAAATCGCCGATTCAGTGCTGGCGATTGTGAAGACAGTTCCGGGTGCAGTAGATGCCGGACTTTCCACCAAGGGCAAGAAGCCTGAACTCGAAATCCAGCTCAACCGTGAACTCGCCGGATCGCTCGGCATCACGATTGGTCAGGTGGCGCAGGCGATGCGTCCGGCATTTGCCGGCGTGGATGCTGGCGACTGGGTTGACCCGTCGGGCGAGAATCGAAAGGTTCGTCTCCGGCTCTCGCCTGAATCACGCCGTCGCGCGGCCGACATCGAGCAGCTCCCCATCATGGTTGGAGGACAGACTGGAGGTCCGCAGCGCGTGATGCCGCTCGGACAGATCGCGTCCATCCGCCCGTCGCTCGGACCTGCGGTGATCAGTCACCTGAACCGCGAGAACGTGATCGTCATCGAGGCGAACACGCAGGGCAAGTCGCTCGCTGATGTGAACGCCGGCATCCAGGCCGGCATTGCCGGCATGGCGCTGCCGTCGGGATACGGCTTCTCGTCGGGCGGTGAAGTGCGCGACCAGCAGAAGGTGTTCAGCAAGATGCTGGCGGCGATGGGCATCGCGGTGCTCCTCATGTACCTCGTGCTCGTCGTGCAGTTCGGCTCGTTCCTCGAGCCGGTGGCGATCATGGCATCGTTGCCGCTTTCTCTCATTGGCGTGGTGCTCGCGCTCTGGATGACCGGCAACACGTTCAACATCATGTCGATGATTGGCGTGCTGATGCTGATGGGCATCGTGGCGAAGAACGCCATTCTGCTCATCGACTTCGCCAAGTGGGGTGTGGAGAGTGGAAAGGATCTGCGCGAAGCGCTCATCGAAGCCGGCCGCGTGCGTCTGCGTCCAATCATGATGACGACCATCGCACTGATTGCCGGCATGATTCCGGTGGCGCTCGGCCGCGGCGAAGGCGCCGACTTCCGCGCACCGCTCGGCATTGCCATCATCGGCGGCGTGATCACGTCAACGGTGCTGACGCTCGTGGTGATTCCAACCGTCTATGAGATTCTCGACGGCTGGCGCGGCACGATGAGTGGCTGGTTCAAGATTCCCGAACGTCCGAAGACGGAAGAGTACATCATCCCCAAGGGCGCGCGCGCATCGGTGAGCACGTCGGCGCACTAGCCGAACGGAAGTACCGGAAAGGCAAAACGGGGAGCGTGTTGGGCGCTCCCCGTTTTGTTTTCCCGCCTCCCCCGTTGCAGGACTACGGTGTACGAGGCGGATGATTCGGCTTATGTGCGTCGCTCAGCTTGATGCTGTCCGGAAACGCTGCACCGGGCATGCGTTGGGACGCGCTGAACGTGGCGACCACAGGGTCAACCGCGTCGAACGACGACAGTCGACAACCTAAGGAGCTTCATCCGCAGTACCGCAACGGAGTAAGAAGGAGCTTGCCGTACACGGGCCGTACAAGGTGCGTAGGCGCGGGTGACGTCGTCCCGTGCACCCGTCTGACGCACCGGGGACGCCAGCGTTAATCCGCCGCCGGTTCCGGCGTTCCCGCCGCGGTGCGCAGCAGCTGCCAGGCCCGTTCGAGGTGACTCCGTTCGGTGCGAAGGTTCCCGATGGCCACCCGAATCACGTACCGACCCTTGAGCACGGTATGGGAGAGGAAAACCTCCCCCGACGCGTTCACCCGGTCCATGATACGGCTGTTATGCGCGTTCGATTCTTCGAGCGTTCCGGGAGCATCATGGCGGAAACAGACCACGGAAAACGGGTGCGGCGCCTCGACCGTCCAGCCCGGTTCGGCGCGAACCCAATCGGCGAACTCCGTGGCCAGAGCGCAGTGGTGACGAATGCGATCGGCAATGCCGCGCGCGCCAAAGGCCCGGATGACCATCCAGAGTTTGAGCGCCCGGAAGCGGTGCCCGAGCTGGAACCCGTAATCCATATAGTTGACGACGCTGTCCTGCTCGGCGGTTTCGAGATACGACGCGACGAGCGAGAAGGCGCGCTTCAGGATGTCTGGGCGCTTGATGAGCAGCACCGAACAGTCCATTGGTGTGAACAGCCATTTGTGCGGGTTGATCACGAGCGAGTCGGCGCGATCGACACCGGCAAAGTGGTGACGCATTTCCGGAACAGCGCCCGCGACGCCCGCGTACGCGGCGTCCACATGAAACCAGAGCTTTTCGCGCGCGGCGATGTCGGCAATCGCGTCGAGGGGATCGACACTCGTGGTGCTCGTCGTGCCGAGCACGCCGACAATGGCAATCGGGCGATGGCCTGCCGCGCGATCGGTTGCGATTGCCCGCTCGAGTGCATCAGGTCTCATCCGGAACTCCGCGTCGGACTCGACATTCACCACGTTGTCGGAACCGATGCCGAGCGTGATCGCGGCCTTGTGCACCGACGTATGCGCCTGATCTGAGCAATAGACGCGGAGGGCCGGAAGATTTCGGCCGGCGAGTCCCTTGCGGCGAATCTCGAGCGTGGGATCAGACTCGCGTGCCGCCGCGAGTGCGTAGAGCGTCGACGTGGACGCAAGGTCGGTGATGATGCCGAACCAGCCTGGCTGCAAGCCGATGAGCTGACGCACCCAGTCGGTGGTGAGTTGTTCGAGCTCGGCAGCAGCCGGACCCGTCCGCCAGAGCATGGCGTTGGTGTTCAGCGCTGTGGCGAGCAACTCGCCGAGTATGCCGGGAACGCTGGCGGTATTCGCGAAGTAGGCAAGGAAACCCGGGTGGTTCCAATGCGTGAGGCGCGGCACGATGTCGCGTTCGAACCCGTCGAGAATCGTGCGCAGTCCCTCGCCTTCGTCGGGCGGCGATGCTGGAAGCGCGGCCCGTGTTTCGCCTGGCACGAGGGGCGGCAGCACCGGATAGCGCTCGGGGTGGCCGAGGTAGTCGGCGATCCATTTGACGAGCTCGTTGGCGCGGAGCTGGAACTCCTCGGGCGGGAAATCGCCGGTGTCGATGGAAGTGGGCGGGTTTTTTGGCACGGGGGGGGGCAGGGGCCGGTGTACGTATCCAAACAAACACACTACGAAACCGCTGGGCTCGCTCCAACGTATACTTCGGACACGCGAGAACACCACTTCAGCCTGCTGATCCCCCCCATGTCGCTGCTTCTCGTGCTTCCCGCCGTGCTTGCCCTGCAGGGTCAGGTGACGATCGGCATCGGAAAGCAATCGGTTGATTCCGCGAAGCTCCGCGCCGCCCGTGTCGAGGCGGTAATGGAGGAGGTGCGCGAAGACACCAACAGTCGTCGCCGAGTTCCGCGGCACATCGATGTGACGCCCGCCCATCTGGCGACCGCGTTTCGCGATCCGGCGGCAAAAGAGTTGCTCGAGCGTGCCCGCGTGGCGCGCATGCGCCAGGACACCTCGCTGGTTGCGTACGACGCCAAGGCCTACGAGCGCGTCTCCGTGGGCCTCGGCGTGAAGCTTCTGGGCCGTGAGCGCCTCGCCTTCCGCCATGAAGACGCGTCGCGGGTACGCTGGTCGCGCAAGAATGGTGCGTTGGTCGAAGTGACGGGCAATCGGAGCGTCGCGCCCATCACCAAAAACGGGGACAACGACGCAAACGTGAACGTGAGCGACATGTCGCCGGTGCCGTACTACCCGGGGCGCGACAATCTCTGGGTGGGCAGCGGACTGGCGCGTGCGGAAGTGGACGAGCGCGAACTGGTGCATCCCATCGCGAAGGGCGCCGAGGCGTACTACACGTACGAGACGGGCGACTCGGTGACGATGACGCTGCCGGACAAGACGATGCTCACGCTGCGTGAGCTGCGCATTGCCGCGCGCGAACCGAAATGGAATGTGACCGTGGGTTCGTTCTGGTTTGACGTTCGCACCGCCCAGCTCGTGCGCGCCGTGTACCGGATGAGCACGCAGATGGACATCTGGACCGTTGCGACCGAAGAGAGCAAGCGCCGGCGGACCGACACACTGGCGACTGGTGAGCTGGCGCGGCCAAACGGTCGCAGCCGCGATGACGGGCCGCCGGCGTGGACCAAGGCATTGATGACGCCGATGAAGGCCGACATCTCCGCCATCACGGTGGAATACGGCCTCTACAACCAGCGTTTTTGGCTGCCGCGCACGCAGGCGGTGGAAGGGTTCGCGCAAATCAGCTTCATGCGCGTGCCGGTGACGTTCGAGCAACGGTTCAGCTATGAGAGCGTGAACGGCACCGACTCCGTGCCGCCCATGCCGCCACTCGAGCGAAACAAAATCGTCGCGCTGCGCGACAGCCTGAGAACGGCCGGTGTGGACTCGGTCAAACGCGACTCGCTCGTGCGCCAGGCGCGTCGCGAGCGGGCGAAGGAGATCGTCGACGAGCGCGAGCGCCAGTGCGCCACGACCGGCACCCGCACGACGTACCGGACCCGCGCGAACGGCGCACTGCGGATGACCGTGCAGGTCCCCTGCGATTCGGCGAAGCTCGCCAACTCGCCCGATTTGCCGAAGTCCATTTTTGACGCCAACGACGAACTCTTCGGCACGAGCGAACGCGAAGCCCTGATGAAGGCGCTGACCTTCGGATTGCAGCCCGGTTGGGGCCCGCAAATTCCGACGCTGGAGTACGGCCTCGCGCAGACGCGGTACAATCGCGTGGAAGGTCTCTCCACGGGGATCACCGCGACGAGTGCCCTCGGCAAGGGCTACTCCGCGTCGCTCGGTGTTCGCGGATCGTACGCGGACAAACAGCTCAATGCCGAAGCCGCGCTCTGGCGGTCGAATGGGCGCACCACGATTCGTGGCGCGGTCTACCGTCGGTTGCAAGCGTCTGACGATTGGGGTAATCCACTCTCCTTCGGCGCGTCACTCTCGTCATTGCTTTATGCGCGTGACGAAGGTGCGTACTACCGCTCGTGGGGCGGTGAAGTGACCGGCATGCCGTTGGTCGCGGGGGCGCTCGAGTGGCGCGTGTTCGGTGAGCAGCAGTGGGGCGATTCACTGCATTCGCGATGGACGCTCTTTGGTGGCGGTGGTGATCCGCGTTTCATTGCGAATCCGATGGGCAGTCGTGTGACGCTCGCCGGTGGTTCGCTGCGCATGCGGCCCCAGTGGGGCATTAATCCAGACGGCTTCCGCTTCATGACGGATTTTCGCATTGAGGCGGCGACCGGAGATTCAACCTACGCGCGCGGATTGTTCGACATGACCTTCACGATGCCGGCAGGCCCGGTGGCGACGGCGCTCACGTTGAGTGGCGGTGCGGCGGCTGGCGGCGTGCCCGTTCAGCGTCGCTTCTATCTCGGTGGCTTGCAGAGTGTGCGCGGCCAGACGGCGCTGACGGCAAGCGGCGAGGCGTTCTGGCTCGTGCGCGGCGAAATCGGCAACCGAAATACCGGAGCGCGCACGGTGCTGTTCGGTGACCTCGGCTGGGCCGGGAAGCGGGAGAACTGGAGCAACCCCGGCCGCCCACTCGCCGGCGTCGGCATTGGCGAGTCATTCTTGGACGGCCTGTTCCGAATCGATTTGGCCCGCGGGCTCTGGCCGGCGAAGCAGTGGCGGCTCGACCTGCATCTGGACGCAAAGTTCTAAGGAAGTTCTACCACCATCGGTAGCAACGGTATGCACCGATGCTGTGACGTACGGCACAAATGCAATTCGCCGGCGGCGAGTGTCACGGAATGCGACGGTGGCAAAGGGTCTTGTGCTTCTGCTAGAAAGCGCCTCCTTTCACTAGTCCATTTCTTCCCCGCTGACCGCCGAAAACTTGCCAGACCAATTCCCGTTCGGCGCCCAAATCTCAAATGCGGAAATTCTCCTGTGGCAGGGGAAGTTCCGCCGTTTGTTTGCGGGGCTCGTTGGCTTCATTGCGCTCAGCCTTAAATGGCTTGACTGATTGGCGCACGGTCGGTGTTGGCGCAGTCATTCGGAGTCACGAAGTCGTTGATGGTGGCCGCCGCGGCGGCGGCGGTGTACCTGGTGTTCAACGAGATCGTGATGATGCGCATCGCCAAGTCGGGCGAAGCGCGGCAGCGGACGCTGCTCACCGTGTTGGTTGCGGACTATGCGCTGATCTTTACCGTGCTCCTCGCCGCCACGCCGCCAACGGAATACGCGCGCGGGCTCATTCTCTGCATTTTCATCATCCAGTTCACGCGGCTCTATTTCGGCCTGCGTGCGACCGTGGTGAGTGTGATGTCCGCGGCGATCGGGTATATGACGCTCGTGGTGCTGGCCACGACGAGCGGCGCGTTGGACGCGCCGGCCGAACAGTTTTGGAATCTCGTGATCTTCCTGCTCGGCGCGCTGCTGCTTGGCGGTTTGCATGGGCAGGTGGCGGGGCGGCTGGATCGCGTGCTACAGCTCTTCGAGCGCGCACAGGAGGGTGATTTCGCCGGGACGTATGACGAGTCGCTCGACCGGATGCCGGACCCGATCACGATGCTTGGTCGCTCGTACAACGCGATGCGGGTGCGACTGCAGTCCATCGTGCTCACCGATCCACTGTCCGGCTGTTTCAACCGGCGCGGCTTTGACCAGCTCTGCTCGCGCGAAGTGTCACGCGCCGTGCGCGGACACCATCCGATTTCAGTGCTGGCGATTGACGTGGATCACTTCAAGCGCATCAACGACGAATACGGCCATCTCACCGGCGACGAAGTGTTGCGTGAGATGGGCGCGCATGGGCGGCGAGGAGTTCGAGATTTTGGCGCCGGATACGAATGCGGCGGGCGCGCAGATTCTTTCCGATCGCGTGCAGGCGGCATTCCGCAGCAAGCCGTTCGCGAGCCTGGGCGGCCAGCGGGAGATCGGTATCAGCATCGGCATCGCCTCGGCGGAAGCGATGAACGACCAGGTCGCGGCGACACTCATTGCCCGCGCCAACGAGGCGCTACACGTCGCAAAGCGGAATGGCCGTGACCGGACAGCTCTGGGAGCCGGGGCTCCGCGCGTTTGATGGGCAGTTGCCGGGCCGGCGGTCGATCACCACCTCTGCGATCGACCGCCAGGACCTGCCGCCGACGTAGCCGGCGGTATTGTGGTGCAGGCGACGCTTACCGCGCTAGGGCAGCGCTACGGCAGCGTGATCGTCCCTTCCATCACGAACACCGCCCGGCCGCCCACACGAATCGAGGTGACCGCCCCGTCCACCTTGTCGGCTTCGATGTCGATTCGGCTCGGTCGCCCCATCTCGACGCCCTGCGTCACCGTCCAGCTCAGCGTACCATTTCGTTCCGGCGACCGCGCGGCCAGGAATCCGGCGAAGTTCGCATTGGCGGAACCCGTCGCCGGATCTTCGATGATGGTCTCGCTTGGCACAAAGCAGCGCGCCCGGTAGTGCGTTGGTCCACGGTCGGGATCGGCGGCAAAGACAAAGAGGTCCGGCGCCCACGAGCTCTTCATCGTCGTTTCCCATTTGTCCACGCGCACGCGCGCGGCGGCCAGCACCTTCAGTGATTTCACACAGACCATCACGAAGGGGAGGCCGCACGAAACGGCCTGCGGGGCACTCGATCCGCTGACAATGTCCTCGGACTCGATCGAAAGAATGTCCGCGAGCGTGTTGCGCGTCGGCACCGGCGGGCCAATCTCGGGGAGTTTGGCGACGGTAAACTGCGCAAATGGGGCCGGAGTATCCGCGCGCACCAACACCGTAATTGGGCCGACGCCCTCTTCGAGCACCAGCTTCGAATCAAGCGATCCCTGCGCGCGCTTGGCGTGCAGCGCGATGGCGGTACCGACCGTGGGATGGCCGGCGAAGGGGATCTCACGACCGGGCGTGAAAATCCGGACGCGCGCTTCGTGCGCCGGATCAGCCGGCGGATAGCAGAACGTCACTTCCGAGAAGTTGAACTCCCGGGTGATTTCAATCAACTGCGCCTCTGGAATCCCGCTCGCGTCCAGAAACACCGCGAGCTGGTTCCCGCCAAACGGACGATCGGTAAAAACGTCGAGCGTGATGTAGCGAAACTCAGGCATCTCTTCCTTTATCGAGCTTCCATAAACGGATACCGATAGTCGGTCGCCGGGACGAACGTTTCCTTAATCGTGCGCGCGCTCACCCAGCGCAGCAGGTTCATCTTCGAGCCGGCCTTGTCGTTGGTGCCGGAGGCGCGTGCGCCGCCGAACGGCTGCTGCCCTACCACGGCGCCTGTCGGCTTGTCATTCACATAGAAGTTGCCGGCCGCGTTCCGCAGGGCCGTATGCGCTTCGGCCACCGCCGCGCGGTCGCGCGAGAATACCGCGCCCGTGAGCGCGTACGGCGACGTGGTGTCCACAATTTTCAGAATCTCCGACCACTTGTCGTCATCGTACACGTGTACCGTGACGACGGGGCCAAAGATTTCTTCGCACATCAGGCGATAGGACGGATCCTTCGTCTGGATCAGCGTTGGTTCGATGAACCAGCCGGTGGTGCCGTTCGCGCCGCCGCCGCAGATGATCTTGGCGTTCTTCTTCGCGTCGGCGAGGTAGCCGCTGATGCGATCAAACGCCTTCTGGTCGATCACCGCACCCATGAAATTCCTGAAGTCGGACACGTCGCCCATCTTGATCTCGGCCACCATCGCCGCGACGCGCTCGCTCACTTCCTTCCAGAGTGACTTGGGCACGTACACGCGGCTCGCCGCCGAACACTTCTGCCCCTGATACTCGAATCCGCCGCGGACGATAGCGACGGCCAGCGCGACCGGATCCGCCGAAGGGTGCGCAACGATGAAATCCTTGCCGCCCGTTTCACCAACAATGCGCGGATACGACCGGTACGAGCCGATATTGCGGCCCACCGTGTCCCACATCGAGTTGAACACGGCAGTGCTGCCGGTGAAGTGAATGCCGGCCAAATCGCGGTGCGTGAGCACCACATCGGAGACGGTGGACGCATTGCCCGGCACGAAGTTGATCACGCCGTCCGGCATGCCGGCTTCGCGCAGCAGCTGCATCGTGTGCCAGGCCGAGAGAATCGCCGTGCTGGCCGGCTTCCAGACCACCGTGCAGCCCATGAGCGCAGCCGCCGTCGGCAGGTTGCCGCCGATGGCCGTGAAGTTGAACGGACTCACGGCATAGACGAATCCTTCCAGACCGCGATAGTCGAGCTGATTGGTCATCCCCGGCGCGTTGGCCGGCTGGTCGGCGTAGATCTCGCCAGCGAACTGCACGTTGTAGCGCCAAAAGTCGATCAACTCGCAGGTGGCGTCGATCTCCGCCTGATAGGCAGTCTTCGACTGGCCGAGCATGGTCGCGGCGAGGAGTGTGGTGCGGTGCGACGTGGCGAGCAGTTCGGCCGCTCGCAGAATCACCGCGGCGCGGTCTTCCCAGCGCCACGAGGCCCAGTCCTTCTGCGCTTTTTTGGCGGCAGCCACGGCGGCGGTCACATCCTTTGCGCGCGCCTTATGCCAGGTGGCGGTGACATGCTTGTGTTTGTGCGGCGAGACCGCCTTCGCGATATCGCCTGTGCGGATTTCCTGCCCACCAATGACGAGGGGAATTTCTGGCCGCTCTTTTTCCATGGCGGCCAGTCGCGTCTTGAGCGCTGCACGCTCCGGCGAGCCCGGAGCAAAGGTGTGGATGGGCTCATTGATGGCGGGGCCGAGGCGGCGGATTCCGTTCGACGGAGCAGACATGACGTGCGCTCTGGACTTGGGGGAAGTGAGGTCGTGGGCTCTGCGCGCATCGGGCGCCAGCACAGACCTGAAATCTACCAGTCTGCGGGGCGGCACCCAACCATCCGGATGTTCGAGCGCATTTCGCCGTGAACGCGCTAGACTCCGCGCCGATGCGCACACGGAAGCCCACACCGATGGACACGCCAGAGCACACCGACCGTCCGAATCGTGCATGGCACGCACGGCGCATCGTTACCGCCGGGGCACTCCTGGCCGCCTGCGCCTGCGTCGTGGAGCTTCCCGAGGGGCCGCTCGCCTGGAAACCCGACCGTCGCGTGGCCGGCGCGGTCGCCCCGGGGGCGACGATGGTACTGCTGGACAGCGGAACCCCCGCGATGCGACTGTCGTGGACGCCGGAACGCTGGCCCGACGACCCACTCGCGTGCGTGGGAACATTCGTCGCGGCGCACGGGCGAGGGGATACGGTCTACGCCGTTTGGCGCACCGGCCGGGACAGCAGCCGGAGCGAGGTGCGTTTGGCGCGCTCGGCGAATGCCGGCCTCGAGTGGGATCCTCCGATCACGCCGGTCGCAGGCGACCCCGCACCCGCCGGTTGCTCAAGACCCGCGCCCGCGATCGCTTCAGGCACGGCGGCCAGCGCGGTGCATGTGGTGTACCATGGCAGGGCGGACGGCCACACCGGCCTTTTCGTGTCGATCCTGAACAGCACGACGGCAACGTTTGGTCTTCCTCTGATCGTTTCGATGGGAGACCGGCCGGTTCCCGCCACCATAGCGGCTACCGGAGACACGATTGCCGTGGTGTTCGAAGCGCCAGCGAACGCGACGGGCGTGATGTGGCTCGCCATTTCAGTCGGTCCCCGCCACATTCAGACTGTTACACGAAGTGCTCTCGGGGCGCGGGGTTCGCGTGTTTTCACCCGGGGTTGCGCTGGGCGGTGGCTGGGTGGGCGCCGCGTGGAATGAAGCTCGACAGAGAAATGACGCACCCACCGCGGTTGCGCGGGTGGGACGATGGGTGCGATGACGGCATCGCGCCAATGCGGGGAGAATACGGTTCGGACGTTGTTGAGGAGGATCGCGGGTTGATGAACGTCATTATTGCCGACGACGATCCGGTCATGCTGGTCCTGCTCCGCGCGGTCGTGGAGCAGGGTGGCCACACGGTCATCGCCAGCGTGCACGATGGTGAAGCGGCGTGGACGGCGTTCCAGAAATCCAACGACGTCCCGCTCGTCATTCTCGACTGGGAAATGCCCAAGCTCGACGGGCTCGGCCTTTGCCGCCGCATTCGCGAGTCGGAACTGGGCGATCCTTTTCTGCTCGTCGTCACCGGGCGCGACAAGCGCGAAGATCTGCTCCGCGCCCTCGACGCCGGCGCCGATGACTACCTGACCAAGCCGGTCACGGCGGACGAATTCGCCGCGCGGCTCCGGATCGCGGAACGCCGCATTGAAATCACCGGCGCGCGCCGCCAGGCGGAAATCGAACTGCGCAAAGCCCGCTATCCCGCCGGCATCGGCGAGACGTCGCTCGCGCTGCAGCACGAAATCAACAATCTGCTCGCCGCGATGCTCTCGCATGCGTCGCTGCTCGAAGCGGGAATGATAGAGGATTCCGAGAAAGAAGAAGCGCTGCAGACGATGGTCCAGCAGGCGCGTCGCATTGGCGAAGTGGTCAAGCGTCTCCGCCAGATTGAGCAGCCGCGCTCCGTGGAGTACCTCGGCAACGCGCGGATGCTGGACATCGGCCCAGGCGCCGAGCCAAGGAAATCTTGAGCACCCGCATCATCGGGGCACACACCCCCGACGCAGGCGGCATGGTGATGGCGGTGCGCCGCGCGGCGGCGTCGCGCATGGATGCGCTGCAGTGTTTCACCGCGCCGCCCACCTACTACGGCGACAAGGTCTCGGCCAAGGCGCCTAAGGTGACGGCGTTCCGTGTGGCGCTCGCGACAGCAGGCATCGAGGCGCGCAACGTGCTCGTGCATGCGGCGTACGTGCTGAATACGGCGTCATCAGAGCCGGAGAAGGCCGCACGCGCCGCTGGTGGCCTCGCGAAGGAACTGGAGCGCTCCACGGCCTACGGTGTTGGCGCCTGTTGTTTTCATCCCGGCTCAGCCGGCGATGGCGATCCGGATGCGGCCTGCGACCGTGTGGGTGACGCGATCATTCATGCGCTGGGTGGCGTTCCCGAGGGCGCCTCGCGGACCCGTGTGCTGATTGAGAACACCGCCGGCGCCGGGAAAACGATGGGCCGGTCTGCTGAGGAAATCGCGAGAATGCTTGCGCGCGTGCCAAAAGCGCTGCGGCATCGTACCGGCTATGGGCTCGACACCTGCCACCTCTTCGCAAGCGGGAAGGAGATCGCAACGTCTCCCGAGACGCAGCGCGCCGTTCTTGATGAGTACGAGCGGGTGATCGGCGAACGACCCGCGTTCTTCCACCTGAACGACAGCCAGCACCCCTTCGGATCGAACAAGGATCGGCACGCGTGCATTGGTGACGGTTTGATTGGCGTCGAGCCGTTTCGGTGGTTGCTCGCCGACCCGCGTACAGAGGGGATTCCGCTCATTCTCGAGACGCCGCAGGAGCGCGACGACGTGCTGGAAAACGACGAGACGGCGGACCCTGCGGATGCGCGAATGATGGCGCTGTTGAGGTCATTTCTCTCGGTGTAATTCGTCGCTGCACTCGGTGAATTGCGTCGTTTTTGATCCTGAAGCCGGTTCCCCAGAGGGAACTCCCCTATTGCGCTCTCGCCGTGAGGTGATACTTTCGAGCAGTTACCAGAGGGAAACCGGGTTTCCTCAACCAAATCATTTCAGGAGAAAGTCCCATGGCTGCCAAGAAGAAGGCGAAGGCGAAGACGAAGCGGAAGCCGAATGCAGCGTTCATGAAGCCGGTGCAGCCGGATGAAAAGCTGGCCGTCATTGTGGGCAGCAAGCCGCTGCCGCGCACGGAGCTGACCAAGAAGCTCTGGGCCTACATCAAGAAGCACGGCCTTCAGGACAAGAAGAACCGTCGTATGATCAACGCCGACGCCGCCCTCAAGGCTGTCTTCAATGGCAAGGCATCGACGGACATGTTCTCGATGACGGCACTCGTCTCGAAGCACGTCAAGAAGTAGAGCACCGCTTTCGGGCGGTACCGTGGAGGGGGTGCGTCCGCAGGGACGCGCCCCCTTTTCGCATTCTCCCAGCGCCCGCCCTTGCCCACGCTCGTTCGCGGCCCAGATTCCGTGCACGCATCGGCGCACCGTCGCAGCCGGCGCCTCACCTCAGGCAATCACGTCGTGGCCTCGCGAAATTCATCAGGGAAGGAAAAGGAGTCTGGCGCCAAGGGCGCCCTCGCGGCCGCGCGAGGCAAGAAAAGCGGCAGCGGGTTGTCGATAAAAAAGTTGTGGGAGGGATTCAAGTCGCTCGCGGGCACGATCGCGATCTTCCTGATCCTCCGCACCTTCCTGGTCGAGGCGTATCGCATTCCCTCGGGGAGCATGATTCCGTCGCTCCTGATTGGCGACTGGCTTTTCGTGAACAAACTCGTCTACGGTCCGCATGTGCCGCTCACGAGCATCAACCTGCCGGGCTATGCGGAACCGACGCGCGGCGAGGTGGTGGTGTTCGAGTCGCCCTATCAGGCCGACGAAGCCGCGCTCGACCACGATCCGACGCCGACGCTTGTGAAACGCCTCATCGGCGTTCCAGGCGACACGATCTACATGCGCAACGCCGTGGTCTACGTCGACGGCCTCGCGCAGAAACTCGGGTATACGTCGCCCGAACAGACGCAGGGCGACGGCACCGTGAGTGATCCGCTCTTCGAATGGCAGCACAAGTACGAGATCAAGAAATCGCGGTTCGGTGAGCCGCCGCTCCAGCCGACCCACGACAACTGGGGCCCGCTCGTCATTCCGGCGAAGCATCTCTTCATGATGGGAGACAACCGGTACGACTCGAAGGACAGTCGCTACTGGGGCATCGTGCCGCGCGAAAACGTGCGCGGCCGGCCGATGTTTGTGTACTACTCATTCGTGTCCTCTGCCGAGAGCGACCGCCCGTTGAGTTTCATCTCCGACATCAGGTGGGGACGGCTGGGGCATTGGATCAAGTGAGACGGCAGTTGGCAGTTGGCAGTTGGTTGGGGACGACGCGGTAGCCGCTGCGCCCATGTCACTGCTGTTCCCGTTCGACCCCGACATCACGCGCGCGAGCACGATTCCGTCGCGCTGCTATGTGGATCCGGTGTTCCTCGCCCTCGAAGAGGAACGGGTGTTCGGGCGAACGTGGCAGCTCGTTGGCAAACTCGAAGATGTGGCGGAGCAGGGCGCGTTTCTCACTGCACAGATTGCGCGTGAACCGATTGTCGTCGTGCGCGGCGCAGAAGGACTGCGCGGCTTCCACAACGTCTGCCTGCATCGCGCCGGGCCGGTGGCCGAGGGCTGCGGAAAGCGGCAGACGCTGCAGTGCCGCTACCACGGCTGGACCTATGACCTGAACGGCAAGCTGCTGCGCGCCCCGGAGATGGAGGAGAGCGCCGGCTTCAACGCGGCGGACTTTCAGTTGCTCCCCGTGCAGGTGGACACCTGGGGTCCGTTGGTCTTCGCGAATCTCGATCTGAAGGCACTGCCGCTCGCGCACTTCATGGACGGCATCGCGCCGCGCACCGCGCGCTTTGCGCCCGAGATGATGCGTTTCGTCATGCGAAAGAGCTGGACGATCGCCTGCAACTGGAAGGTGTACGTCGACAACTATCTCGAGGGGTATCACATCCCGGTAGTGCACCCGGGGCTGCACAAGGAACTCGACTACGACGCGTATCGCGTGGAGCCGCACCGACACTGGTCGCTGCAGCACGCGCCGATACGCGAGGTGGAGCAGGGGGCCAACGATCGGCTCTACGTGCCGAAAGGTGATGCAAACGACGCTTCGTACCTCTGGCTCTTCCCGAACGTGATGCTCAACATCTATCTCGGGCAGATGCAGACGAATGTCGTGATTCCGCGCGGCACCGACTCGTGCGAAGTGGTGTTTGAATGGTATGCGGCCACTCCGCCGGCCGACGATGCGGCGCGGGCGAACTGGGCGAAACTGGTGGCGTTCAGCGACGACGTGCAGGATGAGGATATTTCCATCTGTGAACGCGTGCACACGAACCTTCGCTCGCGGTCGTACGATCGCGGCCGCTATTCCGCGAAGCGTGAAGTGGGCGTGCATCACTTTCACGGGCTGATTCACGAATTCCTGACCTAGTCACCGAAACCCGAGGTTTCCGATGCGCCGATTCCTGATTGCACTCGCCATTGCTGTAACGACCGTACCCGGAGTGCTCGCCGCCCAGCAGCCAGAGTTTCTGCAGCCTTATGGCGCGCCCACGCGTCCGTTCTCACCGGCGGTGAAGGTCGGCAACACGCTCTACCTCGCGGGGCAGGTGGGCACGGCGGCGAATGCCGGTGGCAGCACGGTCGTTCCTGGCGGCATTGAAGCCGAGACGAAGCAGGTGATGGAGAACATCAAGGACGTCCTTTCCAAGACCGGTTCGGACATGGACCATGTCGTGAAGTGCACGGTGTTCATGGCTGACATGAAGGAGTGGGACGCCATGAACGTGGTGTACCGCACCTACTTCAAGGCCAACAAGTATCCCGCGCGCAGCGCCTTCGGTTCCACCGGTCTCGCGCTTAACGCGCGCGTCGAGATCGAATGCATCGCGACGGTCAAATAGCATGACGCGGTGGCCGGCAGCCGCGATTGTTAGCGTTGCGCTCCTCGCGAGTGCGGTCGCTGCAAGCGCACAGGCCGCCAAGGGCACCGTCGTCACCGACACCGTCTGGTCGCAGGCACTCGGCACCTCAAAGGCGCTCATCGTGTACCTGCCGTCGTCGTACCGCACTGCCGCAGGTCGTCGGTTTCCGGTCGTGTATTACCTGCATGGCCTTGGCGGCGACGAAACGAATTGGACTGGGCCGGGTGGTATCACTCAGGTGATGGATTCGCTGGTCGCCGCGGGCAAGCCGGAGATGATCGTTGCCATGCCAGACGGCGACGACTCCTGGTACGCGACGTACAACGTGCTGCTCGACGCGGCCGGTTGCCGCCGGATGCTCGCCAAGGGCGCCAACGCCGACCATGACTGCGTCGCCTGGCCGCACTACGACGACTACATCGCGTTCGATGTCGTGCGGCACGTAGACGCGAAGTACCGCACCACCGCTACGGCCGCGGCGCGCGCGATTGCCGGCCTCTCGATGGGTGGCTACGGCGCCATCACGCTTGCACTCCAGTACCCGACCGTGTTTTCAGCCGCGGCGTCGCACTCCGGCGTGCTTTCACCGATGGAATTCGCGCCGCCGCCGTTCGGCCGCGGCCTCTACACCCGCTCGTCTGCCGATTCCGCAACGGCCGCAAGCTTCATGAATCGCAACGCCGAACGCTTTCGCATCGTGTTTGGCGCGGACAGTTCGAGCTGGCGTGCACGCGACCCGGCGACGATTGCTGCGCGGTTGGCGCAGCGCGGCGGCAAGTTTCCCGCACTCTACGCCGACGGCGGTACCTCCGACTTCTTTCTGCCGCAGAGCCGGGCGTTCGTTGAGGCAATGTCGGCACGCATGGTACCCATCGAATACCACGAATGGCCGGGCAATCACGAGTGGAAGTTCTGGCGCGGCCATGTGGGCGAGAGCCTCGCCTGGATCGGCGCGCATATCGGCGGCGCGGCCCGCTGAATAGACGCTGACGGCACAATGACGGAAGTGTTTCGCGTACCTTGCACCGCATGACGGAGTTCTTCCCGCGACACTCCACGGGCTGGCGCATCGAGCAGCCGCATGCGCTGCGGCGGCTGACGCTGTCGTTGCCGCAGATGGCGCTCGTCACGGGGGTCGTGCTCCGGCTCTGGCGCTCGTACACGCTCACGCATGGCGCGGCAGACAGCTGGGCTTGGGTCGGCGGCACCTTCCTCGTTGGGGCGTCGTTTCTCTGTCTGATGTGCGCGTTGCACCTCGCCAACTTCACGCTGCGCAACTGGTTTTGGCGCGCGCCGCTCTTTGCCGTCCTAGAGTCAGGCGCGGAGATCGTCGCGAGCCTCGCGCTGACCACCGTGAATCTCGAACCCCTCGGCGCCGAAATGGCCGAGTATTCCGATTGGATTCCCACCGCCATGCGCATCCTGTACTGGCGGCTCGGCGGATTGATTCTCTTTTCCTTCGTGCTCGGCGTGGTCGTCTCGATTCTACGCCGGTTGATCCTTGTGGCCGAGGATCGCACGCGTACCGTAGCGGCGGTGCATCGCGCTTCCGCCGAGCAGCAAGCAGTCGTTGAACCATCCGACGGAGCTCCCAACTGATGCCAACAGGAATTCGCCGCACCGCCCTCGCCCTCACACTGCTGGCCGCCCCCATGGCCGCGCAGGACACTCCGAAGAAGAACGAAGTCATGCCGCCCCGCACGGCGAACGCCTCGCGCCCCTTTGGCACGCAGCGCGAGCTCGCGGCCATGCAGCAGGTGTGGCTCAAGAAACGCCTCGACACCTTCGTGCCAGACCTGATGCGCAAGAATGGCGTTGATTTCTGGGTCATCACGATGCGTGAGTACAACGAAGACCCGGTGTTCAACTCGATTACCGGGCCGGAAACGATGTTCGCGCGGCGCCGGACGATCTACGTAATGTTCGACAAGTGCGCCGCGAGCAGTCAGGCGCCGAGCGCCGCCTGCATTGAGCGCATCGCACTGGGCGGAACGTCGCAGGGTGGAGTGTGGACCGCGCGCGGCTCGATGAAGGCGGTCGATGCCGCGGTTGGCGGACGCCAGGCCGAACTCTGGGGCGACGAACAGTGGGGCGCGCTCAAGCAGTTGATCGAGGAGAAGAATCCCAAGGTCATCGGCATCAATCGGTCGAAGGTGTTCGCCTTTACCGACGGGCTCTCGAGCGGTGAACTGCAGGGCATGACCGAGGCGCTTGGCGACAAGTGGGCATCGAAGTTCAAGGATGCGGAGGGATTGCCGCTTGAGTTGATTGCGTCGCGGCTGCCGGAGGAAGAGGTATTCTTCGGCAAGCTGACGGAAAAGGTCTGGGCCATGACGCAGGAAATGTTTTCAGCCCGAACGATCGTGCCCGGCAAGACGCGCGCGAGCGAACTCGTCTGGTGGTGGCGTCAGAAGGTGGCGGATCAGGGGATGGGCACCTGGTTCCAGCCGAGCATCGAGATTCAGCGGAAAGGAAAGACGTCCGAGCAGTTAGGCGAGAATCCGGTCATCGAGCGCGGCGACGTGCTGCACTGCGATGTAGGGATCACCGTCGCGCGACTGAACACTGACACGCAGCACAACGCGTATGTCCTCCTCCCAGGTGAGACGGATGCGCCAGCGGGTCTCAAGAAGGCGCTGCTTAACGCCAATGCGCTCCAGGACATCGCGATGGAAGAAGCGCGGCCCGGCCGAACGGGCAATGAGATTCTGAAGTCGGTGCGTGATCGCATGCGCGCAAAGGGAATTGATGGCACGATGTATTCGCATCCCATTGGCATGAACGGGCATGGCGCTGGGCCGCTGATTGGGCTGTGGGACTATCAGGACGGGGTGCCCGGCCGTGGCGACGCGAAGGTCACGGCGTCGATGTGGTATTCGATCGAGCTCCAGGCCACGACGCCGGTGCCGGAGTGGGGTGGCCAGCCCGTGCGCATGGCGCAGGAAGAGGACATGATTATTGGTGCGGATGGAAAGGCGCGCTGGGCGCTGAAGCGTCAGGACAAGCTTTTTCTCGTGAAGTAGGGGTTTCTCGGATGAAGAAGGGTCAAAAAGAACTGTTGGTGGTTGGCGATCGCGTGCTCATTCGCGTCGAAGAGGGTGAGGAGCGCACGAAGGTTGGGCTCTATCTCCCTGCCACTGCAGTGGATAGTCAAGCGGTGCAGGGTGGAACGATTGAAGCGACGGGCCCGGGGCACGCCCTGCCCTCGGTGGAAGAGCACCTCGACGAGCCGTGGCAGATCTCGGGCATCAAGGACACCCGTTATGTTCCTATGCAGGCGCGCGTGGGTGACTACGCGCTCTTTTTCAGGAAGGCGGCGGTGGAGATCACGTTCGAAAACGAACGCTTTCTCGTGGTCCCGCAGGCGGCGATTCTGGCACTCGCACGGAAGCCGTCGTAACACAGTCGTAACCGAACCCAATAGGCCCTGCAGGTTAGTCACCGGCCTGTGATAGAGCGAAGGAGATACCAATGCTGTACGACGAACGATTCATTACCCCGATGCGCCAGGAACTCACGCGCGTTGGATTCGAAGAGCTCCGCACGGCAGTTGACGTGGAGACCAAGCTCGGCGCGGCAACCGGCACGACGTTGCTGGTCGTGAACTCGATGTGTGGCTGTGCCGCCCGCAACGCGCGCCCGGCGGTGTCGGATGCGCTGCAGCACACGGCGAAGCCCGATCATCTGTACACGGTGTTTGCTGGCCAGGATTCCGAAGCGACCGGTCGTGCGCGCGACTACATCACCGGTTACCAGCCGAGCTCGCCTTCGATGGCGATGTTCAAGGATGGCAAGCTGGTGTTCGCCCTCGAACGGTACCAGATTGAAGGACGTTCGGCGGCCGAGATCGCCGCCGACCTCGTCAACGCATTCGACACGCACTGCGGCGCCACAACCACCGCGTAACGAATTCGCTTGCCTCGCGCAAGCACCAAGCCCCGCGCATCGAAATGATGCTCGGGGCTTGTCATTGAAAAGCACTTGTAGATGCAGAGGCCATTCCGTATGATTTGCACGTGGCCAGAACTCCGCGCTCCTCTCCCGTCGCTCCGGCGCTCGATCGCACGATCCACGAGCCCATCCGGCTCGGCATCATCAGCGCCCTAGCGGTCAACGCGAGCCTGAGCTTCAACGACCTGAAGCAGCGCCTCGACACGACGGATGGCAATGTCAGCGTGCACGCACGCAAGCTCGAAGACGCGGGCTTCGTGAGTTGCCACAAGGGATTTGAGGGCCGCGTGCCGCACACCGAGTACAAGCTCACGGCGGCGGGCCGCAAGGCGATGGATCGCTACTTCACGCAGATGACCGCGATCATCGAGGCAGCGCGAAGCAAGTAGCGCTGTCAGCGGCTACGGCTGCGTGGCGACGGTCGCGACATCCCAGGCGACGTCCTGTGCCGCGAGCCCGGCCAGTTGGCCGGTCTCCACGAAAAACCTACGCCCTGCCGGCTGTTCGCCCTATGCGTAGCGAACCCAGCGGACGAGCTCCTTCATGGTGGGTCGTTTGCCGGTCATCAACAGGCCGACCCGGTAGATGCGAGCAGACACCCAAATGGCGGCAACGCACGAGACCATCAGACCGCCGAGCGACAGGGCGAGCTGCCACATCGGCACCTGCGTGCCACTCATGACGAGTGGCATGATGATTGGCGAACTAAAGGGCAGCAGGCTCATCACCGTGGCCATGGTGCCCGTCGGTTGCGTCATGATCGGCTGCACGAGGATGATGCTCGCGACGAGCAGCATCATGACGGGCTGTGCGGCCTGCGTGGCCTCTTCCTGGCTGTTGCACATGGCACCCACGGCCGCAAAGAGCGAGGCGTAGAAGGTGTAGCCAAGGAGGAAGTACAGCACCAGGCAAACCATCTGGAGCACGCTCACCTGTGGCAGTTGGAACGCGCCCATGCCCATCGCGGCGGCCATCCCCATTCCATACGCTGACACCGCGACGCTGAACGAAAGCCAGACAAGCTGCTGTGTGAGGCCCACGGCGCCAACGCCGATCACCTTCCCGGCGAGCAGCGTCTCCGGCGAGATGCTGGCGATCACGACTTCGGCTACGCGCGTCGTCTTTTCCTCCAACACGCCGCGCAGGATATTCTGGCCGTAGAGGATGATCATCATGTAGAGCAGGAACGCGATGATGAACCCGAAAATCGCGCTGACCAGTCCGGACCCGCCGCGTCCCTTGGACGTAATCCGCTCCGTCTCGACATCGGCCCTGACGCGTGACAGCGAATCCGCGCGCGGGCCTGAGATCCCTGCGCCTTCGAGCCGTTGCAGGAGGAGCGCCGAACGGACCGAGGCTTCGATGTTGTTCATTTCGCCGAGCGACGAGGCGTTCTTTCCGGCGTAGCGGGCTTTCGCCGTGGCGACCGTCGAGGAATCGAGCACGAGGTAGCCCTGATACTCACCGCGCATGACGGCGAGGGTGGCCGTGCTTTCGGCAGCGGCCAAGCCGGCCATGGCCAGCGATGTCACCGTTGGCTCAACGATCGGCGGGGCCTCTGGTCCGGACATCACCTTCCGAAGCGGATTATTCTCCTCGCGCGTGTGCATCGATTTCGCGACGCGCGTACCAAGCGCCGTTCCCGTAGCATCGAGAATGTTGATCGCGGACCCGGGCGCGTTCCGCATGTTGCGCACGGTCAGCAGGCCGGGCAGCACCGAGATCGCGAGAAAGAAGACGGGACCAAAGACCGTCGTGATGATGAACCACTTCGTGCGGACGCGCTCGAGATACTCGCGCTTGATGACGGCCATCAGCTTGCGTCGATTAACCATGACCCGTCATCCCCGGCTCGATACCTACCGCGCCGACTGTTTCGAGGAAAATCTGGTGCAGCGAGGGTTGCACGAGTTCAAAACGCTCCACATCGACGCCGGTGGCCACGATCGTGCGAAGCAGCTCCTGTGGATTCGCGCCCTTGTGCAGCTTGAGTTCGAAAAACCGGTTCTGATCGTCGATTTTGTCGATCATCGGCAATCCCTTCAGCATCTCCGCGATGCGCTCGCGCCCGCCGGCCACGCTCAATGCCACGTTGTTGGCGCCATGCTCCGCCTTGACTGCGGCCACCGTGCCGTCGAGCACTTTCTTTCCGCCGGCGATGATGCACACCGAGTCGCAGAGGCGTTCGGCGTTGTCCATGAGGTGGGTCGAAAAAATGATCGTCTTGCCGCGCTTCTTGAGGTCGACGATGGTGTCCTTCAGCGCCTGCGCGTTGATCGGGTCGAGCCCGCTGAACGGTTCGTCGAGAATGACGAGGTCCGGATCATGGAGCAGGGTGCCGATGAACTGGACCTTCTGCTGCATGCCGCGGGAGAGTTCGTCGACCTTCGCGTTGCCCCAGTCCTTTTCGGGGGTCTTGAGCGAGAGCCGCTCGAGCCATTCGTCAATACGATGGTCGGCCACCTTCCCGGAGATACCCTTCAGTTCGGCGAGGAACTTCAGAACGCGTCGGACCTGCATCTTCTTGTAGAGGCCGCGCTCCTCGGGAAGGTACCCGACACGGTCGAGGATGCTCTGATCGGTGTTGGCGGTGCCGAGCACCGAGATCGAGCCCTCGTCGGGCGCGATGACGTTCAGCACCATGCGAATCGTGGTGGTCTTTCCGGCGCCGTTCGGCCCGAGGAGTCCGTACACCGTGCCTTTGGGCACGGCGAGGGACAGGGCATCAACTGCAGCGTGCTCGACGTAGCGTTTCGAGACCGCCCGAATATCGATGGCAAGGTCGGTCATGGCTCTTGTCAGGTCACTTGTTTGAGGCGAGACGCGCTCCGAATATACGGGAATGCTAGGAACAGAGTTTCTGCTCGTTTGCGCGTCGTTGCTGGTCGTCGCATTCCTCTACTCGGCCGTAGGGCATGCGGGCGCGTCGGGTTACATCGCCGTGCTGACATTGTTCGGGTACACCGCCGAGGTTATTCGGCCCGTCGCGTTGGTGCTCAACATCGCCGTCGCCACCATCGGCACCATCCAGTTTGCGCGGGCCGGCCACTTTTCGTGGAAGCTGTTCTGGCCCTTCGCGATCCTCGCTGTGCCGCTCGCGTTTCTGGGCGGGTATATCACGCTTCCAACGCATGTGCTGAAAGTGCTCATTGGCGTGGTACTGCTCTTCTCGGCCATACGTTTTGCGGTCAAGTCTGGTGCGGATCCCGAGGTGCACGCGCCTCCCACGGCGGCGGCCATCGCGGTTGGGGGTGGACTTGGGATGTTGGCGGGACTGACTGGGACCGGCGGCGGCATCTTCCTCACGCCGGTGCTGATCTTCATGAAGTGGGCGAAGACGAAGCAGGCGTCCGCGGTTTCAGCGCTGTTCATTCTCGTCAACTCTGCGGCAGGACTCGCCGGGAACTTCAGTGCAACGAAGGCATTTCCGACCTTCGCGCTTTCGTTCGCCGGTGTCGCGATTGTCGGCGGCACGTTCGGGTCGTACCTCGGCAGTCGCACACTCGACGTGACCATCATCAAGCGGCTGCTTGCGATCGTGTTGCTGATCGCCGGGCTTAAATTGATTTTGACGTGAGCGCCGAGATGCCTGGTAAGCGCCGGGTGGCGGTGATCGCCGGCGCAGGGCCGGCTGGGCTTACGGCGGCGTGGGAACTGTTTGCGCGCACGGACATCCTGCCGGTGGTCATTGAAACGACCGATGCCACCGGCGGCATCGCGCAGACGTACACCTACAAAGGCAATCGCATTGATCTCGGCGGGCATCGCTTTTTTTCCAAGAGCGAGCGGGTGATGAACTGGTGGTTCAGCATTCTGCCCAAGCAGGGTGCACCGGCGCTGGGCAATGCCACGCACAAACACGACGTCGAGTACGCTACGGACGTCATCGTGCGTCCGCTCGTGCCCGGTGGGAATGGCAGTGCCGAGGTGAAGGAGACAAAGCGCGCGGCGCCCGATCCCGCGAAGGAAGCGCTCGCCGCCGCCGCGGCACTCGTCATTACGTCCGGATACGAACGCAAAATCAGCCGGTCGCTGGGCGAGACGCTCGGGTTCACTGTCGAAACCTGGACCGTGCGTGGTCACGAGGTGTTCCGCCTTGACTGATCTGCGCGGGCGGGTGTCCGACTTCAACGCTTTTCCGGCGTATGCCTGGAACACCGTGCGAAACAGCACGCTTGGGGGTCGCACACTCTTTATCACAGGGGCCAGCGGGTTCGCCGGCAGCTGGCTGCTCGCGGCGATCGCAAAGCTGAATGCGCGGCTCGCGGCGCCAATCAAGGTTCGCGCCCTGAGTCGCGTGGCTCGTGAATCGACCGACCCGTGGCTGACCTGGGTGCAGGGCGACGTGCGCGAGTTTCGCGACGATGCGCGCGCCGATGTAATCCTTCACGCGGGGTTGTCGAGCGAAGCAACGCCGGACGGAGGTGACGCCGAGTTGCGTGACACGGCGGTGCGGGGGATGGAACGGATTCTTGCGCATGCCAAGGCGAGCGGTGCCACGCGACTGCTCGTGTTGAGTTCGGGCGCTGTGTATGGAACTACGGCTGGCCCGGTCGCGGAGACAACGGCGGTCGGTGCCCTCGATCCCACCGACATATACGCAATCGCCAAGCGCGAAGTCGAAGCCGCCGCGCAGGCTGCGGCTGGTTCAAGCCTTGAAGTCGCGGTCGCACGGTTGTTCACGTGCATCGGCCCCGGGTATCGCAATCACGGACACCTCGCCCATGTATCGCTAATTGATGACGCGCGCGCCAAGCGGCCGCTTAATCTTCGCAGCGATGGCAAGGCGATCCGCAGTTATCTCTATGGCGCCGACCTCGCGGTGTGGTTGCTCACGTTACTCGGCGCGAAGGGCAACGACGTCGTCAACGTCGGGAGCGACGTGCCGATGACCGTCCTCGCATTCGCGCAACGTGTGTCGCGCGCCGCGGGGCGCACGCATGAGCCAGTCGTGACCGGTCATGCGCGAACCACACTTCGACCCTGCTTTGTTCCCGACATTGCACGCGCACGCAGTAGGTACTCGCTCGCGCCGTGGACGACCGTGGAGCTAGCAATTTCGCGCACGCTCTCCGCCGGCACTCAGGAAACGAAGTGACGATGCGTCCGTGATGACCGGTGCGACGGGATTCCCTGAGAGCGCATCTGGTGCGCGCATTCGTGCAGCGCGGCGGCCCGATATTGTCCGTCGGCTCGGCACTGATGTTGGCCATGAGCGTGTACGGCTGGCGATCGCGACGTTTCTGGGCCGGAGCCGTGCCATTGTGAACTTCTCGTTCTGGCTGCGTGATGTCCGGGCGCGCCGAACTGGCGCGCGTGATGCCGCGCGCGCGGGAGCACTACACTTGTGATACGCGCTGTGATGTTCGATCTCGACGGCACGCTCGTGCACAGCGCGCCGGGCGTGCTCGCAAGTTTCCGCGAGACGTTTGCAACTGAAGGCGTCGCGGCGATCACCGCGATTGACGAGAAGGTCATCGGGCCGCCGCTGATGACCACATTGACGCGCCTGACTGGTATCGTGGACTCGGCGCGACTCGATCAGCTCGCGCGCACCTTCAAGGCGACGTACGACACCGACGGCGTGCTGCTCGCCGATCCGTACCCCGGCATGATCGACGTCTTCAGGCAGATCGTCGACGGCGGCGGACAGGCGTTCGTCGTCACGAACAAGCGGCTCGGCTCCGCTCGTATCATCGCGGAGCGCCTCGGGATGATGCCGTTTCTCGCGGGCGTGTACGCCCTCGATTCCTATTCGCCGCCGGCGGCCAAAAAAAGAATCGTGCTTGCAAACCTGCTGACTGAGCATCGCATCGTTCCGCAGTCGGCCCTCATGGTCGGCGATTCCGTCGAGGACGCTGACGCGGCCGCGGCGAATGGCGTGCGATTTGCAGCGGCGATCTATGGATACGGTTCGCCGTTGACGTTCGCCGCCGCAGCTCCGACCGTCGTGCTCCAGCGGCTCGCCGACCTCCCCGCTGCGCTCGCTGGTCTCTGACAGGCCGGCGCGGCATCTTCTACTGGTGAACGATTCCCGGCCGTGGCTCTCCGTCGTTACCTCCTGCTAAAACGAGGAGGAAAACGTTCGCGTGCTTGCCGAGGCAGTACGCGACGTGATGGCCCAGCATCCGAAGTACCGATACGAACACATCTTCATCGACAATGCTTCGCGGAACGGCACTCGCTGGGACTTTCAGGACCCGACTGAACTCCTGTCAGAGTTCATCACCCGGACGCCGCCGCCGATTCCGTCGTGATGGCGAGCGCGATCGACACGGAACGCACACGCGTTGTCGTGATCAAATGGCGATCCGTGCTTCCTGCCGGTGCTGACTGCGTCGGCGCACGCCTGGCTGGCCGCGCGATATCTACTGTCCGAGCGCGTCGGCCATGTGGACGTTCGCTGGCGCTGAGCGTCGTGCCCCGCGTGTGACTTAGGAATGGTGCGCTTTTGCGCTCGGGACTACATTATGTTCTCCACCGCATCGGAGTGGACCATGAGCTTTTCGCGCCGCGTATTCCTTCGCTGGACCGCATTTTTTTCGGCGGCGCTCGCTGTCACGCGCCGGAACGCCGCAGCGCACCCGTGGTCATCGACGCAACCGGCGACACAGGCAGCGGTCCTCCCCGGCCTCGACGCCACGGCACTCGGACCGCTCGCCCACGCCGTACTACCTGCCGAGCTTGGTCCAGCCCGGATCGAGCGCGAGACCTTGGCGTTTGCCAAATGGATTGCCGGCTATCGCGAAGGAGAGGAACTGCTGCATCCATATGGCTCGGAGCGGCTCGGGAAAACCGGACCGTCGCCTGCCGCGAAGTGGATCGAGCAACTGCGCGCGCTTTCGACGGCCGCGGAGACCACGCACAAGCGACCCTTTGCCACGCTGACGGTGGAGCAACGGGCGGCGCTCGTGCAGCAGGCGCTCGCTGGAATCCAGTTTAACGCACGAGTGCCGGCGCCAATCGCTGCGCCGCACGTCGCGCTTGGGTTGCTCGCGCACTTCCTCGAATCACCCGACGCCACGAATCTGGCCTACAACAGGATCATTGATCCAAAACAGTGCCGGCCGCTCGCCAACTCTCCGAAAGAGCCGGTCGCGCTGCAGCGGGGAGGACGCGCGTGATGTCTTCCATGCGGAGAGTGATCGAGAGCGACATCTGCATCATCGGGAGTGGCATCTCGGCGGCCATGATTGCAGCAAAGCTGACCGACGAACGGCGCGCAAGCATCGTGGTGATCGAAGCCGGTGATGATCAACCGACCCTGCCAAACTGGGCGGCCAATCGCCAGCGTTGGATGGACTATGGTTCCACGCCCTGGCCGAATGATCACGTGGACGGGCTCGATGCGAACGGCATTCAATCGCGCTCGATGTGCGTTGGCGGGCTCGCCATGCACTGGGGCGGCGTCACTCCACGGTTTGCGCCTGAGGATTTCAAGACGAAGTCGCTCTGCGGCGTCGGCTACGATTGGCCGCTGTCATATGAGGAGCTCGAGCCGCACTACTACGAGGCCGAGGTGCGCATGGGCGTAAGCGGGGAACAGGGTCCGCGTGAAATGGATCCACGCGCGAACCCATTCCCCATGCCGCCGCTGCCGCTTACGTACAACCTCGGCATCCTCAAGAAATGGGTGAACGACGCCGGCGTGTCCATGTGGAGCCAGCCGTCAGCGAAGAACTCGCAACCCTACAAGGGGCGCGGCGCCTGCTGCCGAAATGACACCTGCTTTCCGATTTGCCCGGTCGGAGCCAAGTACTCGCCAGACCAGACGTGGAATCCGCTTCGCACGCAGAAGAAGGTGGACCTTCACATGCGCACGGTGGTCCGTCGTCTGACTACAGACGCGCAGGGACGCGTGGTGTCGGCAATCGCCGTCGAGCGAGACCGGCCTGGACAGGAGATTGAGTTTCGCGCAAAGACGTTCGTCGTCGCCGCGGGTTATGCCTGGAGCGCGCACCTCTTGCTTAACTCGCGTGACTCCCAGAATCCGAATGGCGTGGCGAATCGCGCGGGGCTCGTTGGGAAGTACCTCACCGGTCACCGCAACGTGCAGGCCTTCATTGACCTGCCACTCACGCTCTATCCGGGCCTCAACGAACAGCATTCACTCGTCACGAAGCAGTTTATGCGAAAGCCGCTTGGCGAGAAGTACCTGCGGCATGACCTGCGCGTCTGGGAATCGTCCGTTGGCCGCGAACCTCGACTCAAGGATGAAGCCGGGAAGGTATTGCTTGGCGATGCGATGCTTGCCGATTGGCGCACGCGAACGAAGTCTGGCACGGCGCGCGTGCGGGCGTACTACGACATCGTTCCGGCGCGTGACAGTGAACTGACGCTCGACGCCACGAAGAAAACGCCGTTTGGCGATCCGGCGCCGCACCTGTCATTCAAGGATGATCAAGTATCGCGCGACCTCCGTGGCTACACGGAAGACTCAATTCGCGTGCTCTTTGACAAGTTGGCCAAGGCCGGCAACGGCAAGATCATCCGCACGAACGTCGACAATTTCCAGGATCATCCGGCTGGCGGCTGTCGCATGGGCACCGATGCGTCCACTGGCGTGGTGGACTCCCATGGGCGCGCATTCGGTCACGAGAATTTGTTTGTTGTTGGCGCGCCAACCTCTGTGAGCGGAAGCTGCGCGAACGGCACGCTGACCTTTTGCGCGCTGTCGCTCCGGTCCGCCGCGGAAATCGGAAAGGCGTTTCCCGCCGCAAAATAGAGAGCGACCGCAGGCGTGTTGCCGCGCGACAGTTACCGCGCTAACCGAAGCGCGGGAGTGCTGGTGGGCGGACGCCGATGGTGTGCCGTGCGCTCGTAGTCAAACGCGAGTGCAATCAGTTTGCCTTCGCTCCATGCCCGACCCAAGAAAGTCATGCCGGCCGGCAGGCGGTCGCCGCGCGTGTAGCCCATGGGAATCGTCATGGCGGGGAAGCCGGTGGTCGGGGAGAACAGCTGGCTATTGTCTCCCGCCGGCGTCTGCATATCGCCAATGAGGCGCGGCGGATTGCTCCAGGTGGGGTAGACCACGGCGTCGAGCTTCAGCGAATCCATCAGCGCCGTGACGGCGGCGCGCACCCGCGGCTTGACCACCTCTTCGCGGAACTTGCAGCCGGGCAAATCTTCCGGTGCAACCGTCGCCGAATCGGCCGAGACGAGGCGTGCTTCAACGCTCGGATGGAACTTGCGCGTGCGGATCACTTCGCGAAGCGTTTTGACCGGCGCGCCTTCGCCGCGCGCGGCGAAGTAACGCTCGACGTCGAACTTGAACGGATTGCATCCGCCCCCTTGGCCGCGCGTGAGCGCGTTGAGCGAGTCGACGACCACGGTGTCAATGACGGTTGCGCCAGCGGCACGCAGCTCCTTGAGCGCGTTATTGAAGACACGGACGACTTCCGTGTCGATGCCCGGACGCTCGTACGCCTGACGGAGCACGCCGATGCGCGCGCCTTTCAGCGCGCCCGGTTTCACAAACGTGTTGTAGTCCTTCTCGCGTTTTGCATCGGCCCCGGCGGTGACGGCATCATCGGCATCTTCGCCGGCCACCACATTGAATACGCGAACCGCATCCGAAACGGAGCGGGCCATGGGCCCCGCGATATCGGCGCGATTGTTGAGGGGCACGACGCCGGCGCGCGAGGTAAGCCCCATCGTAGAGCGAATGCCAAAGAGCGCCTGGTGCGCCGATGGTCCGCGGATCGAGTTCCCGGTGTCGGTGCCGAGGCCAACGAGCCCCAGGCTGGCCGCCACGGCCGCTGCGGTGCCGCCGCTCGAACCGGCCGTCACGCGATTGATGTCGTAGGGATTGTGTGTGTAGCCGGGCAGAATCGAGTTCACGGTTTCGAGTGGCGAAAACGCCCATTCCGCCATGCTGCTCTTGGCGAGGATGATCGCGCCGGCGGCCTTTATGCGCGCGACCATCGTCGCGTCGCGTTTCGGAATCCACCCTTCAAGTGCGCCGGAACCGGCCGTCGTCTGCAGGTCGTTGGTCTCGTAATTGTCCTTCACGATGGTCGGCACGCAGTGCAACGGACCGGTAAGTCCTTCCTTCGCGAATCGCTTGTCGAGCGAATCCGCGATGGTGAGCGCCCGCGGATTGACGACGATGAGTGAGTTGAGGGCGGGGCCCTGTTTGTCGTACGCCGCGATCCGGTCGAAATACGCCTGCACGAGCTGGCGGCAGGTGAGCGATTTCGTCTTGAAGGCGTCGTGCACACCGCCGATGGTCGCCTCGACGACGTTGAACGGGCCTCGCGACTGCTGCGCGGTCGCCGAAGACACTGCCGTGGCCAGCGTGGCGAGTGCCGCTAGTTGCCGAACGATGGATCGCATTGATGACTCCCGGGCTACGGATTGAACCAGTAGGACAGCTTCATCAGCAGAGTGTTTCGTGGCGGTGTGGCGAAAAGGTCGTGCACATCGCGCTGACCGTCGAACAAGCCACGGTTGATGTCGTCCTGGTTCCGGCCCTGCTGCCAGACGAGAAAAAGCGCGCTCGAGGGCCGGTACTCCCACCGCAAGACTGCGTTGGAGTTGAACTGCTTGACGTTGAAACCAGCTGGACGTGCACCATTGCCATACGGCCGAAAACGGTCGGCGTAGTTCGGCGCGCGCGGCGCGCCCAGTTGCCGCCAACTCGAGTACGAACCGGCGCTCACGAACGGCTGCCCGTAAAACTGGAACGATAGTGTGGGCGTGGCCGTCCAGTTCATCCGCATCGTAATCGCCATCGTTTCCTGGTCGAGTCGTGCGAAGGTGTAGTGCGTGGTGTCGCTGAGCAACGCGCCGTAGTTGCCTACCCATTGCTGGTCGTTCACCGCGCGGTCGTACGCGGCACCGATCGTCGCCGAGAACTGGCTGGCCACGCGGACTTCCATTCCGAGTTCGCCGCCCTGGCCGTAGGTCTTGCCTTCGTCACCTACGCTGGCGTGCACCTGCCCGCGTGGCAACAGCTTCAGGCGTGGATCGCCAGTCAGGTCAAACCGGATGCTGTGATTCGGCGAACGCCGGAGTGACGGACCGCCACGGGCGCATGAAACGCAGTTCACGCCACCGAAGTCATTTCCACTATACGTGAGTGCGCCGCCCCAGCTATTGAGCAGCGTGGCGCTCGTGTGCACCACTGCGGACCGGGACGCCGGGAGTCCACCGGTGGTCCAGTGTGTTTCAGCGGAGATCGACGAAAAGGCCGAGCGAAACAACTTGTTGGGCGACAGTTGCTGCACGTCCAGGCTTTGCCGGATGCTCATGTCGTTGACGCTGGGGACGAGCCCCATGTCATTCATTTCCTGGCCGGGTGTGCTGTGCCGGATGAAGGTTTCAAACTTGACGGCGCCGCGGATCTTCTTGATGCTCGCACCGACCGCGCCACCCTCGATTGACGTTCTCGTCGGGTCGTAGTGCTCCTCATGGTCCGCGCGCTGATAGTAGTGCACGCTGCTGCGCTGAGTGAGTGCGATCGCACCCGTGCTCCCGGTCACGAAGCTGCGACCGGCGTACAGCAATAACTCATACTGATTTTGCGCAAAACGAGTCGTGCTCTGGGCAATCACCGCCGTGGCAGAGCGGCGAAGCAGGGGGTCCGTGGTCTTGTCGAGCTGGCGTCGAACGTCGGTGATCATGAGGCCGGCCTGGCGCGTGCCGTCGCGCGATTCACTTGCGGCCCGCACCACCATGTAATTCGTCTGCGGTTCGATCACTGCGCCGGACGTGCCATGTTCTTCTCGCGTGACCGCGTCAAGCACGGCGAGTGTGTAGCCGCTGCCGAAGCGCCCGGTGATCTTTGCCGCGCCGAGGATTGACGTGAACGCGGGATCATTGGCGGAGGTGCGCAGCTGCGGCGCCCGACCAATGCGCCGCGTGTAAAAGGGGCCTTCGCATGGAGGTCCGCAGCGAAAGAGCCCGATCCCCTCCTGGAAGAATGGTCGTTTTTCCTCGAACTTCGTTTCGAATGCAGTGAGATTGAGAATGGCCGGGTCGGACTCGACCTGACCGAAATCCGGATTGGCCGTGGCGTCCACGGTCACGCTTGAGCCGATTCCAGCCTTGGCGTCGAGTCCGCCGGTCAGGCTAGTTTGATTCCCGCGCGAGCGAACCACGAGATCCGGCGCGCTCTTGGCGACTGCGTACGGGAGCAACTCGACGCGGCGCGCGCCCGGCACGCCATTGAGTCCATCAAGCGTTCCCATCTGCGACACGGTTCGCCGCTCGGACTTGATGAACAGCGGCCAGCCGTCGCGCTGGTTCAGCCGCGCCACATCGCGAAATACCCCGAATCCAAACGCGTTCACGTCCCGTGCGGCAAACCGGAGCTGGCTGAACGGTACGCGAAACTCGGCAACCCATCCCTTTTCGTCGATACGCGTTGCGACGTCCCAGACGCCGTCCCACGAGATGTCTTCGGTGACGTCGTTGTAGAACACACCATCGCGCTTCACGCCGGCCGGATTGACGATCAGTTCGATGGCGTTCCGTCGGTCGAGAAATCCATCGATGACGAGTCCAATCTGGTCAGAGTTCGTCTTGATGTCGCGGCGGCTTAGGAGCCGCACGATGCTGTCGGGATGCGGATCGAACGCCCGGACGAGGACGTACAGGTTGTGGTCGTCGTACGCAACGCGAAACTCTGTCTGAAACGTCGGCGCCACGTCTTCTGCCGGTTCGAACTGGCGAAACCCGCTGGTCGGCGCAATCGCGCGCCACGTCTCGTCGTCTTCGCGGCCATCGATGGTTGGTGGACGCGTGGTGCGCACGGCGGTGGTCGTGCGTGCCGCCGCCGTTGCGCGCGCGGCCATGGTCGATGAGCCGGAAGCGCTCTGTGTTGCCGGCTTGCCGTCAGTTCGGCCGCGCTGCGCCTGTACGGTTATCGCCCCTCCCATCATCATCGAGCTGATGGCGGCGACAACCATAACGCAATTGTGACAGGCAAGGCGGGGCATCAATAGCTCGGGCGATGTAAGGAGTACAACCCGCGCAATTTGGCGGCAAACGCAGAGCGGCGGTACGTCCCGTGACCGGAACCCGCTGCCTGGCGCCTCGGGCGCTTGCCCCTGCTACGGGTGGTTCAGCTTCCAGATGTATGCGGCGACCGCTTTGATCTGGTCGTCGTTGAGCGGCGGATTCGATCCGCGCGGGTTCATCTGGAAAAGACGGGTCTGGTCCTTGAGCTTCTCCTTCGGCACGCCAGCCGTGATCGTCGCGACGATCTCCTCATACTTGCCGGTGCTGTGCAGCCACGGATTCTCTGCGTTCTTCACGAGGACAGGTCCATTCTGCCCGCCGGCCCCGGCCTTGCCGTGGCAACGAGAGCAGGCGTTCGCATTGAACAGCGAATCTCCCCGTGTGATCATGGCCGGGGTGACGCCAGCAGGCATGACCAGCGCCGCGGGTGTTGCGGCCGCGGCCATTACGGCGCTCGGAGTGCCCACGGCCCCGGAGGTCGATCCGCGGCTACAGGCGGCCAGAAAGGTGGCGGCTGCCACGGTCTCAATGCTGCATAGACGGGTTCGGCCGGTCATGTAAGCTCCAGTGTGGGAAGTGCCTTCGGTATGGCAGGGCGACAAACAAAAAAACCGCCACCCGCCCTGAGCAATACTCGCCGATCCCAGCCATGTCACCGGATGGCCCGATGCGGTCTGGAATTGTCCGCAAAGGGGGTAAAACGGCACCAAACCATCCCATGTCTCCGGGTGTCGAACTTCAATCGGGGGATGGGTTTACGTGGCAACAATGCGCCCGCAGTCATAGAATTCGAAACCATTCCCGGTTGGCCTACGTTTATCGACATGACACTCCCCACCACCACGTTTCATTAAATGGTCGATATCGCCCGAGCGCCAAAACCGAAGACCGGCAAGTACGTCTTGTACGGCGTCGGTGCGGTGGCGCTCATCATTCTCACGGTCGTTCTCGCCAAGCTGAAGCCGGCGGCGCCGACCGTCGAGCGCAGCATTATCTCAATCGATTCCGTGCGCCAGGGCGACATGATCCGCGACGTGCGCGGACCGGGGACGCTCGTTCCGGAGCACATCCGTCGTGTCGTACCACTCATCAGCGCGCGCATTGACCGCATTGTGGCGCAGGTTGGGCAGCAGGTGACGCCGGAAACGGTGCTGCTCGAGATGTCGAATCCCGACGTCGACATTGCCGCCATGCAGGCGCAGCAGACCTATGGCGATGCGCGCTCGACGCTGGCCACGCTCAAGGTGAGCCTGCAGCGCGGCATCCTGCAGCAACAGAACGTCGTCGCCGGCGCGAAAACCGTGAACATTACGGCGAGCCAGAACATGGCCGAAGCCGACAACATGCTGGCCAAGCAACTCATCTCGCGCTCCGAGTACAACACGCGCAAGAGCGCGGCCGAAGAAGCGGAGACCCGCTACAAAGTGGCGCAGCAGGAATATGATCTGCTGCGCTCGACGATTGATTCGCAGATTGCGGTGCAAACACAGAACGTGGAACGCCTCAAGCAGATTGCGGCCTTTCGTGAAGGGCTCAAGGCGTCGCTCATCTTCCGCGCCGGCGATTCTGGAACGCTTCAGGAATTGTCGGCCGGTGCCGGCGGCGCCCTGCTCGAGCCCGGTCAGTATGTGAACGCCGGCATGGCACTCGCAAAGATCGTGCAGCCGGGTAAGCTCAAGGCCGTCATCCGGATTCCGGAAACGCAGGCGAAAGACCTGGCCATTGGACAGCCGGCGACGGTGGACACGCGCAACGGCATCGTGAAGGGTCATGTCGCGCGCATCGATCCGGCCTCGTCGGGCGGAACCGTGACCGTCGACGTGTCGCTCGACGGGGCGCTGCCGAATGGCGCACGCCCCGACCTGAACGTTGATGGCACGGTTCAAATTCAGAAACTCATAAACGTGATTTTCACCGGACGTCCCGCGTACGGACAGGACGGGGCAACCATTGGCATGTTCAAGCTGGATCCGGATGGGAAGGGGGCGACACGCATCCAGGTGCGGCTCGGCGTCAACTCGGTGAATGCCGTACAGATTCTTGCGGGCCTCAAGCCCGGCGACAAGGTGATTCTCTCCGACATGACGCAGTGGGACAATACGGAGCGGGTGAGGATCAAGTAGGCGGTTGGCAGTAGGCAGCAAGCAATAACCGAATACATCACACCGAACTTCACGTGGAGAGGGCAATGTCAGGACCCACCGGGAACGACGCGCTGATCAAGCTCGAAGGAATCAAGAAGGCGTTCTATACCGACGAAGTCGAGACGCATGCGCTCGCCGATGTGCACATGGCGATCGCTGAAGGTGAATACGTCGCGATTTCCGGCCCATCAGGCTGCGGCAAGACGACGCTGCTCTCGATTCTCGGACTTCTCGATACGCCGACCGACGGCACCTACACGCTCGCGGGCGAAGCGGTGGCGGGTCTCTCGGCCGCTGACCGCGCGCGCGTCCGCAATCGGCAGATCGGTTTCATTTTCCAGGCATTCAACCTCATCGGCGATCTCACGGTGTACGAGAATGTCGAACTTCCGCTCACGTACCGCGGCATGAGCGCCCCGGAGCGCAAGGAACGCGTCGAGAAGGCACTCGAGCGCGTCGGCATGGCCCACCGGATGAAGCACTATCCGGCGCAGCTCTCCGGCGGTCAGCAGCAGCGCGTGGCTGTTGCGCGCGCTGTGGCTGGTGATCCCGCCATCCTCCTCGCGGACGAACCGACCGGTAACCTCGATTCGGCCAATGGTGAACAGGTGATGGATCTGCTCAAGGAACTGCACGCGAGCGGTTCGACCATCTGCATGGTGACGCACGACAATCGCTATGCCCAGCATGCGCAGCGAGAGATTCACCTGTTCGACGGCAAGGTGGTGGAGGCCGCGGCGGCCGCGCACTAGCTTCGATGGCGTGGGCCTGCACTCGTCCTAGGCGCGCGAGATCATGGAATTATTCGCGACGCTGAGCAAGGCCGGCGTCACGATCATCCAGGTGACGCACTCGGAAAAGGACGCGAAGTGCGGGAACCGGATCATCAATCCGAAGGACTGCTGGCCGGTCTGACGATCAGCGGGAGCGCGTCGATCCATGTAAACTATCACGGATAGTCTGCGCCGCCTCATGGAGGAATGCAATGCGAAAAGCTTTCGCGGTCGCCCTTGCTGTGCTTGTGCTACCGGTCAGTGTGTTGGTTGCACAATCCGAAATGCCGAAGCAGGTGCTTTCGGTCCAACCGCTGAGTGCGGTGTTTGGGGTGTTCTCCGGCGAATACGAACGCGCAGCGGGAACATCGGTCACGTGGGGTATTGGTGCCACCTACTGGGGATCCGGTTTTAGCGGCGGCGGATCGCGCTATACGTCGGCTGAGTTCAAGCTTCGCGCCTATCCAAACGGCGTCGCGCTGAACGGTTTTTCAGTCGGCGGTGCGGTGGGCTACACCTCTGTCAGCGGCAACGGTAACAGCTACTCGAGTGCGAGCACCATCGGCGGTCCGACGTTCGGGGTGCTCCTCGAGTACCAGTGGCTGCTCGGTCCGAAGAAGGAGTGGACGTTCGCGCTCGGAGCGGGCGCCAAAGCCCTCTTCATCAACCACTCGGATACATCGATCGACTTCATCGGCAAATATCCAACCGCTCGAGTCTCCGTCGGCTACGCCTGGCGCTGACGCCGTATTACGCGCCGGCGAATCGCTTCCGCGCTGCGTCCACAGATTCAACGAGCGCATCAACATCCGCCGCATCGTTGTACACGTAGAAGCTGGCGCGCGTGGTCGCATGCACGTCGAGCGCTCGCATGAGTGGCTGGGCACAGTGATGCCCTGCACGTACGCAAACTCCGTCCGCGTCGAGCATCTGCGAAAGGTCATGCGGATGCACGTTGTCGAGCGTGAAGCTCACCACGCCGCCACGCTTGTCGATTGCCGGGCCAAGCACGGCAACGCCGGGGATGGCCGAGAGTTTCTCCATCGCGCGCGCCGCCAACAGGCGTTCGTGTTCGATCACGCGGTCCATGCCGAGTGACGTGAGGTATTCACAGGCGGCCGCGAGCCCGACAGGACCTTCAACATTCGGCGTGCCGGCCTCGAACTTGTGCGGCAACACATTCCACGTCGTGTGCTGATCGCCGACGTGTGAGATCATGTCGCCACCCATCTGGTAGGGCGGCATTGCCTCGAGCAACTCGCGGCGCATTACCAAGCCGCCGATGCCCATCGGACCGAGCATCTTGTGGCCGCTGAAGGCGTAGGCGTCTACGCCGAGTGAGTCGACGCTGACGTTGATATGGGGTGCGCCCTGCGCTCCGTCGCAGACCGTGAGCGCGCCAACCTTCCGTGCGAGCGCCACGATCTCCGCCACGGCGTTGATCGAGCCCAGCGCGTTGGACACGTGCCCGAACGCCACAACTTTCGTTTTCGCATTGATCAGCGACGCGAGGCCGTTCATGTCGAGCGTGCCGTCCGCGTTCAGTTCGGCAATCACGAACTCCGCGCCGGCCTCATGCGCGAGCACCTGCCAGGGAACGAAGTTCGCGTGGTGTTCGAGTCGCGTGACCACAATCCGGTCGCCGGCCTTCACGTTCGTCCGACCCCAGCTGCTCGTAACGAGATTAAGCGCCTCGGTCGTGCCACGAGCGAAGATCACAGTGTCCGCATCGGCCACCCCAAGGAATCGCGCGATGCGCGTGCGCGAGTCGTGGTACGCCTCAGTGGCCGCCGCCGAGAGTGCGTATGCGCCGCGGTGTGGATTCGCGTTGCTGGTTTCGTAGTAGCGCTGGATCGCTTCGAGGACAGCGGCAGGCTTCTGCGTGGTGGCCGCGGAGTCGAGATAATGCAGTCGCGGATTCGCGGCGAGCAGGGGAAAATCCGAACGACGCGCGAGCGCACTCTGCTCGGCGTCGAGCCCGCCGATGTTGATTACGGCAGTGCGGCCGTCTCGGGCCGTGACGACCGTGGGACGTATGGGCGCCGTCATGCGCCTTCTCCGCCCGGGCCTTCGCCTTCAGTGCTGACCGGCGTGGCCGCGCCGTCCACGGCGTTTAGTGCTGACTTCATGGCGTGCCAGGCGAGCGACGCACACTTCACCCGCAGCGGAAACCGCGACACGCCGCCGAGTGCCTTGAGCGGACCGACGTCTGCGCCAGTGGGATGCCCGGTCACGAGCGCATGCACATCATCGAACATCTTGTCGGTTTCGGCGCGCGACTTCCCCTTGAGGATCTGCGTCATCATGGACGCGCTGGCTTTGCTGATGGCGCAGCCCTGCCCACGGAACGACACATCGGTGATCTGTTCGCCGTCAAGCTTCAGCCAGACGGTGAGCTGATCGCCGCAAAGCGGATTCATGCCATCGGCTTTCGTCGTGGCATCTTCCATTTCGCGGAAGTTTTTCGGCCGCCGATTGTGGTCGAGGATGATGCTTTGGTAGAGCTCGTCGAGTTCGGCGGACATCGATGTACCGGCGACTACTGCTCGGTCTGCGTGAACCGTTCGAAAGCGATCTTCTCGAGCCCTTCGCGCAGTGCATCGAGCTCCACCGTTTCGAGCACTTCGGCGGCGAATGCATACGTCAGGAGCGCCCGTGCGCTTTCGGCGCCGATGCCACGGCTCTTCATATAGAAGAGGGCGATGTCGTCGAGGCGTCCGACCGTCGACCCATGCGTGCACTTCACGTCGTCGGCGAAAATCTCGAGCTGCGGTTTGCTGTCAACGCGCGCGGTACCTGAAAGCAGCAGTGCATGGTTTGACTGCTTGCCATCGGTCTTCTGGGCTTCGGGGTCGACGTACACCTTTCCGTTGAACACGCCGTGCGCGTGCCCGTCGAGAATGCCCTTGTAGAGTTCACGGCTCGCGCAGTGTGGTGCGATGTGCTCGACGAACGTCTGGTGGTCGGCATGCTGCGAGCCGTCTACCATGTAGAGGCCGTTCAGGCGTACCTCGGCGGCTTCGCCACCAAGGCGCGAATAGATATTCGTGCGCGAAAGCGCGGCGCCCGCAGCGTACGAGAACGAATGAAACGCCGAGTCGCGGCCCTGCGCGACTTGCACCGTGCCGACGTGGAACGCCTGCTCGCTCTCGCGTTGCACCTTGTAGTGGTGCACGCGTGCGCCGTTGCCGATCGTGATTTCGGCGACGGCGTTGGTGAAATACTCGGATGCCTTGAGCGACACGAAACTTTCGACAATGCCGAACTCGGAGAGCGGTTCGGCCACGACAAGCAGTCGAGGATGCAGCATGCAGCCCGCCGCCTGTGCATCCGCAATATGGATGACATGCAACGGCGCATCGGCCTTCACCCCATGCGCGATCCGTACGACGAGCCCATCCTGCGCGAACGCGGTGTTGAAGGCGGTGAACGCCTGCTTGTCGAAGGTGGCGAGCTTGCCGAGATGCGCCGCGACGAAGTCTGGTGAGTCCTTCAGTGTGTCAGCCAACGTGCCGACGCGAACGCCGGCGCCGAGTGTCTTCAACGACGAGAGCGATGCCTCGAAGCGTCCGTTGACGAAAACCGCCCGCGGCCACGACGGATCGCCAACGGTGGCGGCGAGCACATCGGCTAATGTTGGCGCGGCGGACGGTTTGGCCGAACGAAAACTCCGTTCGGCGATCGGCGTCACGCTCGTGAAATGCCAGTCTTCGTTCCGCGTCGTCGGAAAACCAACGGCGTTGAACTCGGCCAGTGCGGCGCTCCGGAGGTCAGCGAGCCAACCGGGTGCGCCGGTCGTGTCGAGCGCCGCGAATGCGTCGGCGTACTTGGCGACTGGCGCGGTCACGCGGCGTCCACCAGCCAGTCGTAACCCTTGGCTTCGAGCTCGAGCGCAAGTTCCTTGCCGCCCGACTTCACGATCTTGCCGCCCGCGAGCACGTGCACGAAATCAGGGACGATGTAGTTGAGCAGCCGCTGATAGTGCGTCACGACAATCGTGGCGTTGTCAGCCCGTTTGAGCGCGTTCACTCCGCCGGAGACTACGCGAAGCGCGTCGATGTCGAGTCCGGAGTCTGTCTCGTCGAGAATGGCGAGCTTCGGCTCGAGCACGGCCATCTGGAGAATCTCATTCCGCTTCTTTTCGCCACCCGAGAACCCAGCGTTCACGGAGCGATGCAGCATCGCGGGGTCCATATCCACGAGCTTGATCTTCTTTTCCATCAGGTCGAGGAAGTCCATCGGATCAATATCTTCCTGGCCATTCGCCTTGCGGATTTCGTTGTACGCCGAGCGGAGGAAGTAGGCGTTCGTGACGCCGGGAATCTCCACCGGATACTGGAAGGCGAGGAACACCCCTTTTTGGGCGCGTACTTCGGGGTCCATGTCGAGCAGGTCGTCGCCGCCGTAGGTGATGGAGCCGCTGGTCACCTCGAACCCGGGATGGCCCGCGATCACCTGCGCCAGCGTGGACTTGCCTGAGCCGTTGGGGCCCATGATGGCATGCACTTCACCGGCGTTCACGGTGAGCGAGATCCCCTTCAGGATTTCTTTTTCGCCGGCCCTGGCGTGGATGTTGTCGATCTTCAGCATTGCTTGATTACTTGGTTGGTTATTCAGAACGGTGGAACCGCGGAGATTCGCGGAGTTATTGCGGAGATCCGCGGAGACTACAACGAAAACTGCAACTTCTGGGGGTACTCACAGTGCGCGACGAACTGTCTGCGCGCACCCCCTGCAAATGCTTTCTCAGTGGATCTTCGCCCTTTTCTCAGCGGATCTCCGCGGTTCCAACAAACGCGATTTATCCGACCGAACCCTCGAGCGTGATGCCCAGCAGTTGCTGCGCCTCGAGCGCGAATTCCATCGGCAGTTCCTTGAATACTTCGCGGCAGAATCCGCTGACGATCAGCGAAATCGCATGCTCAGTGCTGAGCCCGCGTGCCTTGCAGTAGAAAATCTGGTCTTCGCCGATCTTCGATGTGCTCGCCTCGTGCTCCGTCATCGAACTGTTGTTCGCCACTTCGATGTACGGGAAAGTGTGCGCGCCGCACTTGTTGCCGATCAGCATCGAGTCGCACTGCGTGTAGTTGCGTGCACCTTCGGCTTTCGGCAGCACCTGCACACGCCCGCGATAGGAGTTCTGGCCTTCGCCGGCACTGATGCCCTTGGAGATGATCGTCGACTTCGTGTTCTTGCCGACATGGATCATCTTCGTGCCCGTGTCGGCCTGCTGCTTGTTGTTGACCACGGCCACGGAGTAGAACTCGCCGACCGAGTTATCGCCCTGGAGGATCACGCTGGGGTACTTCCAGGTGATCGCCGAGCCCGTCTCGACCTGTGTCCACGAGATCTTCGCGTCCGCGTGCGCCTTCCCGCGCTTGGTCACGAAGTTGTAGATGCCACCCACGCCTTCCTTGTCGCCGGCGTACCAGTTCTGCACGGTGCTGTATTTGATGGTGCTCCGGTCCAGCGCCACGAGTTCGACGACGGCCGCATGCAGCTGATTCGTCGAGCGCTTCGGCGCCGTGCATCCTTCGAGGTAGCTCACGTACGCACCCTCGTCGGCGACAATCAGCGTTCGCTCGAACTGGCCCGTCTCAGCCGCATTGATGCGGAAATAGGTCGAGAGTTCCATCGGGCAACGCACGCCCTTCGGGATGTAGCAGAACGAACCGTCGCTGAAGACGGCAGAGTTGAGCGCGGCGAAGAAGTTGTCGCTGTAGGGCACAACAGAGCCCAGATACTTCTGGATGAGCTCGGGGTGATTGTGCACGGCCTCACTGAACGAGCAGAAGACGACCCCGTGCTTCGAGAGCTCTTCCTTCATCGTCGTGCCGACCGATACGGAATCGAAGATGGCGTCCACGGCCACGCCCGCGAGCATTTTCTGCTCCGTAAGCGAAATGCCAAGCTTCTTGTAGGTCGCCAGGAGCTCGGGATCCACTTCATCGAGCGACTGGAGCGGCTTCACGCTCTTCGGTGCCGAGTAGTAGCGGGCGGCCTGGTAGTCGATTGGCGGATATTTCACGTTCGGCCAATGCGGCTCTGTCATCGTGAGCCAGCGCCGGTACGCCTTCAGGCGCCACTCGAGCAGCCACTCCGGCTCGGCCTTCTTGGACGAGATCAGGCGGACGACTTCCTCAGTCAGCCCGGGCGCCAGCGTGTCGGAATCGACGTCGGTGACGAACCCGTACTGATACTCTTTATTGACCAGCGTTTCGATGGAGGAACCCATGGGGAGTAAAATACTCCGGAATGAGGCCTAATTCAATGCCACCATTACACTTGTGTGCCCCTTGAGCACCCGGAAAAGCGGTCAAATCAATGCGGCACAGAGGGTTGCAAACTTTTGGCCGGTGGAACGCATCCATAAGCATAGAGTTGCAACTGGGCGCACTTAACGCCGGCCAACCCTCGGTGGTCAGATATCGTGACGCGCTCAACAGACGTCCCAGGGCAATCCAACCGAGCGCGAAGCACTTTGGAGGTCACCATGGGCAGCATCGTTCGTCGGTTTGCAGTCCTCAGCTTTCTGGTCGTAGCCGCCGCGCCGGTTGAGGCGCAGGGTCGACCGCTCCCGCCGCTCCCGGCGCACCAGCGCGTTGCCGGTCGGCAGGCGGTTCGGCAGGCGGTTCGGCAGCGGGTCATTGAACGCGCCGTGGTTCGCGAAAATGCCTTCGCTCGGGAGCGGGTAACCGTACGCCACTCCATGATGCGAGAGCGAATTCGGAACATGACGCCAGCGCAGCGCCAGCGGCTCGTGGCGACGCGCGAAGCATTTCGTGCCGAGCGTCAACGCATCGGAAACGCGTTACGTAATGGAAGCATCACGCAGGAGCAGGGACGTCAGAAGCTGCAGGAGTGGCGTCGCGAGCACCGCCCGAACGCTGGGTTGCGTGGTCCGCGCCGACCCGGCGCTGGCGAGTAGTTCTTCAGCCTCGTCGACAGAGCGAGGCCGTAAGAAGTAAAAAGGCAAACGCGGCGTGCATCGGGGGGTGCAGCCGCGTTTGTTTTTTAATTCTATGAAGCGACAATTTCGCGGCGCATGGTGAAAGCGCGTAGCTTTTGGGGATTCCTCACCCCCGAGACGGAACGATGCGGTTCGCTGCCCTCGCGCTTTCGATCATCGCCTTTCCCGCCGCTACCGTCGCGCAGGCGCCGGCGGCACCGGACACGAACTACACCTTCACACGTGTGATGGTCGCCGCGCGCGACGGGGTGAAGCTCAATACCGTCTTTTTCGTTCCCAAACGCGCCACGGGTCCGCTTCCGATTCTCTTCGTGCGCACACCGTACGGCGTGCCGGGGCCCAACTATTCGCCGACGCGCGCGTACGCCGAACTCCACGCCGACGGCTACATCTTCGCGATGCAGGACATTCGCGGGAAATACGAAAGCGAGGGGCAGTTCGTCATGCAGCGTGCGCCGCGTCCGGTGGACGGCCCACGGGGTTCGATCGATGAAAGCACCGACGCCTACGACTCCATTGACTGGCTCACGAAGAGCGTGCCGAATAACAATGGTCGCGTCGGGATGATGGGCGTGTCGTACCCCGGCTGGACTGCTGCCATGGGCATGCTCGACCCGCATCCGGCGCTCAAGGCCGTGAGTCCACAGGCCAGTCCCAGCGACATGTGGATTGGCGACGATTTCCACCACAACGGCGCCTTTCGCTTGAGCTACGGCTTTGAGTACGCCTACATGGTGGAAAACGCGAAGGGCGGCTCGCAGTTCGAGTTCGAGACGTACGACACCTACGATTGGTACCTCAAGCTCGGTGCGCTGAGCAACATCCAGAAGAAATACCTGAAAGACAAACATCTCCCCACCTGGGACGACTTCCAGGCGCACCCGAACTACGACGGGTTTTGGCAGCAGCAGGCCATGAAATCGTACCTCACCCGCGTCAACGTGCCGACGCTCAACGTCGCGGGTTGGTGGGACCAGGAAGATTTCTATGGCCCCATGATGATCTATCGCGAGCTTGAGAAGCACGACGCGCAGTCGAAGAACTTTGTGGTTGTGGGTCCATGGCGGCACGGCGGTTGGCGTGGCGGCCCGGGCGACAAACTCGGCAACATCAGTTTCGGTTCGGCGACCGGTGAATATTTCCGAAAGAACATCGAGGCGCCGTTCTTCGCGTACTATCTCAAGGACAAAGGCTCGCTCGCACAGCCGGAAGCAACGGTCTTCGAGAGCGCCGGTGGCGGCGGAAAGTGGCGGACGTTCACCGCATGGCCCCCGAAAGAGGCGAAGACGAAGTCGCTCTACTTCGGCGCGAACGGGACGCTGTCGTTCGAAGCACCTGCTGCCAACAGCCAACTGTCAGCTGCCGACTCGTACGTGAGCGACCCGGCGCATCCCGTCCCGTACCGCCGCCGGCCCATCGAGCCGACGTACTATCCGAAGGGTTCCGGCTGGGGTACCTGGTTGCTCGAAGACCAGCGCTTCGTGAACGATCGCGCCGACGTGCTTACCTACCAGACCACAGTACTCACTGAGGCGGTTGTCCTCGCCGGCGATGTGACCGCGAAACTGTTCGTCAGTACCACCGGGCAGGATGCCGATTTCGTCGTGAAGCTCATTGACGTCTATCCCGAGAGTCATGAGCCTGATTTCAAGCTCAGTGGCTGGGAGCTGATGGTCTCGAACGACGTCATGCGCGCGCGATTTCGAAACAACCGCGAGAAACCGGAGCCGATGGTGCCGGGAAAGGTCACGCCAGTAACGATTGACCTGCACACGCAGAGCTACCGCTTCCTCAAGGGCCACAGGATCATGGTGCAGGTGCAGAGCAGCTGGTTCCCGATCATCGACCGGAACCCGCAGACCTGGGTGGCGAACATCTTTGAGGCCAAGGACTCCGATTTCAAGGCGCAGACCCATCGTGTTTTCCGCGCGAAGGACTCGGCATCACGCGTCGAGATTCTCACCGTTGTTCCGTAGTCGGCGGCCGGTTGAATGACGTTTGACGATTCGTGGCGAGCCGTATCGGTCGTTCCGCCGCTCGGCGCCGGAGAAGTGCACGTCTGGTGTGAGGATCTGTCAGCCGCATCGCCGTGGCCGCCGGCCGATGTGCTGTCGAGCGAGGAGCGTGCGCAGGCGACTCGTATGCTGGCGCCGGGCCGCCGCGACGCGTTCGTGCGCGGGCGATCGGCCCTCCGACTGCTCGTCGGGATGTATCTCGATATTCCGGCGGCCCGAGTGGCCGTTCGACTCCTCGAAAAAGGGAAGCCGGTGATTGACCAATCCGGTGAGGCGCCGCCACTCTCCGTGAGCGTGGCGCACTCGGGATCGGTGCTCGCCGTAGCGGTGACCCGCGCTGGCGACGTTGGCGTCGACGTCGAGAACGAAGCGCGAACGGTTGATCGCATAGCCATCGCACGTCGCTTCTTCACGGAAGCAGAGAGTGCCAGCGTGGAATCGCTCGGGGAGTCCGCCTTCTTCGCGCTCTGGGCGCACAAAGAGGCGATGCTCAAGGCTGCCGGCGACGGGCTCACCGTGCCGCTCTCGGAGGTCGAGTTTCGCATTGATGGCCGTGCTGCGCCGAAATTGCGACGCGTACCGCCGTCGTACGGAACCGTCGGCGACTGGACAACACGTCCTCTCGCGACCGCACCTTCAATGGCCGGCGCGATAGCGGTGCGCGGCGGAATCTCCAGCGTGCATTGCCTCCGCTGGACTGGCGCGCTCGTCAGCTCGTGATGAAGCGCAGTGTGGCGTCGAGCCCCGCGCCGCGCTGAATAATTTCGAGGTGTTCGGCGTTCGGCACTCGCCTCGTCGGCGCCACAGCGCAGGCCACGAGGGCAGGGCAACTCAGCGGAGTGTTCAGGGATCGTGCCGCAACAACCACGTGGCGGTCAGCATGCCGCCCATGCGGTGCGCGACGACCCGAAACCTGCTTGTCCCCCGCGGAAAGAATTGACCCCCTTGAATCTCCGGACGAGAATCAAGGGGTCGAGACTCGCGTGACCGTCAGTAGAGTGAACGCGCGGTGGCCATCTCGAACCGAACCGCCGGTGGCGTGGCGCCGCGAAGTATGCCGAGGAGCGCCGTCGTCTCGTCCTGGATACGGTCGGTCGCGGTCTCGAGCATGGCGCGATCGATGCCACGCCCCCGCAGGTCGTCGAGATCAACCGCCGGACCGATCGACGCGCGAGAAGTCTTTCGGGGGAAGGGTCTGACGCGCCGCGCATACTGGGGCAATAGCTCGTGTGCGCCCCAGTGCGCGACAGGGATCACCGGCGCTTGCGTGTCAAACGCGAGTCGTGCCGCTCCAGTGCGGCCGCGCATCGGCCATAGGGCTGGATCGCGCGTCAAAGTCCCTTCAGGATAGACGATGATGGCCCCACCGCGATCGAGCACGCGCCGCGCAACGGCGAGCGACTCAAGTGCCGTCGCTCCACCGCGGCGATCAACCGGAATCTGTCCCGCCCAGCGCAACCACGCGCCGAGCACGGGAATCTGGAATAGCGAATGCTTGGCAAGGAAGTGCGGAATGATGCCGTTGCTGTACAGCATATGGCCGATCAGGAACGGATCGATTTCCGTCAGATGGTTCGGGCACATGATGAATCCGCCGCGCGGGAGATGTTCGAGACCCTCCCATGTCCGATTCATCAGGACGTTCAGCGTGGGTCGCACCACCAAGGCAAGCGCGTCCATTCCGAGGCGGACGCTGAGCGGCCCCGCCGGCCGTGTCGCGTTCACTGCGCGCTGTCGCGCTGCGCTACACGCACCGCGTTTGCCGCTGGGCCGTGGAACCAGGCCCAGAATGGATGCCGTTCGTCCGCAGCGGCGTATGCGTCGGTCGGCAGCCCGTTCGCGTCGAGCGCCCAGCCGGCCGCGCGCGCCTGCATAACAAGAAACACGGCCCGCATTTCGTCGAGCGACCACTTCGCACACGCGGCCTCGACCTGCGCGGAAAGGGCTGCATCACCGCGCGGCTCGCCATCGAAGGCGTCGAGTTCGGCGAATCCATCCAGCACGCGCGTGCGCCGCTGATCGAGGCGCAGTGCCGCCAATGATGCTCCCGAAATCGGCCGGCCGAGGATGAGTTCCTGCGCGCCATATCCAACGGGGAAGTCCTTGCGGACATCCACACCTGCGCTCGGCAAGCCGCGCGCAAAACGAAGCGGCACGATGGTGAGGCCCGCCTGCACTGCGAGGTCGCTCCATACGGCGCTCACCGTTGTCACGGGTTGGCTGCCGGCGAGCGAGCGTGTGCCTTCAGCGTGGACCAACAGCGCGCGGGCGCCCGAATGCGCGACGCGTCCCATCGTTTGCAGATGGCCGAGCATCTCTTCCTGGCGCGTACGGTCAACGAAAATGATCGCGTCGCCACGGCGCGCATCGTTCAGTTGAAGCGCAAGCCGGCCGACCCAGGTGCTGCGATGCTCCGCTTTCGCCACGGTGAGGAGCGGTCGGCCGAGTATCGGTGCCAGCGCAATCCCCGCGAGTGCGGACTCGATGGCGACCTGATGGTTGGCGAGCAGCAGAATCGGCTCTGTCGCGATCGTCTCGCGCGACGCCGGATCCAGCAGGCGCACGCCGCTCACGAACTGTGCGGTGGCCGCCATGAAAAGCGCGCGGATATCGGGACTCGCGCTTTGCCAATCGGTGTCGTTCCACCACTTCAGAATTCGTGCGATATCGACGGCCGGTGGTGCCACGTCGCGCACGGTTACTGACCGGCCCGATCGTTCGATCGCCACCTGGTACTCGAGGAGCGGCAGCGCCGGCGTCGAGACCGTTCCATTCTGGCCAATGGCAATCGCGCGGGGATGCACCGCGATCCGCTGTGCCGCATGCTCAGTGGCCGCGATTGTCGCGATGCGATCTGGTGAGCTCGCGGGTAGTCCGTACACAGTATCCACAGTGCCTGCGAGCCAATCAGCCTGAGTTACGATGCGGGGGGTGAGCGTGCTTACACCGGACGCTTCGTCACTCAGGCGCGCGCCGGCCACGAACTCGCCGTCGCGCAGGAACGCTCGCCGAGCGGTGCCGCTCAGTGAGCCAAGGCGCGTGGCCGGGAGGCAGACCTCGACCAGCGTCAGCTCGGCCCACACCGATCCATTAAGCAGCAGTTGCGCATGGATTCGCGGATACCGCGCCGACCCTTCACGCAGACCCGCAGGACGCACACGTACTTCACATTCGCCGTCGCTCGGCGCATCGGCAAAGAGTTCGACGCGCTCGATCATCGCCGGATACGCGATCTGTCCGGGGGCCACGTCAGGGAACCACTCCTGCATGGCGTCGTGCGGTACCGCGTGTAGCGCCGCGTCGAGGACGAAATGCGACACGCGCTCGCGCGTGTCGAGCGCAGTCTCAAACGCGATCGTGACGTCGGCGCCCTGTGCCGACCGGCGGCCACCGCGGAGGCGCTGATACGCCGGACCGTGGAACAGCGCGCCGTTGTCATAGAGGTTGGCGAGCGGCACCGCGTCGGCGCCGAGGGGCGCGACCGGCGCCGGGGCGCTGTGGTACGCCGTTCCAACCATCAACGTGCCGTCACAGACGATATCGCCGCGGTCGGTATCCACCAGCGTGAAGCTCTGGCCCGCTCGTTCAACACAAAGCGTTCGTGCCGATTCGAGCGAGAGCCAGCGTCGGAACGTCATGCCTTCGATGCCGATGACCTTCTGGCCATCTGCCACCAGCGACAGTGCCCGACTGGCGAGTGCCATCGCTGGAACCACCGGAACCGTGTAGGTGGGACGATGATCGTTCCACCACGGTTCTGTGGCGGCATCGAAGCGCAGTGAGTTGCCGTCGGTGGGCGTTCCTTCCCACGACACGCTCAGTCCCTGCACGCCATAAATGCGAAGCCCGTCCACCCAGACGGAGCCCGCCGCACGCGCGCGCCAACCCGACGGCGTGCGCTCGATTGGCTCAGCGTCGAGCGTGAGCGTCACCTGTTTGGCGTGCGGCAGCACCTGGCCGCGGAACTGCCACGTGCCCGGTGTCGTCGCCGAGAGGTCGGCGAATGCGCCGTCGGGAATCGCAGCCTTGGCACCGGAGAGCAGGAGATGCGCCTGCAGCAGCTGCACCAACGCTTCAATGCCGAGCGAACCCGGCTGCACCGGATCCTGGAAGAAGTGCGCCTTGAAGAACCACTCGTCGGCACGAACAGTCTTTTCGCCGCGGAGCTGCGCGCTGCCGTCGTCGGCCACATTGCGGTGCGTGACGCGCTCGCACATGCGGAGCATCGGCGCGGGCAGCAGTTCGCGCGACGCCGCGTCGAGTGTTGCGAGCAGGTCCACCGTTCCGGGCAGCGACATCCACGCGCGCTGCTCGTCCGTGGCCGTGAGCCCGGCCTGGCCTTCGAGCGCGGCCTTGGGAAAAAATCCAAATGTCGTGGTGAGGTCGTAGATCGCTTCGTCGCCAACGGTGCAGGCCACATCGAACGACACGAGCGTCATGCCACCGGCGCGGGACAGCGATTTTAATTTTGCTTTCACGACGAGCGTTCCGTCATCGGCGCGCACGGGCCGGTGCAGCACACCCTTGCCGTCGAGATTCCGGAAGTACACCTCGTCTGCTTCAACGACGGCGCAACCGACGTACGACGCCAGCCAACCGCAGGGCTGCAGCGCTGCCTCGATAAGCACGCAGGCGGGCATCTGTCCGGTTGGGTGCGCGTCGATGTACCACGCATCGGGCGGGATGTCGTACGCAGTTTCGGCGACCACACCGGCCTGCATGCCACCAGGCGCATGGCTCAGCGAGCGAACCCGACTGATAAAATGATAGGGCGGGCCCGGAAGCCTCGGAACTCGGCGGCCAGGTGGAAGCGACGAATAGAGTTCGCCGAACGCAGCGACCGGATCGCCACTGCCGCACGCCAGCAGCGACGCTTGTCCGTACCGGAAACCATTCTGCTCTGCGACCTCTCCAACATCCGCATCCATCGCGGCGAGTTCGCGGGCACCGAGTGGAAAGTCGGGCGTGAGGCGCAGTGCCATTCGGCCGCAGTGGAACGCTTTGAGACCGTCCACCGTGCAGAGTAAATCGGCAACAAGCGTCGGCACCGGTCCGTCGTGCAACTCGGCGACGAACACTTCGTATGTCACCATCTTCGATTTTGGCGTGACCTGACCGCGACACCGCAGCTGATACGGGCGGTCGGGCACGGGCTCGAATACGGCGCCGTCGCGATCCACCGTGTAGCCCAGCGCGGCCATGTAAAACGCCATCGTCTGCAGGCATCCCTCAAACATCAGGGTGCCGGGCATGCACGGATCGTTATGGAAGTGGCCGGCGAAGAACCAGGAGTCGGGCGTAATCGGCAGACTCGCCCGCAGATAGCCGCGTTTCCACGGTCCTCCGTCTGCATCGAGTTCGTCCACGCGGGCGAACAACTGCATCCGCCCGCCGGCAATCCGCGGCGTGCGCGTGTGACCGGCGCCTCGCTTGAACGAATCGCCGAACGCTTCAAGAATATTGCCGGCGGCAAAAGCACTCACCGCCGCTTCGTCGTACGCGGAACGCACGTCGATCCCCGGCTTTGCTCCTGCAATCGGCGCAGATGCATCCGGCAGGTCTTCCAGTGGATTCCACAGAATGCCGGCGCTGTCGGCCAGCTCGGCGTCGGTGAAGAAGCCCGCCTGACCTTCCTTGACTCGGAGGCGAAGTGCGCCGTCCACCGTGCAGTCATAATGAAAGAAGAAGAGCCCGACGTCGCCATGCCGTGCATGTGAGTCGATCGCAATCGAGTAGTGCAATGTTTCGCCGACGGATGGAAGTCCGCCGGCGAAGGTCAGTTCGCAACCGAGCAGCCGGTAGATCCGCTCTCCGCGATTCGTGAGGTCGATCCCAAGCCAACTGATAAGCAGCAGATCGGCTTGTCCGCTTTCAATCAGAATGCCGGCGGGCATGCGACCATCCTGCAAATACCAAGAGTCCTCGCGAACATCCGTCTCCGTCCAGATCGTGCCCGTCTTCATTGAAGCTGCAATCGCATCAATGCCGAGCACACGATCAGCGAGGAGGAGCGGAGGCATCGGCATCCGCACCTGGCGCGGATAGTCATCTTGCCCGGCGAATGCCGGGCCAAAGACTTCCGAGATCCGTCGATGCGAGAGATGCTCGAGTTGCGCGCGATCGAACTGCGGTCCGGGATAGACGCGCGGCGTTGGCGCTTCAGCGACGACTGGCGGAGTGACATCGGGTACGGCGTGAGTCGGGCGCGCGACCTGTCCCTTGCGAGAAACGCGCAGCGACCGGTCCTTCGCCTGCGACACAAGGATGTCGTGCACACGGAGCAGCGCGGCCTGCGTGTCTGCCAACGCGGCGAGTGCCAGACTCGTCGGTTGTGCGTGCACAATCTTCTGCCGCTTCACCGGCTCAGGCGCAATGATCAGCGCCGGCGCCTGTACGACGTGCAACAGGTCGGGCAGCACCGGCGCGAGCTTGGGCGCTGCAGGTACAGCAAGCGTGGTGCAATTCGGCGCGTGGAACTCGGGCAACGAGCGATGACCGGCAAGCGCGAGCATGCCGTCCGCCGAAGCCGCGATATCGGCAATGCTGCGCAGTTGCGACATCCACGAATTCCACCGATCACGGTCCACCGCCACGCCGGATTCAATGAGCTGCGCTAACGCAGCGGCGATATCGCGTAGCGATCCACGTGAACCATCCAGCGACACCGCGCAATGCGGACGCGCGCCGAGAATCTCACCAATCCATGCGGTGCAGGCACTGCGCGGTCCCATCTCGATGAACACACGCACGCCGTCGGCGTAGGCCCGCTCGACCGTCGCACTGAACACGGCGGTGTCGCGCGCCTGGGCAAGCAGCAACTCTGCGCATCGTTCGCGCGTGGGAACGAACGGCGCATTGATTGCGTTCGCGTAGAGGCGCGGCGTGGTGATCGATTGCGTCGGCCGGTGGTGCACCGCATACCACTCAGCGGCAAAGGGCTCAAGCTCCGGGCAATGGACCAGGAGGTCATGGCCGAGCGGCGTTGAACGCGCGCCGAGTTTCGCGATCAGTGCGCGGCAGGCTTCGTCGCTTCCGCCGATGACCACGTCGTTGGCGTGATGGACGATCAGTAGTCGCACCACCTCGCGCGGCACCTGGCCAGTCGTGGCGGCGATAGCCGTTTTCAAAGCGTCCACAGAGTGCAGCACACGGTAGCAGCGCCAGTTCACCGTGGAATCGGCAGTCACGCCCCACGAGGCGCGCAGCGTGCGATGCTCGCCGGCGAGGTGCAGGTCATACATCCCCGATTCTGAAACGGCCGCGAAAAGGCCATCTGGGTCGGTCCATGCGCCACTCGCGAGAAGTGCGTTCGTCTCGCCACTCGACAATCCGAGCGTCGCGTCGGGCCTGACGCCGAGGAGCGCAAGGAGTCGCGCATGCGACTGGCTCAGCAGTGTCGCGAGCTGGAGCTGGTCGAGAAATGACAGGGGTGCGCCGCTGACGAGTCGTGGGAGCGCGCTGGTCAGATTCGGTGCGCGTGCGCGTAACTCGGCGGCGAGCTCGGGAATCCCCTGCCAGAGCGTTCGGCCTGCGCCAGGGTACGCGGCGGCTGCGCCTGTGAATACGAACGCGACTTCTCCCATGCGCTTTTGCCCAATGGAGGCGCGATCCGGCGCAAGCGTAAGCGCGGCTGCTGGCTCGTCACTGACGCCGGCGGCATTCCCCGTCGCGAAGACGTCCCAGCCATGCAACTGACAGGATCGATTCGCTCCAGTCCATGGCAGGGCCGGCGTGCCCGGCAGCAGTGCATGATGACAGCACAACGCAGCGACGCCGATATCCACCAGCTCGCGCGCAATGCCTGTGTCCATCCACGGCGCGAGTACGTCGGGTACGGTATCGACTTCGGAAGTTCGCGCAATGCGGGCGAGCACGGCCCGATCACCGACCTTCGAGCCGGCAACGACGAGCAGCAGCACAACAGCATCAGCGCGCTCCGGGTCGTCACCGAACGCGCCACCGGATGCATCAACGGCGCCAACGAGGGCTGCGTCGAGTTCTCCGCGCGCGATAGCGTCGGCTGCGAGCGAAAGCGCCCAGCCGCCGGAGTTCTCGCCTTCGCTCAGGACAAGTCCCGCGCCGCCAAGGTCGAGAGCGCTGTTGATGCGATTGGCAGGCATGTTCGGCATGGTGCCGAGGACCCCCGCCGCTTCGAGCGCTGGCACGACGGCATCGCGCTCGGCTGCTGTGGCCGCATGCTGCAGCCAATGGTCGAGCCGCCACCGGCAGCCGTGACGGGCACCGGCAGGATCAACGTCGGCACCAATGAACACGCCGACGCGCGAGCGGTCGAGGCCTTCGATCGCGGGCTTGAGTCGCTGCGCCGCACGCAATACGAGCAATTGCTGCGGCAGGGCGTGGCGAAGATCGGCAGGAGGAAAGCCAAGGCCGCGAACGGCGAGCTGCAAATCGCGCACGCGGCGGCTTGGCGCTTCACGCCCCATGAGGACGCGCAGGATCGCGGCGGAATCGCCTGCCTCACCAACCGAGAGCTCACATGCCACAATGGCGAGATCGTCGCCGACGGCCGGTGCGACGACCGGTTTCGGACGACCGCGGCGTTTCGCAACGAGCGCCTCAACGCCCTCAGGCCCTTCGAGAATCGCGTGCGCGTTGCAACCGCCAAAGCCGAACGCATCCACCGCCGCGCGCCGCGCATGCTCACCAGGCTGCCATCCAATGGCCGTGCGCTCCAGGACCAATTCGCTCTCGGCGATCTCGGGCAACGGCAGTTCGCACGCGATGCTCGGTGCCGGCGGCAGGCTTCCCGCCTCGAACGCGCCGCAGAGCTTGATGAGCGCGGCTCCCCCACTCGCGGTGATCAGATGGCCGAGCTGCGCCTTCAGCGAACCCAGGCGCAGCCGGTGCGCATCGCCGAACACCGCGCGCACGCTGAGGATCTCCTCACGATCGCCGACGGGTGTCGCCGTCGCGTGGCACTCGAGGTAGTCAAGCGTGGCCGGGTCGAGTCCTGAGGCCGCCCATGCCGCGCGAATCGCGCGCTGCTGGCCGGCTGTGGTCGGAGCCAGTAACCCTGGGCCACGTCCGTCATTGCTCAGTCCGACGCCACGGACAATCGCGAGTATATGATCGCCATTGGCGACGGCATCATCGAGTCGCTTGAGCGCGACGACTGCCGCCCCCTCAGCAGGCAGGAGTCCGTCGGCTTCGGTACTGAGCGGCGTGCTTCGGCCGCGCCGCGACAGCGCGCCGAGCGCCGTGAAGCCGATATGGAGGAACAAATCGTCGGCCGCGTTGAGGCCGGCAGCAAGCACCACATCAGCGCGCCGCGCGTGCAGCAGGTCGCAGGCGGTCTTCAGTGCGTAGAGTCCAGACGCGCATGCTGCATCGAGCGCGACGCGCGGCCCGTGCACACCACACGCGTCGCTCGCCCACCGCAGCGCGCCGGTCTGCCCTTCGAGTGCAGGATGCGGTCCGCCCTCGGCGCCGCACCATCGTGCCGCTGCCGCATCCGCAAACTCACGCGTTGCGTATCCCAGGCTTCCCAACACGAGACCTGCGCGCGCACCACCGTCGAGTCCGACTCCGGCCTCGGTGAGCGCTTGCGCACAGGCGTGCATGAGCCAGCGCCAGCCTTCCGGTATTCCTACTAGCGCTTCTGGTGGCAGCGCAAAGGTGTCGTGACGCCAGAGCGCGTCAAAACCGGTGACGTATCCGCCGCGCGCACTCGCACTCGGCTCGCGCGGATCGTTGCAGACGCGGCCCGGGTCCAGTCCCCAACGCTCCGCGGAACTCGGCCCCGTGAGGTCATCGCCGGAGAGCACGCGCGCCCAGAGCGTGCGCGGATCGTTCGCCCCGGGCACGACGCAGCCGCGCCCGACAATTGCGATCGGCGCGAAGTCGCTCATCTAGGCTTGCACGTGCATGACGATTCCTGCGAGCGACGCCAGTGCGCGTCCCGTCGACGGATCGACAAACTGCGCGTCCCCGCGCAAGCGGAAGGCATTCTCGCGTTTGGCCGTCAGTACGCAGACGACTTCGCCGTTCGTTGGCCATTCGCTCCAGACGCGGCAGCGCGCGATGGACGTTGGCAAACTCGGGCGCCCATCCTCGGCCCAGCTCCAAACCCGCAGCAGCTGTAGCGCGCCGTCCATGGCAAGCGGGTCGAGCTGCCAGCCGCCAGGCCAGCGCATTGCACCGGCTGTAGTCAATCGCGCCGAGATGCCATGCGCGTCGCAACGGATCACCTGGCGAATCGTGTGAAACGCTGGACCATGGAAGAGGGCTTCGTCATACGGCGCCACGCAGCAGTCAGGCAGCGGATCGCCCGATGGCTGCGGAATCGCAATCGGAGCCGGCGTCGAGCCGGCCGCCGCCGTTATGAACGCGCGGTACGCCGGCCGTCCGTCGGGATGTGTGAGTGTTGCGGTGCGAGTGGTGCCTTCGGTTGCCGGCGTCACGGCGAGCAACAGGTCGGCCATGCCGTCAGTGGCAATCGCGCCCTTGAGCAGCGTGATGTCCCGAAGTTCAACGCTGGGTCCCACTTCGCGGGCGCCGGCAGCGAGCAGCCAGTCGAGTGCGAGCGTCATCGGAACGACGATTGTTCCGGCAATCGCATGGTCGCGCAGGTATGGCGCGCGCATCGAGTCGAAACGCACGACGGTCTTCGGCACCGGCTCCGCGCCCTCGAGGCCGCAACCGAGCAGCACCTGGACATGCGATCCGGCGCGAAGTTCCTGGACGAACGCGTTCGCGCCCGCGTCGAGCGGGATGAGGCCGATGCCCTGCGAGGTGAAATGCTTCGCGAGCGCCGCAGTCACCATGCCGCCGTCCCACGGACCCCACGCGATGCTGACGACGCGGCAATCGGTGCCGCGTGCCGCGGCTTCGGTGCCGGCCCATTGGTCGAGCATGGCGTTCGCCGCAGCGTAGTCGCTCTGCCCGACGTTGCCGCTATGCGCCGCCACTGAAGAGAAAAAGCAAATCATCTCGAGTGGATCGTTGGCGCATGCCGTGAGCAGCGCGTTCGCGCCGGCGATCTTCGTGTGCATCACCGAGTGGAACTGCTCTGGCGTCTTTTCGCCGAGTCGCTTGTCGGCGAGCACACCGGCTCCATGCACGATGCCGCGAATCGGACCCCATGTACGCCGCACGTCGTCCGCAAGCGCGGTGACGGCGGCGGCGTCCGTGATGTCCACCGCGTCGTAGCGAACCTGCGCGCCGGCCTCGTTCAGCTGGGTAATCGTATGACGCACTTCGCGCAGCGCGAGAATCTCGCGCGCCTCGCGCTGAATGGCAGCGAGATTCGGCTTGCCTGTTGCCGCCGCGATCAGTGCCTGCTTGAGTTCCGCTTCCGTACGAGCATGCACGCAGGTCGCCGGTTCATCGCGCAGAGTGGTGCGGCCGAGCAGCACCACTTGACGCATACCAGCCTTGGCCAGTGCGATGCAGCACGTAGCCGTAACGCCGCGGGCGCCACCCGACACCAGCCATGGTCCAGCAGGGACGACGCGGAGCGGGCCTGACGCCGTCGTGGCGACACGCACGAGCTCTTCGCGGCGCGCACCAATCCGGACTTCGCGTGCGCCGCCTCCGTAGGCCAGCTCATCAGCGAGCGGCGACGCAAACGCCTCGGCGTCTTCCACTGAGACACAAAGCCACTCGGCATTCCACTCACGCGCCGCCGTCTTGACGAGGCCGTTGAGACCCGCGCTTTCACGCGAGTGTGTTCCAGCCGTGACGAGCACGCGCGGCGGCGTGGTGCGGCCGGCCAACTCGCTCAGCGTTGCGAATGCGCGGTCAACGGAACCGTCGGTGCCGAGCGCGTGGGCGAGCACGACGACATCCGCGCTCGCCGCTGGAGTGAGGGTAAGCGCGATGCCGCGGTCGTTCAGTGCCCGCCGAAGGCGTTCGCCGAGCTCACTCGTGCCGCCAACGACCGCAACGCTCCTGCATTCGCCGATGCGACGCGCGGGGCTTCCCGGCGCTGCAACGGGGAGCCACTCGACTACACGACGCTCAACAGGGTCAGCCGCTGGGTGGGTAGCAACAGCTACCGGCCCAGCGGCCCCTTGGGGCCCACGGGGGGCGCCTCCCCGAGTAACACAAGGAGGTCGCTCACGCGACGAACCTTCGCCGGATCGATGCTCTTCGGGTCCATCCCGGGCATCTTGTCGCTCAGCGCCGCAAGAATTTCGACGCGCTTGATCGAGTCGATTCCGAGATCGGCTTCGAGCTCGAGTTCCGGCGCGAGGGCGTCAACCGGATAACCGGTCTTCTCGGCGATCACACCAAGCACCATTGCCGCACCGTCAGCTGCCGATGCAGCGGCCGGAGCCGGAGTAGCGACTGGAGCGGCGACCGGTGCAGGCTTCGGGGCCGGAGCCGCCGCCGGGCTCGCGCCGTTCGCCTTGGCGGCGTGTGGCGCCGGCGGCGCGGCGACGGGCGCCGCTGCTGGAGCGCGCACGGGAGCGCGCACGGGAGCGGGAGCCGCGACGCGAACCACCGGGCGCGACGCGATTGTCGGTGCCGGAGCATCGCCATTGCCAGTGATGCCGCGCATCGTCATGGCGAAACTGTCGAGAATCGCCTGTTGTGTCAGTCGCTGTGCTTCAAGCAGCAGCGATGAGTTCTGATCGTCCATGTCCTCGTACACCTCAAGTTCGGTATCGCCGTCATAGGACTCGGCGTAGTCTGGCGAGAGCGCGTGCTCCGCCGTGATGTCAATCGGTTCTTCGAAAAATTCTTCAGACGTGATGTCGTTTGCGTCGACTGGCGCCGCCTCTGCCAGATGCGCGACTGGCAGCTGCACGGTCGGCGCCGGCGATGCCGGCATCGCGCCGGGCTTCGGTGGGTACGGCTTCCCGAGATTCGAACCCCCGACGGCGACAACGGCCGGGCCGCTCGGCGGCGCCGGCACGGCGTCGAATGCCGGCACGCCCGGCTGAATCGCGGCGAGGTTCACCGCGAGCCCCAGCGTCGCAAGCTCTGCCATGCCAATCCACCAGGCGCGCACGCCATGTTCACCCGGCGTGTCGAGCGCCACCGTCACATGCGGTCGGTCGGCGAGACACTTCTTCACAAGACCAGACAGGACGTTGCCGGCGCCGACTTCGACAAACACTCGGCAGCCAAGCTCGTAGAGGGCATCGACGCTCTCGCGGAAACGCACGGGATGCGCCAACTGGTGCGCGAGTCGTTCGCGAACCGCGACGACATCGTTCTCGTACGGCTGCGCCGTGCCATTCGCCACGACCGGAAAGTGCAGCCCACCGAATTCGGTTCCCGACACTTCGGCGGCAAACTGCGCAGCGGCCGGCGCCACGAGCGGCGAGTGAAACGCCGCCGCGACCGGAAGGGCCTGATGCGAAAGGCCGGCTTGTGTGAGTGAGGCGCCGAATGCCCGGAGACTGTCCGTCGGACCACTGAGCACCGTCTGGCGCGGATGATTGTCATTGGCCACGACGACGCGACCGTCGCCGAACCGATCGAGCAATCCCTGCACGGTGACGACGTCTCCCGCGACCGCGAACATGCTGCCCGCGTCAATCGCGATGCCGTCAGTTGGCGTGGCGCAGGACGCCATTGCCTCACCACGTGCACGCGCGAGGTCGAGCAGCGTGTCTGCGTCATACGCACCACCGGCATGCAATGCGACGAGTTCACCAAAGCTGTGCCCGGCCGCTGCACTCGGACCAAACTGAATCTTCTCAAGCAACGCGAGCTGCGCGAGGCTGGCGGCGGCAAGCGCCGGCTGTGCCCACGCGGTCATGCGGAGCCGTGCTTCATGCGCTTCGCGCTCGATGCGCTCAAACGCTGGACGCGGAAACACCACGTCGCCCAGATCGGTGACCGCGTCGGCAACGCGATGTGCCGCGCGCTCCCAAACCGCGAACGCCTCTGAGAAATGCAAGGCGAGATCGCGTCCCATGCCGAGGTACTGGCTGCCCTGACCCGGGAAGAGGAACGCCACGCTCTCTGCAAGCGCCGGCGTACCACGGCGCAGCACTGTGCGGTGGGTGCGCTGCACATCACCCGGCTTATCGCACACCTGGCGCCCCTCAGCGACGGCGGCGACAAGATCCGAGAAATCGTTCACAAGCAACGCAAGGCGCATCGGCGCCTTGTGATCGAACGATGCGTGCGACTCGCGTGCATAGGACGCGAGCTGCGGCGTGTTCTTGACGCGCGCGGTCAAATCGGCGAGTCCGGCACGAAGTGCATTCTCATCCGGCCCGCCAATGAGCACGAGCTGCACCGGACCGTACGGGTGCCGCGCGGCGACGTTCGGCCCAGTGTACTCCTCGAGCGTGACGTGGAAATTGCTGCCACCAAAGCCAAAGCTGCTCACCGATGCGCGGCGCGGATGATCGCCGCGCTTGAACCAGGGACGCGCCGTGCCGCTCAGGTAAAACGGACTGCCCTCGAGCCCGAGCGCCGGGTTTGGCTTGTTAACCTTTGCTGTCGGGGGAAGCGTCTGGTGCTGCAGCGCAAGCACGGCCTTCACGAGACTTGCGGCACCGGCAGCTGCCTTCGTGTGACCGATCTGCGCCTTCACGGAACCGAGTGCGCACCACGCTTCGCGACCGTTCGCCACCGCGCCGAACACACTCTTCAGCGCGGAGACTTCCGCGGCATCGCCGGCAGTCGTGCCCGTACCATGCGCTTCGACGAGATCCACGGTGGCCTGGCTGTAGCCGGCATCGACGTACGCACGCTCGAGCGCCTTCACCTGCCCTTCAGGGCGCGGGGCGTACACGCTCTTCGCGCGGCCGTCACTGCTCGATCCCAGTCCGCGAATTGTGGCGTAAATCTTGTGCCCATCGCGTTCGGCGTCTTCGAGCCGACGCAGCGCCAGCATCGCGACGCCTTCGCCGAGCATCGTGCCATCGGCCTGATCGCTGAACGGCTTGCAGTCGCCGCTGAGCGAAAGCGCCGGCGTCTGCGAAAAGCACATGAACATCAGGATGTCGTTCAGCGCGTCCACGCCACCGGTGATCACCGTGTCGGACTTTCCGCTGCGCAATTCATCCATCGCCATCGAGACGGCCGCGAGCGAACTCGCGCAGGCCGCATCGAGCACACAGTTGGTGCCCCCGAGGTCGAACCGATTTGCAATGCGCCCCGCGATGACGTTGCCGAGCAGGCCCGGGAACGTCGACTCCTGCCAGGGCACGAACTGATCAGAGATTGCCACGCAGGCGCGCTCGACGCTGGCTTCGTCAAATCCAGCATTGCGAAGGCCCTGACGCCACATCGGTTGGGCCATGCGACCCGACATGTGCGAGACGAGCGCCGTCGTCGCAGCGCCGCCGAGAATCACACTGGTGCGATTGCGATCGAACCGGGACGCCTTGCCATTGTCGGCGTCGGCAATGCAACGCTGGCTGACGAGCAACGCGAGCAGCTGCGCGACATCGGTGCTGGGCAGCGACGAGGGCGGCAGCCCAAAGCCGAGCGCATCGAACGGTTGCGCGTTGATGAACCCGCCGCGCTTGCCGTACGTCTTGTCCTTGGCGCGTGGCGTGGGGTCGAAGTAGTCCTCGATTCGCCAATGCGATTCGGGAACGTCACTGAAGCAGTCGCGAGCCTCGCGGATGTTCTCCCAGAAGGCGCCGATATCGTCGCTGCCGGGGAGAATTGCCGAGAGGCCAACAACGGCGATTGGAGATCCGCTCATCGCGAAGCCTCAAGCTGTCGTGGAGAAGTACGAAATGCGTTGGCCGGCACGGGGACGCCGGCGGCACGGAGCTGGGCCGCCCGCGTGCAGCGGACGGCACCGGCCAAAAGATTCAAGCCGATTTCCTGCACCGTGCGCCGTGCGGGATCGGCGAGGTGAGTGCCGGCCGTCCACGCGTTGAACGCGCCGATGGCCGGGCCGCACCAGATCTGATAGTCATTGCGACGGTCAGCCACGCCTTCGCGGGCCCACCGATTGGAACTGCCCAAATACCAGCGAAAGACCAGCGCCATGCGGTGATGGGCATCACGCTCGGCGCGCGCCACCTGTTCGGGGTCGCGCGCCGTCCAGAAGCGGACACATTCGGTCCAGATGTCATTGAGCGGCGCGCGGAAAATGTCGCGCTCGAGCCGCTCGCGCAGTTCCGCGGGAATCTCGTCGAGGCTCGAGTACTGGCGGTAAATCTCGTAGAGCTTTCGCGCGCGCGGCGCAAAGAGCGTGCTGCGGCGCAACACTTGCACTTCAACACCGAGTTCGAACATGTCGGCGGCCGGCGCCATGATCACGTCGGCCAAGCCCGCCTCCGCGAGCATCGCGCGCGCGAGGTCGGACGTGCCGCTTTCGCACGCTGTCTGGTTCACTGAACCGGTGACGACGTAGTCCGCGCCGAGCGCGAACGCCGCGGCTACCGATTCAGGATCGCCAAGTCCACCCGCGGCGCCAATGCGCACGGGGCGCGGCCAACCACCGGCCGGCGTGAGGTCGTCGCGCAGTCTGCGAATCACCGGGAGCAACACCGATAGCGGGCGGCGATCCGTGTGTCCGCCGGAATCCGCTTCGCAGGTGACATCGTCGGCAATTGGAAGCAGCGCCGCGAGCCGAGCTTCTTCGGCCGTGAGCGCTCCGCTCGTCACGAGTTGCTCGAGCAGCTGCGCCGGCGGTGGTTGCAGGAAATGCCGCGCCACTTCGGGCCGGCTGATCTTCGCCATCACGCGGTGCGGACGATGAATCCGTCCCCAGGCGTCCACCTGCAGGCCACTCGCACTGTAGCGCACGATGGCCGGCGAGAGCTGCATGAAGGCCGACGCCTCGATGCGCGTGACGCCGCGCTCGAGATAGAGATCGACGAGACGCTCTTCGAGCGACGGTTCGTCGGGCGAATGAATCAGATTGGCGCCCCACGCGGCGTCCGGCATGTCAGCCAGCGCCTGCATGATCGCGTCAACGCCTTCTTCACTGCGCGCGAACGATAAGCCACCCGTGCCGTAGTACGCGAGAAATCCGGCTCGCGCCGCGGCGACGGTGAGTTCGATCGAGGCAATGCCCGTGGCCATCGCGCCGGTGACGTACGGATACCGGCACCCATGCTCTTCGCCAAACGTGCGGTCGCCCAACCACTCAGCGTGCAGCGCCGGGAGAAGCGCGTATGCGCTGAATCCGATGTTGCTCTCGTTGCCGTCGAGCGAGCCGTCGAATGCGACACCCATGCGTCGTCCACCATGCGTCTCTTCGCCGACAACCCAGACAGGCGAATCGGTGCGCTCGAGTGCTTCGAGCACGGCCGCATCACCAAAGCCCGGGGCTTCCCCAATGGCGGGGATGAACTGGCCGACGGCCTGACGGCCGACCGACACCGGGGCGAGGGTCGCTGCGTTGCTGATCATGGGAGCATAAAAATACCGCCTGAACGCCCTTTCCGAGCGGCCAATTCGGCCTTTTTTTTCCCCTTGCGGATCGCCTCGATCCCGATGCCGAAGTCCGGCGCCGGTAAAACCGGCTCACGACAGCTACACGACAGTTACGCGACAGTTAGCTGGCGGCGAGGTCGGACGGGTGATCGATGTCCCGAAGTACCCCCGGATCGCGCACCGCGATCTGGACCGTCCGGTCACCGTACGAGTGAACAACTGCTCGTGCCCCGCCATCTGCCACAGTGAGCAGTTCTCGCCAGGTGTCGCGATGAAAGAAGACGGGATGGCCATGTACTGTCCCAATTTCAGGTCGCACGATTGGCGCGCCGGTCCGTCGGGCAGCGTCAAGCACGGCGAGGAGGCTTTCGAGCTGGACGAACGGGAAGTCCACTGGCCAAGCGAAGGCGCCGACGACCGGATGGTTTGCGAGTTGGGTCAGCCCAAGTCGGAGGCTCAGCACCTGTTCCCCCTCCGGCTTGGCATTCACCACGCCGATCGTTCCGGCCGGCGCCGCAATTCCCGGCGGGAGCACGGCGATGATCGGAGAGAGTCCGGCGTCTCTCGCCGTTTCGGCAACCGCGTCCACGAATCGACGGCCATCGGGCAGTCTCGCGCCAGCTTTGGGTTCTCCGAAACGCGTGCCCGCGCCTGCGCCGACAATAACGCAGCCCACGGCAAACGCGCGTGCGTGCATTGGTTCGCTACGCGCGCGAGAGTTCCAGCATGGCGCGCTTGAGTAGCGCGGCCGCCTGCTGAACTTTGTAGCCGTTGTTGGCGAGCGGGTTGGCGTCGTGTAGCGCGCGCAGGGCGAGTGCATCCGCGCTGTCTTCGTCGAGCGCGCCGCTTGCGACGTCCTCTCCCACCGAGGGATTCACGAGCCATGGCGTTGGCGCCACTCCGCCGAGTGCCATACGCACGTTTCCGTCGGCGCGCTTGATGGCCGCGAGCGAAACGAGTGCGAAATCCCAAACACCGCGCTGCATCAGCTTCGTGAATCGTTGCGTGCCGCCGGCGCTCGCAGCGGGCAGCTCGACTGCTTCGATCATTTCCCCTGCGGCAAGCGTGACCTCGCTGTGCGGATCGGATGCAGCATTGGCGAACAGTCCGTCGATAGAGAGTGTGCGCGGGCCGGCGCTGCCGCGAACAACGACAACGGCGTCGAGCGCCAGGAGCGCGACCGCGAGGTCCGACGGGTGCGCGGCATGGCATGGTCCGGCGCCGAGGACGGCGTGATACTGGTTTTCTCCCTCAATGGCGGGGCAGCCGGAGCCGCCGTTCTTGTGGCAGGGAATACGCTGACGGAGATACCAGCACCGCGGGCGCTGGCCGAGGTTGCCGCCCAGGGTGCCCATGGCACGAATGGCGGGAGTGGCCACTTCAGACGCGGCGAGCGCGAGTGCCGGAAATCGCTCGAGAATTCCCGCGTGCGTTGTGATGGCGTCCAGGTGAACAGCGGCTCCGAGGCGCACACCGCCGCCGGGCAGTTCTGTAATTGTCGAGAGTGCCGCGACTTTCGTGATGTCGACGAGTGTGCTGGCCGGATCGAGGCCAGACTCCATAGCGACGAGCAGATCGGTACCACCACCGAGGATTCTGACGCCGGGTTTGCTGAGTTTGGCGACGGCGTCTTCGACGGAGGTGGCGCCCTGATACTGGGTTGGCATGGCTGACCGGGAAGGTGACGCCGCGCAGGCGGCTGCGCCAGAGCATGGAATTCAACAGAAAACAATGCCAGCTAAATCAAAATACTGTCTATTTCTTATTATAACCCATCTCGTCGATTTGCGGTCAAATCAGGACATGTTCGCTACGGGCAGTTGAAATAATAAATAACACTGTTATTTATTTTATCTATGCCGCATGATGATACGGAACGAGAACAAGTAGGTCCAGGCCAGCTCAAGGCAATCGAGGTCGCATCCCTCGCCTGCGGTCGGCTAGCCGCAACCGTCGAATCTGCCGGCGGCGCGGCGTCTGACTTCCTCCTCGTCAGGCACGCCGTCCGCGTGCACGATGGCTCAACAGATCTCGCCGCGGAGCTGCTCCTCGCGCGTGCGACGCCTGCATTGGCGACACTGGAACCGACGGAGACACTTGCCGCTGCTGCACCGGCTACTGCGCACTCATCCAGCATCATGCGCGCCGCGATTATTGCCGGCACTGTGGTCGCCACCACGCCTTCGTCGCCGGAACTGCAGCGTCAGGCCGCGCTCGTTGGCGCGCTCGCACTCGTCGCTGGCGGCACGCTCCCTGAGCCGTGGGTCGCCCCCTGGCAACTCGACGCGGCGGCTCGGAGCGCAGCCGTCCAGATTGATCGCTCCGCGTCGTGGGAAGAGTGGATTCGATCGTGGTGCAACCTCCTCGCACGCGAAGCCGCGGGTACTGAGCGCGCCCTGCGCGCGGCCACCACGCAAATCGAGGCCGAACGGGCGGAGGCGCGCTCGCATCACCGCGTCGGCGGAACAGACGCCGACGTGCTCGGTTGGCTCCAATCACATCTCTCGTTCACCATCCGAGACGCCAGCGACTCGCTCGGGCTCACGCGGCCGACCGTCGGTACGGCAATCGAGCGGCTCGAGTCTCTCGGGATCGCGACTGAGCTGACCGGCCGGAAACGTGACCGGGTTTGGGTGTCCGCCACCATGCTGGCGCTCGCCGCCACGCGCTGATCGAACCGGTTGCAGGAGCAGGGCGAGTTGTGAATCCGTGACCCGAGCCCCGGTACCGTCGTGTACCAGGTGTGAGACCCCTCGCCTCGGCGGGCATTGCCGCGACGTTCCTTCTGGTGCTCGCGGCGTGCGCCCCGATCCTTCCGCCGCCTGCACTGGCGTCTCCCCTCCCGGAGGTGCCCGCGGAGTCGCCGGCGCCATCTGGCGTCGCCGAACCACTCGACATCTATGGCGAGGCCGACATTGCACGATTGCGCGCGACTGGCCTGCTCGTTCCAGTGAAAGGCGCGCTACTCAGCAAGATTGAGGATTCATTCGACGCGCCACGCGACGGAGGCCGGCGACATGACGCGGTCGACATCCTCGCGCCGCGCGGGACGCCGATTCTCGCCGCCATTGATGGGACGGTGCTTCGTGTCGGCACGAACGCATTGGGCGGCAACGTCGTCTGGATGGACGACACGGATCAGCGGTTTGTCCTCTACTACGCCCACCTCGACCGGTACGCACGCGGCATCAAGCAGGGCGACCCCATCACGCGCGGCACGGTACTTGGCTACGTTGGCACGACGGGGAATGCACCGCCGGATGTTCCACACCTTCATTTTCAGCTGATGCGAATCACCGACACCAAAAAGTGGTGGAATGGCACGCCACTCAATCCGCTGCCCTTTCTCATGAGCAGCGCCGCACTCTCGCGTGTGGGGCTCGACTGATGGCGATGACCGGAAAGGAACGCGCCGCATTGCGCGGTGAAGCGAATCGCGTGTCCGCGACCGTCCACGTCGGTCATCAGGGCGCGAACGACAGCGCCGTGAAGTCTCTCGACGACGTGCTGCGCACGCATGAGCTGGTGAAAGTCGCGCTCTCGAAGAACGTCGAGGTGAATCCGAAGGAGCTGGCGCGCCAGCTCGCGACGGCCACGCGATCAGAAGTGATTCAGGTGATCGGGCGGACGGCGACGTTCTATCGGCATAACCCCGAGATCAAGCACAAGCACGGCGTTCCGCCCTGGCGGTAAAGCGGTTCGCGGGCGGGTCGCAGGTGATGCACACGCGCCCCCGTGTTTCGCGCGGCGGCTATTTCTCTCGCGTGAACGTGAAGTCCCAGACGCGCGCTGACCCGGAGTGCATCGCGGTCACGGCGCCTTTGGCATCGCGAGTGAACCAGACCGTGCCAAGAATGCCGCCGCCGGCAAACGCATCGGCATAGACGGGCGCAAGCTCGGCTTTCAGCGCGCTGCGCAGCGACGCGACGAGCTTGCCGTTCTCCACCTTCAACGTCCACGTGGTGCCCACTTCGTCCGAGCGATAGCGGCCGGCGAAGCTGGCGAGTTGCTCAGGTGTCGGCGTCCACGGTCCAGCGGCGACGAAGGTGTATGCCGTCGTGTCATTGTCGGCGCCAACGACCCGTACGCCGCGTGGCGAACCATCAGGCGCCGTCTCGAATACCGCGCTGTTGTTGCCGATAAGCCAACCGCCCCCGCGCACCGCGCGGATGGGGCCGCCGCGGCCGCCGCGGCCACCTGCGCCGCCAATCACCAGCGGTTCGTGTGTGCGACTGCTCCGATAAACGCCCGCGAGTTTCGCGGCTGCATTCATGTCGGGGGCCACGGTGTCCTGCGCAACAACAGGCGCGAGGTTCGGGACGATCACGTCGACGAGTTGGTGCGTAAAGAGCGTCGCGTTCGCGCCGGCGGCGTTGCACATCACGGCAACGGAGAGGTTGTTGGCTGGATAGCGCGCGAGATGCGTGCTGTATCCGGCCGTTGATCCCGAGTGCGCGATTTCATCAATGCCGCGGTACCTCGCAACCGTCAGGCCGCGAGCGTACGAAATCGTCCGCCCGCTCGTGAGCACGGCCTGCTTTGTCAGCGAATCGACCACGTTCGCGCCGAGGGTCTTCTTGTCGAGATGATCGTTCCACTTGAGCCAGTCGCTCACGGTGGTGAGCAGTCCACCCGGACCATGCACGTTGTCGAATGGCATCTCTAGCGCCCAAGGGTTGGTTGCATCGGCGCGGCGCGAGTAGGCCTGCGCGCGTCCGGGGACGACGGTGGTGAAGTCGTCGCGCCAGCGCGTGTTGGTCATGCCGAGTGGCTTGAAGATTCGTTCGTCGGTGAACTGCACGAACGACATTCCGCTCGTGCGCTCCACGATCGTCACGAGGAGCGCAAAGCCCGTATTGGTGTAGGAATAGAAATCGCCGACCGGATAGTTGAGCGATTTCTGTGCGACGACGAATTCGAGCAGATCCGCCTGAGTGTACGTGCGCGTGCCGCGCGGCCAACCGGCGAAGGCCACCAGATTGCTCCATTCACGGAGTCCGCTCGTGTGCGAGAGTAGATGGCGCACGAGCAGCGGGCGCGGATACTCCGGCAGCTCCGGGATGTATTTCCTGACCGGGTCGTCGATGTTGATCTTCCCGTCCTTCATCAGGAGTGCGATGGCCGTCGAGGTGAATTGCTTCGCGACGGAGCCCGACTCCAGAATCGTGGACGGCAAGATCGGCACGTTCGTTTCGAGGTCGGCCATGCCGTAGCCACGCATGAGCAAATCGCGTCCGCTCTGGCGCACGCCGACGGCGCACCCGGGCGAATGCGTCGAGTTGAACTGGGCGAATACGCGATCGGCGGCCGCGTCGAGCGACAGTGGCATATCGGCGCCACCGCGGCCGCGCTGGGCGCCGCCGGGCTGGGCGCCGCCGGTTTGGCCGGCAACGAGAAGCAGTGCGGCGGACCAGACAAGCGTACGAGTCGCGGTCATTGAGCTTCTCCTGAGTTCCAGCGGTTTACAGCGGACGGCTATTGGTCGATCGCCCCGAGCACCCGCCAAGGGGTCAACGGAATCTGCGTGACAAAGCCGCCGATTGCATCCGCAACCGCCGCCGCGATCGCCGGCGCCGTTGGGATGAGCGGCGGCTCCGCGAGCCCGCGCGCGCCGGTGTGGTTTGCGATGGCGTCAGATTCGCCGACGAAAAACGCCTCGATCGTCGGAATGTCGGCGATCGTCGGAATCCGATAATCGTGCAGGTCCGGGTTTAACGTGACGCCGCGCGCCGGGTCCATCACGCGCTCTTCGAACATGCCGTACCCGAGTCCCTGAATGATTCCGCCCTCGAGCTGACTCTCTGCGAGGAGCGGATTGATGATTCGCCCGGCGTCATGTGCTGCGACAATTCGCAGCACACGCACGATGCCGGTGTCAAGATCCACTTCCACTTCCGCGAATTGCGCGCCGAACGTTGCGATGCTCACATCGGCGGGATTCGGTCCGCGTGTGCCGCGACCAATGATCATCACGTTGCCAAGCTGTTCGGTGATCTCGGCGAAGGTCATCGAACGATCGGTATCGCGCACCATCACGCGAGAGTCTTTCGTTTCGAGATCACTGGGCTCCACGCCGAGCATTGGAGCGGCGGCTTCGAGCAACAGTCGCCGCGCCTCTTCGGCGGCCATGCGCGCCGCGGGCCCCACCGACGGCGTGGTCATTGAGCCCCACGAGTTGCCGGTGTAGGGGAGGGACTCGGTGTCGCCGATGACCGCGGTGACGTCGGAGAGTTTCGCGCCGAGCGCTTCGGCGGCGATCTGCGAGAGCACGGTACGCGCGCCCGTGCCGAGGTCCTGCGTGCCGGCGAGCACATCAATGGAGGCGTCGCTGTTGATGCGCACATGCGCATACGACGGCGGGCCGCCACCAGTGGGCCAGACCTGCGCTGCCATGCCGAACCCGCGGCGCGTCCGGGCCGCGCCCTCTTCCCGCTGGCGCGCGGTTGGCGCGCCTGTGGCGCGGCGGTCATCACGTGTCGCCCACCCGAACCGGCGCGCGGCCTCGTCGTAGCACTCGCGCAGCGCATTGCCCGACCAGGGCCGCTTCAAGCGCGGATCGTCCTTCGCGAAATTCTTCCGGCGCAGCGCGAGTGGATCCATCCCGAGTTTCGTCGCGAGCTCGTTTATGGCGCTCTCGAGTCCGAACGCACCCTCGGCGTAGCCTGGCGCCCGGAATGCCTGCATACCGCTCGCGTTCACGTACGCGAACGTCTCGTCGGTGCGCACGTTGGGGCATGCGTACAACTCGTGATACATCTGCCCCGGGCCACCTTCCCATCCGCTGACGCCGAGTGGAATGTCGGCGCTCATGGTGATCAGGGTGAGCGTACCGTCCTTCTTCGCGCCGATGGTCACGCGCTGGGTGGTGGCCGGACGATTGCCGGCGTCGGTCTGCTCGGCTTTTCGCGTGTTGAAGCACTGCACGGGTCGCCCCGTGCTGCGCGCGAAGAGCGCCGCAATGAACGTGTGCGCTGCCGCGCCATTCTTCGCGCCGAAGCCACCGCCCATGTATTGCTTGATGACGCGAACCTTGGACTGCGGAATCCCCAGCGCTTCGGCGACGCCTTCGCGTACGCGAAAGATTCCCTGCGTCGATTCCCAGATGGTGACGCGGTCGCCTTCCCACTCGGCGACGGCGACGTGTGGTTCGAGCGCCGAATGGAGCTGCACCGGTGTCCGGTACTCGCGCGTGACGGTAACATCGGCGGCTTTGAGGCCGGCTTCCACGTCACCGCGCGAGGCGACGATGGGCATGTTCTCCATCAGGTTGCCTTTCGAGCGAACCAGGGGCGCGTTCGGCGCCGTGGCTGCTTCGAAGGTTGCCGCGAACGGTGCGCCCTCAAACTTCATGGCCATCGCGCGAGCGCCGGCAGCAGCTGCTCCGAATGAGTCGGCGCACACGGCGGCGACGGGCTGGCCCGCGTAGGAGATTTTGGTCGGGAAGAGACGCGTGGCCGCAGGCGCGTCTCCCGGGGCGAGTACGCCGAAGACGCCGGGAACGGCGCGCGCGGCCGCCGCGTCGAACGACGTGATCGCGCCCTTCGCGACCGGCGAACGAAGCACGACCGCGATGAGCATGCCCGGGCGGGCGATATCCACCGTGTAGCGCGCGCGGCCGGTCACTTTCTCGTTCGCGTCCACACGCGGTGTGCGCGTGCCGACAATGGAGAGTTCGGCCGCTTCCGTCCACGCCGCCGGCTCGAACGACGGCAGTTCGACGACGCGCTTCTCGGACCGTCCTTCGACGACGACGGTGGTCTCGATGAAGGCCTTGGCCGGCGCGGCTGGCGCCTTGGGTTTACGCGCCACGGAATTCGCCTCGGGCTACAGCCTGAATCGCCGAAATGATTTTCGGATAGGTGCCGCAGCGGCAGAGGTTTCCGCTCATGCCGGCCTTGATCGCCGCGTCGTCGGGCTTCGGGTTCTGTTCAAGCAGTTTCGTCGCTGCAACCAGCTGGCCAGGAGTGCAGTAGCCGCACTGCGCCGCGTCGTGCGCCACAAAGGCCTGCTGCAGGGCGCTCATGGTGGCGCCGTCGGCAAGGCCTTCGACTGTCGTGATCGTCGCGCCCTCGCAGCCCTCAACCAGCGTGATGCAGCTGTAGGTCAATGCACCGTTCACGAGCACCGTGCAGGTGCCGCATTCGCCGTGCCCACAGCCGTATTTCGCGCCTGTCAAATGCAGCTCGTCGCGGAGCACATTGAGCAACCGGTCGCCGGCGGCGGGGCTGATGTGATGTTTGCGTCCGTTGACCGTCAATTCCATGTTGCAAAGATAGGGGTTTACGGCGCGCCGTTGGCGGCTCAGGCCCAGCACCCGACACCACCCAAGTACCACGCAAGCACCACGCAAGCACCTGTCAAAACGCTGAACAACACACTTTCAGGGGCTCAGCGCGGGGATTAACTTTTTGTTCGCGCCTCAGGGTCCTGTCCAGGCGCTTAGCTACGAGAGGAAGCCGGCATGCCGTATGTGATTACCGAAGCCTGCAAAGGCACCAAAGACAAGTCGTGCGTTGATGTCTGCCCCGTGGATTGCATCTACGAAGGGCCGGACATGCTCTACATCCATCCCGATGAGTGCATCGACTGTGGCGCCTGCGAACCCGAGTGCCCGGTGACGGCGATTTTTCCTGAAGAAGACGTGCCCACGCCCCAGCAGTCGTACATCCAGATCAATCGCGAGATCTTCAAATCTCCGACTCCGCCTGGACGGCCGACGAGGTAGGTGACGGGCCAGCCCGAGTACCTCGATACCGACGCCGCTGTCGCGTCGTTCTTCAGTCGAACTGGACCCGTTTCGCGGGTCGCGGTTGATACCGAAGGCGCCAGCTTCCATAAGTTTGTCGACCGGATCTACCTGATCCAGTTGTCAACGGCCGACCGGCACGCGATCATCGATCCGCTGCCGATCAAGTCGCCTCCGGCGCTTGGCCAAATGCTCGAGGATCCCGCGGTCGAAGTCGTCTTTCACGACGCGGACTACGACCTCCGCCTCCTGCACCAGGACTATGGCTGGCAGGTGCGCTCGATTTTCGATACCCGCGTCTCCGCCCAACTGCTCGGCATCACGTCATTCGGTCTCGCGGCGCTCCTCGAGAAGTACTTCGGGGTGAAGCTCGACAAGAAGCACCAGCGTGCCGACTGGTCGATGCGTCCGCTCACGCCGGGCATGCTCGAATACGCCGCGCAGGACACGGTGCACCTGCTCGGGCTGCGAGACATTCTCGCCGAGGAACTCAAGGCGAAGGGGCGGTGGAAGTGGGCCGAGGAGGAATTCCTCCGGCTCGAATCCACCCGGTGGGCCGCCGAGGAGCCTGGCAGCGCGTTCATGCGGGTGAAGGGCGCTCGCGACCTCACGCGCCGTGAGCTTGCGCTGCTCCGCGAGCTCGTTGTGCTGCGCGACGGTCTCGCCCTCAAGGTGGACAAGGCCGCGTTCCGTGTGGTTGGCAACGATGTGCTGCTCGAGATCGCGCACCTCGCGCCGTCAGATCACGACACGCTCGCCAAGATCAAGGGAATGCCGCGCGGTGTGGCCGAGCGAAACGGAAATGATTTTCTCGCTGCCGTGCAGCGCGGACTCGTCGTGCCCGAGGCGGACCTGCCGCGCTTTCCGAAATCAAAGCGTTGGACGCGCGACCCCGATTTTGATACGAAGGTCGGGCATCTCAAGGGCGCGCGCGACGAAGCGGCAAAGCGTCTTGAACTCGACCCCGGCGTGCTCTGCTCGCGCGACCGGATGGAAATCGTCGCGCGGATGGTGCCCACAAGCGTCGATCAGCTCAGCGAAGTGCACGACATGCGCCGCTGGCAGATTGCCGAAGTCGGCGAGGCGTTCGTGAAGGCGCTGAAATCGTTCAAGCCCGTTCCGGAGCCGGCCGAGCTCGGACTCAGCTAGAAGCCGAGGTACGTGCGTACGCGGGGTTCGATGCGTTGCGGTCCCCAGGGCGGCGACCAGACCAGATTAATCTCGACTTTTCCAACGCCGTCGAGCGTCTTCAGTTGATCCTCGGCGTCCTTCATGATTTCGGGGCCTGACGGGCAAGCCGGCGTCGTGAGGCTCATGTCGACCACGACATCGTTGCCGTCAATGCGAACGTCGTAGATCAATCCCATGTCAACGATGTTCAGGTTGACGTCGGGATCTTTTACGCGGCGCAATGCAAGCTTCACCAGGTCGGCGGTTATTCCACCGCCCGATGGCGCGATCGTTGCTAATTCAGCTGCCGGTTCTGTGGCCTGATTTCCGCCGTTTGGCTCGGCGGTGAGCGCGTCTTCCGTCATCCTACCGAAACTAGCGCTTTACGACCGATTTGGTCGGGATTGATTTGCGCTGAGCGGCGTCGGTGGAGGCCTTCTTGGCGGGCGCGGACCCGGTCATCGCCTTGGCCGACGTCTTGGCCAAAGTCTTGGAAGTCTTTGCGGCTGCTTCCTTTGCGGCCGCGCTCATGCCAGTCGTGGTGCTTCGCGCGCGGGCCCGAAACGGCTTGTTCCAGCTCTCCGCGCGGTCGGATCTGAACGACTCCGGCATCACCGAAATCGCAAAAGGCTCGTCCAGGACGGAGAGCGCCGCCGCGTCGGCCACATCCATTCGCACGTCGGCGATCACCAATGATGGGCGGCGCACTTTTGCGGCGTGGACGCGATTCGTCAGCAGCACGACGAACATCTCACGATCGGGATCAATCCAGATGGAGGTCCCGGTGTAGCCGGTGTGGCCAAAGGCGTGCTCATCGAAGTAGTCGCCGGCACCATGCTGACCATCGGCAACTTCCCAGCCGAGCGCGCGCGTCTTCGTCGCGCGACCAGTGAAGAGCTTCACGGTCGAGTCCGCAATGATCCGCGTGCCATTGTATTCGCCGCGGTTGAGCATCATCTGGGCGAAAATCGCGAGGTCGCCAGCGGTGCTGAAGAGCCCAGCGTGGCCAACGATGCCGCCGAGTGCGTAGGCATTTTCGTCGTGTACTTCGCCGCGGAGCGGATAGCCACGCGGAGGAAACACTTCGGTCGGCGCGATGCGATAGCGGAGCGAATCTGCCGGCTTGAATCCGGTGTTGTGCATGCCGAGTGGGCCGAACACATGGCTCGCGAGGAATGTGTCGAGCGGTTCGGCGGCAGCACCTTCGACCACCCAGCCAAGGATGTCCGCACCGAGGTCGGAATAGGTGGTGCCTGATCCCGGCTTGTACTGGAGTTTGGTGGTGAGCACCATCTCCTTCGCCTCCGCCGGCGAAACGTGCTTGCGCCACACGTCGCGCCCCGGTGGCAGGCCGGCCGTGTGCGTGAGCAGCATGCGCACCGTGACGAGGTCGCGCATGCCGCCGACAAACTGCGGGATGTAGGTGGAGACCTTGGCGTCGAGGTTGAGCTTCCCCTGGTCGAACAGCACCATGGCGGCCGTGGTCGTGCCAATGACCTTCGTCAGCGAGGCGAGGTCGTAGATGGACTCGTCAGCGGAAACCGGCGCGCTCGAGTTGGCATACGACAGCGTGCCGAACCCCTGCTCGTACACGATGGCTCCGCGGCGGCCGACGACGACAGCTGCACCCGGAAAGCCACCGACGGTGATGCCGCGGCGCATGATCCGGTTGATGATCTCGAGCCGGTCGGGTGACATCCCGACTTCGGCTGGGGCGCGCAGCCGCAGTCCCTCGCTATGGGGCACGAGGGAAATGGCAGCCGAAAGGACGAGCGCGCGGAGCAGCAAAGGTTTTGACTTGGAGGAACAAACTGCACCGGCCGGGATAGTCCCGGGACCACAGGCGACTCTACAGTTAAGCCCAACGACCTGAACTACGGATTAATCCCCTGCGAGTCAAGACGATCTCTCGCGGGGTGCTGCAACTATATGGGGTGGCGGGGGAAACCCTCCGCGAGTCCCGCGTGACCAAGTTTACAGATCCGATGTCACCCACCGACCAAATCACGATTCGTCGAGCCATCAATGGCGACGAGGACGCGCTGCGCGCCATTTGGACGCAGCACGCGCCGCGCATCGATGCGGTCGTGCGCCGGTTGGTTGGAGACCCGGATCTGGCAGCTGACGTGGCGCAGGAAGTCTGGATTCAGATTTTCCGCGCGCTGCCCGGCTACCGCGGAGATTCCCAGTTTTCGACCTGGACGCACCGCATCGCGGTCAACCGGACCTTGAACGCGCTGCGGTCGCTCAGGCGACTCGGAAAGACGGAAGTCGAGATTGAAGAACACACGGTGATGGTTGAGCATGACGGGGATCGCACCATGCTCATGCACACCATCGACGAGGCAGTAGAGAAGCTCTCTCCCGGTGCTCGCGCCGTGTTTGTGCTGCACGACATTGAGGGCTACACACACGAGGAGATTGCTGCTGAACTTGGCATCACCTCCGGCGGGTCGAAGTCACAACTGTTCAAGGCGCGGGCCAAGCTTCGTCGGTTGCTCGCGCACCTGGTTGACGTACCATCGAACAAGGAACTGGAAGACGATGTCGCATCTCACTCCTGAACGTCTCGCGGCCCTGGTGGACGACACGCTGACGCCAATTGAATCGGCGCACGTGACGAACTGTGCGGCCTGCACCGCCGAGCTGGCGGCCCAACGGAAACTTTCCCGGCTCGCTGCCGCGGCGAGTTCGAGTTTCGGACCGCCGAGTTCGAAGTTCGACGCGCTGGTGCCGCGACTTCGCGCCGAGGGAATGATTGATGGCGCCGACCGTCGCGCGACGTACATGCGCTGGGCGGTCCGGATCGCGGCGTCGCTCGGATTCATTGTCGCCGGTGCAGCGGCAGGCCGCATGACCGTTGGCGCACCACTCCTGTCGCTTGGCACGAGCACTGCGCCCACTGGCCTGTCGAACGTGGCGACCAAGACCACGGGCTTCAAATCGCAGGATGAAGCGATTCAGGTCATGATGAGTTCGCAGCAGGCGTACCAGAATGCCGCGGCCTTCCTGGCGGCTCAGGACACCAGCCAACACTTCAATGGTCTGAACACGGACGCCTATCGTACGCGGCTCGCCGCGCTCGACGAGATGGCAGTCGCAACGCGCACGGGCTTATACCGCGCGCCGCAGGATCCGTTGCTCAATCAGTACTACCTCGCGTTTCAGACGGCGCGCGAGCAGACGCTGCTGCAGCTCAAGGTATCGCTGCCGTCCAAGCAGCGCCTCGGGAGGTACTAGGTGCGTACCGGAATGGGTGTTGCAAAGATGCGGCTCGTCGCGGGGCTTGCCGTATGCGGCGTGGTGGTCGCGTCGTCGCTCGTGGCGCAGGCAACGCCGGCGCGAGTGATGCCGCGCACCCGCATGGTGGACACGACCGGGCACGACACCGTCGTTCGCGTGGGGGTGAACGTCTCGGGCGATGACATCATCCGGATGGTCGGTGAGTTGTTGACCTCGCGGCACATGGAAGAGCGGCTCGGCATGGCGCTTCGCACCGAGCGCGACGGCCGCAACGCGCGCGAACTCGAAGCACAACTTGCATCCACAATTCGGCGCAATGCCGGGCTCATGTCAGCGATCAAGATGCAGTGCGCCTCGCAGGATGCGCAGCCTGAGGGCTATATGGGCATCAACTTCGAAGGCATCGAAGTGATGCAGCGCCGCGGCAGCCCCGCGATGTACTTCCTCGGCGAGCGCCCGACGATCGTTTCGGTTGAGCCGGGCTCTCCTGCGCAGCGCGCAGGACTTGAAGCGTCTGACGAAGTCATGTGGATTGCCGGCAATGATGCGAAGAAGCCGTTTCCGCTCGGCGCACTATTGAAGCCCGGTGCCAAGCTGTCGCTCAGGGTGCTTCGCGATGGCAAGACCCGTGAGTTCAGCGTTCAGGTCGACAAACGTCCAGGCGAATACGGTTCACCGTGCGCCGGTGTAGACGATGTGGTCAGTGGGTTCCGTTTTTCACCGCAGACGTCGTTCATGCAGCGCATTGAAGTCGGTTCGCAGGGCTTTGTGCCGCGCTCGACGAATCCAGAGCGCACACCACAACCGCGCGACGGATTCAGTTATTCCACCGTCACGCCATTCGCGATGGGTGGCGCGAACGTCATTGCCGGCGCCACGTTCGTCATCCTCGACGCTGAGTGGCGCGAGCTGGTGGGCGCGGACAAGGGCCTGCTCGTAGTGGCGGTTGCACAGGGCAGCCCCGCGCAGACCGCCGGACTCCGCAAGGGCGATGTCGTGCTGGCCGTTGGCGACACGCCGGTGGCTTCTTCGGGCGCGCTCTGGCGCGCCGTGAATGACGCCGGCAAGGATGGCGTGACGCTCAAGTTGCTCCGCGCCCGCAAGGAAGTCAGCATCGTCCTGAAGCCGCGCGACGGGAAGTAACTGCCACGGGGAGGCTGCCGCGCGGCTAGGGCCGGATCGTCGTGTCGCGCACGGATCCCGGCGGCAGCTGGTAGACGAGGTGCGCGGTGCGGAGATCCGTTGGTGACAGCCGCTTGGTGTGTACCCGCGGCGCCATGATGTTCTCCTGGTCGGCTGAGTGATCGAGGCCGATCAGGTGCCCGACTTCATGCAGCGCAATTGCGTGGACGGCGTCTCGGTCGTACGCGACCCCGGTGGCAGAGTGGAGCGCCACCTCGATGTCTCCGCCCAAAATCCACCAGTTGGGATCGCGCGCCCAGTAGGTCTTTCCGGCGGCAGTGTCATTGAAGCGATCCACCCATCGCAGTCGCGCTTCTGCCCCGGCGGAATCGTCCACAAAAAGAAACCGCACCGGAATTCCGGCGTTTGACCAAGTGTAAAACGCATCCTTGGCAAGCGCCGGGTAGTCCGGCCAGAAGTCTTCCACGCCAGGCTTTGGCTGCACCCACACGCGAATTGGATCGTCGCGCCGGTCCACCCATCGCGCGACATGCCCGTTGCGAGCGGCGAGGATGTCGTCCAGGTACGTGACCGTGCGACCGTCCGTGATGAGCTGCGTGATGGCCGCGAAATCGCGCGGCGGTGGCGGCGCCAGCGTGGAACGCCGCACCCGCACCATGTCACCCTCTTCCGTCGTCAGGACCGTTGCGCTCGTGTCTTCACCGGCGGTTGGCTTGGCGGCGCGCGCACGAGAGGTGCGCGTGCCCTGAAAGGCGATGAAGCCGACAAAGGTCAGCACGACGGCGCCGAGGAGGCGCTCCGTTCGTGTCATGCGCCACGGTCTCTGGCGGCAAGAAAGGTCTGCACTGTTCCGAAGAATGCTTCGGGCTGTTCCCAGAACGGCATGTGGCCAGCGCCAGCGACCACCGCGACCTCGGCGCGCGGAATCACAGAGGCCGTGGCCTGCGCCAGCGCGACGGAGAGCAAATCGCCGTCGCCATGCACCAGGAGTGTTGTTGCCGCAATCGCACGAATGTCCGCACGCCAGTCATACCCCTCACGGCGGAGTCGTGCCGCCACGGACGAGCCGGTCACACTGGTTTCGCGCGGTGGCGCGAAGGCACCGCCGAGCTCACGGTCCACGAACCAGGCGGGATAGATCGCGCGCGAGTATTCGGCGTGGAGTTCGGGATTGTCGTCGTGCAGCAGCCGCGGATCAAGCGCATCGAGAATGGCGCGCTCCCGCCCCTCGAGGCGTGCGAGTGCAGCGGGGTGCAGGTCAGCAATCCATTCGCTCGTTGATCCCACGGCATCCGCGAGCACGAGGCGCCGCACGCCGAGTGGGTCCCGCGCCGCAGCGAGCATGGCGATGCCACCGCCCCACGAGTGGCCGAGCAGGTCCCATCGTGCGATGCCGAGGGCTTCGCGAATCGCCGGGAGATCACCCGCGTCGAACTCGATGCGCGACTGTCGTGGTCCCGGTGCGGCCGTTGACGCGCCACGGCCACGCAGATCGTACAGAATGATCTGCCGGCTCGTCGCCAGTGACGAGAGCGCCGGCCAGAGCAGCGCATGACTGTAGATCATGCCGCCGTTCACACACATCAGCGGTGGAGCGCCCGCGACTTCCGGCGTCGTGAAGACCGCGAACTCCAGGCCGCGCGCGCGGACCGTCTGTTGCACGAGACGTGGGGTCCGCGGCTGTGTCTTGCGCCAGCTGGTGTATCGCGTGCGCGCGGCGATCATCGTGTACGTGCGCCAATCTGGTTGATGGCCCAATCGGCATGCTCCTGCACCAGCGGTTCGGCGCGTGCGGCTACGGCGCTCAACAGTTCGACGTCCGTGGAATCACCGACGTTACCGAGGACGACTGCCGCGTTGCGTTGCAGTCCGCCGAGTTTCGCGCGCTTCATTGCCGAATTGCGGAACGTCGTGCGATAGGTGTCGTCGTCCATTACGAGAAAATCCCGTGCAATCGTGCGAGCGCTTTTGCCCGCAATGGCGGCTCGTGGCGCGAGGGCCAGTTCGGTGAGATCGCGCGAGAAGCGAACATTCCACGGGCACACGTCCTGGCAGATATCGCAGCCGTAGACGAGCTCGCCGATGTGTGGGCGCAGCGGCTCGGGAATGGCGTCACGCAACTCAATCGTGAGGTACGAGATGCAGCGGGTCGCGTCGAGTTCCCGGGGTGCGACGATGGCATCCGTGGGGCAGGCGTCGATGCAGCGTGTGCAGGTGCCGCAGCGATCGTCCTCGAATGGCGCATCCGGCTCGAGCACGACGTCCGTGAACAGCGCCCCGATAAAAAAGAACGATCCAAGCCGCGGATTGATCAACGTAGTGTTTTTACCAAACCATCCAAGCCCCGCGCGCCGCGCGAGATCGCGCTCGAGCACGGGCGCGGTGTCTACGAACGCGCGCGCCTTTCCGCCGGTCTGATTGGCGAGCCAGGCGCCGAGCGTCTCGAGGCGATCCCACATCAGCCGGTGATAGTCGTCGCCGCGCGCGTAGCGGGCGATGCTCCCGGTGGGTTGTGTGCCGCCGTAGTTGAGTCCGACCACGAGCGCCGATTGCATGCCCGGCTCGGGGAGTCGCGAGTCGCGGCGAACCTCGGCGTTGCGCTCCATGTATTCCATCGTGCCCGCGTACCCGCGTCCGACCCATTCGTCGTAGTGTGCGGCGGATTGTGCCGGGCCGAGGGTGGCGATACCGGCGAGATCGAACCCCAGTCCGTAGGCCTGCGCCTTGAGTTGCGTGGCGAGCGCGTGCGTCGTGGCGCGCGTCAACGTGGCCTCAGGGAATCCGGCTCGCCCACCGTGCGTACCGCGCCACGTCGTCCGCGGACGGAATCGCATGATGGTCGCCAAAGGCCGTGTGCATTCGCCAATCCATGTAGGTGCGATCCGGGACCGGCAAAAATGGCCACTGGCGGTACCAGTCGCGCGCACGGAAGCGCCACGCAACGCGCACGAGGTCCAGCGCCAGTGTCGGGTGCGCGATGCACCGCATGGCGAGCCGAATAGCGAGACCAGTCCATGTCATGTTGACGTAAGGTGGCATCCGCGACGGGTGCATTCAACGGCAGAGTGGAATCCGGCTGCGCCAGCGGCAAGCAGCGCGGTATCATTCCATCCGATGTGGATGAATCGCGTCATGCCGTGGATCAGCCGAGTGGCGTCGCGCGGCTACTATCGGGTCACTGTCGGCGGTGCGATGCCGCCCAGTGTCGGCCCGGCGTTGTTTGTGGCCAATCACACGAACTCGCTGCTGGACACGGCATTTGTCGTCGTGGCGTCGCAGCGGCCAGTGCGGTTCATGGCCAAGGCGCCGCTCTTCACGTATCCGGGACTGGGTTGGCTTGTGAAGGGGGTTGGTTCGGTGCCGGTGTACCGGGCGCAGGACGATCCGAAGCTGGTGGCGCAGAACCTTGATGTGTTTCGCGCCGTGTATGCCGCCATCGCCCAGGGCGATGCGGTCGGCATCTTCCCTGAAGGCATCAGCCACAGCGCGTCGCACCTCCAGCCGCTCAAAACCGGCGCGGCGCGGATTGCGCTTGGCGCGGCGGCCGAGCTTGGTCGTTCGTTCCCGATCATCCCGATTGGCATGGTGTTTGCCGACCGGCGCACGTTTCGAAGCAAAGCCGGCGTTGTGGTCGGCGAGTCATGCAAGTGGAATGATCTCGCCGCGCGCGGCCCCAAGGATCGCGAAGCGGTTCGCGAGCTCACCCGACGCATCGAAGCGTCCATGCGGACGGTGACGCTCAACCTCCACACCTGGCGCGACGAATCGCTCGTGCGAATTGCGGAAGATGTGTGGAGTGCGGAGTTCGGTGGCGAGGGCGGCACCAAGGGCAAGATGGAGCGACTCGAAGTGACAACCGATGCGCTGTCAAAACTCCGCCTCGGCGAAGACAATGGGTGGCGCGCGTTGGCGCGCGAGCTACGCAGCCACGACCGCGTACTCGGTCGCATCGGGTTGACGGCCCACGCGTTGCGAGTGCAGACGGGAGCGAAGAAGGCTGTGCCGTGGCTGGCCAGTCAGATTCCCTGGCTCGTGATGATGCCGATTGCTGCGGTTGGTGTGGTGTTGTTCTGGATTCCGCGCGAGATCGCTGGTCGGGTCGGCACAACAGCCTCGACGAAAGAAGGCGACGATTCGGTCCCTACGTTCCGCGTGATGTACGGGTTCGTGGTCTTTGGAGTCTGGTTCCTGCTGCTCGCGGTGGCGACCGGGCTGGCGTTCGGCTGGCTGGCCGGGATCGCGACCTTCATCCTGTTGCCGTCATTCGCGTTTCTCGCGATCAGGGTCGGCGAGTCGCAGCAATTCGTCTGGCAGGCCGTTCGGCGGTTCTTCATTCTGCGAAAATATCCGGAGCGGATCGCCGCACTGCGCCAGCGTCAGCATGCGCTCGCGCAGCGCATGAAGGACCTGTTGCGAGACAGCTCGGCGTAGCGGCCCCTGGTGGCGCGCGACTTCCAGCTACCGCCAGCTACGGCCGTCGCATAGGGGTGGCGCGGCGATGCCGAGCGCTTCGAGTGCGCTTGGGAACAGATCGACAGTCCGGCGCGGACGTCGGGCCGCGGGTCTGTTGATCAGCAACGGAACCGCCATGTGTTCGCGGTGGAGCGCACCGTGGGCAGAACGATGTGGAATGGGCTCCCACTTCGCGCGAAAATCCCAGCCGCGCGCCGCGCTCACGATGAGATCGCCGGCGCGTGCGCTGCCCGCGAGCAGGGCGATCTGGACCAGCGCGTCGGGATAATCACTGGCGGCCGTCGCGTCGTGCGCCGCATCGGGATCGAGCGCGTTGAGTTCGCCGAGGCCGAGCGGATCGCCCGTGAGCGGACGGTAGGAGAGGTGTCCGCTCGCTGTTGAGACGTGCGCCGTTCCGCGCGTGCGGCTGCGGACTTCGCAGGCGGATTCGTTCAGCGGCAACAGGAGCAGGTCCGTGGAGTCGCGCGCGAGCAGCAACTCGGCGAGCCACTCCCATTCGCTCGAGAGCGCGGACCACCAAGGTCGCGCGAGCTTGTCGATGTCGAGATAGAGGTGCGCCATCGAATTGCCGCTCACCATTACGGCAGCGCGCTGACCGATTCCGACGGTCCACGGATGCGTCCGCACCGAAACGCCGTGCGCGCGCAGGAGATCGGCGAGGTCGTCGTGGGTATGCACGGGCGAGTGGCCGTGATCACTCACGATCCACATGTGCATCGCGTCCCAGCTTCCGTCGCGCTCTGCATCGGCGCGAATGGTCGCCGCGGTTTGATCGACGATTTTCATTGCGTCCAGCACGACCGGCGCAGCGTGGCCAGCCGAGTGCGACGTCTTGTCGATGCCGGTTAGCGCACAAAAACCAAATTGCGGACGTTCGGCAGCGAGACGGCGCGTAAAGGTCCCCGCCACTCGACGATCGATGTCGAGCCAGCCTTCGACGTTTCCGCGAAAGTGCGCAAGGGCGGCGCGTGCCGTGAATGCGGCCCCGCGCGCGACGATTTCATGGCGCTGCAATCCCCGCTCGATCACGCTCAACGCCCCGAGGCGGCTGGAGGCGAGTTCAAAGAGGGTCGGCGCCGCAGGGTCGAGGTCGCGGTCCAATTCGAGCATATCGATTCCGACATAGCTCCTTGACCACGACGGCCATCGCGTTCGTGCGCGCGCTCGGTCGAACCATCGAATTCCGGCGAGCCCAATCGGGCCCGGATGTCGGCCCATCAAGAATGGCGTGTAGGCCGGCCCCGTAACCGAGGGGAATACCGACGAAACCGTGTGCAGTCCGCCCTCGCTGCGGAGCCTCGCGAGAGTCGGGAGGGCACCCGTATCTATCGCGGCCGCAAGGACATCGGGCCGCGCACCATCGGCAACGAGGATGACGACACTCGGATTCTTGAGGTCGCGTGGGGCCACGCGAGAAAGTAAACTCCGTGGATGGCAAGACGAAAATCAACAAAGCCTGCCACCGACCCCGTTCGTCGCCGTTCCGCGGAGCATCAGGCGCTCACGGCGTACCAGGAGCGCGTGATCGAGGGTCACCGGGCGGCGGGTCGCGAAGCACCGCCGCCCAAACCGGCGCCGAAGCTGGCCTCGTCGATTCCTGCGCGGGTGGATGACTCGATTCGCGATGTTGTGCGCGCCGCGGACACCGAGGATGCCAAACTCTTCCAGAGCCAGCCGCCGGCGGATGACTTCACGCGTGGCGATCCCTGGCGCGTGCTGCGGATCATGGGCGAGTTCATCGAAGGATTCGACAAACTTGCCGGCCTCGAAAAGGCCGTCACCGTGTTCGGGTCGGCACGCACCGCGCCGGAAGATCCGCAGTACAAGGCCGCCGTCGAAGTTGGCGGGCTGCTCGCCAAGCGTGATTTCGCTGTGATCACCGGCGCCGGCCCGGGCATCATGGAAGCCGCCAACAAGGGCGCCAGGCTCGCGGGCGGTCGCTCTATCGGCTGCAACATTGAATTGCCCTTTGAACAGGGATCAAATCCCTACATCGATACGCTCGTTCAGTTCCGCTACTTTTTCGTGCGGAAGACGATGTTCATCAAGTACAGCGCGGCGTTCATCATCTTCCCGGGCGGATTCGGGACGCTCGATGAAATGTTCGAAGCAGTCACACTCATCCAGACCGGGAAGATTTCGCAGGTCCCCGTAGTGCTGTTCGGACGCCATTACTGGGCGGGACTCTTCCGCTGGCTGCAGACGCGGGTCGTGGCAGAAAAGAAGATCTCGGCGGGCGATATTGACCTAATGACACTGACGGACGACCCGGAAGAGGCGGTTGAGGTGGTCGCGGCAGCGTACGCGGCGCAGGTGGCTGCGGCAAGGAAAGAGTAGGGCGTAGCGGGTAGAGGGTAACGACAACGACAACGGCGCGTACCCGGTACCGCATACCGCGTACGCGGTAGAACAGCCACTGCAACTACAACAACCGATGCCATCTAAGAAAAAAGCGAATCCGAAAGCCAAAGCGAAGGCGAAACCGAAAGCGGCAGTGAAATCGGCTCCCAAGCCGATACCTCACGCGGCGGCAGACGCGCGCGATCGTGGTGGGTTCAAAGCGTCGCGGCACGGGGCTGGCAAGGCGAGCGCCGCGGGGCCGAAGGCCGACCAGAAGAAAGCCGCCGAGCAGCGCGAGGCGGCGGGCGCGAAGCATGTTGCCGCCGCGGCGAGCCGGTTCCTCCAGGGCGCGCGCATCGCACCTCGCCGCATTGATGGCAGCGAGACGGTCGAGCAGTTGATCGATGGCGTGTTTCTGTCCTATAACTCGGGGCGGCTGCGCGAAGCGGCGCATCTGTTCACGGACAAGATGCTCGCCAATGATGTGACGATCGGGCTGACGCTGACCGGTGCGCTCACCCCGGCCGGGCTGGGGATGAGCTGCCTGATTCCGCTCATCGAGGCAGGGTTCGTTGACTGGATTATTTCCACCGGCGCGAATCTTTACCACGACACGCACTTCGGGCTCGGTCTGTCGATGCATCGTGGCAACCCGACGGAGAGCGACGTGCTGCTCCGAGCCGAAGGGATTGTTCGCATCTACGACATCTTTTTCGACTACGACGTCCTGCTCTCCACCGATGCATTCTTCCGCCAGATCATTCGCGGTCCCGAGTTCCAGCACACGATGTCGAGTGCGGAATTCCACTGGCAGTGCGGTAAGTACGTTGCAGAGCGCGAGCGGCTGCTTGGCATTGGGAGCAAGTCACTGCTGTCTGCCGCGCATCGCTGCGGTGTGCCGATCTACACGTCCTCGCCGGGCGACTCGAGCATCGGCATGAACGTGGCCGCGCTTGCGCTCGAAGGCGGCAAGTGCATCATTGATCCGAACAAGGATGTGAACGAAACTGCCGCGATCGTCCTCGGCGCCAAGCGTGGGTCGGCCAAGGCGCGCGCCGGCAAGAGCGCCATCGCCATCATGGGCGGCGGCAGCCCGAAGAATTTCGCGCTCCAGACCGAGCCGCAGATTCAGGAAGTGCTTGGCATCGATGAAAAGGGTCACGACTACTTCCTGCAGATCACCGATGCTCGGCCCGACACCGGTGGCCTCTCCGGCGCCACGCCGGCCGAAGCGGTGAGCTGGGGGAAGATCGACCCCGATCGCCTGCCCGACGCAGTTGTGTGCTACATGGACACGACAGTCGCACTGCCGCTGCTCACGAGTTACGCGCTCGCGAAACGCCGCCCGCGTCCACTCAAGCGGTTGTATGACCAGCGCCCGGCGCTCATGGCGCAACTCGAACGTGAGTTCAGGAAAGCGAACGCTTAACCACGCCTGGCGGCCGGCTGTCTACCGCTGACGGCCGGTCTGGCGCACGCTCGCCACGAAGTTTCGGCGCGACCAGTCAAAGAACGTGGCATAGGTGAACATCGTCTCGCGGCCGAGTACTTCGCGCGCGATGGCGCGGTCACTCCATCCGCGTGCGATCAGCGCATCGATACGGCCGCAAGTCTCTTCAATCCAATTGGCCTTGGCGGCAAGCACGACAGCGCCATCCTTGAGGAGTCCACGATGTGCGTCGAACACGCGTTTCGGCTTGAGCGCTAGTACCCCGCGGATTGACGCGATCTGCTGCCGAACGTCTTCGCGGTACACCGGGTGTGCGACCTTCACCTTCACACTGAGGTAGAGGTCGGCCGCGAAGAGCGTTTCGCGCTCCGCGTCCCAGACGACGTAGTGATCGGGCGAATGTCCACGCGCCGCAATCGTCTCGAGTCCGGGAGATTCGAACGAGGTCCAGGGCGAGGTGAACCGGGGCATGTCGCCCCACGCCCAGTGGCGATGCCATCCGCGCGTTTGTGGAGTACCGAGGAGCTTCGCCGTGTCGGGCTGCATCTGCATCGGGACACCGGCCCGCGCGAGGCGTTCGACGTTGCCGCCATGATCGTCGTGCGCGTGCGTGATGATGACTCCACGGGGCGGGTTCGCGGCGATCCATGCGAGCAGTTCGCCGCCAACGTCGTCGAACGCGGAGTCAATCACGACGCCGCGGACGGCGTAGCAGCTCACGGAGTACCCAGCCGCACGACTTCTCCGCGTGGAGAAGTGGAGCCGCTGCACGTCGCCGTATGTTGCGATCTCAAGCACAACTGAAAGTTAGACCGGTGCGCTCGACAAGCCGGGGGTCGTGGCGGAAGTGCAAGTGGTGCAACGGTTTGCAGCACCGCCGTCCATTCCATATCTTCAGTCGATACATGTGACGCCCGGCCTGAACATATCGAGCCGGGCGTCGATTTTTTCCCCAACGCCGTTTTGAGTCGCACCATGATCGAGGCCCTCAAACAGAAGCTGAACGAGGAAGTCTCCAAGCTTCACCACGAGCTGACGGTGACGTTGCCGTCGGAAATTCGGCGTGCGGTGGAGATGGGCGATCTGCGCGAAAATTCCGAATACAAGGCGGCGCTCGAACGGCAGCGTCTGGTTCAGGCGCGGCTGGGGCAACTCGGCGAGCGACTCACAAAGCTCGCGTCCATCGACATCGCACAGATTGCGCGCGATGCGGTTGGGCTCGGTTCAAAGGTCGTGGTGGTGGACCAGGACTCGAATGAAAAAGAGACCTACCACATGGTGTTCGGCGATTCGCTCGAGCTGGAGGATGGCCACGTGACCATGTCGTCGCCGATCGGCCGGGCGTTGCTGGGCAAAAAGAAGGGCGAACTCGCGCTGCTCAGGCTTCCGGCGCGCACGCGCAAGATGAAGGTCGTTGAGATCGTCACAATTCACGACGCAAAACCCGCGTAAGTCGACTGGGCCTGGTCAGACGCGTTGAGGAGTCGCGTTCCAACTTCTCGCCGACTGTCTGGCGGCGTACCTTTCCATGATGACGCCTAGGGCTTGGATTCTCCGCATTGCGGAGTCGAAGAGCAACTATTGGATGACGTACGTCATGGACGTCGGGCTGATGGTGTTCTTCCTCGCCTGGGACGTGGTCCACTTCAGCGTGGCGCTGACGAGCGTTGCGGTCCTGTTCGTCACCGGCGCCGCCACGTGGACGCTCTCGGAGTACCTGTTTCACCGGTGGCTTTACCACCTCGGGTTCGAGATGGCTCGCGCTGGTCACGAGAAGCACCACCAGAACCCCAAGAGTTACCTGGCGGTGCCTTGGTTCTTCAGCCCGATCCTGTTCGTGCCGCCGCAGCAGCTCATCGCGGGGTGGTTCGGTGTGCACGGCGCGTCGGCGTTCTTCGCCGGCTGGTTCGCCGGCTGGTTCGCCGGGCTCATCACCTACAGCTACCTGCATCACTGCCTGCACCACTACAACCTCAAGTTCGCGTGGTACCGCCACCTTCAGTCGCAGCACCGGCTGCACCACGCATTCCCCGAGACGAACTACGGTGTAACGACGCGGTACTGAGACCGGGTGTTCCGGACCGAGTTCAGGAAGGGGTCGCCGCGCGAGTCGTAGTCCGCGTCGTCAGTCGTCGACCGTAAAGAGCCGTGCGACTTCCGTGCGATAGGCCTCGACCTGACGCGCGCACTCCGCAGTGTCCCAGCCCGCGTGCCGAGCTACCGCGGCGGCCACACGCGGCGCAGCGGGAATTCCATGGTTGCGCGATGAGAAGGCGACCTTGGTGCGCCGCACCAGGATGTCGGTGAGTGTGCAGGCGAATTCATGCTCGACGGCATGCGTGGCATCGCTGAGGGTCCAGGGCCGGCCTTCGATGATCGGCTCGAAGAGCTGGCCGAACACCGGCGAGCGTTCGGCGCCCTGGAGCGGCACCTCCGCCGTTGAGCAGGGATGTCCGCTGCGGCCCAGCTGGAGTGCGGCCGCGTCCACCACCTGCTGCGCAATCTCGCGATAAGTCGTGAGTTTCCCGCCCGAGATCGCAATCACACCGCGCGGCCCGGTGGTGATCGCATGTTCACGTGACGCCGATGCCGGATCGCCCGTGTTGCCGCTATAGACGAGCGGACGGATGCCGGCCCAGGCGGCTATCACGTCGCGCGGACCGAGCTTGGCGCTGGGGAAGAATCCATTTGCCGAGTCGAGGAGGTACTGCACATCGTCGCGGGTGGCGCGGATTTCGCTGGGCCGCGCGTCGGTGTGGGTATCGGTCGTGCCGATGATCGTCTGGTCGGTGCCGGGGAGGCAGAACATGACCCGCTGATCGACGGGCGAGAGCATGGTGACGGCGGCGCGATTCCCAACTCGATCAGACGGCACCGCTATGTGAACGCCTTTGGTGCCGAGCACTGCCGCAGGTGCGGACGGGTCCTCCATGCGGCGGAGGGCATCTGTCCATGGGCCGGTCGCATTGATCACCACGGTCGCGCGAACCCGAACGAGCTCGCCGGCGAGTTCATCGCGCACCAAGGCGCCGACCACCCGTTCGCGCTCGAAGATCAACGACTGCAAGCCGGCGTGGTTGAGGACGACGGCCCCCGCGTTCCGGGCGTCGATGATATTGGCGAGCGTGAGCGCCGCGTCGTCGGTTGCCGCGTCCCAGTAGGTGGCGCCCCCTTTGAGGCCGTCGCGCTTGAGCGCGGGCTCGGCGGCAATCACGCCGTCGCGCGAGAGGCCGCGATGGCGCCCGACATTTCGGAACGTGGCGAGCGCATCGTAGAGCGCGAGTCCCGCGCGAAGTTTCCAGCGCGGGAGGCGAGAACCGTTGTACACCGGCCACGTGAACTGGAGCGGCCGAACGAGGTGCGGTGCAATGCGCAGGAGTGTGCGGCGCTCGCGGCTGGCCTCGAACACGAGTTTCAGGTAGCCGTGTTCGAGGTAGCGGACGCCACCGTGGATGAGGCGCGACGACCGACTCGACGTGCCACCGGCAAAGTCGTCGCGCTCGACTAAGGCGACAGAAAATCCGCGGAGCGTCGCGTCGCGGGCGATGCCGGCCCCGGTGATCCCTCCGCCGACAATCAGGAGGTCGAACGTGCCACCGGCGAGCTGGCTTCGCGCCTGCTCGCGCCACTGGATGGCCGGGGTGCCGTTCGACGCGATGGCAGGACTCCTGACGAATGTCCGCTGGGGCGGTGCGGGGACCCATCGAATATCGGCGGCGGGGCGCGGCCGGGGCAACGAAAATCCCTCTTGCGCGTCATGGCGGGTGCCCGTGACTGGGGGCAAATTCCGGCAATGCCATCGTTCGGGAGTTCACGCCGCGTCGCCATCATTGGCGGGGTTCGCACGCCATTCGCGCGCGCGGGCACCGTCCTGAAGGACTTCAGTGCGATTGAGCTCGGCAAAATGGCCGTGCGGGAGTTGATCCAGCGGACGGGCGTCGAGCCCTCGTCTGTTGAGCTCCTCGCATTCGGGACGGTGATTCCGTCGGTGCTCGCGCCGAACATCGCACGCGAAGTGGCGCTGATGTCGCTGCTTCCGAAGAATGTGCAAGCGTGGAGTGTCGGGCGCGCCTGTGCATCCGCGAACCAGGCGATCACCGATGCGGCCGACCAGATCGCACTCGGTCATGCTGACGTCGCGATTGCCGGCGGTGCGGAGTCGCTCTCGAATGTGCCCATCTTGCATTCGCGCGGATTTTCCGATGCGCTCGTGGCCGCTGCAAAGGCGAAGACACTTGCGGCGCGCCTTGGTGCGCTCTCAAAGATCCGGCTGCGCGACCTGATCCCCATCACGCCGGCGATTGCGGAGCCAACGACCGGCGAGTCGATGGGCCAGTCGGCGGACAAGATGGCGAAGATCAACGCGATTCCGCGCGCGGAGCAGGATGCGCTGTCACTCGCGTCGCACCGGAACGCGGCGGCGGGGACAGCGACGGGCCGACTGACGGCAGAAATCGCTCCCGTGTACCTGCCACCGAAGTATGAGACGGCGGTGACGAGCGACAACGGGATTCGCGCCGACTCATCGCTGGAGCAACTGGCGGCGCTGAAGCCGGTATTCGATCGCAAGTACGGAACGGTGACGGCGGGCAACGCGTCGCCGCTCACGGATGGCGCGGCGGCGGTGTTGCTCATGAGCGAAGCGCGCGCGAAGGCGCTCGGCTACACGCCCATCGCGTACATCAAGAGCTACGCGTATGCCGCGCTCGACCCCGGCGAGCAGCTGCTGCAGGCGCCCGTGCTCGCCGCGCCTGTCGCGCTGATGCGCGCGGGGCTTACGCTGAAAGACATGGACCTCGTGGATATGCACGAGGCGTTTGCGGCGCAGGTGCTGTCGAACCTGCGTGGCTTTGAATCACAGAAGTGGGCGAGCCGCGCGGGATTCGCTTCGCCAGTTGGCACCGTAGATCGATCGAAGCTCAACGTGCTTGGCGGCTCGATCGCGATTGGGCATCCTTTCGGTGCGACGGGCGCACGCATTACTACGACGCTGGTGAATGAGCTCGCGCGCCGCGGCGGCCAGTTTGGGCTGATGACGGTGTGCGCGGCCGGCGGGCTCGGGTTTGCGATGGTGGTGGAGCGCGTATGACGGCGTTTCGCATTGAGCGTGACGGAGATGTGGCCGTGGTGGTGTTCGACCTCTACGGCGAATCGGTCAACAAGATTTCGAAGTCGGTGATCGCAGATTTTGATCGCGTGTTTGATTCACTTGAGCGTGACGCGAGTGTGAAGGGTGTGGTCGTCATCAGCGGCAAGCCGGACGGATTTATCGCCGGCGCGGACATTGATGAGTTCCTGACGTTTACTACCGCGGAGAGAGCGAGCGGCGCGAGTGCGGACGGGCAGGCGCGTTTCGCGCGTGTCGAGACGTTCCGCGCGCCCGTAGTAGCGGCGATTCATGGCGCGTGCATGGGCGGTGGACTCGAGCTTGCGCTCTCGTGCCGGCATCGAATTGCGTCGGACCATCCCAAAACCCTTCTGGCGCTGCCCGAAACGCAGCTCGGGTTGATTCCCGGTTTGGGCGGCACGCAGCGGTTGCCGCGGCAGGTCGGCCTGCAGATGGCGCTCGACATGATCCTCACGGGCAAGAGCATTCGCGCCAAGAAGGCGCTGCATTCGGGGCTCGTCGAAGAAATGGTGCATCCCGCAATCCTGCGGCAGACGGCGGTGCAGCGGGCGCGCGAGCTTGGCGAGGGCCGCGTGACCGTACCACCGAGGACGCGCGGGATTGTGGCGAAGCTGCTCGAGGGCAATCCGCTTGGACGCGCGATTGTGTTTCGTCAGGCGCGGACGATGACTGCAGCGAAGACGCGAGGGAACTATCCGGCTTTGCCGGCGGCGATCACCGCGATTGCCGCGGGCTACGCGTCGCCCGAGGCGGGCTTTGCGGTTGAGGCGAAGTTGTTCGGCGAGATGGCGATGACGCCAGTGTCGCGCCAGCTCATCTCGCTTTTCTTCGCGACAACGGCGCTCAAGAAAGATTCTGGTGTGGCCGCGGTGGCGCCTGACCCGACTCAAGTGCCGCGCGTTGCCGTGCTCGGCACCGGCTTCATGGGCGCTGGGATCACCGCGATCACCGTTCAGGCCGGTGTGCCGGTGCGCTTCAAGGACGTGACGCACCCGCAGGTGGGGAAGGGCATCGCGGCCGTGCGCGACGTCCTCAAGGAGCGCCTGAAACGGCGCCAGGTGACGCGCCAGCAGTATGACGACCAGATGTCGCTCATGTCCGGGACCATCGAGTACTCCGGTTTCGCGAACGTGCCGCTCGTTGTCGAAGCGGTGTTCGAGGATCTCACCGTCAAGCACAAGGTGCTGCGCGAAGTGGAGCCGATGCTGCATGCCGACGCGATCTTCGCGACGAACACGAGCACGATTCCTATTGCCGATGTTGCGCGAGCATCCGCGCGGCCATCGCGCGTGATCGGCATGCATTTCTTTTCGCCGGTGCACAAGATGCCCCTGCTCGAAGTGATCGTGACGCCGCAGACGGCGGCCGATGCGGTCACGGCGGTGGTGGCGTTTGGGCGGAAGCTCGGCAAGACGGTGATTGTGGTGAACGACAGTCCCGGCTTCTATGTGAACCGGATTCTCGCGCCGTACATGAACGAAGCGGGGCGGATGCTCGATGAGGGTGTGCCGGTCGAAGCGATTGACCAGGCGATGCTGGCGTGGGGATTCCCCGTGGGACCGATCACGCTGCTCGACGAGGTCGGCCTGGACATCGCGGGCAAGTCCGGCGCGATTTTCGGCGCGGCGTTTGGCGAGCGCTTGCGTCCTTCTGAATCCATGGGCCGAGTGATTGCGTCGGGACGACTCGGCCGCAAGAACAAAAAAGGGTTCTACCGTTACGACGAGCGCGGAAAACGTAAAGGCGTTGACCAGACTGTCTATCAGTTCGTGCCTGGCGGCGCGGTACGTAAGCCGATTCCTGTCGCAGAAATCCAAGAGCGATTGTCGCTCGCCATGCTCAACGAGGCGATGCGCTGCCTCGATGAGCGCGTCATTCGGCAGCCTCGCGACGGCGACATCGGCGCGATTTTCGGGATTGGCTTTCCGCCCTTCCGGGGCGGACCGTTCCGATGCGTCGATTCGATCGGAGCCGCCGAGCTGGTCAAACGTCTGGAGGCGCTCAACGCGCGCTACCCGGGGCGGTACGAGCCGTCCGCGCTGCTCGTGCAGATGGCCAAGAATGGTCAGACGGTGTATGCTCGCTGAGCGGCAGTTGGCTGCTGCTTCACAGACCCCATCATTTCGGAATTGCTCAATGCGAACGATCGGATCGCTGATCCTTGTACTCGCCGCCGCTCCCCTTGTGGCGCAGCAGACCCGCGCGGAGCGAACGGGGTTCAAGGAAACGTCCACGCACGCGGATGTCATCGCGTTTGTGGACTCTCTCCAGGCGCGCGGCGCGAACATTCGCGTCGGCGTGATTGGCAAGACGTCGCAAGGCCGTGAGCTGCCGTACGTCATCGCCTCGCGGCCGCTCGTGACCACGCCACTCGAAGCCAAGCGACTTGGCCGCCCCATTGTCTATATCCAGGGCAACATCCACGCCGGCGAGGTGGAAGGGAAGGAAGCGCTGCAGGCGGTGCTCCGGGACCTCGTGCTTGATCCCAAGCCAAACGTGCTCGACTCGCTCGTGCTCATCGCCGTGCCGATCTACAACGGAGATGGCAACGAGATGTTCAAGGCGCAGGCGCAGCAGCGCGGCGCGCAGAATGGCCCCGAAATGGTTGGCCAGCGCCCAAATGCGATGGGTCTCGACCTGAATCGCGACTACGTGAAAGCCGAGGCCCCGGAAACGCGCGCATCGCTCGCGATGTTCAATGCGTGGGATCCGGACTTGTTCGTGGATCTGCACACGACGGATGGCAGCTACCACGGCTATGCGCTCACGTACGCGCCGTCCCTCCACCCGGCGGCGGCGATTGCCGGCGGAACGTTCGGCGGCGCGTTTGTTCGCGACTCGATGTTCCCGACTCTTCGCTCACGGATGCGTGCGAAGCACAAGTTTGAAATCTTTGACTACGGCAATTTCTCGGGCGACGAAGGGCCGGCTGCCCAGGGCGAAGCGCGGTCGTGGTCGTCGTATGAACATTTGCCGCGCTATGGGACGAATTATTACGGACTCCGTGGCCGTCTCTCGATTCTCAGCGAAGCGTACTCGCACGATCCGTTTGAACGGCGAGTGAAGAGCACGGAGGCGTTCGTGCGCGAGCTGCTCACGCTGACGGCGCAGAAATCGCGCTCGGTGCTGGCGATCACGCGCGGCGCGGATGCCGCTCTGATGGCAGGCATGGTGAAGTCGGTGCCGATCCGCGGCGCGCTCACCAAGTTGCCACTGATCCTGCCCGTCATCGAGGAGCCGCTCGATACGCTTCCCGAAGCGAAGGGTCAGATGACGGCTGGCCGTGGCGGTCGCGGTGGTGGTCGCGGCGCACAGCCCTGTCAGTGGCCGATCAGCGAGCCGGGCGTTCGCTGCGGCTTGAAGCGCAGTGGCCGGATGGTCACGACCAAGATGCCGGTGAAGGATCGCTTCGACGGAACGCTGTCGGTAAAGCCCCCGGTGGCGTATGTCATTGCGAAAGCCTCGATGCCGGACTCGGCGCTGCACCGTTTGCGCTTGCACGGCGTTGTCGTGGAAGAGGCGCGCACCCCGCCGGCGTTCAGCGGTACCGAGAGCTTCATGATCGATTCGCTGATCCATCGCGGCGCGCCATTCCAAGGTCACAGCGAAGTGCGCCTCGAGGGATCGTGGCGGCCGAGCACGGCGTCACTCGCTGGAACGGACGTGTACATCATCCGGACCGCGCAACCGCTTGGCGTGCTCGCGATGGAACTGCTCGAAGCGCAGTCGGATGACGGGCTCGTCACCTGGAACTTCTTCGACCGGCAGCTCGATGATTCCATGAAGGGCGCGCCGAGTGCTCGTGGCCACGTCGTGATGCGGATGACCAAGCCGATCGCGTTCCCAACTCGCATCATTCAGTAAGGCATACGTGGCACACGGTCAGTATCTCCCGCCCGATCCGTCGAAAGGCGACGATTCCACGATTGGGGGGTACGCCGTAGTGCACGCACGCCCTGCCGCACTCGAGGGACGGGACGGGTTTTCGTATTCAATCGAAATCCTGACGGACTCGACCGACGATGCGGTCGAGCCTTTCGGCGCCTACCTGATGTTCGTCCAGTGGGCACGACTCGGCGCGCAGAAGGTGGAAGGGCACGTCGAGTCGGATTTTCTCGCGTGGGGCGTGTCGCCCGAAGAGGCCGAGGGATTGCTCGGCGACATGAAGCTCGCGGGAGCGCAGGCGGTTCTCGATGAACTGCTGCGTGCGCGTGACGGCGACTCCACCCGACGCTGGTGGGGCGCGATGGAGTCTGACGCCGGCAGCAACGGAGCCAATTGAGCGATACTCGAGCCGTAGTGCTCAGTGGCACCGGCGGCATCTATACCGTACACACTGCCGCGGGAGAAACCCACGAAGCCTCAATGCGCGGCCGCCTCAAGCAGGATGGCAACGCCAAACTCGCAGTCGGCGACCGCGTCACGGTCGAGCGCGACGAATCGGAGACGGCCTGGGCCATCACCGAAATTCATGCACGCTTCTCCAAGCTGGCGCGGCGCTCGCCCAGTGGCGCACGTGGCGAGCGAATCGTCGCCGCGAATATTGATCAGGTGGTGGTGGTATTTGCCGTGGCGAAGCCCGAGCCGCATGTGCGGATGCTCGACCGCTTTCTCGTGATCGCCGAGGGAAACGAGATCGCCGCGCGCATTGTGCTGAACAAGTGCGAGCTCGTCGATGCGGCTGTCGTTGACGCGCTGGCGGTGCCATACGAAGCCGCTGGCTATGTGGTGCATCGCACCAGCGTGAAGCAGCGGCTTGGGCTTGACGCACTCCACGACGCGGTTGCGGGACGGAGTTCGGCGTTCACCGGGCCATCGGGCGTGGGCAAGTCGTCCCTGCTCAATGCCCTCTATCCGCAGCTCACGCTTCGCATCGGCGAAATCAGCGAATCCGTGAACAAGGGGCGCCACACCACGGTTGGCGCGGTGTTCATTCCCCTGACGGACCCCAGCGGTGGCTATGTCGTTGATACGCCGGGGCTTCGGGAGGTCGGCCTGTGGGGCATGCCCCCGGAAAACCTCGACAATTGCTTCCCGGAATTCCGACCCTTTCTGGGGAGCTGCAAGTTCCAGGATTGCTCCCATGTGCACGAACCAACCTGTTCAGTGCGTACAGCGGTCGAATCGGGAGCCATCACGGCAGCGCGCTATGAGAGCTACCTCAAGCTCCACGGCGACCTGCCCGATCCGAACAACACATGGGACTGATTCGCACTGCACGTCATGCTATGCTCGGACTCGTCGTTGCGACGACCCCGGTGTTCGTCCACGCACAGTCTTTCGACGAGCTCATCAAGATTGGTCGCGCGCAGCTGGATTCGAGCAAGTTCGACGATGCGGCGAAGACGTTTGAGCAAGCGATAAAGCTCAATCCGCAGGGCGCGAATGCGCACCTGCTCCTGGGGAACGCGCTCGGCTCCATCGCACAAAAGGCCAACGTGCTCCGGCAGGGATACTTGGCCAAGCGCGTCCAGTCGGAGTTCGAGAAGGCCGTGCAGCTCGACGGCAGCCTTGTGGACGCGCGCGACGGACTGATGCAGTTCTACCTGCAGGCCCCCGCGATCATGGGCGGAAGCGTCGGCAAGGCGCGCGAGCAGGCGGCGGCGATCGTCAAGCTCAATCCCTATCGCGGGCACTTTGCCGACGCGAATATCGCCAACCACGAGAAAAATCTGGCCGGCGCTGAAAAGGCATTTCGCTCCGCGTTCGACGAATTCCCCGATAGTTCACGGGCGCTGACGAGTCTGGCGACGTTTCTCGCCAACAACAACCGTGCGGAAGAAGCCTTCGCACCGATCGATCGCTATCTGGCAAAGAAGCCGAATGACCGTGTTGGCCTCTTCACGCTCGGGCGCGCTGCCGCGGTCAGCGGCAAACAGCTCGAGCGGGGTGAACAGGCGCTGCGGACCGTGTTGGCCGCGCCGCCGACGGTGGACAACGCCCGCATCCCGCGGGAGAATGTGCACTACCGCCTTGGCGACATCTACGCGAAGCGTGGTGACAAGGCGAAGGCGCGCGCCGAGTACGAAGAGGCGTTGAAGATCAACCCGAAACTCGAGCCGGCGAAGAAGGCGCTCGCCGCACTTTAGGCCTCGCTAGGGCGAGAGTCGCTTGAGCGTCCACGCGTCACCGGCTCGCAGGTACACGATTCGGTCGTGGAGCCGGCTCGGCCGACCCTGCCAAAATTCGATCGACTCCGGCGCGAGCCGGAATCCGCCCCAATGCGGCGGTAGCGGCACGTCGGCGCCCTCCGGAAACTTCGCGGTGAGCGTTGCGACTTCGCGTTCGAGCGACTCACGGTTTGCCAGCACGCTGCTCTGCGTCGAGGCCCACGCGCCGAGTTTGCTGCCATGCGGGCGGGAGTTGTAGTAGGCGGCCGATTCCGCCTCGCTCACGCGCGTGATGGTTCCCTCGACGCGCACCTGCCGTTGGAGCACGTCCCACCAAAAGCAGAGCGCGGCCAGCGGGTTCTCTTCGAGCTCACCGCCTTTGCGGCTGCGGTAATCGGTAAAGAAGGTGAAGCCGCTCGCGTCGGCGGCTTTCAGCAGCACCATCCGGACCGACGGACTTCCATCTTTCGATGATGTCGCGAGCGCCATCGCATTGGCTTCGGCAAGTCCGGCGCCTTGTGCCTGCGCGAACCACCGCCCGAACTGTTTGATCGGGTCGGCATCCGCGTCGCGTTCGGTCAACGACTCGCGGGTGTATTCCTGTCGGAGGTCGGCGAGAGACATGGAATGGAATATCAGCGCTTGATGCGTCCCGCGCGACCGGCCACGTTTGTTGGCATGAGCGAGAGCACCGCGAGCCACCGATCCGACGCCAACGCGCGTAAGCCAGTCAACTGCGCTGTGCTCACCGTCAGCGACAGCCGAACGGAAGCAACTGACGAGTCGGGCAACCTGATGTGCCGGCTGATCGAGGCCGAGGGCCACGTCGTCACCAATCGCGCGCTGCTGAAGAACGACGAGCTGGCCGTGCGCGAGCGCGTGCAACTGCTGGCCGGCCGGGCCGACGTCGACGCGGTGCTGATTACGGGCGGAACCGGACTCGGCAGTCGCGATCGGACAGTCGAGGCGGTACGTCCACTCTTCGAGAAGGAGTTGCCGGGTTTTGGCGAAATCTTCCGGATGGTGTCGTTCAACGAGCAGGTGGGCACTGCTGCCATTCTCTCCCGCGCCGTTGCCGGGAGCGTGAACGGAAAGCTGATCGTCTCGATGCCGGGCTCGAAAGCCGCGGTGGAACTCGCCCTTACCCGGGTTCTCCTTCCAGAGCTAGGGCACGCGATTCGCGAGCTGCGCCGCTGAGGTCAAGCGACCAGGTCACCGGCATTTCGGGGTCGAGCGAGTCGCGGACAGTGCAGTACTTGGTGACGGAGAGCTCGATGGCGCGCATCGCCTTGTCGTAAACGATTCCATCGCCGGCAATCTTGAAGTGCACGTGCACCTTGAGAAGGCGGCGTGGGCTAACAGCCGCGCGCTCGGCCGTGATCTCGGCGGTAACGGACGCCGGCGGCGTGCGCTGCTTCTTCAGGATCAGCACGACATCAACAGTCACGCATCCGGCGAGGGCGTCGAGGAGTATTTCCGGCGGACTGTGGCCGGCTTTGCTGTCGCCATCGATGGTGTATGGTGCGCGGCCGGCGGGGCCGACGTCGAACACGAGATCGCCTTTCCAGACGAGTCCGACGCGAAGGTCTGCCTTGACGTCCGTCGATTCGCCGACGCGATCGTTGTTCATCCGATTCTGGTTCCGTTTGCAACCGCGTGGGCCGGGCTGAGCAGGACGACTTCTGTGGCACTCGGCATCGCACCGAGTACCAGGCACTGGCTCATGAAGCCGGCGATGCGTCGTTCGCCGATGTTCACGACGGCAATCACCTGCCTTCCCCTCAGCGTCTCAGGGGTGTAGTGCGTGGTGACCTGTGCGCTCGAGCGTCGCATACCGAGTTCGGGACCGAAGTCGATTTCCATCTTGATGGATGGCTTCCGGGCTTCAGGAAACGGTTCGGCGCTGATCACCGTGCCCACGCGGATGTCGATGGCGAAAAAGTCTTCGGGAGTCGGCATACGAGGAAATTATCAGTCGGGCACAGGCTTCGGAGGCGTCACCGCCTCGGGGAGTAGCGTGAAGTGGAGCAGCGTGTCGCGCTTGAGGTAGAGGCGCGCTGCGTCACGCAGCTGCGCTTTCGTCACCTTGGCGGTCATTTCCGGCCGGCGCAGCCAATCCCGCTGATCACGGCCATCTTCGGCAGCGTCCTGCATCGCCCCGATCCAGGAGCCGTTTTCCTTGAGCGCCGTTTCGTGCCCGCGCACGGCCATCTCGCGGATCTTTACGAGATTGGAATCGGAGATGACGCCGGCCTTCACCGAATCGATCACGGACCACATCGCGGCGATGAGTTCGTCGGTCCGTTCTGGCGCGCTCCCCCACGAAATGGAAACGCGGTAGCGGTCGTACGGGATGTGGCTGCACGTGGCACTGACCCCCACACCATACGTGCCGCTCTTGTCCTCGCGGAGGACTTCGCGCAGCCGGATGTCGAGCAGATCGCGCAGCGCGTTCAGGACAACGCGATTCTGGTAGCGGTAGGTGCAGCTGCCGTGAAACACGAATTCATTCGACGCCTTGGGTTCGACGCCTTTTCGCACGGTCTTTTCGACGACTCCCGCCGGCATGCGCACGCCAAGGTCGCGGGCCTCTTCTTTTTTGCCGGTTGCCGGCAGCGACGCGATGTAGCGCTCGGTGAACATCCGCGCGGAATCGAGCGGGAAACTGCCCACGAGGAAAAAGGTAAAATCATCCGCGCCTGCAAAGCGCTGCTTGTAGAGTGCGAGCGCATGATTCACGTCAACGGAGTCGAGCGCCTGTGCACGGAAGAGGCGCTGCCGTGGGTGGTACTGCGTGAGCGTCGTCGAGATGGTGTCGCCGAACACACTTTGCGGATCGTTGTCGTTATTTGCCTGTACTGAACGCACGAGGTTTACCCACGCCTTGAACGAGGCGCTGTCTACGCGCGGCTGCGTGAAGTTGAGCCAAGTGAGCTGGAACATCGTCTCGAGATCTTTTCGCGACGCGCTCCCGCCGACATGTTCGCCCCAGGTGGAGACCGAGTTCGTGACGGACGCGCGCTTGCCGGTGAGCTTCTTGCGCAACGCGGTCGGCGTGAAATTGCCCAGTCCGCCGTCGGAGACGGCGTAGGCACCGAACGAGGCGTCGAGGTCGTCCTTGTCGCTCACGAGCGATGAGCCGCCTGGGCTCTGCCCGGCGAAAAGGACTTCATCTGCTTTGAAGTCTGTTTGCTTGACAAGCATCTTCGCACCGTTTGACAGCGTCCATTCGAGGATGCCTGTTTCGGGCAGCGTTCGTTCGGCCGTGATGCGGCCAGCCGTCGGTGCTTTTGCAACGAGCGGTTCGTTGTTCGTCGAATCCACATACGCGGCGACGGTGGCGCCGCGGGCCGTAGCGAAAATCGAAAGCAGGTCGGCCGAGGTGGGGAGCTTCACATCCGGCAGCTGCGGGGCAGCGACCATGATGACGCGATTCGAGTCGCTGAGTGTTGCCCGCGCCACGGCGTTGATTTCATCGAGTGTGATCGTCGGCGCGAGCGCATTGCCCAGTTCAACTTCGCGGGCGATGCTGACAGCGGTTTCGCCGGTGAGCGCCATCGTGACGTACGCGTCTGCGAAACCCGGCGAATCCATCTTGTCGCGTTCGGTGAACGCTTGTTCGAGTGAGCGCAGGTAGTTGATTCTGGTGCGGTCGAGCTCACCGGGGGTGAACCCGAATCGGCGTGCACGCTCGACTTCAGTGAGCAGCGCTTCGGCCGCCGAGGTGAATCCGTTTTGCTTCACACCGGCCGCCAGCTGATAGACGCCCTTGGTGCGGACAAACTCACCGCGGCCGCCGCCAGCGTAGGCAAACGGCGCGTCCGGACGTTGCGTGATTTCAGCGAACCGCAGGTTCAGCATGCCGTCGTGAAATCGGTAGACGAGATCGCGGCGCATGTCGTGCACGGTCTGCGCGTGCGAGATCGGCTTCAGCCAGAGGAGCGTGACATCCTTGCTCGGGTATTCCGTGTCTGATTCGATCGAGACGAGCGTTTCGGCGTGGTCCGGTACGAGTGCGTCGGCCCGCGCACGCGCGTGCATCGCAGCCGGAATGCGCGAAAAACGCTCCTCAATGAGACGGACCATCTCGGCGGGATCAAAATCGCCAACGGCGACCACGGACATCAGGTCGGGGCGATACCAGTCGCGATAGAACGTGATGGCGAGGCTGTCGGCGAAGGTCTCGAGGTTCTCCTTGGTCCCGATCGGCAGGCGCTCAGCGTACTTCGATTTGTTGAGCATCACCGGGAATTGCTTGTTCGAAATGCGCGTGCTGGCGTTGCGCCCAGTGCGCCATTCTTCGATGACCACCCCGCGCTCTTTCTTGAGCTCAGCCGGATCAAAAGAAATGCCGTGCGCCCAGTCCTCGAGGATGTCGAGGCCGGTGGTGATGAACCGGGCCGTGTCCGTGGGCACCGTGAGGGTGTAGATGGTCTCGTCGAACGACGTGGACGCATTCACGTCGGCGCCGAAGCGCATGCCGATGCGTTCGAGATAGTTGACGAGGTCGGCCTTCGGGAAGCGGCGTGTACCGTTGAAGGCCATGTGCTCGACGAAATGGGCGAGCCCCCGCTGATCGTCGTTTTCGAGGATCGACCCCGCGTTGATCGCGAGCCGCAGCTCGGCTCGTTTTTCGGGGCGCGCGTTCTTCCGCACGAAATACCGGAGGCCATTGGGCAGCGTGCCGGTTCGCACGGCCGGGTCGAGCGTGAGCGCGGCGGCGAGATCGGGCGCCGCTGTCCCTTGGGCTGGCAGATTCGCCGAGCCGACGGCAGTGGAGAGCAGCATGGCGACCGTGGGGGCCGCCGAACGAATGAGACGCATCGGAACCAGTTCCTCCCTGATGACTAACTTTACTTCACGACCGATGCCGGCATCACGCTCCGACCATACACCCGCTCCAGAAATGGAGCCGTACCGCCGCCACGTGCTGGTTTGCACGGGCGGTTTCTGCTCGGTGGAGCGACGTGGCCGGGCGTTGTACAGCCAGTTGGCGGCGCTCCTCCAGCGTGAGGACCTGCTCTTTGGGCCCACCCGTATCAAACGGTCGGAAGCGCCATGCCTTGGCGTGTGCGGGGGCGGACCCATTGTGGTGGTGTACCCCGAAGGGGTGTGGTATGCCAACGTCACGGCCGAGTTGCTGGAACGGATCGTGGTGGAGCACCTGAAGGAAGGCCGAGTGGTGGAGGCGGCGGTATTTCACCAGCTCAAGGTCTGAATCCGGCGGCTTGCGCCACGCTCTGCCGGGCGACAGGTTCGAGTGAGTATTTGCGCACCCTGCCGTCTACCTTCTCCCATCTGCTTTTCTTGTCCGACATCCTCTACGAGCGCACGATGGCAAACGGACCGGTGGTTCGTATCCGGCGCGTCACCACGCCCGGGTCCACCCCCGTGCGCGCCGTGATCGAGCTGGACCGTCGGGCGGGAACGCCGCGCGCTGCTGCCGGTGGTACGCCGCCCCCGTTGATGGCGGTTGAGGGTGCGACGGACGCTGAAGTTACGGCGTCGCTCCTGCCCTTCGCCGAAGAGGATTCGGTGCTCGCGCGGCTCGTGTCGCAGCGCGGCGCTCGGTAGAACGTTCCAGGAACGTTCGCGGTCGCGACTGGCGTTGCGACTGGCATCGTAACGCGCGGTGAAGCAAACTCCACCCTGTGACTGACCCATTCAATCCCCGGCGCCTGATGCTCGGCGCGGCGAAGAAGTTCCTGCTCGATTCGCCGCCGCCACGACCGGCTCCACCAGCGCGGTTCGATCCCCCGCGCCTTACACCGCAACTCCTGGAGAAGACGATGTCGCGTTCCCGTTCCGCCATTCTGGACAACCTCGAGGAGATGTACCGCGAGGCGTTCGACCGGGCGAAGACCGCCGGCGACGAATCGCAGCTGCCATCGTTGGATTTTGCGTACCGTCGGGAGCAGCTCTACTTCGAAATCTTGCTCGACATTCGCGACTCACAAGAGCGGCGCTAGCGAGCCTGGTTCCGGCGCGCGGTGTTGACACCCGCGCGCCTAGGCAGGCGCTCCCGCCAGACCACCGCTCGCACGCTGCGAGTACGCTGCGAGTACGCGGCTAGTAGGCTGCGATTTCCTCGTACGCCTTGGTGAACGTCGCCACCTGCGGGAGGGTCGCGTCCTCGAGCTGCGGCGCGTACCCCACGAAGGTGTCGTTGCTCGCCACGCGCCGAACGGGCGCGTCGAGCCAAGCGAAGCACTCGTCGGCGATGCGGGCGGAGATCTCCGCGCCATAGCCCCACGACTCCGAGTCCTCGTACGCAACAATCACGCGGCCGGTCTTCTTTACCGATGCGAAGACCGTCTCCTTGTCCCACGGCGACAGAGTGCGCAGGTCGATCACCTCGACATTGATCCCGCGCTCGGCCGCATCCCGTGCGGCCACAAAGGCGCGCTGCACTGTGGCGCCGTAGGTCACCACCGTGACGTCGGTTCCCTCGCGCACGATGCGCGCTTTGCCGAAGGGAATCATGTAATTCGGCCCCGGATACTGGCCCTTGTTGTACGTCTGCCGGTAGAGGTGCTTGTGCTCGAGGAAAATCACCGGGTCGTCGCCGCGAATGGCGGTGCGGAGCAGACCGTTGGCATCAAGCGCATTGCTCGGGCAGACCACGCGGAGGCCGGGGCAGTGCGTGAACAACGATGCGCCCGTCTGCGAGTGATAAATGCCGCCGCGGATGTAGCCACCGTACGTCGTGCGGATGACCACCGGCGCGCTGAAATGATTGTTTGAGCGCCAGCGCATCGTCGCGAGTTCGTCGCGAATCTGCATGTACGCGGGCCAGATGTAGTCGAAGAACTGCACTTCGACGAGCGGCTTGAAGCCGCGGTGCGCCAGGCCGATCGCGCGGCCAACGATGTTGGCCTCAGCAAGCGGAGAGTTGTACACGCGGTTGCTGCCGAACTCCCTCTGCAGCCCCCACGTCACCTTGAACACACCGCCCTTGCCCTTCACCTTGCCGAGGTGCTGCTCGCGGGAGACGTCGGCCACGTCTTCGCCGAACACGAGGATGCGCGGGTCGCGGCGCATCTCGTCCTTCATGCAGACGTTGAGAAGGTCCACCATGGTGGTGGGATCGCCCGAGAACTGTGGATCGTCTTCGGTGTCGAACTGTTCGCTGGTCGGGTCCACATCCGGCGAGTAAACGCCGAAATGCACGGTGTCGGCACCCGGCTGTGGCTGCGCGAGCGCATCGTCCGTGGCGGCGGTGACCTCGGCCTCCACTTCATCGCGGATGCGCTGGATGTCGGCGTCGGTGGCGTGCCCCTGCTTGACGAGCCATTCGGGGAAGCGGACAACCGGATCACGGGCTGCGTCCGAGTCACGTTCTTCTTTCGGACGGTAGAGCACTTCGTCGTCCGACAGCGAGTGCGAGTAGGGGCGAATCACGCGGGCATGCACGAGCGCCGGACCACGGCGTTCGCGCGCATAGGCCACGGCGCGTTGCATGACTTCGTACGACGCCATGAAGTCGCAGCCATCCACCTGCTGGATGTAGAGCCCGGGGAAGCCCTTCACGACTTCGGAAATCGAGCCGCCCGGCGTGTTGACTTCGACCGGCACGGAAATCGCATAGCCGTTGTCTTCGACGAGGTACACCACGGGCAGGCCAAGATTGCTGGCCGTGCTCAGCGACTCGTAGAACTCGCCTTGACTGGTCTGCCCTTCGCCGGTGGTCACGAGGACGACCTCGTCGCCATGGAAGCCTTCCTGCGCGCCGCCCTGATGCTCGGCGCGAATGGATGCCTCGGCCGCGCCGACGGCCTGAAGGAACTGCGTTCCGGTCGGAGAAGAGACCGAGGCGATGTTCGCTTTCTTGTAGCCCCAGTGCGACGGCATCTGGCGGCCGCCGGAGTTCGGGTCCGCGGCAGCACCGACGGCCGAATAGAGCATTTCCGCGGGCGTCATGCCGAGGGTCAGGCAGAGCGCGCGGTCGCGATAGTAGAGATAGAACCAGTCATACGCCGGCTTCAGTGCCAGCGCCGCGGCCGTGGTCACGGCTTCGTGGCCAGCGCTCGAGATCTGGAAGAAGATCCTGTTCTGGCGTTTGAGCGCGATCTCCTTGTCGTCCAAGCGGCGCGACAGGAGCATCGTCTTGTAGGCCGCGACGAGCTGGTCGCGGGTAAGTGCAGAAGCGGCGGCGGTGGTCCGCTTCACTTTGGACGAAGTTGCCATGGTTGAAAAGTAGTGTGACCGAGACGCGCCGTATACGTACCGGCGCCCGATTCACATGACTGTTACCCATTATGTGCGCCGGGCTATTGCGTAAGTGGTGTTACCACCCAACATTTCCGCGCGTCGAAACGAAGACGAGCGGGTTGCCGAGACCGACTGGCGAACTGCTCAACTGGAGGCTCATGGAACGTTCGAGAGGACGACATCCCGAGCAGCGCCCGCCTGAGTCGCCTCCCGCGACCACCGGTTGGAGTCTCCACCCCATCATCGTCACCCCGCACGGGCAAAGCGTCACTGCCCCGCAGCGGGGTGTCGTCGTTCTGGCCCTCTCCGCCGAGGTGTCATGTCCCACAGGAACGTTCACCGCGCTGCGCTCCCCCGTTCGCGTCGTGACCTGGCCCGACATCAGAGTCGCGTGCTCACCCAAAACCACAAGCGACACGTCAAGCGCGACACTTTCCGCGATTGCGGGCGCCGGTGTGTGTACTGCGGCACGTGCCTAGGGCTCGAAAACGCCACGCTGGACCACGTGCATCCGCTCTCCCTCGGCGGAGATCACGCGCCGGGCAACCTCGTCGCGGCCTGCCTGTCCTGCAACCAGTTGAAGGGCGCGCTACTGCCGCTTGAGTTTTTCGTCCGCTATCCGTGGGCGGGCGCGAACTTCATGCGCTATGCCCGCGCGGTGCACCGGACGTTCAAGCGGGGCGCGCGTAGGGCCGTGTCGCTGCACTTCTCCCGCGCGGCGTAGCTGGTGTAGCAGCGTACTCCGTACGTGGCGGGTGGTGCACGCGCTCCAGCGCGAGCATCACCCGCTTTCGGTCCGGCCCCCACGCGTACCCGCCGAGGGCGCCCGTGCTGCGCAGCACGCGGTGACAGGGAATCAACCAACTGATGGGATTCTTGCCCACCGCGTTCCCCACGGCGCGTGATGCGTCGGGTTCGTCGATTGCCGCCGCGAGCGCACCATAGGTGGTAACGCCGCCTTCTGGAACGGCGAGCAACGCGCGCCAGACCTTCAGCTGGAAGTTCGTGCCCTTCACATGAATCGAGAGTCCGGGCGCAGCGCGTTCTCCCGGCGCCGGAAAGGCACGGGAGGCGGTACAAGCAGTCCCTGATCGGTCTACGCGAAGGGTTGCCCGCGGCCAGTCGTGCGTGAGCCGATCGATCGCCTGCTGCCTGGTCACCGGACCAGTGAAGGCGAGATGGCAGATGCCGTGCGGTGTGGTCGCTATGAGGCACTCGCCGAACGGGGTTCCGTGGAATCCGTAGGCAATGACGAGGCCTTCGCCAGCGCGCGCCAGATCGCCCGGCGTGACGGCCTCCGCGTTCAGGATCAAATCGTGCGCACGGCCCGGGCCAGAGAGTCCGGCCTCGAACGACGCATCGAGAATGCTCCGTTCGCTGCGAAGGAGCGACTTGAGCACTTCGGCCGTCTGGTGCTGGATGAACCGCTTGGGACTGATGCCCGCCCAGCGTGTGAAGAGGCGCTGGAAATGCGATTCGGAAAGCCCCACCTGCCGCGCCACGTCGGCGAGGGTGGGCTGCGATTCGCGATGCGCGTCCAGATAGCGGATGGCGCGTTCGACGCGGGCGTAGTCGGTGATCGGGTTGTGTGTCATGGGTGCAGCGTACGGCGACCGGTACGGCGGTTCAATCCGATTCTTGCTGGATGCGAACTCAGTAATCCACCGGTCGCAAATAGCTCTCGCCAATCGCCGCTGTCGAGAGCAGCGCCACCGTTGGCAGTCGCCGTTTCCAGTGCGTCCCGTCGAGCCGCGCGCGCACGAGCTCGACTTCTTCGGCGTTGAATCCACGCGACACCAGCTCGCGCGGTGCCCAGCCATTCAGCAGCCAGTTGAGAATAACATCGGCCTTCGCGTAGCTGATGCCGAAATCGCCTTCGTCGGTCTGCCCCTGAATGAGATCAGCGGACGCGGGCTTCGACACAATCGCGTCGGGCACGTTCAAGTGCCGCGCGAGTGCCCAGATCTGTGTCTTGAACAGATCGCCGATCGGATTGATCGGCGGCGAATCATCAGCGTGCCACGTGAAGTAGCCGAGGAGCCGTTCGCTCTTGTTGCCGGTGCCGAGGGGCAGGGCCTGGTGCTTCGCGGCGAGGTCGAAGAGCGCGATCATGCGTGTGCGCGCCATGACGTTGCCGCGGCGCGCCGGATTGGCCTCGGGCTCGGTGCTCAGGTATCCGTCGACCGCCGCCGAAATGTCGAGCGTACGTTCGCGAATGCCGAGCTGGTCGATGACAAGCTTGGCATGCGCGAGCGAATCGGGGTTCGACGTGCGGTACGGCAATCGCACGGCGAGTACATGCTCCGGGCCAAGCGCTTTCGCCGCAAGCGTTGCGGTGATCGCCGAGTCCACACCGCCGGAGAGTCCCACGACGGCTTCGGTGAATCCACGGCGGCGGAACTCATCGCGCAGGAACGCCACGAGCCATCCCTCGACGAGCGGCGCGTCAATCTCGAGTGGCGGCGGTTCGCCATGACTCGCGTCGCCTGTGCGAACGACCGCGAGTGGCGCTGCCACGGCGCCCTTTGCCGGCGCTGATTTCTTTGCGTTCGCGGCCTTCGGTGCGGGTGCCGCCGGAGCAGCCGCAGCAACCACAGGCCCTGCAGCACCTCCCGCCACGCGCTCGAGTTCCGCGCGCATCGTTGGCAGCGCGACACGAAGATCCGAGAGCATCGGCGCGTCGGCACGGGCGCGTGTGACATCGCCAAGATCGATTGCGGCCGTAACGAGTGCTTCTTCCCAGAGCGGTCCGCGCGCGCGGATGTCGCCGTGCGGTCCCATGAGGAGCGAAGCCCCCGGGAACACCTTGCCGCCTTCGCTGCCCACGAGATTGGCGAGCGAGGCGAAGACACCATGCTCCTCGCTGATATCGCGCATCAGCCGTTCCCATCGCCCGACGGTCGCAGGTGTCGAGTCGCCCATCCGGCGGTCGGCCGGCGCCTGCATCCCGCGCGCCGGCGCGGCGGCGCAGACGAACACCACCTGCGCGCCGTCGAGGGCCGCGATCGTTCCCGAGAGCGAATGCCAGGCGTCTTCGCAGACGAGGATGGCGGTGCGTCCCCATCGCGCATCGAAGGCGCGAATGCCGAACCCGCGCTCGACGAACCGCTCTTCATCGAACATCCCGTAGGTCGGAAGGAAGTTCTTGCGGTGTATATGCACAACACTGGCCTGTCCGGACGCGTCAAGCGACAGGAAGGCCGCACTATTGTGGAGCGTTCCCTCGTGCTGTTCGTAGAACCCGATAATCGCGTCTATCGCCTGGCTGCCTCCGGCAGCCCGGTAGGCGGCGCCCAGCACGCCGGCGAGTTCAGGCGCCGTCGTCGCGGCCTCACGCACGCCGCCTTCGACGAAGTAGCCGGAGAGGACCGTTTCGGCGAAATGCACGACGTCGGGAGGCTGATCGAGCGCGGCTGCCTGGGCGAGAATTTCGCCGATGCGCCTGACGTTCCCGTCGACGTCCCCTTTTCGAGGACGGAACTGCGCAATCGCGAGATGGAGGACGGGCATTCTTATGAAAGCTCGCACCCGCGTGCCCCGGACGCCAACCGACGGCCAACCGACCCCCAACCGGGGGCAAACCCGTTGCGGGATCACGACTTGCGTGGTGGGGTATTTTATGACAATGCGCTGGTTTGCTTTCCTCGCCGCTCCCTGCCTGCTGCTGGCTCAACAGCCGGTGGTCCAGCCGTCGGCCGGGGGTGAAGCCTGGCACCTCATTACGCCGCCGCAATCGTCGCAGGTATTCGCGCGCGACGGGTCGCTCGTCGGCGAGATCGGACATGAATGGCGCACGATCGTTTCGCTGAAATCGTTGCCGCCGTTTCTCCCGAACGCGTTCATCGCGGTTGAAGACCAGCGCTTTTATTCGCACAACGGTGTCGATCTCGTCGGCATTGCCGGCGCGATCAAGGACAACCTGCTCGGCGCGAGTCGTGGCGCGAGCACCATCACGCAGCAGTTGGTCGGCAACATGCATCCCGATCTCGTGAACCGGCGCGATCCCTCGCCCATGCGGAAGCTGCGTGAGCAAAAGGCTGCCATCGAGATGACGCGGCGCTACTCGAAGCAGCAGGTGCTCGAAGCCTATCTCAACCAGATCAATTTCGGTCATGGTTGGTATGGCGTGGAAACCGCGGCGCGTCACTACTTCGGGAAGAGCGCCGCGCAGGTGACGCTCGCTGAGGCGGCGACGCTCGCGGCCATGCCAAAGAGTCCCGTACAATACGACCCCGCAAAATTTCCGGATCGCGCCAAGCATCGGCGCGACGCCATTCTCGATCTCATGGCGTCGCAGAAAATGATTTCGAAGGATGACGCTGCCGCGGCAAGGCGACTGCCAATCAAGACGGCGCCGAATGGCGGCATGTCGGCGAGTGCGCCCTACTTCGTTGACGCGGTTCGTGCCGCGGCCGAACGCGTGGGTGTGAAGGTGGGCGACGGTGGCTACCGGATCATGACGGGGCTCGATCCGGCGTTGCAGCGCGCGGCCCTCTCCGCCCTGATGGATGAAACGGCCGCGATTGAAACGCGGCCCGGGTGGAAGCATCCAACGCTGGCCGTTCATCCGCGCGGCAACACCGACTATCTCGAAGGCGCCGTGGTGGCAATTGACCCGCAAACCGGCGACGTGAGGGCGCTGGTGGGCGGACGCGACCATGCCGAAGCGCCGTACAACCGCGCGACGAACGGACTGCGCCAACCGGGCTCGAGCTTCAAGCCATTTGTCTATGGTCGCGCGATTCTCGATTCGATGCCGCCCAACACGATTGTCTACGACACGGCGATCACGATCACCTACGACCGCCAGTCGTACCGGCCGAAGAACTCTGACGGCGAGTTCCTTGGGGGGATCACGATGCGCGAGGCGATCGCGAAGTCGCGCAACCCGGTGGCGGTGCAGCTCTGGCAGAAACTCGGCGCCGATTCGGTGATCGCGTTCGCGAAGCGCGCGGGGATTTCCACCTCCATCTCGCCCTATCCGTCGAGCGCGATCGGCGCCTCGGTGGTGCGGCCAATCGATTTCATCGGTGCGTATACGACCATCGCTCGGCTCGGGACCCCTGTGGATCCGCGACTGATCGTCAAGATTGATGACCGCGAAGGGAAGACCGTGTACGAGCGCGACGTGCAGACGCTTCCGAGCGCGCTGCCGCCCAATGCGGCATTCGTCCTCCGGGACATGATGCGCGATGTGGTAGAGCGGGGCACGGCGACATCCATCCGCCGCATCTTGCCGGCCGACGTTCCTGTCGCTGGGAAAACCGGGACGACGGACGACAACACCGACGTCTGGTTCGTGGGAATGACGCCCGACATTGTTGCCGGCGTGTGGCTTGGCTTTGATCGTCCGCAGATGATTGCGGCGCACAATGTTGCCGGTGGCTCGCTCGCGGCGCCGATTTTCGCGCGCATGCTCGATCGGGCCGGTTATACGCGCGCGAGCGACGAATGGTCTACGCCGCCATCCGGGGTAACATCAGCGACGTTGGACCGTCAGACGGGCAAGTTGGCGAGTGAAACCACGCCAACCGACCGCCGCTATGTGGAGTACTTTATCACGGGTACTGAGCCGGGAGCGCTCCGCGTGAACGTGCGCCGCTTGTTTGGGCTCGGTCCCATCGTGTTCTAGGAGCGTGGGGCGATGACGTTCACACCGGTCCAAAAACTGAGCATCACCTCCGGCGCCGCGCTGCTGATGCTCTCGGCAGTTGGACTGGTGTCGTATCTGAGCACAACGCAAATGGTGGATGCCCAACGCGCCGCCGCCGTTACCAACCTGAACATCGAACACCTCGATCGCGTGAGCGTGCGCACGATGGCGGCCGAGACGGCGATCCACAGCTACATCGAAAACGGCAATCCAGGCATGCTCGGCGTGATTGACGCCGCGCAGAGCGATGTGGAATACGCGCTCGACTCATTGCGCGCGGCGAGCGAGGATCATCCCGCGCAGCGCGCGAACCTCGACAAGCTCGGCCCGATCCTTGGCGCGCAGTTCACCGACGGGCGCCACCTGATGCTCCTGCGTACGAAGTCGGGCGCAGAGGTCGCCGCCAAGGCGCTGCGCGCGGAACCGGTCCGCACCAGCCCGGCGCGCCTGCTGGCCGAGATGCGTAACGAGGAAGTCCGAGTCCTTGGCGAGAAGTCGCGCGTGATGGTCGAGAGCGGAAAGTCCACGCGGGTCTTCATTGTTGCTGGCAGCATTTTCTCACTGATTCTTGCCGCGCTGGCGCTCCAGCCCCTGCGGCCGACGGTTGGTCTCCGACTCACCGAACGCCTCTCCAAGACGATGGTCGCGAGTGGCGACGACGAGGAGACGCCTGGTGCTCGCTGACCCGGCCGTTCTGCGTCTCATTCCCAACACGGCCCAACTGCTCCTGATGCGCATGCGCAGCTATTCCGCCGCCGCGATTCTCCTCCTTGCCGCTTGCGGCAAGGAAACGACGGCTCCGCCGAAGCCGGCGAGCATTACGATTTCTGTGACGGGAACGATCACGGGGGTCGTGAATTCCGCCGTCATTCCGACGCCGACGTTTACGGTTCTGGATGACAAGGGCATGATGCTTTCCAATGTCGCCGTCACCATCGCGGTCACATCCGGCGGCGGCAGCATTGCGAGTGCCGCCACTAAATCAGGCGCCGCCGCGGCCGCGGTTGGCGTCTGGACGCTCGGTGCGAGCCCGGGGTTGAACACGCTGACCATCACGGTGGCTGGCCTCGCGCCTGTCGTGATTTCGGCAAACGGCCGTCCAGCGTACTTCGTGGATTTGCGGTTCTTTGGTCCGCCAATTGATCCCGCATTCCAGGCAGCGTTCCAAGCCGCCGCAAATCGCGTGATGGCGATCATTACCGGCGATGTTCCTGACGTTCCGCTGACCGCATTCGACATTTCCGGCTGTGACATCACCGGAGTGGGTCCGCTCACCGAAATTGTTGACGACATCATCATCTATGCAACCGTCAAGGAAATTGACGGCGTCGGCAAGGTGCTTGGCAGTTCAGGGCCATGCTTTACGAGAACCGCGGGCGGACTCTCGCTGATTGGCGTGATGAACTTCGACGTAGCGGACTTCCAGACTCTGAAGAATGACGGCCGCTTGAACGACGTCGTGCTTCATGAAATGCTACACACAATCGGCTTTGGAACGCTCTGGCTTTCCAAGGGCCAGATTTCCGGCGCCGGAACGGCGGCGCCGGCATTCGTCGGAGCGCAGGCGGTGGCGGGGTGTTTGGCCGCCGGCGGAGCCACCGTATGCCCAGGGACAGTGCCGCTGGAGACGACGGGCGGTCCGGGCACGCGCGACGTGCACTGGCGCGAAACCACCTTTCGCACGGAACTGATGACGGGGTTCATCTCTGCACCCGGCACGGTCAATCCGCTCAGTCGCATGTCAATCGCGTCGCTATTCGACCTCGGCTACACCGTAAACACGTCGGTCGCCGATGCCTACACGGTGCCGAGCTCAACGGCTGCAGCGTTCGGCCTTCTCCAGGCGGAGATCGGTGCGGATGGTTCGTTCGCACTCAACGACATCGTCCGTGAGCCGATCGGATCGGTGGACACCAACGGACGCGTGACCATGCTCTCCGCGAGGATCAAGTGAACGCGACTCATGTCGCATTCTCCGCCCTCGCGCTGGTCGTCGCCTGTGGCGGCGAAACGCCCGCGGCCGAGCCCGCTCCGGCACCCGCTCCGCCACCGGTGCAGGCGCCCTCACCTGGTCGCATTGCTGCGGTGCCGGCCGCTGATTCAGGTCTGAAGCCGAACGCCGACACGTCGAAGCAAGCGGCTGCGACGGGCGATCATCGGATGCGCGACAGTGCGTTCGGTCCATCGTACGCGGTGGACTCCACCGGCAAGGTTACGAAAATAAAGAAGCCATAAGCCGGAAGAACGAAGAAACAAGAAACGCGCACCGAACGATCGGTGCGCGTTTCTTGTTCAGGACCTCTTGCTGCTTACGACTACACCATCTGCAGCTTGCTCTGCGTCGTCTCGTCCACGAGCGCGAGCTTCAACACGTCCTCGAGCGTTTCCACCGTATGGAATACGAGCTTCTGCTTCGCTTCCAGCGGCACGTCATCGAGGTCGGCCTCGTTGTCCTTCGGGAGCACGATGGTCTTCATGCCAGCGCGCAGGGCACCGAGCACTTTTTCTTTCAGGCCACCGATCGGCAGCACACGGCCGCGCAGCGTGATTTCGCCGGTCATGGCGAGATCCTTTCGCACCGCGCGTCCTGAGAGTTCGCTGGCGAGCGCCGTTGCAATGGCCACTCCTGCAGACGGACCATCCTTCGGAATCGCGCCGGCGGGGACGTGGATGTGCGTTTCGAGAGCGCCGAGGCGTGATTTGGGAATGCCGAGCTTCTCGGCGTTCTTCGTCACGTAGGTGAACGCCGCGCGCGCAGACTCCTTCATCACATCGCCAAGCTGGCCGGTGAGCACGAGCGACACCGGCGCGCCACTCGCCGAGCCGTCGGCATTCGGCGCCTGGTAAAGTGAGCGCGTAGACGCTTCAACGAACATGATGTCACCGCCCATCGGGGTGTAGTACATGCCGGTGGCGACGCCCACTTCGTGGTGCTCGTTCGCCTTTTCGGGGCGCACCTTCGGACGACCGAGGAGCTCGCGTACCTCGTCTGCCGACACGACGCCGTTGTCGATGATGACCTTCTCTTCGCCAGCGGCGATACGGCGCGCGACCTTTCGCGCGACGGCGCCGATCTCGCGCTCGAGCTGACGCACACCGCTTTCGCGCGTGTACTTCGACACGAGCGAGGCGATGGCCTCTTCGCTGAAGGCGACGTTTTTCCCGGCGAGCCCGTTTTCTTCAAGCTGTCGCGGGATCAGGTACTTCTTGGCGATCTCGGCCTTTTCGCGTTCGGTGTAGCCAGCGAACTCGACGATTTCCATGCGGTCGAGCAATGGACCAGGAATGTTCTGGACAAAGTTGGCCGTCGCGATGAAGAGCACCTCGGACAAATCATACGAGACGCCGAGGTAGTGATCGGTGAAGGTGTCGTTCTGCGCTGGGTCGAGCACTTCGAGCAGCGCACTCGACGGGTCGCCCTGGAACGAAACGCCAAGCTTGTCCACTTCATCGAGGAGGAAGACGGGATTTTTCGTGCCCGCCTGCTTCATCCCCTGGATGATGCGGCCCGGCATTGCGCCCACGTAGGTGCGGCGATGGCCGCGAATGTCGGCCTCGTCGCGCGCGCCACCGAGGGCCACCCGCACATACTCGCGACCAAGGGAGCGCGCGATGGACTTCGCGATACTCGTCTTGCCGACGCCAGGCGGTCCGGTGAAGAGCAGGATCGGGCCCTTCGCCATGGCGCGGGCCTTCGCCTCTTTCGTATCCGTGATCGTGCGGTCAGCCGGCTCGGCACTCTTGGTGAGCGATGGGGTGGCGTCGTCCTTCGCGGTCTTGAGTTTGGCAGCGGGGAACTCGCCCGTGGTCTTGATCTCCTCCGCGAGCTGATGCGCGCGGAGCTGACGCACCGCGAGAAACTCGAGCACGCGATCCTTCACGTCCTTGAGGCCGTAGTGATCGTCATCCAGTACGCGAATGGCATGCGGCAGGTCGAGCTGGTCGTCCGACCGCTTGTTCCACGGCAGTTCGGCGATCCACTCGAGATAGGTGCGAATGACCTGCGCCTCCATGGACTCGTGGCCTGAACGCTCAAGGCGGCCGAGTTCGCGATTCACTTCGGTGCGGGCGTCCTTGGGGAGCTCGAGTTTGCGCAGCTTTTCGCGCAGTTCCTCGATTTCCTTGGCCTGGTCGTCGTCACCGAGCTCTTTCTGAATGGCCTTCATCTGTTCACGCAGGAACATCTCGCGCTGGCGTTCGCCGAGCTCTTCCTGGACCTGCGACTTGATCTCTTCCTGCGCTTCGAGCAGCGAGATCTGGCGCTGCACCTGGACGAGCACACGACGGAGCCGCTCTTCCACCGTAAGGGTTTCGAGCAGGCCCTGCTTTTCGGGCACCGGAAGCTCGAGGTAGCCAGCGACGAGGTCGGCAAAGCGTCCCGGTTCAGTGACCGAATCGAGCACTTGGTGGACGACCTCTTCCGGCAAGCCGCGCTTTTCGCCGAGTTCGGCGGCGCGTTCGCGGATTTCCTTGTGCAGCGCTTCGAACGCCGGATCCTTGGCGTCGAGTGGCAGTATGTCGTCCGTCTTCAGGATGACCGCGGAGAGGAACCCATCGCCCGGCGTGAACTGGAGCGCGGTGGCGCGTTCCTCGCCCTGGAGGAGCAGTTGCACGCCGCCCAGCCCGCGGTTGACCTGTCCGATGCGGGCAATGACGCCCATCGAATAGAGAATGTCTGCCGACGGCTCTTCGGCGTTATCACGTTGGGCAACCGCAAAGACCAGCCGATCGCCCTTGAGGGCGGCTTCAATCGCGCGAAGGGTACCGGGGCGGCCGGCGGAAATTGGCGCGGCGAGTCCCGGGAAAATGACCGTTCCCCTCAGGGGAAGTACGGGAAGTGTCAGTCGTGTGCTCATCTGAAGACCCGGCTCCTGCCAGGTAACCGCTGGGAAAGTGTCCCTGGCGTTATACGCCGAGCGCCAGTAACCGTTCTCCTGTGCAATTGGCGTTCCACCCTGAGTTACGACGTTTCGGCGGAGTTTGCAACTTTATTGTGCCGCTCTGACGTAGTGTCTGACAGAAACGCCCCCTGACCGAAAACTGCCCAGGCGAGATACACCTGAGACTCGCCGCAGGCAGTGGAAGGTGCTATGCTTGCCTCGGTTACTCCCATTCCAGCGAACGTGGACGAATCGCAAATCACGCAGTCCGACGCCGAGCTGCGCTCGCACGTCGCGCGCGTGCTGGCGCCGACCTACGAACTCGAAAAAGAGATCGGCCGTGGCGGGATGGGAATCGTATTCCTTGCCAAGGACGTGCGTCTTAAGCGCAACGTCGCCATCAAGCTGCTGCCGCCGGAGCTCGCGTTTCGCAGCGAGATTCGTTCGCGATTCCTGCGCGAAGCTGAGACGGCCGCGCAGCTCTCGCATTCCAGTATCGTTCCCATCTACAGCGTCGACGAGAAGCAGGGCCTCGTCTTCTTTGTGATGGCGTATGTGGATGGGCTAAACCTCGCGCAGGTCATCCATGAGAAGGGCGCCCTCGATCCGGTGGAAGTGCGCCGGATCATTCGCGAAGTCGCCGACGCGCTCGCCTACGCGCATGAACGCGGCGTGGTGCACCGGGACATCAAGCCGGACAACATCCTGCTCGACGCGCAGAGCGGCCGTCCGATGGTGACCGACTTTGGCATTGCGCACGCGGTCAGCGACGGCGCTGATGCGCGCCTGACGGCGACCGGCATCGCCATTGGAACGCCCGCGTTCATGAGCCCTGAGCAATCGGCGGGCGATCGGGCGCTCGATGGACGGAGTGATCTCTACTCCCTCGGCGTGGTGGCGTATCAGATGCTCTGCGGCGACCTGCCGTTCGTGGCGAACAACACTCCGGCGCTTCTAGTCAAGCATCTCTCGGAAGCCCCGGTTCCTATCGATCGTCGCAGCGCGAATGTGCCGGCAGATCTTTCGCGCGCCGTGATGATTTGCCTCGAGAAGAATCCGACTGACCGTTTTGCGAGCGCGAGGGAACTGGTGCAGGGGCTGGATTCGGGGAATGTGCCTGCGTTGCCGCCGCCGCGACCGCGCGCGGAGGGAACGTCGGCGAATCCGTACCGCTCGCCGAATCAGGGCATGGAGCGTCTGGCGGGCGCCGACTACTCGCCGAATCTCACCGACACGGCGGCCGTGGATTACTACAGCGCCGCTACGCCGGATGAGCTGGCCCGCTGGAATGATCCTGTCGTGGACAAGTTCAGACGGGGATTGGCACCGTACCTGTGGGTTACGGCGTTCTTCTTTCTGATGCGCGTGATGGGCGGCCCGAACATGCTCTTCGTGAGCGCGTTCTGGGGCATTGGTGTTGCCTCCCGCTACGCGCGGATCTGGAGCGACGGCTACGACTGGCACGATGTATTCCGCGTGCCGCGCGAGCGGCTGTTCATGGACACCGCCACGGAGTGGTTCCAGCACAACGTGCAGAGCATCTGGAGCGAGGAGAAGCGCGTCGCGGCTCGTGAGCGCCGGCTGCAGGAGCTGCGCGCGCCGGGCGCGAGTCGTGCGATTGGTGGCCGCCCCACGCCGGCCCGCATTGGCTCCGCCGATGCGGCGGCGCTGGGGTCGGGTCCGCACGCCGCGCTCGCGCGTCAGGCGATTGTCGATCGCGACGAAATCCTGCGTCTGCTTGAGTCGTTGCCGCGCAGCGAGAAGAATCGGGTGGCTGAGGTGCCGGCGACGGCGCAGAAGCTCACGGCGTCTGTCATGGCGATTGCCGGCAAGCTCGCGGAGCTGGAGCGGAATGGTGGCACTAAGCCGGCGGCCGCGATTGACACCGAAATCAAAGTCCTCGAAGGCCAGGCGAATCCGCTTGACCGCACGGCGAGTGAAGCGCGCGTGCGCCGGCTAGCGCTGCTGCGCCGCCAGCGTCGCGGGGTGGTTGAAATCGATCGCCAGCGCGGCGAGCTCGTGATCAAGATCGAGAACTGCGCGCTTCTGCTGCAGAATATGAAGTTCGACGTGCTGCGCCTGAAGACCGGTGACGAATCGTGGCAGCATGTGACCAGCATCGCCGAACAGGCGATGGCCGTGGCGCGCGAGGTGGACAGCGCGGTGTACGTCGCCGATGAGCTGCGCCGGATTGCGCCGCGCGGCGGGTCGGCGGACGGAGCGGCTTCTTCCTCCAGGCCGTGAGCAACGACGCCGCCAACGCGGCCGAACTGCGGCGCCGCGTTGAGGAAGCAGTCGGCACGATCTTCGACGTCGAGGAGGAGATCGGCCGTGGTGGAATGGCCGTGGTGTATCGCGCGCTCGACAAGCGCCTGCGCCGCCGGGTCGCCCTCAAGGTGCTGCCGCCCGAGCTCGCCTTTCGCAGTGACGTGCGCTCGCGTTTTGTGCGCGAGGCGCAGCTCTCGGCGCAGCTAACGCATCCGAATATCGTACCGATTTTTTCCGTCGAAGAGACGGGCGGTGTCGTGTACTTCGCGATGGGGCTCGTGGAGGGCGAAACACTCGCGAAACAACTGTCGCGTGATCCGCGGCCCGATATGGCATTTGTGCGGCGCGTGCTGCGTGAAGTGTGTGACGGGCTCGCGTATGCGCACGCGCACGGCGTGGTGCACCGTGACATCAAGCCCGACAACATCCTGATCGACCGAGCGACGGGCCGTTCCCTTGTGACCGACTTCGGAATCGCACGCGCGGCGCAGGGAGACCTCAAGTTGACGGCGACGGGCGTGGCGGTTGGTACGCCGGCGTACATGAGTCCGGAGCAGGTGATGGGCGACAAGGACGTTGACGGGCGATCGGACATTTACGCGCTCGGCATCGTCGGCTGGCAGATGCTCGCCGGAGAACTGCCGTTTCATTCGGAGAACACGCCCGGCATGCTGATGAAGCACATCAGCGAGCAGCCGCGCGCGCTGCACACGCTGCGGAGCGATGTGCCCGCCAACCTCTGCTATGTCATCGAGCGCGCGATGGCCAAGGGCCGCAGCGATCGGTGGGAGGATGCGGCCGCGTTCCACGATGCGCTCGACGAGCGCGCGGAGGCGCCGTCATCGGCGTTCAACCAGGAAGGTGCCCCGGCGGGGTTCAAGGCCGGATGGAATGCGCGCGAACAGATGGCTGGTGCCAACGATTCGCTTCCCGCCGGCCGGCCGGACAGCTCCGCGGCGAACAAGCCGTGGCGCTACAACCCGCTGCGCGAAGACGGGAAGAAGGATGACGCCGGCGCGCATGCCATCCGCGAGTGGCGTGAGCAGCGCCAGGCGTTCCTCAAGGAACTGCGCGCGGCACCGATTGATCACGAGCCGATGTCGCGTCGCGAACGGCGTGAGCAGCGCAAGCTGAAGCGTGATGGCGGAGTTAACGCGACGCCGGAGGATCGAATCCGGAGTGTGCAGCGGCAGGTAGTGCAGGGGGCGATCACCGTCGCGTTTCTTGCGGCGATCAACCTGATCACGTCGCCGCACTTTCTCTGGTTTCTCTTTCCCACGTTGGGCATCGGCATTGTTGTCGCATCAAAGATCGGGAGCCTCTGGATTGACGGCATTGCGTTCGGCCGCCTCTTTCAGCGTCAGCCGCATGAGCCAGGCGCGGCGGCCGCGCTGAGCGATGGTGCGCCCTCGCCGCGCCAGCTGCGCCGGCCCGCGGCACCCGACCTGAGTGGCGTGAGCAGTGACATTCTCGCCGGTCCGCACGGGCCCGTGGTTCGCGAGGCCGCCGAGGCGAAGCTGATCATCGCCGACGTGTATGCGAAAATCCCGGAGTCGGAACGGCTCTCACTCCCCGATGTAAACTCCACGGCGGTGGCGCTCGAAGAGCGGGTGCGCGCGCTGGCGGGTGCCGTGCACCAGCTGGATCGCGACGCCTCGCCGGATGCGCTCCGCCGGTTGGAGCAGCGGATCGCCGACACACGCGCCTCAGGCGGCGACGACGGCGAGCGGGCGCGGCGCGTGGGATTGCTGGAGCGTCAACAGCTCACGCTGAAGGATCTCGCGGACCGCCGCATGACGGTGGCACAACAGCTCGACAGCGCGTCGATCCTGCTCCAGACGATGAAGCTCGACATGCTCAAGCTGCGGTCGAGCGGCGTGGAGTCGAAAATCGCGGATTCCACGATGCCGACGCAGGAAGCGCGCGCCGTGGCGAGCGACATCGCGCGACTGATTGACGCGGCGCGTGAGGTAAGAAAGCTTTAGCGGTTAAGCAGATGGCCGATGATTGTCGCGCACTGCTCAGGCGCATCTTCGGCCACGAAATGACGTGCGCCGGGAATTACGCCGAGCGTCGCATTCGGAATCGCCGCCGTGATGCGTTCGCCGAGTGAGGCCGGAAGAAACGGATCATCGGCGCCCCAGATCACCGCCGTCGGAACGCGGATCGTTCCGAGCCGCGCACCAAGTGCCGCAATCCCGGGATCGCGCAGGGCACTCAAATGGGCGAGGAGCGTAGGCGTTCCGAGCCGCGACGGATAGGCGACGAGTGTCTGGTCGAGTGACCGGCGTCCGCTATCGCGATCGGTGTAGCCGCGAATCGCGGAGCCATGCACGAAGCTCGCGAGAACTGGTGCGCCAAGAATTCCCGCGAGCGGCCGAACGGTGCGCGCGAGCCGCGCCAGGGTGCGCGGCCATGCATCGAAGGTGGGTGTGCTGAGGAGTGCGAGCGCGGAGATGCGGTCCGGATGATGCACCGCGATGGACTGCGCGATGACGCCGCCAAGTGAGTGGCCGACGATGGCCGCGCGCGGAATGTTCAGATCGTCCATCAGGCGGCGAATGAGGCCCGCATGCTCGTCGATGGTACCGTTGCGCGCGAATGTGCCGCCCGGCCCGTCGCTGCGGCCGCATCCCATGAGATCGACGACGACAAGGCGGCGTCCATCGGGCATCAGCGGCGTGAGTTCACGCCAGCCGTGCGATGATCCGGGAAATCCGTGGAGAAAAACGACGGGATCTCCGCCGCCCCGCGTGCCAGCGGCGAAGTAGTAGAGCCTGGTGCCGCCGACATCCATGAATTCGCCGCGCATCGGCGCGAACTCGCGGGGTGCGGGTACCCGCACAAGCACCGTAAGGGGCTCCGCGTGCGGTCGCGAGTCACTCCAGTGGCCCAAAAACGCACTAGCGAAACTGGATAAAAGTTGTATCGTTCCATCCGCCGAAGCCATACTACTAAGCAAGTGTCATAAACTATTGTTATTCAACGAGTTATATGTCAGCTAACCCAGCCCTGCTGATCCCGCCGGCGCCAACGGTCTCCGTCTTTCCTTCGCCGCCACCCCCGTTGGCGACGTTGGAATTTCCCATCGGATGGCTGCTCGACCACGCGGCACCGCCAATCAAATACCGCGCAGCCGTTGACGTTGCGGGGCTTTCGGCCGGAGTCGGATCGGGATTGAGCCATCTGCCGTACGCATTTGAGCCGGCGCTTCGACTTGCTGTGCAGCAGTCCACGGATGGCGTGTGGAACAACTCGATGCTTGCCCTTCCATCACATCGAGGCGATGAGTTCGAGGGCGTGGGCACGGTGCACGCCGTGCGTCGGCTGGCGGAATACGGATGGGACAAGGAATCGCCCTCGATCTATCACGCGCGCCGGATTCTGTTCCGGCTGCTCGCCGAAGACAACGATCCCGCGCTGCTCTTTGAGTTCGGTCCTGCGCTCGCCAAGAAGCCCGACGCGGCCGCGATCATCAGCGCCAGACAGACGCTGCGTGAAGCCGCCGCGGCTGCGCTCGCTCAAGCGGGATTCGAGTCCGATCCGCGTTTGCGCGGCGTCGCCAATCGTGTCCTTGAGAAGATTTTCAATTTCCTCAAGTCACCACTCGCGGAAAAACCGTGGATTCGCATCGGCAACCGTCAGGTACTTGCCGCGGAGGCGCATCCGCCTTCGGTGTCGGCGCTGGCGATGCTGGCGCACATGCCGCTCTTCCGGAACGAGCACTACGAAGAGATGGAAGCGCTTTATCGCTGGTTGATGCGCCCGCTGCCCCGTCAGGAGCAGGTGCAGCTGGTCGGCAAGCGCATGGTGCCGGTCCCGCTATTCGTGCTTGGCGACATGCTGCCGCATCGCAACGCCGTCGAGGCCGATGTGCCGGCGGCGTTGGCCTGGCTGGAACTCGTGGCACGGCTCGGGTTCCTGCGCCGTAACGAGAACTGGCTCAAGATGCACGAGCGGTTCATCGATGATTGTGGCCGCGATGGCGTCTGGCATCCCCACAAAGGATTGTCGATGCCACGCAGCTCGAATCCGTGGTGCTGGGCGAGCTATCCACTCGAGCCCTCGCACGCCGGTGACGAGCGCTGGACCGATGCGACGTTCCGGATTGGGCTCATCGCCAGGTACTCGGGGCGCGCGATCAATCTGCGGTAGCCGCGGCCACTCGAGCCGGACGTAAATACACCGCGAAGCAACAGTGCCAGCGACCAGACTTCTGCCAGCGGAATGGTTTCCCACCGGTTGGCCGGGGCTTTCGGCGCGCCGTGTGGCGCTGGCGGACGGCACGTCGATCCGCGTGGTCGAGGCGGGCGCGCCGGATGGAAAACCGGTGCTGCTCATTCATGGCTGGGCAGTGTCGGCCTATCTCTGGCGTCACACGCTCGGCGCACTCGCCGCGGCGGGCTATCGCGCCATCGCGCCTGATCTGACAGGCCACGGGCTCTCGGACGCGCCAACGACGAGGGGCGAGTACACGCTCGACAAGTTCGCAAGCCGGCTTGAAATGCTGCTCGACACGTTGGAAGTAGGCCCGGCGCCGATTCTTGCACAATCGCTCGGCGGGCGCATCGGGTTTGAGTTGGCGATGCGTGGACGCGCGACGAAGCTGGTGCTCTTTGGCCCGGTGGGATTCGGTGAAGTGACACCGGCGCGTGCGTTCGCACCGTTCATTCCCGAAAGGCTTGGCGATTTGGCGACGTCGCTGGTGACGCGGCAGATGGTGGAAGTCGTACAGCGCCGTGTGCAGGGGAAGCTCAGCTGGTTCACCGAGCGCGACGTGGATGAGTACTGGGCGCCGACGCAGTTTCCGGCCGTGGTGCGCGCGCAGGTGCAGATGCTGCGCGAGTTCTCCTGGAATCCGCTGACGGCGGCCGAGTTGGCGGCGATGACGGTCGAGACGCTCGTGATCTTCGGCACCGAGGATCGGACCGTGAAGCCCGGGATGGCCCAGCAGCAGGTGGAACGGCTGCCGCATGGCCGGATTCTATGGATCGAGGACGCCGGGCATGTGGTGATGGAGGAGGTTCCCGAGCGCACGAACGCCCTGCTCGTAGAGTTCCTTGGCTCCGCCGGGTAACTTGCACGGGTGCTGATGAGACGTGGTGGACGCGGCGGACGCCGCACAGGACCGGCGAAACCCGCCGAAGAGGCAGAGACGCCTGAAGCAGAGCCGGTGATCGAGGCGATTCTCGCGGATCCTGAAACGGCCGACGAAGCAGCGGGGCTTGCTCCGTCGGACACCCCGAGCGCGGCGCTTGCCGCAGCCGAGGCGGCGACGGTTGACGTCACGTTCGCGGACTTGGGGCTCTCCGAGCAGATGCTTCGGGCGCTGACAGACGCCGGCTACACGCGCCCGACGCCGATTCAGGCGCAGGCGGTGCCGCTGGCCATGAAGGGCCGCGATCTGATGGGCCTGGCGATGACGGGCACCGGCAAGACGGCCGCGTTCACGATTCCGATCATTGAGCGCCTGACGGGCGGGCCGAAGCGCACGCGCGCGCTGATTCTGACGCCAACACGCGAACTGTGCGTGCAGGTGGAGGAGAGTTTCAGGAAATACGGTCGCCACAGCGGCCTGCAGGTGATCAGCGTGTACGGTGGCGTGGGGTACGAGCCGCAGGTGAAGGCGCTGCGGGGCGGCGTGGATGTCGTCGTGGCGACGCCGGGACGGCTGATTGATCATCTCGAGAAGCAAAATGTCGTGTTTGACGAGCTCGAAGTCCTCGTGCTCGACGAAGCCGATCGTATGCTCGACATGGGATTTGCGCCGCAGATCAACAAGATCGTCGCACAGCTCGACAAGTATCGGCAGACGCTGTTGTTCAGTGCGACGATGCCGCCCGAAGTCGAGGCGCTCGCGCGCAAGTATCTGCGCAAGCCGGTGGTGCTGCAGGTGGGACGTCGCTCAGCGGCGGCAACGACGGTGAGTCATTTCGTCTACCCCTGCCCGAAGGAAAAGAAGAGCGCGCTGCTCGCGCTGCTGATGAAGGAGCACAAGATGGAATCGGTGCTTGTGTTCACGCGCACGAAGCATGGCGCGGACAAGGTGGTCAAGCATCTGGCGAAGGAAGGGATCGCGTCCGACGCGATGCATGCGGACAAGACGCAAGGGCAGCGCACGGCGGCGCTCGCGGCGTTCAAGAAGGGGACAACGAAAGTGCTCGTTGCCACGGACATCGCGCAGCGCGGACTCGACATTTCGCACATCTCGCACGTGATCAATTTCGACGTGCCGCAGCAGGCGGAGGACTACATCCACCGCATTGGGCGGACGGGGCGCGCGGCGAAGACGGGTGATGCGTTCACGCTGATGTCGGCGGACGAGATCGGGATGGTGCGGACGATCGAGCGGATGATGGGGAAGCCGATTCCACGCGTGAGCGTGGCGGGGTACGATTTCGGGACGTGAGGTAGTGAGTCGCGAGTAGTGGGTTATGACAAACGCAAGTCCCGGGTACGGCGTCCCGGGGACCGCGTGAACGGCAACTACCGCCGGCCCACGACCCACTCAAAACGACACGCGGCCCATTCGGGACGTAGTAATCGTGTCAGAGCGGCCACCACGTGACACAATGATCCTGGTGTTTGCCGCGCCGTAGCCGATTCCCGTTGGCGCGTAGGTGATCGAGTCGCGCGTGACGTCGAGCTTCACACCGTGGCGCGCGGCCAGGTCGCGAAAGAAGAGCGTGTCGTTTCCGCTGATGGCGCGGACGCGACCGTGGGTCGCGTCCACGACATAGCTGACGTATTCGCCGCGTAGAGTTGCCGAGTTGCGCGCGGCCCAGAGTCCGAGCACGACGTCGCGGGTGGCGTGTTTTCGGTTCAATCGGTCTATCGTGGCGCGTGCGCTCGGCACGGCCGCAGCGGTGATGATGCCGATGATGACGAGCGTGAGGGCAAGTTCAACCAGCATGGTTCCGCGGCGGCGGGGTGGTGCGCGCATCGTTGACTCCCGAAGTGGATGCGCGCGAAGTACGTTCGTGCGCGGCCGGCTTTGGTATCATGAATGCGCGGCCGCCATCATTCCGTTGCACGTCACCATCGGAGTTCTCATGCGAAAGTCCAATCGAGTTCAGCGCACGCTTGCACTGAGCGCCATCGTCCTGCTCGCCGGCGGCTGCAGCAATCCGCGGCAGGCGGCGTACCTCAACGAGCAGCTCAATCAGGCGGCGGATGCTGTTGGCGACATTCGGGCGAACCTGAGCCTTCTGCAGTCGTCCATCGATTCACTGCGTGTGGTGATCGCCAAGCAGGACACGACGATCGCACGAATGGCGGCGGTGACAAACGTTTCGGTGGTCAAATGAAGCTGGTCGCTGCTGCGGCACTCTCTCTGGTCCTCGTCAAATCCATGAGCCCCTCTCCGATTGCCGCCCAAACCTACCTCGCGCTTGGCGACAGCTACACGATTGGCGAGAAGGTGGATTCCGCGTCGCGCTGGCCGGTGCAGTTGGCGAAATCGCTGCGTGCTGCCGGCGTGGACGTCGGTGATCCGCTGATCATCGCGAAGACCGGGTGGACGACGGACGAACTTGGCGCGGGAATCGAGACGGCGGCCGTGCAGGGGACGTACGCACTCGTGTCGCTGCTCATCGGCGTGAACAACCAGTACCGTGCGAGACCGGCGGAGGAGTATCGTACGCAGTTCCGTACGTTGCTCGACGAGGCGATTGGCTACGCGGGTGGAAGGTCGGCGCGGGTGATCGTGCTCTCGATTCCCGACTGGGGCGTGATGCCCTTTGCGCAGGGACGTGACCGTGCGAAGATCGGCCGCGAGATCGATCAGTTCAACGCGATCGCACGTGAAGAGTCCGAGCGCGCCGGCGCGAAGTGGGTGGACGTTACGCCCGCCTCGCGCGCGATGCGCGACGGGTGGGCCGCGTCCGATGGACTGCACCCGTCGGGTGCGCAGTACACCGAGTGGGCCGCACTGGCCCTGCCAGCCGCGCGCGCGGCGTTGGGAGTGCGCTAGAGCCTCAGGGCGTCATTCGCCCTGAGCGCAGATATTCCACCGCCATATTTGACATCATACGCACGCCGATCGGCAGTGCGGAGTCATCGCCGACAAAAAGTGGCGAGTGATTGCTCGCGGCGGTTTTGAGGTCAACGGCTGCCGGCGTGACGGAGAGGTTCACGAACAAACCGCCATTGGTCGCCTTGGCGGCGAACTTGCCAAAATCTTCGCCGGCCGCGCCGGGCTTTGTGAGCGCGAACTTCTCCTTGCCCGCCACGCGCTGCAGTACGGGCGACATGCGTTGGGCGAGCAGGTCGTCGTTCATCGAGACATCGTAGCCGCGGGTGATGACGACCTCCACGGTCGCGCCGGCAGAATGCGCGATGTCCTGGGCAGTCCGTTTCAACTTCTCGTGAATTGCCGTACGGACGGCTTCGTCGTACGTGCGAATCGTGCCGATCATCCACACGGAGTCGGGGATGATATTCTCGCGCAGCCCGCCTTGAAACGCGCCGAAGGTGAGCACGGCGGGACCAGACGTGATGTCGATCTGCCGGCTGACGATCGTCTGTGACGCCATGACAATCTGCGCGCCCACCACAATCGGATCGACGCCGGCCCAAGGACGCGCGCCATGGGTCTGCTTGCCATGCACGACAATGCTGAACTGATCGGATGCGGCCGAGGTGCTTCCGCTGCGGGTGCTGACGTTGCCGAGGAGCCCGGTCCCGACGTGAATGCCGAAGACGGCCTCAACTTTCGGATTGTCGAGCGCGCCGGCGGCGATCATCGGGCCAGCGCCGCCCGGAGGCGCCTCTTCGGATGGTTGAAAGAGGAAGACCACCGTTCCCGAGAACTGCGCCTTCATTCCGGCGAGAAGCTCGGCGGTGCCCATGAGCATCGCCGTGTGCATATCGTGGCCGCAGGCGTGCATCACGCCAGTCTCGACGCCGTTGTAGACCGTGCGCACCGTGCTCTTGAATGGCACGTTGACCTGCTCGGCGACCGGCAAGGCGTCCATGTCGGCACGGAGACCGACGACAGGGCCCGGCTTTCCGCCGCGCAGCACCCCGACCACGCCGTGGCCGCCGACTTCGGTGCGCACTTCGAGGCCGAGTGACTTGAGGTGGTCGGCGACGAGCTTGGAAGTGCGGACTTCTTGGCCTGAGAGTTCCGGATGCTGGTGAATGTCATGGCGCCAGGCCGTGACCTTGTCGGCGAGCGCAGCGGCCCGCCGGTCGATTTCGGTGAGCATCGGATCCTGCGCGAGAGCGGCGTGCGCAGTGAGGGTTGTCGCGAGGAGCGCGGCCACCATGGCGCGCGGCAGCATGGAGCGGAGAGTTGATCGCATGGCAAGAACGCTACCCGCTTCGGTTCGGTGGCGCCATCGGCGGTCCGCTGCCGATATTGAGTCAGCAGCTCTCATCCAGGAATTTATGCGCATTTCAATCGAATTTTGCGTTGTTTGACACTACGAATCCCGGGCCACCGGTCTGGCGGCCGCGATTCGTGAGATCTATCCGGAAGCCGAGCTGGAATTGATGCCGTCGGGCGGTGGACGGTTCGAAGTCCTGCTTGATGGCGCGCCGGTATTTGAGAAGTCGAAGCTGGGGCGCCACGCGCGCGGCGGAGAGATTCTTTCGTTGCTCGCGGCGAAAGTGTCGGCAAAGGGATTCGGCGTTTGATAAACGTCTGACCAGGGCAAGAGATGCGCATCGCGATTTCGACAGGCGGCGGCGACGCACCAGGCCTCAACGCGGTCATCCGCGCGGCGGTGCTTTCTGCGCTCGATCGTGGATGGCATGTGCTGGGCATTCGGAAAGGCTACGCCGGGCTTCTCGGCGAAGACGACGTGGTGCCCCTCACGCGCGATTCAGTGCGCGGCATTGGCCACCTGGGCGGCACGATTCTCAGGACCACGAATCGCGGCAATCCCTTTTCGTATCCGGTGAAGCAGGCCGACGGATCGTTTGTCGAGATAGACCGCTCGGACGAGCTGATCGAGAATGCGCGAAACCTCGGCATCAATGCACTGATCTCGATTGGCGGCGACGGCTCGCTGAAGATTGCGCATCAGCTCTGGCGGAAAGGGCTTCGCGTCGTTGGCGTGCCCAAGACGATCGACAACGATGTGAGCGGCACGGTTGCGACCTTCGGATTCGATACGGCGGTCACGACGGCGATGGAGGCGATCGACAAGCTGCACACGACCGCCGAGTCGCATGATCGCGTGATCGTGATGGAGGTAATGGGACGGCACGCCGGATTCATCGCGTTGCATTCGGGACTTTCAGGCGCCGTGCACGTGATCCTGATTCCCGAAATACCGTACGACATCGACAAGGTCTGTGAGGCGATCATGGCGCGCGAGTCACGCGGACGGCACTTCGACATTGTCGTCGTCGCCGAGGGCGCGATTCCCAAAGGCGGGACGGAGTCGATCCTTGGGGCATCACTGCCCGGCCAGGACCGGCGGATTGGCGGAATCGCGCAGCGGGTCGCGGTCCAGATTCAGGAAAAGACAGGGAAAGAGTGCCGGTCCATGGTGCTTGGTCACCTCCAGCGGGGCGGCATGCCCACGGGGTATGATCGGTTGCTGGCGACGCGGTTTGGCGGGGCGGCGGTCGAGGCCATCGACGATGGGAAATGGGGCCACATGGTGGCCCTGCAATCGCCCCATATTGTCACTATTCCGATTGACGAGGCACTCAAGGAACCGCGGCGGGTAGATCCCACCCACGACATCGTCCGTACGGCCCGCCGGACGGGGATCAGTTTTGGAGACTAGGGGGTAATAGACGGGTGGTTGGAGAATCCGTAAGATTGTAGCCGAACGGACATGTTTGGCGTCGGCAGGCAGTAGGCAGCCGCCAATTGGCAGTTGGCAGGAACAACAGATTCTGGAGGTTGTTTTGGTTCGTGGGAGCGTACGGGCGGCACTGGCCGCCGCGGTCATGGTGGGCTTAGCGGCGCCGGTTGGCAGGCTGCAGGCGGCCGCCCAGGACCGTTCACAGGACAGGGCCCAAACGGCACCTGAGTCGGCGATGCCGCCGGCTGGGATGTGCCGTGTATGGCTGCGTGACGTGCCTGAACGCCAGCAGCCCGCCCCGACCGACTGCTCGACTGCCATCCGGACTCTGCCGCGAGACGCCACCGTGCTGTTCGGCGACCTGAAGCGTGCGGCCAAGGTGTCGCCGAACGCCGCGGCCGCGCTGCAGCAGGTGCAGCGGAATGCGCTCACTCGCGACGCCCCGCCCTACCGCGGGGCCGGCAACGTTGCCGGTGATGCGCGTAGCGCCCAGCAGCAGCGTGGAAACGGAGCGTCGGGTGTGACCGGTGTGACCGGTGTGACGGGTGTGACGGGTGTGTCCACCGCTGTCCCGGGCGGCAGTGCCGCCGCAACCAAGGCTCCCGAACCGAAGGCCGCGGTCAAGCCGGAGAAGCCGCAGTAGACACCGAGCCATCGCTGCACCGCAGCGTCCGCGACCCGTACCTCCCGCCTGATCACGACGCGTTCGTCGCGACGGGTGCCACCAGGCGCATCATCGTCATTGCGCCCACGCGGGCCGCGTGCGAAACGATCGAGCTGGCGTTCGGGCTGAACATCGAAACCCTGCTCTGGAAGGAGCATGGCCCAGATCTGTCGGCGCTCGCCGAGCGATTCCGCGCGGAGGATCTGGCGTGGAAACCGGGCGTGGCGCGGCAGGGATTCGGAATTGTCGCAGGAACCGGCACCGGAAAAACGCTCTCGGTTCGTCCGCTCGCGCAGACGCTGCTTGGCGTTGAAGGTGACGGCGATCCGGCCAATCCATCGCACGGCCTTCGCGTGGGCGTCATCAATCGTGAGCGCGAGGCGACGCCCGATTCGCCGCACTGGAACGTGGTCATCGTCACCACCGGCATTGCGCGCCGTTGGTTTCAGGACGGTGATATTCGTCCGCAGGACACGCTGGTCGTGGACGAAATCCACCAGACGAGTGCGGAACTCGAACTCTGCCTTGCGCTCGGCAAGCGCGTAGGCTGCCGGTTCATCTGGCTGTCGGCCACGGTCGATCCGCGTTTCTACTCGCGCTACCTGAACTCGGCGAGTGTCGTGCAGAGCACGTCGTTCGACCCCGAGAAGGCGGCCGATGTGCGGGTGATCCATTCGTCGCTCTTTCATTTTCTCGACGACCGATTCCTGACACGCGTGCTGAAGGAAGACCGTGGCGTGGGTGTGTTTCTTCCCACGCGCGCTGGCGTGGAAGAGGCCTCAGCCGGGGTGAGTTCGCGTTTTCCGAAGATCACGGCGCAGTTCTACCATGGCGGCGAACCGATTCGTGTGATTCGCCCGTTCCTCGAGGGAACGGTCAAGAAGCCGTACCTCCTCGCGATGACGGCGGCTGGGCAGAGTGCCCTGAACGTGAAGGGGCTCGACACCGTGGTCATCGACGACACGCGTTTTGCGAACCTGGTCGAGAATGGCCGCAACGTGCTTACCAAGGTGCACCTCGGCGCGAACGAGATTCTGCAGATGGCCGGCCGTGTGCATGGACGCGTGGCCGGCGGGCGCGTATTCATTCTCAGCGACCGTGATATTCAGTTCCCCTCGCTGAAACCCACCGAGCCGGAGTTCCAGCTCGCCGGCGACAGTCAGCGCGTGGCGCTCACCTGTGCAGCGCTCGGCGTGCGTGCGGACGAGCTCGACCTGCCGGTGCCGCTCGATGTGGCGAGCTACCGCAAGGCGCTGGAGTTGCTCGAGTCGCGCGGGATTGTCGAAAACGGAAAGCTCACGCGGTACGGGCGATCGGTTGAAGCGATGCCGGTGGACCGGCCCTGGGCCGAGCTGCTCGTGCACTGTGATGACGTGCTGCTGCCCTATGTGGCGGTGATGGCGGGCATCGAGTCGCTGCACCGGATGACGCGCGAGGATCGCGACCTGGCCGGCCTGATGGTGCGCGGGAGCGACAACCTCACCGCGTACAATGTGTACGCCGAGGCCTATACGACCTGCGGGTATGCCGGTGAGGTGTATGGCCTGCCGCGGCATTTGTTTGACGAGAGCATCGAGCATTGGGCCGAGCGGCGCGGCGTGCTGGTGAAATCGATGGAGGATGCCGCGCTGGCGATGGCGAGCATTTTCCGCGCGGTTGGAATTGCGTTGCCGTCGGTAATGCTCAAGGCGTCGGATAGAATCGAAGCGCAGTTCGTGGAGTTGCTGGCCAAGGTGCAGCCATTTGATCTCGTGATTGACGAGACGACGGCGAGCGGTGACGATGCGCGGGTGTCAAAGACCAGTGTGGCGGGGAGTTGGGGCCCGATCTGTGGCAACCTGCGCTACTTCGCCGACAAGATGGGAATTCCGCGCGCGGCCATTGAAGGGACGAACATCCCGGCGCATCTCGTGCGGAAGTATTCGACCGCGAGCAAGCCGATGCTGGTGTTTGACGGCAAGCACAAGCAGTCGCCGCTGGCAATGGAGCGTCGGGTCACGTATTTCGGGTTTGAGCTGGAGCGCGAGCGCGAGGCGATTCACGAGTTTCCGCCGGGGCTTGAGAGCGACGCACGGCATGTGCTGGCCGCTGCGCTCGCGCGCGGCGAAGCGCGTCATGCGGCGGTGCCGCGCAACCTGCAGGGCATCGAGCAGGTGCGTGAGGCGTGGCGCCGGTCCGGTGGCGTTACGCCGAAACTCGGATTGGCCGAGTTGGCCAAGTGGTACGAAGGGCAGATGGGCGAGGTGCGGTCGCTGCATGACTATCGCGCGCTGCCGCTACGGTTCAACGCCGACGATTTCGTGCCGCGCGCGGAGCGCGATCGGCTTGGGCAGCTGCCGGGCGCGGTGGAGATTCGCGGGCGCACCTGCACGATTCACTACGAAGTGGAAGAAGGTGCGGATGGTTCGCGTGGCGTGATGCGGATTGTGATGCCGGAGAAGGTGGCGCGTGGGCTCGTGGCAGAAGAATTGCCGATGGACGAGTTCGACCGGCCACTGCGGTTCACGGTGACGCGCGGCGCTCGCGGATCGGTGAAGGCGAACTCGGTGGAGGAAGTGCACGAAGCGCTGGAGCGGCCGTTCACTGACGATGAACTCACGCGCGAAGGTCAGCGCGGTCCGTCGCGGGGTGGCGGTGGTGGTGGATCGGGGAAGCACGACCGCGGGCGTGGTGGCGGCCGCGATGGTGGCGGGTCGCGCGATCGCGCCGGATCAGGTCGCGGCGGCCGAGATGGGCGTGGCGGCGGCGGTCCCGGTGGGTTTGGCGATGACCGGCGCGGCGGGAAGGGCGGCAACAAGCCCGGGTCGCCGTCGGGGCGGGGCAAGCGGAGAGGGAGGGATCGGTAGGGTGCAGGCGTCCCCATTCCGTCTGCGATAAGATTGATGTGGCGGAGGGATGCGCATGACAGCGGTTTGGCGTCGGAACATGTTGTGGTTTCTCGGACTCTGCGCGGCCTTCGCTCCGGCGTGCAGTGTCGCGCAATCAACCCCGCGCTCCGCCATCGCCGGGACCGTTCGCGACACCTCCGGCCGCCCGATTGCGAACGCCGAGGTGCTCACCGATTCGCTCGGCCGGCACGCAATCAGTGACGACTCCGGGCGCTTTCACCTCGATTCACTCAAGCCGGGCCGAAACGGCTTCACCGTTCGGCGGCTGGGGTTTGATCCCGCGTCATTCGAGACTGCGCTGGCGCCGAACGCGACACTCCTCATTCAGGTGACGCTCAACTCCGTGCAGTCGCTCGGTGCGGTTGTTGTCAGCGGAGAACGCACGATCGCCGGACTCGCGAAGGCCGGCTTCTACGAACGCGAGCAGCGCGGCCTGGGGAGATTCATCCGGCCGGAGTCCATCGACTCACTGTCGAACGTGACGCGTCCGTCGCAGCTCCTGCAGAACATGAACGGAATCAACGTGAGTTGTGCGAAAGCGCGCTGCTCCGTGCAGTCGCGGACACCGCCGTACTGCCTGCACCTGTTCGTTGATGGCAGATACACGGCAGGCGAAACACCGTTCACCGCTCTGGACGAGGCGCTGAGCGCAGCATCAGTGTTGGCGATTGAGGTGTATCGCCACCCGTCTGAGGTGCCGACGGAGTTTCAGGCGCCGCTCGTGGTGAAGAGTGGGCGCGGCGTGACCGGCCAGGCGGGCTGTGGCGCGATCGCCGTGTGGACGAAGGCGAAGGGGCACTGAACCGCGCGGCTAGCCGGCCGTGTGCACCTTGATCTTTTGCCGGTGCCGCGCCGCCTTTGCGCGATTGCCACAACTCGCCATGTCGCACCAACGGCGCTTGCCGTTGCGGCTCGCGTCGAAGAACACGCGTGAGCAGCGCGGGTTGGCGCAGCGATGCACGCGCGGCAGTTCTTCCTGCACGAGTGCGTCGGCGGCGGATTCGATGACCGGCACAAGCAGACCAGCGAACACGTCTCCGACGGTGACGAAGCTGCGGACGAATCCCCCGTCCGACCGCGATTCCACTCGGCGACTGCCGGCGCTGCGGCCTAGGATACGATTGATCTCCGAAATCGCGGCCTCTTCGGCACGCCCACCAGGAATGCCGCTGTGTTCGGCCAGGCCACGAAGGACGTTCCGCAGCCGACGTGCCTCATGCAGCGCCGCGCTGGCCGCCGTGGGCTGCTGCTGCGCGCGGCGGAGCATGGCCGTCGCGCGCTCATCGTCGAGCACGCGCGCCGCACGAAGCCAACCGACATAAGACTCGAAGGCATCGAGCGCGTCGGGATGATTCACCGAATCGCGCACGGATTGGTCGCTATTGATGAAATCGAGCCAGAGGCGTTCGCCGACAAACCGGGTGAACTCGGTGGTCAGGTCGAGGGCGTCAATCTGGTCGGGATAGGTGGTCGTCGTCATAGAAGGGGCGTCAATAGGAAGGAAGAATCAGCCGCGTGGAGGTAACGGCTAGTCGCCATCTCCGCTGGTGGTCGCCAGCAGAGGGCCGGCCGCCCACCAGCCCGCAGCACCTTGTCAGCCACGCTGCCCATGACGAGGCGAGACAGGCCCCGCCCGTGGGTAGTCAGCGCAAGCAAGTCAGGGTCCGTCAGCGCGATCCGATCGAGAATGGCACGTGTGGAGTTGGTGGCGACCTCCACCGTTGACGTCGCATGAATCCCGTGGAGGATCAGGGTCTGCGCCGTCCGCTCGAGTTCGTGCATGGCCGCGTTAGCAATCGGATCGACTCCGAACGGATCCACCCGTCCACGCTGCACGGCGTCGAGCGCGTCGCCTAACCAGGGTGGCGCCACAACCCGATAGAGGTCCACAACGGCATCGCTCGCGAGCACCGGGCAGGGCGAGTGCCGAATGATGGCGTCGGTTACGCTGAACACCCACTGAGGCGCCCAGCCGCCATGGCCATGCGTGGTGCACACGATTGCGTGGGCGCCGGGTTCAGTCGCCGCGGCAATGATCTCGTCGGCGGGATTACCGACCCGCAGTTCATACGAGACTGGAACCTTCACGCGGCCGCGCACCTCGGCGGCCACGCGCAAGAGCCAGTTTTCGGCCATCACCCGCACCCGTTCATCCCAAGCCAGATCAGGAATGGCGAGCGGCGATTCGGACGCCATGTAAGAGAGGATCGGGACATGCACGCGTACGAGGTGCAGGTTGCCCAGCGTCTTGATTCCCAGCGCGGCGGCGTGAGGAATGGCGGCATCGGCCTGTGCCGAACCGTCGAGGGGGGACGATGATGTCGCGTGTCATATGACCCTCGCGTCGGCAGCCCTACTTTCGGGAGATTCCGCGCCGTCATGGCGCGGTGCCGCCACCGACACCAGTACAGTGGCGTGGGGCGGAGTGCTCCGGTGTCAGCGAACCGGTGGATCGGTTGCGCGGGCTTTCCCTACGGCGGGGCCGGAGTGGGGCTGCCCGCACCGAGGCCATTCAAGGTCAAAAGTGCCCGTCTGACGCCGGGGGCACAATCACCCCTTATCCCACCTTATGACCCCTTAGCTTACACGGAGCGCCATGACCACCGAACAACCCACCTATTTCCGCAAGGGATTCGGCCTCGGGCCCGAGGTTCAGGAGACCCTTGCCGCCGATTACACCGGGCGGCTCGTAGACCTGCTGCGCGAGCGTGAATACACGCTCGAATCGGGTGGTTTGACGTTGCGGCTGGCCAAGGAATTCGGCTTCTGCTACGGCGTGGAACGGGCGGTGGATTACGCCTACCAGACGCGCAAGAAATTCCCCGACCGCAAGCTGTTTCTCGCCGGCGAGATCATTCACAATCCGCATGTAAACGCCAAGCTGCGCGACATGGGAATCACCTTTCTGGCGTCGCGCGATACGGGGTTCGACTACTCGTCCGTGAAGCCCGAGGATGTGGTGATCCTGCCCGCGTTCGGGGTGACGATCACCGATGTGAACGAACTCAAGGCCCTCGGCTGCGTGGTCGTTGATACGACCTGCGGCTCAGTGCTGAATGTGTGGAAGCGGGTGGAGTCGTACGCGAAGGACGGCTTCATGTCGCTCATTCATGGCAAGTACTACCACGAGGAGACCCGCGCGACGGCGTCGCAGGTGCTCAAGTATCCGGGCGGCACGTATCTCGTGGTGCGCAACATGGAGCAGGGCCATGATGTTGGCGATTACATCGAAGGGAAGGGGCTCTCGCGTGAAGCGTTCCTCGAGAAGTACCGGCTGCAGGCGAGTCCGCACTTTGATCCGGACGTGCACCTCAAGCGCGTCGGTGTCGCGAACCAGACGACGATGCTGGCGCGCGAATCGCTAGCGATTGGTGAGCAGGTTGGGCTGGCGATGGCGCGGCAGCATGGATCATCGCACCGCGCCGAACACTTCAGAACATTTGACACGATCTGCAGTGCCACGCAGGACCGTCAGGATGCGGTGAGCGCACTGCTTACCGAACCGCTGAGCGTGATGCTCGTGGTGGGCGGCTACAACTCGAGCAACACGATTTCGCTGGCGGCGCTCTGCGCGGAGCAGGTGCTCACGTACCACATCGCCGATGCCGCCTGCCTTGATGCGGAGAAGGGGACGATTCGTCACCTGCCCTTGGGCGCGCACGAGGAAGTGGAAGTGCAGGGCTGGCTTCCCGCGACGGGCGCCGTGCGCGTAGGGCTCACGGCCGGTGCGAGCACGCCGAACAACAAGATTGGCGAGACGGTCGCGCGGGTGTTTCTTACGCGCGGGGTTGATCCCGCGGTCATCGGCTGATGGGAGCGCCAGGCACGTGATCGCCTCCTCGGCGGCAACCACCGTGCCTTCAGCACCAGGATTCGTGACCCTTTCGGCCGGCGCGTCGAGCGTGACGCTCCTGCCGTCGCTCGGTGGACGCGTGCGCGACGTGACGGTCGGTGGCCGCCAGTGGCTCTGGCACAATCCTGATGCGGCGTTCACGGTGGCGAATGAAGATGCGTCGCTTGGTGAGGCCGTCGGCTCCGGCGGATTCGACGAGTGTTTTCCGACGATCGCTGCATGCAAACTGCCTACCTGGGTAGAGGGTGCTGCCGGCGCGAAGATCGCCAAGCGTGGCGCGCTCTGGCAGCAGGGCTGTGAGACCGCCGTTGGCACGAATGAGTTAGGCAATTCGGCAAGCTGTTCGTGGACGATCGCTCCGCTGACCTTTCAGTTCACGCGCCGAATCACGGTGCGGCCCGACGGCGTGATCGAGTTCACGTACGCGGCGTCAAACATCGGCGCGGTGCGCGCGCCGTTTATCTGGGCGACGCACCCGGTGTTTCCGCTGACCGATTCGACGAGGCTCGTGTTGCCAAAGGGCGCCAAGACCCGCGTGTGTATGGCGGACGGCGTCGAGCTTGCTGGCGGTGATACGCTGCATGCGTGGCCGGGCGTGCGGTCAGGCGGAAAGCTGGCGGATATGTCACGGCCGGCGGCGCTCGGCGAAAAGTTCGCCTGCACGCTGTTCGTGGAGCTGCCCAAGTCGGAGACGGCGATTGTGCTCGAGGAAGGACGCCAGCGACTCGAGATGCGGGTGCATGGCCGAGAGCTGTCGCATGCGGGCATCTGGATCAATCGTGGTGTGCTTGCGCCAACAGAGCGAAAGCGCCCATTCATGCGCTGGCGTCGCGCGCGGACGTATTCGACCGTGACGATCGGGCCCTGCCTTGGTGCACCGGAGTCGCTGGCCGATGCGCTCGGCGCGTGGGAAACGGCGCGCTGGATTGAGCCTGGCGCGACGGCGCGATGGAGCATGACGTGGCGCGCCGGCGAAGTGGCGGAGTTCGTATGAATGAGCGGGCCGTGACGCGTGCCCTGATGGCTGACGCGATTGACTATGCGGGGCTTTTTCCGCCGGCTGGGCTGAGTATGGCGCGCGCGGTGGAGAACTACGCGAGCTATCGCGCGAGTGTCGAAGCGTGGATGCTCGGCCGGTTCATCTTGCCGGTTGCGCGTCTGGAAGAATTCATCGCGGCCTTCACGGCACTGCCCGCGCACGAGGGTGCGCCGTGGCTGCTGTCGGTGATTGCAAATGCCGGGGACGCGGCTGCGCTCGCCGCGTTCAACGCCCGGTACGGAAGCCGGACCCGCATCGATACGATCGAGGTGCCGCCGATTCGCGCGAGCGACCTCGATGGCCTCGCGCCGTTGGTCGCGATGTACACCGTGTACGCGGAAGTGCCGTGGGCCGACGACCCGGCGCCACTGATTGCACAGCTTGGCGCACGAGGGATACGCGCGAAGCTGCGCACCGGCGGCATCGTTGCAGATGCGATTCCTCCTGCGGCTGCCGTGGCGCGGTTCGTCGCGGCGTGCGCCGGTGCGCAGGTTTCCTTTAAGGCGACCGCTGGGTTGCATCACGCGGGACGTGGTGACTACGCACTGACCTACGAACCAGACAGCGCGCACGCGACGATGCATGGGTTCCTGAACGTCATGGGAGCTGCGCAGGCGGCGTCGGCCGGCGTGGAGCCTGGCGAGCTCATACGCATGCTCGAAGGGGCCACTCCGCGGATTGACGTCGTGGGCCGTGCCGAGGCGAAGGTCGCCGCCGCTAGACTTCAGGGCATGCAGTCGTTTGGGTCATGTTCATTTGATGAGCCGGTGGCTGAACTGAGAGCGCAGGGACTCCTGTGAGCGGAACTCCGCGCCTTGACGACACGCACGATGTTGCGCTGCGCTCCTGGGTGGAGTCGGCGCATGCAGACGCGCATCCAGACGCGTCTGCGGTGGGTACTGATTTTCCGATCCAGAATCTTCCGTTCGGGGTCTTCAGGCATGAGTTCGAGGAGCGCCCGCATCTGGGCATCGCGATTGGCGATCAGGTGCTCGATTGCCTCGAAGCCACTCGCGCGGGATGCTTTCACGCGCTCGACCCCGCGGTGCGCGACGCGCTCCAGAGCTGGTCGCTGAACGGGCTGATGGCTCTCGGTCGCACCGACGCGCGCGCCGTTCGCGGCGTGGCGAGCCGGATGTTGCGCGTGGGAACGCCCGAGTCCGATGCCGCGCAGAAACTCCGCGACCGGATTCTCGTGCCCATGGCGCGGGTGTCGATGCTCGTGCCGGCGGAGATCGGCGACTACACCGACTTCTACGCGTCGATGTTTCATGCGCGGCGCGTGGGGGCGCTGTTCCGCCCTGACAATCCGCTGCTGCCGAACTACAAGTGGATCCCGATTGGCTACCATGGGCGCGCATCGTCCATCGTCGCGAGCGGTTCACCGGTGCGGCGCCCGAGCGGACAAACGCAGAAGGGCGCTGATGCTCCGCCGACCTTTGGGCCCTGCGCCAATCTCGACTACGAAGTCGAGCTCGCTATCTGGGTGTGCGGCGACAACGCTATTGGCGAGCCGATTCCCATCGCGCGCGCCGAAGAGCATTTGTTTGGCCTTGGATTGCTCAACGACTGGTCCGCGCGGGACATGCAGTCGTGGGAATACCAGCCGCTCGGACCATTTCTTGCGAAGAATTTCGTGAGCACGGTGTCGCCTTGGGTGGTGACGCTCGATGCGCTGGAGCCATTCCGATTGCCTGCGTTTGTGCGCGAGGCGGGCGATCCTCAGCCGCTCGCGTATCTCGACGCCGCCGCTGATCGTGCACGCGGGGGCTTTGGCGTCACCCTCGAGGTGTCGTTGCTCACGGCAAAGATGCGCGATGGCGGCATGCCGCCGCATCGGCTCTCGCAGTCCGAAGCGAGCTCGCTCTACTGGACGCCGGCGCAGCTGCTCACGCACCACGCGAGCAACGGGTGCAACCTTCGACCGGGCGATTTGCTCGGGAGCGGCACGGTGTCAGGGCCGACGGATAATTCGCGTGGCTGCCTGCTCGAAATCACGCGCCGCGGCGCCGATCCGATGACGCTGCCGGGTGGTGAGACGCGGACGTTTCTCCTCGACGGCGACGAAGTGATCATGCGCGGCTGGTGCGAACGCCCCGGTGCGGCGCGAATTGGTTTCGGCGAGTGTCGCGGGACGGTTCGCGGCTGAGCTGCGGACCCGCCGTAGGGTGTAGAAAGGGCCACACGGGAGGACGCGCATGACAGGCATCTGGCAGGACATGATGGTCACGGGCGTGCCCATCACCGAGAAGGTGATGCGAACGATTGCCGTGTACGGGTTTCTCATTGCCGGGCTTCGGCTCTTTGGCAAGCGCGAGCTCGGCCAGCTCAATCCGCTGGACTTCATTGTCCTGCTGCTGCTGTCGAATACGGTGCAGAACGCGGTAATCGGGAACGACAACTCCCTCGCGGGGGGATTGATTGGCGCCGCGGTGCTGTTCATCACGAACGATCTGCTCGTCCGGTTCGCGTACCGCAATCCGAAGTTCAGGCGACTGATCGAAGGGCGGCCCGAAGAACTCATTCGTGACGGACGGTTCATTCGTCGTGCACTGGAGCACAACTTCATCACCCAAGAGGAAGTCGTGGTTGCCGCGCGGAAACAGGGTGTGGACAACATCCACGCCGTCGAGTGCGCGCGGCTCGAAGTGAGCGGTGCACTGAGTTTCAAGATGCATGAGCCGAGTGCGGGCGACACGTTCCATAAGGAAGTGCTCGAGCGGCTCACGGCGATCGAAAAGCGATTGCCGGCGGCGGTCGCGTTGCTCCTCTTGGCGTTCGTTCCGACACTGAGCGCACAGGCGGGGCCGTCCACCGATGTCTGGGTGGTGCCCATGACGCAAGGCGGCAGTCAGGTGCGGTTCGGCGAGCCGAAAAACCTCACGAAGCGCACGGGCTACGACAATCAGCCGGGCTTCAGCGCGGACGGCAAGGCGGTGATGTACACGCGCATGGTGGACAATGGCCCGACGGATATCTGGACTGTTGCGCTCCCGAATGGCACGCCACAGGCGCTGACGACCACCCCGCAGAGCGAGTACTCCGCCCAGCCCACGCCCGACGGCCGCACGTTCTCGGCGATTCGTGTGGAGCTGCCCGATTCGACGCAGCGCCTCTGGCGTTTTCCGATCAGTGGCGGCGGCGCGCCGTCGCTGGTGCTCGAGAAGATCAAGCCGGTGGGGTACCACGTGTGGGCCGCTGAACACACGCTCGTGATCTTCGTCCTTGGCAGCCCGGCCACATTGCAGATCGCTGATGACCGCACCGGCACATCTGAAGTGGTCGCGCGCAACATCGGTCGCGCGCTGAGCAAAGTGCCAGGGCGCAATGCGGTGACCTTCCTTCAGCAGGTGCGCGACAGCGCGGCGTGGATCACCGAAGTAAACACGCTGACAAAGGAAACGAAGCGTCTGATGACGCCGCCGAAGGGCGCGGACTATCACGTCTGGACTCCCGGTGGCGCGCTCATCGTTGGCGTGGGATCGAGTCTGTACATCTGGAATAACGGGCGCTGGGATGTGCTCGCCGACTTTGCGAGCTGGGGTGTGCGCGGCATCAGCCGTCTTGCCGTAAGCCCCAACGGCGACTGGCTCGCCTTCGTCGCTGAGGACACGCCGTGACCTCAGCGCTCCGGCGGTCTGGGGAGTTTGCGAACCACTTTGGGCCGCGTTCGGCGCAGTACCTCGAGGCGCGGCCGGGCTATCCGCCTGCCATGTTTCATTTTCTGGCGATGACCTCCGGATCGAGGCGGCTCGCCTAGGACTGCGCGACGGGAAATGGGCAGGCGGCGACTGGGCTGGCTGACCGGTTCCTCCACGTGGTGGCGACTGATCCGAGCGAGGAGATGATCGCGAACGCCGTGCCGCACAAACGTGTGGAGTACGGTGTGGCCAAGTACGACACCACGCTCGCCGATCAGTCCGTGGATCTCGTCACGGTCGCGCAGGCGCTGCACTGGTTGGACCTCGAGCCCTTTCTCAAAGAAGCGCGCCGGGTGCTCGTTCCCGGCGGCGTGCTGGCGGCGTGCTGGCGGCGTGGTGCTATTCCAACTGCCGCGCGGCGCGCGAAATCGACGAGATTTTCGGTCATTTCTATGCAGTCACCCTCGGGGCATACTGGCCTCGCGGGCGCCGGCACATCGAGAATGGGTACCAATCAATCGCTCTGCCAATCGATGAAATTCCCGCGCCGCCGTTCGAAATGGTGGAGGAGTGGACGCTACCGCAGTACCTGGGCTACATCCGCACCTGGTCGGGGGTGGCCAAGTTCATCGAGGCGCGGGGTGAGGCGCAGGTGCTGGAATTCGAGGCCGCGATCACGGAAACGTGGGGGAGTCCGAGGCTCCTCCGGCGGGTTCGCTGGCCCATGCACTTCCGGATTGGGCAACTTCGGTAGGCCCCCGGCCTTGTCGCTGGCCGGGCGCGCGGTAATTGTTCGGCTTCCCCGATAGCGTGTGTGTTATGCCGACGGCCAAGTCCACGCCTGCCAGAGACAGTTCCGGAGTTCCCGTTCCGCTCGAAGCGGCCGCTGACGCGCTGCTCCGGAGTGCGCTGGAGGCCGTGCGCCAGCACGAACGGGTCGCCCGCCTGAACGAGCGCGGTGCGCACCATACCGAGATGACGGAAGCGACCGAGCTCTGTGAACTCTGTCACCGACACCTCAGCGAACGCGCTGAACTGTATGAGGCGTCAGGTGCTGGCGGAAAGGGCGGCCATGACGATGCGTTCTGGCACGCAGCCAATACGATGTGGCACGCTGCCCGGGACTATGCGCGTCGGCACTCCGAGTGCGACGCGTCGTCGGCAAAACTGGCGAAGCATTCGTCCGAAAAGCTCGGTGAGCTGACGCTCGAGTATGAGCTGGAAGCGTCGGCCCTTGTCGGGCTGCAGCACGCCATCGGCGCTTACAAGAAGCTCAGGCCAGACGCGGCGTAGTGCGGTAGTCATCGTCTGGCGCCAGACGATCTTCGTCGCTATCCGTCCGTCGGCACGCGCACCGTCAGTACACCGGACGCGAGCGCGCGTTCGGCGATCCCCTTGAGCCGCGCGTCCTGATTGCGGTCCATCGCGCGCACCGCGCGCCGTGCGCGACGCGCGGCTGCGGGCACGAAGAGCTTGGCGTGATCGACATCCGCCTCGGCTTTCTCGGGGCTGCCAGCCTTGTTGATTGCCCACGTGGCGCGCACGAGCGTCGCTGACGCCATGAAGATGTCGATGGCGGCGTTCGCCATCCGTTCCTGGTCGAACTGCCGCTCGATGATGTCCTTGCCGTGCCGGAATAGTGCGCGCTCGACCGCGAGCGAAAGGTCGTGCACATTTTCCGCGATCATTGCGGCTTCAGCGGCGAAGATGGGATGGATCTGCGCGAACTCCTGCTTGCTCAACCGCTTCTTGACTTCGCCGCCGAGGAAAGACCCGATTGCGCCGATGGACTGGAGCGGCTTCTTGAACGCCTGCCCAATGGCCTTGAGCTGTTCGCCCGGCTGCTGCAGCCCTGAGAGCGCGATGAGGGCGCGCTGGATTTCGTTCGTGCCCTCGAAGATCAGGTTGATGCGCGCGTCGCGCATGGCCTGTTCGTAGGGGAACTCCTTGGAGTAGCCGATGCCGCCGGCGATCTGGAGCGCTTCGTTGGTGGCGCGGAAGACCAGTTCCGACGCGAACACTTTGCATGCCGCCGTCTCGAGCGAGAAGTCGATTCCGCCGCGGTCCACCATACCGGCCGTCACCATCCAGGCTGCATCCGAGGCGTACACGTCCACGGCGAGTGACGCAAACTTGCGTTGGATCATTTCGAATGATCCGATGGACCGGCCGAACTGCTCGCGCTGCTTGGCGTATGCGAGCGCGATTTCGAGAATGTGCTGGGCGCCTCGCGTGGACGCGGCGGCAAGGCCGAGCCGCCCGGAGTTGAGCACTTCGAGCGCGATCTTGAAGCCATGGCCAACGTCGCCGAGCCGATCTTCGATGGGGACGCGCACGTTGTCAAATGAAACGGAACGGGTGTCGCTCGCCTTGATGCCCATCTTCTGCTCGATCTTTCCGAGCGATACGCCCGCGGCGTGTGCGTCAACGATGAAGGCCGTCACGCGCTCCTTCGGCTTGCCGTCAATGACCGTTGGAACTTTTGCAAAGACGGTGAAGACGCCCGCGTAGCCGGCGTTGGAGATCCAGATCTTCTGGCCGTTGAGGACATAGTGCGTGCTGTCGGCGGAGAGCACGGCGTTTGTGCGCATGGCTTGGGCGTCAGAACCCGAGCCGGCTTCCGTGAGGCAGAACGCCGCGATGCGCTCGCCGGTGGCGCACTTGGTGAGCCACCGTTGCTTCTGATCTTCCGTGCCGAAAAGGTTGATGCCTTTGCAGCCGATGGATTCATGTGCGCCGAAGTAGACGGCGAGGGCCGGATCGGTGGCGCCGATTTCACCAAACACGCGATTGGTGACAATAGCACTCGCACCGAATCCGCCGTATGCCTCCGGAATGTTCAACCCCATGAGGCCGAGCTCGGCCATGCCCGCGCGCACGTCGTCAGGGAACTTGCCGTCGTGATCCTGCTTGGCGGTATCGATCTTTTCCTTCGCGAACGCGCGGAAGGAATCGAGAATGGCAGTCAGGCTCTCGAGCTCTTCTCCTTCCGGTGCCGGAAAGGGATGGAGCAGGTCTTCGCGCAGCTCACCGAGAAAGAGTCCGCGGGTGAATGAGCGATTGTGATCGGGATCGGCAAGATGCGCGGGCATGTTCAGCGTTCGAGTTGGAATCCGGGGTCAAGTGTAGGGCGATTTTTTGCATTTCCGACGATCCACCCGGTGAGGTACATCCACTGCGTCATGCGCGTGAGTTTCGGAAAGTTGATCCGGTCGGGATTGTCCCGCGCCGTGTGGTAGTCCTCGTGCAGGTTCGTCGAGTACATCAGGGCGGGGACGCCAGCGCGTGCGTAGGGCAGGTGGTCGCTGCGGAAATACCAGCCCTCCGTGTGCGTCGGGCGATCCCAGATGGAATCAAGAACGAACTTGCCGGTGCGATTGTTCGCCTCGATCGCCATGCTCACGAGCGAGTTGGAATTCCGGTGCGGCGGCTGCACGCCGAGGATGGAGGCCGTGTCCGGATGATTGCGGCCCATCATGTCGCCGTTGAGGACGGCGGCCATGCTCGAGAGCGGAACCACGGGATGCGCGGCATGCCAGAGCGAGCCGAGGAGGCCGCGCTCTTCCGAGCCGTGGAAGATGAAGAGCGCCGATCGCTTCGACGGTTGCTTGACCCACGAGCGGGCGATGGCGAGCAGTGCGACGCTGGTGCTGGCATTGTCGTCGGCGCCATTCCAGATGGAGTCGCCGGCCATGTCGAACCGCACGCCGTCGTGATCCTGGTGCGAGCTGAAGACGACGTATTCGTCGCGGAGCTTGGGATCGGTGCCGCGCACGACACCGATGATGTTCATAGACGGATAATCGAAGACTTCCGACTTGATGTGAATCTCGACACCCTGGCCGTTCTGGCGAAGCTGCGTGAGCATCGCCTTGTGGACCATGATGACTGGAACCGGACCTGCACCCGCGAGCTGACCGCGTCCGCCGCCGGTACCCGCTGCGCCCGCTGCGCCCGCTGCACCGCCGCGGCCCTGCGGGTTGTTGGCTCGTCCGCCTGCTCCTGCGCCTGCGCCTGCTCCTGCGCCTGCTCCTGCGCCTCGGCCGCCCCGGCCGCCGCTTGGGTCTGCGGGCGTAGCAAAGCGGTTGGCGCCGCCCGGCACGGTATAGGTGCCGCGCGACTGGAGAATGGCGACGGCATCGAAGTTGGCTTCGCCGAGGTCGTCGGCAACGATGATCACCGCGGATGCGCCGCGGCGCGTCATAGCCGTGGCCTGCACGGTGAGGCCCTGACGCACCGCGCGGTATTCCGGCGTGTTGATAGTCGTACGCGTGCCTTCGGAGGTCGGCTTCAGCGTGATGACGGCGACTTTGCCACGCACATCAATGGTCGAATCGCTGCCGTCTCCAGCGAAAACCGTTGTGCCGAGTACGTCGCCGTCGGTGTTGGACGTTGGCGTGGCTTCGGCCCAGAGGGCGAACGGCTTGCCGGCGATGCGAATCGAGCTCGAGGCCGTTGCGATGCGCGAGCGGCGCATGTTGAACCACTGATACCAGGTGCCGTTTTCGCCCATCGGCTTGAGGCCGATCTTGGCGTACTGGTCGCCAACCCACATGGAAGCGCGCATCTCATCGAGGGTGCCCCCTTCGCGGCCGCGCATCGCGTCGCCCGCCATGGCGAACATGTCGGCCTTGATGTCGGCTTCCTTGATCAGATTGTACGCCGGCGGTGTGGGGATGCCGGACTGTGCCTGCGCGGGTGTCGAGAGAGCCGACCACGAACTGGCCGCCACGAGAACAGACTTGAGAAACTGCGAGTGGAGCCGACGCATAGGTGTGCTGGGGGAAAAGGTCATGGGGCTACGGAACCGGCTTGAATGTTGGATCGATGCCCGGCCGATCCTTGGAGTTGGCAACGATCCAGCCGGTCATAAACATCCACTGCGTCATCCGCGTGAGCTTCGGATAATTGATCCGTGATGGATCGTCGCGCGGCGTGTGATAGTCCGGGTGCAACGTCGTCGTGAAAAAGACCGACGGCACGCCAAGCTGCGCGTACGACGCGTGGTCGCTGCGGAAGTAGAAGCCTTCGATATGCGACGGACGGTCCCACGTAGAATCGATGACGAACTTGCCGGTGCGATTGTTCGCCTCGAAGGCCATTTGTACGAGCGCATCGGAGTTCCGGTGCGGAGGCTGTGAGCCGAGCAGCGATGCGGTGTCGGAGTGATTCCGGCCGATCATGTCACCGTTGAGCACGGCGACCATGTTGGCCAGCGGCACGACCGGGTGAGCGGCGTGCCAGCGTGAGCCGAGCAGGCCGCGTTCTTCTGCGCCATGAAAGATGAAGAGTGCCGACCGCTTGGCCGGCTGCTTTGCCCACGACCGTGCGATGGCGAAGAGTGCCACGCTGGTGCTGGCGTTGTCGTCGGCGCCATTCCAGATGGAATCACCGTCGATCGGGAAGCGCACCCCGTCGTGATCCTGGTGCGAGCTGAACACGACGTATTCGTCGCGCAGTTTTGGATCGGTACCGCGCACGATGCCGATGACGTTTACTTCCGGCGTGTCGAAGGTTTCTGATTTGATGTGAATCTCGATGCCCTGTCCATTCTGGCGCAACTGCGCGAGCATGGCACGATGCACGAGCAGCACGGGCACCGCCGTGCCAGCCTGACCACGGCCGCCACCGGGCGCGCCGGCAGGAGCGCCGCCACGGCCTCCCCGCTCGCCGCCGTTACCACCAATGCGACCGCTGAGCGCGGCCTCTGAGAAGCGAGGCGCTCCACCGGGAACGTTGTACGTGCCGCGCAACTGCAGGATTCCAACCGCGTCGAAGTTCGCCTCGCCGATGTCATCGGCCACAATGATGACCGCCGAGGCACCGCGTCGCATCATCGCGGCGCCCTGCACGGTGAGTCCCTGCCGAACGGCGCGGAACTCAGGTGTATTGATCGTCGAGCGGGTGCCTTCGGACGTCGGCTTGAGTGTGAGGACGGCCACATGGCCGCGCACATCGATCGTCGAATCGCTCCCGTCGCCGGCGAACACCGTGGTACCGATCACATCGCCGTCCGTGTTCGTGGTCGGCGTGGCCTCAGTCCAGAGCGCAAATGGCTTGCCCGCGATGCGCACCGTGCTTGCGGCCGTCGAGATGCGCGTGCGCCGCATGTTGAACCACTGGTACCAAGTGCCGTCCTCGCCGAAGGGCTTCACGCCGGCTTTGGTGAGTTGATCGACGGTGTAGATCGACGCGCGCATCTCGTCGAGCGTGCCCGACTCGCGGCCGCGCATCGCATCGCCGGCCATCACGTACATGTCGGCCTTGATCTCGGCTTCCTTGATGAGCGAGTAGACCGGCGGCGTGGAAATCGCCTGCCCACCGAGGACGAGCGGTAGCAGGAGTAGCGAACCGGCAATGGCAGCGAGTTTCATTGATCAGGCTCTGTTTGAGATGGCGTCTGTGATTGTGCGTGCGGCTTCGGTCGGGTTTCGCACCTGAAGGATCAGCTGGTCGTAGGTCTCGTGATCGAGTTCCACGACGATCGTGTTTTCCGGTTTGTGCACGTCGAAGAAGACGAGCCGTCCTTCCTTATAGAAGGTGCCGGCCGTGATGACGCCGGGGAGACTGGCACCGCCGAGCTTGACGCCGTGCCACCACCCCTTGGCGGCGGCGTCATCACTCTTGGCGCCCTTGATGTGCGAAAGAGGAATCTCCAGCCGGCTCTTCAGCGCCCACATCTTGTCCCATCCTTCGACTTCGAATACGACGCGATCGCCTTCAATACGAACGTCAACCATCAGGTCCGTCCCGCGGCGGAGGTAGATACCAGCGTCCAGAACTCGGACGCCTCCCCGAAAGCTGTACGTGCGAGCGCCCGTCCGGCGAGGGCTCCCATGAGGTTTCCGGTGCCGCTGTAGCCTCCGGCGGCCCAGACGCCCGGGCGCACCTCGCCGAGGACTGGCAGGCCGGTGGAGTTGTATGAAACGAGCGCGGCCCAGCGGTGCGTGATTGCGGCCGTGACCTTGAGCTTGTCGCGAAGGACGCCCGTCAGGTAATCCTGCACGAACGCCGCCGGCTCGCCTGCCGCCCCCCACTCGTCGTCCATGGCCTTGTCGCGCCCGCCGCCGAGGGCGAGCGTGCCGTCAGGGAGCTGCTGCCAGTAGTCGAAGCCATAGCGCGAGTAGACGGGGCACGGAATGTTCACCTCGCACGTGGGTGCGGTGGCAAGCATCTGGAGGCGCGTGGTGCGCACGGCAGAGGCGAGTTCCGGGAGGAGCCGCTCGAGATTGCCGTCAACCGCGACGAAGATCTGGTCGCAGGAGATTCTGCCGTCCGGGGTCTGGACGACGCCGTCACTGAAGTTCGTGGCCGTGGTTCGTGCGAAGAGTTGCGCGCCTTTTGCCTGTAGCGAAGCGGCCAGCGCACGGCACCGGGCGAGCGGATTGAAGGCGGCGTCGCCGGGAATCGAGAGGCCGCGGCCCATGGGGCCGTCGTATTCGTCGACCGGGAGCCCATCGGCGCGCATGGCGTCGCGTTGGCGCGCGCAGTCGACGAGCTCTTCGTCCGACTCGGCGATGCGCAATGAACCCGTGGTGCGCACCGTGCCCGGCGCCTGCAGCGCGATGCGCTGCATCTCATCGCGCGTGAGCTGCGTGATGCGTACCGCGCGTTCGCGACCCAGCGCGGACACGGCATCGTGATGAAAATCGGCAGTGCCGGAAAGCAAGAATCCACCGTTGCGGCCTGCCGCGCCTGCTGCGACGTCGGCGGCGTCAATGCCGACCACTGTGCGGCCCATGGTGCGAAGCTCGTCGATACACGAAAGGCCGGAGCCGCCGAGCCCGATGACGCAGGCGTCGGCTTTGACGTTTCGGTCCAGCGTGGGGAGGCCAATCCAATGGCCATCGTCCCACACGGGGGTGTTGGTGCGGTAGTCGGTAGAGGGTAACGACAAGGGACGTAGACAGTGTACGGTTTGCGGTTGACTGTAGCCGTCGACCTACGCTCTCAATATGGCCCCACGTGGCGAGCGTGGTTGCAGTTCAAAGGCTACGGCCCACCGTCTACCCTGTACGGTGTACCTTCGTTGTCGTTACTCACTACCGTCTACTGCAGTTACCGTACATTTGGACTGGCACCCAACCCACCGACCAATGCGCACTCTCGTACTGCTTGCCGCCCTCGCCACCTCCGCAGCCGCTCAGGGTGTCCAGGGTGACTACGTCGCGAAGAACTTCCGCTTCACCACCGGCGAAACGCTTCCCGAGGTGAAGATCCACTACACCACCCTTGGCACGCCGCGAAAGGACGCGCGCGGCGTAACCCGCAACGCGGTTCTGATCGGCCACGGGACGGGGGGAAATGGGCGCGGCACCTTTCTTGGCCGCGGGTGGGCCGGCGAACTCTACGGCGCTGGCCAGACGCTCGACACGACGAAGTACTTCATCGTGCTTCCGGACGGACTCGGGCACGGCGCGTCGTCCAAGCCGAGTGATGGGCTGAAAGCCAAGTTCCCGAAGTACACGTATGACGACATGGTGAAGGCGGAGTACCTCATGCTGACCGAGGGGCTTGGCGTGAACCACCTGCGCATCGTCATGGGCACGTCGATGGGATGCATGCACTCATGGGTGTTTCTGTACACCTATCCCGATTTCATGGATGGCGCGGTGCCGCTCGCCTGCGCGCCGACGCCGCTCGTGGGTCGCAACCGGATGATTCGCACCGCGATCATGGATGCACTGCGAAACGATCCCGAATACAAGAACGGCGACTACACAGGGCCGCTCAAGGGCATGCAGGCGGCGCAGGGCTTCCTGTGGGTGATGGGCACGGCGCCGCTGAACAACCACAAGCAGGCGCCTACCCGTGACTCAGCCGACGCCGTAATTCGCGGGGTGGTTGCGCGCGGCGCAGCGTCGACCGACCCGAACAACATGATCTGGTATTTCGACGCCTCGCGCGACTACAACCCGTCGCAGCACCTCGGCCAGATCAAAGCGCCGATCCTCCACATCAACTCGGCGGACGATTTCGTGAATCCGCCGGAGCTCGCAAACGTGGAGCCGTACACGTCGAAGCTGAAGAATGCGAAGTTCGTGCTGATTCCGATTTCGGACCAGACGCGAGGGCACGGGACGCACTCGTTGCCCGCGATCTGGGGGTCGTACTTTCGAGACTTCGTGAACGGACTACCGGAGCGGTAAACGGTAGAGGGTAACCACCACTTCCGTAGACCGTGAACCGTTGACGGTGCACGGTAGCCGTTGAACGACGAGCGCGTTGTTGCAGTTCCGCGGCTACGGCCTACGGTACACCGTCTACAGTCAACGGGTGTGGTTCCTACTCGCTACGGTCTACCGTTGCGCAGGTAGGCCGTCGTTTCGGAACACCTTCCCGCCCTTCATCACGAAACTCACCCGGCGCACGCTGGTGATATCGGCAATCGGATCGCCGTCCACGGCGATAATGTCCGCCTCATAGCCCGCCGCAATCGATCCGATCCGCGCGCCGAGCCCCATCGACTCAGCGGTGACAGATGAAGCGGACATGATCACATGCATCGGGCTTTCGCCCGATTTCTGCACGCGGCACACCATGTCCTCCGCGTTCCGGCCATGCGCGCCCGCAACGGCGTCCGTGCCGTACGTGACCTTCAGTCCCTTGGTGGCGAGCGCGCGCTTGATCACATCGGGTGCCAACGGAAGTGCCTTTTCCATCGCCGCAAATCCTTCGGCATTGTAGTTGCCGATGCCGTCGTACTTGGCACGATTGTCGAGATAGTTGCTTAGCACGAGCGTGCACTGCGGCTGGAAGTACGCACCGTGCGACGCCATCATGTCGAGCGCTTCCTGGTCCACGAACATGCCGTGCGTCATTTCGGTGCATCCGCCCTTGGCGCTCGCCTTCACGGATTCCTTTGAGTGCGCATGAATCAGCGTGCGCAGCCCCACTGCCTTGGCTTCGCTGCAGACGGCGGCGATCTGTTCGTCGGTAAGCGTCTGTGAGCCGCCGTCGCGAATGCTGGCCGACGCGAAAAGCTTGATCAGATCGGCGCCTTGTGCTTTTCGCTCGCGCACGAGTGCACGGAGGGTGTCCGGGCTGCCGCGCTGCAGCGCGACGAGCGACGTGATGATCCGCGGACCGGGAAGGCCCTGCGTCTCGATCCACTCGCGCAGATCCTTGTCCTCGGGCGATCCGGGACTCTGAATCGTCGTGAAGCCGGCCATCAGCGTCGCGGACGCATTCGCAGCCGCCGCGAGAATCGATTGCATCGGTGTATCGCCATCACGTCCGGTGTGGTAGCGGCTCTGCCGGTTAAAATACCAAGTGAGGTGCGAGTGCCCGTCAATCAACCCGGGCATCACCGTGCGGGCGCCGAGGTCAATCACGCGTGCACCGGCCGGCACCGCGCCTCGGGCACCGACCCTCGCGATCTTTCCGCCGGTCACGACGATGTCGCCATTGGCGATCGTCGCGCCGCGGCCGTCAATGATCTTTGCCGCGCGAATCACCGTGGTGACTTCCTGTGCGCGCGAAGGCGAGCCGGCAAGGAACAGCGCGACGAGTGTCGCGGCGACAGAACGAATCGGCGTCATGAGTACCATCCTGTAATGAAATCCGTGGGGCAACCACTGAAAAGTTACGCTGTTTGTCGCGGGGCGGCACGATAGAAATCGCGCGGGCGCCTAGGTGCGTACTTACGCGCGCGACACGGCCGTTGCTGCTTCGGCGAGCCCCTCACCGCCACGATACCCCTCCATCGACACCGCGCGCTCAGCGCGAAGCCCTTCGCGGATTCCAGACACCGTCAGCGATGCGGTGCGCGCCAGTAGCGATTCGACGCGGGCACGCGCGACCGGAATCCGACGTGCATCGCGGCGGAGAGGAAAGCTGTCGCGGCGCCCGCCGGAAAAAAAGACGCTCTCCGGATCAATGAACCGCTCGTAGAAGAGACCGCTTGTCAGGGCCACGGCAAAAAACACCCACGACATTTCCCAAGTGCGGAAGTACGTGCGCCGATCGGCCTGTGCGCGCAGCAGTGCAAACACGGCGACGATGACGACGAGGCCGAGCAGCTCGGACATGGGTCCGAGAGCGGCGAGGTAGAGGTTTGGCGAACACGTCATCGACCGGACATCTCAGTGCGGCCAGTGGCCGCGATCACGCTCATCGGTCGACGAGCAGGGCAGGAGAGAGAGCGCCGAGCGATTTGTTGACGCCGGTCACGATGCGGCGATGGTAGTCCATTTGGCCCAGGTGGTAGCCGAGGTGCACGGCCAGATGGCCGATAAACCGACCTGTGGGCAGCCGTACACGGGCGACTTCGACCGGAAAGGGTTTTTCGAGTTCCGAGTCGTCGAGGGTGGCAAGCGCGCGAGTGACTTCGTTGGCCGCCGCCTCGATCTGCTTCACCAGCTCATCGCGGTCAATGCCACGCAGGCTGAACTCGGCGTCGCGGTCGCGCACGTAACCACTATCGCCGAGCATCGCGCCGATGAAGAATCTCAGATTGCCGGCGATGTGCAGCGCCAGCGTTCCGGCTGAGTTCGGGAGGCCGGCCGGTAGCGCCCAGATGGACGCGGTATCGGGGTAGGCCAGCAGTTGGTCGCGTACTGTCGCAAGCTCACGACCGAACAGACGCGCATAGTCGCCCTGAACGCTCATTTGGATGGCTCCATTCGTTGCACTGGCAAGATAACGTCCGGCTGGCGGCTGAGCGAGGCCGGTCATATCATCCCGCGACAGCCGATTTGACTGTGGAAACCGCTGAAACTGACAAAGGACTCAGGCTCATGAATCGTTCAATCCGGTACGCCGCCCTTTCGTTCGCCGGCGTTGTATTGATGGCGGCGACGATCGAAGATCCGCCGCTCCGCGGGTACACCGCTGAGTCGAGCAAGGCGCAGCGGGAGTGGGAAGGGAAGTTCCGGGCGATTCCGGAACCGAGTCGCATCCGTGAATCACTCCGTATCCTCTCGGCGCGGCCCAACCACCTGGGCTCGCCGTACCAGAAGGAAAACGCGACGCGCGTGCGCGATTGGTTTCGGTCATATGGATGGCAGGCGGAGATCGAGGAGTACTCGGTACTCTTCCCTACGCCGAAGGAGCGCGTGCTCGAGATGGTGGCGCCGACGAAGTTCGTGGCGCGCATCGACGAACCCGTGCTGAAGGAAGACGCGACGTCGGGCCAGAAGACGGAGCAGCTGCCGACGTACAACTCGTACTCCGGTGACGGCGATGTCACCGCGCCGCTCGTGTACGTGAACTATGGCACGCCGGCAGACTACGACGAGCTGGACAAGCGCGGCATTTCCGTGCGCGGCGCGATTGTGATTGCGCGCTACGGTGGCAGCTGGCGCGGCATCAAGCCCAAGGTCGCCTACGAGCATGGCGCCGTGGGCTGCCTCATCTATTCTGACCCCAAGGACGACGGCTACCTGCAGGGTGATGTGTATCCCGTTGGTCCGTGGCGTCCCAAAGACGGTGTGCAGCGCGGCAGCGTGATGGACATGCCGGTGTATCCCGGCGATCCGCTCACGCCTGGTGTTGGCGCGACGGCGGATGCGAAGCGTCTCGACATCAAGGACGCCGTCACGATCATGAAGATTCCGGTGATGCCGATTTCGTACGCCGACGCGCAGCCGATGCTCGCCGCGATCACGGGAGTGGTGGCACCTGAGGCGTGGCGTGGTGGGCTGCCGATCACCTATCGCATCGGACCTGGCGCGGCACGCGTGCATCTCAAGCTCGCGTTCAATTGGAAGCAGACGCCGCTCTACGATGTCATCGCGAAACTGCCGGGCTCAACGTGGCCCGACGAATGGGTAATGCGCGGCAACCATATGGATGGCTGGGTGAATGGCGCCGCGGATCCACTCTCAGGCCTCGTGGCTGAGCTCGAAGAGGCGCGTGCGATGGGCGAGCTCTACAAGCAGGGCTGGCGCCCGAAGCGCACGATTGTCTACATGGCGTGGGATGGCGAAGAGCATGGCCTGATTGGCTCCACGGAGTGGGCCGAGCATCATGGCGATGAGTTGCAGAAGAAAGCGGTGATGTATCTGAACACCGACGGCAACGGTCGCGGATTCTTGAATGCCGAAGGCTCGCACTACCTCGAGAACCTGGTGAACGCCGTTGCCCGCGACGTAACGGATCCCGAAACGGGCGGGTCGGTGTGGAAGCGGTGGCAGGCGGCCGTAATCTCGCGTGGCGATGCGAAGGCGAAGGGAGAGGCACGTGGCGGGCGAGCGGATCTCCGTATCGCCGCGCTTGGCTCTGGCTCGGACTACACGCCGTTCATTCAGCACCTTGGTATTCCGACGCTGAATCTGGGCTTCGGAGGCGAAGGTGGCGGCGGGGTATACCACTCGATTTACGACTCATTCAATTGGTACACGAAGTTTGCCGATACGACGTTCACGTACGGGCGCGCGCTCGCGCAGACGGTCGGCACGCTGATCATGCGGACGGCGAACGCCGAGGTACTGCCGTATCAGTTTGACCAGCTCGTGGAAACGGCGCGCGGGTACTCGGCGGAGCTCAAGGCCCTGCGCGATGGTGAAGCCGCGAAAATTGCGGAGACGAACCGGCAGCTTGACGAGGGCGTGATTGCGGCGACGATGGATCCCTGGAATCCGCTGCAGCCTCCCAAGCGCGAGGCGCTCGTGCCGAACATCGACTTCAGTAAGGTGGACAACGCGCTCGACTCGCTGGCACGCGCGTCACAGCGCTACGAGCGCGCACAGATGACGGCGATCGCGGCCAACCTGGCGTCGATTGCGCTCGGTCAGGTGAACGGGCTGCTCAAGACGGCGGACCAGGAAATGCTGTTGGCGGACGGATTGCCGAAGCGTCCCTGGTTTAAGCATTCGCTCTACGCGCCCGGATTGTACACGGGCTATGGCGTGAAGACGATGCCGGGCGCACGCGAGGCGATGGACAATCACGACTGGGCTATGGCGAGCACGCAACTCACGCGTATTGCCGGCGCGCTCGACAAGGAAGCCGCGCTGTTGCACAAGGCGGCGAATGTGCTCGAGAAGAAGAACGTAGTGCCGTAGGGCGGAGTTCTAAGGCGTGGCTGCCGAGATTCGCGGAGAACAACGCTGAGGTACGCGGGGACTACCACGCCATGGGGGAACTGCAACGACCGGTACATGTCGCCGTAGTTCCCCCAAGTTCTTATTGTTGCCGTCTCTGCGATTTCTCCGTTCTTCCCAGCGGATCTCAGCGGCCACGCAGTTTCAGTTGCGGAGCGCCGGCTCGTCCTCTCCTTCGTCATCTGGTGCGCCACGCGGCGGCTTCGGCGGCGGAATGACTTTCACCACCGCGACGCCGGCCGCTGCCAGCTTGGCGTTGAGCGCGGTGACCGCCACCTTCTGGACGTCTTCCCAACGTCGCTTGAGTGCATCGTAGACCGCGAGGCGATCCTTCGCTGCAGTCACGACTGACGCCGTTGGTTGTTCGTCGGCGGCCTGCAGCACAAGCATCGGCCCGCTGAGTGTGCCGGCGATGCTGCCGAACGATTCGCCCGCCGGCGCGCCACCGCGACCCGGGCCTGCGCCGCGGCCACCACCGCCACCGCCACCGCGTCCGCCACGTCCGCCTACTGATGCGCCGGAAAGTGCGACGAGTTGAGCGTCGAGCGCGTCTATTGCTGTCACCACGTCACCAGATGCCTTCGCCTTCCGGTCGCGCAGCTGATTGCGGAGGTCCGTGATCTGGCCCTGCGAGCCGAGACTCACGTTCGCCGCATCGTAGAGGCCGACCGAGAGCGAGTGCTGAAGCTGCAACGTCGCGAGTGGCGTCTTCACACGCGGATCCAGGCGCACGTTGAACTTCTGCGTGTACGCCACGCCATTCACGACGAGCTTGGCCGTGTACTCGCCAGGCAGCACCCACGGTCCTTCTGGTTCACACTTGGTGTTGCGCGGCGTGGCCGAAATGGGGAGCGAGCAGCCGGCGCCGTCAGGGCGCTCGTAGTGCAGGTCCCACACCATGCGGTTGAGGCCGGCCTTCGTTGACACCGGATGCGGCGGACGGAACCAGTACACTGGCCAGTTGCCGACATCCTTAGGCTCTTCGAGTTTGTCTGCGCTCGAGTACTCGCGAACAACGCGGCCCTTGTCGCCGAGTATCTGCAGCGTGACCGGGCCGGTCACGTCGCTCTTGAGGTAGTAGTCGATCACCGCGCCATCGGGTGCGTTCTCGGCCATCGGCTCATCGGGAGGTACGGGCGAGTCGGTGTACAGCGAGTACTTCACGCGGGTAGCGGTCGCCGGTTTAAAGAGCGTGGCCGCGTCATTCGCAGCCTTTTCACTCCACTGCCGCAGGGCGCTGATGTCGTCGAGAATCCAGAAGCTGCGGCCATGCGTCGCGACGGCGACATCGTTGTCCTTGATGATCAGGTCGCGCATCGACGAGCCGGGCAGGTTGCTGCGCAGCGAGTGCCAGTTGTCGCCGTTGTCGAGCGAGAACCACACCGTGCGCTCGGTCCCGGCGAAGAGCAGGCCGCGCCGCTTGGGATCTTCCTTAATCGTGTTTGTGGGCGCACCCTTCTCGATGCCGCTGACAATCGTGGTCCACGTCTTACCGCCGTCCGTCGTGCGGAAGAGGTGCGGATTCAGATCGTCGAGCCGCAGCGTGTTCACCGCAGTGTACGCCGTGTTCGCATCGAAGTGCGACGCGTCCACGATCGAGATCTTCGCCCAGGGGCCGATGGCCGGCGGCGTCACGTCCTTCCAGTTCTTGCCATTGTCGCGCGTGACATGCATCAACCCGTCATCCGTGCCCACCCAGATCGTGTTCGTATCAATCGGGCTTGGCGCAATCGTGTAGATCACACCACGGCGCGACGATGCCGCCGCTGGGGTGCCGAGGTACTTGCCGATGTTCTTCGGTGCCTCCCAGGTCTCGCGTGAGAGGTCGGGGCTCTTCTGTGTCCAGTGCTGGCCGCCGTCCACCGTTTCCCAGAGGACGTTGGTGGAGTAGTAGAGCTTCCTCGGATTCGCTGGCGAAAAAAGAAGCGGCATGGTGCGGACGCCGCGGAAGAGATTCGGTCCGCTGCCACCACCGCCCCCGCGGCCGGCACCGGCGTTGGGCGAAACGTTTTGCGTCTGCCCCGTGCGCCGGTCGTACCGCGAGACCGTGCCGCCGTAATAGATATTCGGATTGAGCGGGTCCGGCGCGACATAGCTGTACTCGCTCGCGCCGACCGGATGAAATTCGCGGTAGCCGATGGACCCATCGTTTCCGCGACTCGCCACACACGCCGAGCCCGATTCCTGCTGGCCGCCGCAGAGATTGTACGGCCAGTTGTAGTCGGCGGTCACATGATAGAACTGCGCGGTGGGTTGGTTGTACCAGGAACTCCAGGTTTCGCCGCCATTCACGGTGATTACCGCGCCCTGGTCGGCAACGAGGAGCATGATGTCCGGATTGTTTGGATTGATCCAGTACCGCTGGTAGTCGTCGCCGCCGGGAGCGCCGCGATGCGCGCGCCACGTTTTGCCGGCGTCCACGCTCTTCCACGCGACGACGTTCGCCGAATAGACGATATCGGGATTCTTCGGATCAACGGTCAGCGCCGCGAAGTCGTCGCCACGTCCGTAGATGCGATTGTCGTCGGTCGCGCGCGTCCAGCTCGCACCCGCGTCGTCGCTGCGCCAGATGCCGCTTTTCGCGCCCGCTGTCGCCGTGATGAACAGCCGGTTCGCAAAACTCGGCGCCACGGCGATGCCCATTCTGCCAAGGCCGTCTGCGAACGTCGGAAGTCCGCCGGCGAGCTGCGTCCAGGTATTGCCGCCGTCGGTCGTTTTGAAGAGGCCCGTGCCCGGGCCGCTGAATGCGCCGTTTTCCCACGGACCCTGCCGCGCTTCCCACATCGCGGCGTAGAGTGTGTTGGGGTCAGTCGGCGACATGACGATGTCGGCACCGCCGGTGTTCTCATCCTTGTACAACACCTTTTGCCAGCTGCGGCCGCCGTCGGTCGTGCGAAAAATGCCGCGTTCCGCATTTGCACCGTACGGATGTCCAAGCGCGGCCACGAACACACGATCCGGATTTTTCGGGTCGATCACGATGCGCGGGATCTGCTGCGCGTCGCCGAGTCCGATGTTGCGCCACGTTTTTCCGGCGTCGACGCTCTTCCACATGCCGTCGCCCGTGGAGAGGTCAGGGCGCTGGAGCCCTTCGCCGGAGCCGACGTAGATCACATTCGGGTTCGACAGCGACACATCGATCGCGCCAACAGACTGTGACGGCTGGTCGTCGAAGATGGGCGTCCAGCGTTGACCGTAATCATTCGTCTTCCAGACGCCGCCGTTGATCACGCCCATATAGAACACACTGGGTTGGCTCGGCACGCCGACAGCGCTCTTGGTGCGGCCGCCGCGGAATGGACCGACCATGCGCCACTTGAGCGATTTGGTGGCGTTGGCTGGAATTGACGCCTGTGCTTGCTGTGCTTGGACGACACTCGAGAGTGCGCTGGAAAGGACAAGCGCGGCGAGGGCAAGACGGCGGAACGACGACATGGAAACGCCTCTGGTACGAGTCATTTCCAAATCTGGGCACTTGTCCCCGCTAACGCACGTATCCTGGCGCCGCCGCAGTGAATGCCGGATTCGGGTTCGTGCTCCCGATGAACACCTCGAGGCGAATGCGGTCTTCCGCCGATCGGCCACCGCCCCCAACGGCAGGGTGCCTCCGGTCGATACACGAATGACTGACGGCGACACGTTGTCGTAGACTAGCGCCAACGAGTGCCTCCAGCCGATCGAGCCGCCGGTACTTTCCTGCGTCTTCGCCAGCGTCGTCAGAAACCAGTCGCCGATGAGACGACCGCGCACGCCGGAGTCAATTCGGCCCGACCCGGTCGGTCCGTTACCGTCGGTGTGGCATGCGCCTCTGGCGATGGCCGTCGCCCTGGCCGACACTATGACGCGGTGGCCAGGGCGATGACGTCCGCAGCCGAAATCCCGGCCGCACGCAACTCCCGGACGCCAGTGTCGCCGTCGGACTTGCTGAGCTTCGCCCCGCCCGGCTTTCGAATGAGCGCGTGATGCAGGAACGCCGGTGGCGCCGTACGGCCCAGCATTCGCGCGAGCCGAATCTGTCGCCCGGTGGACGCGAGCAGGTCCTCTCCGCGCACGACGAGGTTCACGCCCTGATCCATATCGTCGACCACAACGGCGAACTGATACGTCCAGTTGCCAAGCCGGTCGCGAATCAGGAAGTCTCCGCACTGTTCGGCGGGTGCCTGCGATTGCGCGCCGAGGGCGAGGTCAACGAACCGCTCGACGCCAGGTTCCATCACCACGCGCCGCGCCGGCGTGGACGCGGGATCCACGCGGTGCGTGCGGCATCGCCCCGAATAGCGCGTCTCTTCATTGAACACGTCACCTGATTCGGCGGCGATGTCTTTGCGCGAGCAGTCGCACGCATACACGAGGCCACGCGACTCGAGCATGGTGAGCACCTCGGCGTACCGCGCGCCACGATCGCTTTGCCGCGGTAGTTCTGAATCGGCCGCAAACCCCAGCCAGGCGAGGTCTTCGCGTAGCGCGGTTTCATACTCGGGTCTGCAGCGGGTGCGGTCGTGGTCTTCGATGCGCAGCAGCACCCGTGCGCCGCGCGCGCGGGCCTCACCCCAGACACGCGCGGCATTCGCGACGTGTCCGAGGTGGAGGTAGCCCGTTGGCGCGGGCGCGAATCGGGTGATCAGTTGGTTCAGCGAGTCCAGGCTTACGGCTGGCGCGAGCTCTGCAGCTGCTTCGCCACCTGCTCCGCCTTTTCCATCACGCGCAGGAGGTTGCCGCTCCAGAGCTTGCCGATCTGTTCTTCGGTGTAGCCACGCTTCACGAGTTCGATCGTGACATTGATGGACTCGCCGGCGCAGTTGAAGCCGTCAATGCCGCCGCCGCCATCGAAGTCGGAGCTGATGCCTACGTGGTCGATGCCGATGAGCTTCACGGCGTAGTCAATGTGGTTCGCGAAGTCCTGCACGTTGGCGCGACGCGGTGCGACCGGGGCCGGGTACTGCGTATTCAGCGCATCGAGCTTGGTCTGCATCTGCGCGCGCTTCGCGGCATCCAGTGCGTCGAGCGGATTGCCCCGTCCACCGCGTCCGCCTGGCGCGCCCGCGCTGCCGCCGCGACCGGCGTCTGCCGCCGGCGTTTCCGGCGGATCGCCAATCGAACAGAGCGCCGAGCGTTCAGCTGCGGCACCTCGTCCACCCGCACCGCCACGACCTCCACCAAGTGCGTTCACCGGCACGCCGTACTCCTGGGCCAGCGCCGCGAGCGCGGCCGTGCGCTGCGCCGATGGCGCCGGGGTGCAGTTCACGTAGGAGGCGAATGCGGTGGTCTGCATGACGCCGCCGTTCTTTTTGAGCGCCAGCAACTGCTCGTCGTCCAGGTCGCGCGAAGCCGTGGTGCAGAGCGCACGAACGCTCGAGTGCGACGCGATGACCGGCGCCTTGCTATTGGCCATCACCCAGAGATTTGAACCCTTCGACGGATGCGAGATGTCGAGAAGAATTCCGTACTTATTTGCCTCGGCGACGACCTGCTTGCCGAGCGCGCTCACGCCGTCGCCGTGCAGCCACTCATTGGCCGCCTCGCCGGTGTTTGAATCGGAGAGCTGGTTGTTGCCGTTGTGCGCAAGGGAGATGTAACGGGCGCCGTAGTCGGCCATCTTCTTGACGCGACTGATGTCGGTGCCGACGCCCAGCGCGTTCTCGACGCCCATCAGTGCCACGAGCTTGCCGGCGCGCGCGATGCGGCGGACATCAGCCGCCGTGCGGGCGATTTCGATCTTATCCGGCGCCATTTTCTCGGCGAGCTTGTGCACCGCCTCGAACTTGTCTACGTCGGTCTTCCACGCCGCCTCGTATGCTTCTGGCGTGAGCGGTCCCGCGCCGGTGTAGATCGAGAAGAAGATCCCGTTGTAGCCCGCCTTCATCTTTGGCAGGTCAACCTGGCCGCGCAGCCCCGTCACATAGTTCGGCGGCATGTCGCTCATGTTTCCGGGCGAAAAATCCACGTGCGTGTCGAGCTTGATCACGCGCTCGTGGATGGCTTTGGCCTTGGCGACGAGCGCCGCGTCGGGCTGCTGGGCGGCGAGCGGAATGCCCGTGAGGATCAGGGCCGTGGCGACAAAGGCACGACGGTGGCGGGGCGCGAGGAGGGTCATGATGGACAGCCCGTAGCTGGTGAAGGAGCGACATGCCTACATCGTATAACCTACGGTCCGCCGCTGTCGGTGGCGACGGCCGCCGCCGCCGGAGCCGCGCCGAACACCAATGGGCCGAACACCAATGGGCCGGACACCCTTTCCGGGGGCCGGCTTGGGAGCTACTGTATTCGCAGCGGTGAACGACCCCCACAGGAGAATCAAATGGCTGGCGACGGCGGAGCAGGGAAGCCCAAACATCACGCGCACATCAAGGCGGCCGATTCCGGCACGCCGATGAAACAGATGATCATCGTCGGCGTCATCGTCGCGCTGCTTGGCGGCGGAGGGCTCTGGTGGCTGAATCGCGCAGGTGAGGACAATAAACTCAATACGCTCTTCGCATCGAACGAGACACGAAAGATCTCGACCGTGAACGGACAGCGCGGCGATATCACGCTCTCCGACGGCACGAAGCTGACCATCGGCTCGGCGACGAAGCTGGTGATCATCCCCAAGTACAACGAGCTTTATCGTGGTGTCAAGGTGGACGGCACGGCCAGCTTCGACGTGAAGGCGAGCGCCGGGATTCCGCTTGAGGTACGCGCCGGTGGCGCCGTGTTCCTGATTTCAGAAGGCGCCCTTGTCGTGCGCGGATACGATGACGAAGGCGATGTCATCCTGAAGCTCACGGCCGGCACCGGTGAAATCCGCGCCAAGGGCATCCGTCGCCAGCTCACGGCGCCGGCGGCGGTGCACGTGTCGAAGGATTCCACGCTGACCGATGCCGATCCGGCCGCGGCCGACGTCGCCACCGCTTGGGTGGATGGCAAGGTGGTCTTCAAGGGCCTGACGCTCAAGCAGGTGCTGCCGCTCTTCGAGAAGAACTACGCCATGAAGCTCACCGTGAAGGACGAGGCGCTCCTGTCGCGCCCGGTGGAGATGGAAGCGCAGCTCGACTCCAAGCAGAAAGCGATCGCTGCGCTTGAGCAAAGTGCGCACGTCAAGTTCACCTACGACGGTTCGACGCCGATCCTCAAGGATGACCCGGCGGCAGCCGCGAAGGGCGCGGCGAAGAAGAAATAGTCCGCCCCTCCTGATGTAGAACGCGGCGCCCGGTCAGTGGTTCACGACCGGGCGCCGCGTTGCAATTCGGGACGCGCTATTTGCGGAGTGCGGCGATCGAGCGATCGAACGCCGGTGTCACGTCGGCCTTCGACGAGGCCGTGAACTTGAGGTCGCGCAAGCGACCGTCATTCAGCGCGTAGATCCAGGCGTGCACGGTCAACGGCTGGCCGCGCGCCCACGCATCCTGCACGACTGTGGTTTCACAGACATTCAGCGTCTGTTCAATGACGTTCAGTTCGCAGAGGCGATCGACCGAGGCTTCGCCGCCGCCGGTCTGGTCGAGGATCGCGCGATGCTTGTCGCGCGCATCCTGCACATGACGGAGCCAGTTGTCGATGAGGCCGATCTTCTGGTTGTCATGCGCCGCGCGCACACCGCCGCAGCCATAATGCCCGCAGACGATCACATCGCGCACGTGGAGCGCGTCAACAGCGTACTCGATGACCGAGAGGCAGTTGAGATCGGTGTGGACGACGACGTTTGCCACATTGCGGTGAACGAACAGCTCGCCGGGAAGCAAATCCACGATCTCGTTTGCCGGCACGCGACTGTCGGAACACCCGATCCAGAGATAGCCAGGATTCTGTTGCGACACGAGTGTTGCAAAAAAATCGGGCTTCTCGGCCGCAATGCGCTCGGCCCAGGCGCGATTGCGCTCGAAGAGGTGGGAGAGATCAGTCACGCGGCGGCGCGGCTACGGAATGGAAATCAGCTGCACGTTGAACACGAGGATCGAATTCGCCGGAATCGATCCAACGCTGCCAGCGCCATATGCGAGCGCGGCAGGGATCACGAGCTTTCGCGTGCCGCCGATCTTCATGCCGACGACCCCTTCGTCCCATCCGGCGATGACGGCACCCTGGCCGAGCGTGAAGCCGAAGGGTGTCTTGCCGATGCTCGTGTCGAAGGTGGAGCCGTTTGTCAGGTAGCCCGTGTAGTGCACGGTCACATGATTGCCTGAGACCGCAGCGGTACCGGTGCCCGGCGGAACGTCCTGATAGTAGAGCCCGCTCGCTGTCTTGGTCATGGACGCGAGGTTGACGCCGAGCGCTGCGGCGTACGTCGCGGCTGCCGGGTCGACGGCGGGCGCGGTGGCCATCTCGGGCGTGCATGAGGAAAGTGCGATCGTGGCCATCGTACCCAGACTGGCCGCAGCAAGTCGAAACGTGATGCGCATGAATACCGGATTCGGAATAGGGGTCGGGCTGCCTTTCAACTTAACTCGGCTCACACCCGGATGTACCGATTCGGCGGAGGCTATGGAGCGAGCATGCGTGCAATCTCCGGGGTCATGCCCGCCAGCTGCCAGTGGATCAAGGATGCGGGAATGAGGCCAGCCTGCAGGAACTCGTCCATGAATTCGTGCATGGTAAAGGCATCGCCCAGCTGACGGCGTCGCGCTGCGAGGATGCCCTCGATCAGAATCTTTCCGTTGATGTAGCTCGGTCCGTACGTCGGCTGCTGCAGGTACAAGTGCTGTTCAAACCGGACGAGCGGGCCGTCCAGCCGGAGCCACCCCTTGGGGGTATTGGCGGCGGCGAAGGTGGCGGCCTCGTCGAGTGTGAGTTCATTGGCGTGCATCTTGAGGTCGCCGAGTGCGCGGGCGGCCCGCTGCGCGAGCAGGATATAGATCAGCTCGCGCGACCGCGGCCGTGCATCAAACATGCCGGCCTGAAGCATCATTTCTTCCCAGCCGGTGGCATGCCCTTCGGTGCGGGTGATGAACATGTTGTACAGCAGCGGGCCACGGCGGATCGGGCTTGGGTGCGGCTCGGCCGACATGCGCGCGAGATCGAACCAGTGGAACCCATGCGTGCGCATGACCATCGGGTCGCGGTAGTCCACCTCGGTGAAGAAGGCGCGCGGCACGGCCGGGTTGAAGTTGCCGATGTGCGCGCGGAGCGCCGGCTCGAGGTAATCCGCGATCGGCATCAGGTCATGGCCCTTGAGAAAGGCCATGTACGCAGTCACGGCCGCATTGAACGTGCGCGAGTGTTCCTCTGCGCTCGCCACCGGAATGGCCGGCGGCAGCTTGGCATTGCGTCCTTCCTCAAGGCGAAGGAAGGCGTGGCCACGAGAAAGCTCCCGCTGCATGAGCGTCACTTCATCGTGCCAGGTCCACGGCACCAACTGCACGTTCTTGAGATACCAGTCGTAGTTGGCGATGCCGATGCCCGACGCAGTGGTCTTTGTGGAGGCCTGCGAATCGAGCCAAGTGACCAGTGAATCGGTGGCAGTCCGGGCTGCATCGATGGCGCTGGCAAGGTCGGCGCCCGCGCCCGCGGCCGCGGCCGCGCCGACGCGTTCGCGCAGTTCCTTGAGTTCCGTGGCCTGTGCACGAAGGTCCAGCGCGCCGTAGGTCCAGAGATCCTTCGCCGTTCCGGTGAGGTTGGTTTTGGCCTGCGCCAGCAGCGGAGGAACGCTGCGCAGTTTGGCGGCGAGGTCGGTGGACTCCGCAGCGTCGAGGGGCCAGCGATACTGCCAGAGTTCAATCGCGCCGAGTGCGAACGGCCCCTCGCGCGCCGGCTGGTCGCTTTGCTCAGAGAACACGGTGACATAGAACGCGGGGTTGCGCGCCCAGGGCTGCATCACGCGATGGTCGAAATCGAGCCCGTTCATTTCTGCGCGAACGAGATGCCAGTCCACCTGGTCAGCCGTACTCCACCCGGTGGTGTCGATGGCCTTGAGCCTGGCCTGCCAGGCGGGGAGTTCGGCACGTTGCGCCGCCATTGCGCGCGCCGAGTAGTCGGGAACCCCAGTCACGAGCTTTGGCTGCTGGAACGTGCGCCACTCCTTGAACAGCGCCACGAGGTCGTCGTGCTTCGTGCCGCGCGCCGGGCTACCGGGTTTCGCGCAGGCGGCCAGGACGATGAGCGTGAGCGCGGCAACCCTGACGATTGAGCGGGCCGGGTGGAAGTGGCGGTGCTGTACGGTCATGGCGAGTGATCCTGGTAGAAAGAAACCGGGCCGGCTGGGACTGGTGAGTGCTGCAAATCCGATCGGTTCACGGCGCGTTTGACGGTCACGGCAATCAGACTGCGTGCCGCCGTGCTGCAAATGGCAAAATCCACCGCTTGTAGAGCTGCGCCAGAATTACGCCACCGAGCGTTTCGACGATGAACAGCCCGAACCAGAGTTCGGCTGCGCCTCCACCTCGGAGCACGGGAAGCGGGCCGCCGCCGGCCGTGAGCAGTATGGCTGAGGCCACGGCCGCGGCGAGCGCGGCCCGGCGCGAACGCGTGACCAGTCCGATCACGGCTGCGCCGCCCGCAAATGCGAAGCTGAAAGAGAACAGGTCCACCCACGCGGGAAGCGACCCGGCCAGCTGGATGCGCATCAGGTTGGCGAACGCGGTCGCCGGCCAGGCCGACAACCACATCATTGCGCCGAACCGCAAGCCGCCCGTGGCACACACGCTCTTGGGCACGACCTGCACGAACTCGTGGTAGGCAAATGTGACCGAGATTCCGATCGCAATGACGAAGGGCAGGCCGCCGGCGAGTTGCGCCCAGACGGGCTTGATGATCAGCGCGTGGAGCCCGGCGAAGAGCGCGAGCCCCGCCACGCCGAGCGCACATCCGATGGCGACGATGCGCCAGAGTAACGGTTTGTTCACTCCGGCAGGATAGTCACTGCCACTTCGCAGATCACCGGTGGCGGCTCACGCAACCACTGTGGTCCCCCACGCGCTTCGGCGCGCAGCGACGCCGCGCCCGCCTTGAAGTGCGCCATTTGCGTAGGCGTCAGTCGTGGCGAGAACACGCGCGTGATGAACCGCGGGTCCCAGAATCCGTCGCGGTGCGCAGTGATGCGCTGCACGGCAATCGTGTCGGTGCGCGCACCCTGCGCGAGGGTGAGCACCACCGTGACCGCTGCGCGCCCGGACGTGACCACTTCAATGCGCGTGCGCGAGCCTGCGGCCAGGTCGGGCCCCGCGATGAGGCTCATACTGCGCACCTGCTTCCACGCGCGGTCCGCCGCCCAGAGACCAGCCATGATGTGCACCGAGATCACGAAGCCGATGAACCACTTGATCGGACTTCCTCGGTGCGACTGGTACATCCGTTTAGTGCCCCTTCGGCGCCATGACCATGACGTCGCCGGGCTGCACCTTTACGACACGCAGGACGGTGCTCTGCTTCTGTCCGGCCACGTCGAGTACCACACGGTAGTCGCCCGTTTCTGCTGTGGCGCCGCCACGTCCGCCGAATCCACCACCACCACCACCACCGCCACCGCCACCACCGCGGCCGCCACGACCACCAGCGCCACCGCGACCCGCCGCCTCTGCCAGCGCGCGCTGCACGGCTGTCGGGCTGCCGGTGGAGTCCGGCGCGCCGATTGATTCCGCTGGACGCGGATTGAATCCGCGCGGGAATCCAGGCACTTGTGCGGTGTCGGCGAAGCCGCGACCGCCGCGTCCGCCGCCGAACTGTGCGAACGCGCCGCCGCCGCCCGCACCCGCGACGGCATCAGCCGCCGCCAGCGCAAAGTTCCAGCTCACCTTGTTCACGCCTGCGGCGCCAGTGCCCGCGAGGCGAGCGACCGTGTCACCGCGTGTATTCACGATGAGTACGCGAACGGCGCCTGTTACGGCGGCGCTCAGGCGGTAGGAAATCTCGGCGCCGCTCGGGCCGCCGTCGCCTTTCCACCCGCGCTGCCCGCGGGGTTCGGAGCCCTGGATCATCTGTGTGTATTGGAACGCCGGTGGCGGATCGAACAGATGCGCGCTCTTGGCGATGACGGCCGGCATCATCTGCTGCAACTGGCTGACGTCGAGAATCCAGATGGCGCGGCCATGGGTGCCGGCGATCAGCTCGTGGTCGCGCGGATGAATCTGTAAATCGTAGACCGGAACCGTCGGGAGGTTGTTGCTGATAGAGAACCAGCTCTGCCCCTTGTTCAGCGACGCGAAGACGCCGGTTTCGGTGCCGACATAGAGAAGATTCGGATTGACGAGGTCTTCGCGAATCACATAGCTCGACGCCGGCGGGCCCGATCCGTCGGGCAGGTTGCCGTTGATGGACCGGAAGGTCTTGCCCCAATCCGTGGACATGAAGACGTAGGGCTTGAAATCGTTCTCGCGGTGGAAGTCGCGCACGACGTATACGGTGCCCGAGTCGTGATGCGACGGCTCAATGCGTGCGATGTGCGACATGGGCGGTGTGCCGGCCGGGAAGTTGTTGCTCAGGTCTTCCCAGGTGCCGCCGTCGTTCCGCGTGAGGAAAATCTTGCCGTCATCTGAGCCGGTGTAGAGGAGCCCTGCGCGAATCGTGGATTCGGCGATGTTCACGAGGGTGGAGTTCTCTTCGGCGCCGGTCGCATCGCGCGTGATGCCGCCGGACGCATCGGCGGCGGCATTGCCGTCCGCATCGAGTCCGCCGGCCACGCGAATCCACATTGGATCGGCGCGCGTCAGGTCGCCCGAGATGGCCCGCGGGTTGGCCCCTTTCTCCACCGACTTGAAGAGCTTCTCGGCGCCGGTGTAGAGCACGTTCGGGTTGTGATTCGAAACGATGAACGGCGAATTCCAGTTCCAGCGTGTGGCCGCCGTCGGATCGGCGAGCGCACGCTTCATGTTCGCGCGGATATCGTCGATCTGCTTCGATTGCTCGGCGGTGAGCGGCGTGGTACCATAGCCTTTGATTGCCGCGATCTGCTGGCCGTACGTGTTCGCCGTGACGGTGCGCGCCTTCGCGCTCTGGTTTTCACCGGTCGCAAGATTCCGGCGCGAAATGTTTCCACCCTGCGTCGTGAAGTAGACGTTGTTCGGATCGGCCCAGTCCTGCGCCGTGAGCAATCCATCCGCGGAGGCCACCTGGAACCAGTCGGTCATCTGCAGCTGTCCGTTCCGACGACGGCTCGGGCCGCAGCTGGTGCCATTGTCCTGAAGCCCGCCGCACACGCGATAGGGCACCTGGTAGTCGAAGCTCACGCCGTAAAACTGGCCCATTGGCATGTTGTTGATCGAGTCGTACGTGCCGCCGCGATCCCACGTCTGAAAGAGGCCGGCATCACCGGCAATGATGAAGTGCGCCGGATCAGCGGGGTCGATCCACATGGCGTGATAATCCTCGTGGTTGCCGACCATCGAGAGCTTCCACGAGTAGCCGCCGTCATCGGAGAAGGCGAAGTCCACCGCCATGCGGTAGAGCCGATTCGGATCTTTCGGATCGACACGAACCTGCGAGAAGTAGAACGGACGGTTGTTGACGGTGCTCATCCACTTCCAGGTCTTGCCGGCGTCGATCGACTTGTAGAGGCCCGAGAGAAGCTGCTGCGGCTTCTTGCCGCGCACGCTGTCGGCCTCGACCATCACGTACACGATGTTCGAGTTGCTGGCCGCGATGTTGATGTTCATGCGGCCCTTGTCGGTGGCTGGGAATCCGCCGCCCTTGATCTCGTTCCAGGTGCGGCCGCCGTCGGTGGTCTTCCAGAGTCCCGACCCCGGGCCGCCTGACTTCAAGAACGCCGGCTTGCGCACGCGCTCGTATGCGGCCGCGTAGAGCACTTCCGGATTCTTCGGATCCATCGCGACGTCCACGAAGCCTGCCTTATCGCTGATGAACTTGACGAGCGTCCAGGTCTTTCCCCCGTCGATCGTCTTGTAGAGTCCACGCTCCGGATTGCTCGTCCACACGGCGCCCAGCGCTGCGACGTAGACGATGTTGGGATTGGTCGGGTGCACGACGATGTGGCCGATGTGCTGCGTTTTCTGCAACCCGACCGAGGCCCAGGTCACGCCGGCATCGATGGACTTGTAGACGCCGTAGCCGGGCGTGACGCTGTTGCGCGAGTTCTGCTCTCCGGTGCCGACGTACAGGATGCTGGGGTTCGACGGCGCGATGGCAATGTCGCCGATCGACGCGATGGGTTCGTTGTTCCAGATGGAGAAGAACGTCGTGCCCGCGTTCACCGTCTTCCAGATGCCGCCCGCGGCACCGGTCACGTAGAACACGCGCGAGTTCTTCGGGTCCACTTCAACATCCGTCATGCGACCAGCCATGTTCACCGGGCCAATCGACCGCCACTTGATGGAGGCAAGCGTTGCGCCGTCGGGCGATTGCGCGTGCAGTGCGGCAGTGGCAATCGCGAGCGTGCCGAGTGAACGGACGAGCATCGTGTAGATACGCATGGCGGGTGTCGTGGGTGGGGACGAAAACGCGGCGCCGCTGAGTGTCAGGCGCCGTTTGGTAAAGATGCAGCAGTCAGCCGCCGAGTGCTCGTGCGACGACGTTGGTCAGTGTGGTGTCGCCCGGTTGAATTGCGCCGATCTTGTGCCACCGGATGACACCGGCGCGATCGATGACGAATGTCTCCGGCACGCCGATCGTGAGGAACTGCGCGTTCACCCGTTCGTCGGGATCGAGCCAGACGGCGTAGGTCATTTTGAAATCGCGCATGAACTGGCGGATGCCCTCGTCCATCCCGCCGTTGTCAACGCTGACGCCCACGAGCGCGAGCCCGTCCTTGGCGAACCGCTGATGCAACGCCTCGAGTTGCGGAATCTCATCTCGGCACGGGTGGCACCAGGTGGCCCAGACGTTCAGCACGACGACCTTGCCCCGTAACCCCGCGAGTGAAACCGAATCGCCGCCAAGCGCGACCGTGGCGTACTGCGGCGCCGCCGCTCCGATCTGCACGGTACCGCGCCGCGAATCAGCGCTACAGCCGGCGACGGCGCTGAGCAGCAGCAACGCGGCGTGTGCCCGCAAACGCATCAGCGAATGTCCTGCGCGTTGGCGCGCGCCAGGCGCACCGTGGATGGGCGGCCGGGAACGGTCCACGCGAAATAGACCTGGTCGCCGGCGCGCACCATGCGCGGAAATCCACTTGCACGCGCCGCGCTCGATGCGGCGACGGTCGTGGCTGGACTGACACCTTCCTTTTCACGAACGCGACGCACCCGCACGCTGGCGGTGTCACCGCCAGTGCGTTCGATCCAGCTGACCAGTGCGCTGCCATCGGCCAGGAGGACTGCGGCGACACGTCCGGCCGGATTGCCCTCGTCAATCGTGATTGGGGCGCTGAACGTCGCGCCTGCATCAGACGAGAACGCCAGCTTCACTCGCGGAGTGTCCTTGGCGCCGGTATACCACGCCAACGCCACGCGCTGGCCGGCCGCGTCCACCGACGGCCCGTTCACCGGGCAGGCGTTGATCTCCCATCCGTCAGCGTACAGGGCCTTCGGTTCAGTCCAGGCGCCGCGGACGCGGCGCGTCACATAGATATCGCGAATCTCGTTCGTCGTTCGGTCGCGGTATGCGATGAGAGGACCATTCGCCGTCATGGCCGCCGTCGTCTGGCAACAGTCGCAGGTGCGGCCGTCGAGCAGCGTCTCTTTGGGCGCGGCCTGACTTGCGCCGAGCGTTGTCGCGAAGAGCATCATTTCCTGAACGGGATTCTTTCCGGCCTTGTCGGCCTTTCGCCCATCGAGCCACACGGCGCCGAAGCCCTCGCCTTCAGGCCACATCGTGACGAAGCCCTTCTCCGTCGCCGACCGGTCCGCGTGCGGTTGTACCGCTGTCCCCCACGTTTTGCCGCCGTCCGACGACTGCGCGATGCGCACATCGTACGCGTACGACGTGGCGCCGAACCGCTGCAGCCAATGCGCCGCCATCCGCCCGTTCGCGCGTACAGCGAGCGAAGGGAAGTCGGCCCAGTTCACGAAAAATTCGCGACCACTCCGAATAGTCTGCGGCGCACTCCACTTGGTGCCATCAAACGATGCAAAGCGCATCGCCATGGCGGAGTCTGGCGCGGGCTCGAGCCACGAGAGAAACACTCTTCCGTCGGGACCGACCGTGAGGTTCGACTCGGCCGCGCCGGGGCCGGCCGGACTCTCGAGCGATTGAATGACCACAGCCGACGCACCGGCGTTGGATCGTGAGCCCGCAACGAGTACGGAGACTGCCACGAGTGACAATGCGGTCGCGGCGATTCGAATGGGTTTCATGTCAGGGCCTTGGAAAAGCGGAGGCCGTTGTCGGCATAGCCAATGTGGCGATAAAACGCATGCGCCGCCGCGTGGTTTTCGCCGCTCGTGACTTCCACGCGCGCAATGCCCCGAGAGCGAAAATGCTCCTCTGCCGTTTCGACGAGCGCGCGTCCCGCACCCGTGCCGCGCGCGGAATCGAGCACCGCAATCGCCGTGATGCGACCGACCGGAGTCGGCCGGTGTGGCATGGGTGTTTCATGCAGCGTTGCGAATCCCACCACGCCGCCTGCGACCTCGGCGACGAGCAATCGGGCCGTGCGATCATCGGTGAGCATCGCCGTCAGTCTCGCCCGCACCGTTGCCGGCTCGGCGGGATAACCGAGCGCGGCAAAGGCAGGCGCGAGGAGCTCAGCGTCGTCCGGCGTGCCGTCGCGAATGGCGAGCGACATGCCGTTCGACGTCAGACAGTGACGAGCTGGGCGTCCAGCGTCATCGGCACCGCCGACAGCGCCTTGGAAATGATGCACCCGGTCGTTGTGTCTTCCGCTGCCTTGGCAAACTCAGCGGCGGTGAGACCGGGGACGACACCGCGCGTGGTGAGCGTGATGCCGGAGATGCCGAAACCGGCGTCGCCCTTCGTCATGTGCACCGTGGCCGTCGTCGTGATGCTCGTGGGCTGCTTGCCCGCGCGACCGAGCGCGGCGTTCAGCGCCATTGAGAAGCAGGCCGCATGCGCGGCGCCGAGAAGTTCTTCGGGGTTCGTTCCCGCGCCGCTCTCAAAGCGACTCGTGAATGAGTATTGGCCTTCATAAGCGCCGCTTCCGAGCTTGACCTTTCCGTTGCCCGTCTTGAGGTCGCCGGTCCAGCGCGCTTCTGCAGTGCGATCCATCGTCATTGCTCCAGATTAAGTGTCGTCAGTCAAATATCGCCACGCGCACATGCAGGTGGGCGGCCGTTCGCAGAGTCACTTGATGCTCGAGGGCAGCACTTCGAAGTCCGACGCGGGCTCGAGTGAACGCATGGCGGCCCGTAGCGCTTCCGGAGGCTTGATGAGTTTTCGCGCGCCGAAGTCGAGCCAGCCGCCGGTGCTCATTACCCGCGCGGCGAGCTGTCCGTCCCCACGCCAGATCTCATTGCGTAACCGAAATCTGCTGCCATCTTCGGCAAGCCCTGTGCAGCAGAGGGTTACGCGAAGCGATTCCATGATCTGCACTTCGCGGGAATATTCCAGATGGTCGCTCTTGATCACGGGACCGAACCCGATTCGGCGGAACTCCGCCATGGGAAATCCGTTCTCTTCAAAAAAGAGCATCCGCACGTCGGAGCATTTGTCGAGATACGCGGAGTTCCGCATGTGCGAGTTGAAATCCATGTCGGCCCAACCGGCGAGCAGCGTCCGTTCGAAAATCATTGGCGGCTATGCTTTCGTTGCGCGCGCGGCAACCCGCCAGGCCTGCAACTGCCCGAGATGGTAGGCGAGATGCCCGGTCATCAGGTATGCGACGAACTCACCGGCCGTCGGAAGTTCATGCACCGCCGGTGTGAACGGGTTCGGCGATGCGGCGGCTGCGGCGTCGAGGCTCGTTGCCGCGTCACGAAGGTCGGCGTACACGCGATGCATCGTGTCGAGTAAATCCGCCATCGGTGGATAGTCGGCGGCGTCGTGCGATGGGCGCGTGCCGGGATTGAACTTCACGCGCCATTCCTTGGGGCAGATCGGCGGGCGCCCGCAGATCTTACGCCCGAAATCGCCGGTCATGCAGATGTGGCCAATGAGCCAACCCGCCGTCTTCAGTCCGGCAACGGGCTCTAGGGCGCGATGCGAGTCATCGAGATCGCTGAAGAGCGCGGCAGAGTTCGTGAAGTGGTGTTTGCACTGCGCGGCGGGAGCGTCGAGGGGATGCATGGCGCGGCCTATTTCATCGCCGGGCAGCCGGTCGCCACTTCGGGCGACGCGGCGCCATAGCTGCTCTGCACCATTCGGGCCGACGCACCATCGAGCACGAGCGTATACAGATTCGAATACTGCGAGTCGCAGAGATCGGGCATTTTCGGTCCGCCGAGCGCGGCGATGATCTGCGTGACCGTGTTGCTGTGGCCCACAACGAGAATCGTCTGGCCGACGTGTTTGCGCACGGCATCCGCGACCGCCTTGGCATGATCAGCGACGGCTCCGCTGACCTGCACCGTTTCCATCGTCAGCCCGCGGGCATCTGCCGTCGGGCGCGCCGTGTCCTTCGTGCGCAGCAACTGCGTCGTGATGACGGCCTGGAGGTTCGCGTCGGTGAGCGCCGCGGCGAGCGCCTTGGCGCGTGTGGTGCCCGCTTCGGTAAGGGGCGGGTCACTCGCCGGCGTCGTGCCCTTCTCGGCGTGGCGCACCACAATGACCATCGTTGGCGCCGACTGCGCCAGCGCGGCGGCAGGCACGACGCCGATGAGTGTCGCTGCGAGAAAAGCGTTGCTCAGGAGTCGCATCGTTGCTCAGGGATGAGTGTGGCGTGACGACTGGCCGGCAACCTGCCTGCATCCCTCAATTCTAATTCAAATTCCGATCGTGCGGTCGGGTCTGCGGGCTGCCTATTCGTACCGGCGCGCGTACTTCACCCCGTAATACATCCCGATGCCGAAGCCGATCATGCTGACAATGAAGGAGGTCATGATCTCGCCGAACTGCGAGCCGACCCACCAGCCGGCGTAACTGCCGACGGTGGACCCCAGAAAGCCGAAGAGCTTCTTCAGCGGGCGTAAGTTGGCACGGGCTCCGCCAGGAGCGACGTGATTTGGCCTTCGAGTTGTTCAGGTGCGACGTTGGGCGCGAATCGCGCGCTCACCGTGCCGTCGCGCGCGACCAGAAACTTTGTGAAGTTCCACTTGATGCCTTCAGTCCCAAGCAGGCCAGGCTGCTCCGACTTGAGATGCGCAAAGAGTGGATGCGCATCAGGGCCATTCACGTCGACCTTGGCAAAGAGCGGAAAGCTCACGCCGTACTTCGCGGAGCAGAACTCTAGGATCGTGAGGTTGCTAGCGGGCTCCTGCGCGCCAAACTGATTGCAGGGAAAGGCCAGCACCTCAAATCCATCAGCCTTGTGCTTTTGATAGAGGCGCTCGAGGCCGGCGTACTGCGGCGTGTAGCCGCAGCCACTCGCGACGTTCACGATCAGGCATACTCTGCCGCGGAACGTGTCGAGCGACGTCTCATCACCAGCAACGGAACGGGCGCTAAAATCGTACAGATTCATCCTGTGAAATATGTAGGAATACGGGCCCCGAGGGTCCTCTTTGGGAAGAAGTGACAAAAACGTGACGGGCCGCCCGCGCAAGCGTATATCTACTGAGGCGCGTATGACTTATGCCGACTCATAACCTGCCGCAGGACTGCAATTCGTGGCCGCTGACAACAAAACCAGCTTGATGGCACTCGGCTCCGCTGCTGTTATCGGAGTCTATGCCGCAGGCTGGTTCAAGACGAAGGCCGCGGCCGACCTCTTCGCGGCCGAGGCCGATGCCGGTCAGCGCCGCCGCCCTGTGCCATCGCCGAGCGAGGCGCCGCGCGCAATGACGGTCGAGCAGGCTGTTCCAACCCAGCCGGCCGGGTCGCAAGTTCGTATGCGGGCCGGAGCAGCTGCAGCGTCGCCTACGTTGCCGTCGCTCGCGCGGGTTGCAAACGCCAAGCCGGCGAAGCCCGAATCGGAGTCTGCCGAGGACGCGCCGTCGCTAACGCCGCGCGGTGCGCTGACCCTGTCCGTGATCACGCCGACAGCAACCGTTCCTGTAGTGTCGGACTCCGTCACCACTGTCGCGGCAGCGGCGCCGACCGTTGCGTCAACTCCAGCACCAGCGCCGACCCCTGCGCCGGCTCCTGCACCGACTCCCGCACCCGCTCCCGGTCCGCAGCACTCGATGGCCTCGGTGCCGGCGGCGAAACCGAGCGCCGAGGCGGCGCACTCGGCCGATCCGCCTGCGCCCAAGTGGAAGGACGGCACCTACTATGGATGGGGCACGTCCCGTCATGGCGACATTCAGGCTGCCGTGGTGATCCAGGGTGGACGGATTGCCAACGCGATGATTTCGCAGTGCCTGACGCGCTATTCCTGTTCGTGGATCGCGGCGCTGCCTCCGCAGGTGATTGGCCGCCAGAGTCCCGAAGTCGACTACGTGTCGGGTGCGACTCAGAGTACGAACGCGTTTTACTACGCGGTCCTCGAAGCACTCAATCGCGCGAAGTGAACGACCTGCTCCTGCGCACCGTCCCGATGATGGGCACGGTGGTCACCGTTCAGGTAGTCGGGCGCGGAACGAACCAGCCGGAGCGCGATGAACGTGAAGCCACCGTGGTACGCGCCTTGAAGTGGTTCGCGCAGGTAGAGGCGACGTGCTCCCGGTTCGATAGCCGGAGCGAACTCCGCCGGCTCTGCGCGACGGTCGGCGAGCCCGTCCCCGTGAGCGAAATGCTTTTCGAGCCGATTCGGTTTGCGCTCGCCGTTGCGCAGGACACCGAGGGCGCCTTTGATCCGACCATTGGCGCCATGATGGAGGCGCGCGGATTCAATCGTGAACATCGTACCGGCGCAGTGGCGAACTCTCCGGTGGCCACGCCCGCAGGCGCATCGTACCGCGATCTGGAACTCGACAGCGAGGCTCGCACCGTGACTATCGCGCGTCCGCTCACGCTCGATCTTGGCGCGGTCGCAAAGGGACTGGCGATGGACCTCGCCGCGCGCGAACTCGGGCCTCTCGGCGACTTCGCAATCGACGCCGGAGGCGACGTGTTCCTCGGTGGGAACAATGCCGACGGCGAACCGTGGAGCGTCGGCGTTCGCCATCCGCGCGCCGCGAACGAACTCCTTGAGACGATCAGCGTGTCGAATGTCGCCGTGTGCACGTCCGGAGACTACGAGCGCGCCGGTGTGGCCACGGACGGTGGCCACCACATCATGGACGCGCGCGTAGGCCGCAGCGCTCGCCTGCTCGCGAGCGCGACGGTGATCGCGCCGCACGCCATGGTGGCGGATGCGTTGGCCACGGCGGCGTTCGTACTCGGTCCGCAGGCCGGAATGAAGTTTCTCGAAGCGCACGGCGTTGCCGGTGTGTTGTACTCGCCGGCGCTCGAACGCTTTGCCACCGCCGGCTTCGCGGCCGACACCGCAATTCCACATGGCGCCGACACTCACCGCGGCTAAACAGTTTTTCCGCACGCCAAAGGGTCTGCTCATCGCACTGATGGCGGCCGTGACGGTTGTTGCTGTGTGGAGCGAAGGGCTGCGGCTTGCCGCGCCCGGCCTCGCCGGTGGCGTGCTCGCTGCGATGCTCGTGGATGCGCCGATTCTGCGCTGGCGCGAGGGCGAGTGGGTCTTTCCCGATGGCGCGCTGCTGACGGGCCTGATTGTCGCGATGATCCTGAGTCCACACGAAGCGTGGTGGATTGCCGCCGTGACGTCGGCCATCGCAGTCGCGAGCAAGTATCTGCTGCGCGTTGGGAAGGCGAATGTGTTCAACCCGGCGGCGCTCGCGCTGGTGATCACCTTCTACCTGTTTGACACAGGGCACAGCTGGTGGGGCTCTCTGCCCGAGGCGCCACCGCTCGCACTCGTTGTGCTGCTCGCGACCGGCATCTTTATCACGGACCGCGTGAACAAGACGCCTCTCGTGCTGTCGTTCCTCGGGACGTACTACCTGTTGGTGACGGCGACGGCATTTTTCGGGCAACCGGCTCGGGTCGCCGAGCTGTATCGCGTGCCCGATCTGAACGCGGCACTCTACTTCGCGTTCTTCATGGTGACCGATCCGCCCACGTCGCCGCCGAAGCACCGCGACCAACTGATCAACGGGGTCATCGTTGCCGTGGTCAGCTATGCAGCGTTTGAGTTCATTGGCGCGGCCTACTTCCTGCTCGCCGGGTTGCTTGCGGGCAACGTGTGGGAGGCGATTCGCCGATACCGGACGAAGAAGCTGGCGCGCCGCCGCGCCGCCGCAGCATCCCTGTAGGTCGCTGACGAATACGCCTGAGTGTTGAGGCCGCACGCCGTACGTCGATTTGCCGCGCCGCTGGCCGCGGCCTTAGCCGCGCTACTCGTCGTCGGGTGCGCGACGATTCGGGCGGGTGGCGCCAACCCGGCCTATCGAATGGCCTCGGCGACCGCGATCGGCACGATCGGTGGATTCGCGACGCTGCCGGTGTACCAGGGACTCGTGGGGAGCAAGACGGTGTGGTACATCGTCACTGAATCGTCCGATCGCGCCGATGCGGCGCGGCGCGGCGTGACCTGGGCCCCGCGCCTCAAGGCGATGGCGGGCACGGCGGCATCGCAGCGCGCGCACGAATCGCGCGGGCTGCTGACGTTCGATGCGGGCGTGGATTTTACGCCGACGCGGAGTGTCGTGGCGAATCCGGAGAGCGGATTTCCACCGTCAGTGGCATCGCCGGGGTCGATGGCCGATCCGTTCTACTCGCCATTCGTGGTACTCGACAACGGCATCGTGATCAACGCACCGATTGTTGCCGACGAACGCGCGGCGCTCGATCGCGTGGAGCGGCTCGACCCGACAACGGGCACCGTGCGGCTGCGAATCTCCCGCGGCTACTGGAACGGCCAGGCCGTCTGGTACACGTCCACCGACGCGTCAGACGAGGTCGTCGCGGCGATGGAGCGCGCGACGTTCGCGCCGGCGATGCGTGCGGCGCCGGGAGAAGGGAAGACGGGGGCGACTGGTTCTGCGCGCACCGGGATTCTCGCCGTGACGAATGGCGAAACGGGACTCGACAATCCCGCGCGGCAGGGACTTCGGTCGGCGCTCGTGGATGATCGTGCGCCGCTGAATGTGCTCGAGCATGCGCCTGATGTGAGCGGCAAGAATCCGATCTACTCGCCGGCGTGGGAATTGAATCTCACGCACTGGAGCGCGGGCGCGGTCACGGGCAATCAGCGCACGAAACTCTTTTCGTGGCAACAGGCCCAAACGCTCACCGGGTCGGGATTCCTTGTTGCGGAACCCCGACCCGGTGTCGTGATCAACTGCCCTGTGATCGCGGTGTTTCCGCGGCGCTAGTGCGCTGCTCGCCGCGCTACCGTCTCGGTTCGAGTACCGTCGTCACACGATCAACCACATCGGCGTAATGCGCCTTGGCCACTGCACCGGTTGCTGTAGCGCCGCGCATCCGCGAGAGCGCCTGAATCGCGCGGAGCTCCGCACGAGCCAAGGCCGGGAGGTCGCTGCGCGGGACGTTTGGCGCATCGGTGAATGGCGCCGGCGGTCCTCCGCCGCGACCGCCACCACCGCCGCCACGACCACCCGCCCCGGGAGCGGCAGGCGGCGGCGGGTTGATGATCTGCGCGAGCCGCTCGATGTGCGCGCGCTGCACCGACCGCCGGTGGGCGTCCGGCGCGGCACTCGTCCACACCACTGCGCGCACGTCATCCATGTACTCGGCGAGCGGGTAGGCGTTTGCCGGATCGAACGTTTCGGCTTCCGCCATCCGGCCGAGGCGCGCGTTGCTCAGCAGGTTCGTCACCACGCCGCCGGCGCGGGTCGCAAGGCTCTGCTGCGGCTGGCCAAGTCGCGACAGAATATCCTGCGGCAGCAGCCACTTGGGCTCGGCGATAATGTTCTCGCCAAGCCAGTTGAGTGCGGCCTTCTGCTTCGCCTTGGGCACGATTCGATACACGTTGCCACCCTGTTCGGCGGTCTTGTTGTCGACATAGACGCCGCCGACGACGTTGGTCACGTGGCCGTAATAGAGCGACCAGCGGGCGATCAGCTCGTTGTACAGCTCCTCGAGATCTGAATAGTCCTCGCCGGGCTTCGTGGTCCAGGCGACGAGGTTCGACACGACCTTCTTCATGTTCATGGTGCCGTACGTCGACGCCTTCACCGGATCGTCGCCCAGGTCTTCCGTCTGGTTCCGCGGATCGATGCCCGTGTAGTTGCCCGCGCCGAAACGGTACGCGAACATCCCCTTTTCGTCGGTGACGAGCTTGTTGAGGATAGGCCGCTCGGCCTCTGGCGTGCGCGCAGTCGGGAACACGCGATAGCCCCAGTTGATGACGAAGTCATCGAAGGGTCCGATGCGACGGATGAAGTCGAGCGGGGCAAGGCCATCCGTGGGCTGCGCGACATAGTTCTGCCGCGCGTAGTCCATGATCGTGAGTGAGACGCCGTACTTGCTCGCGAACGCCTTGGAACGCAGCGAATCCACGGGGATCGACGCCGACGCGATCATGTTGTGCGGCAGGCCGAGTGCGTGGCCGATTTCGTGCGTGATGACGCCGCGCATCGTCTCGCCGATCACTTCCTCGCTGATGTCGAGCGAGCGGGCGCCAGGGTTCGACGCGCCAGTCTCCATCATCAGCCAGTTGCGGTATGACCGCATGTGGTTGTGGTACCAGTTGATTTCGCTGTTGAGGATCTCGCCGGTGCGCGGGTCGTGCGTGTTCGGACCCACGGCGTTGCGCGTGAGCGAGGCCGCCCAGCGCACCATGGAGTAGCGCGCATCATCGGGATCGAAGTCGGGATCGTTCTTGGGCGCGTATCGCGCCTGAATGGCGTTCTTGAAGCCCGCCTTCTCGAACACCTTTTGCCAGCGCTCCACGCCTTCCTTCACGTAGGGCGCCCAGCGTGTGGGCGTGGCGGGGTCGAGATAGTAGATGATGGGCTTCACCGGCTCGACGAGCTCGCCGCGCGCGTACGCCGTGGGATCCTTCGGCTCGAGTCTCCAGCGCACGAGGAACCGCTGGTCGGCGGCCTTCAGCTCGTCGAGGCCATAGTTGACGCGTCCCACGGTGAAGATGCCGACGCGCTCGTCGGCATACCGCGGGCGCATCGGGGTCTTGGGGAGCAGCAGCATCGACTGGCGCATCTCGATGGAGATGGTGCTGCCGGTCTTATCCTCGCCCGGCGGATCGGCGGCGTCGAACGTTTGCACATGCCGCACTTCGATGTTGGTCGGGAAGGCCCGAATGCCGCTGATCCAGCTGCGCGCGGGGTCCAGGCGGCGGACGCCGTAGGTGCGGCGCTCGGCGGCGCTCATGCCCGAGATGCCCGGCGTGTCGCCGGCGAAGAAGTCGGTGACATCAATGACAAAGGCGCTGTCGCGGCCATACGCCTGCACCGGGAATGACGCGAGCACGGGCGTATAGTTGGCCCGCTCGACGGCCTTTGCTATTGGAAGAGAGTCATCTGCTACGGCCAGATAACTCTGGCTCTTCATGATCACGCGGTCGCCGATGCGCTCGAAGCGAACGACGCGCTCTTCCTTCGAGCTGCCGGCGAACCCGCCGGTCTGGCCCTCAGGGAGGGTCGCGGTGCGCGTGACGAAGAGGAACTCGCGCTTCGACGCGGAGTCGGGAACCTCGAAGAAGAACCGGTCGCCGACCTTGTGGACGGTGATGATCCCGTTCTCGGACTTCGCGCGGTCGGTGATGACCGTGTTGTAGGGTCGGGGACCGGCGGCCTGGGCATTGCCGCGACCGGCGCCCTGACCGGCGGCGGGCGGCTGTGCGGCGGGCGCACCGGCAGCGGGTGGTGTGGGGTTCTGGGCGCCGAGTGAGGTCGCTACTGCGGCGACGACGATGACAAATCGCATACGGAGTGTTGGGGAAGGAGAGTTCTCAGAATCTCGCATCCGCGACGGTCGTCCGCCACGTCCGGCACGCTGGCCAAGCCGGCTACATCTTCGGCCGGCTCAACTTTTTCTCGAGGTATGCTGCAATCGCTGCGTTCACGCGCACCTGATTGGCGTGCCGCATGAAATGGTGCGTGTCGTCCACGATGACGAGCTCCTCGTATTCAATACCCTTGGCGGCGATGCGCCGAACAAGATCCACGGTCTGCGAGAACTTCACGTTGCGATCGTCGTCACCGTGAATGAAGAGCACGGGCGATTTCCACGTATTCACTGACGACACCGGCGACGACTTCCACGCCACCTCGAGCGCCTTCTCGCGGTCGTTCGGCTCGAACCGCCCCGAGCCACTCATCACCGCCGCGAGCGCTGATCCGGCGCCCGATCCATCGCTCGTGAAATCGTGAACGCCATGAATGTCCACGCCGGCGGCGAACAGATCGGAGTTCCGGCCGAGCGCGAGTGCCGTGAGAAAGCCACCGTACGACCCGCCATAGACGCCGATGCGTGCGGGATCCACGTGCGGCAGTGATTTCAAGTAGAGCCCCGCGGCTTTCACGTCGAGATACTCGCTTGCGCCGCGTGCCCCAGCGGCCGCCGCCTGATGAAACTCATATCCATAACCGACGCCGAGCCGGTAGTTGACCGAGAGGACTACGAATCCGCGCGACGCGAGGTACTGGTTCATCGCGTAGCCGTTGGCATAGTAGTCCAGCGGATGCCAGCCGAGCAGCATCTGCCGCTGCGGTCCGCCGTGGATGTAGAGGATGGCGGGCTTTCGTTCGCTGGCTGCGCCCCCAGGTGTGTTTACTGGTTCGAACAGTTGGCCGTGCACGACCACGCCATCTTCGGCGGTGAACGTGACCGGCTTCGGCGTCACGAGCTGCGCGGCGGGAAAGTCCGCGGGAATGCGATCGAGTCCCACGTAGGTTGCCGCGCCGCCGACAATCGAGCGGATCGCGGGTACCGCAGGACGCTGCACCGTTGCCGAGAGGTAGGCGACGGTCGTGCCATCGCCGAGGAGAATCGGGTATGTCTCGATGCCCGGGCCGGCGGTCAGTGCGCGTGGCTCGGCGCGGTCGACCGGAACCATGAAGACGTGCCGGCGCTCACCATCATCGCGTGCGCTGCCGGCATTGGCCGCGTAGACCAGCGCGCGCCCGTCGTTGGCGAGCTTCACATTCTCGACCTGAAATGCGCCGGGCGTGAGCAGGAGCGGTGTGCCGCCGGACGCCGCCATTGAATACAAGTGCGGCCAACCGTCCATATAGGACAGGAAGGTGATTCGATCGCCAGCCGCCCAATGCAGGTTGGTGGAGCCGTCTGTCGAAGGCACGGAGCCACGCAGCGTATTTGGCGACGTCCAGAGCATCGTGCCTTCTGCCGTTGCGACGCTCGCCGTCCAGATTGCCCACGCCGTAGGGCGCTGCTCAAGAATGTTCTGCGGCGATCCACCCGCACCGGGACGGCGGATGAATGCCACTCGCGCGCCATCGGGTGACCAGCGTGGACTTCCGTCCCGGCTCGTGGACGGCGCGATCCAGGTGATTGGCGCGGTGGCGCTTGTGTACACGCCGATGAAGGCGTGGTCACCGCGATTCGACACGAACGCGAGCCGCGACCCATCGGGCGACCAAACGACGTCAGCGTTGTTGCCGCGCGCGGTGAACAATGTCTTCGCCGGTGCTGATCCGTCTACGGGCGCAGTCCACACCTGGCCGCCACGCTCGAATGCGACCACATCACCGCGCGGCGACACCACGGGCGAATCACCATCGCCGAGCAGCTTGGGCTCGCCGCCGGAGAAGGAGACCGACCAGACCTGCACCCGCACGGGCGTTGTGGCTGCGGCTGGATTCACCGGGAGTGCGTCGTCCCAGTTTGCTCCATGATCGCCGCCGCGCACGAACACCACCTGCGCGCCATTCGGCGTGAGCTGCACGGAGGTCAGTTCCTGCGCGTCGTCGCCCGCGTAGGTCGTGACGCGTCGCGCGGCGAAACTCGGCCCCTCGGCGACGTAGAGGTTGCGGACACCGGCCTCGTTGACGGCCCATGCGATGCGGTTTGCGGAGCGCGCCGCGGTCAGTTCGTTGGGAAATGGATACGACGTCACCTGCTCGAGCGTAAATGGCGCTCGAGTCGCGGCGGCCGGCACGGACGCCTGAGCCGCCAGCGACGCGGCAACGAAGGGAATGGCGAAGAGTGCGTTCGGGCGCATGCGACCGTCTGGGTGGAGGGGACGGGTTCGAATCTCGCACTCGGTCCGCGCATGCGCCAACTGCGGAACCGCGGAGATTCGCAGAGACGAGGGCGGAGAAGCCGCTGAGACCGCAACTACAAAAACTTGGGGGAACTGCAAAGACAGTTCGCCATTCAGGCTGTCGTTGCAGTTCCCCCAGTCAGTTGTAGTCTCCGCGTTTTCTCCGTGCAGTTGCTCTGTGGATCTCCGCGGTTTCTCTCTCGGAGCTAGTTCCCCGGCTTATACACCTTTTCGGTGTGCGCCTTGAGCTGGTTCGGATAGTAGTATACGTCGCGCAGGTCGCCCGTCGAATAGCGCACGCCCTGGTCGTTGAAGTGCTTCGACCCGACCACGCTGTTCAGTCCACCCGCGGTCACGGCCTTCGCGCGCACGCTGTCCTTTCCGAACTCCACCACCGACACAAAGCTGTTGCCGCTCGAGCCGTACCACTTCTTCGTGTTCGGATACGCGCGCGCGGCGAACGACGCCAGCGTTCCCGACTGTCCGGCCGACGGGAATCCGACCGGTGTGCTCGGCGCGCTGTCGTCGAACTCCGAGTCGATCTTGTTGTTGAGGCGCTGGAAGCGATTGATATCGCCCCAGGGCGTGTTGCACTTGCCGAAGTCGGCAGTGAGTTTCGTGCACGCCGCGTCGAGCGCCTGCAGCAGCTGGTCGCCCGAGGGCTCGGCGGCTGCGGCACCACCGCGACGGCCACCGCGACCACCACCGGCAACGCGTCCAAGTTCAGGCGTGTAGAACATCGCGAGCGACGTCGGCACCGAGGTCACGCTCCAGCGCAGATCCCACTTCCGCAGCAACTCGATCTGGTCGGCGAGCTTCGCCTTGAGCGGGTTCGATGCCGGCGCGGCATCCCACGCCTTCACCAGCGCAGGAATCGACTTGTCGAACCCCGGCATGTACGAGTCGTACGCCGCGTCCCGTAGGCCAGCTGGCGTGAAGTCCTTCTTGTTGGAGAGGACGATCACCGCATGTCGCCCGCGCGCCGATTCACTGCCGTTGTCCACCCAGGCCGGGAAGTTTGCCTGCTTGGGGCTGTCGGGACCCGCCGCGGCCCAGGGCCAATCGTTCGAGTTGTACACCCAGCCGCTGTTCGGATTGATCGCGTTCGGCGCTTTGTCGAAGGGGAGCAGTGCCCCCCACTCCGTTGCCGCGTCGCTGCCATCCACCGGCTGCCGCCAGTCGAACTTTGTGTCGCGCTGCGGCAGGAAGTTCGCGTGCAGGTAGGCGATGTTGCCCTCAGCGTCCGCGAAGAGCGTGTTGTTCGACGAGTTCGTGTTCAGTGCCATCGTCTTGTTGAACTCGGCGAGGTTCTTCGCCTTCGTGCGCGTGTAACTCTGTGTCAGCGCCTTGAGCGGCTCCTGCATGATGCGAACCGCCACCCACTTCCCGCCCGCCGATCGGACGACCGGACCGAAGTGCGTGTAGTAGACCGTGAATTTCTTCTCGGCCATCGTCGCGCCGCTCTTGTACGGCACCGTAATTGTCTTGACGATGAATGGCCGTTCCTCGCTCCCGTACTTGTAGAAGTACTTGCCGCCCTTTTCGGTCACCGTCTCGAGGAACTCGTCGGAGCGGTCGGCCGCACTCGTCGTGTGCATCCAGCCGGCGGTGCTGTTGAAGCCCTGATAGATGAAGAACTGGCCCCAGGTAGATGCGCCGTACGCATTCAGGCCTTCGTCGCTCGTCATCTGGAGTTCTTCGCGGAAGAAGAACGACGTGTGCGGATTAATGAGCAGCAGCGCGCGACCATTCTTCGTGTTCTTCGGCGAGACCGCCATGCCGTTCGAGCCGCCCGGTTCTTTGTCGATGGCGTCTTCAACACGCTTCGCGGCATCAGCCGCGCGTGCCGCGCGGTCGAATTGCGAACCCGAGTGCATGCTCGAGAGTTTCACCGGCCCGTTGCCGTAAAACGCCTGCAACTGCGGCACGTTCACACCGTCGATATCGTTGCCAATGCTGCCTTCACTAAAGGTGAGCGCCATCCAGGGTTCGAATTTCGTGATCACGCGCGGCTTCACTTCAGGATGCTTCGCGAGGTAGAAGTTGAGGCCGTCGGCCCACGAGACCATCAGCTTTTGCAGCCATTCCGGGCTCGTGCCATAGATCTTCTTCATTGAATCCGGATCGATGAACAGCTTCATCCTGAGGTCGCGGTAGATCGCGCTCTCGCCTTCGGCCTCGGCGGTGCGACCCTGCGACGTGATGAAGTTCGTCTCGGCGCGGTTGAAGTCGTCTTCGGCCTGCGCGTACATCGCGCCGAACACCACGTCGGCGTCCGTCTTGCCGCGCACGTGGGGAATGCCCCAGTCGTCGCGCGTGATGGTGACGTTCTGCGCCTGGGCCTGCCAGCGCACGAGTTCGGCAGTCGTCGGTGTCGTGTTCGCGTTGGGCGTGTGGTACGCAAAGACCGCAGCGAGGAGGAGGCCGATCTTCTTCATATGGAAACCCTTCGTGGTGGGGCGGTGGTCACGGTCGGCGCTATCGCGCCGCAGTCACAAAACATACGGCTGCGTGAGGCGGCTCGCTGCGACCGTGGCGGATCGATCCGTGCCGGTCGGCCGGTGTTGCGCTACGGGAGGTTCACTCCGGCCGGTCGCCAGTTCGGGGGGTCGTTCACAAGCTTATGACTCGGGCTCACGACTTCGAGGCGGTTGGCGCGAACGCGAATCAGGGCGAAATCAGCGCCGGCAGCACCCTTCTTGTAGAAGGGCTCCCACTCGGCCTTCCAGTGCTTCGCCGCCTCGGTTTTATCGGTGACGATGTCAGCCGTCCCCAGCAGAGTCACGTACTCGAGGCCCTTGGCGTCGAAGTAGAGCAGGGTGACGTGGTTGTTCGCTCGAATCTCGGCGAGCTTGCGCGTGAGCGAGTTTGTGCCGATCCAGACGATCATGTCCTTGTCAGGGAGCATCGGATCGACAATGCGCGCCTGCGGCTGCGCGCCCGGTCCGTTGGTGGCCAGCGTCGCGTAGCGCGCGCGGGTCATTACGTCGCGGGCGGCGGCGACGATGTCCGCCTTTGTTGGCGCGCCCTGTGCCGCCAACACCAACGGAGCCGCCAGCGCGAGTACCAACTGTCGCGCAGCGATCATCGGAGCAGTTCCACCGTCACAGCGCCAACGCGGTCCCGCAGCGACGCGGAGTACGCGCCACGGACTCGGCGTTTCGTGCTGTCGGGCTCGAGCCGGATGCCGGCGCTGTCGAGCGCGCCGGAAAGTCCCTTCAATTGAAGGGAGTCGCGCAGAATGAACACGCGCATGTGCGTCCAGGCGCTCGCCGTATCGTGCGCGACATAGGTCGTCACGCTCAGAAACGCGCCCCTGCGCTGGGCCTCGTGATCGATCGGCTCGGCGAGGTCGCGAATGTATCGGCTGTACTCCTCGAGTTTGCCAGGCTTCGCGTGCCAGTAGTAGATCTGCGCCAGCGTGCCAGCGGGAACTGCCTGTGGCATCAGTGTGCTGCCCGCCGTCGACTGCGTCATGCCGCCGCATGCGGCAACCGTGGAAATGCAGACAGCGGCGAGGATGATCGGAATCGCTCTCATTGCAAATCTCCAGAGTAAGACGCGCGTGGATTGATGTCTTTCGAGCTCGCAGAATTCAAGGAGTACTGTTATCCCTTGCCGCGTTCCCTCACCTGCTATGCGCTCAGCACCGATTCGCCCTGCTCGCCGTGCGACTCCATCTGTCGCTGCACCATTTCATGATAGACGCCGCGGGCCGCCATCAGTTCCTCATGCGTGCCGCGTTCGACGATCGCGCCGTCTGCCATGAGCAAAATGAGGTCGGCGCGGTGCACCGTCGAGAGCCGATGGGCGATCACGAAGGTCGTGCGTCCCGCGAGGAGGCCCGCCATCGACGCCTGGATGAGCTGCTCGCTTTCGGTGTCGAGATTACTCGTGGCCTCGTCGAGAATCAGAATTGCAGGCTTCTTCACGATTGCGCGCGCGATCGCGAGCCGCTGCTGCTGGCCACCCGAGAGCTTCACGCCGCGCTCGCCGACGATGGTCTCGTAGCCTTCGGGGAGTTTCTCGATGAACTCGTGTGCGTTCGCGAGCCGCGCAGCTTCTTCGACATCGGGGTCCGTGGCGTCCTGACGGCCGTACGCGATGTTTTCGCGAATCGTGCCGTCAAAGAGGAATACGGACTGTTGCACAATCGCGAGTAGATCGCGGTAGGTGCCGAGCCGGTAGTCGCGAATGTCCACGCCGTTGAGCAGGACGCGCCCGCTCGTCGGGTTGTGGAAACGGGCGACGATGTCGGTGATCGTCGTCTTGCCGGCGCCGCTCCGCCCAACGAGTGCCACCACCGATCCACTCGGTACCGTCACGCTGAAATCCTTCACGACTGGGCGACCCTCGCGATACTCAAACGCGACGTTCTCGAAGGTGATCGCGTCTACGTGCGAGGGCGCATTCATCGCGCCGGGGCGGTCGGGTTTGTCGGCTGGCAGCGCGAGAATCTCGAAGACACGCTCCATCGCCGCCAGCGAACGCTGCAGCTCGGAAAACGAGTTGACGATGTTCCAGACGGGGTTCAGTAGCAGGAAGGTGTACCACTGAAACGCCATGATGTCGCCGACAGTCGCGGCCTTCTGGATATTCAGGTAGCCACCATACCACACGATGACGACGTTCACGGCGCCCATGAGCAAGCCCCAGGACGTCCAGATAATCATCTCGCGGCGCTGCGCGAACATCTCCTTGCGCAGCACCGTGTGGCGACCGCGCATGTACTCGAGGAGCTCGTAGATCTCGCGGCGGAACGCGCGTACCACCCGAATGCCGGAGAAGGTCTCGCCCACACGCCCGTCGATCTGTTCGACATCCTTTCTGATGCTTCTATAGATCGGTCTGATCCGCTTTGCCGAGATGAAGCTGATCAGCATGATGCCGGGGATGATCGCCAGCGCGGTGAGCGCGAGGCGCCAGTTGAGCGCCGTGAGCACGCTGATCGCGATGAGAAGGCGAATCAAGGACAGCGCCGGCGAGACGATCGCCAGCTGGAGCAGGCCGGTCGTCGTGTCCACGTCGCCCGTCAGGCGGGAGAGGATTCCGCCCGTCTTCATCTCCCAGAGCTTGGGGAGCGGCAGGTTGAGCAACCGGTCAAAGAGCGAGCGACGCAGCGACAGCATCACCTTCACATTCAGCTTGCGCTGACGGAAATCCTTGAACGCGTTGAGCAGGTTTTGCGAAATGATCGCGATGAGGAATACGGCGCCGGCGAGATTCAACCGCGAGATGCGGGTTGCCGTGTCCACTCCGCTCACCAGCAGCACATTGTCCACGATGTACCGCATGAACAGCGGCTCGATCATCTGCAAACCCGCAACGATCAGCGCCAGCACCGTGAACCAGATAACGGCGTTACGGTGCGGTTTCAGCCACCGGATGTATTCGCGGAGTGATTCGCGGCGCTTCGGCGTGAGCTTGGCGGCGAGCAAACCCTTTGCGGGTGCCGGCGTCGAGGCTCTCGCGCCAGCCGGCGGTTTGTCCGTCGCGCCGAGCGTGTGCTCTTCGAGTTTATCGTCGAGGCGTCGGTGCTTGTAGTCGTCTACAAACTCGTCGAAGCGGTTGCGCGACGTGCGCGGGCGCGACGGTTTCGGCGACGGATGCGGTGGTTCAGTCACGCACTCAATGTATTGAATTCACCCACCGGGATTGCGCGCCTTTCGGGCCGCGTACCAGCGACAGGCTGGATAGAGAATCGCGACGATGACAATCGCCCACACCAGGTAGAGGAGGGGCAAGCTCCACCGATATCCGTCCGGCATATGTGGCGTGTTGAGTGGGAAGTTGCCGACCATCTGAGGGATCACGGCGCCGCTCCGAATGAGCGACACCACGACCGCCGCGATGTGAATCGCCGGGAGGTCCAGGAGATAGTAAAACATCGGCACGCGACCATCACGACAATCCTGGGCACGAGCACAGAGAGCACGGCGATGCCGAATGCCGGCTCGGTGTTCGCCGGATAGATGAACGACCAGTACGGTGCGAGACTCACGAGCCCGGCGAGGAGCACCACGCACCACCCGAGCATCCAGATGACGTCCGCGAATGATGTCGAGTGAACGAAGCCGGGCTGAGCACGGCGTTGCACCGGTCGCGGTCGTGGGGGCCATCCGCGGCCTCACTGGGGGAGGGTGTCTGGATTGGCGCTGTCGGCAGCAGGGATCGGGTTGCGTATGGCTTAGGGCGACTCCGCACTGCACTTTATAGGCTGCATCGAACCTCTCCTTGAACCAGTCATATGAAGCGAACCGTCACCGTTGCACTCGCGCTCGCATTTGCCGTCGGACTGCCGGCCCAGTCGGCCAAGCGTCCGATGACCCTCGACGACGGATTCCGGATGGTGAATGTCGGCGGCGGACAGATCAGCCCCGATGGCCGGTGGGCGTTGTACAGCCGCGCTACTCGCGACTTCGCGACCGATTCGTCCAAGACCACGTGGTGGCTCGCACCGACCGACGCCTCCACTCCGGCGCGCCAGTTTATCGGCGAGGCGGGCGCGGCCAACATGATCTGGGCCCCGGATTCACGCACGCTTTACTTCCTGCGCCCCGTCAACAAGGTGCGGCAGCTGCACTCGATGTCACTCGACGGCGGCGAAGCGCTCGCGCTCACTGAGTTCAAGGAGAACGAAGGGAACTGGACGCTTGATCCCAGTGGAAAGTTCTTCGTCATCCGCCGCTCCGAAAAAGACTCGGTGCTCGAAAAGAAAAAGAAGGACGGATGGGACCATGTCTATGTGGACGAGGGCTCCAACGGGCAGAGCGCCGAGAGCTGGTCCAATCTCTGGACCTTCGACCTCGCGTCGAAGAAACTCACCCGCCTCACGCAACGCGACTGGGCGATCGGTGCGATGGACGTTTCGTCCGACGGCAAACGCATCGTCCTATCAGCCCGCGCGGACAACAAGCGCAACACGGGTGGCGCCGCCGAGCTGTACCTGATCGATATCGCATCGAAGGGGATCACACAGCTGACGGACAACAAGGGCCCCGAGAGCGGCCCGGCCTGGGCGCCGGACAATCACACGATTGTCTTCGAAGCCGTCTCGCTCGACAAGTGGGATTCGGGCAACGGCGACTTCTTCACGATTGATGCGGACACCAAAGCGATCAAGAAGATCACGCAGCCGCACGCAGGGCAGATCGGCAATCCGGTCTTCACACCGGACGGCAAATACATCTACTTCGCCGGCGGCTACGGCACCGCCCGTTGGCCGCGCCGCCTCGACATGGCCTCAGGCAAGATGGACGAGCTCGCCAGCACGAAGGGACTGATCGGCGTCTCGTCCTGGTCGAAAGACCGCACCAAGTACCTCTACAGCTATCAGGACTTCAATACGCCGGCCGATCTTTACGTTGGCACAGTGGGAAAAACAGCCGACCGTCAGGTGCAAGTTACCGACGCGAACCCCTGGGTGCGCGACTCCATCGCCATGGGGAAAGTCGAAGTCGTACAGTGGAAGAGCGTGAAGGACTTCACCATCGAAGGCCTCGTGCACACGCCGGCGGGCTATGACCCAGCGGCCAAGAAACCGATTCCACTCATCCTCAACATTCATGGCGGCCCTGCCGGCGCGTGGACGAACAACTTCTCCACCATCGCGCACGTCTACAACGGACTTGGCTACGCGCTCATTTCGCCCAATGTGCGCGGCTCCGTGGGCTATGACGACAAACTCATGCGCGGTAACATGGGCGACATCGGCGGCGGCGACTACCAGGACGTCATGACGGGTGTGGACGCCATGATCGCGCGCGGCCTTACCGTGCCCGACAGCATCTCACTCCGCGGCTGGTCGTACGGCGGCATACTCGGCGGCTGGACCATCACCCAGACCACGCGCTTCAAGGCCGCGAGCCTCGGCGCGATGGTGAGCGACTGGACGAGCGAATACGGGCCGGGGTTCAACTTCGACGTGAGTCTCTGGTACATCGGTGGCGACCCGTGGACCAACGCGCAGGCGTTCCGCGAGAAGAGTTCGCTCACCTATGTGAACAAGGTGAAGACGCCGACGCTGCTGCTGCATGGCGACAACGACATCACCGACACGCCGGCGCAGAGCATGAACTTTTTTGCGGGCCTGCAGAAGTTCAACGTGCCGTCGCGCTACGTTCGGTTTCCCAACGAGCCGCACGGCTTCGGCAAGCTGAAGCACCAGCGCGTCCGTGACACGGAAGAGATCCAGTGGATGCAGAAGTACGTGCGCGGGCTGAAGGACTACGCGTATCCGGACGTGCCGAGCGAGAAAAAGAAGCTGGCCGCAGCTATACCGTAGCGCCGAAGAGTCGCCCGACGGCATCGGTTGCGCCCATCGCCATCGCGCCCCAGAATGCGCCGCGCAACGCGCCGCGCAGCGGCGATGCACCGCCGAGGCGACCGGCAACGGCGCCAAGCACGAGTAGCAGGGCAACGGTAACAGCGGCGATGGACGGGGTCAGCACATTCGCCGGCACCAGCACGACCAGGATCGCGGGCGGTGCCGCGCCGACGGCGAACGACGCGGCGGACGTCACGGCAGCTTGCACCGGCAGGGCCCGGGAGTGTGGATGGAACCCAAGCTCGTCTCGCGCGTGTGCCCCGAGCGCATCGTAGGCGGTGAGTTGCGTGGCGACCTGTACCGCGAGGTCGCGGCTGAGGCCTCGGCTCTCATAGATCGCGGTCAACTCGGAGTGCTCTGCCTCTGGCGACGCGGCAAGTTCGCGTTGCTCCAGTGCGAGGTCGGCCTGCTCGGTGTCGGCTTGCGAGCTGACCGAGACGTACTCACCAGCGGCCATCGAGAGCGCGCCGGCGACGAGGCCGGCGATGGCGGCAACGAGAATCGCACCGGGCGCGGGAGCGGCCGCGGCCACGCCCACCACGAGGCTGCTCGTGGAAATGAGCCCGTCGTTGGCACCCAGGACGGCGGCGCGCAGCCAACCGATTCGGCCGCTGCGGTGCGTTTCGCCCTTTTTTGCCGCTCGCTGCGTCATTACCGCAACGTAGCGCGTTTCAGCTACTTGAAGCGCACGCCTCCGCGCATCACGAACACCACGCGCTTGGTCGCGCCGATGTCTTTTGACGGATCGCCTTCCGTCGCAATGAGGTCGGCCTCGTAGCCGGTTGCGATCGAGCCGATCGTGTTGCCGAGTCCGATGGCGGCTGCCGCCGCTGACGTCGCGGACACCACCGCGTCCATTGGCGATTGGCCTGCCGCCACGCGGCAGATGAACTCCTCCGCGTTGCGCCCATGTGCAGCGGCCACGGCGTCGGTGCCAAATACAACCTTGAGTCCCGGCGTTTTCACGGCGCGCGAGAACATCGCGCTCGCAACCGGCAGCGCATTCTGCAGCGGCGCGAGCGCCGAATCTGAGAAGTTGTACGCGTCGCGGTGATCCACGTAGTTCTGCAACACGAGGCACACCTGCGGTCCAAAGATCGTGCCGCGCTCTGCCATCAGCGTCAGTTCGGCGTCCGTGACGAACATGCCGTGGTCAATCTGGTTGCACCCCGCGAGCGTCGCGGCGCGGACACTCTGTGCGCTGATCGCATGCACCAGCGTTCGGAGTCCCTGCGCCTTTGCTTCGCTGCAAATCGCGCCGATCTGTTCGTCGGAAAGTGTCTGCGCTCCACCGGAGCCGAGTCCCTGTGAGGCAAAGAGCTTGATGAGGTCCGCGCCCTGTGCCTTGAGCCCGCGCACGAGCGTACGCAACGAATCCGGTTGCACACGCACGTTGCTCAGCTGCGTGATTGACGTCAGCAGCCGCGGGCCGGGAATCCAACCCCGCGCCACTGCGTCACGAAGTTCAAGATCTTCCGGACCAGCGACGCTTTGAAATGTCGTGAAGCCCGCCATCAACGTCACATAGAGATTGCCCGCGCGTGCGAGCGCCGCTTCGGCCGGCGTATCGCCGCTGCGTGGCGAGTTGCGCTTTCCTTGCTTGTCGAGATACCAGCCCGGGTGCACATGCGTGTCGATGAATCCCGGCAGCAGCGTGGCGGTTCCGAGGTCAATCAACTTTGCGTTCGGGATGTTGATCGGCGAGCTGCCGATGCGCTCGATCTTCCCACTGCGCACCACGACCCATGCGTTGCGTTGCGATCCGCCGCGGCCGTCGAGCATTGTAGCGGCGTGAATGATTGTGACGTTGGACGGTTGCGTGCCCTGCGGCACGGGCTCAGTGCGCCCGTTGACGAAGGCAGCAGAGAATGCCACAAGGCTGAGGAGCGCAAAAACGCGGATCGGTCGAGTCATGAATGTTCTTTCTTGTTTATGCCGCTGAGGTTCCGTGCAACTTCGCGTGATCGGCCACCGCCGTGCGCGAACCAATCCAGAGGATAGGTACCATGATCGCACTGATCAGCGGCACGACATACAGCGCTTCGTGCAGTCCCATCGATACGGACTCGGTCACCGACGCGCCCGCGGCGAGTGCCCGCGCCGCCAGCCCGTCGCTCAGTTTGCCAAACGACAGCAATCCAATCGCCGTGAACATGTAGAACACGAAGAAATAGACTGACATCGCCATGCCACGCATGCGCGGCGCGACAATCTCATGCATCGTGGAGACGACCGTCGCGTAGTACACATACAGCACCACGCAGCTGGTCAGCATGATCCAGAAGAACGCCCAGTACGCGCCCTTCGGCTGCTGCAGCGCGGCCCAGACGAGCGGCGCCGCGAGGAACGACGCGATCGCCGCACACTTCAGCCGGCCGCCGGGCCCCCAGCGCACCGACCGATCGCCGAGCCAGCCGCCGAACAGCATTCCGACTGCGCCGCCGATTCCATAGATGCCGCCACTGAACCGATTCGCGTAGTCGATGTCGAGTCCGTGGAAGCGAATCAGGAACGACGTCGTGAATACGGCCAGCGCATACATGCTCAGATTGAACAGCGCGCCCGACGCGATGATCCACCACATTGTGGGAATCCGCAGAATTGTGCGGATGCTCTCGATCGAGCTCTCTTGCTGTTCCGCGAGATGCGGATCAACCGCGCCCCGCGGCGGCTCGGGCAGCGCGAGCGCGAGCAGGCCGAGGACTATGCCGGGTACCGCCGCCACGAAGAACGCCGGGCGCCAGCCGCCGGTGGATTTGGCGACCATGCCGCTGATGATGTTGCTCGCGCCGACGCCGAGCGGAATACCAAGCATGAAGATGCTGATTGCACGCGCGCGTTGCTTGGGTGGAAACAGGTCGCCGATCAGCGAGTTGCCTGTCGGGGCCGCTGTCGCCTCGCCAACGCCAACGCCAAGCCGGCAGGCGAAGAGGGCCGCGAAATTGCCGGCGAATCCCGAGAGCGCCGTGAATCCGCTCCACACGAGCGCGCCGGCAGCAAGCAGGTTCTTCCGCTTTGCCACGTCGGCGAGGCGGCCGAGTGGAATGCCTATTACGGCGTAGAGGAGAATGAACGCTGTGGTGAGTCCACTCAGCTGGCTGTCCGAGAGTTGCCACTCCCGCTTGATGCTTTCCCCCATCGCCGCAATAACCTGACGATCGTAAAAGTTCATGAAGTTGATGAGAAACAGCAGGCCAAGCGTAAATGCGAGACGGCTTTTCGAAAGCTTCAACTGAAGTCCACGACGGGTGTGACGGAGGTGACGCTTTGAGGTCTTTCTACTTGCTGTTACTTGTTCCCCGGCCGCCGCGGATTCACGGCAACCGCGAGGTTGAGCCGCGTGTCATGCGTGTTGTAGCTGATCTGCAGGTTGTATCCGTTTGGCGTCCGCGTGTGGTAGCTCTTGAACATCGCGGCATGAATCTCCATGCCGTCGGACGTGTCGATGGTATGCGGGAGTCCACGCTTCTCGAGTTCGGCCACTAAGCCGTCAGTATCCCACGGCGAAATGCCGAAGGAGATGTGGTCGATGCTTCCGCCCGCGCGACCTCGGCCCTGGCCAAAGGCGGGATCCAGGGGATTGCTGCCGCGGATGATGATGTCGCCCACATCGCCAATCATGAGTTCGTTCTGGCTCCCCTCGTCGTACGTCGAACCCCAGCCGAGCAGGTTCATATAGAAGGAGACGCTCGCCTTGTAGTTCGTGGCGCCGTAGGAGAAGTGATCGAGCCACACCGTGTTCCAGCCAGTGGAGGCGAACGGGGCCGGGGCAGCCGACTTCGCGTTCGCCGGTGATGTGCGCCGCGCCTTGGCCCAGCCCTGACCGTTGCCGATCTGCAGGTCCCAGCCGTCGAGATCCTTCACATGGAAGCTCTCGAAACCCTTGCCGTCGTTGTCCGCGATCGGCGTCATACCGCGCTTCTCGAGTTCGGCTTTCACGGTCTTGGCATTCCACGGTTCAATGTCGAATCCAAATCCTTCAACCACAGCGCGCACGGGTTCGCGCGGGCTACCGCGACCGCCGCGACCACCACGGCCGCCAGTCGAGTCGGCAGCGACCGCCGCCGCGGGCGCCGGCACAGCAAATGAATCTGCGGGCACGCGGCGGAAGATCACCGTTCCCCAGTCGCCCGCGTCCATCACGACGCGCTTGGCGTCTTCGCTGCGCAGCTTCCATCCCATCAGCGCCGCGTAGAACGCGCCTTCTTTTTCGGGCTCAGCGACGCGAAAGGTGATCTGGTTCAGCGACACCGTGCGCCACCCGGTTTTCGCAAACACCGCCTTGATCGTATCGGTGTTGCAGGCCGGCGTGCCGTACGCGCGGATGCAGCGTCCCTGGGCCTGTGCGGTTGATGCGACCGCGAGCGCGAGCAACGGAATCAGTTTACGAAACATTGGCTTCTCCGTGGGATTGGCCGCCCGTGCCGGGCAGGTACTTCAATGCGCCAGAGGGGCAGCGGTCGATCAGTGCTTTCACTTCTTCGGGTGATTCAGGTCGAACACTTACTGCAGTCCGCGCACACAGACGCCAGAGTGGTGGCAGCTGTTCAGGTCGAACGTGACCGTGATTTCAACACTTTCGGAGGTCTGGAGTCGCTTGGGCATGGTCGGTATTCCCGTGGGCGAAGATCCAAGCTACGTCTTGGGGCCGCCGCTGTCTAACATCAAACCCTGAGACGTCCGCCGGGCTCGCGAGGTATCTTAAACAAATGCGTTTTCACACCCGAAAGCTGATTTTCGCCGCCGCGGCTGCCGCCGTTTTCGCCGTGCCGGTACGCGCGGGCGCGCAGGCCCCCGCCGCCAAGAAGCCGCCGCTCTCTGCGGGCGACATTACCGAGATCATCGCGCTCGAGAAACTCGAGGATCGCCGCGACTTCGATGCCGCCGCACTTCAGCGCATCGCCAAGGCGCAGCACCCCGAACTCCGCCGTCGCGCCGCGCTTGCCATTGCGCGGCTGTACGATCCACGCGGGCGAGAACTGCTCCGCGCCATGCGCCACGAGGCGGACACTGCCGTGCTCGCCACGGTCGTGTGGGCCACCGGTCAGCTCGTCGATACCAGCGCAGTAGCGTGGCTCGACTCGCTCCTGACAAACGCAAAGACAGCCGTCGGCGTCGCCACCGAAGCCGCCGGCGCGTTCGGCAAGATTCGCACAACGGACACGCGGAGCCGGCTCTCGGCCTACCTGAGCAACGCCGTTCCCACGCCCGAAAACGCACCGATCGTGAGCGAAGCGTTGCTCTCGATTGGCCGCGCGCGTGAGCGCGGTGACATGGCGCCAATCGTCCGCTGGGCCACATCGAAGGACGATGAAATCCGTTGGCGAGCCGCATGGGCCCTCGTGCGCAACCGTGATCCCCGCGCCATTCCCAACCTGATGGCGCTCACCGACGATCCATCGGCTGAGGTCCGCTATTGGGCGACGCGGGGACTCACCGGCCCGCGCGCCGACTCATCGACGGTTGGCGCCGTACCCGCACGCGCGGTACTGCTCGGCCTGTTGCGCGACGAAGACGACCGGCGTGTGCAAACTGAAGCTGTTCGCGCACTCGGCACGCACGACGACGGCGCATCGCTCATTCAGCTGATTGTGTTTCTTGACGCCGAAGACCCGTGGATCGCCGTGTCGGCCGCGGAGGCAATCGGCTCGCGTGGCGACAAGGCGCGCGCCGCGGTGCTGCAGCTCGCCAATACGACGTTGCCCGGTCATAACGCCTGGGTCCGCAGTGCGGCGCTCAAGGCGCTCGCCGATGTGTGGCTGTCGGATGCGATGATTCCCGCGGCGCGCATGGCCAAGGACACGTCGCTCACCGTGCGCATCGCGGCGGCAGAAGTGCTGACGCGCCTCAAGGTTGGTGGGCGCGCCGGTCTGGCCCTCATGCGCAATGAGCCCGATCGTTCCACGCGCGCAAAGGTCCAGGCGGCATGGATCGCGCTGGTGGACTCGATCGAGAATCCGGTCGTGCGCCGCGCGGCGCGAAAGACCGCGTTCGCTTCGAAGGATGTTGCCGTGCGAGCGGGCGCCGCGCGCTCGATGTCCGAGTGGGCCAACGCATCCGACATTCCGATGCTGCTCGATGCCTTCAGCGTTGCGCTGAAGGACAGCGCCGTGATCGCGCAGGAAGCCGTCGTCGAAACACTCGCCGACATCGAGACGCGGGATGGCAAGGCAGCCTTGGCGTTCTTTGCGCGCTATCCGAAATCGCCGAGCGACATCGCCTACGGACTCGCCGGTCGCGCGTTCGGCCCCAGGACGCTCGCGGCATGGGGCAACGGCCGTCCCGTACGCACAACGCGCTCCGACGCCGACTATAAGCGCATTGTCGAAACGCTCATCGTGCCCGCGTACAACGGGGCCGCGCCACCACGCCTTCGCTGGGAAACCACGCGTGGACCGGTTGATACAGAACTGCATCCGCTCGATGTGCCGCTCGCAACCGACTATCTGCTGCAGCTCACGGCGAAAGGCGCCATGAAGCGCATTAGATTCGACCGCGTGGTACCGAATTTTGTGGCGCAGCAGCGAGAAGTGCTGATTGACGAGCCACTCCAACGCGACGAAATCAGTCGCAGTCGTCTCGTGCGCGGCAACTTGAGCTGGGGCTCGAACATCGGCAACGCGTCACGTTTCCCAGGCCGCGGCCCGGGCGCCGCGTACGACACCGGCCCGGCGGTCTACGTCTTTGCCCACACGCCGCAGCCGCACAACGAGGGCGATTTCGCCGCGCTGGGTCGTATCATCAACGGCATGGACGCTGTCGACAAGATGGAACTCGGCGACTACGTGAAGTCGGTGCGCGTACTGAAGCCGGGAGAGAAGTAAGGCGCAACAGCGTATGTTCTCAGCAGGTCCCCACTGGAGCTCATCGTGACTCGATCCATCTCGCGCCTCATCGCGCGCACTGCACTCACGTTCGCGAGCGTCGCGCTTCCGTCCGTCATCGCCGCGCAGTCGCCACTCGCGAATGTGAAGTGGCGTTCCATCGGCCCCGTGAACACCAGCGGCCGCATCGACGACATCGCCGTCGCGCGCGCGTACGGCGAGCCCGACATCATCTACGTGGCCACCGCGAGCGGCGGCGTCTGGAAGAGTTCCAACAACGGCACGTCATGGTCGCCAGTCTTCGACGGCACTGACGCGATGATGTCCATCGGTGCAATTGCCGTCGCGCAGTCCGCGCCGCTCGTGGTCTGGGCCGGCACGGGCGAAGCGAACACCAGGCAGAGTTCGAGCTGGGGCGACGGTGTTTACAAGTCGACCGACGCCGGCAAGACCTGGACGAACATGGGCCTCAAGGACTCGAAGTCGATCGGGCGAATCGTCATCGATCCCACCGATGCGAACAAGGTGTACATCGCCGCAGGCGGGCATCTCTGGGGGCCGAACGCCGAACGCGGTGTGTTTCGCACGACCGACGGTGGACGTACCTGGACGAAAGCGCTCTACGTGGACGTGAACACCGGCGCGACTGATCTCGTCATGGATCCATCGAACCCGAAAGTGCTCTACGCCGCGATGTACCAGCGGCAGCGCCGCGCCTGGGGATTCAACGGCGGTGGCCCTGGCTCGAACATCTATAAGACAGTGGATGGCGGCGTCACCTGGACGAAACTCACGAACGGTCTCCCGGCCGGCGACAAGGGACGCATCGCGCTCTCGCTCGCCGCGAGTGATCCGAAGGTCGTCTACGCCACAGTCGAAGCGCGCGCGGGCGGCACCGGCATTTATCGCACGCTCGACGGCGGCACCACCTGGGCAAAGACGTCGAATCTCAATACGCGTCCAAATTACTTCTCGCAGATCCGCATCGATCCACGCGATCCCGCCAACATCTACACCCTCGGCTCGAATCGCGGTTTCTACATCTCCAACGACAGCGCGAAGAGCTTCACCGAGTTGTTCAGCAATGTGCACGGCGAGGATCACGCGATGTGGATCGATCCGGATTCACCGAACCATCAGATCATCGGCGGCGACGGCGGCATCTCGATCACGTGGGATCGCGGCAAGACCTGGGATTTCCGCCGCAACATGCCTCTCGGCCAGTTCTATGAAGTGGACGTGGACAATAGCGTGCCGTTCCGCATCTGCGGCGGCTTGCAGGACAACGGCGTGTGGTGTGTGCCGAGTGCGGTGCGCAACCGGAATGGCATCGCCGATCGCGATGGATGGAACATCGGCGGCGGCGACGGATTCCATGCGCACTTTGATCCGGCGAATAGCTCGCTCGTGCTGCAGTCGTCGCAGAACGGCAATGCGGCGTGGGTAAACATCGAAACGCTCGAGCGGCAGGGCGCGCGTCCGGGGACAGGCGATCGTCCTGTGGTTGGCGGCGGTCGTGGTGGTCGCGGTGCGGTTCCCGCAGCCGGCGCCGCGCCCGCGGCTGGTGGTGAAGGTGAGGCGGGTCCAGGCGCAGGAGGACGTGGCGCCGCGTATCGCTGGAACTGGGACACGCCGATCATCGTCTCGACGCGGAATCCGAAAATCTGGTACATGGGCGCGCAGATGCTCTTCAAGAGCACTGATCGCGGCTCAAGCTGGACGAAGATCAGCGGCGACCTGTCGCTCAACGTTGATCGCGACACACTGAAGATGATGGGCGCCGTGGTTGGCACCGACGCGCTCTCGCGCCATGACGGCCAATCGAACTACGGTTCGCTCACCGCGATTGGTGAGTCGCCAGTTGATCCGCTCGTGGTGTACACCGGCAGCGACGATGGGCAGGTGCAGGTCACACAGGATGGCGGCAAGACCTGGACAAACATCACGTCCAAAATCGATGTGCCGCAGCAAACGTACGTGAGCACGGTTCTGCCGTCGCGGCACAAGGCCGGCCGCGTGTATGTGACCTTCGACGGGCACTACGCCGACGACTACAAGGCATACGTCTTTGTGAGCGAGGATTTCGGCGCCACCTGGAAGTCGCTCGCGGGCGGACTTCCCGAGACGTCAGTGAATCGCATCCGCGAGCATCCGAAGAACGCGAAGCTGCTCGTGGTCGCGCATGAGCGCGGCGTGCACTTCTCCAACGATGGCGGTGCGAGTTGGAAGTCGCTTGCGACCAACATGCCGACCGTGTCCGTTGACGATGCCGTCTTCCAGGAGCGTGACAATGCACTGGTGGTGGGCACGCATGGCCGCGGCATCTGGGTGCTCGACGATGTTGGCGCGCTTGAAGGGATGACCACCGAAGCACTGGCGGCCGACGCGGTACTGATGCCGATTCCGCGCGCGCGCATCATGAGCACGTTCTCGCCGCAGGCATGGTACGGAGCTGGTGAGTTCTTTGCGCCGAACCCGGAATGGAACGCGGTCCTCTCGTACAACATTCGCGACGGCGCGTCCGGCTCGGCCGAAATCGCCGTCATGGATGCGACAGGAAAGACGATTCGCACGCTGCGTGGCCCGGTGAACAAGGGGATGAATCGCGTCATCTGGGATCTGCGCTACAGTTCGCCTGTTGATTCAGCGAACGCACCGGTCGCGGCCGGTGGTCGCGGCGGTGGTCGCGGTGGACCGCCGGCTGCAGTGCCCGTTGGGTTCCCAGGTGCAGTTGACGTGCCCGGCTTCGGTCGCGGCGGTGCGCCCGCAGGTCCGTACGTGATGCCCGGCACGTATTCGGTGCGCGTGACGATTCCCGGTGGCAAGGCGCCGCTCATGGGCAAAGTCATCGTTGACGCCGACCCACTGCCCAAGTTCAATTCTATTGAACGTGCGGCCCGCCAGTCGCTCCTCACGCGCGCCTACGACTGGACGCGCGCACTCGGCGAAGCGCGCACCGCTGCTCGCGCACTCGTCGCGCAGCGTGACGGCATCAAGAACGAACTTGGCGACCGCGCCGATTCGCTCAACGCGCGTATCGCGCGGCTCGGTCCTGACATCGATCGCGCCTTCACCGCGATGAGTGGCCAGCGTCAGCCCATCGAATCGTGGAGCGGAATGCCGAGCAAGGATCAGCAGGCGCTGCTAGGCTATGCGGTGGAGGATGCGACGAACGCCGTCGCGGAGCTCAACAGGCTCGTCAGGACGGACATTCCCGCGGCGTACAAAGCAGCGAAGAAGGCATGGGGCGTTCCTGTGAAGGCAGTGGTCGTGCCATTGCGGTAGGGTCTCGGTGCAATCGCCGGAACGATCGGGGCGAGGTTCGTGCTGCCGGGCGCTGGTTATAGGCTGGGGCAGGCGGGCGAGCCGCCCGGGCGCTCCCGGACTGGTCTAGTGACCCGGAGAGCGGTACCTTTTTCAACGGAATTAATAGGTATCGGTTAGTTCATGTAAGACCCCGTCCTCCGGCGCCTGCCGGCTCGCGGGGCGCAAGCCGGGATCCGATGAGCCCATCAGCCAACACAACTCTCGTCTCGATTGACGACATTCGCCGCGCCGCCGCGACGCTGCATGGCGTCGCTGAGCGCACGCCATTGATGCGCTCGTATCCGCTGGAAGAACTGGCCGGCGTGCCAGTGTACCTCAAGCCGGAAATGTTGCAGCGCGGCGGCGCCTTCAAGTTCCGCGGCGCGTACAACTTCGTTTCGCGGCTCACGCACGACGAACGCATTCGTGGCCTCGTCGCGCCGTCATCCGGCAATCACGGGCAGGCGGTTGCGCTTGCCGCCAAACTGTTCGGCGTGAAGGCGACGATCGTCATGCCGACCACGGCGCCGCGTGCGAAGGTCGCCGGCACCGAACGTCTCGGCGGGCGCGTCATTTTCGCCGGTACGACGACGGCCGAGCGCATGGACAAGGCGATGGAAATCATCGAGTCGGAAAATGGCACGCTCGTTCCGCCCTACGACGATCCACTGATCATCGCCGGCCAGGGCACCGGCGGCCTCGAGATTGCTGAAGACGCGAAGGCGCTGGGGCTCGACGAATACGCTGTCCTCGTGCAGGTCGGCGGCGGCGGGCTCTCCGCCGGCGTATCAACGGCGATCAAGAACGTTACGCCGCGTGCCAAAGTGATTGGCGTGGAGCCGGCAGGGTCGCCGAAGCTGTCGCGCGCCCGCGAAGCTGGCGCGCCAGTGACGATTGCATCAAATCCAAAGGGTCTCGCCGACGGCCTCCTCGCGGTGCGCGTCGGAACGCTCACCTTCGAACACCATCAGGCGTACGTGGACGAAGTGATTGCAGTGGAAGACAGCGATCTCCCGCCCGCCGTGCGCTTTCTCCTCGACCGGCACAAGCTCGTGGCCGAGCCGAGCGGCGCCATCACGGTCGCCGCCTTGCTGGCCAACGTGATGAGGCCGACCACGCCAGTGGTTTGCCTTCTTTCCGGTGGCAACATCGAGTGGGATGGGCTGGCCGCGTTGCTGACAGGCAAGCAGTAATTGCCATGGGCAACGCGCGCATCCTCATCGTGGACGACGATCCGAGCGTGCTCGAATCGTTGTCCTGGGTACTGCGCGATTCCGGATTCGATGTAGCTGCCGCGGACGGTCGCGACGCGCTGATCCGCGAGCTGAGTATCGGTACGCCCGACTTGCTGTTGCTCGACGTGATCATGCCCGGCGCCGACGGCGTGCAGGTGCTGAAGGAACTGAAGGCCGACGCGCGCTGGTGCGACATCCCCGGCTAATGATCTCGTCACTCTCGCCCGACGAGATGACAGAGAAAACATTCGGGCTGGGCGCCGCCGACTTTATTCGCAAGCCGTTCCGCCCCCGCGAACTCATCGCGCGCGTGCAGGCGCAACTCCGGCTGCACCGCGCCCTGGTAAATACGCGCGTGCTGCGCAAGTCTGCCGAGGATGAGCTGCGCGAAGTGTGACGCTCGCCGATTGCGACTTCACAAAAACGCCGTCGTTCCTCAATGCGTCGCGCAACAATCCGCGCCTGACGCTGCTTACGCTCGACGCGCGTGATTCGGTCGCCGCGCGCCAGGCGATGGAGGGCTGCACCGCCGTCATGTGCGCGCTGCCCTACTACTTCAATCTTGAAATGACTCGGCTTGCCATCGATGCCGGTGCGCACTTCGCGGACTTGGGCGGTAACACTGAGATTGTGTCGAAGCAGAAGCAACTCGATGCCGAAGCGAAAGCCACTGGCGTGTCGGTCGGCCCTGATTGCTGACTCGCGCCCGGGATGGTGAACATCCTGGCGCAACTCGGCATTTCGCGCTGTGATACGACGAAGAGCGTTCGCATTTACGTTGGCGGATTGCCGCAGAAGCCCGAAGGCGCGCTCAAGTACCAAGTGGTGTATTCGCTCGAGGCATTTCACACCGCCGGCGGACTCTCGACGATGGCCTTTCGCTATGAAGGCGTCATTCCGACAATGGAATACAAGACACTCCGCTACCCCGGGCCACGCGGCGCTCATGGCTTCCTTTCGCGAGCTCGGCTTTCGCGACAACACTCCCATCGACGTAAAGGGGCAGCAGGTGTCGCCGCGCGATCTCACCATCGCCGTGCTCAAGCTGCGACTCACGAAGCCCAAGAGCCGCGACCTCGTGGCGCTTCGCGTGGTTGCCGAGGGAACCAAGGGCGGCGCTCCCGTGACGCATACCTGGGAGCTGATTGAACGGTTCGATATGCGCCATGAGATTAGCGCGATGGAGCGCACCACGGGATTCTCGCTCGCCATCACCGGCCTGATGCAGTCCTCGGGCGCCATCGCGCCCGGTGGCGTGCGGACGCCGGACGAAGCCGTACCCGGCGACGACTATGTGGCAGAGCTCGCAAAGCGCGATATTCAGCTTGCTTACTACCGGAGATCAGCATGACCGAAGAGGGGTCTGTTTCTCGCCGCGGGTTCGTGGCCACCATGGGGGGCGCTGCGGCGTCCGTCTGGCTCGTGGCCACAAAGGACCTGCATGCCGCCGCCACCCACGCGGAACAGGCCGGCGCCCAGGACAAATACAAGGTGCTCACCGCCGAGCAAGTGCGTGAACTCGACGCGGTCACTTCCACGCTCGTGCCGAGTGATGGCACGCCCGGCGCGCGCGAAGCGAAGGTTGTCCGGTTCATCGACCGCTCGCTCGGCACCTGGGCCAAGGACCAGAAGCCCGCCATTGAAGGCGCACTGAAAGCGCTCAGCGAATACGTGGCCAAGGAGCGCCCCGGTACCGCAGCGTTCTCCGCGCTCAAGCCGGACGAGCGCACGAAGGTGATGGAAGGCTTCGAACAGGCACATGACAGCGAGTTCAAAGCCGCGTTCTGGTTCCCGACGATGGCCGGGATGTTCACGAATCCATCGTACGGTGGAAACAACAACAAAACAGGCTGGTCCCTGATGGGCTTCAAGGATCAGTTTTCCTGGGCGGCTCCCTTCGGCTACTACGACCGTGTCTAATCCCTCACTGACGCCTAACGATCCGCACGAGCACCCCCACGCCAAGCAGGGTGCTTCGCCGCAGGCGGGGATGAAGCGCTACAAGCCGAGTGATGAAGTCGATTTCGCAATCGTTGGGTCCGGCGCCGCCGGTGGTGTGGTCGCGCGCCAGCTCGCCCAAGCCGGGTTCAGCGTTGTCGTGCTCGAGCAGGGGCCCTGGCGCGTGAACTCCGACTTCAAGCACGACGAGCTCTGGGTGAGCATGCAGCAGGGCCTGACCAACGATTTTGACAAAGTGCCCAACACGTTTCGCGCGCGCGAGAGCGACGTAGCAAAAAAGTCGCAGGTGGCGCAGTACGCAATGATGGTGGGCGGCAGCAGCGCGCACTTCACCGCGAACTATTGGCGTTTTCCGGAAATCGAGTTCATGCAGGCGTCGCGCTTTGGCGTCCCGCCGGGCTCGTCGATTGCCGATTGGCCTATCAGTTATGCCGATCTCGAGCCGTACTACACGATGGTGGACTGGGAGTGCGGCGTCTCAGGAAAGGCGGGCGTCAATCCGTTTGAGCCTTGGCGTTCGAAGGGCTATCCGATGCCGCCGCTGCCCATCAAGTCTGAGGGCGTGCTTCTCGAAAAAGCCGCGAAAAAAGTCGGCTGGCATGCGGCACCCGCGCCGATGGCGATTACCTCACAGCCCTATCGCGGCCGTTCCGGCTGCGTATCGTGCGGATTCTGCTTTGGCTTCGCCTGCGAAGTCGGCGCAAAATCAGGCACGATCAATACGATGATTCCCGAAGCGGTCAAAACTGGCCGCTGCGAAATCCGCCCGGGCAGCTACGTGCGCAAGGTGGAACTCGGCGCCAATGGCAAAGTCACTGGCGTGAAGTATTTCGATTCCACGAAGACTGAACAGTTCCAGCGTGCCAAGGCGGTGGTCATCTGCGCGAACGGCGCCGAAACGCCGCGCCTCCTGCTGAACAGCGCGACGAATGGATTCCAGGACGGGCTCGCGAACTCCAGCGGCTACGTGGGGCGCAACCTGATGTCGAACTACAACTCGGCCGGCATAGGCATGTTTGCCCACGAGGTAAATGGCTGGAAGGGCGCGGTGGTCTCTCGTATCGTGCATGACCCAATGATTCTTCCCGAGTCCACGGGCATCTACGGGGGAGGAGGGTTCGACTTCCGGTCAATGATGACGCCGATGAATGCCGTGCTCAACACAATGCCGGGAATGCCGCGCTGGGGCAGCGCGTGGAAAAAGAATCTGCCGAAGATGTTCTCGAACACCTGCATGGCGATCGGCCACACGACGCAGCTGCCGGTGATGACGAATCGGTTCGATCTCGACCCGACGCTCAAGGACGCGTGGGGAATGCCCGTGTTGCGCACCACCTTCGCCGATCACCAGAACGATCTGGAAATGATGAAGTGGTTCGGTGCCAAGGGCAAGGAACTGCTCGAGGCCGCCGGCGCAGAGCGCGCGGTGGACCTCGGCGCGATGCAACAGGGCTACCCGACCGTGCACCTGCTGGGCACCTGCCGCATGGGCAACGATCCGAAAACGTCAGTCGTGAACGCGAACAACCGCGCGCACGATGTGCCGAACCTGTACATGGTGGACGGGTCGAGCTTCGTGACGTCGGGTCGTGGTCAGCCGACGATGACGATTCAGGCGCTGGCGTTCCGCGCGGCGGACAAGATGATCGGTGCTGCGAAGAGGAACGAGTTGTAGACTCGGTGAAAATCCGCGTCAGGAACCGCGTCAGGAACCGCGGAGATTCGCGGACACCGGCGGCTGAGAAAACGCGGAGACTGCAAAAACTTGGGGGAACTGCCACGACAGTGCGCGCCGTCGTTGCAGTTCCCCCAATTAGTTGCAGTTGTTGTCTCCGCGGTTTCTCCGCCCGTTTCTCAGCGAATCTCCGCGGTTACGCTCTCGGAACTAGCGTGTAAACGTCGCCAGCGTCACGCCAATGCGGTCAATCGCATCCCGCGCGCGCCAGCGGTCCGAGCCGTTGTAGATCACGGAGAACGCCAGATCTTCGCCATTGCCCGCGGTCACATACCCGCCCAGCGACGCGACATCGTTAGTCGTACCCGTCTTGGCGTGGAGGTTGCCCATCGCGGCCGTGCGGCGCATGCGTCGACGGAGGGTTTCCGTCTGGCCAGCGACCGGCAGCGAGCCTTCAAGCACCGAGCCCCACGAGGCCTGCCGCACATAGCCGAGTAGCTGCACCATCGCGCGCGGCGTCACGCGGTCGAGTGTGGAGAGGCCACTGCCGTCGGCGGCGAACACCGCGTCGGCGGCGACATGCACTTTTTCGTAGAGGAATTTGCCGAGCATTGAGTTCGCACCTTCTGCCGAACCCCGAGTGCCGGCGCTTCGCGAGGCGTTTCTGAAGAGTAGTTCGGCGAAGTGGTTATTGCTCTCGCCGTTCATCTGGCCAATGATCCGGTCCAGCGTTGGCGAGGGAAGTGACGCCACCGGCGTCGCCGAGTCGCGCGGCTGGCCGATGCGCGCGGGGCCGTCAATCTTGATGCCCTCAGCTTCGAGCGCAGCGCGGAGTGCGCCAGCCGCGAAGAGCTCTGGGTTTTCCACGACAAGGCGATAGTCGCGCTCGTCGCTCTGGGTGCCAATCCAGCCGCTGATCTTGATGCGGCCGGCCACCGAGTCCTGCGACACGCGGATGCGCGCGCTGCGGCTGCCGGAGACGAGCTTTACGTCGTTGAACAGATCCACGCCGCTGATCGCCGGGCGGAACGATACCGCTGCGCGCTTGCCATCAGGGCGGACGAGAATCGTGATCTTGTTTTCGTTGAACGAGAGCGCCGACACCCGCGCTGCGTACGACGCGTTCAGATATCGCTTGCGCCAGCCGTCGGGAACTTTGCCGTCGTCGAAGCCAGAGGCATCGCCAATAAGGGCGCCGCTCACGTGCTTGATCCCCGCGTTAGCAACCGAGCGTGCGAGCACGGCCATCGGGAGCGCGGCCTGATCGTTTACCGGCAGGCCGCCTAGCGTGGGATCGCCCGCACCACGGAGAATCAGGTCGCCGTCGAGCGTGCCGTCGGCGCGAATCGTGCCCGTGCGCAGCACCTGTGTTTCAAAGCGGCCATTCGGGCCAAAGCGGTCGAGCGCGAGCGCTGACGTGAAGAGCTTCATCGTGGACGCCGGCAGGAGCTGGCGGTCCGGATTGCGGTCAAAGAGGGTGTCGCCGTTGGTGAGCGAAACGACAATCACGCCCCAGGTGCCGGAGTTCTTCGTTTTGTCGAGTGTAGCGTTCAGCGCGGCGGTGAGCTTGTCCGCGGCTTCGCGACGGCGGGCCATCGTGGCTGGCGCGACGGCGAGATCGGCGAAGGTCGGGCGGTGCTGTGCGGCAGCCAAGCGCGGCGCCGGCACAAGCGTGGCAAAGACCAATCCCGGAAGCGCGGTGGCACGCAACAGCGCGAGTACGCGCCGGGCGGTTGCTGCGTTCGCTACACCTTCAGGATGATTTTTCGTCGCCATAGGATCCAGAGAATTCCATACCAGAGTAACACGAAACTGAGGGCGAACGCGAGGGAGGCATTTTCGGGCTCGAGCCAGGAGGCGAATACGGTCTGATAGACCACCGACTGGACCGCGACCATCTTGCCGCCGTATTCGACCTTCCAGAGCGTGTAAATCGTGCGTGCCATCATGCCCGACCCGACAAAAGCGATCATCGGGTTCATACCATATATGACGAGCGGCTGGGTCCATGAAGTAACGCGATGCACGTCAGTGATCCAGGTGATTGTCGCGAGGGTCACGCAGGCCATTCCCGCAGTGAAAATCACGTAAGAACTGGTCCAGAGCGACTTGTTGATGGGGAACGACCAGTGCCACATCAGGCCGACGAGCATTCCGAGTGCACCGGCGGCAAACATGCCACTCAAACGCTCTGAAAGTGGGCGGTCTGAGCCGAGCCAGCGGCCGGCCATCACGCCCAGTATGCATGTCCCAATTGCGGGAATCGTCGAGAGAGGCCCCTCGGGATCCCAGGTTTTGGAACTGACCCAGAGATGGCCGTCCAGGAGCAGCCGGTCCACCCAGGCGGCCATCGTGCGGGATGGCGCATCGAGGAGGTTGGCGCCGATGCCGCCGTCGGCGCCGGGTACGGGAATAAGCGTCATCGCAAACCAGTACCCGTAGAGCAGCGTGACGAGGATGATCACCTGCTGCTTGAGCGTGGTCCGGAGGGTGAGCAGTGCGGCGAACGTGTACGCCACGCCGATCCGCTGGAGCACGCCCGGAATCCGTACGTTGGTGAAGCGCGTGAGCGGCGTGTAGGGGAAGGTCGCAACGAGGAATCCGAACAGCACTATCAGGATTCCGCGCTTGATGATCTGCCGTGTGATCGCGCCCTCGTCGTCGCCACGCGCTCGGCGCGCGCTGAGCGAGAGGTGCGTGGTGATGCCGGCGATGAACAGGAAAAATGGGAAAATCAGATCGGTAGGCGTCCAGCCATTCCACACCGCGTGTTCGAGCGGTGGATAGATCGCGCCCCAGCTCCCCGGGTTGTTCACGAGCAGCATGCTCGCCACGGTGAGCCCGCGGAACACGTCCACGGCGAGGAGCCGCTGGGCCTGGGTGGTCACCGGCGTGGTGAGGAGTGCCGGATCGAGCGTGGTGCGCGTCGCGGTGGCGACCTGGGGTGCGAACATGGCTTGAATCTACGAGAAAGGAAAACGGCCGGCGAATCTCTCGCCGGCCGTTTTCCTTTCGACCTTCTCCTGTCTGGTCCTTACACGCTGATCTTATGAAACAGGAACAGCAGCGCCATGATCGTGAACAACGCGATGCCGAGCCCCATGGCAAATAGCCGGCGGAAAATCGCGTGGTCGTACTTGAGATGCATGTAGTAGAACACCACCACGCCAAACTTGAAGGCCGACATCGCCATCAGCGTCGGCGCGAATGCCGCTGAATCCTTGAAAGGCGTGTAGTAGATCCAGACTTCGATCGCCGTAATCAGCGTCAGCCAGAACGCCACCCACTTGTACTGCTTCCAGGTGGGGTGCTCAACGTGGTCTGCCTTAGCAGCTGAACCGTGCGCGTTATGATCGCTCATGATGTTTTTATTTTGCTCTGGCTACTGGATGAGGTAGATTAGCGTGAAGATCGCGATCCAGACGACGTCCACGAAGTGCCAGTACAGCGCGCAAATATCCACGAGCAGGACGTCGGTCTTGCCCTTGAGGCCGCGCTTCACGTCAATCGCAAAGAGCGTCAGGAGCCAGAGCACGCCGGCCGTGACGTGGGCGCCGTGGAAACCGGTCAGCGTGAAGAACGACGATCCAAAAAGATTCGTCTTGATCGTCAGGCCTTCGTGCACGAACGAGGTGAACTCGTACGACTGGTACCCAAGGAATGTGGCACCCATCACCGCCGTGGCCATCAGCCAGAACTTCGACGAGGCGAGGCAGCGATCCCACCAGCCGGCGCCAGCCGGAAGCGGCGTTCCCTTCGTCTCGACGGCGGCCAGTGCGAGCACCATGGCGAGTGACGACATCAGGAGGACAAACGTCGACTGCGACGTGACGGGGATGTCGAGAATCGGCTTCATGACATCGGCCGGCGAGCAGCCCTGCAGCAGTTCGCGAGTTTTTGCGACCGCGGCTGAAGTCTTGCACCCCCATTCGTGCGGCCAGGGACCGACGCGTGAGCGGCCCTTGTAGATCAAATACGTCGAGATGAGCGATGCAAAGAGCATGCACTCTGAGCCAATGAAGGCCCACACCGCAATCTTGCGGTTCTCGAGCCCCGTGCTCGTGTAATGCACGTGCTCGCCATGCCCCTCGGCGTGTGAATCGTGTCCTGCTGTCGCGACGGCGGTGGCCACTTTGATGGTCTCCGTGGAGTTTGTTATTCGAGCGGGCTGGTCAGCCAGCCGTAGAGCGAGCCGACGAATGCCGCGGCGCACCCGATCATAATGGTCAACGCCACCGGGAACAGGTCGAGGTGGATGAAGAGCAGGCCGGAGAACATCAGCACCAGAAAGAGCGCAGTGAACAACGGCTTGATCGTTGGGAACGGCATCGGAATGCCGAGGTCCGCAGCGTTCTTGTATTCGGTCTCCTCGTGCATCGGCGTCGCGTGCGAATCCGTAACCGTCATCGCATCTGGTCCCGAGTGCGCAAGCCCGGCCGTCATCTCGGGGTGCTTGAGATCCCAGAGCGGATAGCGCGAGGTCACGACGGGCAACTGCGCGAAGTTGTACTCCGGTGGTGGCGACGGGATGGACCACTCGAGCGTGCCTGCACCCCAGGCATCGCCTGGCGCCACGGCACCGGTCTTCTTGCTCTTCAGGAAGTTATAGACAAAGAGGATCAGTCCGAGTCCCTGGATCATCACGCCGATGGTGGACTGGAAGTTGAAGGTCTCCCAGCCTTGGCCAACGTCGTACGAGTAGATACGGCGCGGCATACCCAACATGCCGCTGAAGTGCATCGGGAAGAACGTGAGGTTCATTCCGATGAAAAAGAGCCAGAAGTGCCAGTTGCCGATTTTCTCGCTCATGTACCGGCCAGTCATCTTCGGGTAGTAGAAGTAGATGCCACCCATGATGCCCATGATCGAGCCACCGAAGAGCACGTAATGGAAGTGCGCGACGATGAAGTACGTGTCAGTCTGCTGCAGGTCGGTTGGCGGTGACGAGTGCATCACGCCGGAGATGCCGCCAATCGTAAAGAGTGCGACGAGTGCAATGGCGAACTTCATCGCGACCGTGAAGCGAATCTGACCGCCCCACATCGTGGCAATCCAGTTGAAGATCTTCACGCCGGTCGGGATGCCGATGAGCATCGTCGCCATGGAGAAGATCGTGTCAGCCGTGGCGCCCATGCCAACCGCGAACATGTGGTGGGCCCACACGCCGAACCCGAGAAAGCCGATCATGATGCCCGAGTAGACCATCACGTTGTAGCCGAAGAGCGGCTTCTTCGAGAAGGTCGGGAGAATCTCTGACGCCAGGCCGAAGGCCGGCAGAATCAGGATGTACACCTCGGGATGGCCGAACACCCAGAACAAGTGCTGCCAGAGCAGCGGGTCAGCGCCCGCGGCGATCTCATAGAACTGCGTGCCGAAGAACCGGTCGAACTGGAGGAATACCAGCGCGATCGTGATGGCGGGGAAGGCGAGGATCAGCAGGAACTGCACGATGAACGACATCCAGGTGAAGATCGGCATGCGCATCAGGGTCATCCCTGGCGCGCGCATGTTGATGATCGTCGTGATGAAGTTGAACGCCGCGGCGAGCGAGCTGATGCCAAGGATCTGGAGTCCGATCACCCAGAAGTCGATGTTCAGTCCACCCGAGAACTGCATCGTGGTGAGCGGCGCGTACCCGAACCAGCCACCGTTGGGCGCGGCCCCGAAGAAAATCGGGATTGTCATGAAGACGCCGCCGAACAGATAGACCCAGTAGCTGAATGCGTTGAGGCGCGGGAACGCGACGTCGCGCGCGCCAATCTGCAGTGGAATCAAATAGTTGAAGAAGGCGGCCGAGAGCGGCATGATGACGAGGAAGACCATCGTCGTGCCGTGCATCGTGAAGAGCTGGTTGTACACCTCCGCCGAGACGACCTGTCCGTTGGGCCGCATGAGCTGGAGGCGGATAATGAATGCCTCAATGCCGCCAACGATGAAGAACGAAAGCGCGGTCCAGAGATACAGGGTCCCGATCCGTTTGTGATCAACGGTCGCGAGCCAGCTCCAGATGCCCGTCTGCTCACCGGCGGCGTACGATCCGCCGGCGGTGGGCGTCTGCCCTGGGGCGGGGGCTGCAGTGGTAGCCATGTGTATGAGTCTCCGGCCGTTACTTGAGTGTCATGAGGTAGGCGACGATATCGGCGATTTCCTTGTCGGTCAGTCCAGCCGTCACCTTGGCCTTCATGAGCGAGCTGTATTCGCCGATGCCGAACGTCGTCATCGTCGCGCCGGGCTTCATTGCCGTCGCGTTCTTGATCCAGCGTGCGAGATTCGCCGGGTTGGACGGGAAGAGTCCGCCCGCGAAGGTGTGGCGCGAGGCCACGTGCGTCAGATTCGGGCCCTTCGCGTTGTCGTCGGTCAGGAATGCCTGCTCGCCACGAATGAGGTGGCAGGTGAGGCAGGGCGCCTTGCCCATGTTCACCGGGTTCGTCACCAGCGCGTGGCCCGCAGCCGCGTCGCCCTGCGCGAGCAGGCCGTCGTCGAACTTCATGCTCGCCGGAATCGGCGTGCGCGGAATATTGTGTGCCTTGAGGTTGGCCGCGGGGAAGACGTAACCCGTGTTCATGACCGGTGGGGAAGGTGCTCCTCCGGGCGTCGGTACGATCGCCGCCTTGGCTGGCGCCTTCTTCGCAATGCTGTCCGCCGTCTTCTGGGCGGCGATCAGGGCCGGTGAGCCCTCGGCGCCGGCCTTCTGATGCGCGGCCCAGCTTTCAAAGTTCTCCGGCTTCACGGTGTACACCCGGAGCCGCATGTTCGCGTGCGATGAGCCGCAATACTCCGTGCAGAACCCGTTGAACACCTGCTCCGCGAGATCGGCGTTGGGCGTATACCAGAGGTAGTTCGTCTTGTTCGTGATCAGGTCTCGCTTGCCGCCAAGTCCCGGCGCCCAGAACGAGTGGAGCACGTCCACCGTGCGGAGCGTGAAGTTGACCGTCTTGCCCGTGGGGATGTACAACTCGTTGGCGGTGGTCACGCCGTACTGCGGATAGCGGAACTCCCACCACCATTGGTGCCCGTACACTTCCACCTGCAGCGAACCGGCTGGCGCCGGCGCCTGCGTCTTGAAGATCGTCTTGACCGTCGGGATCGCGAGCGGAATCAGGATGAACACGGGGATCATCGTCCACACGATTTCCAGCACGTGGTTTCCGTGGATCTGCTTCGGCATCGGCGCGCCGGGCTTGGCGCGGAACTTGAAGATCGTGAAGACGAGAATCGCTTCGACGACGATGAACACGCCGGTTGCCATGAACAGCACACGATCCCACAACGCATTCACATCAACGTTGAGGTCGCTGTTATGGGTGAATGTCGTGTTGGGGTAGTCCTGCGTGCTGCATGCAGCGAGCGCTAGTAGCGCGGCCACAACGAAAAAGCCAGCGCCGTGCCGGCGGTGAGGCGTACGGGTCATTAAGCGGTCCTGTCCGTAGGGATGACGGGAAGGTGGGGCAGGCCAAGCGTGAAAACGCTGAATCCAACCCGCTAAAATTACGGCCCGGCGCCCGCTCTATGGAAGGCCTTTCGTCAAACTTGCTGCGACCGTCCGCGTCGGGCGTTTCCCCGACTTGACGTCAGTCCGCCGTCTCGATGGCGACGGCGTGCTGGTGCTTCACCTTGTTCTTCGCGAGCTCAACGGCGGTCTTGATCATCGCCAGGCCCTCGCGCATGCCGCGGATCTTCTGTTGGTCGCCTCTGCCGCCGCGCGTCGAGTTCATGATGAACTGGGCCACCTGGTCGGCGATCATGCCGAACTGGCCCTTCAGCTGGCCTTGCATCGGGACGGCCAGTCGCTTGATCATATGCGGAATCGTGCCGATGGGCTTGTTGGCCTTCACTTCCATCGCGGCGCGCTCCACCATCGCGGCGCGCTCCACCATCGCGTGGATCGGGCCGATCGTGAAGAGCGCCGCTTCAAGCGTCTTCATCTTTTGGTCCCCAGCGCCATCGAGCTTTACGCCTGCCATCAGGTGGTCCCGCCCGTCATTGACGCGGGGTTTAATGCGCGCTCCAACTCGGCGCGCTGCATCCACCCGCGCTCCAGCACGAGCTCATAGACCCCGCGCCCCGACTGCAGCGCGGCCATCGCGACCTCGGCGCACTTCTCATAGCCAAGAATGGGCACCAGCGCCGTCACGATGCCGATCGAATGCTCCACCAGCTGGCGCATGCGCTCGGGGTTGGCCGTGATTCCGTCAATACACCGCTCGCGAAGGACCAGGCACGCGTTGCTCAGCGACTGGATGTTCCGGAGCAGCCGGAACGCAATGATCGGTTCGAATACATTCAGCTGCAGCTGGCCTGCCTCGGCGGCCATGGTGACCGTCATGTCACCACCGATCACGTCGAAGCATACCTGGTTCACCACTTCGGGAATGACCGGATTCACCTTGCCGGGCATGATGCTCGAACCGGGCTGCATGGGCGGGAGGTTGATTTCGCCGAACCCGGTGCGTGGGCCGCTCGAAAGGAGCCGCAAATCGTTGCAGATTTTTGACAGCTTCACCGCGCAGCGCTTGAGCACGCCGGAGAGTTGCACGAAGGAGCCGGTGTCGGCCGTCGCTTCCACCAGGTCGGGCGCGGTGATCAACGCGAGGCCGGTTACTTCGCTCAGATTCGTGCGGACCAGCTCGGCGTACCCGGGCGGCGCCGTAATGCCCGTGCCGATGGCTGTCGCGCCCATGTTGATCTCGCGAATCAGCGCCTGCGCTTCCGTGAGGCGGTCCACGTCCTCCAGTATGGTATGCGCGAAGGCCATGAACTCCTGGCCGAGCGTCATGGGCACGGCGTCCTGCAGCTGCGTGCGGCCCATCTTGAGATGCGGCGCAAAGGCCTCGCCTTTGCGAGCGAAGGCGGCGACGAGCGCCACCATCGAGTCTTTCAGTGTGGCGATGCCGCGGTGCAGCGCGATTTTCACCGCCGTCGGATAGACGTCGTTGGTGCTCTGCGAGAGGTTTACGTGCTCGTTGGGATGCACGTGATGGTAGTCGCCGCGGGCGAAGCCAAGCAGTTCGAGTGCACGATTGGCGATGACCTCGTTCGCGTTCATGTTCGTCGAGGTTCCCGCACCGCCCTGGATCATGTCCACGCGGAAGTGCTCGTGGTGGCGGCCGCGCTGGATTTCGCGCGATGCGTTGATGATCGCGTCGCCGACCGTCGTGTCGAGGAGGCCCAGCGTCATGTTTGCCCGCGCGGCGGATTCCTTCACCTGCGCATGCGCGATGATCAGTTCGGGAAAGTCGGCCAGCGGTACACCGGTGATGGGAAAATTCTCCATCGCGCGGAGAGTCTGGACGCCGTAGAGCGCGGCATCGGGCACGTCGCGTTCGCCGAGGAAGTCATGTTCCTTGCGCGTGGCGCCGCCGAAGCCGGGGCCACGGCGCCCACCGGCGAGCATCGCATCGGCGCCGCGAAGCCGTTCGGCGATCGCGCGCGCGGCTCGTGAAACAAGGGCTGCGTGCAGGGCGGGCGCGTCTTCCAGCGCCTGCTCGAGTTTGTCGGTTCGGAAGAGGATGACATTGGTCGGTCGCGTCGCGCGCGCCGACGAACCATGAGGGCTCGAGTCGAGCAGCGAGCCCTCAGCGAGCACGCTGCCCGGCCCGAACGTCGCGAGCCGGAAGGAGATCCCTTCTTGGCCGCTGGAAGTATCGGTGCGCTCGATGGCGACGTTGCCGTCCACGATGACGGCGAAGAAGGCGCGCGGTTCGCCTTCGCGGAAGACGAGCGCGTCCGTCGCGAAGTGTTGCTGTTCGCTGGCCTTGGCGAGATGCCAAAGCAGTTGGTCGGGCAGCCCGTCGAAAAAGGCGATGTCGCGCAGAGTTTCGATGGTGTTTGTCGAAGCCATCATTGGAAGCTAGGGCCGGCGCCCGGGAGCGGGTAGCGCATGGCGTTCCGCTGGCTAGGTTCAGCCATCGTGGCGGAAGAGCAGACGGTCGTATCCATGAACGCCCAGTCAGACCTCGCGCCCGCACTCGCGCCCGCACTCGCGGACACGCTCTTTCTTTCCGACGCGCAGTTGCGGGCGTCACATCTGGATATATCGGCGACGGCGTTCCCTCCGCGGCTCCGGCCGGCGGCAACGCTCGGCGTGCTCGACATCACCGAGTTCTATGGCGACACGACGGGCGGCGTGCGCACGTACCTCCGTGAAAAGGCCGCCTATGTCGAGGCGCATCCAAACTTTCGTCAGGTGCTCGCACTTCCTGGGTCACGAGACGCAATCTCGCAGAGCGAAGGAGTGCGGGTCTATCGCCTGAAAGGGCCAATTGTCCCCAAGCAGGCGCCCTACCGTTTCATGCTCGCCACGCGCACCAACCGGCGAATCGTCACGCATGAACAGCCCAATGTGATTGAGGTGGGGAGCCCCGGTCTGGTGCCGTGGATTGTGCGGCTTGCTGCGCGCGGGCTCAACATGCCAGTCGTCGCGTTCTACCACAGCAATTTTCCGCGTGTGTTTTCGCCCTGGCCAGAGCGCGCCCCCTGGTGGCAGCGCTCACTCCATGATCTGGCGTGGAAGTACGCCCGCCAGATCGACAAGCATTTCGCACACACGATTGTCTGCTCGCGTTTTGTCATGGACGATCTGCATCGCGCCGGTATCGACCGCGTTACGCTGATTCCGCTCGGCGTTGACCTCGTTCGCTATCATCCGCGGCGCCGCGCGAAGCGCGAAGAGGTGCGCGCGCGTTACGGGTTGCCGAGCGGGCCGGTGGCCGGCTTCGTCGGACGCTTCTCGCCCGAAAAAGAACTTGATGTGCTGATCGCAGCGTGGCCGGAGGTGTATCGAAGGACAGGCGCGACGCTCGCGCTCGTTGGCGACGGTCCGGTGCGAAAGCTGCTCGAGGAACGCTCGGCCGGCGCGCCCTGGATCAAGTTCATTCCCTACGAACGAGACCGAGAGCGACTCGCCGACCTGCTCGCATCGTGGGACCTGTTCGTGGCACCAAGTTCGAATGAGACCTTTGGCCTCGCGCCGCTCGAGGGACTCGCGAGTGGCACGCCCGTGCTCTCCGCGGATCGCGGCGGCATCAGCGAGCAGGTGGAGGCTTCCGGCGCCGGCGAGCGATTTGTGTCTGGCGATGCGAATGCCCTGACCGAGGCGGCGGTGCGATTGTTTGGCACCGACCTCGAGGCTCTCGGTGCGCGCGGCCGCGCCCATGCCGAGGCGAATCATGCCTGGGAGTCGGTGTTTGACCGAATTTTCGCGTTGTATGAAACGGTTGTGCGCCAGCACGGAACCTGAACATGCCGCCAGTTCTTGTCACGATTCATGATGTCGCGCCCCCGCTCATGCCGCGCATCGAGCGACTCTGGGCGCTGTGTGCCGCGCGCAATGTGAAGCCGGGACTTCTCGTTGTGCCCGATTGGCACGGGGGCGCGTCGATTGAAAACGATGCGGCATGCGTGGCGTGGATTCGCGCGCGGGCGGACGAGGGCGCCGAGATTTTTCTCCATGGCGAACGCCACGATGAAGTCGGTTCGCCGCGCGGTTGGCGCGATGAACTCCGCGCGTTGGGGCGCACGAACAAGGAAGGGGAGTTCCTCGCGTTGGGGTACGACGCGGCGCGCGCGCGCATCGATCGCGGGCTGGCGCGTTTGCGTGCACTCGGGCTCTCGCCAATCGGCTTCGTGCCGCCGGCCTGGCTCGCCCTGCCAGACACTCATCGCGCGGTGCGCGACGCCGGACTCGCCGTGAGCGAGGACGACGCGACGATTTATGCGTTCAAGGCCGCCCGTACGATCGAATCTCCCGTGGTGCGCTGGAGTTCACGAGGTGCGTTCCGGGCGTACGGGTCGCTCGCTCAGGCGCAGCTTCGCTGGACGCTGCAACGGGGCGCGTCGGTGATCAGGATTGCGCTCCATCCGGCTGATCTCGACCATCCGGCGACCGCGGCGTCCGTCGAGCGCACACTCGACCTCTGGCTGTCCGTGTATCCGGCTCAACGCTACGCGGATCTGGCATCCTTCGTCTGAACCCGAAGGGTCTCGGCGCTATCGCGTGGGGCGGACAAGCGCCGGACGAACAACCGGATTGTCCGCACTGAGAGCATGGAAAACGCAGCCACTGGGGGGACGGCCACCACGGCGCTCGTCTGAGTCGTCGCGGTAGTTCCCCAAGTATTTGTCGCTGTCGCGCTCTCGGGACATCCGATGCATCCGGACCTGTTCTGCACCCGCGACAGCGCCGAGACCCGTCACGATTGGGCTGGAAACTGCTTCTAGCGCGGCGGTGTTGGCGCGGTAGATTCGACAGCGAACGTCCTCACTGCAAGCACCAAGGAGCGCCGATGTCCACGTCCCGTCGCGATTTTCTTGAACGCAGTGCGATGCTCGCTGCGGCCGGTTTCGCACCGCGCACGATCAGTTTCGACGAGTGGGAAGCCGAGCGCGCCCGTGTGCCGGCGCCGCTACGCTCTGCCGGCAAGAACTGCGTCGTCGGGTCCGCGAACGGATTGCACGCCGATCGTCCATCGGGCGTAAAGATCGCGTACGACAAGATCATGAAGGGCGAGGACACGCTCGATGCGATTATCGCCGGCGTGAACACGCAGGAGCTCGATCCCGAGGACAACTCGGTTGGGTATGGCGGCCTGCCGAATGCCGATGGCGTCGTGCAGCTCGACGCGAGTTGCATGCACGGCCCGACCAAGCGTGCCGGTGCGGTTGGATCACTCGAAGGCATTGATACGCCGTCAAAGGTGGCCAAGGCCATCATGGATTACACCGACCACATTTTCCTCGTCGGCCATGATGCGAAGCGCTTCGCGCTGGCCATGGGATTCACGGAGCGTGACTTGCTCACGCCGAAGTCGAAGGCGGCGTTCGAGAAGTGGAAGGCTGATCCCAAGGCCTACACTCCGTGGGTGAAGCAGCCGCCCAATCGTATGAGGCCGCGCGGCGGCTTCGACGAGCAGGACTACTACGAGGAGCGCGGTATTCCGTGGACGCACGGCACGATCAACATGAATGCCGTGAACGCGGCGGGTGACGTGAGTTCTGTCACGACCACGAGCGGAATTTCCTGGAAGGTGCCGGGCCGTGTGGGCGACTCGCCCGTGATTGGCGCCGGCGAATACACGGACAACACCGTAGGCGCCGCCGGCTCAACGGGTCGCGGGGAATCGAACATCATGGTGTGCGGCGCATTTCTCGCCGTGGAGTACATGCGGCAGGGCGTCGCACCGGAGCAGGCGCTGGTGAATGTCATGAAGCGAGTGATCGAACACAGCGAAAAGCGATTACTCGACGACAAGGGGCGCCCGTTCTTCGACCTGACGTTCTACGCGGTCACGAAGGATGGCCGCTACGCCGGCGCCTGTGCCTACGAAGGCGCGAAGTACGCGGTGTGCGATGAGAAGGGTCCGCGCCTTGAGACCTGCGCATACCTCTTCAAGCAGGCGGAGCGGCCTCGGCGCGGATGAGTCACTCATGCGTACCGTGAGAGAAGCAGAACTGTCGCTGCTTCAGCACCGCGTGCGAAACGCGGCGCTTTTGCTGCTGGCGACGTTTGCCCTCGGCATCGTCGGATACAAGCTCGTCGGCGGAGCGGAGCACACGTGGCTCGAGGCCGGATACATGGCCACGATCACGCTCACCATCACCGGCCTTCGCGACATCATTCCGACGAACACGCCCACCGCCGAGTCGTTCAAGCTGTCCGCCTTCATGAATGGCTTCGGATTTCCGGGAGAGATCGCCCGTGACCACCGCCTCGGCCACATCGGCCAGATTGCCGATCTGGCGGCCGATCCGCGGTGAGACGATGAGGCGAACCGTCAGGCTGGCCACGAGCGCCGAAAGCGCGAGGGCGAGCATGCGCAGAATCCAGAATTCACCGCTTGTGAGCAGCTGGCCAAGCAGGTCTCGGGCAACCCAGACCAGGAGCACGATGAATCCACCCGCGATCGCGGCCACCCACGCCGTCACGCGATCAATCCCGTGCGAGCGTGGCGCCGCCGGGGAGTCGATCATCGCGCTTGTACGGAATGGCGTCTCGGCTAGATTGGTGCGGACCGGCTGGCTCATCTGCTGTCCCCGAAAATCCCGTTAGTCCAAGGGGCGTCCCAAGGGGGCAACTGCGTGCCCCAGGCGCCCCTTTCTCGCACAATGACCCCACCCAACCAGCTTCCTCACGAGCCGGCGCCCGAGCCGCCCATCGGTTACGATCCCGCGCGCGTCGAACGGAAGTGGCGCGAACGGTGGGCACAGCGCTCGGCGAACACCCCGGACATCGCGGGCGGCGTTCGCCCGTACTACGCGCTCATGATGTTCCCCTATCCCTCTGCCGAGGGGCTGCACGTCGGGAACCTCTTTGCCTTCACTGGCAATGATATCTTCGCCCGCTTCCAGCGGCTACAAGGACACACCGTCTTTGAGCCCATGGGGTTCGACGCATTCGGAATCCACTCGGAGAATTATGCCCTGAAGGTGGGCGCGCATCCGATGGATCTGATCCCGAAAAACGTCGCGAACTTCACGCGGCAGTTGACCGCGGCCGGGCTCATGATCGACTGGACGCGCACGGTAGATACGACGCACCCGTCGTATTACGCGTGGACACAGTGGGTCTTTCTGCAGCTCTTCAAGCGCGGCCTGGCGTACCGAAAAAAGGCGGCGGTCAACTGGTGTCCCAACGACAAGACCGTGCTCGCCAACGAGCAGGTGGAAGGGGGCAAGTGCGAGCGATGCGGCGCGACCGTTGAGCAACGCGCGCTCGAGCAGTGGTTTTTCCGTATCACGGACTACGCGGAGCGGCTGCTCAAGAATCTTGATGGCCTCGACTGGTCCACGACGACGAAAACGGCGCAGCGCACCTGGATTGGCCGCTCTGATGGGGCGGAGCTGCGGTTCCGCGTGTTGAATCCCATGGAGGATGCCGGCAGCGCGGCGGTACACGTCACCTCCGAAGTCGCGACCGGCATGCGCGAGGTGGTGGTCTTCACCACGAGGCCCGACACGATCTTTGGCGCGACCTATCTCGTGCTGGCGCCCGAGCATCCGCTGCTCGACGACATCGCCGGCGTGGATCAGAAGCGGGCAGTGGACGAGTACCGGACACGATCGTCGCGCCAGGATCTCATTTCACGCAAGACAAACAAGGAAAAGACGGGAGTCTTTACCGGCGCCTACGGCGTGAATCCCGCGACGGGCGAGATGATCCCGATCTGGACCGCCGACTACGTGCTCATGGAGTACGGCACCGGCGCGATCATGGCCGTGCCTGGGCACGATGAGCGCGACTTCGAGTTCGCGACCAAGTTCGGCCTCCCGATTGAGCGCGTCGTTGCCGGTCCCGGCCAGACTGCGCGCACGCCGCTCAAGGAAGCGTTTGTTGACGATGCTGGCGCCGTGCTCTGCAACAGCGAGCAGTTTGACGGCTATGCCGTGGAGGAAGCAAAGCCCGCCGTCACCGCGTGGCTCGAAGAAAAGCACGCCGGCAAGGGCGTGGTGAACTTCCGGCTCCATGATTGGTGCATCTCGCGGCAGCGATACTGGGGCCCGCCGATTCCCATCATTCATTGCGATGCCTGCGGCGCGGTGCCGGTGCCGGAGAAGGATCTGCCGGTGATTCTCCCGAATATTCCGGACTTCAAGCCGGACGATTCAGGAATTTCGCCGCTCGCGCGCCACGAAGAGTGGTATCGCGTGCCGTGCCCAACGTGTGGCAAGCCGGCACGTCGTGAAACCGACGTCAGCGACACCTTCCTCGACAGTGGCTGGTATTTCCTCCGTTACCCCAGCGTTGGCAGTGCGAACGCCGGCACGATGCCCTTCGATCCGTCGATCACGAAAAAATGGCTGCCCGTGAACTCGTACATCGGCGGCAATGAGCACGCCGTGCTGCACCTGCTCTACTCGCGGTTTCTCACGATGGTGCTGCACGACGCCGGCCATCTGGATTTCGACGAACCGTTCACGAAGTTCCGCGCGCATGGGATGATCATTCGTGACGGCGCGAAGATGTCGAAGTCCAAGGGCAATATCGTGAATCCGGACGAGTATATCACGGAGTGGGGGGCGGACACGTTTCGCACCTACCTGATGTTCCTCGGCGCCTTCGAAGAGGGCGGCGATTTCCGCGACGGTGGCATCAGTGGCGTAAAGCGGTTCCTCGATCGTATCTGGGCGTCGGTGCGCGACGCGAGTGTCGCGGATGATCCCGATCCGGAAGTCATGCGCAAGCTGCACCAGACCATCAAGAAGGTCGGCGAAGATATTCCCATGCTCTCCTACAACACGGCGATTGCCGCGATGATGGAGTACGTGAATGTCATGCGCCGTGGCGAGCGCACGCCGCGACGTGCAGAAGTCGAACCGCTTGTGCAGCTGGTGGCGCCATTCGCCCCTCACATCGCCGAAGAACTCTGGCAGGGCGAGTGGCTCAATCACACCGAGAGTGTATTCGATGCGGGCTGGCCAGTCTTCGATCCGAAACGGCTCGCCAGCGGGAGCGTCACGATCGCGGTGCAGGTCAACGGCAAGACGCGCGGCACGGTGGTCGTCTCCGAAGGCGCTGATGAAGCTGCCGTCTATGCGGCGGCGATGGCCGATGCTGGAATCGCCAAGTTCGTCACCAGCGAGCCGAAAAAGCGCGTCTTCGTCGCCGGGAGACTGCTGAGCCTCGTCGTTCAGGTCTAGAGGCCGGGGGGCTAGGCGCTAACGCGGGGTGCGGACAAGGGCCGGAGGCACTACCACACATTGTCGGCGGGCAGCCAAGGAAACGACAACGCCGTGGCCGACCTACCAGCACGGCGCGAGCGCCGAGACCCTGGTTGATCGCGTCAGTCAGGCGATTTCTGACGGGTGAGGGCGTTTTTAAATCCACTTTCAGCGCACCCACTCGCGCAGTGCGCGCTGGTGTCGTAGCGTATCTACTGTCTGCACAGGAGCGTTCCCCCGATGCGTCGCACATTCGTAGCTCTCGCCGTTGCACCCGCCGCACTCTTCGCGCAGGCGCAGCCGGTACCCGTCACCACCGCGAAGCCCGGTTGGACTTGGACCTTCGATAGCGCCAAGACCGTCGTGAACGCGGTTCGCGCTGGGCGAAACCTTCAGCCCGCGAAGTGGCCAAACGGTAACAAAGTCGCCGTCCTTTTTTCCTTTGACGTGGACAATGAGACTGTTTCGCTCCGGTTCGGTGAGCCGAGTGTCGGCGCACTCTCCCAGAACCAGTACGGCGGTCGCGTTGGACTGCAACGCATTCTCGACGTCCTCGACCAGAACAAGATTCCGGCCACGTTCTTCATACCGTCAGTGAGTCTCGCGCTCACGCCCGAGATGTGGCCGATGATCAACAAAAGCGGCCGCCATGAGATTGGCGTGCACGGCTGGATCCATGAGATGAACAGCACGCTCCCCGATTCCATCGAGCGCCGCCTGCTCATCAAGGCTATCGCCGAGTTGAAGCAGATGACCGGTGTGACGCCGGTTGGCTACCGCGCGCCGAGCTGGAACTTCAGTCCCAACACGCTCTCCATCCTCCGCGACCTCGGGTTCCGCTATGAGAGTTCGCTCATGGCCGATGACCGCCCGTACGAGCTCATGCAGAAGGGGAAGCCGACCGGCTTGGTGGAACTTCCGGTCGAATGGATCCTCGACGACGCGCCGCTCTTCGATCCGCGTGGCCAGAGCTACATGAACCCGCGCGATGTCGCCCAGGTCTGGATCGACGAGTTCGACCGCGCCTACGCCGAAGGCACGATGGTGGTGTACACGATGCATCCGCACGTCAGCGGCCATCGCTCGCGCGTGCTCGCCCTCGAAATGCTCATCAAGCACATCAAGGCCAAGCCCGGCGTCTGGTTCGCCACGCACAAGGACGCTGCCGAATACGTCCGCAAGGAAGCCAAGCTCGGCGATCCGATCGTTCCGTAAAGCCCGGCGACACTCACTCCGGGCCGCGGTTACGCGGCCAGCTTACCGATCCACTCGCCGACGTAGTACCCGACGAATGCCACGCCGAGTCCGACGACGAACATGTCGAGGCCCGAGCGAAAGACGCTGCGGCCTGTGAACACGCTTCGGCCCGCGCCAACGAGGAAGTGGCTCGCCATCGAGAGCGTAAAGGAAAGCACGATAGCCGTCGTGCCCGAGGCAAAGAAGAAGGGCGCCACCGGAATCAGTGCACCGATCGCCGTCGCCGTGCCCGTCACCCACGCCTCGCGCATCGGCGACTGCTCGTGTCCGCCGATCTTCAACTCCTGCTGTACCTTCTCCGCCAGCATCCGCTCGGGATCCTTCATCAGCTCGGCCGCGCGCGCGCGCGCAAGATCGGCTGGCATGCCTTTCGCTTCGTAAATGAGCGCGAGCTCGTCGCGCTCGATCTCGGGCATGAGCGCGATTTCGTCACGCTCCATCGCGATTTCGTGCGCGTACACCTCTTGCTCGCTCTTCGCGGCGAGGTACCCCGACGAGCCCATCGAGAGTGCGTCGGCGATGAGGCCCGACACGCCCGCCACGATGATCATGTGATGTTGTGAACTCGCGGTTGCGCCGAGTATACCGGCAACGAGTCCGAAGTTGGCCGTGAGTCCGTCGTTGAAACCGTACACCACGTTGCGCAAGAATCCGCCTGACTCGGCCTGGTGCCATGGCTCGCCTTCGCGCCCGGCGAGTCCGGCAATCTCATGCGCGTGCTCTTTTGATTCCTTCGCGAGCTGTAGCGACTCGGCGGAACCGGCGGCGCCCTTCGGCGTCTCGCGGTGCATATCGAGGTAGCCCTTCACTTCCCGGCCTTCTTCAGCCAGCAGCATCGGCAACAGGAAGGTCGGGCCGAAGCGGCGGCCGAGAAACGTCAGCAGCCGTGTGCGCCCGGTGATGCGGTGTTCACCGACCGCGCCGCCATTGTCGCGGATCAGCTGCGCCCAGATGACCGTGTGCTTGTCCTCGACCTCGGCGAGTCGTTCGTACACGCTGCGCCGCGATGGGTCCGGTTCGAGCGAGGCCAGAATACGATAGAGATACGCGGCGTCAGCCTCGTCCTGCCAATGGTGCTTGAAGGTTTCGAGCGATGTCATGGGTCCGGCAGAGGAGGGGAGTGTGGAAGCTAGCCGGTTGGGCAAGTGGGTCATCGGCCCTGCCGGATCCTGCCGGATCCTGCCGGATCCCGGCGGAAACCATCTGCGACCCGGCCGTGACTCAATTGGCGAGCACGAACTTTCGAGGAACCGACCGATGCGTAACATTTTCGCCGCACTTTTACTTGCCCTGGTAGCTGTCGCGACGTCGCACGCTCAATCGGTGGTCCGTACGCCCCGCGCGGGGACCTCCTATACCCTCAGCACGATGGACGACCGCGACCGGGCCATGCTCGGCATCGCGACGTCAACCGGCGGCCGTCGCGACACACTCGGGCTCATGATCTCGTCGGTCACCGCCGCCGGCCCTGCAGAAAAGGCCGGCCTCGAGGAGGGGAATCGCATCCTCTCGATCAACGGCGTCAGCCTCAAGCTGTCGCGTGATGACGCGGACGATGAGGAAATGCCGGCCATCAACCAGAACCGGCTGACCCGCGTGATGCGCACGGTGAAGGCGGCCGATCTGCCCGGTGGGGAGACGAGCGGATTCCGGTTCGGCACCGGCGAGACCGGTGGCATGCGGATGATTGGGCCCGGTACAAACGGCTCGGTGCGCATCATTCGCCCTGACGGCGCGATGAATTTCGATACGAACGTACACGTCATGCCCCGTATCAGGATCAACCGCGGCGGGATGGAAGACGACGTCAGCTACGATCTCGAGGAAGGGCTCGGCAAGCTTCGCGAGATCGGGCCGCAGATCCGCAAGCAGATCGAAGAAGGGTTGCCGCGAGATCTCGGTCCGCAGATCCGTCGCCAGATCGAGGGCGGCATGAAGTCACGGGTGACCGTTCGTTCGGTCAACCGGGTGATTCTCTAGAACTCGATCTGGGTTCCCAGTTCGACCACGCGGTTCGGCGGCAGGTTGAAGAAAGCCGCCGCACTGCGTGCGTTCTTGGACATGATCGCGAAGAGGCGCTTGCGCCAGATGTTCATCGTCAGGCCGCCCTTCTTCCACGGCTTGTCCGCCGCGATGAGCTCTTCACGGCCGAGGTAATAGCTCGTGTCGAGCGGGCGAGTCTTGATGCCCTGTGTCTTGAGCACCGCCAGCACTTCCTTGACGTCCGGCGACTCCATGAAGCCGTAGCGCGCCACAACGCGCACGAAGCCCTTCTCGAGCCGCTCGAGCGACGCCACGCGCTCCGCAGTCGGGACTTCAGGCACTTCCGCTGTCTGAATAGAAAGCAGGATGATCTGCTCGTGCAACACCTTGTTGTGCTTCAGGTGATGCAAGAGCACGACCGGCGTACCGCCGGGCTCGGACGTCATGAAGACTGCCGTTCCGGGCACGCGCGGAATGGGGCTCGATGCGATGCTTTCGAGGAACGTCGGTAGCGGCATCGTGATGTCCATCAGGCGCTCGCGCAGAATGGCCCGCCCGCGCTTCCAGGTGGTCATCAGCGTGAAGAGCACAACGGCCAGTGCCAGGGGCACCCATCCGCCATGCGCGATTTTTAACATGTTTGCGCCCATGAGCGATAAGTCGATCGCGAGAAACACCGCGACGACTACGCACACTGCCCAACGCGACCAATTCCATCTGGCCACCGCCACAACGCCGAACAACACCGTCGTGATGGCCATCGTGCCGGTGACCGCGATTCCATACGCGGCGCCAAGCGCGGTGGATGTCTGGAAGCCAAGCACCACGAGGAAGCAGCCCAGTGCAATGGCGGCGTTCACCTCAGGAATGAAGATTTGGCCGGCTTCACGCGCCGACGTATGCACGATGCTGACGCGCGGGCTATACCCGAGTTGCACGCACTGCTGCGTGAGGGAGAACGCGCCCGAGATGAGCGCCTGCGACGCGATCACTGCGGCGGCGGTGGCCAACCCGATCAGCGGATAGAGCAATTCGCGCGGCGCGAGCAGATAGAATGGGTTGGCCACGGCCGCGGGGTCACGCAGCACCAGCGCGCCCTGGCCAAAATAGTTGAGCAGGAGGCAGGGAAATACGAGCCAGAACCAGGCGAGCCGAATCGGCTTCTTCCCAAAATGCCCCATGTCGGCATAGAGTGCCTCCGCTCCGGTGACCGCCAGCACGATCGCGCCAAGCAACAAGAACGCACCCCAACCATGCTCGGCCACAAAGCGAACGGCGTACATCGGGTTCACCGCCAAGAGCACGACCGGCGCCTTTACGAGTTCTTTGAAGCCGAGCGCGGCAATCGTAACGAACCAGACGAACATCAGTGGTCCGAAAAAGCCGCCGACCGTGTGCGTGCCGTGGCGCTGCACGATGAACAGCCCGAAAAGCACCACAATCGTGACGGGCACGACCGCGTACGCGAACGAAGGCGACACAATGACAAGGCCTTCCATGGCGCCGAGCACCGAAATCGCCGGCGTGATGACGCCATCACCATACAGCAGCGCGGCGCCGAACAAGCCGAGCATCACCAGCACCACCCGGCGGTATGGGTGGGACGTTCCCTTGCCGAGGATGAGCGCCAGCATTGCCAGGATTCCGCCCTCGCCGCGGTTGTCCGCGCGCATCACGAAGAGCAGGTATTTCACCGACACGATCAGCGTGAGCGCCCAGACAATCAGCGACAGGACGCCGGTGACATTCGCGGCGGTTGGCGCTATTCCGTATTCAGGATTGAAGCATTCGCGGAATGCGTACAACGGGCTTGTGCCGATGTCGCCGTACACCACACCGAGCGCCGTCAGCGTCAGAATCGCGAGACGCTTGCCCTTGGGATTCGCTTCGATATGAGGTTTAGGCTGCGGCAGCGCGTACGCAGCCGTCACGCCATTCAACGGGGTCGTCATCGCCCCACGTTGTGCTGTGGCGTCCCCGCCGGCGGGAGAGCCGCCAGGCGGTGTTGGATTCTGCGCCGGCCTGGAATCAGCCGGCTCTGGGGTCGAGTCTGGTTCGGTGCCCATCGGGCCGAATAACGAAAAACGGGTCGCGGACGATCCGCGACCCACCGTGGAATCTATCGTCCGCCCTGCGGCCGTAAAGCCACGTGCTTCACCGCATAGGCGCCGAATGCACCGCGGTTACCACCCGTGACGTGCCCGGTCAGCCCTGGTTGGAGAGCGCCTGGAGTTCGGCTGCCGCGCGTCGCAGGATTTCTGCTGCTTTGGTGACCGTTTCAGTACTCGCCGGGCGACGCATGGTTGCTTGCCAGTAGGCGCGGCCTAGCTCGCCCATCGCTTCGTGAGCCGGTCGCACGGCATCGCCGAAAATCGACGCGCCGAGCTCCTGAAGCCGTTCGAACACGTCGTCCACCGTCGTCTGGTTCTCACCGAGGTGCTTGCGTCCTTCCTCTGTAATGGCATAGACCTTACGGCCGCCCTCCTCGACTGAGGACGCGTACCCCATTTCCTCGAGCATCGTGAGCGTCGGATAGACCGTTCCCGGACTCGGTGCATAGCGCCCGCCGGAACGTTCCTCGAGCTCCTTGATGATCTCGTAGCCATGACGCGGCTTTTCGTCGAGCAATCGCAAAATGACGAGCTTCAGGTCACCCTGCTCGAACATCCTGCCGCCGCGTTTGTGGCCGCGACGCCCACTGATGCCAAAGAACAACGGGCCGAAGTCCGTATCCCCCTTCCAACCCCAGGAACGCCCTGCCCACGAGCGTTCGCGATCCCAACAGGGTTTGCCCCACATTGAAAATCTCCTCATTCGATATAGCTTAGATATAACTTTACGATATATCTTAGTCAATCGTTCGGATTGCCTCGCTCGCTCGATACAACCGCTGCCGCTGAATTAGTCGGCTGCGATCGCGCCTGGTGGCCTGGCAACCCTTTTACCCCTTTGCGCCGTCCACAATGACGCTGGCGGTGCAACATGGGGTATTGAATATTGGCTAGTAGTGGCTAGGCAGTGGCTAGGCAGTGGCTAGTGGACTCCCCTGAAGGACGGCCGCGCGAACTCATGTTTGAAGTTCTGCTCGAGACGAAGCACGTTGGGCCCCCGCGTCCGATTCTCGAGACGATGGTGAGCGCGTTCGTGCATATCGCGATCGTCGCCCTGCTCGTCGGCGGTACTACCGTCGCGGCGAATCCGGACGCGCGCGACCAGTTCGAGTCGTTCCTGCAGTTCCTCTTTCCGCCCGACCGCGCGATGAAGGCGGGCGAGGAACACCTCGCGTATGTCGGCGCGGGTGTGGTCGGTTCACCGAAAGGCGACACGCATGGCGAGCAGGTGAAGGTCGACGAAAAAGCGACGAGCGGCGACCCGGTCATTCCGCAGCAGGCGACTGAGGCGGCGCAGCTGAACGGCATAATGCAACTCGCCGAAATGGCACAGGCGGTCGGTGCATTCAGCATCGTGGATGTCGACTCGGCCGCCGAGCGCGATCCCATGAGCGCCGCGCCGGCGTATCCCAAGGACCTGCTCGCAAGAAACATCGAGGGCCACGCCACGCTTCGGTTTGTGGTCGACTCCACCGGGCTGATCGACCTGGGCACGATTAAGCTGATTGAGGCCTCGCATCCACTCTTCGTGAAGGCCGTGGAAGAGGCCATGCCGAAGATGCGATTCCGTCCGGCGATGATGGGCAACGCGGCCGTGCGACAGTTGGCGGAGCAGCTCTTCAAATTCGAGATCAAGAAACCCATCGTCGCGGCCGGCAGATCCAAGCCGTAGCGGCACCCGGACAAAAGAAAACGGCCCGGAAACTCTCCGGGCCGTTTTCTATTCCACCTGCTGCGGCCTATTCGTAGCGCAGTGCCGTGATCGGATCCATGACGGCGGCGCGACGCGCGGGATACACCCCGAACACCACGCCGACGAACGCCGAGAAGCCGAAGGCGATCAGGATGGAGTCAGACCCGATCGACGTCTGCCAGCCGAAGTTCCTGGTGAAGATCATCGCGCCGCCCGTTCCGGCGCCGATACCGATTGCGCCACCGATGAGGCAGAGTACAACGGCTTCGATCAGAAACTGGAACATGATGTTCAAGCGCGTGGCGCCGAGTGCCTTGCGCACACCAATCTCGCGGGTGCGTTCGGTGACCGAGACCAGCATGATGTTCATGATGCCGATGCCGCCGACGAGCAGCGACACGGCCGCGATGCCGGCGAGCAGGAGCCCGAAGGTCTGCGTCGTCTCGGAGAGCGTATTCAGGAAGTCGGACTGACTGCGGATCTGGAAGTCGTCATCTTTGCCGGGCCGGAGATGATGTTCGCGGCGAAGGATCTGCTGTACGTCGGCCATCGTCTCAGGAATTTCCGCTTCACTCGGCGCAAGAATGCCGATCGAGCGCGTGCGGTTGTTGCCGATGATGCGAAAGCGGGCCGTCTGGACGGGAATGACGATCTGGTCGTCCGGATTACCGAATCCGCCGCCAGAACCCTTGGACTTGAACGATCCAACCACGGTGAACTGGATGCCGCGGATGCGAATCGTCTCGCCGACGAGGCCGAGGCCAGTGCCGAGGCCAAGGTTTTCGGCGACGGTCGGGCCGATTACGGCGACACGCTGGCGGGTCTGGTCTTCCGGATAGTTCGATGTGGTGCCGACGATCGACGTGCTCGTGTTCTTGTTGCCGAACACCACCTGCAGGTTGGTGGCGAGCTCGGGCTGCACGGCAAGAATCTTCGTTCCGCGGTCCACGAGCGCCTGCGCGTCATCGGTCGTCAAGCGTGCGCCACCACCACCGGTGCGAACGCCACCCTGCATGCCCTGGCCAGGATTGATGGTCAGTAGCGTCGTGCCGAGCGCCGTGATGCGGTCGTTGATCTGCTTTTGTGCGCCGTTACCGAGCGCGACAACGGCGATGACGGCCGCGACGCCGATCACGATGCCGAGCATCGTGAGCAGTGAGCGCATCTTGTTCGCGCGCAGTGCACCCAGTGCGACGCGAACGGTTTCGATGATCAGCATGGAGCGATCTCCAGGGGAATGGCGTTAGTTACCGCGTCCGCCACCACCACCGGGTGCGCCACCACGTCCGCCGCCGGGGCTACCGCCGGGGCTACCGCCGCCCGGTGCGCTACCGCCAAGTGGGCTCGCCATGGCCTTCGTGCGATCCATCTGCTGCTGGCGGCGAAGCTGGAGAATGGCAGCGCTCATGAGCGCGACCTTCTCGTTCTCTTCGACACCCGACTGCACTTCCGTGAAATCGTAGTTCGCGATGCCGAGGCGCAGCAGGCGCGGTTCCCAGGTTGTTCCCTTCTGGACGAAGACGAGGCCCGAGCGCGGCGTGGCGTTCGGATCGACGCGCCGTGCGCCGCCCTGACCACCGCGGCCACCGGCACCGCGACGACCACCGCCGCCACCGCCACCGCCACCGAAGCCACCTGCGCCGCCGGCGAAGTTGCTACCGCCCTGGGCACCTTGCTGACCGCCCTGTTGCCCGCCGGGGCCACCGCGGCCACCGCCGTTGCGGAAGCGGCACGAGCGGGCCTTTGCGGCGTCGAGGCCGAGTTCCTTGTAGACAGCTTCGGACTGCGTGTTGAGCGCCTGACGATCGGCGTTCTGGTCGCGCATCTGGCCCTGAATGTCCGCGAGCTTCTTGGCGAGCGCAGGCTTTGCCTTGAGCGCGTCGTCGATCTTCTTGCAGTCAGCGTCAGTGACTTCGACCTGGGGACCGCGACCACCGCGACGACCACCGCCGGCCGAGTCACCCTGCGCGCCGCCACGACGACCGCCGCCCTGGTTGCCACCCGCGGCGCCGCCCTGCGCGCCGCCGCCCTGCGCGCCGCCGCCCTGCATCATGCCGAGGTCGAGCTCAACGCGGCTCGTCGTGGCCTGCGGGCCACCGCCGCCGCCACCGCGGCTGCCGCGTCCACCGCCGCCATTCGCGCCGCCACCACCACGGCCCGGCATCGCGATCGCGCGTACGCTGTCAGGGATCAGCCCAAGCGCGAGCGCGGCGTCGCTGTACTCACGCGTCGAGCGGATCGCGTCGTTCGGCACCGTGACCACCTGCTGGCGTTCGTTCGTGCGAACATTCACTTCGCCGTTCATACCGGGGCGGAGGAGTCCTTCACTGTTGTCGAGCGTAATGAGCACCGGGAACATGGTGACGTTCTGCTGCACCACGGCCGACGGCTCGATCTTTGAAACCGTGCCGTTGAAGGCGCGGTCGGGGAATGCGTCGACCAGCACGACGGCGTCCTGACCAACCGTCACCTGACCGATTTCCGTTTCACTGACGAGGGCGCGGGCGCGGACCTTCGAGAGGTCGGCCATCGTGGCGATGACCGTGCCGGCGCTGACACCACCTGAACCGGCCTGGACCACCTGGCCCTTGGCGACGGGACGCGTGAGGATCGTGCCTTCAGCGGCCGCGACCACGCGCGAGTCCTTGAGCTTCTGGAGCTGGAGCGTCACCTGCGTTTCGCGCTGAAGCAGCGTTGCCTTGGAGCTCGCCTCGGAGTTCTGCGACTGCTCGAGCACGTCCTTCGTGATGACGCGCTGTGCATAGAGCGACGTGTTGCGTTCCAGCACGATCTTTGCGACGTCGTACGACGACTGCGCCGCAGCACGGTCCGAAAGGTTTTGCAGGAGCGACGTGTGCAAGTCCGTCGTGTCGATTTGGACGATCAGGTCGCCGGGGCGTACATACGACCCGACCTCGATGTTCATGTCAGTGACCTGACCCGACGCCGTCTTCGACTTCACTTCGACAACAGTAATGGGTTCGATGACGCCAGTGGCTTCCGCCTGCACGACAATGTCGCGGCGCTGGACGGTCGCGGTCTGAATCGTGACCGTCGTGACCGGCGGCTTATTGCAGGCGAAGGTGCAGGCGAGGATGATAGCGAAAATCTTGCGATTCACTGCGAACTCCCGGTGGGGACGAAAACGTCGGTAGTAAAGAAAAGTTCTGCGCACTGCTGGGTCGCGCGGTGGCTGGGCTTCTGCTGGGGTGCCGTTCTGCTCGTGCTACTTCAGGTCGCGGCCGATGATCTGTTCGATATTCGCCTTGGCAATACGGGCGTTCTGCCGCGACGTGATCAGCTGCGCCCGCGCGTCGTCAACCGACCGCTGTGCCGTAACCAGGTCGAGCAGTTGCTTGGTGCCAAGGTTGTACTGCTGCTGCACGACGCGAAGGTTTTCCTCAGCCGAGGCGATCTGGAGCTGGTTCAGCTCGATCGACGCCACGGCCGTGCGGAACGTGTTGAGCTGCTGGGTCAGGTTTTGCTGCACGACAAACTTGTTGTCCTTCAGCGTCGCCTCGGCGTTATCGAGGCTCAGCCGGGCCTGCACGACCGATTGTTCGCGCGCGTAGTTGTCCCAGATGTTGTAATTGAAGTTGAAACCAAGCCCCGTGCTGTTGCCGTTCGCGCCGTCGGCCAGCTGGAACCGCTGCGAGTTCTCGATGGTCCAGCCGTAGCTCAGGCTCATCGTGAGCTGTGGCATATAGGGAGCGTTGGCACTGCGGCGCTGCGCATCCGCCACGCGCAACTGCGCGGTGTTCTGCGTGACGAGCGGACCGGCCAGCGCCAGGCGCACCAACTCGGCGTCGCTGACGTCGATCGTTGGAATGCTGGTGGAATCGCCGCTCACCGCCGTGACGGTGAAGGGCGTCGCCGCGTAACGAGTAAGCGCCGCGTTGGCATTCGCGATGGCGTTGTCTGCCGTCAGAATCGCCTGTTTCGCCGTGCCAACCGAGATCGCGCCGGTCAACGAGTCCGTGCGCGTGGCCGAGCCGGCATTCACCTTCGCCGATGCCACGGCCAGTTGCTGCTGAGCCTGGTCGAGCTGGCGCTGCGCGGCCGCACGTTGTTCACGCGCTGCCACGACGTTGTAGTACGCCGTCTTCACCTGGAGCGCGACCGTGTAGCGCTGGGTGACGAGGCTGGCCTCGTTTGAATTGAGTTGGGCCTGGGACTGGCGCCAGGCGTTCCACTTGGTGCCGCCGTCGAAAAGCGTGATGCCGCCGATGTTCAGCTGCCGCCCGTACGACCACGGCGTCGCGGAATTGGGAAGCTTGACGCCCTCAGCATATCGGTCGCCGCCGCGCTGGTTCGCACTCGCGCCGATGCCGAGCGTCGGAATGAATCCGAGGTTGTAGAAGTTGCGCTTGACCGATGCCTCGCTCTGCCGGATCTGGTTCCGGGCCGCGACGGTCGTCGGCTGGTTGAGCAGCGCCAGCTTCACCGCCTCGTCGAGCGAAATCGGACGTGCATCACCAACTGCGCCCTGTGCTGCAAGCGCCATCGGAACAACCGCGACCATTACCACCTGCTTCAAAACCCGGTTCATTGCCTTGCTCCCCCGCTGCGCCCCGCGCGATCGCGTTGCGCCTGCAACATCTGTTCATAAATCGCCTTCTGCTCCGAAGTGAGCAGCTGCGTCATGCGCTGGCGTGTCTCCACCGTGATGGAATCCTGCGCCGTCCGGACGGGCTCCAGAATGGCCTTGTGCTTCTCCATCAGCGCCTGAAAGCGGCGGTCGCGTTCATCGTAAATGACCGTGGCCGAATCCCGCTGGGCAGGCGTCAGGTGCAACTGGCTGAAGAACTGCAACCGCCGTTCGCGCGGATCGGGCGGGCGCTTGTCACCAGGCGTCAGCCGTTCGGCCGCGAGCGCAATCGCTGCACCTGCCAGCGCTGCGCCGAGGTACATGGCGATTGCGAGACCTTTTGTCCGAGACACGTCAGCGACCTATTGGTGTCCGGTAAGCTTGCGCAGGGTTGCCTGCTCCTTCGAGAGCGGCTCACGCTGTGCGAGCGCCGACTCAAGTCCCTCGACTTCCACCACATTTTCATACGCCATCGTCCGCGCCATCTGGGCCTGCGCGCGCAGCAGCAGCCCGCCGGCCACGACGAGAATCGCCGCTGCAGCCACCAGGCCGGTGCGCAGCCAGCGGTCGGATACCGTGTACCACGCCTCTTCGGCGTCGAGCCCGGTCATGATCCGCTGTTCGAGAGTCGTCCAGTAAGCGTCGCCCACGGGAGGCGCATAGATGGTCCGCAGTGCCTGCGTCAGCGCGTCGTCCCGCACCAGGCGTACGCCTTCGGGTCCCCGATTGCCATCGGTCATAGCTCGTTCCTCACTTCACCAAGGATCGCCCGCAATTGAGTGCGAGCGTAGTGCAAGTCTGATCGTGCCGTCCCTTCTGGAATGCTGAGAATCGTCCCGATTTCCGAATGCTTGAACCCTTCCACATCATGCAAAACGATCACGGCGCGTTGCCGGGCCGGGAGGGTCTCCAAGGCCTCGTTCAGACGCCTACGAAGTTCGCTCCCCTCGGCCGGGTCGCGGAAGGGCGAGGCCACCGTCTCCGGCAGCTCGTCCGCGTCCCGAACTTTGCGCCGCCGCGTGATGTCCAGTGCCGCATTTGCGACAATCCGATGCAACCACGCGCCAAACGCCTGGTCCGGCAAGAACCGATCGAGGGCGCGGTACGCATGCAGGAACCCGTCCTGCACGGCGTCTTCCGCATCCTCATGATTGACCACAATCGCGCGCGCCACGGCATAGGCACGGCGCTCGTGCATGCGCACGAGTTCCGAGAATGCCGTCCGTTGGCCGCCCTGCGCCGCCAGGACGAGCTCGCGCTCGTTTGCTGGCCGTTCAGACACGAGCCACCGGGTCCGCTGTACGGCCAACGCTGCCCCAAAAGGCACCGCAGCGCTGGTCACGCGAATCGCTTCCCAATCACACTCTCCCATACGGGCTAAAGGGATCGTCCGTTGGACGCGCCCGGAACCCATCAGTTAGCTGTCGGCCACCTGACAAAGCAGGTGGGCAGGCCGTTACGCGCCGGCAAGTCCGAGCAGGCCGGCCCGCTCGCGCATCGACGCGATGACGACGCCGATATGGGCGTCCATTTCAACGCCAAGCTCCGCTGCGCCGCGCACCACATCGTCCCGGTTCACTCCGCGCGCAAATGCCTTGTCTTTCATCTTCTTCTTGACACTCGAAACCTCGAGGTCGTTGACACTGCGCGACGGGCGCACGAGCGCCGAGGCCGTCACCAACCCGCAGAGTTCGTCAACGGCATACAACGTCTTGGCCATGCGCGACACGCGCGGAACGCCGGAGTAGTCCGCGTGTCCGAGAATCGCCTCGAGCACGTCGTCGGGGTACCCCAGCGCGCGCAGGTGGCGTACGCCCTCGGCCGGATGCTCGGCGTCGGCCGCATGCGCAGCGTTCGGGAAACGTTCATAGTCGAAATCATGCATCAATCCGGCGAGGCCCCAACGCTCGGCGTCCTCCCCGAACTGCGCGGCATAGGCGCGCATGGCGCCCTCGACGGCGAACATATGGCCCCGCAGCGACTCGCTGGGCGTCCATTCCTGCATGAGCGCCAGTGCGTCGGCGCGCGACGGGAGTGTGTCGGTCATGGTCGTCGTCCGGCCTAGTGACCGCCGCCGCGGCGACCGCCACCCATGCTGGCCACCTTGGTGAATTCCTCGTCCTGTTCCTTGAGTAGTTCTTCTGCCTGCGTCTTCTTTTCGGCAGGAATCAGCGCCAGCGCTTCGGCGCGGTCGACGGCGCGTTGCTCGCGGATCTGGCCGAGCAGGTTCTGGAACGCCATCCGTCGCAGGGCCGCGTCGTTCGCGTTGCCGCCAATGTCTGGGGAGTCGGCCATTTTCTGCACTTCGCGGCGCACTGAGTCGTACGCGACGAGCACCGCCTTATTACGTTCCTTTGCCGTCGCCTCGGCCGCCTTCAGGGCATTCGCTTCGGCGTCGCCGAGCTGGAGCTTCTTCCGCTTGTCGCGCAGAAAGCCCGCTGGGCTGAGGTCTTCGAAATCGCCGCGGGTGGCGAGCTTGACGCGCGACTTGGACGGATCGGCTCCGCCCTCCATGCGCTTGGCACCGCTCCCACCAGCGCCGCCGCGCTGAGCGGTGGCGAGGACAGGCGCGAGGCAAATCGCAGCAATCGCAAGAACTCGAATTGTGATCATGGCTGGCTTCTCAGTCGCGACACGGGGAATCGGGCGCCGACGAAACTGGGCGCCGCACCAATGGTAAATCTGTCCCAAGCGCGGCCTTTTTGCGATGCCTGCGAGCCGTGTTAATCGTGCCGCAAGGTCGGCGCCGTCAGGCCTGATCGCGTGCCGCCCGCAGCGCGTTGACGCCTCTGAATGCGGCTAGTCGCTCACTGGCGCATTGAGCCGCGCCGAGTCATTGGAGCGCTAGCGCTGCGCGCTCGCCGTCGACTTCGCGCCTTCCTCGTGCCCGGCGTACTTCTTTGCCGTGAGCATGCTGACCGCGTAGACGATGGCAAAAATCGCGATGGCGCCAAAGATCAGCCCCATGAATGCGGGCATGCGATCGGGCGTAGCGTGTTGGCCGGACATGGAATTCCTCAGGGAATCGTGTGGTCGACTACGAAACGCGAACGGTGGTCATGAAATCGTTCTGCTTGATTTTCTTCATCACGTCGAGCCCGTCGGTGATCTTGCCGAAGACCGCGTGGACCCCGTTGAGGTGCTTGGTGTTCTGCTCGCTCAGTACCATGAAGAACTGGCTGCCGCCCGTGTCCTTGCCGGCGTGGGCCATTGAGAGTGCGCCGACTTCATGCGTTCGCGGGTTGCCGGCCGTCTCGCACTTGATGGTCCATCCCGGGCCACCGGTGCCGATGCGAGGATTTCCCGCCGGCAGATCGCGCGAGAGCGGATCGCCGCCCTGCACGACGAAGTCCGCGATGACCCGATGGAACTTCACGCCGTCGTAGAACTTGTCGTTGGCGAGTTTTTCAAAGTTGGCGACCGCGAGGGGCGCGTCCTTGTCGTACAGCTCGGCCGTGATCGTACCGAGGTTGGTCTCGAAGATGGCGGTTTTTGGCATTGGTGAAAGTTAATCGCTGAGGGTGGCTGAGGGGCAGAGGTCGGAGAGTACGCAATCGTCGCAGTGGGGGCGCCGCGCGATGCACACGCGGCGCCCATGCCAGATGAGCAGGTGGGCGAGCCTCGTCCATGACTCGCGCGGAAAGAGGCCCATCAGCGCCTGCTCCACTTTCACTGGGTCGGTCTGGCGCGTGAGCCCCAGGAGGTTCGACAGCCGCCCGATATGCGTGTCCACCACCATCCCTTCGTTCTTTCCGAAGGCATTGCCGAGGATCACATTCGCCGTTTTGCGGCCGATTCCTGGAAGGGCGAACAATTCTTCCATGGTCTGCGGCAGCACGCCCGTGTGCCGCTCCATCACGGTCCGCGCGAGGCCGGTAATGCTTTTTGCCTTGTTCCGGAAGAATCCAGTGCTCCTGATGAGTGCTTCCACGTCGCCGATCGCAGCGGCGGCGAGTGCGGCCGGCGTCTGGTACGTCGCGAACAGCACGGGCGTGACCATGTTCACGCGCGTGTCGGTGCATTGGGCGCTCAGCACGGTGGCGACGGCGAGTTCGAACGGGGTGCGATAGTCGAGCTCGCAATGCGCGTCGGGATAAAGCTTGAGCAGCCGCCTATAGATCGCTCGCGCCCGGGCCGCCAAGCTTGTTTTCGCGGGCTTGGCCCGCGCGGCCAGCTTCGCATGCGCCCGCTTCACCGTCTGCTTCACCGTCTGCTTCGGGATGGTCAGTCCTCGATGCCCGCGCAGGCGGCGAGGCGGTCGATCAACTGGTGCAGCTGCTTTTCCGTCAGGTCGATTTCCTGCGCCGCGCCATCCACGTCGAGCAAGCCGGCACGCATCGAAATCGCGACTTGATTCAGGTAGCGGATCTTTGCGAGCACATCATCAGTCGCCTTGCGCAGCCCGTGGAACTTCCGCTTTTCCGCAACAGCGCGCCGGTACCGGCGCACCAGCTCGTCGGTCGTGAGCCGACGGGCCATCTCAATGGCCTCTTCTTTGGTGCGGCCGGGAAAGGCGCCGCGATCCGGAAGCCCGAGGTCATCCCAGGATTCGTCGGCAAACCAGAGTCGTCCGACATACTCCACGCCGTCGAAGACCACGCGGCAGGAGACGTTGTACCGTCGTCCGTCGCTGTCAATCGTTGCGATGTGAGGCTGGATGACTTCGTTCACGACGCAGGTGCTGAGGCGTTGACCGATGCGTTTCGGAGGAATGTCCGGAGCGCGCGGAAGAGCCCTGTTGGTTGTTCAACATATGGCACGTGCCCGCAGTCATCCAGCACAACCAGGCGGGCGCCGAGGGCCTGGGCGGCCTCGTGTGACGAAGCGAGTGGGATGGGGTCCTCGCGGCCATGCACAATCAACGTGTCCGCCGTCACGGAGCGGAGGGCGGGCCCCAGGTTGAATTCGCCCAGCGATTCCCAGACCTGCGTCTGCACGCGGCCGGTGACGCGGAAGGGTGTGAGGTCGGCCGCGCGCCGGGGGTCGTGGAAGTAGCCGGCCACACTCAACTCGAACGCCCGTTGTTTGTGCGCCGCGGGGTCGGACTCTCGTAGGCCGCTGGCCGCCAGTTCGGCGCGCATTGCCTGGATTGCCGGTGCAGCCGCCCGGCGCGCGAACTCCGCTTCGAATACCGCGCGGTGGGCTCGTGAAATCGGCGCGGGATCGACGAGGGCCATTCGGGAAGGCGATGGCAGGCGCGTGCCGGCCGATCCTTCAATGGCGTAGAGGAGCGCGAGCAGCGCGCCCCAGGAATAGCCGAGGATGGTGAGCGGTCCGGGGACCAGTTCCGCAGCGACGCGCTCAAGGTCATCCGTGTGCGTCTGCCAGGTGATGGCCGCCGGATCGTCGGTTCGTGAACGCCCGCCGCCCCGTTGATCATAGAAGACGAGTTCGAACTCATCCGCCAGATCGAGAAAGTGCGGTAGCAGGTAGTCATGGTGCGCGCCGGGTCCGCCATGCAATACGAGCAGGCGCGGGCTGCCCGCGGACCCGTAGCGGCACCAGTACAGAGGCATCGCCGTGGTCGCAGTGAACCCCTCTACGCGAGGCGCGGGAATCGGCAGCGGCGTCATGCGAGGCTACCTGAGGCGCGCCCTGAAAATTTTACAGAGACGGTGGATACCAAGACGAGGTTCGTCGTATGTTATCGGCACGCTGGAAACGACACCAGTTGTCGTGTCGGATCTCCGCGCCATCACTGCCATGGACGACTCTTTTAACCTCGCACGGCACGTCGCTCGCCTCGTTTCGCTGCTGATGCGGCAGCCGAACGCCGTGGACCAGCAAAAGCTGGAACTGCGCACGGCCGTGCTTATGACGAAAGAGGCCACCCTCCGCCTCACCACGGTTGAAGGGTCGTTGGTGGCGAACGGGCTGGCCGTCCCCGCGGTGCTCGCCGGTGTGCGCGACCTCGCCGACCAGATGATCGGCCACGGCGTCGAGTCCATCGAAATCAATCAGGGCGTGGCCGCGGCGGAGCTCCTTCACGCCGCGCGCATCCTTGCCGAGGTCCTCGGCGGCGATGAAAAGCCGGTACACGAACGGATCCGAAAGCTCGACAACCAGACGGTCGTCGTTCATTTGCATGAAGGAATCGGCTCCGACGGCGCGGTCGCGGCGGAAGCAGCGGAGCCCGAACCGCCGATTGGGTCGCCGGAACGCATTCCATTCCTGCTCATGCGTGCGAATCGCACTGGCGATGTGCCGGGTGTGTCGGGCGTGTTCGAAGAGATTGCCTTCGCCGCAGAACAGGCTACGCGCGAAGGGAGGACGAATGTCGCGATGGATGTGTTCGGATTGCTCATCGCGCATGAGCGCGACGCGACGGATCCGGAGGTGCGCCGCCACTTCGTGCTCGCCATTCGCCGACTCACCAAGCCCCGCGTGCTGCATCCGATTGCGCATGTGATGGTCGACCATGTCGAGCGCGCCACCGACGCCGAAGCCATTCTGCTGCGCTGCGGGACGGACGGTGCCGACGCGGCGGTCGATCAGTTGGTGCGCGCGACGACCGGGGCAGAGCGCGAAACATTCCGCGCGGCACTCGAGCGACTTCCCGCAGCCGATGTGTCGCTCATTGCGATGTTAGCGGACACGCGCGTGCATGTGATTCGCGCCGCCGCCGAGTTACTTGCATCGCGGAAGACGCCGGACGGAGACAAGGCGCTCGCGGAGCTGCTCTCCGCCGGCGATCAGCGCGCGCGCCGCGCCGCGGTGCGTGCCCTCGGCGCGTACGATACCCCGTTCGCCGTGGACGCAATTGCGCGCGCGTTTGATGATACCGTGATCGAGGTGCGTCTCGAGGCGGTCGCGGCGCTCGCCAGCCGAAAGGGCGCGAAGGTTGGCGATATTATCGGTCGCGCGATTGACTCGGAGGGCGAAGCCGAGGTGCAGGTGGGCATGATCGGCGCGCTTGGGCGGATCGCGACCCCGGATGCCGTGGCCAAATTGGCAAAGGCGGCAGAGGCCGGATCGGTATTCGCCGCGAGGAAGGGATCCGGTGTGCGAGTGGCCGCGGTGCGCGCGCTGGCCGAGGCGCGAACCGCGGGCGCAATGACAGCGCTGCGGACACTCGTGAACGACAAGGAACGAGAAGTGCGTGACGCCGCAGTTCGCGCCATCGGGCGCTAGCGGCGCTTTTTCAAGCAGGGCAACGGAGGCAGTGTGAACCCAACGGTCGTGTTACTGCTTATCGGCCTGGCAGCCGGTATTTGCAGCGGAGTGTTCGGGATTGGCGGTGGAATCGTCATCGTGCCGATGCTCGTGTTCTTTGCGAAGTTTCCGCAGAAGCTCGCGACGGGAACGTCGCTGGGCGTGTTTCTCCTTCCCGTGGCACTGCTTGGGGCGTTGTCGTACTGGCGCGCGGGGAATGTGAACGTGAGGGCGTCGCTCCTGATCGCCGCCGGGCTCTTTGTCGGCAGCTTTCTTGGCGCGCAGCTCTCGCTCGGGATGGCCGACGCGATTCTGAAGCGCGGATTCGCCGTGCTACTCGTGCTGGTTGCCGCGCGCCTCTGGATGACCGCCTAGCCATCGTCAGCCCGCGATTCGGTTCGCACCTGCGGAGTCGTCGGCGGTAAAGAGCGACGGCGCGAAAATGCGCGCCATGGTCTCGATGCCATCCACGAGGTGCGGTCCGGGCCGGCTCGTCAGCCGGTTCGCGTCGAGGGCCCAGATCTGTGTATTCGCCAGCCAGGCGTGCGTGCGAGCGAGCTTCCGCGCCTCGCCGGCGGCGCGCTCGATCCCAAAACCGCAGGGCGCGACCAGTAGAATGTCTGCGTTTGCGTCGCGAAGCTGCGGAGGTGTGACGACGACGGAGTGCGTCCCAGCGGTGGCGAGCACGTCGATGCCTCCCGCGCGCGCTACCTGCTCGGGAACCCAGTGCCCACCCGCGTAGAGCGGGTCGGTCCACTCCAGCACCGCGACGCGCGGGCGCGGCGCGCGGGCGGCCTTGAGCGTGTCATGCACCGTGCGCATGCGGCGCCGGAGTCCGGCGAGGAGTGCGTCGCCGTCGCTGCTCAGTGCGATGGCCGCGGCAATCGTCGTGATGTCGGCGAACACACTGTCGAGGGTTGAGCCGGAGACGGAAACGACTCGCGGCGACGGAGCGATGCGCCCGCCGATGCGCACTGCGAGCGCGCGGACGTCCGTCTCACTCACGGCGCACACGTCGCAGAGTGCCTGCGTGATGATCAGGTCGGGTGTGAGGGAAGCAATGCGCGCTTCGTCGAGCGCAAAGAGCGGACGTCCCGCTTGGGCAATCTCGCGAACGGCGGCGTCAATCGCACCGCTCGTTGCGGTGGCGTCCACGGCGGGCGCCGTCACGCGTGGAATCGATTTGGGTGCATCGCAGGCGTGCGAAACGCCAACCAGTACATCCAAACCGCCCAGTGCGACGATCGCGTCCGTCGCACTCGGCAGCAGAGAAATCACTCGCATATCGAATCGTCGCAGCTGAGATTCCCCACTCAGGGCGTCAGTTTCGCCTCGTAGACTGGCTTTCCGCCCACCCACGTCGACACGACATGCGTTTTGAGAATGAGCGACGCGGGTACCCGCATGATGTCCTGGTCGAGTACCGTGAAGTCCGCGTACTTCCCCGGCGCCAATGATCCGAGCTCCTTCTCCTGAAATGCCGAGTATGCCGGCCAGATGGTCATCGCCTTGAGCGCTTCTTCGCGCGTCATCGCCTGTTCGGGGTACCAGCCGCCAGCAGGCCAGTCGTTCGCATCCTGCCGCGCGATCGCCGCATGGAACGAGATGAGCGGGTTCACGTACTCGACCGGAAAGTCACTGCCGTTGGGAATGACGACGCCCGTGTTCAGCAGGGCACGCCACGCATAGGCGCCCGGCAGGCGATGCACGCCGAGCCGCGTGCCGGCCCAGTACATGTCGCTCGTCTGATGGCTCGCCTGCATCGAGGGAATCACGCCGAGTTGTGCGAAACGCGGGACGTCGGCGTAGTTCAGGATCTGTGCATGCTCAATCCGAAAGCGATGGTCCGCGACCGGTACCTGTTTGAGCGCGGCTTCGTAGGCGTCGAGCGTGACCCGATTGCCGCGATCGCCAATGGCGTGTGTGTTGACCTGGAAGCCAGCCTTGAGCGCCTTGACCGCGATTGCCTCGATGAATTTCGGATCACTCACAAGCAACCCGTTGTTCTTTGCGTCGTCGCTGTACGGATCGAGCAGCGCGGCGCCGCGTGAACCGAGCGCGCCGTCGGAGTAGAGCTTGATGCTGCGCACCCAGAGCGTGCCGTCATACAGTGCGCTCTTCGGTCCGGCAGCGATCAACCGGTCGAGCATCGGCGATTCCGTACGTCCGCCCGAGATCATCGCGTACATGCGGAAGTTCATCCGGCCGGACTTGCCCAGTTCGTCGTACACGCTGAGTACCGTCTCGTCGGAGCCGGCGTCATGCATGCCGGTGAGTCCCCACCGCTGTCCTTCGGCGATGGCGGCCATCACCGAACGCTTCACTTCCTCGCGCGTTGGCGGAGGCATCACTCCGCGAACCAACGCCATTGCGTTGTCCACGAACACGCCAGTGGGATTTCCCGAGGCATCGCGGATGATCTGGCCCCCCTCGGGGTCCTTCGTTGCCGACGTGATGCTCGCGAGTTCCATCGCCTTTCTGTTCGCGAACACGGCGTGGCCGTCAATGCGTGTCAGGATGACGGGATTATTCGGGACCGCCGCCGAGAGCTTGTCATGCGAAGGGAAGCGCGTGTCGCCCCATCGGTTCTGGTCCCAGCCGCGACCCGCGACCCACTGCCCGGCGGAGGTTCCGCCGGACTTCGCCACGACGCGCGCGACGACATCCTCGACACTCGTGGAGCCAACGAGGTCAACGATCGCCAGCGCATCGCCGAGGCCGGACACATGGCCATGCGCGTCCACCATGCCGGGAATCACCGTGCGGCCGCCAAGATCGAGCACGCGTGTTTGCGCGCCGCGCAACGCCATCGCGCCTCGTACGTCCCCAGCGAACGCGATGCGGCCGCCGCGCACCGCGAGGGCGGCCACGAAGGGGTGCGCATCGTCTACCGTATAGATGCGCGCGTTGGTGACGATCAGGTCGGCGGGCTGCTGTGGTTGCTGCGCCGCACTGCGTACGGCGACCAACAGGGCGCACGAGACAATTGAAAGGCGATTCATTTGCGGTTGACTATTCGGGTTCAGGCGCGGCGGCGTGCAAATCGCGCACGATCGCAAGTGAGGCGGTCTGCACGGCGACGTCGCCGACATCTTGTTCTTCAGGGTAGAGTCGCGCGAGCGTCAGGCCCATGAAACGTCCGGCCGCCGCCACGCAATCGCTCAAGCGCTGGCCGGGAGCGACTGGCAGATAGCCGCGCACCGCGCGGCCGCCGAGCAGTGTGACCTCCACAATCCGTTCGTCCACGCCGGCAATTGGCGTCGAGGCCACTTGCAGCTTGCCGTCGGGCGCTGACGCCATGACGATGTGCTCGAGCTGAACGAGCATATGACCGGCGGGCTCGGTGTCCTTGGTGCGCGTCGCTTGCGTGACGCTCATCCAGCCCGAGCGGCTGTTGAGGAACGAGACCAGCGACTGGTCACCGCCGACTTTCACCGTGCCCTCGATGGCCGTGCCATCGCGAAGCAACAGGTGTAGACGGCGCGGAATGGGAGCCCGTGGCCTGGTCGCGCGAACGATTGGGCTCATGGGCGGATTTTTTTGTAGGCGTCAATGGTCGAGCCGTCACGTGCAGAAACTCCGGCGCGTTTTGCCATCTCCTTTTCGATGGCATCCATTTCACGTGGTGCGTCGGAACTGATACGGTCGAAGCCCGACGCGGTGACCACGTAGTCGTCCTCAATGCGCACGCCGATGCTCGCGTACTTCTTCACGGCCGGCGCGAGCTTCGTGCGGGCGGTTGCGTTGGCCGGCACATCCGGAATGATTTCGACGGTGTTGGCGCGCACGTAGACACCGGGCTCGATCGTGAAGACGCTCCCTTCGATTAACCCGCCGCTCGTGTACGCGTCCACATCGTGCACGTCGAGCCCGATCGGATGTCCGAGGCCATGCATGTAATAGAGCCGGTACTGCGGCACCTTCCGGCCATTCTCTTCATACGTCGCATCCGGCGACTCGATGAGGCCGAGCTTCGCGAGGCCGGTCTTCAGCACGAAGAGCGCTGAGTCGTTCAGTTGCTTGAATGGGCGTCCAACCTTGATCTGCCGCTCCGCCGACACCTGCGCGTCGAGCACGATCTGATACACCGCGCGCTGCTCGGCGGAAAACTTTCCGTTCACGGGAACGGTGCGCGTCACGTCGGCGGAGTAGCCGCCGTAGTACGTGGCCATGTCCATGTTGACCACTTCGCCGCTGTTCATGAAGCGGTCGTCGCGATTGTAATGCAACGTCGTCGAGTTCGGTCCCGAGCCCACGATGGACCCGTACGACGGTCGGTCGCCACCATTTCGCCGGAAGGTGTACTCAGCAAGTGCCTGGACTTCAAACTCATTGATGCCCGGCGCGATCGTGCCGAGCACCTCCTTGTGGGCCGCGGCGCTGACCTTGGCTGCCGAGCGGATCAGTGCGAGTTCAGCGGGTGACTTCTTGCCGCGCAGCACCATCACGTCATGCGTTGCGTCCACCACTTTCATGTCGCGGTGTCGCGCCTTGATGCCGTCGAGAAGCTGGTCGTCAACGGTTCGCGGTACCGCGGCACCCGGAACATCGGCTCCAGCGCCGGGCGAGAAATCACCGACCACGTGGAGCGTCATCCCGCCGGCGAGCAACGAGTCGAGTACAGTGCGCAGCGACGCGGCATCGCGTCCCTCCATGCCGAGCGTCTTCACACCCAGCACACCGAGCCGTTCACCAGTCCAGACTTCCTGCGCCGGATCCTTGGGTTCGACGAAGAGCGTCGGATGATCCTGGCCATTCTTGCGCACGACGACGAGCGCGGCGCCTGGCTCGAGAAAACTCGTCAGGTATCGGAAGTTCTGCGCCTGCCAGAAGTTTTCGTAGTTCTCTTTCGGCTCGGCGCCGCCCAGCACGAGGTACACCCCGTCGGCGTTGACGCGTGAGGTGAACGCGGTCCGGCGAGCGGCGTATTCCGCTTGTGAGATCTGCGCGCCAAGCGGTGCGCTCAGCGGCGCAGCGACAGCACTGGCCACGACGACGGCGAGCAGCGCGGTACGAACGAGCACGCCGGTGCGGGGGAGGGGGCGATCCCGTTTCACGGGTACCTCGAATCGGTTGGGACGGTCAGCGGAGGGCGCTTGGGCGCCGTAGATTCTAATGTAAGTCGCCGGGCTCTCGTGCCACCATCTGGGGCACCTGCGGCCACGGCCTACAACACCATCGGAGTCACCCCATCATGCAGCGAGTAGCACTCCTCCGCCGGATCCAGGCGTTCCTGACGTTCGGTATGGTCGCGTTCTTGGTGGTCGGACTTTCGACCACGGAAGCGGCCGCGCAGAAGATCACGACCCCCAAGGAGTTCTTCGGCCACAACATCGGCGACGATTACTGGCTCCCGAACTACACCCAGTTCACCGGCTACTGGCAGAAGATCGCCAAGGAATCGCCGCGGGCGAAGCTCGACACCATCGGCCTCACGGCCGAAGGGCGTCCACAGCTTTCGATGATTGTGTCGAGCCCTGAAAACATGAAGCAGCTGGCCAAGTACCGCGACATGGTGAAGAAGCTCGCGTACGCCGAGATCGATGAGGCCACCGCGAAGCAGTTCGCCAAGGACGGCAAAGCAGTGGTGTGGATTGACGGCGGCCTGCATGCAAGCGAAGTGCTCGGCGCCAACCAGCTGATCGAGACGAGCTTCCAGATGATCGCCGGGACGGATGAGGAAACGAACCGCATCCTCAAGGACGTGATCATCGTGTTCGTCCACGCGAATCCGGATGGCATGGAGCTCGAAGCCGACTGGTACAACAAGGAACCGGACAACGCGAAGAAGAACCTCAACACACCGACGCTCTACCAGAAGTACGTCGGCCATGACAATAATCGCGACTTTTACATCGCGAACCAGAATGAAAGCACGAACATGAACAAGTGGATGTACCTGACCTGGTATCCGCAGATCATGTACAACCATCACCAGACCGGTCCGGCCGGCGCCGTGATGTTCTCGCCGCCGTTCCGCGATCCGGCCAACTACTACTTCCACGAATCGATCATCACCGGTATCGACATCGTCGGTGCGGCGATTCACGCGCGTGCCGAACTCGAGCATAAGCCGGGCGTCGTATCACGCTCGATGTCGTCGTATTCCACATGGTGGAACGGCGGCCTCCGGACGATGGCCTATTTCCATAACATGATCGGCATTCTCACGGAGACGATCGGCAGTCCCACGCCGATGACGATTCCGTTCGTCGCGGAACGCCAGCTGCGCTTCGCCGATTACACGTACCCGGTCGAGCCGTTCCAGACCTGGCACTTCCGTCAGTCGATCGACTACTCAGTCACAGCAAACAAGGCGATTCTGGATCTCGCGTCGCGCAACCGCGATGCGTACCTCTGGAACTTCTATCGCATGGGTCGCGACATGATTGAGCGCGGCTCGAAGGACGACTGGATTGTGACGCCCAAGGTCCTGGCCGATGCACAGGCCAAGATGAATCCGGCGGGCGCTGGCCGCGGCGGCCGTGGTGCGGCGCCGCTCGATGCGTTTGCAGCCGCCGATTTCGGTGGTCGCGGCGGTGGGGGCACCAAGGAGCAGTTCACGGAGAACTTCCGCAATCCGGCGAACCGCGTGCCGCGGGCGTTCATCCTGCCGAGCAACCAGCCTGACTTCCTGACCGCCGAGAAGTTCCTCGTCTCGCTGCAGAAGGCTGGCATCATCATTCATCGCGCCACGGCGGCCTTCTCGGCCGGCGGCAAGCAGTACCCGGTTGGCTCGTACGTCGTGAAGAGCAACCAGGCCTTCCGCGCCCACGCGCTCGACATGTTCGAGCCGCAGGATCACCCGAATGACTTCGCATATCCCGGCGCGCCGCCCACACGGCCGTACGACAATGCCGGGTACACGCTGGCCATCCAGATGGGCGTGAAGTTCGACCGCTTCCTCGATGGTGGTGCGGATGCCTGGCCGCTCAAGCGCATCGATCCACTCACCGATCGCATCAAGCCTGACCCGACGACGGTCGCGACGACGGGCGCCGGCTGGGTGGTCTCGGCCAAGGTGAACGATGCGTTCCATGCGGTCAGTCGGCTCTGGGCCGCCGGTGCGGATGTCTATCGACTCGACCGTCCGACGACGATCGGTGGCGTGTCGTACTCGGCCGGTTCGTTCTATATCCCGGCGAATGCGAAGAGCACGCCGGTGGTGCAGAAGTCAGCCGCTGACCTCGGCGTGACGTTTGCCCTGGCGAGCGACCTGTCGACCACGTCGTCGAAGGTGCCGGCCGTTCGTATCGGCCTGTGGGATCGTTTCGGCGGATCGATGCCGAGCGGCCACATGCGCTGGCTCTTCGAGCAGTACGAAATGCCGTTCAAGGTTGTGTATCCGCCTGAACTCGACGCGGGAAACCTCCGCGCGAAGTTCGACGTGCTGATCTTCCCTGAGAACTCCATTCCGGCAGTCGCCGGCGCGGGTGGTGGTCGCGGCGGCCGCGGCGGTGGTGGTGGCGGCGGTGGTGGACGCGGCGGCGCGGCGGAAACGCCGAGCGAGTTTGCGGCGATGGTCGGCAACGTGTCGCCGGCAACTATCACGAAGCTCAAGGAGTTCGTTTCACAGGGTGGCCGTCTGGTCGCGATCGGACCGTCGTCGATCAACGCGGCGCAGCAGTTTGGCTTTCCGGTGACGAGCCATCTCGTAGAACGCACGCCGACGGGCACAGGCACGACGCCGCTGGCGGGCGAGAAGTTCTACGTGCCGGGCTCGATTCTCGAAGTTGCGTACGACACGACCTCACTGGCCGCAAAGGGCCAGGATGCGCGTGGCCCTGTGTTCTATGACAACAGCCCGGTGTTGCGTCTTGGTCCGGACGCGGCGCTCAAGGGTGTGAAGGCAATCGCGTGGTTCGACAACCCCGCGCCGCTGAAGAGCGGTTGGGCCTGGGGCCAGAACTATCTCGACGGCGGCGTGGCGATGGCCGAAGGCAAGTACGGACAGGGCACGGTCTTCATGTTCGGACCCGAAATCACCTTCCGTGCGCAGCCGGCGGCGACGTTCAAGTTGCTGTTCAATTCCATTGTTGGCGACGGCCGGCCGAATATCGTTCCGTAGCGAGTTGGTGAGCAGTTGATGGACAGTGTGTGAGAGCGGGCACCCGAAGTCGGGTGCCCGCTCTCTGTTTGTCCACAATTTGCTTGCGTTCTCGTGTCAAGAGTCACTGCACTTGCCGGTGCGAACTCGCACGTTGATCGTCCTCGTACGGACATGTCGATGAACCCACTCACGCACCAGTCCCGCCAGGCGGCGACGCACCGCGACTCTTCCGGACAGTCGCTCACGCCTGAGGGGACGCTGTACCTCTGGTGTCCGTCGGCACCGGCGCGCGAAAAAACGCGCGGGGTGCTGGAGCGGTTCGGCACGCAATATGAGGTCGAGGATGGCGACTGCATCGTTGCCCGGATGGACTGGCCCACGATGCGCGCGATGGTCATGCCGCTGCGGCGCGGGTTGACGCACGCCGAGTCGGAATCAGTGCGCGTACTCTACAAGGCTGATTCCGGTGATCTCACCACCGCGGACTTCCCGAAGGTGAAGAGCTACGCACAGTTCGCACAGGTCGCCGAGTCGAACTGGCTGCACGAACTGCTCGATGAAGAGCGTTACACCAGCGTCCTACAGAAAATTGTGCACTGCGACGCGCCCACCCGTGTGTTCGCGCGCGAGGCGCTGCTGCGCGGTATCGCGCGGGACGAGTCCGTCATCCATCCGATTTACCTTTTCGATGCGGCGCGCGGTTGCGGGATGCTCAACCGCCTGGAGATCGCGGCCCGCAAGGCGGCGGTGAACCGGATGGTTATTGACGGCATTTCGGAAAACCTGTTTATCAACGTGACGCCGAGTGCCGTCGAAGATCCGATGTCGAGCCTGGGCGAAACGATTGCCTTCATTGACGAGGCGGGGATTCCGCATGAGCGCATCGTCTTCGAGATTATCGAATCAGACCAGGCGCACGACCTCAGCGCGTTGCAACGGTTGCTCGGCACGCATCGCGACGCCGGCTTTCGTGTTGCGCTCGACGACGTGGGCGCCGGGTATTCAGGCCTGAACCTGCTGCACCAGCTGCGTCCGGACTTCATCAAGCTCGACATGGAGTTGATCCACGGCGTTACCACGGACTCGTACAAGGCTCTGATCACGACGAAGACGCTCGAGATCGCGCACGCGCTCGGCATCGAAAGCATTGCAGAGGGTGTGGAAACGGATGACGAACTTGCGTGGGTCCGCGACAACGGCGCGACCTACGCGCAGGGCTATGGCATCGCGCGGCCTACGTTACCGTTCCTTCATGGAAGGACGCCGCCCGGACTGTTATAGTCCGCGCGCGTTGGCGCGCGTTGGCGCGCGCAGCTGTCGGCGCCGCCGCTACGTGTCCTTCGGCTTCTCCGCCGCGTGTGGCTCGCCGTAGTGCGGGTTCCACTCGCCACCCTCGACCCGTATCGGGATATGATTGCCCTTCGGTGGGAAGGGGCAGGTGGCAAACTTCGTGAACGCGCAGGGCGGATTGAACGCCTGATTGAAATCAAGAATCGTGCGGCCGAGTGAGTCGGCCGGCGCCACCCAGAGGTAGCGCGTCGCCGGATACGACTCTTTCCGGCTGGTCGAGTCGGTGAACATGAGGAAGAGGTTCTTGCCGTGGTCTTCCGGCTCGCGAATGACTGCCAGTGAGTACTTCGTTCCGTCGATCGCGAAGTGCACATCGCCTTCGTGCGACATCCGTGTTTCGGTGCCGAGCACGCTGATGATGTTGAGCGAGTCCGGCTTCGGTGATTGCACGAACTTCGCCTGAATGCGCCACTTGATGTCGGTGGGGAAATAGCGGAACGGCACCCCCTCGGCGCGAGCGACGCTCGCGGTGTCCTTGATGCGGAGCGCGTGCTTCCAGACGCCGCGATCTTCACGCACCAGATAGTAGATCATGATGGAGCCGGCGCGCACGATCGTGGTCTTCGGTGTGAGATCGCTGTGCAACCGCGCCGTCGTGACTGGCACCGAATCAATGGTAGCCTTCACCCCCTTTGCCGCCACGAACCAGGTGGAGTCCTTGGCGATGAACACTGTGCCAACCCGCGGCGGGGCGTGGTCGCGCGGCAGGATGACCTGGTTCGATGAGTCCGACCCAATCGTGATCTCCCCCGGCTCGAGCCACCAGAGCCCGAGGACCGTCGCCCAGCCGCTGGGTCCGTAAACAGCCTTCTGCCGCGAGGCCTGCCACGCGACGACCGAGTCGCGGTGCACCGCCGCCGTGACCGGCGGAAGTGGCGGCGGTTCACGGTCGCATGCTGCCGCGACGAAGGCGAGCGGGGCGAGCAGGGAAATGCGGCGCATTATTTGAGAAGTCCCTTGGCAATGGTCTGCAGCTGCATGTTGCTCGTGCCTTCGTAGATCGTGCCAATTTTCGCGTCGCGGTAGAACTTCTCGGCCGGATAGTCCTTCGTGTAGCCGTAGCCACCGAAAAGTTCCACGCAGAGTGATGTCACACGCTCAGAGACCTGTGATGCGAAGAGCTTGGCCATCGCGCCGGCCTGAGCGATATCGCGGCCAGCGTCCTTGAGGCGCGCCGCGTCGTACACCATCAACCGCGCCGCGGCGAGTTCCGTGGCCGCCTGCGCAAGCTGGAACTGGACCGCCTGATTGTCGGCGATGCATTTGCCGAACTGGTGTCGCTCCTTCACATAGGCCGTCGCGGCAGTGAGTGCGCCCTGCGCGATGCCGATCATCTGCGCGCCAATGCCGATGCGTCCTTCGTTCAGCGTTTCGATTGCAATCTTGTAGCCTTGCCCCACCGGACCAAGCACGTTTGTTGCCGGCACCACGACGCCGTCGAGAATCAGTTCCGTCGTGCTCGAAGCACGGATGCCAAGCTTGTCTTCCTTCTTGCCCACGCTGAAGCCGCTGAACGAGCGTTCGACGATGAAAGCCGTGATTCCCTTGTAGCCTTTCGACGGATCGGTGTTGGCGAACACGATGAATACGTCGGCCTCGGCGCCGTTCGTGATCCAGAGCTTCCGACCGGTGAGAATCCAGTTGTCGCCCTTCTTGTCCGCACGAGTGGCGAGCGCGAACGCATCCGATCCGCTTGTCGCTTCTGACAGTGCGTAGGCGCCGATCTGTGATTCGCAGAGCGCGGGGAGGTAGCGCTTCTTCTGCTCATCGTTCGCCGCCGAGAGCATCGGATACGCGACGAGCGTGTTCTGCACGTCCACCATGATCGCGGCCGAAGCGTCCACCTTGCTCAGCTCCTCGACGGCGATGGTCACCATCATGACAGAGCCGCCGGCGCCGCCGAACGCTTCGGGCACCTGAATGCCCATCAGCCCCATTTCGAAGTACTTCGGAATGAGGGTGGGATCGAGCCTGGCATTTTTCTCCATCTCGGCCACGCGCGGCGCGACTTCGCCCTGCGCGAACTCGGCGACGGCGCCCTGAAAAGCGCGTTCGTCGTCCGTCAGCACCGACAGGGGCTGGACGGTTTCAGACATCGATCTCACCCGGTCAGAAGGTTGGTGGGGCGAACTCGGCAGCAGGTGCGCCGAATACATTTCCCTGCGCCAAGTCGGCGCCCATCGAGGCGAGCGCGTCGCGCTCGGCGCGGGTCTCCACGCCCTCAGCAATCACTGGCACCTCGAGTTCGCGGCAAAAGGCGTACATGCCGCGCGCCATGCGCGATGCCGCCGCATCGCTGGCGATGCCGGCGACAAAGGCGCCGTCGAGCTTCACGTAGTCGGGCTGCAGCTTCGAAAAGACTGTCATGCCGGATGAGCCGGTGCCGACGTCGTCCACGGCGATCCGGAATCCCGCACCGCGGAGGGCGGGGAGGCTGTTGGCGAACGAGTCGATCTGCATGCGCGGCGCTTTGTCACTGATGTCGAGCACAATGCTGCGCGCGAGCGGCTCCAGCGGCGATTCAGCACCGGTGAGCAGGCCTTCCTGGGCGTCAAACGGATGGACGTTCACGAAGAGCATCGCGCCGTCCGGCAGTTCCGTGCACGACTGCGCAATGCGCTGGTAGATCGTGCGGGCCATCAGCGGCCGCCATGCGACGCGATCGGCCGCCGCGAGCAGCGAGCCATAAGAGCTGAACAGGGTTTCCTCGCAGCGCATCAGCGCTTCGTAGCCGAAGAGCGTGTTGTTCTTGATGGAGACGACGGGCTGAAAGACGACGCGGATCGTGTCGAAGGCGCGCGTGAGGATTGCTTCAAGATCGGCGCGCTCGTTGAGCGAGACGGTTTTCTTTGGCCCACCGGAGAGGGCGTCACGTTTGGCGCGGGCGAGCTCGCCTAGCGCGACTGCGCGGCCTACCGCCTTCACGAGTTCGTCGGGTTCAACCGGCTTGAGCAGGTACTGCTGGGCGCCGTACTCGATGGCACTAATTGCCGAGTCGAGCGTTGGGCCAGCCGTCATGAGGATCACCGGCACGTCGAGATCGTGGCGGCGGAGTTCTCGGAGGAACTCCACGCCCGTCATCTCGGGCATGATGATGTCAGAGAGAATGGCGTGGTATTTCTGATGCGGCAGCTGCGCAAGCGCGGCCTTCGCGCTCGACATCGTGTCCACGGCAAAGCCGCGGCGCTGGAGCACCAAGCCAATCACCTTGAGCACCGCTGGCTCGTCGTCAATGACGAGCACGCGGCGGTTCGACGTCGGGAGCGGCTGGATGGCGGCAGTCATTCGATGAATTATCGGGCCAAGGCCGCGCCCCGCGCCAGCGCCCGGTCGTAAGCCAGAGTTGGCGCCAGCCACCTTTCGGCGACTTCGACGGTCATTCCCTTGCGAGACGCGTAATCCTCAACCTGGTCACGTTCAATCTTTCCGACCCCGAAATACTGAGCTTCCTGGCGCCAGAAATAGGTTCCGGAGACCGCCGACGCGGGGAGCATGGCGAAGCTCTCTGTGAGCGTCATGCCGGCGCGCTCGGTGGCCTCGAGCAGGCGGAAAATCGTCGCCTTTTCGGTGTGATCGGGGCAGGCCGGGTAGCCGGGTGCGGGCCGGATGCCCTGGTACTGCTCTTTGATGATCGCGGCGTTGCTCAAGTGCTCGTCCGGCGCGTAGGCCCACAGTTCGCGCCGGACCCGCTCATGCATGTGCTCGGCGAACGCCTCGGCGAGCCGGTCGGCCAGGGCCTTGAGCATGATTGACGAGTAGTCATCATGGACTGCCTCGAATCCGGCCACTCGCTCCGGCAGGCCAATTCCCGTCGTGACCGCGAAAAGTCCCATGAAATCGCCCACGCCGGACGATTCCGGCGCTACGAAATCGGCGAGGGCAATGTTCGGTCGATCGTCGCCCTTCACCAACTGCTGGCGCAGCGTGTGCAGCGTGGCGACGGGCTTGGTGTGGGCGGCGTCGGCCCAAAGCCGAATGTCTTCCGCACCGTCGGAGTTAGCCGGCCAGAAGCCGACTGCGGCGCGCGCCTGCAGCCACTGCTCGTTCACAACCGTGGTGAGCATCTGCTGCGCGTCGCGGAAGAGCGTGCGGGCCGCTTCGCCGACGTGCTCGTCCTTGAGGATGTCCGGGTAGTGACCGGCGAGCTCCCATGTCTGGAAAAAGGGCGTCCAGTCAATGCGCGGGACGATTTTCGAGAGCGGTACATCGTCGAAGGTTCGAACGCCGAGAAAGGTCGGCGTTGGAACCGGCGTGGCGTTCCAGTCGATCTTTGGTTTGTTGGCGCGCGCCTGTGCAAGCGTCTGTTTCTTCGCATCCTGACGGCGTTCGGCGCGGCGGACACGAATGTCCTCGTACTCGGCGCGGGTGTCAGCGAGCAGCCGGCCCTTGTGTGCCGGATTGAGCAACGCCGTGGCGACGCCGACAGCGCGTGACGCATCAAGGACGTGAATGACGGGTCCGGAGTACCCCGGTTCGATTTTCACTGCTGTGTGCACTTTGCTTGTTGTCGCGCCGCCGATCAGTAGCGGCAGGTTCATGCCCTCGCGTTCCATCTCGGAAGCGATGAATGCCATTTCCTCGAGCGACGGCGTAATGAGGCCGGAGAGGCCAATGATGTCGGCGTTCTCCTTCCTTGCCATTTCGAGAATCTGCGCGCAGGGCACCATGACGCCCATGTTCACGACGTCGTAGTTGTTACACTGGAGTACGACAGCCACGATGTTCTTGCCGATGTCGTGCACGTCGCCCTTCACTGTGGCGAGGACGACTTTCCCCTTCGTGCTGCGCCCGCCGCCCGTGCCTGCGGCCTTCTCGGCCTCTATGTAGGGAATGAGATGGGCGACGGCGCGCTTCATGACGCGCGCGCTCTTTACCACCTGCGGCAAGAACATCTTGCCGCTGCCGAAAAGGTCGCCGACGATATTCATGCCGTCCATCAGCGGGCCCTCAATCACTTCAATAGGATGCTCGGCGAGTGTGCGGGCCTCTTCGGTGTCTTCAACGACGAAGTCGGCGATGCCATGCACAAGCGCGTGCGTGAGGCGTTCGTGCACAGCGCCGGTGCGCCACGTCATGTCCACGGCGCTGGTGCGGGCCTCGCCCTTTACGCTGTCGGCCACTTCGAGAAGACGCTCGGTGGCGTCAGCACGGCGGTTGAGCACCACGTCTTCGACGCGTTCAAGGAGCGCCGGCGGAATGTCGGAATAGAGCGTGAGCGCGCCAGCGTTCACGATGCCCATGTCCATCCCCGCGGCCACCGCGTGATAGAGAAAGACGGAGTGGATCGCCTCGCGCACCGGATTGTTGCCGCGGAACGAGAACGAGACGTTGCTCACTCCGCCGGAGACGCGCGCGTTCGGCAGCTTCGCCTTGATCTGCTTCGTGGCCTCGATGAACGCGTTGGCGTAGTCGCTGTGTTCTTCGATCCCGGTCGCGATGGCGAAGATGTTCGGGTCGAAGATGATGTCTTCCGGTGCGAAGCCGACGCGCTCGGTAAGGATCCGATACGCGCGTTCGCAGATACTGACCTTGCGCTCGACGGTGTCGGCCTGGCCCTTCTCATCAAAGGCCATCACGATCACCGCGGCGCCGTACCGATGGACGAGGGTCGCCTGATGGATGAACGCTTCCTCGCCTTCCTTCATCGAAATCGAGTTGACGATGCCCTTCCCCTGCAGGCACTTGAGGCCCGTCTCGATGACCTTCCACTTCGACGAGTCCACCATCACCGGCACTTTCGCAATCGCCGGTTCGCCGGCGGCGAGGTTAAGGAAGGTGCGCATTGCCTCCTCGGCGTCGAGCATCGCTTCATCGAAGTTGATGTCGATGATCACGGCGCCCGCCTCCACCTGCTGTCGCGCGACGGTGAGCGCCTCGTCGTACTTCCCCTCGAGAATCAGCGTGCGGAACTTCGCCGAACCGGTGACGTTGGTGCGTTCGCCAATGTTGACGAAGTTCGAATCGGGGCCGATCGTGAGCGGCTCGAGTCCGGAAAGCCGGAGTCGTGGCGCAATGGTCGGCCGTGCGCGCGGTTTCACATCGCGTACGGCATCGGCAATCGCGCGAATGTGCGCTGGCGTGGTGCCGCAGCAACCGCCGACGATGTTCACGAAGCCGGCAACCGCGAATTCCTTGAGGATGCGGGCGGTGTGCTCGGGCGTCTCGTCGTAGCCGCCCATTTCATTGGGCAGGCCGGCGTTGGGGTGGATCGACGTCCACGACGGCGAGATGCGCGACAGTTCCTGGATGTACGCGCGCAGGTCTTTCGCGCCGAGCGCACAGTTGAGGCCCACGGAAAGCGGGCGCGCGTGACTGATCGAGTTGAAGAACGCCTCGGTGGTCTGGCCGGAGAGCGTACGGCCACTCTGGTCCGTAATCGTGCCAGAGATCATCACCGGCAGGCGCTCGCCGAGCTCATCGAAGAATTGCTCCGTCGCGAACACCGCCGCTTTGGCGTTCAGCGTATCGAAGATCGTTTCGATCATGAGAATATCCGCACCGCCGGCAACCAGCGAGCGGCACGCGTCGATGTACGACTCGACGAGTTCGTCGAACGTGATGTTGCGGAAGCCGGCGTCCTCGACTTTCGGCGAAATGCTCGCCGAGCGGTTGGTGGGCCCGAGGATTCCAGCCACGTAACGGGGGCGTCCGTCTTTCGCCTCGAACAGATCGCAGGCTTCGCGCGCGAGGCGCGCGCCCGCTTCGTTCAGTTCGGCGGCGAGCCCTTCCATGCCGTAGTCGGCCTGCGCGACGGTCGTGGAGGAAAAGGTGTTCGTCTCGATGATGTCGGCACCGGCCTCGAGGTACGAGGTGTGCACGGCGCGGACGGCATCGGGCTGCGTGAAGGTGAGGAGATCGTTGTTGCCTTTCACCTCGCGAGGCCAGCTCGCGAAACGCTTACCGCGATAGTCGGCTTCGGTGAAGCGCAGTTGCTGCAGCTCCGTGCCATAGGCGCCGTCGAGAATCAAAATGCGCCGCGCGAGCTCGGGCTCGAGTGCGGCAAGGCGCTTTCTGCGGGCGGCCGACAGTGTCGAGTTCACGGCTTACTGCTGCGCGCCGGGTGCGACGGGGCGCAGCCCAAGGATATGACAGAGCGCGTAGGTGAGATCCGCGCGGTTCAGCGTGTAGAAGTGGAACTCCGTCACGCCGGCCTCGGCGAGCTGCTGGCACTGTTCGGCCGCGACGGTCACCGCGACGAGCTTTCGCGTTTCGGGATCGTCGTCGAGGCCCTCGAACAGCGGCGCCATGCTGCGCGGCACGGTGGCGCCGGCCATCGCGGCGAATTTCGTCATCGTGTGAAAGTTCGAGACCGGCATGATGCCGGGGAGAATCGGTATCGTGATGCCGGCCTTCCGCGCGCGATCCACGAACTTGAGGTAGGTCCAGTTGTCGAAGAAGAACTGCGTAATCGCCTTCGACGCGCCGGCGTCGATCTTCCGTTTGAGGTTGTCGAGTTCGCGGTCGAGCGAGAGCGAGTCCGGGTGGCCTTCAGGAAAGGTGGCGACGCTGACTTCGAAGTCGTGCCGCGCTTTGAGTCCTGCGACGAGGTCCGACGCATAGGCGTAGCCGCCTGGTGTCGCTTCATATGAAGTAGCGCCGGCCGGCGGATCGCCGCGGAGGGCGACAACCTGCCGCACGCCGGTCGCCCAGTACTCATCGGCGACCTGGTCGAGTTCGGCCTTCGTGGCGCCTACGCAGGTGAGGTGCGCGGCCGGAATGAGTTTCGTTTCCGCCAGCAACCGTTTGACCGTGCGGTGCGTGCGCGCCCGCGTGCTTCCGCCTGCGCCGTAGGTGACCGAGACGAACTTCGGCGCGAGGGGCGCGAGGCGGGTGATGGCACGCCAGAGCGCCTCCTCAGACTCGGGGGTCTTGGGAGGGAAAAACTCGAAGGAGACGGAAAACGGAGAAGACAAGAGAGCGGGTGCCGGTACGGCGGGAGGTGCGCGGAAACGGGAAGGAAACGGGAAGGAAACGGGAAATCGGGTGAAAACGAAAAACCCCGGGGCCAATGGAGGCGCACCGGGACAGGCGCTTTAGCAGGTTGTTTTACGTGGCCGCAATTTGCCTCCAAATCGCCACGGAATCAGTTGTCTTTCATCAGTCTATCCGGATGAACGGATGATGTCAAGCGGGGTCAGGGCGGGGCAGACCGCGGCCCCGCTTCGGTCTGCAGAGCGGCCTACCAGGCGTTCAACAGCAGCGTCTCCACGAGCCCAAGTGCGAACCACGCCACCATCGGCGAGATGTCCACCATGCCGATCAAGGGAATGATGTTCCGAATCGGCCGAAGAATCGGCTCGCTCAGCCGGTACGCCCAGCGCGAGTACCAGGCGCTGGGCCTGAGGCGCACCCACGACATCACCACCCGCACCACAATCGCTATCTGCAGTACCGTGAACACCCAGGACATGGTGAGCCGATAGACGCCGCGCGCACCCGAGTTCAGCGCCATGGCCACGAGCGCGATCTGTTCGCGCGCAAAGGTGAGCGCCGTGATCAAGAGAATCCCCCCGAGCACGACGCCCATCAGCGCATACCAGGGTGCAGCGGTCGGCAAGCCGCCCGCCCGGACAACAATTCTCTCGACGGGCATCAGCAGCGGATCAACCGTCGTCCGGAGCAATCGCGCCACCCGGCCGAATGGATTGATCCGCCGCGTGCGTACGGCCCAGTCGAGCGCGGCGACGCCGCCGAGCCCAATCGCGAGCCCGAGAAGCGCGGGACGCACGTACACCAGCACGAAATCGATGGCGCCGAGGAGCGTTTCCATACTCAGAGCGGTCGGCTTGGGAAGAGGAGCATGCGCAGCACGGTGCCGATCGCGGCGATCCGTTCGGTGACCCGCTTGCTGTGCGCGAGTCGGATAAAGGCATCCACACCATCGCGGTGGGCTCGTGAGTAGCCAAACCACCAGGCCTGCCGCACGCCGCTGAAGTGATCAGCGGCGATGCCTTTTGTGCGCATGCAATCGCGCAGTCCCTCAATGCCATGCGTGCTGCCAAACCCGGAGTGCTTCACGCCACCATGGGGCAGCTCGGGGATTCCGGCGGTGCACAAGACATCGTTAATGGCCACCGTTCCACACGCGAGGCGCGCGGCCACGGCGCCGGCGCGCGCTGCATCTCGCGACCAGACGCTCGCCGACAGTCCAAACTCACTCGCGTTCGCCCGCGCGACCGCTTCGTCGGCGTCCCGCACGCGAATCACCGTCATGAGTGGGCCGAACGTTTCTTCCCGCAGCGCTCGCGCATCGTCTGGCACGTCGAGCAGCACCGTCGGCGGAAAGATGTCGGCGTTCGTCGTCGATGCCGTCGCAGCGATCGTCGCGCCGCGCGCAACGGCGTCGTCGCGTTGCGCTTCGAGCGTCGCGCGAAACTCGGGGCGAATCACGGCGCCGACGTCCGACGTGTCATCGCTTCCCGGACCGGTGTGCAATTGCGTCACCACGCGTGTGATGTCGGCGACGAACGCATCGTACGCGCCATCCTCGACGAAAATCCGCTTCGGCGCCACGCAGGTTTGGCCCGCGTTACTGAACCGTCCCCACGCGAGGCCGGAGGCGGCGTGCGCGGTGTTCGCGCCGGCCAGCACGATCGCCGCGTCAGAGCCACCGAGCTCGAGTCCGCAGGGAATGAGCCGCGATGCGCATGCCATCGCCACGGAGCGGCCGGCCGCCACGCTTCCGGTGAAGAACACCTTGTCGACCTCGGCGCCAGCGAGCGCGGCGCCAATGACGCCATCGCCCTGCACGAGTGCCATCACATCCCGCGGGACACCAGCGTCGATCAACAGCCGCTGAATCAATTCACCGGTCGACGGCGTGAGCTCGCTCGGCTTGAACACCACGGCATTTCCAGAAGCCAGTGCCGGCAGCAGTCGCGCGCACGCAAGCATGAACGGATAGTTCCAGGGCGAAATCACGGCGAGCACGCCATACGGCTCGTGCGTGATGCGAAGCCGTTTGCGTGCATACGCCAGGCTGCCTGATGCGAACCACGGCGCTTTTGCGAGCGTCGGCACGGCTTTCAATAAAAAGCGCGCATCGTCGAGCGCCGTCCCAACCTCTGTCCCCATCGCTTCGGCAACCGGCTTGTCGGTCTCGCGACTGATCAGCTCCGCAATCTCATTTCGCCGCGCGAATACGAGTTCGTGAAACCGACGCAGTGCGTGCAGGCGGACCCCAATCGGCTGCGCGGCCCACGCCGGTTGCGCCGCTCGGGCGGCTGCGACGGCGGCGACGACCTCGTCAGGCGTGGCTGGCGTGAAGGTCCGCCAGACCTCGCCTGTGGATGGTTGGAGCGATTCGACCGGTCGCCGCTTGGGAGCGGAACCGCTCTGCGCCGGAGGGGGTGTGATGTGGGTCACGGGACCCTTCCTGAGCGCACAAAATGGGGTGACGTGAGCATGTCCGCCCGGGTAATCATAGGTACGGCAGGTGATGGTCCAGCAGTCGTGGGAAAGATGTCATGTCGAGGCGGTTGCTGTAGTCGGACGGGTGCACATTCGGCCTGAACGACGAAGGAAATCGGTGGCCAACAGGCGCTCTAGGGGGTAATGTGTTTCCCACCCTTGCAGTCCTTCGAACGTCCGTGACCGACTTCGACCCGACACTCCCAGGCCGTGCCAAGCACGGCGACGAACAGGCCTTCATCAAGATCGTGGAGTTCTACTATCCCCGATGCCTGCGCTTCGCGCGCAACATGCTGGGCAGTGAGCAGGACGCAGAAGAGGCGGTGCAGGACACCTTCGTGCGCGTGCACGACAGTTTCCCGCGATTCCGCGAGGACGCGAGGTTTGATCCCTGGCTGTTCAGGATTCTCGCGAACCGCTGCCGAACATTGATGGCCCGCAATCGGCGTCATCGCTCGGTGATCGAGTACGGAGATGTGCCACAGACGGCGACGGCAGAGCACGAGATTGGCGCCGACTGGGCAGAAGAAGTCCGGGTGGTACTGGACACGTTACCGGCGGAGCAGCGGGAAGCATTTCTGCTTCGGCACGTCGAAGACCTTTCCTACGAAGACATTTCTGCGATGACGGGGGCCGGTCTCTCGGCGTTGCGGATGCGAGTCAAACGAGCCTGTGACGCGCTGCGTGCGCGTCTGACCGATGGGAGCAAAGATGATCGAAGAATCGGATGAACTGATCGTACGAGCCGCGCGGGCGCTCTCCGGAATGCCGCCCACGAAGGCGGGCGCCGTGGCGCGCGTTTTGATGGCGGTGCGTGCGAACCAGGCGCGACCGCTGCCATTCTGGAAGCGCGCCATGCGTCGCTTTGACGAAACGTCGGTGTCCGCCAAGGCAGCTGGGTTGCTCATGGCTGCGTCGCTCGTGATTGGATTTTTCGCGCGTGGCACGGTGGGCAACGCGCGGGATTCGTTCGCGGGTGGATCGGAGCTCTCGGGCACCGCGCTGCAGTCCATCGCCAACATGCCGGCCGAAAGCCGCCCGGTGCCGGTGGCTGTTGCCGTTGAACTCGCAAATGCGAAGACGGTCGCCGTCGTCGGCGATTTCAACGGTTGGGATCCTTCGGTCACGCCGATGCAGCGTGTGGGCAAGGACGGACCCTGGTCGGCAACGGTGCTCGCCAAGCCGGGCCGCCACACCTACGCCTTCATGGTGGATGGCGCGACCCTCGTGGCCGATCCGCGCGCGCCGCGCGCCAAGAGCAGTGACTTTGACGGCGACGCCTCCGTGATGATGGTGCGCACGCCGTGAGCAACTTCATTCGTTGGACCGCCCGCCTCCTCGGCGTTGCGGCGATTGCGTCGGCGCCGCAGTTCGTTGGCGCCCAGGAAGCCCGCCTGCTCGCCATTCGCGACGATGCAACGCGCGATTTCGTCCGTCAGTTCGTCGAGGCCGCGCGCGTGCGCGGCACGCCCACTGAGCCGCTCGTTTCGCGCGCGCTCGAAGGCGTGGCCTTCAAGGCTGACCGCAAGCGGATTGAGCAGGCGATGGCGGCCCTCGAGAAGCGGCTGCGTCGTTCGCGCGATTTGCTCGGCGCCAAGGCGACGGCAGACGAAGTCGCTGCTGGCGCGGACGCGCTCGCGGCCGACGTTCCGGCCGGCATGATTCAGGAGATGAAAAAGCTGGCCCCGCAGCGCCAGATCACGGTTGAGCTCGGTGTGCTCACCGAACTCGTGGCCAAGGGCATTTCGCCGAAGGTCGCGGCCGAGCGGATCAAGGAGCTGATGGCGCGTGGCGCAACGGGGGCGCAACTTACGGAGTTGAACGCTGCCGTTCAGCAGGATGTTGCGCTCGGCATCAAGCCGGTCGCGGCGCTCGAGCTGCGCGGTCGCGGAGTCATGTCACTCCTTCCGCCGCCGGCATCCGTCAACTCTGCGCAACGCCGCTAGCCATCGAACCAAGCTCGCGCATCTAGCAGCAACCGCCGGGCTCGTCCTCTTCGCCGCGCCGCAAGGCGCGCTGGCGCAGGTGCGCCACGAAGTTCGAGTCGAGGCCGGCGTTGCCAATATTGAGCAACTCGGTACCCCGTCGCGGAATGCGGTCGTGCTGAGTGGAATTCGTCACCATGGCGACACCGTGCTGGCGGCGCTGCTCTCCGGTGCGATGACATGGGCGCGCGACAGCGTGGCCGCCGTGCAGGCGATTGGCGCACTGGCATGGCGTCCGTCGCCGCAGAGCGCGTGGCAGGCCGAGGGCGGCGTGTCTGCGACCGCCTTTTCACTCATTGGCGGACTGCGCGACGCAAATGCCAGCGCGTGGCTCCGCGCACGCCATCAGATCACATCGCAGTTCGGCACGATGGCCGGTGCCTCGATGGGGCACACGGTGCGCTCCGAAGTGGGAGATCACTCGAACGCCTTTGAGGTTGGGGCGTGGGCCGGGACCGGGGCGCTGCATCTCGATTTGTCGTTTGCACGCATGCGCACCGAGGACTCACTCCTCCTCGCGGCAAGTCGCGTCTTTGCGCGCCATCGTTCGGGTTGGCTCGATGTGGAGGATCTCGTGCTGACCGCGAGTTGGGAACACGGCCCGTTCGAGGTGACCGCAAGCGGCCGAAAGCGAAGCGGCCTGCGTGGAACGGACGCCGACCAGTCGGCCATCTTCGCCACGGCGAGCTACGCCTTCACGCCGCGCTATTCCGTCGTCGTCGGCGGGGGGCACCAGTTAGCCGATCCACTGCGGGGAACGCCGGACGTAGTGATCGCGACGGCGCTGCTCCGCCTCTCGTTCGCCGAGGTCACGACGCCGCCGACGCCGGGGCGCGAGGGCGAGGCGACGATTGCGCGCCTGACGGACGGCAGCGTGATGATCGTCCGGGTGCGCGCCGCCGCGGCCGCGCGGGTAGAGGTGGCCGGGAGCTTTTCCGGCTGGGAGGGCGTTCCGGTCACCTTCAAAGGTGACGTCTGGGAGGCGCAGGTACGGGTGCCCCCAGGGCGCCACCGGGTGGCCTACCGCGTGGATGGCGGGACCTGGAAGGCGCCGGCCAACCTCGCGCGGTTTAAGGAATTCGGAGGGGAAGTTGGTCTGATTGTGGTGCCTTAGCCGCCCCGGACCGCTGGCGTAGGGTCGCCGCAACACCGTAATTTCATAGCGTCACCGTTGCGGTTTTCCCCCGCAGGCCCGACGAGGTAACCCCCATTGCAGACGTCCCGACGCAGCTTCGTACGCGGCCTCGCAGCCGCGGGTGTCGCAATCCCCGCGTTTCGCGAAGACGCGTTCGCGCACCTCTTCCGTGCGAATACCATCGCCGGGAACAGGACGCCGCTCGCGGTGGCCGAAGACGAGCTGTACTGGGCGCAAATCCAGCGTGCGTTCGATGCCGACCGGACGATGATCAACCTGAACAACGGTGGGATCTCGCCCACGCCGAGTCATGTGCTGGAGCAGATGATTCGCGACCTCAAGTTCACGAACGAGCTGCCGGTCGAGCACATGTGGCGGGTGTTGCAGCCGCGCATGGAATCAACGCGGCGCGAACTCGCGAAGGAATTCGGCTGCAGCCCTGAGGAGATGGCCGTCGTTCGCAACGCCAGTGAAGCGAACGAAATCATGATTTATGGCATCGATCTCAAGAAGGGCGACGAGGTCCTGCTCACGAACCAGAACTACGGCCGGATGATCGCCACCTGGCAGCAGCGTGAGCGCCGCGAGGGCATCGTCCTCAAGCAGATCTCGTTCAAAGTGCCGCCGCCGTCCGACCAGTACATCGTTGACCAGTTCCGCGCCGCGATTACGCCGCGCACAAAGGTCATCGAAGTCACGCATATCACGAACCTCACCGGCCAGATCATGCCGGTGCGCGCGATCATGGACATGGCGAAGCCGCTCGGCATCGAAGTGTTCGTGGACGGTGCGCATGCGTTCGGGCAGTGGCCGATGAAGCGCGATGAGCTTGGAGTGGATTTCTACGGTACCTCGCTCCACAAATGGCTGCATGCGCCGATTGGCGCGGGCTTCCTGTACGTACGCCAGGAGAAGATTCCAAAGCTCTGGCCGTTGATGGCCGCTGCCGAATCGCAGGTGGCCGACATCCGGAAGTACGAAGAGATCGGCACGCACCCCCAGGCGAACTTCAACGCCGTGTCGGCGGCGCTCGCGTTTTCGCAGGGGATGGGCTTCGACCGGAAGATTTCGCGCCTGCGCTATTTGCGTGATCGCTGGGCCAAGCGCCTGCTCGCCGAGAGCGATCGGGTGCATGTGCTGACGCAGCTCGGTCCGGACAAGTCCGGCGCGATCTGTCTGTTCAATGTTGATGGGCTCGACCCCGTGAAGCTTGGCGGGTGGCTGTTGGGAAACCACCGGATCGTGACGACGCCGATCGTGCATCCGGAGTTCAGTGGGATCCGTATTACGCCAAGCATCTACACGTCGGTCTCAGAAGTGGACACGTTCGCTGACATGGTATTGAAAGCGATCAAGACCGGCATCGCATCGTAGGGAACCCTGTGCCAACGAAGAAGACCACAAAGTCCAAGAGCTCCGCGCGCGCCAGCACGAACGCGAAGCCGAAGAAGAAGACGGTGTCGAAGGCATCGGCTGCTCCGAAGGGGCCGCCGGTAGTCGAAGATGAAATGGATACCGCGTCGGCCACCACCCCGTACGAACAGGGGAAGTGGGCGTGGGTGTTCAAGCGCTCCGAGGGTGAGGTGCGCAGCTGGGTCGTTAAGAGCGAGCCGGGGATATTCTCGTTCGATGACCTGCTCCGGCGGCATGGCCGGACGACCTGCTGGGATGGTGTTCGAAACTTTGCCGCGCGCAACTTCCTGCGCGATGGCATGAAGATGAACGACCGGGTGTTTTTCTACCACTCGATGGATGGGTCGCCGATGATTGTGGGCGAGTGCACGGTGGCACGAGAGGGATATGTCGACCATACGGCGTTCGACCTGAAGCACCGCCACTACGACCCGGATTCGAAGCAGGACAATCCGCAGTGGTACATGGTGGATCTCTGTGCCGTGGCGCAGTACACGCGGCCGGTGACGCTGCAGGCCATGAAGCTGAAGGCGGCGCTCAAGGACATGGCACTGATTCGCATCGGGCGCCTCTCAGTGACGCCCGTGACGGAAAAGGAGTACAAGGTTATTCGCGTCATGGCGGGCGAGCGATCATAGGAGGTCGCGTGCGAAAGGCATTCATCTGTGTGTTGGGAACGGCGCTCTTGGCGCCGTTTTCGATTTCCGCTCAGGCGGTGCCGGAGCTGGTGTTGAAGGCGGCGAGCGCGAAGCTGGAGGAGGAGTTCACGCTCACCGGATCAGTTCGCGAACTCCGCGACGGATGGCGTGCTGATCTGTGATCGTATCGACCATTCCTGAAGACGCACCGAACATCCTTGCGATGAAGGGCGCTGGGCTCGGTGCCGATGCTCGCGGCAGGTGAGCGAGTCGTTACCGTATCCGCGACCTTCATGAGCGCAGGGGCAAGCTGGTGCGCGAGGCCGCAACTCATGGCTACATCGTCACCGACCGCGGGCAACCGGTAGCACGATCCATATCCGTGAGGATCAAGATCAACGGTGACGCGGGCCTACTTCGATAGCTCGTGCCTGGCGTAGTGCTGCGTTCCCGAGTCGGGCTCGGACTTCGTCCGCGAGGTGGCAGTTCAGTCAGCACGCCTTTGCTGCTCTGCCCTCGGACGGGTAGAGGTAGTCTCGATGCTTCGTCGCGCATGGCGTCGCGCATGGCGCGACAAGCGGCTGACCGGGCGAGCGTTGCGCAAAGCGCTGAACGAGTACGACGACGACAATGCCGCGGCGGTCTGGACGTGGATTCCGGCCGGCACTGCAGTGATCGAAGACGCACGCCGCCGTCTTGAGGTGCTTAAACCAAAATGGCGCTCTCGGGCGCAGATGCGATCCACCTCTCGAGATCGCGGCTCGCCGGGTTCGATGAAATCTGGACGGCCGATCGCAGGATGATTGCAGCCGCGGAGTCCTTCGGCCTGCGCGCCCGCGACCCGATGGCGTAGCACCCCGCGCTACGCGATTGAACTCCGAATCCGAGCGAGCCCAGCCAGTAACGCCTCGAAGTCATCCCAAGTCGTGCGGTGGTTCGAGCACGCAACGCGAATCACATAGCGTCCGTCGATTTTGGATCCGCTGACAATCGCGAGTCCGCTTTCCTGCACACGGAGCAGGATCTCCTTGGTGTACGCGTCCTGCTGCTCGGCGGACATCGCAGTTGGAGCAAAACGGAAGCACACGATATTCAGCGACACCGGCGCGGCGACGACCGCATCCGGCAGTGTCGCGACCGCCACTCCAAACGCCTGCGCCTGTGCGACGTTCTGCTCGATGACATGTGCGATGGCGTCCACGCCATGCGCCTTGAACGAGAGCCAGACCTTGAGCGCTTTGAAGTTGCGGGTGAGCTCTATCCCGCGGTCGGCAAATGGCAGACCGCCGGCAATCACGCCGCGACCTTCGTCGGTCAAATAGCTCGGCGTTACGCTGAACGTGCCCTCGTGTGTGGCGCGATCTTTCACGAGCACGCACGCGATTTCATAGGGCAAATAGCCCCATTTGTGCAGGTCGAACGCGAGTGAATCTGCGCGATCCATGCCGGCAACCAGCGGCTTCAGCGACGGCGAAAACGCCGCGAGCGCCCCGAAGGCGCCGTCCACGTGGAACCAGAGGTTCTCGGCCGCGCATACATCTGCAACGCCATTGAGGTCATCAATCGCGCCGGAGTTCACCGTACCGGCAGTGCCGATCACGCAGATGGGGCGAAGGCCTGCTGCGCGATCGTCCGCGATCATGCGCTTCAATGCAGTGACGTTCATACGCATGTCTGCGCCCGCCGGAACTTTGCGGAGCGACGAACTGCCCATGCCGAAAAGTTCGACGCACTTCTGCGCCCACGAGTGCACTTCGGTTGATGCATAGACGGCGAGGCGTGGACCGCCCGCGAGTCCCTCCTTCCGCAAGTCGAAGCCGCATCGTGCGTGACGCGCAACGGCGAGGCCAACGAGATTCGCCATCGTCCCGCCGCTCATCAAGACGCCGCTCGAGTTCTTCGGGAATCCCATCAGCTCAGCAAGCCACTCGATCACCTTGAGCTCCACGAGCTTTGGCGATTGATCGAGCCCAGCGAGATGCGCATTCATGCCGGCTGCGAGCATGTCGGCCATCATGCCGAGTGGGGTTCCGTTGCCCTGGATCCAGCCCCAGAATCGCGGATGCCGATTGCCATTCGTGTACGGCAGGACTTCTTCGGCGAACTGTGCGTACGCGGCGTCGGCGCCTTGAGCGGCGCGAGGGAGGGGCTCATTCGCTAGCGACGCCCGTGTCGCGGCCGGCAGCGGCGTCCAAGGCGCACGATCGCCGAGGGTTCGGAGATGTTCGAGCGAATCATCCACCATACGGTGGGCGAGCTCGCGAAAGGCGTTCCAGTCGGCGGGGTCGAGCGTGAGCCGTGACTGGGCAGATGGCGCGGAGTCTGGGGCGGTCATGCGCGAAGATTAGCGGGGCGGCAGAGCGCGGTCGACCCGATTCGTGCGACCGCCCGATGCGACAACCCAAACGAAACGGGAGCCGCGATCGCGGCTCCCGTTCGAGCACTGCGACGGACGAAGGTTACGGCGTCGCCGAGCGGATCGGAGCGACTTCGAGGCGCACCCCGGCAGTGCCATCGCGCACGCCCATGTACACGACGCCCTTGCCGAACCCGGCGATCACGCGGCCGGCGGGGAGGAGCACACGATCCGTGAGTTCTCCCTTCGCGTTGACGATGTCGTACACCGAGCCGCCGCTGAAAACATTTGACGTGCGAATCCAGACATTGCCGTCGAGATCTCCGCGGACGGCGCCCGCCGTGAACGGCGGTGCGTAGTCCGGTAGTTCGGACGGATTCACGAAGTTGAGCGGCGGAATCGTGATATTCGCTGGTCCGCCGGCTGGCGGAGCGCCATTGGATGCACCCGGAGCAGCGCCCCGGGGACCGTCGCCGGGGCCCGCGCGGAATTCCATTCGTATACCGGCCATGGCGCCCATCTCAATGCCCGCCGCTGCGGCCAGACCAGGCGCAGCCGCGGCGATGCCGGCTGCGCCGCCTCCGCCTGCTTGCATTCGCGTGAGCGCCTGCTGACGCAGGGTCTCCATGGCAGCTCGTGTCGAGTCGATGAACGCAACCTTTATTGAATCATCGAGGTGGCGCCAGGCAAAAGGCACCTTGTTTGATGCAGCAACCGCGCCAGTGCCATCGATCCAGTCAATGCGGTACTCCTGACCGCGCACAATGGCCACGCGACCGTCGGCGGTAACCGCCCAGTCGTCGATGACCTGCATCGGATTGAGCGTGCTCGTGACGCTCATGCGACCGTCCGCGCCTTGCGACATCGACACGTTCGTCTTTTGCGTCTTCAGGAACGCGACCGTGTCCACCTTGCGCGTGTCGAGCGCGATCCGAACGACAGCGGCAGAATCCGGAATCTGCGGCATGACGAACTTCGACATATCGCCGCCGGGCGGCGGCGTGATCCGGAAGTTTGGCGGCGCGCGATAGACCAGGCGGCCCTGCGCGTCGAATCCTGGTGTGCCACTCGGGCCGCCGATCAGTGACTGTGCCTCGTTCGGACGCGGGACGGACATCACGCGCGCCACGCTGCCCTTGCCGTCGATGACGAGCATCGAGAGGGATGTGGGGTCAACGAAGAGTGTGGAGTCGCCCTTGTACGCGATGAGTCCGCCGGCGCGCGAGCTGTAGGCATTGGCCGTGGCGCTCGTCGTGTCCGCGACGACGGTCGACTTGGTCAGCCCGGCGTCGAAGAGCACAACTTTGCGGCCGAGGTTGTCGTTGACCAGTACGCTGCCGTTGGAAAGCTGGCGCACTTGAGAGACGGCGCCAAGCAGTTCCGTGGAAACAGCGCGTGGCTTGGCGAGCTGCCGAATGGCCGGCAGGGCGCCTGCAGCGGCGGTGGTTGGCTGTTGCGCCGACGCACGAGTCGACACGGCAGTAAAAGCGAGCGCGAGCAGTTTGCGATGTAGGGACATAGTTCTGATTGGTTCGATGTAAGTCCAGAGGATACTTAGGGTGTTGCGCTCGCAATCGGCGCCACTTCGAGGCGCACGCCCGCGCCGTCGCGGTAGCCCATATACACCACGCCCGGGCCGAATCCGGCAATCACGCGGCCAGGGGGAAGCAGGACACGATCGGTCAGCGCGCCTTTGGCATTCACGATGTCGTACACTGATCCGTTGTTGTAGACGTTTGATGTGCGGATCCAAACGTTTCCATTCAGGTCGCTGCGCGCCGCGCCGGCTGCGAAAGGCGGTGCATAGTCTGGCAGGTCCGTCGGATTCACGAAGTTGAGCTGGGCGACTTGCGATGTATTTGGTCCGCCGGTTGTCGGCGCACCGTTCGAGCTGGCAGCCTGCGGCCGCCGTGCTTCCTCGCCGGCGCCGTGGAACTCGAAGCGAACGTTCGCCGGCGGACCACCGATGCCTGCGGTCGGGTCGGGAGCGAACGCCGACGCCGTGCCACCGGCCTGGGCCAGCGCGGCCGCCTGCTGGCGCAGCACCTCCATCGCCTTTTTCGTCGAGTCGATGAACGCCACCTTCATCGAATCGTTCAGACGGCGCCACGCGAATGGAATCTTGCTCGAGCCGGCCACTGCGCCCTTGCCATCAATCCATTCGATCTTGTAGTCCTGGCCGCGCACGATCGCCACTCGCCCATCAGCGGTCACGGCCCAATCGTCCACGATCTGCATCGGGTTGATGGTCGAAACCACGGAGCGGCCGCCGTCGGCCGTGTGCGTGGTGGTCGTGGTCTGCTTGGCGATCTTGAGCCAGGCGACGGTATCAACGGCGCGCGTATCGAGCGCGATGCGCACGATTGCTGCCGAGTCGGGGAAGGTCGGCATCTGGAATTGTCCGCGGCCACCGCCCGCGCCACCGCCCGCGCCACCGGCGCCGCCAAACCCAGCACCTTCCACATGGAGATGTGGCGGTGCGCGATAGACCAGCCGGCCCTGCGCGTCGAACGCCGGAGTGCCGTTCGGCCCGCCAATCAGCGACGCCGCATCGTTCGGGCGCGGCACAGACATGACGCGCGTGATGCTGCCTTTGCTGTCGATGACGAGCATGGACAGCGATGTTGGATCGACGAAGAGCGTGGAATCGCCTTTGTAGGCAACCAGTCCGCCGGCCCGCGAGCTGTAGGCATTGGCGGTTGCGCTGGTCGTATCGGCCACGACCTTGAACGAGCCAAGGCCTGGCTCGAACATCACGACCTTTCGGCCGAGATTGTCGTTCACCAGCACTCGGCCGCCTGGGAGCGCCCGCACCTGAGACACGGCGCCGAGGAGGTCCGTCGAGCGCGCGGTTGCTTTCCCGAGTGCGCGAATGGGTGGCAGCGCGCCGGCGGCGGTCGTGGTGGGTTCCTGCGCCATCGCGGACAGCGCAGCGCCACCCGAAATCGTGGCAATGCCGAGCACGCGGACAAATGCTGAGCGAAGCGTTGACATGGGCATTCGTGATGAGGAGGGAGTGCCTACGAACTTACCGAACAATGGTGATCGTCTGCCCACCGCCACCGCCACCACCGAAAATTGCGGGGCCGCCACCGCCGCCGCCGAAGCCGGTCCCGCCGGCCCCGGCGGTGCCGGAGCGAATGGAGGCGAGGTAGCGCGTATCGAGATAGCTGGTGACGATAGACGGCAGCTGGCGCTTCTGCGCTTCGTTGAGCACGCCTTTCACTTGTGGCGCAATGCGCTTGAGCAGATCGACCGTGGCTTCGCGGCCATGCTTGTAGCGGACATACGCATCGCCTTCGTCGTAGCGATCAGGCAGGTCGGCGAGCGCCTTCGCGATTGGCGACCAGATGGAATCGAGGCGTATCAGGTACCAGCGATTGAGCGTCGCCAAGCTGTCGGCCTGCACGCTCGTGAGCTTGAGGGTGTCGGACTGGCGAAGTACCGTGCCGATGGGATTCACCAATCCGCCGTTGGCATAGATCGCCTTGATCACGCCCTCGTTGAACTTGTTGCCGTCGGTGCGGCGCCCGACGTTGAGCTGCTGCAGGAGCGATTGCTCTTCACGGGTCGGTCCGATGTCGAAGCGGAACATCGCCGTCACCGTGACCGGCGTGCGGAAAGGCTGGAACGCGGGGTTCGATGAGCCGAAGCGCTGGTTGACGTCGTACTTGTACTTGTTGGTCGCCGGATCGAAGCCCTTCACATAAAGCAGGTTCTGGTCAGGAAAGGGACTCTGGCCCCAGCCGCGCAGGTTGTTGCTGCCGTGGAGCATCAGGTCGGCGGCGCCGAGCGGGTTGGAAACCGCAAAGGTGAACGTGGCGCGCTGCGGGAGCTGCAGCTTCACCGGATTGAATGAAATCGAGAGGTTCGCCGACGAGGTCCACGGACCTTCGCAGCTGTTGCGTCCTGCCAGTGCGCCGGTCTGCTTCTGCAGGCAACTCTGCACATAGCCGGGAGCCGACTTCACCAGCGTTTGCATCGCGGTCCCGAGTGCGGCATCGCCACCACCAGCACCGTCAAAGATGAACGCGCGGTCGTTGGCATATCCATCGCCGTTCAAGTCCGCATTTACGAGCGGCGTGAACGGGTTGCCCGACCGGAAACCGCCGCTCCAGCTGAAGCGCACGAAGTCCCACGCATTGTAAAAGAGCGAATACTGAATCTGGTGGCGCGAATCGAAGTTCGAGCGTGCCCATTCTTCGTTGAACGGGTTGCCGACGGTGTTCGTGCCGAACCCGCGCACGCGTTCGCGCACGTCCTGGTAGACGTACGACAGGTTCCAGGAAAACGCGCTGTTGAACGTCAGCGGCGAAATCGACGCGCGCAGCTGCTTGCTCTCCGAGCGAAGGTCGGACTTGCTTTCGGTGACGCGGTTGTAGAGCTGCGACACGCGCGCGTCGCGCGACGCGATGAGACCGGTGCGCGGGTCAATACTGGTCGGCTGCACATACACGGGTCGGTTGCCCTCTCCCGCCAGCGCAAAGCGCTGCGTCGGCGAGAAGTTCAGGTCCACGTTGCCGGGCTGGTTCAAGTTGAGCGAGTACGTCACCTCGAACTGGCCGTTGAACCGGTTGTCGAGAATCGCGCCGCCCCATTGCAGATTTGACCGCACGCTGCGGGGCGAGGTGTAGTTCTTGTCAAACAACGAAACGTTCGGCACGGTGCTCGAGAACACCGAGCCGCTCGTGCCGTCGGCGCACTGGGTTGGAATCGAGCCAGCGCCGCCGGCGTACGAGGCCCAGTTCGGCGTCGGTGTGGCGATACCGGTGCAAAACACCTGCTGCAGACCGCTCGCGAGGCCGGTGTTGTCAATCGCACCACCGAGGGTTTGCACACCAGGCGTGCCCTGGAACAGCCCCAGCCCGCCGCGCACCGTCGCGCGCGGCCCGCGGAATGCCCCTTCAAACCCAGCAATCTGCGCGGCCGTGCCATAGCTCCACGAGAACCCCACCCGCGGGCTCACATACAACCGATTCGGGACTTCGCTGTTTTTCACGCCGAAGAGCTGCTCGACCTGCGGGTTCACGTTCGGGTGTGTGTTGAAGGCGTTGCCGTCGATTCGCACGCCATACTGCAGCTGGAAAGTGTTGCTCCTGCGGTACGAATCACCGAGTGAAATGGCGCCGACGATCTGACTGCCGCTCCGCGTGCGCGGCGACAATGTGCGGCTGAACGAGGCGGGCCGTCCGGCATCGAGGTCGGCCAGCGAGTTGAACGTGAACGCGCCGAGCTGGTTGATGTGCTGGTCGATTCCGTAGGAATCGTTGCGCAGCTCGGTTGAGAGCTTGATGCGGTGCTTGTTGTTCTCGCTGAACCAGGAACTCAGGTTCGTGAAGGCGAGCGATGCGTTGGATGAGGAGCTGTTGAGCGACGAGTTGCCGCCGAAGCCGATGCTCTTCACGCCATTGGTGCCATCCGCAAACGTCGAGTTGATGCGCACGCTTCCGCTCGGCATCTCGAGGTACGGAACCGAATTGTTGTCGGACCCGGTAAGTCCAAGCGTTGTTTCGCTGAGGATGCCGATGCCCCAGTACGTCGAGTGCCGGAACTGTCCGCCAGCGTTCCAGTTCCTACGATCGCCGCTGTGGGCCGGAAACTCCGACGTCAGGTTCGACACCGGCGACTGCGTGTTCCACGAACCATTTACCGTGAGGTTGTAGGCCGATCCAGCGCGCGACGATGGCGGAGCAAGATCAAAGGAGCCGATGATGGAACCCTGGTCGCTGAGGCGCTCGCTCGCGGGGTGCCCGGCCGTGGTTGGCACATTCAGGCGCTGCGCAATGCCGAGCAGTCGCGTGATCGAATCCGCCGCGATGCCGCTGGTCTGCAACCCGAGCGGCGACGTATTGAGCAAGGTCTGCAGGTCATTCGACCGGCGCCCGAGCTGGTACGCGAGGTTGAAGAACGACTGGTTGTATTTGATCGGTCCGGAGAGCCGGCCGCCCAGCGAGAGATTGCTGTACTGCTGCCCGAGCGCCTTGGCAGCTTGGTCCGTCCACTGCATGGACGGCGAGTCGATGTTCAGACTGTTCGTGCGGAGGATGAAGTTCGTTCCACTCTGTGTGCGCAGGTTGAAGTTCGCGCCGCTGAAGCCGCCGCGGGACACGTCGTACGGCGATGTGGTGAGCGACGAACCAACGGCGGCGTCGCGCGGAATGTCCGAGCCGCCGAAGTTCTGTCCGTTGAGTGTTGTGGAGTTCTGGCTCGGATCGAGGCCAAGCACCGAGAAGCCGGATGGGTCGCCATCGGCACCGGGTACGAGCAGCACGCCGGGAATGGACGCGGCCATCGCGGCGAGGTCGCCCATTTGCGCCGCAGAGAGTGCGGACGTGTTCGTTGCCCGCTCGGTGCCGCTGATATCGGGATTGGTCTCATTGCGATTGGGGCGCGTGCGGTCGCCCTGAACTCGCACTTCGCCGAGTGCCGTCGCCGTGCGCGACATCTTCGAGTCGGCAATCAGGATGTCTTCATCGGCGACGCGCTTGATCTCGTAACGGCGCTGGGCGTATCCGATCGAATTGAACGTGACGAAGTAGTCACCATCGCCACCGGGAAAGGTGACGGTATACCGGCCATTCGCATCGGTTCGGGCGTTCCGGCTTACCGCGCCAGCCAACGTGGTCACCGTGACCTGGGCGCCCTCGAGCGGCTGGTTTTCCGGGCCGGTCACCCGGCCGCGAATGACGTCAACGGTCTGGGCGGAAAGCGGCGAGGAAAAGGCAGAGGCAACTACGCAAAGGAGCGTCGCAAGGAGCAGGCGCAGTTTCACGGAAGTGTGTGGAGTCGGGATGGATGGGGCGAGCCTGACGGGTAACGGCAAACGTTGGACGTTTGCCGTTACCACATCATTAGAACGAGTACGGGGTCAAAAAGGTTGCCAATTCCGCGAAATTGGCCGAAATCAGCTCGGCCGCGGCCGAGCTGGACCTTTTCTTACACGCCGTTGGCGATGTACCGCTTGATGGTCCCAACCGTGCGGTCGACTTCTTCCATCGTGTTGTAAAAGTGATGCCTAACTACACACCAATCTCCAAGTGTTGTCACATAACGACTTAGCAAACCTCAACACCGTCTCAGTGACCAAAAACATGTCTATACAGCGACATTATTACTAAAGAAGTTACTAAAGAATCATTCTTATTTAAATAATAAAGAATAAAACAAATAATGGTTGTAATTCTGGCGAAACGTGAGAACAGAAAAAGTGAACTGACGTTATCACTTTTTCCGTTCTCTCATTTACACCGAACACTGGGACAGAAAAAACATCATTTTTAGACTATACCTGGAAATGACGGTAAAATCACCTGATTCTGAGACAAGAAACCTTCTGTAACCATCATCATATTGAACCATGTAACTGCTTGTGGTTAAAGCACTTACAGGTGTTTTCTGGGGTTGACAAACAGACCCATACATGTTAGTTTTAGTGTATGTCCCACAGGTGACATGTTGGACGTACCAGTCGAAAACAGAGGAAAAATGACAAAACTCACGGTTTCGTACGCACGAGTCTCAAGTGCGTCTCAGAAGACAGACAGACAAATGCAGTCGTTTCGTCGTGCAGACGCGACGCTAGGAGGGACGACGACGTTTTCTCGACACTATGAAGACAAGATTTCAGGGGTGGTGAAGTTTCGAGACAGGGTTGCTGGAAGACAGTTGTTGAATGATTGCGCGAAGGGAGAAATCGGGGAAATCCATTTTCATGAAATCAGTCGCGCGGGACGAGACATTGCAGACATCACCATCACCATTCAGTATTTCGTCGAGAACAAGATTCAAGTCATCATTCAGAAAGAAGGCATCCGACTGTTGAATGACGATGGCACCGTGAATGCCACCGCGCAAATCGTTCTGTCCGTGATGACATGTTTATCAAGTATTGAAAGAACGAACATCAGGGAACGACAGATGGAAGGCATTGCCATCGCGAAAGCAAAGGGGTTGTACACGGGACGACGAAAAGGGTCACATGAATCACTTCTTGCGTTTCTCGAGAAACCCAAGTCGCAGAAAATCATCAAGCTGCTTCGCGAGAACACCCGAGTCACTCATATCGCGAAGATTCTATCAGTATCCGTGAGAACGGTATACAAAGTGCGAGACAGGTTGGTCGCATAACACTTGTACCAAGACTGTACGACACGTGTTGTTGAAGTAGTACGAGTTGCAGGGTTGGGCATCTTGAACATCTCTAGTCACACAGACATGTACCGTTTGGGTAAACCACGATGACGTGAACATCTCAACGACGTTCAAGAAAGAAAAACTCAAAAAGTTTTTCGTCCCCCAAGACACCCTGCGTGTCTTTTTTTATTGGCTGTAGCAATATCGGTTTGTATAAATATTTCGTTATGCGTGACAAGTGTCACGAAGTCACAAGAACATGTAGCACCTTGGACGAGAAGGAAACTTGACCTCTTCAGCAGTCACCACTGCGTTCTAGCATCGCTAGTTCATAGACAGAAAAGGAATCACTCGCTCTACAGGACATTGGCAGCACCCACTGAGTAGAACCACTTCTCCCCTTTACCCCACGTGTACCCATAACCGAACTCATCACCCACTCACCAGCGACCTGAGGGATCAACGAATGAACAATGCGAATAACGACACACTGAACAAGGGAACACTCCAATCCCATCAGGCATCTGGTAGCACCAACAACAGTTCCCATCAGGCACCTGGTATGACCAACACCAGTGATTTCAGACCCGACGCAGTCGGGGATGAAGGAACTCACGAAGTGGGTTCCCAGTTCCCAGTGACCCACCGCGAAGCAGTGAAGGAAACCAACCGCGAAGCAGTGAAGGACTGGATCAAGTCAAACGCCGTGGATGTTGTCATCCAGTTCCAATCCCGCAGTGATGCCATCACGCGGAGAGACACGGTGTTCACGCCCGCCGCGTTCCAATCACGCAACAGCAACAACTTTCCCAAACCCATCATTGTTCCCATCGGTTC